>NZ_JBIUCC010000001.1:0-1428574 GCF_044593495.1 Streptomyces sp. NPDC051963 | reverse complement strand
CTCAGTGCTCGTGACGCGCTGGCCACTCACGAATTGTGCGAGCGGGTTGTTGATGCGGTTCGGGAGCGGGCCGCCTGAGCCGGAGTGTCCGTACGCCGTCGGGGGCGTACCGGGCGGCCATGATCGGCAGTGCGGATCGTGCCAGGCGGGGGTGCCTTCCTGGACGCTGTGCGTGCGGGCAAGGTGCTCAGTGCTCGTGACGCGCTGGCCACTCACGAATTGTGCGAGCGGGTTGTTGATGCGGTTCGGGAGCGGGCCGCCTGAGCCGGAGTGTCCGTACGCCCTCCACGGCGCACCAGGCGACCATGATCAGCAGTGCGGCGTGTACCGGCCAGTCGCCGAAGCGGACGTAGGGCGTGACACCCCGGGAGAGCGGCACGTCGTACCCCTGCGAGGCGCTCGCGCTGGTGCCGAGCCACTGGCCGACGCGTTCTCCGTCGGGCCCGTAGACGGCCGAGACGCCGGTGAGTGTCGCGTGGACCATGGGGCGGCCGGTCTCGGCGGCGCGCAGGGCGGCGAGTGAGGCGTGCTGCTCGGGAGCCCAGCTCTGCTGGAAGGTGGAGGTCGCCGACTGGGCTATCAGTACGTCGGCGCCGTCGTCGGTGAGATGACGGCTCATGTCGGGGAACGCGGACTCGAAACAGACCATCGGCCCGATCCGCAGCCCCTGACCGGCGTCCATGACGACCTGCTCGGTGCCGCGCCTGCGGTCCTCCCCGGCGGCCTCGCCGACGGAGGTCGCCCAGCCGAGGACCGAGCGGAAGGGGACGTACTCGCCGAAGGGGACGAGCCGCATCTTGTCGTAGCGGGCGCCGGTGAGGCCGTCCGGGCCGACGAGCACCGAGCTCTTGTAGATGCCGGGGCGGTCGGAGCGCCGTGCGTCCACGTTCACCAGGATGTTCGTCCCGGTCTCGCGTGAGAGCGCGGCGATCCTCCGTGTGAGGTCGGGCCGGGTGTTCAGGTCGTAGCCGACACTGCTCTCACCCCAGATGATCAGGTCGAGGTCCTGGCCGACGAGCTCACGGGTGAGCTGCTCCTCGCGGGTGAACCGGTCGGCGGGGCCGGTGATGACACCGGGCTGGACGACGGCTATTCGTGCCTGTCCTTCCACCTCGGGCCGCGGCGACCACATCCAGGCCGCCGAGGTGGCGGCGGCCGTCGCGACGATTCCGGCCACGGCGGGAATCCGGGACTCGCGGACCATGACGAGCACGGCGACCGCGACATTCACGGTCACCACCAGGAAGCTCAGCAGCCACACACCGCCGACCGAGGCCAGCCGCAGCGCGGGCTCCACCTGCCACTGGCTGGAACCGATCATGCCCCACGGCCCGCCGAGGCCCTGCCAGGACCGGACCAGCTCGACCATCAGCCAGCCCGCCGGCAGCACCGCCAGCGCGCCGGCGACGCGACCCGGGGACGGCACCCCGGCCAGGAAACGCCGTACCAGCCAGCCCCAGGGGGCCCACAGCGCCCCGAGCAGGGACGCTATGACGAACGTGAACACATGCAGGTTCGGCAGCAGCCAGTGGTGCATCGCCAGCATGAACCCGAACCCGCCGGACCAGCCGTCGTACAGCGCCCGTTTCCCGGTCGGTGCGGAGCGGATCAGTGCGATCCAGGGCACGAGCGCGATGTACGCCCACCACCACAGGGACGGCGCCGGGAACGCGAGTACGGGCAGCGCGCCGGCCAGGGCAGCGAGCGTGGACCGACGCCAGGGGGAGGTGAGCCACTGCCCGAACGACTTCATACGGCGCCTCCCAGACCGGTGTCCCTCCAGTGTGCGCGCCCGGATGATCTCGGGACAGACGGCGTCGGCCGACTTGCTCACGCCGGGGCGGTCAGGGCGTCGGCTGCCGGTCGGGCACGCGGCGCCATTTCTCCTGCACCACGACCTCGCGCAGCCGCCAGCCGTCGTACGTCCGCAGCAGCGCGAAGTCGTACCGGCCGCCGCAGAGGAAGTCGGGGGCGCCCGAGTCGCCGTCCTCGCCGGCGAAACGCATCGGGTTCACATAGTCGGCCCGCACGCGGGCCGTGTCGCCGGTGTCCTGCTCCCGGATCCCGAACCGCACCCGGCGGTTGACGATCAGATGCTGCCGCATCGAGAACAGCTGCAGGTTCTCCGCGAGCCAGCCGGCGATTTTCCCGGCATCCCCCTCGATTCCGCCGGCCGAACGGTAGTCCGCCCGCCCGTCCGCCGTGAACAGTTGCCGGTACGCCTCCCAGTCACCGTCGTCCACGGCCACCGCATAGTCAGTGATCATTTCGTCGACTGCCAGCCGGTCCATCACGGTGGCGAGCTCCACACGCTGCGTCATCGGCTCAGTTTTGGGCATGTGACGGGCCGAGCCAAGGGGTACGCGGTGATATTCGAGGGCCGTTCACCCTGCCCGGCCCGGCAGACGTCCCCGTATCTGCGATTCTGGGGCGATCTTCATGTCGTAGACGAGCCAGGAGGCACCGATGATCCGTCCCGTCACCGTGGTCACGGGCGGTAGCCGGGGCATCGGCGCCGCGACCTGTCTGCGACTCGCGGCGGAGGGGCACGACGTCGTGGTGGGGTACGCGCGGGACGCCGAGGCCGCAGGGACGGTCGCGGACGGGGTGCGGAAGGCCGGGGGCCGGGCGGTGACGGTACGGGCGGACACCTCGGTCGAGGCGGATGTGGCGCGGCTCTTCGAGACGGCGGAGGAGCAACTGGGGCCGGTGACGGGGTTGGTGAACAACGCCGGGGTGACCGGTCCGCTGGGGCGGCTCGCGGACGCGGACCCTGCGGACCTGCGCCGGGTCGTCGACGTCAATCTGCTGGGCACGCTGCTGTGTTCGCGGCGTGCGGCGCAGCTGATGGCGGCGCGGCGCAGTGGCGTGATCGTGAACATCTCCTCGGCGGCCGCGACCCTCGGCAGCCCCGGCGACTACGTCCACTACGCGGCCACCAAGGCGGCTGTCGACACGCTGACCCTGGGCCTGGCCAAGGAACTCGGCCCGGACGGCATCCGTGTCAACGCCGTGGCCCCCGGCATCATCGACACCGAGATGCACGCGGCCATGGGCGACCCGGACCGCGCCCGGCGGGCGGCCGCCACGATCCCACTGCGGCGCCCGGGACAGGCCGAGGAGATCGCCGCTGCGGTGGCGTGGCTGATGTCCCCGGACGCGTCCTACGCGACGGGGACGGTGCTACGGGTGTCGGGTGGGCGATGACCCACGGGTCGGCGGAACTGCGCCGTGCGGGCGTGGCGAACGCTCAGGCCGCTTCGATGACGTCACCGCGGATCGCGGCCGCCCATTCGACCACCAACAACTCGTACTCCACGCGCTCCTGGGCCGACAGCGAGCCGCCCGCGCGCGTCCACAGCGCGCGGATCTGCTCGTTCACCTCGGCGGCGGACCGCATGGAACCAGAGGCCACGGAATCGGGGGACATGCGGACAAGCCTAGGGGCAAGCACTGACACTGCGCTACCGGACCGCTACTCATTCCGTATGCGGTTGGTCACGGGCTCCGACGCGGTGCCCGTTCCGTAAGTCCCTTGACGCTAGGAGGGGTTGGGGCCTGTCGTATCCGTGTCGGGTGAGCCCTGCTGTGCGGCCCACACCCGCGACCAGTCCAGGAGCGGGCCCATCGCGGTGACGAGATGCGTGCCGAGCGGGGTGAGGTGCCAGGTGGACTCGGGGGTCGGGGCGGCGAGACCCGCCTCGCGCAGTTCGGTCAGGCGGGTGGACAGCACGCTGGACGACATGCCGTCGCAGCGGCGTTGGAGATCGCGGAAGCCGATCGGTCCGCCGTGCTGGTGGAGTTCCCAGATCACCCGCAGGATCCAGCGTCTGCCCAGCAGGTCCAGTGCGGCCATGACCGGGCGGCCGGTGGTGGATCCGCGCACCGGGCGTCCGGGGGCGGGAGTCTCTGCCACGTGAGGTCCTCTCCGCAGTCGTCGTCCGCGCTTTCACTCTTGCGCTTCGATTTCAGAAGCGCAACAGTGGGGTGCATGAAGCAGCGCATCGACGGTGTCGCGCCGCCCTACGCCCCCGAGACCGATCGCTCCCTGCGCCGATGGATGCCGCCCGGCGTCACCGAGGAGCCCTTGATGCTCTTCAAGGTTCTTGAGCGGCATCCGGAACTGGCCTCCCGCATGCGGGCGTTGGGCGCCGGACTCCTCGTCCACGGCAGGCTGGGCGACGCCGACCGCGAACTCGTGATCGCCCGTGTCTGCGCCCGGTGCGGCTGTGCGTACGAGTGGGGGGTCCACATGGCGGCATACGCCGAGACGGCAGGTCTCACTCCGGAGCAGGTGGCCCTGACCGCGAGCGGCACCCCCGACGACCCGGCCTGGTCGCCCCGGCAGACGGCACTGCTCCGTGCCGTCGACGAACTCCACGCCGGCTCGCGGCTCAGCGACACCGTCTGGGAGGACCTGCGACAACACCTCGGCGAGGCCGAGGCGCTGGAGTTCCTCGTCCTCGCCGGTTGGTACCGCACGATCGCATACGTCGCCAACGGGCTGGACATCGACCCGGAGCCCTGGGCCCTCGCCCTGCCGACGGGGTGGATCAGCCCGCCGACTCGGCCGCGTGCGGGCTCAGGACGCCCATCGTCACCAGCGCGACGATCACTATGCCGAGGACTATGCGGTACCAGACGAACGGCATGAAGCTCTTGGTGGAAATAAACTTCATGAACCACGCAATGACGGCATATCCACACGCGAACGCGATGACGGTCGCGAAGATCGTCGGCCCCCAGGAGACGTGGTCGTTCTCCATCGCGTCCTTGAGCTCGAAGAGGCCGGAGGCGAGTACGGCGGGGATGGCGAGGAGGAAGGAGTAGCGGGCCGCGGCCTCGCGCTGGTAGCCCATGAAGAGGCCACCGCTGATCGTCGCACCGGAGCGGGAGACACCGGGGATGAGCGCCGCGGCCTGGCAGACGCCGAATATCAGGCCGTCCTTCACATTCAGGTCCGTGAGCTGCTTGCGCTGCTTGGCCGCACGGTGGCGGCCGCCGCTCTCGTCCCGCGCCGCCAGTCGGTCGGCGACGCCGATGACGATGCCGATGACGATCAGCATCGTCGCCGTGATCCGCAGATCGCGGAACGGCCCCTCGATCTGGTCCTTGAACGTTACGCCGAGCACACCGATCGGGATCGAGCCGACGATCACCAGCCAGCCCATCTGCGCGTCATGATCCTTGCGCAGGGCCTTGTTGGTGAGCGACCGCGACCAGGCCGAGATGATCCGCCCGATGTCCTTGCGGAAGTAGATCAGCACCGCCGCCTCCGTGCCGATCTGGGTGATCGCCGTGAAGGCCGCGCCCGGGTCCTCCCAGCCCGAGAAGGCCGCCGTCAGCCGCAGATGCGCGCTGGAAGAGACGGGCAGAAACTCGGTCAGCCCCTGGACGAGTCCGAGGATGAGGGATTCAAACCAAGACATGAAGTTACGGGGTCCAAGTGCTGATCGGGCCGGAGTGACGGGTACGCCGAGCCGCGGGTGAGGTGATCACAGATGTCGAGGGGCAGCGTAGCGTCCCGGGATGACGGGCCCGGCACAGGGGTTTCGAAGCCGGGCGGCCGCCCCGGGTTCGCGGTGTTGACCTGCGGCGGGGGCGGCGCTTACGTTGCAGCGGTAGAGAAAGCGCTTGCTGGCTCCCTGGGGAGCCCTGCTCGTTCCCCTGAGGAGTGCTGATCGCGTCCATGCCCGCATCCGAGACCGAACCCGGGACGTATCGTCCGCGCCCCGCCCCGCTCGCCGGCCGCCGTATCAAGGTCGCCGTCGTCGGCACCGGTGCGATCGCGCGTGACTCGCATCTCCCCGCGCTGGCCCGGCTCGCCGAGGAGGGCGAGGTCGAGGTCGTCGCCGCCGTCGACATCGATGTCGCCTCGGTCGAGGCCTTCTGCGCGGAGGGCGGCATTCCGTACGCCTGTACCGATCTGGACCTGATGCTCCGGGAGCATCGGCCCGACCTGGTCACCATCTGCACCCCGCCCACGCTCCACCGCGACCAGACCATCGCCGCCCTGCGGGCCGGTGCCTGGGTGTGGTGCGAGAAGCCGCCCGTGCCGACGCTCGCCGACTTCGACGCCGTCGAGGCCGCGGAGGGCGAGGACGGCGGGCCGTACGCCGCCATCGTCTTCCAGCACCGCTTCGGCTCAGGCGCCCGGCACGTACGACGGCTGCTCGCCGAACAGGCCATCGGGCGCCCGCTGGTCGCGCACTGCCAGACGACCTGGTACCGCGACACCGCCTATTACGCCGTGCCCTGGCGGGGCCGCTGGCAGACCGAGGGCGGCGGCCCCGCCATGGGCCACGGGATCCATCAGATGGATCTGCTGCTCGATCTGCTCGGCCCGTGGAGCGAGGTCCGGGCGATGGCCGGACGGCTGGTGCACGACGTGGAGACGGAGGACGTCTCCACCGCCCTGGTGCGCTTCGAGAACGGCGCGCTGGCAACCGTCGTCAACAGCGTCCTGTCGCCCGACGAGGTCAGCCGTATCCGGATCGACTGCGCCCGCGCCACCGTCGAGCTCACCCACCTCTACGGCCACCGCAACGCCGACTGGCGCATCACTCCGGCCCCCGGCGTGCCCGCCGAACTGGCCGCGGACTGGCAGGACTTCGGTGAGGACGTGCCCAGTTCGCATCTCGCGCAGCTGCGCGAGCTGGTCGCGAGCATGCGGGCCGGGGAGCGGCCGCGCAGCAGCGGCGCGGACGGGCGGACGAGCCTGGAACTGATCGCCGCGCTCTACAAGTCGGCGTTCACGGACACGACGGTGAAGGCGGGCGAGATCGGCCCGGGCGACCCGTTCTACGTGGCGATGCACGGGGGCGTAGCAGGCTGGGCGCCCGCGGGGGCCGAGGAGGTGTCCGGATGACCGGGCTGCGCATCGTCCACGCGCACGGCGACCGCATCACCGTGACCGATCCGGGCACCGGTGTGGAGCTTCTCTCCTACGTCTACCGGCCGGAGGCAGCCTGGGAGGCGCCGAGGCCGTACGTCCATCCGATCCGGACCCTCGCGGGCGACGTCGTCACCGACTACCGCCCCAACGACCACCGCTGGCACAAGGGCCTGTCGCTCACGGCCTCGCATCTGTCCGGGGCGAATCTGTGGGGCGGCAACACCTATGTCCACGGACAGGGATATCTCGAACTCCCCGACCGCGTCGGATCGATGGCGCACGTCGGCTTCGACGAGATCTCCTCGGACGGTGACCGCGTCGTCATCGCCGAGCGGCTCACCTGGCACCCGTACGGCGGTGAGCTGTGGGCCGAGGAGGAGCGCCGGATCGAGGTGCACGACGTCGATCCGGGGGCGGGGTCCTGGGCGCTGACCTGGACGACCGCCACCACCAACCGGCGCGACGAGCCGCTGCGGTTCGGCAGTCCGACCACCGCGGGGCGTGCGATGGCCGGCTACACGGGCCTGTTCTGGCGCGGCCCGCGAGCCTTCCGGGACGGGCGCATCATCGGGCCGGACGGCGAGGGCCCGGAGCTGATGGGCACCCAGGCGCCCTGGCTCGCCCTCTCCGGCGAGCACGACGGCACCGACGGCCACGCGACCCTCGTCTTCGCCCACGCCCCCGAGAACGACCACCTCGGCGACCGACACGCCCACCCCGCCCACTGGTTCGTCCGCAACGAGCCCTTCGCCGGCGTCGCCCCCTCATGGTCCTTCTTCGACGAACTGGAACTCCCTCCCGGCGACACCCTCACCCGCCGCTACCGGATCGTCGTGGCCGACGGGGCCTGGGAGCGCGCGGAGGTCACCAAGTACCTGGAGGCGCACCCCTGGTGACGACGACGGCGGCGGATTGAAGTTCTACGCCGCCTTCGGTCCCGACATCGTGGAGCCGGGTGCCTGCGGGTGTGCTGCGAGGTGCGTGTGGCGCATTGCGTCGCCGGGATGGGGTTCCCCGCTTGAGCACGGCCGAGAGCGGGGGAGAAGCCGAGAGCGGGCGAGCGATCAGCCCCGCCGCAGCCGCAGCCGCAGCCGCAGTCGGCCGGCGGCCACGCGTGGCCGTTCCCACTGGCGGCACTCCCAGCGGAGCGTTCAGCGGCGGCGTAGGTGGTGGCGTTTGCGCCAGGCCAGGATGGCGCCTGCGAGGGCGGGGAGTGCGATGGCGGCTACGGCGATCAGGAACACCGGGGACGTCGGTGCGCCGGCACGGGCGCCGGCGACGACGTATGCGGCGACGTTGGGGATCGAACCGAGGGCGGTGGCGAGGAGGAACGGGAGGTAGCCCATGCGGGAGACGGAGGCGGCGTAGTTCGCGGCCCAGAACGGCACTCCGGGGAAGAGGCGCACCGCCAGCATCGAACGGAAACCGTGCTTGCTGAACTGGTTGTCCGCCGCCTTGAGCAACCGGCCGCGCAGCAGTGGGCGCAGGGCGTCCTGGCCGAGCATCCGGCCGAGCGCGAAGGAGATCCCGGCCCCGAGCACGGTTCCGGCCATGGCGGCGCCCAGGCCCAGCGCCGAGCCGAAGAGCGCGCCGGCCGCGAGGTTCAGCAGGGGCCGCGGCACGAACGCCACGGTGACCAGTCCGTACGCCACGGTGAAGACCACCAGCGCCGTGGCACCGCCGACCTGTGGCGGCCAGCCCTGTGCCATGAGCTTCTGGGGCTCGAAGAGCAGCACCGACGCCCCGCCCGCCGCGAGCATCACGAGCAGCAGGGACAGCCGTGACCACGGTGACAGCAGCGCTCTCGTGCAACGCGCGGCAAAGCCCACCGGAGTGGGTGTGGGTACGGCGACGGTGAGCTCCGTGGCGGCGGCCGCGGGAGGGGCCGTGGTTGCGGTGCCCCCAGAGCGGGTGGTGGCATCGAGCATTCGGCGACACTAACCGACGCAGGTGTGTGATCGCCGTATGGTTCGTCTCATGAGCGTCACAGGAAGGGGAACAAAGAACGTACCCCGCAGTGACATTGCTGACACCGTCATGGCGCGGCTGACCGCCACCTACGCCGCCGCGGCGAACCCGGAACGTGCTGCGGCCATGCGGGCGTACATGAAGGACGTGGCTCCCTTCCTGGGCCTCACGACGCCGGCGCGACGGACCCTGACCCGCACCGTCCTGGAGGGCGTACCCCGCCCCGCCGAGACCGACTGCACCGCGATCGTCCTGCGCTGCTGGGAGCTGCCCGAGCGCGAGTACCACTACTTCGCCGTCGACTATCTGCGCCGCCACGCAGGCCGCTGCTCCTCGGGCTTCCTGCCGGTGGCCCGGCACCTGGTGAGCACCGTCCCCTGGTGGGACACGGTCGACGCACTCGCCGCCCACGTGGTGGGAGGCCTGGTCGAGGCCGACCCGAAGCTGAAGACCGAGATGGACGCCTGGATCGTCGACGACGACCTGTGGATCGCCCGTACGGCGCTGCTCCACCAACTGCGCTACAAGGAGCGCACGGACAGCCGGCGCCTCTTCGCCTACTGCCTGCAGCAGTCGGGCCACCCGGACTTCTTCATCCGCAAGGCGATCGGCTGGTGCCTGCGCGAGTACGCCAAGACCGACCCGGAGGCCGTACGCGCTTTCGTCGCGCGCGAACGCGGCCGGTTCGCGCCGCTGTCGGTGCGGGAGGCGCTGAAGAACATCGGAGCTTGAACTCCGCTGCCCCGAAAAATCGTTCGACGTCGGGCAGGGCGTCGGCAATGATCGGGTCCATGTTCCGGTACGCCTTCGTCGTTGCAGCATCCGCAGTCGCGGATGCTCCGAAGGCTGCCGTCGCGATCTTCCTGGCCGCTGCCGACGGCGCCCGAAGCTGACCCTCTCCGGATCGTCCGGCGGACCCCGCAGGGGGAGGGTCGGCAAGTCCATGGGGTCCCCGCTCTTCACAAAGAGACTTCGAGGTACCGCCATGTCCAAAACGGCATACATCCGCACGAAGCCACACCTGAACATCGGCACGATGGGCCACGTCGACCACGGCAAGACCACCCTGACCGCCGCCATCACCAAGGTCCTCGCCGAGCGCGGGGCCGCGTCCTTCGTTCCGTTCGACAGGATCGACCGGGCGCCGGAGGAGGCCGCGCGCGGCATCACGATCAACATCGCGCACGTCGAGTACGAGACCGACACCCGTCATTACGCGCACGTGGACATGCCGGGCCACGCCGACTACGTCAAGAACATGGTCACCGGGGCCGCGCAGCTCGACGGGGCGATCCTCGTCGTCTCCGCGCTCGACGGGATCATGCCGCAGACCGCCGAACACGTGCTGCTCGCCCGGCAGGTGGGCGTCGACCACATCGTCGTCGCGCTCAACAAGGCCGACGCCGGAGACGAGGAGCTCATCGACCTCGTCGAGCTGGAGGTCCGCGACCTGCTCACCGCGCACGGCTACGGGGGCGACGCCGTACCGGTCGTACGGGTCTCCGGGCTCAAGGCGCTCGAAGGGGACCCCCGTTGGGCGGCGTCGATCGAGGCACTGCTCGACGCGGTGGACACGTATGTGCCCACGCCCGAGCGGTACTTGGACGCGCCGTTCCTGTTGTCCGTGGAGAACGTGCTCACGATCACCGGCCGGGGGACGGTGGTGACGGGCGCGGTCGAGCGCGGCACGGTCCGGGTTGGCGACCGTGTCGAAGTGCTCGGTGCCTCCGTCGACACCGTGGTCACCGGTCTGGAGACCTTCGGCAAGCCGATGGAGGAGGCGCAGGCCGGGGACAGCGTGGCGCTGCTGCTGCGGGGGGTCGCCCGCGATGTGGTCCGACGCGGGCATGTCGTGGCCGCGCCCGGCAGCGTGGTGCCCAGCCGTCGGTTCTCGGCGCAGGTCTATGTGTTGTCGGCGCGTGAGGGCGGGCGGACGACGCCGGTGTCGACCGGGTATCGGCCGCAGTTCTACATCCGGACGGCGGATGTGGTGGGTGACGTCGACCTCGGTGAAGTGGGGGTCGCCCGGCCCGGGGACACGGTCACGATGACCGTCGAGTTGGGGCGTGAGGTTCCTCTTGAGCCCGGACTCGGATTCGCCATCCGCGAGGGCGGGCGGACCGTGGGGGCGGGGACCGTCACGGCCCTTGTCTGAGGGGGGTCGGTGTGTGTGGGGGACTGCGGGACCGCTGTTGCTGGTCGCGCAGTCCCCCACGCCCCTGGGTGGGCGTGCTCACCGCACAATGGAGGAGTGAACGAAGCCATACCCGTCTCCAGGGCCGTCGACCACGGCACCGCCAAGCTCATGCCCGACGTCGATCGCAAGCGGGCCTGGCTGCTGACGGTCGACGGGGCGCCGCAGTCGTATGTCGACCTGGATGAGCCGGCGCATCTGGAGTTCGAGTACGCGCGGCGGCTGGGGCACGTGCTCGACATCGTCGCGGAGGCAGGGCGCCCTCTGGACGTCCTGCACCTCGGTGGGGGAGCGCTCACCCTGCCCCGGTATGTGGCCGCGACCCGGCCCGGCTCCCGGCAGGACGTGGTGGAGGCCGACCGTGGGCTGCTGGAGCTGGTCGTCGAACACCTTCCGCTCCCGGACGGGTCCGGCATCGCCCTGCACCCGGCGGACGCGCGCGCCTGGCTTGCGGCGGCGCCCGCCGACTCGGCCGACGTCATCGTCGCGGACGTGTTCGGCGGCTCCCGTGTCCCGGCCCACCTGACGTCGATCGCCTACGCCGCGGAGGCCGACCGGGTCCTGCGGACCGGCGGCGTCTACCTCGCCAACCTCGCCGACGCCGCCCCTTTCACCTTCCTACGCTCCCAACTCGCCACCTTCGCCACGACGTTCGAGGACCTGGCACTGATCGCCGAACCAGGGGTCCTACGCGGCCGCCGCTTCGGCAACGCCGTACTCGTCGCCGCCCACCACCCCATCGACATCCTCCCCCTGTCCCGACTCGCCGCATCCGACCCCTTCCCGGCCCGCGTCGAACACGGGCCCGCCCTACGGCACTTCGTGGGCGATGCGCGTCCGGTCGGGGATGAGGACGCGGTTCCGTCCCCGGAGCCTCCCGAGGGCGCGTTCGGTATCGGCTGAGCCGCGTCCGACGCCTTCCTGGGCAGCGTCGGGCACGGGCCTGGCCTGGCCTGTGTCGCTCGATGGGGGATGCGCGTCCGGTCGGGGATGGGGACGCCGTCCCGTCCCCGGAGCCTCCCGAGGGCGCGTTCGGTATCGGCCGAGCCGTTGTCCGCGAGCGGCGCCCGCCGGGACACCGGGCTTGGTGGCGCGCCGCGGATTGCGTGCCGCCGTCACCACCGCGACCAGCGGGCCCATGTCACCCCCGTCGCCGCCGGTCTCGATCACGGCGAACGCGGCGGTGGGCAGGCTGTAGTAACAGCCTGCCCACTTGGGTCTACGAGGGAGTCGGCGGCGCAGGTCACCGGCCGGCGCTGTCCCCGCCCTGCCGAACCATTTCCGGCGTGGCGTCACTCCGGCCACACGGATCTGGCCAACATGAGCTACTCGTGGGTAACATTCCCGTCATGAGCGCAGACCAGATGTCGATCGGCGAGATGCTCGCCGCCACGGTGCCGATGGTTCGTACCCTGAACCTGGAGTACCTGGAGACCACTCCGGAGAAGGCCGTGCTGGCCCTTCCGGACCAGAGCGAGTACCGCAATCACGTCGGCGGTCCGCATGCCGGGGCGATGTTCACCCTCGGTGAGTCGGCCAGCGGCGCGATCGTACTGGCCGCCTTCGGGGACCAGCTCTCGCGGGCCGTGCCGCTGCCGGTCACTGCCGAGATCGCCTTCAAGAAGATCGCGCTGGGCCCGGTCACGGCCACCGCCACCCTCGGCCGACCCGTCGCCGAGGTCGTCGCCGAACTCGACGAGGGCAAGCGCCCGGAGTTCCCGGTGACCGTCGCCATCCAGCGTGAGGACGGTGCCGTCACCACCGAGATGACCGTGGTCTGGACGCTCCGGCCCAATGGCTGAGCACCTGCCGTGAAGACGAAGGCCCCGGGTTCGTCCCGGGGCCTTCGTGCGGCATCGGGGGAGGGGCGCCCCGGGGCCTTCGTGTTCCAGCAGGAGGCCGGCCGGTCAGGCCGCGAACCGCTCCCCGGGCCGACCCTCACCCGCGCCCTCGAGCCCGGTCACGAACTCCTTGAGCCAGGCGACGAATTCGGGCCCCAGGTCGGGCCGGTCGCACGCCAGCCGGACCACCGTGCGCAGATAGTCGGCCTTGTCGCCGGTGTCGTAGCGCAGTCCGTCGAAGACGACCCCGCGGACCGTGCCGCCCGCGGCGAGTTCCTGGAGGGCGTCGGTGAGCTGGATCTCGCCGCCGCGACCGGGCGCGGTGCGCGCCAGTGCGTCGAAGACGCCGGGGTCGAGGACATAGCGGCCGATGACGGCGAGATTGCTGGGCGCGTCCTCGTGTGACGGCTTCTCGACGAGGCCGGTGACGCGTACGACGCCGTCCTCGCCGGTCGGCTCCACGGCCGCGCAGCCGTAGAGGTGGACCTGCTCCGGCGGGACCTCCATGAGGGCGATGACGCTGCCGTCGTACCGTTCGCGGACGTCGAGCATCCGGCTGAGCAGCGTCTCGCGCGGGTCGATCAGGTCGTCGCCGAGGAGGACGGCGAACGGCTCGTCGCCGACGTGCTTCTGGGCGCAGAGCACCGCGTGTCCGAGGCCGAGGGGTTCGCCCTGGCGGATGTGGTGGATGTTGGCCAGGCGTGCCGGGTCGCGCACGGCGTCGAGGCGCACGGTGTCGCCCTTGGCCGCGAGGACCTGTTCCAGTTCGAGGGCGTTGTCGAAGTGGTCCTCGATGGCCCGCTTGTGGCGGCCGGTGACCATCAGGACGTCGTCGAGTCCGGCCGCGGCGGCTTCCTCGACGACGTACTGGATGGCGGGCTTGTCGACGACCGGGAGCATCTCCTTCGGCGTGGCCTTCGTCGCGGGCAGGAACCGAGTGCCGAGCCCGGCGGCCGGGACGACCGCCTTGCGGACCGGGCGGGCGGCGTCGGGGGAGGGGTGGGAGTGGGGGGAGATCATGCGGGACATCGTGGCGGACGTGGATGGGAAAGCCGCGAGAAAATCTTGGGAGGCGGCTGTGGGTGTGGTTCCCCGGGGATCCCGGGATCCCCGGGGAGGCGGGCCGTCGGTGGTGACTCCCCGCGGCTCAACAGAAGTTGAAGGTTTCGTGTGCCAACCGGCTTTCAGCGCACACAACTTGACGGACCGACTCCGGCAGTTTTTCGAATGCGGGTGCGGATACCGATGGTAACAGTTCTGAAATTCCGGCACTTTGAACTTTGGTCACTCGAACTCCTTGTTCCCTGTGAGTTGTTTGTGCGAAGGTGAGCCTCCCGCAAGAAGGTAAAGGTCAGCGTCCTTTTCTGTGGTCTGCACCAATCAAGCACTTGCTTTTCCGACGGGCGGGCATTCGCTTTGCCGTCCAGCGGCTTGGAAGGAAATGGTTCAGTGCAATCTCCTTACCCCCCACGCCCCCCTTACCCGCCACGGCCCGGAACGAGTCCGGGGGAGTCCGACCGCAATCTCGTCGCCCAGTTGAACGGACCCGACGACGGTGGCCGTGCTGTGGCTCTGCTGCTCGCCCGGCACTGGCGGGCGACCTATGACTACGCCGTCATCTGCCTGGCCTCGGCGGAGAGTTCCGCGTCGATGGCGGCCACCGCCGCGTTCCATCGAGTGCTCGCACGGCCGACCGGCGGTGCCCTGCGCCCCCGTCTCCTCGCGGCCGTACGGGACACGGTCAAGGAGTGGGCCGGCGAGGAAAGCGTTTCAGCGCTGCTGCCCGAACTCCGCAAAACGACCGGCGGTCGTGGGCTGCTTGCCGCGCGCTCTGTGACGTCCGAAAGGCGACGGCTCGCAGAACGCGCTTTCCGTAGCCTTCCGGGGGCCTCGCAATGTCTGCTCTGGCACACCGAGGCCGAGGCTGAACCCATATCCGTACCAGCTGGTCTGTTGGGGGTCGATTCGGGCACCGCGACGGCCGCTCTTGAGCAAGTGCGTGAACAATTCCGGGCGGGCTGCGTGCGTGCCCACCGGGAACTCGCGCCCTCTGCCGAATGCCGCTTCTACAACCGCCTCCTCGACGTACCGATTCGCCGCGGCGGTGCCCTACTGCCCGATGTCCAACGTCATCTGATGGAGTGTCGGTACTGCCGTCACGCCGCCGAGCAGCTCAGTCATTTCGAGGGCGGCCTGGAAGTGCTGCTCGCCGAAACGGTCCTCGGCTGGGGCGCGGTCCGCTATCTCGACTCGCGGCCGGGCCGCGGCGGCCCCCGGAACGCGCCCGTCGCGCACGGCCGTCCGAGGAGCAGTGGACGCCACCGGCCCGTACCCGCCGGTGCCTTCGCCCCGGCCAGACGGCACACCAAGACCGTCGTCGTCGGAGTCGGCCTGACCGCCCTCGCGCTGCTGGCCACCGTCCTCACCGCCAAAGGCTGGTCCGATGACAACGGTGTCCCGAGCGCGGAGGCCACCTGGGGCGTGCCCAGCGGCAGTTCCAGCCGGTCGAACGCGGCGTCCGGGCCGTCGTCCGCCTCCGCGCAGCGGCCCTCGGAGCTCGGCCGCGGCAGGTTGCGCAACACGGCCGCCGACGCCTGCCTTGATGTGAGGGACGGCCGGGTCGAGTCGGGTACGGCGGCCGTACTGGCGGCGTGTTCGTCCGCCGGGTCGCAGCAGTGGTCGTACGAGAACGACGGGCTGCTGCGCAGCCTCGCCGATCCCGCCCTCTGCCTCGGCTCCGACGCCGACCGGGGTTCGGTCGCCCTGGCCGGGTGTGTGGTGCACGCGGGGCAGGTGCAGTACGACCTCACCGTGCACGGCGAACTGCTGCTCCGCTGGCGCAAGGGACAGGCCGTCGCGCCCGGCGCGGGGAACGACGTGGTCGTCACCGACCGGGACGGATCCGCGGACCAGAGGTGGGTGGTCGAACCGGGCGACGAGGCACCGGGCGAGTCCGGGGCCGCCGAGCCGGACGTGCGCAAGGCTCCGGACCAGCCCTCGCAGCCGGAGCCCGACGCTCCGACGGAGCAGTACCGGCCGCGTTCCGTTCAGGCCGCGGCCGAACCCGAGGCGCCGGACAAGCGCGCCGGCGATCTCTCGGCCCAGGTCCATGTCGTGGACGCGGCGGCGGCACCGGCGGTGTCCGCTCTCGCAACTCTTGGAGCCGCACTTCAGTGATCACGGGGTCGCCCGGTCCGGGTGACCCCGTCTTCGGGTCCTGCTCAGCTCATTGACACGAGTCACCCACGGGCATAGTTTTCCCGCCGCGCCCGTGGTGCCTAACGGAGTGTCAAGTCGGTTCTGTCGCATAGTGCGTTCAGAGGGCGAACGCAGCCAAGGGCGCCCGGCGCATCCGCGGTGCACATCGGCGTGCCCGCACACCGAAGGAGTGACGGCCCATGACCGACACCGTCTCCCGGCGATCCACCCTGCGTCTGCTGGGCGCCGCGATCGCCGTCGCCACGGCGGCCACCGGCGGACTCACTCCGCCGTCCCGCGCCTGGGCGCAGGACAAGCCCGACGCGGGAGTCGCTCCACGCGTCGAGGCACTCATCGCCAAGCTCACCCTCGACGAGAAGATCTCCCTGCTGCACGGTGCCACAGACCCCGCCACGCTCGGCCAGGCGGGCTACGTCCCCGGAGTGAAACGCCTCGGCATCCCACCGCTGCGCCTCGCCGACGGCCCGGCCGGAGTCCGCGTCACCAAGCACGCCACCGCCCTGCCCGCCCCCGTGCTGCTGGCCTCCGCCTTCGACCCCGCCCTGGCCCGCCGCTACGGCCAGGTCATCGGACGCGAGGGCCGCGCCCTCGGCCAGGACGTCCTGCTGTCCCCGATGGTCAACCTCATCCGCACCCCGTACGCGGGCCGCAACTTCGAGACCTTCAGCGAGGACCCGCTGCTCTCCTCCGACCTCGTCGCCGCCGAGATCGAGGGCATCCAGGGCGAGGGGCTCATCGCGACCGTCAAGCACTACGCGATGAACAACCAGGAGAAGGACCGCACGACGGTCGACGTGCGGATCGACGAGCAGACCATGCACGAGACCGAGCTGCGTGCCTTCGAAGCGGCCGTGCGGGCCGGCGCCGGCGCGGTGATGGGCGCCTACAACAAGGTCAACGGCACCTACGCCTGCGAGAGCAAGCCCCTCCTCACCGACATCCTGCGCACCCGCTGGGGCTTCGACGGCTGGGTGATGACGGACTGGCATGCCGCGCACAGCACCGTCAACGCCCTCACCGCGGGCCTCGACATGGAGATGCCCGACGGCGCCTACTTCGGCGCGGCACTCAAGACCGCCGCCCAGGACCGCAGCGTGCTGGAGCAGCACATCGACCGGGCCGTGGGGCGCGTCCTCACCGTGCTGGACCGCTTCGGCCTGCTCGGCGGCAAGGCCTCGCCGCGCCCGGCCCGCGACGCCGAGGCCGGCGCGGCCGTCGCCCTGGAGGTCGCCAAGGCGGGCGCGACCCTGCTGCGCAACGAGCAGGGCACCCTTCCCCTGACCGCCGGGAACATCGCGGTGATCGGCCCGACGGGCACGCTGCCCTTCGTCAGCGGCGGCGGCAGCGCCCATGTCGTCCCCGACCACGCCGACAGCCCCCTCGACGCGATCAGGGTGCGCGCGGGACGGGGCGCGAAGGTGACGTCCGCGCTCGGCGAGGACCTCTACGGCAAACCGCTCCCGGCGTCCGCGCTCTCGCCGGACTTCACGAGCGAGGGCCAAGGGGTCGGCACCGGGAGGACATGGACGTACGACGGGAAGCTGACCGTCGCCGAGGCCGACGAATGGACCTTCGTCATCCACTACTCGGCCGCGTCGGCCGCCCTCCGCCCGAAGGTCCTTGTCGACGGCAAGGAACTGTTCCCGGTCAAGCCCGGCTACGGGGAGTGGTTCAGCGGAGGCCTCATCTACACCGCGCCCGACGGTCTGAACGTACGCCGCGCGACCGTGCGGCTCACCAAGGGCACGCACACCCTGAAGATCACCGCGAAGGGCGGGGACACCGGCCAGTTGTTCCGGCTGCGGCACACCACCGGCGCGACCCGCGCCAAGGACGTCGCCGCGGCGGTACGGGTCGCGCGCGCCGCCCGCCATGTCGTGCTCTTCGCCTACGAGGACGCAACCGAGGGCCAGGACCGCACGAGCATCGCGCTCCCCGGGCACCAGGAGGAGCTCATCGAGGCGGTGACCGCGGTGAACCCGCGCACCACCGTCGTCCTCAACACCTCGTCCGCCACGTCGATGCCCTGGCTCGCGCGCACCGGGGCCGTGCTCCAGATGTACTACCCGGGCCAGGAGGGCGCCGCCGCCACCGCCGCCGTCCTGTTCGGCGACTGTGACCCCGGTGGCCGGCTCACCCAGTCCTTCCCCGTCGACGACGACCGTCACCCGGTCGCCGGCGACGCCGCCCGCTACCCCGGTGTCGACGGCCGCGAGGAGTACTCGGAGGGCATCCGCCTCGGCTATCGCTGGTACGACGCCGAGGGCGTGCCGCCGCTGTTCCCCTTCGGACACGGGCTGTCGTACACCTCCTTCTCCTACGAGGACCTGTCCGTGCGAACCGCCGGCGGCGGGCTCGACGTAGCCTTCACCGTCCGCAACACCGGCCGGCGCGCGGGTGTCGCCGTGCCGCAGGTGTACGTCGGGAAGTCCCCCGACCTCCGACTCGACCAGGTGGTACGGGTGTTGGGCGGATACCGGCGGCTCTCCCTGCGCGCGGGCGAGCAGCGGCACGTCACCGTGCACATCGCCGCGCGCACTCTCTCCTCGTGGGACCCGACGGTCCATGACTGGGCGCTCGGCACGGGCCCGCGGACGGTCTGGGTCGGGGCGTCGTCGCGGGATCTTCGGCTGCGCGGGCGAGGGGACGTGCGCGGGTAGAGCGGGGCGTGCGGTGACGCCACTGCTACCTGTGGGGCGCAGAGGTGTCGGCGTGACCCGGTAGGCTTCCCGGCGTGCGCCCGGCAGCCGGGCGCACGCCGGGAAGACATGCAGGATGCAAGGGGAGGAACCGGCGTTGCACGTCCAGGAATGGCTCGAGACGGTACCCGCGGTCGCCATCTACGCACTGGTGGGCGTGGTCATCGGCCTGGAGAGCCTGGGCATCCCGCTGCCGGGCGAGATCATCCTGGTCTCCTCCGCGCTGCTCGCCTCCCAGCACGGCGACATCGACCCGGTCATCCTCGGCGCGTGCGCCAGCGCGGGAGCCGTCATCGGCGACTCCATCGGCTACGCCATCGGCCGCAAGGGCGGACGCCCCCTGCTGGCCTGGCTGGGCAAGAAGTTCCCCAAGCACTTCAGCGAGGGCCATATCGCCACCGCTGAGCGCTCCTTCGAGAAGTGGGGCATGTGGGCCGTCTTCTTCGGCCGCTTCGTCGCCCTGCTCCGTATCTTCGCCGGCCCCCTCGCCGGCGTACTGCGGATGCCGTACTGGAAGTTCCTCATCGCCAACGTCCTCGGCGGCATCGTCTGGGCGGGCGGCACGACGGCCGTCATCTACTACGTGGGCGTGGTCGCCGAGTCCTGGCTGAAGCGCTTCTCGTGGCTGGGTCTGGTCCTGGCGGTCCTCATCGGCCTGACGTCGATGCTGGTGCTGAAGCGCAAGGCGAAGAAGGCAATGCCCGTGCAGCAGGAGGCGGAGCCGGTACCCGCCGGTGACTGAGGCGCCCCTTCAGGGGCGCGGGGAACTGCGCGACCAGCTGCAACCAACCCGCAGACCGGCTACGGCCGTCAGTCCCCGTGCTCTGCCCGGTGAGCCTTGGCCAACTCCGCGTACATGGTTCCGTTGAGCGTGACGCCCTGACGCTCCTCGTCGGTGAGTTCCCGCTTGACCTTCGCAGGCACGCCCGCGACAAGCGACCCCGGCGGCACCCGCATCCCCTGTGGCACCAAGGCCTGCGCGGCGACAAGAGAACCCGCACCGATCACTGCGCCGTTGAGCACGGTCGCCCCCATGCCGATCAGACAGTCGTCCTCGACGGTCGCGCCGTGCACCACCGCGTTGTGCCCCACGGACACGCGCTCACCGATGCTGACGGGAAACCCCGGGTCGGCGTGGAGCGTGCAGTTGTCCTGGATGTTGGCCTGAGCCCCGACGGAGATCCGCTCGACGTCGCCCCGCAGCACCGCCCCGTACCAGACGCTCGCACCGGCCTCCAGCGTCACCTCACCGATCACCGACGAGGTGGGTGCCACGAAGGCATCCCCGTCGATCTTGGGTTCCCTGCCCCCGATACCCATGACCAGCGCCCTCTGCGTCATCGCCCTCTCCTCGCCGCCGATGTCCTGGGCGAACCGTACGCCACCCGGTAGGGCGAAGATCACAGGCCCTCGACCACGTGAGCGCGCCGCACGCTGAGTACGGTGAGCCCGTGCCGAAGCGCAAGAACACGTTCTCATCCTGGCGGCGTCGACTGGCGCAGCGCGGCGTCCACGCGGGCTGGGCCTGGGTGCAGCGCACGGGTTCGGTGACGGCCGACCACCCCGGCCGATTCCACTTCGGCGCGATCGGCGAAGCCACCCGGCTCGCCTTCCCGCTCGGCACGGTCTTCGGCGAGCCGTGGATCCACCTGGGCGCCCACTGCATCGTCGGCGAACAGGTCACACTGACCGCGGGTCTGATGCCCGACCTGGACCTCGGCCCGGAGCCGATCCTGCGCATCGGTGACGGTGTCGTCCTGGGCCGCGGCAGCCACGTCATCGCCGACACGACGGTCACCATCGGCAGCGACTGCTACTTCGGGCCGTACGTCTATGTCACGTCCACCAACCACTCCTACGACGATCCGCACCAGCCCATCGGCAAGCAGTGGCCCCGGATGGAGCCGGTGGAGATCGGCTCGGGCTGCTGGATCGGCACCGGCGCGGTGATTCTGCCCGGCGCCCGGATCGGGCGGAACGTCGTGGTGGCGGCAGGGGCGGTCGTACGAGGTGTCGTACCCGACCATGCCGTGGTGGCGGGCGCGCCCGCCCGGGTCGTACGACGCTGGACTCCCGGCGATGGCTGGCAGCCGCCGCTGCGGACCCCGGCTCCGGTGCCGATACCGGACGGGGTCACGCCCGACCAACTTCTTGCGCTCGCCGACCTGGACGAGGCGACGGCGGCCCGGCTCGCCGAACTCGACGCCGAGGCCTGAGGGGCCGGGGGCACGCACGCCCCGACGCCGGCCGGCACGCACTCTCGCCGCACCGGCCGGAGGGCCAAGTGGCTCTTCCCCCACTCGGCTTCGCTCGATCGGCGGGACCTCCAGCGTGCGCACCGAACGACGCGGGAACGCACCCGGACCTCGCCGCGGCCGCTCAGCCCGTCGCCAGCAGCAGTGTGCCGACCAGGGCGAGGCCCGCGCCGGTCGCCTGGATCGCTCGCAGCCGTTCGCTGAGGAAGCCGCGGGCGGCCAGTGCGGTCACCACCGGGTAGAGGGAGGCGAGCACCGCGGCGACGGTGACCGGGCCGTGCTGGGCGGCGACCGAGTACGTGCCGTTCGCCGCGACGTCGGCCAGGCCGACGAAGGCCAGCGCCGGCAGCGAGGCCCACGGGAAGCCGTCCTCCGGCAGGGCGTTCGCGCCGCGCTTCACGGAGGCGTACAGGGCGAGGCCGCCCGCCGCCACGTTGGTCACGCGCTGTACGAACAGGGCGAGGAACAGGCCCGTGACGGTCGTCGAGGCCTCCGCGATCAGCGCGAACACCGTGCCGAAGCCCACCGCCGCGACCAGCGTGAGCAGGATGGCCCGACGCTGCACCGGCGCGCCCCTGAGCTGCGGTCCGCCGGCGAGGGCGACACCGAGGACGGCGACCGCGATCCCCGCGACCTGCATCAGACCGGGCCGCTCACCGAGGAAGAGCCCGACACCGACCGGGACGGCGACGCCCAGCGTGCCGAGCGGGGAGACCACGCCCATCGGGCCGAGTGCGAGCGCCTTGTAGAAGCAGAGAAGGGCGACGGGCCCGACCAGTCCGGCCGCGACGGCGAACCACAGGCGAGGACCGGCCTCGCTCCAGGCGCCCGTGGCCACCACGATCGCGCCGAGCACGGCCGCCGCGATCGTCTGCGAGACGACGACCACCGTGAGTGCCGGGGTGCGTCGGGTCAGCAGTCCGCCGCCGAAGTCGGCCAGCCCCCACAGCAGGCTGGTGGCCAGGGCGAAGAACGCTGTCACGGGTAGCCTCGCAGTACAGTTCGGTGAACACATCAGGTGCATCGGTTGCACCCCACCGTAGTTCAATGAAGTGAACGATGTCATGCAGAATATTGGCCTAGATGTTGGACGGAATGTGTCGGACCTCGACCTGCTGACCCAGTCCCTGGCGCGCAACGTCAAGCACTGGCGCTCCGTGCGCGGCTACACCCTGGACGTGCTCGCCGCGCGGTCCGGCGTCAGCCGCGGCATGCTCATCCAGATCGAGCAGGCCCGCACCAACCCCAGCCTCGGTACGGTCGTCAAGATCGGCGACGCCCTCGGGATCAGCATCACCACCATGCTCGACTACGAGCAGGGCCCGAAGGTCCGCATCGTCCCCGCCGAGCAGGCCGTACGGCTGTGGCACACCGACGCCGGCAGCTACAACCTCCTCCTCGCCGGCACCGAGGCCCCCGGCCCACTGGAGATGTGGGAGTGGCGCCTGATGCCGGACGAGAGCAGCCCCTCGGATCCGCACCCCACCGGCACGGTCGAGCTGCTGCACGTCACGGAAGGCGAGCTGACGCTCACCGTCGACGGCGTCGAGTACCGCGTCCCGGCCGGCTCCAGCGCCTCCTTCGAGGCCAACACCCCGCACACGTACGGCAATACGGGCGACGCCCCGATGCGCATGGTCATGGCCGTCTCCGTCCCGCCCGTGCACTGAGGCGGCCCTGTTACCGTACGGTCATGGACGCACCCATCGGACACTTCGACAGCGCCGCCCCGGCCCCCGACTCCCTCGACGAGCTGACCCGGCCGGTCGCCGACGCCGTACGCCACTGGAGCGGCAGCGTCCCCGCCGACCAGATCGTCTACGTCGACACCGACCCGCAGTGGGCCGACACCGCCGTCTTCGTGGAGCACTACGGCCAGGAGCTGCTCGAGCAGTCCGCGAACTGCGTGGTGGTCGCGGGCAAGCGCGGCGGCGAGACCACGCTCGCCGCCTGTGTGGTCCTGTCCACCGCCCGGGTCGACGTCAACGGCGTCGTCCGCCGCCAACTCGGAGCGCGCAAGGCCTCGTTCGCGTCCATGGACACCGCCACCGGCGAGACCGGCATGGAGTACGGCGGCATCACCCCGATCGGACTGCCCGCCGACTGGCCGCTGTTGGTGGACTCGGCCGTCGTCGACCTGCCGTACGTCCTGGTCGGCAGCGGGCGTCGGCGGGGCAAGCTGCTGGTGCCGGGGAAGGCCTTCGCGGAGCTGCCGGGGGCCGTCGTCCTGGAGGGGCTGGGCGTTCCCGTCTGACCCTCAGGCGTGGTGGGCCAGCGTCAGATGCGGATCGGCCTCGCCCGGGACCGGCGCCGGGTCGGCGTGGACCAGGGCCGCGGTGAGACGCGGGACCGCGTGCAGCAGTGCGTGTTCGGCGTCGACGGCGATGCGGTGAGCCTGACGTACCGTCGCCTCTCCGTCCACGACGACCGCCACCTCGGCGCGCAGCCGATGCCCGATCCAGCGCAGCCGCAGCTCACCCACCTCACGCACGCCCGGCACGTCCCGGAGCGCCCGCTCGGCCCGGTCCACCAGCGCCGGGTCGACGGCGTCCATCACCCTCCGGAACACCTCGCGTGCCGCGTCGCGCAGCACCAGCGTGATCGCGGCCGTGATCGCCAACCCCACGATCGGGTCGGCGAGTTGCCAGCCGAGCGCAGCGCCGCCGGCGCCCAACAGCACCGCCAGTGACGTGAATCCGTCCGTACGGGCGTGCAGTCCGTCCGCGACCAGTGCGGCCGAGCCGATCTCCCGGCCCACCCTGATCCGGTAGCGGGCCACCCATTCGTTGCCCGCGAAGCCGACGAGCGCGGCCACGGCGACCGCCGGAATGTGCTCGACGGGGCGCGGGTCGATCAACCGCTCGATCGCCGTCCACCCCGCGAAGGCCGCCGACGCGGCGATCGTCAGCACGATCGCGATGCCCGCCAGGTCCTCGGCGCGTCCATAGCCGTAGGTGAAGCGCCGAGTGGCCGCACGCCGGCCCAGCACGAAGGCGATCCCCAGCGGTACGGCGGTCAGCGCGTCCGCGGTGTTGTGCACCGTGTCGCCGAGCAGCGCGACCGAACCGGACATGGCCACCACGACCGCCTGCGCCAGTGCCGTCGCCCCCAGTACCGCCAGCGAGACCCACAGCGCCCGCATGCCGTGTGCGGAGGACTCCAATGCGGAGTCGAGTTTGTCGGCGGTTTCGTGGGAGTGCGGAGTGAGGAGGTGGCTCAGGCGGTGGCGCAGGGAGTGCTTGTGGGGAGGGTGCGCGTGGTGGTGCTTGTGCCCGTGGTCGTGCCCGTCGCTCACGTGGGTCCCCTTCCGGTGCGTCTTGGTGGACACGTTCCCGCCCACGGCGCCATTATGTGCGTATGAGCGCACGCATGCACCTGTCATCTGCGCACCATGCGCATCCGCACACCCCCGGCGAGGAACAGTTCGCACTCGCCGCCGAGGTCCTGGCGCTGCTCGGCGACCGCACCCGCCTCACGCTGCTGCACGCCCTGACGGCAGGCGAGGCCGACGTCACGACGCTGACGGAGGCGT
Organism: Streptomyces sp. NPDC051963; assembly: GCF_044593495.1. Classification (NCBI taxonomy): domain Bacteria; kingdom Bacillati; phylum Actinomycetota; class Actinomycetes; order Kitasatosporales; family Streptomycetaceae; genus Streptomyces; species Streptomyces sp. NPDC051963. The sequence continues at coordinate 1,403,971 of NZ_JBIUCC010000001.1, read as the reverse complement.
GCGGGGCGGCGCGGCCGGCGGTGAGCCAGCACCTGGCCCGGCTGCGGCTCGCGGGGTTGGTGACCACGCGGAAGGAAGGGCGCCGGGTGATCTACTCGCTGCGGGACGGGCACCTGCGCCGGCTCGTGGACGAGGCGCTGAACGTGGCCGACCACCGGCTCAGCGACCGGCCCGTGCACGACTGACGCCGGGAGCCGTCAGCCGCCGGTGTTCAGCCCCAGGTACCCTTCGGCGAACGCGGCCGCCGCCACGGGTGACTCGAAGAGGCGGAGCAGACGGGCGCGGGTGGTGCCCGCGCGGTACGGGTTGCCCGACGAGGTGCCGTGGTAGACCTCGGAGAGCCACTCCGAGAACTCCTGGTAGTCCCAGGCGCGGTTCACACAGGCCGCCGAATAGCCGTCCAGCCCGCTGCCGTCGCCCTTGGTGAGGTGGGCGACCAGCGCGTCGCCGAGCAGGAAGGCGTCGTGCAGGGCGAGGTTCATGCCCTTGGCGGCGATCGGCGCGGTGAGGTGGGCCGAGTCGCCCGCCAGGAACAGTCGGCCGAACACCATGGGTTCGACGACGTAGTTGTGCATGTCGAGGACGCGCTTCTCGATCAGCCGTCCCTCGGTGAGCGGCGGGGCGCCGGACGCGCCGAGCCGTGCCTGGAGTTCGGTCCAGACCCTGTCCTGCGACCAGTTCTCCGGGTCGTCTCCGGGCGGGCACTCCAGGTAGTAGCGGGTGACCTCTGGGCTGCGTGCCATGTGTCCGGCGAAGCCGCCCGGGTGCATGCCGAACACGACGCAGTCGGCGGACTGCGGTGCCTCGGCGAGGAGCGCGAGCCACCCGATGCCGTAGTCGTGGCGGGAGATCCGGGCCCGGTCGGGCGGCAGCACGGTCCGGGTCACGCCGCGAGCCCCGTCGCAGCCCGCGACGAAATCGCAGTGCAGGACCTGCCGTTGACCGGTTTCGGGGCAGAGGTACGACACCGACGGCCGGTCCGAGTCGAGGTCGTGCAGCTCGACGTCCCGCACGCCGAAGCGGATGGCGCCGCCCCGCACGTCCGCGTACTCGCGCACCAGGTCCGTCACGAGCAACGGCTGCGGATAGACGAAGTGATGCTGTCCCGTCAGCTCGCCGTACGAGAACCGGAATCGCTCGCCGGCGAAGCGGAACTCGCACTCGGTGTGCAACTGGGCCCGCTCCAGCAGGTTCACGGCGAGACCGCGCCGTTCGAGACCGCGTACGGCCCACTCCTCGATGACTCCGGCCCGCGGCCGTCGCTCGATGAACTCCCGTGTCTCGGTCTCCAGGACCACACAGTCGACGGAGGCGGCGCGCAGGATGTTGCCGATGGTCAGCCCGGCGGGCCCGGCGCCCACGATGACGACCGGAAAGCGTTGCGGGGCGGGGGAGTTGGGGTGGGGGGTGGCGAAGGTCACCCGTGCATTATGGGGGCGTCGGGGCGCTGCGGGGGAGTGCCGATTCGAATGGCGGACGTATGTCCTGGCCTCATGGACGCATGTCCTGCACGCAGCGGAAGCCCGTGTGGCCGCTGGAGCTGTCGGGGGTGTTGGCGCTGCGGGCGGCGACGCGGTACCGGTTGCAGTAGGACTTGTGGCACATGTGCGAGCCGCCGCGGATGACCTTGGCGGTGCCGGAGCCCGGTCCGGCCGGGTTGCTGCGGTCCGCGGCCGTGTGGTCGGTGCTCCACCAGTCGGCGCACCACTCCCAGACGTTCCCGGACAGGTTGTACAGGCCGAAGCCGTTGGGTTCGAAGGCGTCCACCGGCGCGGTACCGCGATAGCCGTCCTCGGCGGTGTTCTTGGTGGGGAAGGTGCCGCGCCAGATGTTGCAGCGGAACTCGCCGTCAGGGTTCAGCTCGTCACCCCAGGGATAGCGCCGCTGCTCCAGGCCACCGCGGGCCGCGTACTCCCACTCGGCCTCCGTGGGCAGCCGCTTGCCCGCCCAGACCGCGTACGCCGCCGCGTCCTGCCACGACACATGCACCACCGGGTGGTCGCCACGCTCCTCCACCGTGCTGCCGGGTCCCTCCGGAAACAGCCAGGACGCGCCCTCGACCCCGCACCACCAGGGCGTGTGCTCGGGACGCGGGGCGTCGCGCCGCAGGGCGCCGGGCAGGAAGCCCGCGAAGACGTACGACCAGCCGAACCGCTCGGCGTCGGTGAGGTGCCCGGTGTCGGCGACGAACGCAGCGAACTCGGCGTTGGTCACCGCGCAGGCGTCCATGCGGAACGCGTCGAGGGCGACCGCCCGCACCGGACCCTCTCCGTCCGCCGGGAACCCCTCGCTGTCCTCCGCCCCCATCAGGAACTCGCCCCCGGGAAGCAGCACCATTCCCTCGGTGGAGCCGCCCGAGGTCACCGTGGGTGGCGGTGCGGACAGCGGCACAGGCCGGGCCGGCCCGCGTCCCGACGGCGAGCAGCAGGGGGAGTCGTGCATCTGTGTTCCTCGAGGAGAAAGGCGCCTTGGTATGCGTCCGGACCCTAACCCAGTCGGGGAATCTCGATCGCCGGGCAGCGGTCCATCACCATGTCCAGGCCAGCCGCGCGGGTGCGGTCGTACGCCGCCTCGTCGATGACGTCGAGCTGGAACCAGACCGCCTTGGCACCCTTCGCGACCGCCTCGTCGGCGATCGCGCCCGCGAGGTCGCTGTTGACGAACACGTCGACGACGTCCACGGGGAAGGGGATCGCCTCCAGGGAGGGGTATCCCTGTTCACCGTGGACCGTCTCGGCCTTCGGGTGCACTGGCACGATGCGCTTGCCGAAGCGCTGGAGGACGTCGGCGACGCCGTATGCGGCACGCCGCTGGTTCGCCGACAGCCCCACGATCGCCCAGGTGTCGCCGAGCTCGGTGAGGATCTTGCGGACCGTTGCTGAGTCGCCGTACACGCTCGGCCTCCTTGGGATTCGTACTTCGTACGAGGGCTGCTGTGCCGGACAACAGTGCGCTCAGCGTGGTGATTCCCCTTGCGGTCGAACCGCGCCGCCGACCGCTCAGGCGGTGACCGGCTCGGGACGGCCCGTGTCGCTACGACGGCGTCGCTCCTCGAACGAGGCGAAGACCGCCGAGACGCCGTACACCATGCTGAACAGCCCGAAGACGGTGGCGAGTGAGACCGCGCCGATGTCCGGACGGACGAACAGCACGAAGGCGAGCACGATCGACACCAGGCCGGTCAGCAGGAACAGGGCCCGCTCGCCCGCCGTCTCGCCGCGCTGGAAGGCCAGGACGATCTCCATGACACCCGTCGTCAGTGCCCAGGCGGCGACCCAGATCGTGAGCGCGAGAGCCGTGATGCCGGGCCACGCCAGCGCGATCACACCGGCCGCCAGCGAGAGCAGGGCGAGCAGCAGCCAGCCGAGGACGGGCCCCACCCTGTCGGAGGCGAAAGCACGGGCACCGTCCGTGAACGCACTCATGAACGCGTAGACGGCGAAGAGGACGACGAAGGCGCCGACGGTGATGCCGGGCCAGGAGACGGTGACTATGCCGATGACGAGGGCCAGCAGGCCGCGCCAGAGGAGTGCGTTGGACGAACTGAACATGGTGACCTTCCGCATACGAGGGTGTCGCCTCGCTACCGACACGAGGCGGGAATGCATGGTGCGGTGCCCGACCCCGACCGAGGCCGTGGCGTTCGCCTTGAACGCTAGAGACGTCGCGTCCCGTTGCGATCTGTCATACGACTGCTGCCGGTACTGCAGGCTCGTTGCAGCGCGCCGATGCAGAGCATCAGGCCGGGGGTCGTTTCCCACCGCAGAAGCTGGAGCACTTTGCGTGCACAGGGGGGCATGCCGTGCAGCAGGAGACGGCGGCCGTCGCGGCTGAGCCTCCTGGCAGCGGTCGTCATGATGCGAATGCCGGCGACATCGATGAAGGTGACGCTCGTCAGATCGACGTGCAGATCGCCGATGCCGAATTGGACCTCTTCATTTAGGGCTGCGGCCAGTAGATCCCGGGAACAAAGGTCAATTTCTCCTTCGAACCGCAGCCCGGACGGGCAGATCGTCGGGATGACATGCAGGAGAGGGTCGTCCCGTAGCAGGCGTTCGAGGGTAGGAGAAGCCGCAAGGGCGCCGGAAAGCGGACGGAGCGATCGGCGATCGGTCATGGAGAATCCCGTTCGTGCTTGCTGGGAGCGCACCACCGTGGCTGCCTCTGGAGGGCCGCCAACCGGGAAGGCGCTGAACGATGAGAGCACCATGCCGAGTGGCTGCCGTTCGGCGCTTCTGCAATGTGACTGACCGCCGTACCGCGCTCAGTTGCCAGCTGAGCGCTCCGCCCGACCCGCTCGGACGGTGGGGTCGGGCGACCCGGACACCGCCCGCATGACCCTGACCTGTGCCTCGTCCCGTGCGGCGTCCAGTTCCTCGACACTCGCGCCGAAGCGGGCTTGCCCGGAGAGGAGTCGGACGGTCGGCTCGTCGAGTTCCGGGGTGCCGAGGTCGTGCCAGAGGCCTTCGAGGCCGGGGCCGAGGTGCTCGAGGAAGTGGGGCAGGCCGCCGGGGCCGCCACCGAGGTGGAAGCTGCGGAAGGGGCCTGCCACGGCCCAGCGCAGGCCGATGGAGGAGGTCACGATCTCGTCGAGTTCCGACTCGGTCACCACGCCCTGCACCACGAGGTTGACGGCCTCGCGAAACAGCGCGGCCTGTAGCCGGTTGGCGACGAATCCCGGGGCCTCTTTGCGTAGGACTTGGGGCTTCTTGCCGAGCGCCGTGTAGAAGGCGACGGCACGCTCGACCACTTCCCGGTCGGTCTTCTCCCCGGGGACCACCTCCACCAGCGGGATGAGATGCGGCGGATTGAAGGGATGGCCGATGACGAGGCGCGCCGGCCGGCGCAGCGCCTGCGCGATGTCGGTGGCGCGAATGCCCGAGGTGGAGCTGATCAGGAGAGCGTCGGGACGTGCGGCCTGCTCGATCCGGGCGAAGACGTCCTGTTTGACGGCCAGGCGTTCGGGGCCGTTCTCCTGCACGACGTCCGCGTCCGCGACCGCCTTGCCGAGGTCGGCCTCGAAGTACAGGTTGCGTTCGAGGTCGTCGGTGGGCAGGCCGAGCGCGCGCAGGGTAGGTACGGCCGCCTGTAGTTGGTCGTGCACCTGCCGAGCCACGTCGGGCAGGGGGTCGGTGACCGTGACGGTCAGCCCCTTGGCCAGGAACAGGGCGGTCCATGAGGAACCGATGACCCCGGCGCCGACCACGGCGACGTGTCGATGGGTGTCCGGGGTGCCGTGGGTGGCGACGTGTATGTCGTTCATGTTGGCTCTTCCATGGGGACGTGCGAGGTGATGGTGCGTCAGGAGGGGGGTCGGGCTCAGACGAGCGCCGGCTGCCGACGCTAGGAACGGTCCGCCGGACGGTGATCTGTCATGCGACTGAAGTCGGTACCTCATCACCGGGTTCCGCAGGCGGATCGGTTCGCGAACGCGTGGCGGCGGAGCGTCACATGACGCCATGCAGTCATCTGACGGATGCGCGGACCAAACGCCGACGAGAGCATCGATGCCGCACGAATGGGCGAGGATGCTTGGAGGTCGACGCCGGTGTCGCACCCTGGCTTTGTCGCTGTCGGCTCGGCACGCTCCTTGGCGCCCGTGATCGATGTTCCGCCTCGACGTGCCGTCCGCCGGGCGGCCGATCTGTGGCGGCTGGTGGTGTCCCTGGCCGCGCTTCTCGTGACGGTGCTGCTGGCGGTCGCGACGCGCGACACTGCCCGTACGGTGCAGCAGGGACTGCTCAGCTCGGTGACGGCGCTGCCGCCGGCTCTGCGTGACGGTTTCGTGGGAGCGGTGCAGGTGGTCGCCGTGCTCGCGCCGATCGCGGCCCTGGCGGTGTGGGCGCTGCGGCGGCGGGTCGCCCCGGTGCTGCGGGTGGGGCCCGCGGCGGCGCTGGGAGCATTGGTCGCCTGGTCGCTGACGCATCTGGCGTTCGTGCGCAGCAGGCCGGATGCGTGGCCGGAGGTGCTGGCAGGCCGGGGCGGCCTGGTGCAGGCGGGCTGGCCGTCGGCCGTGTACCTGGCGGCCTGCACGGCGGCGACCTGCGCGGCGGGGCCGTGGTTCGGGGCACGCCCGCGGCGGGCGCTGTGGTCGGTGAACGCCGTATGTGCCGTGCTGAGCGTGGTCGCCGCCGCGATCGTGCCGCTGGACGCCGTCGCCGCACTCGCCGTGGGCGGTGCGGCCGGGTCGGCCGTGCTGCTGCTGGCCGGGGCCCCGGCCGACCGCCCGGCGGCGCAGGCGGTCGCCGACGCGCTCGTCGGCTCCGGAATCCCGGTGGCCACCCTGAGTGAGCTGCCCTCGGAAGAACAGCGGCCGGGGGAGGGGACCGTCTACCGGGCCGAAACCGCCGCCGGTTCCCGGCTGGCCGTGCGGGTGCTCGCCGCCGAGGACCACAACCGTGATCTGTTCCACCGGCTCGCCCGCCGGACGCTGCTGCGCCACCCCGCCGACTCGACCGCCCAGTCACCGCTCGGAGCCGCCGAGCACGAACTGCTCATGCTCGTCTTCGCGGCCCGTACCGGTGCCCGGGTGGACGAACCCGTGATGGCGTATCCGGTGGCCGGGGGCGGCGCGCTCGTGGCGACCGTCGACGACGACGCCCGTGCGCTGTCCACGCTGACGGACGAGGAGGTCACCGACCAGGTCCTCGTCGGGGTGTGGGCCTCCGTGGCCCGTCTCCAGGAGCACCGGCTGGGACATGGGGAGCTGCACCCCGAACACGTCCTCGTCGAGGCGGGCGGTGCGAGCCGCCTCTCCGCGTTCGCGCACGCCCAGCTCAATGCGCCGCCCGACGTGCTCGGCAGCGACATCGCCGAACTGCTGACCACGACCGCGATGCGGGTCGGTACCCAGCGCGCCGTCGCGTGCGCACTGGCCGGCCTGGGACCGGAACGGCTGGCCACCGCGCTGCCGTACCTCCAGCCGCTCGCGCTGATCGGCCCCGCGCGGCATGAGGTCGCCCGGTACGACCAGGCCCGCGCACGGACCGCCGGCCAGGGCGCCCGGCGGCGAACCCTGCGCGCAGGCGGGCGCCCCAGTCTGTTGCGCGATCTCGCCGGCGAGGTCGAAACGGCCGCCGGCGTACCGTCAGTACCGCCCGCGCATCTGGCGCGCTTCACCTGGAAGAGCGCCCTGGGACTGGTGAGCGCGTTTCTGGTCCTCCACCTTGTGCTTCCGCAGCTGGCCCATGCCCCGGAGGCCGCCGACGCGCTGCGCGACGCGAACTGGTGGTGGGTGCTCGCGGTACTGCCCGTCACCTTCCTCTCGCAGGCCTTCTCCACCTGCCTGCAATGGGGCACCATCCCGGACAGGCTGCCGTTCGGCCCCACCTACCAGGTGCAGTTCGCCAGTTCACTGCTGAACCGGATCACTCCGAGCAACGTCGGCGGCATGGCGCTCAATCTGCGCTACCTGCAGAAGACGGGCATCGAAACCGGGGCCGCCACGGCCTCCGTCGGGCTTCAGAGCCTGGCCGGCGCGCTCTCCAACGCCGTGATCGCCGCGGCCTTCTTCGCCTGGGCGGGACGGCGCCACGCCGGAGTGCATCCGGATCTGCCTGCGGGCCGGCTTCTGCTGTGGGCCGTCGCCCTGGCGCTCGCCGCCGGGGGCCTGCTCGTCCTCACCCCGCCCGGCCGGCGCTTCCTGCACGACAAGGTGTGGCCGTTCCTGCGTGCGGCCGGGGCGACCGTCGCCGGGATCGCGGCCGACCCGGCCAAGGTCCTCGTGGGTGTCACCGGCGCGCTCGGCCTGCCTCTCATCCAGATCGTCGGCCTGGCCATGAGCCTGCACGCGCTGGGCGGTGGCCTCCCCTTCGTCCAGGTCGGGGCCGTGTACATGGCGGCCCGCCTCATCGCCAACGCGGCTCCGGTGCCCGGCGGTCTCGGCGCGCTGGAGGCCGGACTCATCGGCGGTCTGACGGCCCTCGGCGTGGCGGCCGGAGCGGCCACGTCGGCCGTACTCGTCTACCGGCTCCTCACGTTCTGGCTGAACGTCCCGCTGGGTGCTCTGGCCCTGAGCCTGGTGCAGCGGCGAGGCTACGTCTGACGTGTGAGTCCCGGAACCAGTCACATGACTCAAGCCCCGCCGCCGTGGTTTCCCCTACCGTCGGACCAAGAAGGCATGGGCGTACCGGGAGACTGGGGTGACGCGTGTATGAAGCCGGGCTCCTTGGCCGTGACCAGCAGCTGACGGTCCTGCGTGAACTGCTGGACAGGCTGCCCGGTGCCGGCGGCGCCATCGCATTCCAGGGCGGCCCGGGCGTCGGAAAGTCCGCCTTGCTCCGGGCCGCGGCCGAACGCGCCCGGACGCTGGGCTGGCAGACGCTGGAGGTTGCCGGACGCCACGACGACGCCCCCTTCAGCGGTCTGTGCGCGTTGCTGCGGCCGCTGCTCGGCGCCGCGGACGCCCTGCTCGCGGAACCGACGGGCGGGATCCTGCGGTCGATGCTCAGGATCGGTTCCGGGGCACCGCCCGAGACGCCGAAGGTGGCCCTGGCCGCATTCAACCTGATCACCACGAGCGCGGCCGAGCGGCCCGTGGTGCTGATCGTCGACGACGCGCAGTGGCTCGACGTGCCCACCCGGGACGTGTTGGCGTTCCTGGCGCGCAGGGCGAGCGACAACCCGATCGTCGTCCTCGCGGCGATCCGCGGCGGACGGATCCGGTCGCGTACCGACGTACTGGACGTGCCTGTGCTGGACGAGCCCTCGGCACGACGGCTGCTGGCCCGTCATGCGGCCACGCTGTCGCCCGCCGTTCGGGAGCGGATACGCAGGGAAGCGCTCGGCAACCCGCTCGCGCTGGTCGAACTCCCCGCGGCGTGGCGGCCGACGGGACCGTCCGGTTCGTGGACCCATCTGCCGGTGAGCGCCGCCTTGACGACGGCGTTCGCGGGCGGGCTCGGCGAGCTGCCGGCGCAGGCCCGGGACGCCCTGTTGGTCGCGGCCGTCGACCATGTCGGGGACCTCGCGGAGATCCTGGCAGCCGCCTCCGTTCTGGCAGAGGGCGCCGTGGCGGTGCACTATCTCGACAGCGCGGCCGCCGCGTCCCTGATCCGAGTCGACAGGACGACGCTGCGTTTTCTCCATCCCGTGGTCCGGTCGGCGGTGTTGGAGGCGGAGACCCCGGCCCGACGGCAGGCCGCCAACGCCGCCATGGCGCAGGTGCTGGCCGAGCACCCGGACCGGCGCACCTGGCATCGCGCCCAGTCGGTCAACGGCCCCGACGACGACCTCGCGGACGAACTGGCGGATGCCCACACGTCCCTGCTCCGGCGACATGGAGTCGTCGCGGCCATCTGGGCGCTCGAACGATCGGCGCAGCTCACCACGGACTCGGCCACGCGGGGACACCGGCTGCTGCGTGCGGCCGAGCATGCCTACGGCCTCGGCCGCACCAGCATGGCCCACTCCCTGATCGACGAGGCCGAACGCCAGGAGCTCAGCGACGCGGACCGGGCGAAGGCGTGGTGGGTGCGGGACATCTCGGAGGCGGACCCGGAGCCCGGTCCGGCCCGGACACAGGCTCGGGACATCCCCGAACTGTCGTCCGGCGAGCCCGACCTGGCTCTCGACCTGCTGCTGAGCCGGGCGTTCCGTGCTCACCGGACCGGCACCGACCCCGCCCTGCGGGCCGACGTCGTCGCGGCGGCCGAGCGGCTGACCGACACGAGCGACCCACGCCACATCGCGGCCCTGGCACTGGCCGAACCCGTGCGCTACGGCCGTACGGTGGCCGAGCGGCTGCCTTCGCACAAGACGGTGTGGTACCGCCCTGACGCCGACGGCCTCCGGCTGTGCGGCCTGGCCGCCCATGCGATCGGCGATCCGGTCCGCGCGGTCGACCTGCTCGGCCGGGCAGAAGCGATCCTCCGCGAGCAGGGCCGACTCGGCCTGCTGTCGGAGACACTCCTCACCGAAGCCGCCGACCTGCTGCTGCTCGGGGACTGGCGGCGCGCCGCTCATCTCACCGAAGAAGCACGGCGGATCCTCGCCGAGACGCGACAGCCGGCCATGGCCGCCGCGCTCACCGGCCTGGACGCGGTCGCCGCCGCACTGCGCGGGGAAGCCGAACGCGCACGGGAGCTGGCCGACGCCGTGGCCGCATGGCACCGTACCGATCTCGTCCCCACGCTACGGCTGGCACGCGGTGTGGCGCGGCTCGGTGAGGGGCGGTACACCGAAGCCTACGAAGAGCTGCGACCGCTCCTCGACCAGCCCTACGACGGCCTGCGGTGGCAGGGCTTCGCCGCGGTGATGCCGTTCGCCGTCGCGGCGGATCGCGGCAGCAGCCGGCACGAAGCCGCCCGCATCCTCGAGGTCATCGAGGAAGCGGCACGCGTGACACCCGCCCCGCTGCTGCATGTCCAACTGCCGTACGCACGAGCCGTGCTCGCCGACGACTCCGCGGCCGAGGAACTGCACATGGTCGCGCTGGGCCTGGACCTGACCCGCTGGCCGCTGGTCAAGGCGCGGACGGAACAGTCGTACGGGCAGTGGCTGCGGCGCCACCGGCAGGCCGCCCGGTCGCGCACGATGCTGCTCTCGGCACGGACCGCCTTCGAGCTCATCGGGGCCTCCGACTGGGAGGGCCGCAGCGTTGTTCAAGCCGCCGACCACCCGCTGCCGTCCGTCACGGAACTGCTCTCGGCCCAGGAGGCACTGGTCGCCCGGCTGGCCGCGGAAGGGCTGTCCAACCGGGAGATCGCGGAGCGGGTGCATCTGTCGCACCGCACGGTCGCCGCGCATCTGTACCGGGCCTTCCCCAAGCTCGGAATCACCTCGCGCAGTGAGCTGGCGCCGCTGTTGAACCTCCCGGAACCGGCCGTGATCGACCACTGAGAGTGCGGGCGGGATCAGTCGAACGACGCAAGCCACCGGCGGCCTCGCGTGACCGGCGTGGACGGGTGAGCAGGGAGGATCCATGGGCGCGGCGGGGCTGGTCGGAAGGGAGCGGGAGATCGCCGTGCTGGCGAGGCTCCTCGAACGTACGCCGCCGAGCGGTGCGGTACTGCTGATGCTCGGGGACCCGGGCATCGGCAAGTCGGTACTGCTGCACGAGGCGGAGTCCAGAGGACGGGCCCGGGGTTTCCGGATCCTTCGACTGGTCGGTGTCGAGTCGGAGACGACGTTTCCCTTCGCGGGACTGCACCAGATGGTCGCTCCGGTGCTCGATCGGGCCTCGCAGCTTCCGAGACCCGAGAGGGACGCGTTGCTGACGGCCTTCGGGCTGGTCGAGGGTCCGCCACCGGAGCCCTGTCTGATCGATCTGGCAGTCGTGGATCTTCTGGCGGCCGTCGCTGCCGACCGGCCGGTGCTGGTCCTCGCCGACGACGTGCAGTGGCTGGATCGGCAGTCGCACGAGGTGCTGACGTTCGTCGCCCGGCGCGTGCACGGACCCGTGGTGATCATCGCCGTGATGCGCCGGGGCCATACGGGCCCGTTGCTGGACGCCGGCTTCCCGGAGCTCACCGTGGGCGGCGTGGACGAGGATGCGGCAGCGCAGATCCTGTCCGCCCATGCACCTGGCCTGAGTCCGGCCGAGCAGCGGCGCATCCAGCGAGAGGCGCAGGGCAACCCGCTCGCGTTGCGCGAGTTGCCGATCGGGATGACGACCGTCCCGCACTCCGGCGGACTGCGTCCGCTGACCCTGTCCGATCGGCTGGAACGCGCGTTCGCGGGGCGTGGGGCCGAACTGCCCTCGTCGACCCGGGACGCCTTGCTCGTCGCGGCCGTCGACCCGGTCGACGACCTCGCGGAAATCATCGCCGGGACCTCGGCCCTGCGCGGCGAACCGGTCGCTACGGAGGTGTTCGACCCGGCGCGGGCGGTGGGACTCGTGACGGTGGAGGAGGGACGGTGCACCTTCCTGCACCCCCTGATGCGTTCGGGAATCCTCCAGGCCGAGAGCCTGGCCCGGCACCAGGCGGCCCACCGGGCACTGGCGCACACGCTGACCGATGTGTACCGGAGGACCTGGCACCGTGCGCAGTCCATCGTGGGTCCCGACGACCGGATCGCCGACGCTCTCGAAGCCAACGCCGCGCATGCGCTGAGCCGGGGCGCGGTGATCGCCGCGATCAACGACCTCGAACGGTCGGCACAACTGACGAGCTGGTCGGCGCTGCGCGGCCACCGGCTGCTGGTGGCGGCCGGGCACGCCTTCGGAATGGGCCGGGACGACATCGTCCACGTGTTGTTGCAGTCGGCCGCCAGGACCGAGCTGACCGACCTGGACCGGGCGCGGATGGAATGGCTCGGCGAGATGTTCGACCACGGCATGCCCAGGGACGCCGCGCGCGTGGACGAGTTGTGCGACATCGCGGTTCGGTCCGCCCGTGCCGATCCCGATCTGGCGCTCGACATACTCCTGGGAGCCGCCTTCCGCTGCTACATGGCCGACACCGGTCCGGCCGCCCGGGCGCGTGTCCTTGCCTGCGTCGACCGGCTGCCCGAGACGGCGGACGACCCGCGTCACCTCGCGACCCTGGCGCTGGCGGAACCGGTGCTGCGCGCCCGTCAGGTCATCGAGGCACTGACCCGGACGTCTCCCGCCGACGACGGTGACGCACTGCGGGTCATGAGCATGGCCGCGCACGCGGTGGGGCACCTGGCGCTGGCGGCCGACCTGCTGGCCCGCTCCGAGGCGATACTGCGGAGCCAGGGCCGGCTGGGACTGCTCTCGCATGTGCTGACCATGCAGGCGTTGACGCATGTGCTGCGGGGGGACCTGGTGCGGGCGGCCGACGCGGCAGAGGAGGGGAAGCGGCTGGCCGCGGAGACGGGACAGCCGCTGTGGGAAACCGGAACGCTGGTGTGCGACGTCCTGTTGAAAGCTCTCGTCGGCGATACGCAGGGGGCACTGCGGCGCGCCACGGAGGCCGAACTGCATGATGCCCGCGGCCGGAACGCGATGCTCTCGCTGCTCCAACTCGCCCGTGGACTGGTGTCACTGGCGGCCGGAAGGAACCGAGATGCCTACCGGACGTTGCGGGGCGTGTTCGACCTGGCCGATCCCAGCTTCCACCGGGCCGAGCGGTTCATCAGCCTGATGTTCCTCGCCGACGCGGCCGTACGCGCCGGACACCGGGAGGACGCCCGCGGGCTGGTGGCCGAGCTGGAGGTGACCGCACGGGAGACGCTGTCGCCGCTGCACCTCATCAATCTGTCGTACGCCCGCGCCGTGCTGGCCGCCGACGAGGACGCCGAGGACTGCTACCTGGCGGCGCTGCGGCAGGATCTGTCCAACTGGCCCTATGCGCACGCGAAGGTGGAGCTGGCCTACGGCTCCTGGCTGCGCCGCCAGGGGCGGGTCCGTCAGGCGCGGCCGCTGCTGACGTCGGCGCAGACCACCTTCGACCGGATCGGCGCGCTCCCTGGTGGCGACGAGGCGCGACTCGAACTGCGGGCCATGGGCGCCCCGATCGACTGGCCCGAGTCGTCCGCCGAGCGGTGGAGGCAGATCACCGAGCTGTCCGCCCTGCGCCTTGTCGACGACGAGATCGCCGAGCGGCTCGGCCTGCGCGCGGCGGTCGTGGCGATGTACCGCGAGAGGGCACGGCCCGACACTCCCCGGTGAGGACATCGCAGCAGTCGGATGACTCAAGCCCGCCGACGGGACCCGCGGCACCATGACATGGTCCGCTTCTCTCGAGTGGCCGGATGGGATTTCATGGAAGAAGCCGAGAACGGATCGATTTCCAGCGACTCGATTTCCAGCGGTTCGATTTCCTCGCTGAATTTCGATGATTCGGCACCCCAGGGTGTCGAACTACGTCATCTGCGCTATTTCGTGGCGGTGGCGGAAGCGGGCACCTTCACCCATGCCGCGGAGCGCATGTATGTCGGGCAGCCGACACTGAGCCAGCAGATCAGGCGTCTGGAGGAATTCGTCGGCACACCGTTGTTGCAGCGTCGGCGTGACGGAGTTCGGCTGACCGAAGCCGGCACGGTACTGCTGGAGGAGTCCCGCGCCGTTCTCTCCCTGGTCGACCATGGCGTCAGCCGAACCCGGCAGGCGGCGGGGCTCGGCCGGTCGCGCCTGCGCTTCGTCGTTCAGCCGTATCTGCCGCCCACGCTGGCCGCGGCGGCCGTGTCGCGGCTGCGATCGGCGGCCCCCGAGGTCGACGTGACCTGGTTGGAGACGGCGCTGGACGCCGGTTTCTCCTCGATCCTCCAGCGGCGGGCCGACGCCGCTCTGGGCTGGATGAGCCCGACGGACCGTGCGCTGCCGGACCCCCTCGACGTGATGGACATCGGCTCCTTCGAACCCGATGTCTGGGTACCGGCACAGCACTCGAGGGCGGCGAACGGGGCCATCGGCCTGGACGAACTCGCCCGCATGGACATCATCCACGGTCCTCGTCACGCCGACCCCGGAACGTACGACGCCTGGCGCTCGGTGCTGCGGACCAGGAACCCGTCCTTCGACTTCACCGACCCGCCGTTTCAGCAGTCGCTGCCCATGACGCTGGCCTTCGCCGCCACCGCGAGCCGGCCGAGCGCCGTCCTGACGGGGCCGTGCCGCCCCGGCGGGATCGCGCCGCAGGCGACGGCGGACGCGGGCCGCCACGAGATGGTGCCCGTTCGCGTCGAGGGGGCTCCGCTGACCGCCATCGCCGGTCTGGTGTGGAGCACGGACCTTCCGCGTGAATTGCAGCAGGTGCTTTTCGAGACCGCCGAAAAAATCTCTGCCTGAATTCCTACCGGACCTCCGTCACGGAATCTATGGCACAGGCCAATACCAGAATCATCCGCATCGCTTTTACTGAGGGCGCAGTTCCGCGGTGAACTGATGGTGAAGCGGAAATTCGCCGCTCTCGCCGCAATGGAAGGATCCCCCCGATGAGCAAGACAAAGGACATTCGTCAGTCGGTCGAGGCGGAGCTCGTCTTCGATCCGCTGGTGAACTCGACGGACATCACCGTGCACAACCTGGGCGGCGAAGTGAGGCTCACCGGCACCGTCCAGAGCTACCTCCAGTACCTGGAAGCCTCCGCCGCCGCACAGCGGGTGGCCGGCGTCACCAGGGTCCACAACAACCTGGAGGTGCTGCTGCCGCCCGCGCACGAGCGGGACGACGCGACGCTGGCCGAGACGGCGAACAACGTGCTGCTGATGAACATCGCCGTCCCGGTCGGTGTCGAGGCGACCGCCTCCAACGGCAATCTGACGCTGACCGGCGTCGTCCGGTACGGCTCGGAGCGGCAGGCCGCGGAGCGGGCGGTCTCCGGACTCACAGGGGTCCGCGGCATCAAGAACAAGATCGAGATCTCCGACGACGCCGACCCGGTCGACGTCACCCTCCTGGTGTCGGACGCCCTGGACCGCAACGCGCTGATCCTCGACGACAGCGAGGTCGACGTCACCACCGACGGCAACACGGTGGTCCTGACCGGACATGTCCGCACCTGGGCGGAGCACGACGCGGTGATCGGGGCCGCCTGGATGGCCCAGGGCGTCTACGACGTGCGCGACGACCTGTTCATCACCGGCTGACACCAAGCCCCATCAGGAGTTCCACCAGGGCCGGTCCTCCGGGAAACCCCGCAGGACCGGCCCGCTCCGCTCCTCAGGAACCCGAATTCCGAGGACCACCGAACCCGACCGAGAGGCACAGCACGCCATGACCGACACAACTCGATCCACCAAGAAGGGCACCGGCCGATTCCGCGAGCCGGGCGTCGAACTCGAGAACCTGCTGCGGGACGCACTCGCACTGGTCGCCGGTACCAAGGCGGCCTCCCGCACACCTTCCCGGCATCACCGGCTCGCCCGTTCCGCGGGTCATCTGGTCGGCTACGCACTGCTCGGATACATCG
Organism: Streptomyces sp. NPDC051963; assembly: GCF_044593495.1. Taxonomy (NCBI): domain Bacteria; kingdom Bacillati; phylum Actinomycetota; class Actinomycetes; order Kitasatosporales; family Streptomycetaceae; genus Streptomyces; species Streptomyces sp. NPDC051963. Next base: position 1,388,153 of record NZ_JBIUCC010000001.1, on the reverse strand, counting down.
TCGTCCACCAGCGGCGGAGCCTGAAGAACCCGGCCGTCTGAAGCGCGGAGCAGCGCAGAAAGGGAAGCGCATGGATCGCTCGCCCGACGAACCGGCCAACGACGTACGTTCCTCGGAACACGACTCCGCCGACCTCCTCCTGAGGATGTGGCGGCACGTCTCCCTGCACGAGGCACTGCCGATCCAGGCCCGCTTCAGCTACGACCACACCCGGCCCCTGGAGGTGCGCGTCGAATTCTTCAACGGCATCGGCGGCGCCGTCACCTGGGTGCTCTCGCGGGACCTGCTCCTGGCGGGCCTGCACCGACCGAGCGGGGTCGGCGACGTGAGGGTCTGGCCTCCGTGTCAGCGCCATGGCGGGGACAGCCTCTGGATGCTTCTCCAGGGTCGGACCGGCGCGGCGCTGGTGGAAGGCCCCATAGAACCCCTGCGTGCCTGGCTCGAAGGGACGCTCAGATCCGTTCCGTTCGGCACGGAAGGCCATTCGATGGACTGGGACGAGGCGTTCACGCACGTTCTGGCACAGGGGGACCGCTGACCGTCCTGGGCACATCAGCTCGTGGCCGGGACCCGCGTCGCCTACCGGCGGAGCGAGAGCAGGTGCCAGTGCCAGGCGTCGAGCGCCACGAAGAAGCCCGGGTCGACCAGTTCGTCGCCCTCTCGTCGGTAGGCGTTCTCGGTGAGGAGTTCGGTCAGTTCGCACGACTGCCCGTGAAGGTCGGTCCAGGGCAGCGGAACCCGTCCCTGGGCCGGCAGACCGGAGTAGTTGATCACGACCAGGTACCGCTCCTGGCCGGTGGTCCAGGACCAGGCGAGCAGGTTGTGGTGGGTGTCGTTGTCCGTCCAGCCCGTGCAGGTCAGCAGCTGCCAGTCGCCTTCGCGGACAGGGACCACGGTGGTCACCAGACGGCCGTAGAAGTCGTGCAGGGACTCGTCGTCCGGTTCCTGGGGCCGACGCGAGAGGAAGACGGGCAGGCGCACGCGGCGTCCTTCGAACTGGCCCTCGTGCCACAGGGTCGCGCCCGGCAGCGTGGCGACGGCCACGGCCGCCGCGCGGGCCCGTCCGGCGGACAGGGTGGCGGCGGCCCGCGGTTCGTCGTGGTTCTCCAGGAAGCGGACGAGTCGGCGCTGGTAGGCGAGGTCGGCGCCGAGGTGGGCGCGGACGGAGGTGGCGTCCTCGTGGACCAGACGGTCGTAGAGCCGTTTGTCGTAGCAGTGGTCGAAGCCCTGCTGCTGAAGGGCCCATTCGAGGTCCCAGTACGCCTCCGCGACGAAGAGGAGGCCGGGGTGGCGGGCGCGCACGCGCGGAATGACGTACGGCCAGAAGTCCTCGACGGGTGCCGGTCCCGCCCGGTCTCCCCAGGTCTTCGCGAACACGTCGTTCATCAGCAGCATCGCCATGTCGCAGCGCACACCGTCCGCCTGGTCGCCGATCGCCGCGAGGGTGTCGACCGCGGCCGCCCGCAGATCGTCGTTGAAGGCGTTCAGCTGGACGACGTCCGGCCACGGCGGGAAGAACGGGTCGCGGCCACGCGCGTACACCCGCCCGCCCGCATCGAGGAAGGCCTCGGGTGCGCGGGCCAGGTCGTCCGGTGTGCCGCTGACCAGGCAGTCCGGGCGCTCGGTGAGCCAAGGATGGTCGGGGGCCACGTGATTGGGGACGTAGTCCAGGATCAGGCGCAGGCCCCGCGCGGCGAGTTCGGCCCGTGCCGCGGCCAGTCCCTCGGGGCCGCCGAGGCTCGCGTCGACGACGTAGTTCCGTACGCAGTACGGGGATCCGGCGATGTCCGCCGGGGTGAGGTCGGGCAGCGCGTCGCGGAAGGAGGCGAGCAGGCGGTCGTCGCGCAGGGCGATGCTCAGCCCCGCCGGACTGCGCTCCCACACGCCCATCAGCCAGACGGTGTCCACACCCGGCCGTGCGACCTCGTCCCAGACCTCACCGGGCACGTCGCCCAGGGTGACGCGACGTCCGTGGCGTTCACTCAACTCACCCAACCAGACAAGGGTGTTGATCTCGTGGATCACCGTCATGACAGGGGCTCCTCCCGCAGCGGGCCCCAGTCACCGTCGCCGACGAGATGGAACAAGGTGGCGGTGACCGCGGCCAGGCCGGTCCAGCCGGTCTGGTGGGAGGCGCCGAGGCCGGCGCCGTCGTCTCCGTGGAAGTACTCGTAGAACAGGATCAGATCGCGCCAGTGCGGGTCCTTGGCGAACTTCGGCTGGGTACCGTGCACCGGCCGGTGGCCCTGGGCATCGCGCAGGAAGGTGGCGGTGAGCCGGTCCGAGATCTCACGCGCGACCTCGTAGAGGTTCATCCGCCGGCCCGAGCCGGTCGGGCACTCCACGGTGAACTCCTCGCCGTGGTAGGCGTGCAGGTTCAGCAGGGCGCGGATGAGGAGGACGTTGACCGGGAACCACACCGGGCCACGCCAGTTGGAGTTGCCGCCGAACATGCCCGAGTCCGACTCGGCGGGCAGATAGCCGACCCCGTACCGCTCGCCGTGCACCTCGAAGCCGTACGGGTGTTCGGCGTGGTACCGCGACAGCGAGCGGATGCCGTGCGGGCCGAGGAACTCGTCCTCGTCGAGCATGCGGGCCAGGATGCGCCGCAGCCGGTCCTCGTCGAACAGGGCGAACAGATGACGCCCCGCCGCACTCGACCCGAGGCCGTGGTGGGAGGAGACCAGGGCTTCGACGGCCGGGTGCCTGCGCACGAACTCCCGTGCTCCCTCGACCAGTTCAGGGAAACGCTGATCCGTCCAGCCGCCGATCACGCTGGTCGCGGCGAGCGGGATCAGCCCGACCAGGGAGCGGACCTTCAACCGGGTCGCGCTGCCGTCGGGCAGGCGCAGGACGTCGTAGAAGAAGCCGTCCTCCTCGTCCCACAGGCTCTGGTTGTCGTTGCCGATGCGGTTCATCGCGACCGCGATCCAGGCGAAATGCTCGAACAGGGTCTGCGCGTGCTCGACGTACACCGGGTTGTCGGCGGCCAGTTCGATGGCGATCTCCAGGAGGTTCTGGCAGGACAGGGCCATCCACGCGGTGCCGTCGGCCTGGTCGAGGTGGCCGCCGGTGGGCAGCGGGGCGCTGCGGTCGAAGACGCCGATGTTGTCGAGACCGAGGAAGCCGCCCTGGAAGACGTTGTTGCCGTCGATGTCCTTGCGGTTGAGCCACCAGGAGAAATTCTTCGTCAGCTTCTGGAAGGCGTTCTCCAGGAAGACGCGGTCACCGTGGCCCGTGCGGTGCTTCTCCAGCTCGTAGACGAAGAGGACGGCCCAGGCGTGCACCGGCGGGTTGACGTCGCCGAAGTTCCATTCGTACGCCGGGATCTGGCCGTTGGGGTGCAGATACAGGCGCCGTAGCAGCAGCTCCAGCTGTGACTTGGCGAAGCCGATGTCGACCATGGACAGGGCGATGGTGTGGAAGGCGAGGTCCCAGGCCGCGAACCAGGGGTACTCCCAGGTGTCCGGCATCGAGATGATCTCGTCGTTGATCATGTGGTACCAGGCGCTGTTGCGGACGCGTGGATCGGCGGCGAGCGGATCGACGCCGTGCTCGGAGAGCCAGCGCTCCACATCGAGGTAGTAGTACTGCTTGCTCCACAGCATCCCGGCGAGCGCCTGCCGCACCACACGCCGCTCGTCCTCGGCCAGGCCGTCGGGGACGACGCCCTCGAAGAACCCGTCGGCCTCGGTCCGTCGCGCGTCGAGCACCTCGCCGAACCCGGCCCAGGGGTCCGGGAGTTCGGTGCCGGTCAGGCGCAGTCGTACGGTGGCGCTGTCGCCGGCGGCCACGGTGAGGACGTGGTGGACGGAGGCCTTGGTGCCGGTCTGCCCCGGGTTGACGGCGTCGGTCTCGCCGTGGACGACGTACCGGTCGATGCCGTCCTTGACATACGGGGTGGCGTTCGGGCTGCCGAAGATCCGCTCGTTGTTCGTGTCGTTCTCGGTGAACAGGGTCTGCGGACCGTCCGCGAAGTACAGCCAGTGCGGGCCGAGTTCCTCGTGGTCGGCCCTGATCGCGCCGTCGGCCCGCCGCAGACCGGGCACGGCCGCGCCGCCCGCCCACGACCAGGTGTGCCGGAACCAGAGGGTCGGCAGCAGGTGGAGGGCGGCCTCGTCGGGACCCCGGTTGTGAGCGGTGATCTCGATCAGCAGGTCCTCGGGCCCGGCCTTGGCGTACTCGACGAACACGTCGAAATAGCGGTCCTCGTCGAAGACTCCCGTGTCCAGCAGCTCGTACTCGCGGTCCCGGCGGCCCCTGGCGCCGTTGGCGGCCACCAGCTCGTCGTAGGGGAACGGCTCCTGCGGGTACTTGTAGAGGTACTTCATGTACGAGTGGGTCGGCGTCGAGTCGACGTGGAAGTAGTACTCCTTGACGTCCTCCCCGTGATTGCCCTCGGCGTTGGTCAGGCCGAACATCCGCTCCTTGAGGATGGGATCCCGGCCGTTCCACAGCGCGAGCGCGAAGCACAGCCGCTGCTTGTCGTCGCTGACGCCGGCGATACCGTCCTCGCCCCAGCGGTAGGCGCGGGCACGGGCCTGATCGTGGGTGAAGTAGGACCAGGCGTCACCACCCGGGCTGTAGTCCTCGCGCACCGTGCCCCACTGCCGCTCGCTCAGATACGGCCCCCAGCGCCGCCACGCCGCCCGCCCCGCATCGGCGTCCGCCAGCCGCATCCGCTCGGCGTCCGCCCCGCCACCGATGTCAGTCATCGCGCGCCCTCCCCGGTCCGGCACCTGCACCCAGACTCCGGCGTCCGGGACTCGGCCGCAACGATCCTGCGGGACCACATCTGCGTCCGCCTCCCCGCTTCAGCCGGTCGGCTCATCAGCGGACTGCGCACGGCCGTTCATCGCCGCCTGATTGTGCGCGAGCAGGGTCTGCACATCCTTTTCGACCTGCTTGGGGTCGACGCCGAGGGCGTGTCCGATGCGCGCCGACCACACCTCGGAGCGGACATTGGTCTCGAAGTCCAGGTCGGCGCGGACCTTCTCGCGGACCGCCTGGCGGTTCTGGCTCACCATCACGAACGTGGACAGAAAGATCGCCTCCAAGCTGACGATCATGGTGAGCAGCCCGAAAGGGTACGGGTCCCAGACCGCCGAGTGGCCGAACAGTCCCTCGTTGACTGTGATCCAGACCGTGAACCACGCCGCGTGGAGGTAGACGAACTGCATCGTTCCGGCGAACGTGGTGATCGCGTCCGCGATCCGGTCCTGGGTCCCGCGCATCCGGGCGAGAACGGCCTGCTCGCTCCACCGACTTGGGTCCAACCCGTTGGTTCTGGGGGCCACGGCCACTCCTTGATCCGTCGTACACGGGAACGGGGACCGAGCGTATGTGCGGGGGAGGTGCCTCCCCCTGGGTCAAACGACTGAGAACGCGGCTGCATGTCCGTCCGAGGCGCTTCGCCGCGGTCGTGTGGCCGGCCACTGTCGTGGGCGCCGGATGCTGTGGCGGGGAACATGGACCGCGGTACGCCGCATCGGTGACGATCGAAGTGTCGATCCGAAGCAGACGTTCGGCCACGGGGCCGGCACACGTCCTCCCTTGCGTAGAGGATGCTCATTCTTGGCAACTCATCAAGATCCTTCCGGCAGCCCGCTCGACAGCGGGAAGCCTGCGAACCCACGGCCCGGCACGGACCTGGCGGGGCGCACGGCCGAGCTGGAACTGATGGACTCGCTGTTCGCCGGGCACGATCAGGGCGACACCGGACTGCTGCTGCGGGGCGCTCCCGGGGTGGGGAAGACCGCGCTGCTGGATGCCGCCGCGGTACGGGCCGCGGACGCCGGAATGCGGGTGGTGCGCTCCTCCGGGGTGGACTTCGAGGCCGAGATGGACTTCTCGGCTCTGCACCAGATGCTCTATCCGCTGCGCCGGCACGCCGACCGGCTCGCCGACCGGCATCGTGACGTCCTCGACCGGATCCTCGGTCACGCGCCGGGACCGCCGCCGGACCCGCAGGCCGCCTCGACGGCCGTGCTCGCCCTGCTGGGCGAGGTGACCGTCGAGGGTCCGCTGCTGATGATCGCCGACAACGTGCCGCGGATCGACCGGGCCAGCGCGGCCGCCCTGGGGTTCGTGGTCCGCAGGATCGGCGACGATCCGATCGTCTTCCTGGCCGCCACCCGGACCGGCGCGACCGGATGGTTCCATCAACTCCGGCTGTCCGTGCGCGAGATCGGGCCGCTGGCCGCGCAGACGGCGGCCGAGCTGCTCGACGCCCGATGGCCCGGTCTGGGGCCGTCGGTACGCCGCCGGTTGCTGACCGAGGCTGCGGGCAACCCGCTCGCGCTGCGGGAGCTGCCGGCGGCACTGAGCAGCCGCCAGCGTTCGGGCCAGGACCCGCTGCCCGCGTTCCTGCCGCTCTCCGGGCGGCTGGAGACGACCTTCGCCCCGGCCGTCGAAAGCCTGCCCACGGCGACCCGGCGGGCGCTGCTGCTGGCCGCACTGGAAGCCGACGCCGGCCTGACCACCGTACGGAAGGCCGCGCAGGACTCCGTGGACGTCGATGACCTCGCCCCGGCGCAGCGCGCGGAGCTGGTGGATGTCGTCGCGGCCGTCGGACAGTTGTCGTTCCGCCATCCGCTGATCCGCTCCGCGATCGTGCACCTGGCATCTCCGAGCGAACGCCGGAGCGCGCACCGCGCCCTGGCCGCGGCCCTGTCCGGGTCCCCCGTACGCCGGGCGTGGCATCTGGCCGAGGCCGCGACGGGACCGGACGAGCCCGTGGCCCGGGCGCTGGACGAAGCTGCCCTGTCCGCCTGGCGGCGCGGCGCGGCGGCCCGTACGTCGGACGAGGCGGCCGTCCGCGACCGGCGGCGCGTCGCCGCGTCCGCCGCGGTGGCGGCGCTCATGCGTGCCGGTGAACTCAGCCCGCATCCGGGCGACCGGTCCCGTCGACTGGTCGAGGCCGCCTTCCTCGCGACCATCACCGGTCAACTCGAGGACGTGCCAAGGCTGCTGGCCGACGCCGGACATGCGCCCGACCGACCGACCGGGCTGGTCTTCGCGGCCACCGCCCACCTCCTCACCAACGACGAGGGCGACGTCGACGCCGCCTACCGGCTGCTGGCCCGGGCACTCGACGAGATCACCGACACCGGCACGCACCACGGCTGGGACGACTACGGCATCCTGTACGCGCTCCTGCTCGTCAGCCTCTATGCGCTTCGCCCCGAGCCCTGGCAGCTCCTCAAGACCGCGATGGCCCGGTTCGAACCGTCAGCGGTGGCACCGTTCCGGCTGTGCTACGACGCGTACGTCGACCCCACTCGCGCCCCCGACGCGCTGCGCAAGGGCCTCGCCGACGCCTTCGCGGCGCTGTCCGAGGACGCCGCGCCCTGGGAGCTGATCCCCCTGGCCTTCGCGGCGGTCGCGGTGGACGCCCTGTCCGACTACAGGTACCTGGTCTCCCGCATGATCGAACGGGAGCGTGACGGTGGCGCGATCGCCATGGTCATTCCCGCCCTGATGCTGCTCTGCCAGGACTCCTACGTCCACGGACAGTGGGACGAGGCCGAGAGCCTGGCACAGGAGGGGCTGGACCTGGCAGCGGTCTACGGCTACCACTTCTGGGAGCGCCAGATCCGGGCCCTGCTGGCATCGGGCGCGGGTCTGCGCGGCGATGTGGACCTCGCCCGGACGCGCAGCGCGGAGACCACGACCTGGGCGGCGCCGCGCGGCATCGAGGTGACGGAGGCGTACGCCCGGTCGGCCCGCCACCTCGCGGCCCTGGGCCAGGGCGACTACGAGGAGGCCCATGTCCACGTGGCCAGGATCGACCCGTCCGGCGCACCCAGCCCCGGCATCCCGGGCCGGTGGGTGGTCCTGGACCTGGTCGAGGCGGCGATTCGCACCGGCCGCACGGACCAGGCCCGCGCCCACCTCGCCGTCGCGCGGGAGACAGGCCTCCACCGCATCTCGCCGCGTATCGCGATGATCACCGCGGGGGCCGCGGCGGTCGCCGCCGACGAGAAGGACGCCGGCCCCCTGTTCGAGGCTGCGCTGTCCCTGCCCCAGGCGGCCCGGTGGCCGTGGGAACACGCACGCATCCAGTTCGCCTACGGTCAGTGGCTGCGCCGCGTCCGCGACCCTCGCGCCCGGCTGTACCTGAGCGCCGCCGTCGAGACCTTCGACCGGATCGGCGCGAAATCCATGGCCCAGCGGGCCCGGAACGAACTACGCGCCACCGGCGTTGCCACCACCGCCGGGCCCGACGCTCCGACGACAGCGTTGACCGTGCAGGAGAGGCAGATCGCCGAGCTGGCGGCCCTCGGCCTGACGAACAAGCAGATCGGCGAGCGGCTGTTCCTGTCCCACCGCACGATCGGCTCCCATCTGCACCGGCTCTATCCCAAGCTGGGCATCACCTCACGCGCCGCGCTCCGCGCCGCCCTGGAGGGGATGCAACCCGGCGAGGTCGACCAGAGGGTCGGGCACGACTGAAGGCGGTCCGCTCAGGCGGTGGCTGCGCGCCACGGGGCGGGCTGTCGCCGCGGCGGTAACGTAGGGGGAACACCCGCTGATCGGTGAGCCGGAGAAGACCTTGGTCGACAAGGAGGTCAACGCCCTGGCGGCCGTGTTGCTCGAACGCGTCGGGGAGCTGGCGAAGGAGATGGCGACGCGGATCCGCGCCGGCGCGCGGGAACACCACTACGACGTGGTGCCCGCGGAGGAGCTGGAGGAGGCTTGCCGTACCCACCTGGGCAACGCACTCCGGGCCCTGACCGGGCAGGTGCCTCTGGACACCGGGGCCGCGGCCGACATCGGCCGGCGACGCGCCGTGCAGAATGTGCCGCTGCCCGCCGTGATGACGGGCTACCGCATCGGCGTGGCGTTCTTCTGGGAGGCAGTGGCCGCCGAAGCCGGCCGGAACCCACTGGTCGGCAGAGACGTACTGATCGAGGCGGCCTCGGCCATGTGGGCCCTCCAGGACGGCATCACCGAGGCCATGGTCTCCGGCTACCACGAAGCGGTGGCCGATCGGCTCCTCGCCCACGAGCACGAGCGTTCGGCGCTGGTGGAGGCGCTGCTTGAGGGCCGGAGCATGGACACCGACGCCGTGTGGTCGGCGGCGGAGATCCTGGGCGTGCCGCGCAACGGTCCGTTCGCCGTGGTCGCCGCGGAGGTACCGCAGATCGGCCGGTACGCCCTGCCGGAGGTCGCGACCCTGCTGAGCCGGCGCGGCATCTGGTCCGCCTGGCGGCTGCGCCCCGACCTCCAGCTGGGCATCGTGTGCCTGCGCAGCGCCCGGGACTGGACCGACCTCACCGAGGTGCTGCGGCAACATGCGGAGCGGCGCGTGGGGGTGAGTCCTTCCTACGACGACCTGTACCGCACGGCGGACGCCCTGCGCTTCGCCAAGGTCGCCATGCGCGGCGGCGACGCGGACAGCGGCGCCGTGACCGTCTTCGACGACTCCCCGATCGCGGTCGTGTCGGCCGGCGCCCCCGATGTCATGGCCCTCGTCGCCACCAACGTCCTCGGTCCGATCGAGGCCCTGCCGGCCGGCGAACGCGCTCTGCTGCTGGACACGCTGGACGCCTGGTTCGCCTGCGGCGGATCGGCCGACGAGGCCGCCAAGAGTCTCTACGTCCACCCCAACACCGTGCGTACCCGCCTGCGCCGTATCACCGAGCACACCGGCCGCTCCATCGCCGATCCCCGCGGCATCACCGAACTCTCCCTCGCCCTGCGCGCGGTACGGCAGACGCCGAAGCCGACCGGCACCACGGAGACAGCGAGCGACTGAGCCGCTCGGCGAAGGTCACGTGAAGTGGCGTGACCGAAGCACCCGGGGCGAGGCCTGAACACCGGACCTCGCCCCGGGTGCGTGCGGGCGGCGACCCCGAATCCGCCGCCGACCTAGACGCCCTTGAACTGCGCGGTGACGGCCGCCACGCGCTTGCCCTGGTACAGGGCGGCAGCGCGGGCGGTGTCGTCGACGGGGATCGCGCCCTGACCGTTGACGTGGCTGGTGCCGTAGGGGTTGCCGTCGGCGAACTTCACCGGGTCGGTGTAGCCGGGGGTGACGATGATGCCGCCGAAGTGGTGCACGGAGTTGTAGAGGGCGAGCAGTGTGGACTCCTGCCCGCCGTGCGCGGTGGCGGTGGCCGTGAAGCCGCTGTAGACCTTGTCGGCCAGCTTGCCCTGCGCCCACAGCCCGCCGAGCGTGTCGATGAACTGCTTCAACTGGCTGGCTATGTTGCCGAACCGGGTGGGGCTGCCGAAGATGACCGCGTCGGCCCACTCGATGTCGGCCGCGGTCGCCACCGGGATGCCCTTGGTGGCCGCTGCGTGCGCCGACCATGCGTCGTTGCCGGCGATGGCCTCCTCGGGAGCGAGCTCGGACACGCGCAGAAGCCGTACGTCGGCACCCTCCTTGCGGGCGCCCTCCGCCACGGACTCCGCCAGTTCGTGAACGGTGCCGGTCGACGAGTAGTAGATCACTGCGATCTTGGGAGACATGGGGAGTTCCTCTCGCTGTTCTTCGGTCTCGACGGCGGGGGCCGTCGTGTCGGGTTCGGGATGGGCCGTGGCGGTCAGGGACAGCCGCAGCCGACGCGCCGCGAGCCCCTTCGCCGCCGTCAGTCCGTGGTGGAAGCGGTCGACGGTCACCGAGGCCGCTATGCGCAGGGATCCGTCCTCGACGGACAGGGAGTCCACCGTCAGATCGACCGGTGCTCGGTGTCCGCGGACGGTGAGCACACCCTTGACGACCCAGGCGCCGTCCTGACCGCGGGCCACCCCGGCCGACTCGAACCCGATGTCGGGGTAGCGGTCCGCGTGGAGGAAGGCGGGGGAGCGCACATGATCGTCGCGGCGAGGCGTGCCCGTCCGGAAGCTGCCCGCCTCGACGACGGCCTGTGCGGTCGAGCGGGTGATCGGCTCGGCGACCGTGATGCTCCCCGATTCCACCTGGAACGTGCCGGTCACCTTGCCCAGGCCGAACATATGGCGGGTGGTGAAGGTGAGGGACGATCGCGCCGGATCGACCTCGTAGTTCCCGGCGGGGGGCAGTTGAACGCTCATGCCCTTCTGGCCTCTCGCTCGTCGTCGTGCGGGGCGGCCCGCAGCGCTGCTGTTTGCTTGCTCGGGCAATCACTTTTCCTCGTCCAAAATGCTTTGTCAAGCAAGTACAGTGTGTGCTTGTGTGACATTGCCCGGGCGTGGCCCGGACCCAAGGGAAGGGAGGCCAGAACGTGTCCATGCCGTCAAAGGACCCCGCGTGTCCGCTCAACGGTGACGAGGAGCGTCTCTGGCGTTCGCTCCAGAGGCTGCTGGTGGCCCTGCCCCGGGCGCTCGACGAGGATCTGCTGCGCGCCGCGGGCCTGTCGGTCACGCACTACATCGTCCTGATGCATCTTTCCGAGGCCGACGGCACAAGCATGCGCATGACCGACCTGGCCACGGCGACGGCCTTGTCCGCGAGCCGGATCACCCGGGTGGTGGAGAACCTGCGGGCCGAAGGCCTGGTGACCAAGCGACGTCACTGCACGGACGCCCGTGGCTACGTGGCCGCGCTCACGGAGGCCGGTCTCCAGCGGCTGCGCAGCACCTATCCGGTGCATCTCGCCAGCGCTCGCAGACGCGTCATGGACCGGCTCGATCCCGCTCTGGTCCACCGACTGGCCGATGAGCTGCAGGCAGTGGCCGATCCGCTGCTCGCCCAGTGCGAGCCGAGCCCCAGGGACAGGGAACCAGTCATCTGACTCAAGCCGGGCAGGCGCTCCCGCGCGAACCATGGTGATGTCCGAGTCCGACCTTCTCCCACGGAGGCAACCATGCTGAAGGGCTACACCTACCCCCTGTCACCGCGCGGAGAAGCAAACCTCGCCCCCGCTCCGCCGTGGCGCTACGCCGGCGACATCATCGGCGTCGAGTTCTGGACGGACCCGGCCGCCGCCGCGGCGACGCTTCCCGAGGGCCTGAGCCCCGACCCGGAGTCCGGCGGGCGCGTCGTGGCGCTCTTCATCGACTGGCAGTTCTCCGCGGAGCACGAGGAGTACCTCGACCCGGTGCGCAGCCAGTACCGCGAGTTCATGGCGCTGGTGGACGCCCGATGGGGCGACGAGCCCGTGTCGTGGTGCCCGTACATCTACGTCGACAACGACCTGGCCATGGCCCGCGGATGGGTGCAGGGCTTCCCGAAGAAGCTGGGAGCGGTGCACCAGACCCGGGTCTTCGCGGCGCCCGGCAGCGCGTCGCCCACGCTGGCGGCCGGTGGGCGGTTCGGCGCGTCCATGTCGTCGGCCGGGCACACCCTCGCGGAGGCGAGGGTGACGCTCCAGGAGCCGGCGAGCGACCCCGCGGCCCTGTTCGGGCGGCCCACGGTCAACCTGCGGCACTTCCCGCGGCTGGTCTCCGGACAGTACGAAAAGCCCGCCGTGCACGAGTTGGTGATGGCCGAGTTCAACGACCGGCAGCTCGCCGACGTGTGGACCGGCACCGGCGACATCAGCCTCTTCGCCGCCCGGGGCGAGGAACTGGCGGATCTGGCCCCCGTGCGCACCGGCGCCGGCTTCCGCGCCTCGATGTCCTACAGCGTGACGGACGTACGCCCGCTGAGCGCGTAGCACTACGGGCGCTGCCCGCTTCGAGCACCCCGACGGCGCCTGCAATGCCGTAATGAAAGGATTCCGATGCCCACGATCGCCGACCTCATCGTGGAGAGCCTGCAGAATGCGGGCGTCTCCCGAATCCACGGACTGCCCGGGGACTCGCTCAACGGACTCACCGACTCCCTCCGCAGGAACCCGTCGGTGACCTGGGAGCACTACCGGCACGAGGAGGCCGCGGCGTTCGCCGCCGCGGGAGAGGCGGCGACCACGGGTTCGCTCGCGGTCTGCGCGGGCAGTTGCGGGCCGGGAAACCTGCACCTGGTCAACGGGCTGTTCGAAGCGCAACGCAGCCGCGTGCCGGTGCTGGCGATCGCCGCGCAGATTCCCGGTTCGGAGATCGGCAGCGGCTACTTCCAGGAGACACATCCCCAGGAGCTGTTCCGCGAGTGCAGCGTCTTCTGCGAACTGGCCTCCTCGCCCGAGCAGTTCCCCCACCTCCTGGACATCGCCCTGCGCACGGCGGTCGAGCGCAGCGGCGTGTCCGTACTGGTGGTTCCGGGCGACGTGCTCCTGCACCGGCTCGGTCATCTGCCGAAGGCGGCGACGGTGCTGCCCACCACGCCGGTCGTGCGCCCCGGTGACGCGGAGATCGAGCGTGCGGCGGCCGTCCTGAACGACGCCGAGCGGATCACGATCCTCGCGGGCGCGGGCTGCGCGGGCGCACACGACCAACTCGTCCGGCTCGCCGGGGCGCTGCGGGCACCGGTCGTGCACACCATGCGGGGCAAGGAGCACGTGGAGTACGACAACCCCTACGACGTCGGGATGACCGGGCTGTTGGGGTTCACCTCCGGCTACCGCGCGATGGAGCAGTGCGACACGCTGCTGATGCTCGGCACGGACTTCCCGTACCGGCAGTTCCTGCCCGACCACGCCACCACCGTGCAGGTGGATCTGCGCGGCGAGCAGATCGGACGGCGCACACACGTGGACCTGGCGCTCGTCGGCACCGTACGCGACACCGCCGAAGCGCTGCTCCCGAAGCTCGCACCGAGGACCGGGTCCCGGCACCTGGACTCGATGCGCGATCACTACGTCAAGGCCCGCGCCGCCCTCGACCGGCTCGCCGTCGACGACCGGAACCGCACGCCGATCCATCCGCAGTACGTCGCCAAGGTCGTCGACGAACTGGCCTCCGACGATGCGGTGTTCATTCCGGACGTCGGCTCTCCGGTGATCTGGGCCGCGCGCTATCTGACCATGAACGGCCGGCGCAGACTGATCGGTTCGTTCACCCACGGCAGCATGGCGAACGCGATGCCCCAGGCGATCGGTGTGCAGTCCGCCTTCCTGGAACGGCAGGTCGTCGCGTTGTCCGGTGACGGGGGACTCGCGATGATGCTCGGCGACCTGATCACGCTGAAGCAGCAGCGCCACCCGGTGAAGATCGTGGTCTTCAACAACGGCGCCCTCAGCTTCGTGGAGCTGGAGATGAAGGCCGAGGGCATGGTGAGTTTCGGGACCGACCTCGACAACCCGAACTTCGCCGACGTGGCCACGTCCCTGGGTATCCACGGCCGTCGCGTGGAGCGCCCGCACGACCTTCCCGAGGCCCTGCGCGCCGCGTTCGCCCATCCCGGGCCGGCACTGGTGGAAGTGATGACCGCCCGGCAGGAGCTGAGCATTCCGCCGACGATCAAGTTCGAGCAGGCCAAGGGATTCGCCCTCTACGCCGCCCGTGCCGTGCTGTCCGGACGCGGCGACGAACTCCTCGAACTGGCCCACACCAACGTCGTACGACGTCTCACCTCCTGAGAGGACCCCTCTTCTCCTAGGAAGGCGTGGCCGCGGGGGAGTTGCTGTCAGCGAGCCCGATCAGGCTCATCACGGCCCTGCCGACGCTGTCCAGGTCGTACTCGGCCAGCGGGACCCCCGAGGCGTGCGAGTGTTTCGTGACGCCTACGAACGCACCGAACGCCATCGACAGCAGGACCTGCGGGTCACCGGGGCGCACAGCACCGATCGCCTGCGCCTCCCGCAGGATCCCCACCAGCTCGGCGTTGAGCCGATCGACGACCTCATAGGCCTGCGGACGCAGATACGCCCCGTGCACCTGGTGTTCGAGGAAGGAGAACGCCTGGGGATGGGCGATGGCGAAGGCGACCTGATGCCGCCAGATGAGTCCGATGGCGGTCACGGGATCGGCCCGGCGCACGTCGTCGGTGATCACGGCGTCGGCGAACGCCGCCTTCGCCTCGGTGAAGACCGCCTCGCCCAGCGCCTGCTTGTTGGGGAAGTAGCGGTAGATCGTGCCCACCGCTACCCCGGCGTGAGTGGCGATCGCCGGCACGTTGGTGCCCTCCCAGGTGCGCTCGTCGAACAACTCCAGCGCAGCGTCCATCACTTTCCTGCGCAGTGGGGTGTCGTCGTGCGTCACGGAGGGTGGCATCGGCATGAGTGAAACTTCGTTCAGTCTCTCGATCCTGTCAACCGGAGGGGGTAGGCTCGGCGCGTGAATGAAAATTCATTCACAGGCTGACCCATGAGGAGGAGTGTGTCGTGAGGCGCTATGGGCACTGGATCGCGGGCGGGGAAGTCGAACCGGCCCTGGACGGCTGGCTGCCTTCCAGGTCCCCCGGGGGCGATGAGGTCGTGCATGAGATCGCCCTCGGTGACGCCACCGATGTGGACCGCGCCGTCGAGGCGGCGGCCGGGGCGGTCGACGGCTGGTGGAACCGTCAGCCCGTCGAACGGGGCCGCGTGCTGTCGGCCATCGCGGCGCGGCTGCGTGAGGAGGCCGCCGGCCTGGCCGAGCTGGAGTCCGTCGAGACCGGCAAGCCGGCCTGGCAGTCCCCGTTGGAGGTACAGGGCGCGGCGAACTACTTCGAGTACTACGCCGGCCTGGTGAACCTGCCCGGTGGCGAGTCGGTGAACATGGGGCCGTCCTTCCACGCGTACACCCGGCGCGAGCCGCTCGGTGTCGTCGGTGTCATCACCCCGTGGAACGCACCCCTCAACCAGGCGGCCCGCGCCATCGCCCCGGCCCTCGCGGCCGGCAACGCCGTCGTGGCCAAGCCTTCCGAGTTCACCTCGGCGACCACACTCGAACTGGCCCGCATAGCCACCGAATCGGGCCTGCCGGACGGCGTCCTGAACGTCGTGTGCGGCACGGGGGGCACCGTCGGCGACGCAATCGTCCGGCATCCGAAGGTGCGCAAGGTGTCGTTCACCGGATCGACCCGTGCCGCGCGCGAGATCGGCCACATCGCCGCCGAACGCATCATCCCGCTGACGCTGGAGCTGGGCGGCAAGTCCCCCAACATCGTCTTCGCGGACGCCGACCTGGCTGCTGCCGCCCGCGTCGCCGTCGAGGCGTTCCTGCCCAACGCGGGCCAGTCCTGCATGGCCGGCACCCGGCTGCTGGTCGACGCGGCGATCCACGACGAGTTCGTGGCGGCGGTGAAGACGGTGCTGACGCATGTGACACCGGGGGAGACCTACGGGCCGCAGATCACCCGCGCCCAGTTCGACAAGGTCAACGAGTACTTCAAGGTCGCCGAGCAGGACGGCGCCACTCTCGTCACCGGCGGCCGGCCGACCGGGAGCGGCTGGGTCATCGAGCCGACGGTGTACACGGACGTGACCTCGGACATGCGTATCGCCCGAGAGGAGATCTTCGGGCCGGTGCTCGCCGTGCTGCGCTTCACGGACGAGGACGAGGCGGTGGCCATCGCCAACGACTCCGACTACGGCCTGGTCGCCGCCGTCTGGACCAGCGACGTGACCCGCGCCCACCGGGTGGCCGCCCGGCTGGAGGCCGGTCAGGTCTACGTCAACGCCTACCCGCCCGGGATGCTGGTCGAGGGCCCCTTCGGCGGTTACAAGAACAGCGGGTACGGCCGGGAGAAGGGGCTCGAGGCGCTGCACCACTACACGCAGACGAAGTTCGTCGCCGTGCGGCTCCAGGAGGACCAGCAGGTGTGGTGACGCGGGACGAGCCCGTCGGAGCGCGGCTGCCAGAGCCAGTCCGGCGGATCACCGCCCCACCGTGTTGCCCGCGGCCGCACGTTGCCCGGGCGCCGGCCGATTCGTACCCGGACCGTAGTCCGGCCTATCCAGAATCAGGATCATGGCAAAGATCATTGTCACAGCGGGCCCCGTGCCGGGCCATGTCGTGCCCCTCGCGGCGGTCGCGGCCGACCTGACGGAGCGCGGGCACGAGGTGCTCTTCTACACGGGCGCCCAGTTCGAAGGGCAGGCCCGCAGGACCGGGGCGCGCTTCGCCCCGTACCCCGCGGAGGTCGAACCCACCAGCGCCGAATTCCAGGCCGCTTTCCTCGAGCGCGAGAAGCTCGCCCCCTTCGACCGTATGACCTTCGACCTCACACGCTTCGGCGCCGACCCGGCGCCGGTCCACGACAAGCGCCTCCAGGAACTGCTCGCCGAGTTCCCCGCGACCGTGGTGATCAGCGACCTCACCTCCTTCGGGACGATGCCGTTGGCCCTGCGTGCCCCTCGGGGCGAGCGCCCGCTCCTGGTGTACATCGGCATGGCGCCGCCGCCCTTCGACAGCGTGGACACCGCCCCCTTCGGGCCGGGGCTGCTCCCGCCCACCACCGACGAGGAACGCGCCCGCTACAACGGGATGCGTGTCCAGATGGGGGCGATGTTCGCCGACGCGCAAGAGCACATCGAGGCCGTCTTCAGCTCGATGGGCGTCACGCTGCCCGGCTTCTTCTTCAACGCCATGGCCACGGTCCCCGATCACCTGCTCCAGCTGACCGTTCCCGCCTTCGAGTATCCGCGCAGCGACGCGCCGCAGGGCTTCCGCTTCATCGGCTCCCTCCCGGCGGCCCCCGACCGCGACTTCGAACGCCCCGACTGGTGGGCGGACTTGTCCTCGGACCGGCCGGTCGTCGTCGTCACCCAGGGCACCGCGGAGAACAACGATCTGTCCCAGCTGGTCGTCCCCACGCTCCGCGCCCTGGCGGACGCGGACGTCACGGTCGTCGCCGCCACCGGACGCGCCGACGGGCCCGACGCGGTGCGCACGGAGATGGCCGACGAGATACCCGCCAACGTCCACCTTGCAGGCTTCGTCCCCTTCGAGCAGCTGCTGCCGCTCGCCGACGTCCTGGTCACCAACGCCGGCTACGGCGGCGTCCAGACCGCGCTGCGTCATGGCGTCCCGCTCGTCGTCGCCGGTGAGACCGAGGACAAGCCGGAGGTGGCCGCCCGCGTCGAGTGGTCCGGCACCGGTGTCAACCTGCACACCGCCCGCCCGGAGGTCGCCGCCGTCCGTATAGCCGTCGACGAGGTGCTCAACGACCCGCAGTACCGCAAGTGTGCGGGCGAGATCCAGCGCCAGTACGCCGAGTACCGCCCCTTCGACGCCATCGCGGAGATCGTCGAGCGGGCCGCCGCCGTAGGTTGAGATTCCTTGCTTGAGCACGCTATTCTGCTCTGATGACCGCAGAAGATCCGTTGACCGCACAGGAAGAGCAGTTCTGGCGCGCCCTGATGCGCGTCATCGTTGCGCTGCCGCGCTCGCTGGACGACGATCTGCTGCGATCCACAGGGCTGACGCTCACCGAGTACGTCGTACTGATGAACCTCTCCGAGGCCGAGAACCAAGAGCTCCGCATGGCGGATCTCGCCTCGGCCACCGCCCTGTCCGCCAGCCGGATCACCCGTGTCGTGGACGCGCTGCAGAACCGCGGCCAGGTCGTCAAGCGGCGCTATGAGGGGGACGCCCGGGGGAACGTCGCGACGCTCACCCCGGAAGGGCTGAAGCGACTTCAGTCGGCGTACCCCGTACACCTGGCGAGTGCCCGGAAGCGGGTCATGGACCATCTCGACGGCCGGTCGCTGCCGGCCATGGTGCGGCAGTTCGAAGCGGTGGTCGAGAAGCTCGACTGAGATCCCTCGCCAACTTCCCGAACGCACAAGGTCCCGGACACGCCTCTCGTGTCCGGGACCTTGTGCGTGCCGGGGTACTGCCGCACGCGGTGCTAATATACAAGTGTCAAATAGTTGTGGCCTCGGCTGCACGGGAATGAGCGATTCACCTCAGGAGACCACCTCATGTCCGTACCCCACGCGCCCCACACCTTCGGGGCAAGCACCACTGCCGCCGAGGTCATCGACGGCGTAGACCTGCACGGCCGTCGGGCCGTGGTGACCGGAGCCAGTTCCGGCATCGGGGTGGAGACCGCCCGGGCGCTCGCCGCGGCGGGCGCCGATGTCACCCTGGCGGTGCGGAACACCGACGCGGGTGCCGAGGTGGCCGCGCGTCTGGAGAAGGAACTGCCGCCCGAGTCGGGGAAGTTGACCGTCGGGCGACTCGACCTCGCCGACCGGTCGACGGTCGCGGCGTTCGTCGCGGCCTGGCAGGGCCCGCTGCACATCCTCGTCAACAACGCCGGAGTGATGGCCACACCGGAACTCACCCGCACACCTGACGGTCAGGAATGGCAGTTCGGCGTCAACCACCTGGGTCACTTCGCCCTCGCCACCGGCCTCCACCGGGCCCTCGCGGCGGCGGACGGCGCACGGGTCGTCTCGGTGAGTTCCATCGGCCACCTCTTCTCACCGGTCGTCTTCGACGACCTGGACTACCGCTACCGCCCCTACGACTCCTGGACCTCCTACGGACAGTCGAAGACCGCCAACGCCCTGTTCGCCGTCGGCGCCGCCGAGCGCTGGGCCGACGACGGCATCACCGCCAACGCACTGATGCCGGGCAACGTCGGGGACACGTCACTGGCCCGGCACATGGACATGGAGCAGGTCGCCGCCTTCATGGCCTCGGGCGAACTCGCACTGCCACCGCAGAAGACGGTGGAGCAGGGCGCCGCGACCTCGGTGCTGCTGGCCGCCTCGCCGACGGTGGAGGGCATCACCGGCCGCTACTTCGAGGACTGTGCGCAGGCCGAACCGGTCGCCGAGCGTGCCGGTGCCGTCTCCGGTGTCGCGCCGTACGCCCAGAGTCCGGAGAACGCGGCCCGGCTGTGGACCGTGTCCGACGCTCTCGTCCGCTAGACATCCCTCCTCGCGGCATGACCTCACGACACGAGCAGTGGACCCGGCTGCGCCGTCAGCTGTGGCGGCCCCCGCGCGCACACGGCGAGCAGCCTCGCGAGCGGGTCGTCGGGCCACTGGAACTCTTCTACGACCTGGTCGTGGTCGTCCTGGTCGCCCAGGCCGCCCACCACTTCGCCGAGCACCTCACCTGGCGCGGTCTGGGTGAGTTCGCCGCGGTGTTCGCGCTGGTGTGGATCGCCTGGTTCAACGGCAGCCTCCACCACGAACTGCACGGGCACGACGATGCCCGCGGCCGGAGCATGTTCCTCCTCCAGATCCTGGTGCTCGTGCCGCTGGGCGCGTTCATCCCCGAGGCGGGCGGTGCACGCGGAGTCGCCTTCGCCGTGGACGCGGGGGTGCTGTTCGCGGTGCTGGCGGTGCTGTGGCTGCTGGCCGCCCGGGGTGACAGCCCCGAATTCCGCCGTCCCAGCGCGCTGTTCGTGACCGGGACGGCCCTCTGCGCGCTCGTGCTCGCCGCGAGCGCCGCCCTGTCCGCCGACGTCCGCGTGCTGACCTGGGGCCTCCTGGCCGTCGCCTACCTGGTCGGGTTCGCGGTCATGGTCGGTACGGCCACTCCGGTGCAGACGGTCGCGCTCAGCGTGACCGACGCCCTCACCGAACGGTTCGGGCTGTTCATCATCATCGTGCTCGGCGAGACCGTGACCGGAGTGGTCAACGGACTGGCCCACGAGCCGACCAACGCACTCACGCTCGCCGTCGGACTGGTCGCCGTCGTCGTCGGCTTCGGCGCGTGGTGGACGTACTTCGACTTCGTCGGACACCGGCAGTCGAAGCCCACCCGCGCGAGCACCGTCCAGTGGATGCTGGTGCACTTGCCGCTCACGGCCGCGGTGGCCGCCATGGGCGCCGCGATGGTGGGCCTCGTCGAGCACGCCCACGACAGCCGGACCCCCGCCGCCACGGCCTGGGTGCTCTGCGGGGGAGTGGCCGTCGTGCTCTGCACCACGACGGTCCTTGCGACCTCCCTGCGCTCATGGGACCCGGACCGCGACCTGTACCGGCCGCTGGCCCGCACCTGCGTCGCCGTGGCTCTCGCGGCCGTGGCCCTCGGCGCCGCACGTCCCGCGCCACTGCTGCTCGGCCTCGCGCTCGTCGTCCTCCTCGGCATCCCGTGGGGACTCGCCGTGGCCCTGCGGCTGTCGCGGGAGGAGACGGCCGACCTGTGACGCTCAGGGCGC
Source organism: Streptomyces sp. NPDC051963 (assembly GCF_044593495.1). Lineage (NCBI taxonomy): Bacteria > Bacillati > Actinomycetota > Actinomycetes > Kitasatosporales > Streptomycetaceae > Streptomyces > Streptomyces sp. NPDC051963. Next base: position 1,367,302 of record NZ_JBIUCC010000001.1, on the reverse strand, counting down.
GGAGGCGCGGGCCTCGGTCCAGTCGACCATCAGGCGGCGCTCGGCGAAGTACCAGTCGCCGTCCTGCTTGGTGAATTCGTCGAGGTAGCGGATCGACGCGATCATGAGGCTGCGCCCGCCGGACTCGTCGACCGAGAGGTGGTGCGCCAGGCAGTAGCTCTCGCCCGTGGCGCGGCTCCCGTCCAGGGTGATCGTGCTCTGGCCGTTGAAGTGCGTGGTGGCCCGGTAGACGTTGAGGTTGTCGAACACCGGGGCGAGCGAGTCACGGCCGTGCAGTTCCTGTGTCGGCTCCGCCGCGGTCGCGTCCATGAACACCAGGAAACGGGTGTCCTCGGTGAACAGGGCCATCTGGCCCTTGGCGTCCCGCCGGTCCGCGCAGTGCGCGTAGGCGTCGATCAGCTCGCGGATCGCCAACCGGTCGGCGGCTTCCTGCGGCGGGAGCGAGGTGTGCGAGGCCATGGCGGCTCCTTCCGGCACACTATTTTACAGATGTATAAAATCACCGCTCATGGCAGAGTGCAACGTGACCGCAGGGAGGGCAGAACACTGAACGCCCGGATCGATCCGCGCATCACCCGTACGACCCTGGCCTTCGAGCAGGCCATCGTGGAACTGGCCGCCCAGCGGCCCGTCTCCCAGATCACCGTCGCCGAGCTGGCCGAGCGCGCCGGGGTCACCCGCGCGACGTTCTACAACCGCTACAGCACGCCGCTGGACCTGCTCATCCAGGTGCTCTACGCAGACCTGGAGCGAGGTCACCGGCTGGAGGAGGAGCGGCGCGCACAGGGCGGATACTCGGCCCGCGCACTGCTGCGCCTGGCCACGACGGAGGTGGCCGACCATGTCGAGCGGTTCATGGCGGTGTACCGGCACGCCATCGAGGATCCGGCGGACAGCGGGGTGTACGAGGCGCTCATACGCCACTTCAGCGACTACGCCCTGGGGTTCATGGCCCGTGGTCACCACCCGGGGTTGCCCGAGGCCAACCGTGAGCTGATCGCGCAGTTCATGGCCCACGGCTTCGCAGGTGCCATCAGGGCATGGCTGAACGACCCGTCGGCCACGAAGGACGACCTGGTCGACGCGGCCGTGGCGAGCGCTCCCGCCTGGTGGGCGGTCGACGCCGACTCCACGGACACGTCCGATCGTCCGTAGGAGCCGGCGCCGAGTCCGGTCAACTCCCGTACACCCGACGTGCGATGTGCTCCGCGATCATGATGGTCGTCGTGTTGGTCACGGTGGACGGGACCTCGGGCATGATCGAGGCGTCGGCCACCCGCAGACCCGCCAGCCCCTTCACGGCCCCCGACTCGTCGACGACTGCCCACTCGTCCCCAGGCCCTCCCATGGGCACGGTCGAGGTCGGGTGCCCGTAGGTGGCGATTCCAGTCGTGATCGCCGCCCCCAGCTCCACATCGCTCCGTACGGCGTCACCCGGAACGAGTTCGGCGACCACCGCTTCGGCGAAGGGCGGGTTGCTCGCCAGCCGGCGTACGAGCTTCACGCCCTCCAGCATGCGACTGCGGTCCCTGGCCGTCGCGAGGTAGTTGTTGTCGATGACCGGAGCTTCGTGGGGATCGGGACTGGCCAGCCGCACCGTGCCGCGCGACTCCGGCCGGGTGACGGCCGCGGCGAGGAGGATCGCCCCGCCGGTGGGGCTGAAGGAGCCGTCCGGCAGATGGGTGGCGACGACGCTGAGATCGAGGTCGCCGTCGTGCGCGTCGCGCGAGGCGAGCCACAGATGGGCCTGGAAGGCGGACGTCATCGTCTGGTGCTCGGGCGTGAGGGCGAACAGCGAGTGGAAGAACGGGTGATCCTGTAGCCGCCGGCCGACCGGGAGGTCGGCGACCACGTCGATCCCGAGCTCCCGCAGATCCTCGGCGGGGCCGACACCGGAGCGCAGCAGGATGGCCGGACTGCCGTAACTGCCCGCGGACAGCACCACCTCGGCGGCCCGGAAGATCATGCCCGACGCGCTCACGACGCCTCGCGCCACGCCGTCCTCGATGAGCACCCTGTCGATCGTGATGTCGCTGAGCACTTCCAGATTGGGGCGGCGCCGCACCTCCGGCGTCAGGTACACCAGGGCGGTGTTCTGGCGTACACCGTCGACGATGTTGACCGGGTAGCCGCCGGTGCCGTCCTGCCGGGCGCCGTTGAAGTCGTCGTTCCGCCGGAACCCCAGGTCCGCCGCGCTGTCCACGAACGCCCGCAGCGGAGACGTGAGTTCCTCGTACGTCCACTGCCGGATGGGAAAGGGGCCGGTGCGGCCGTGGTGGGCGTCGTCGCCGCCCGGTGTGTTCTCCATGTCCCTGAAGACCGGGAGGACTTCCTCGTACGACCACCCCTTGATCCCGTAGCGATCTCCCCAGGCGGCGAAGTCCGCGGCGCGGGCCCGGATCGCCGCACCCGCGTTCACCGAGGAACTGCCGCCCATGGTCCGGCCGCGCGGGGCGGGGATGTTGGGGGCGCGGTCAGTGGCACGTGCGGTGTAGCCCCAGTCGTGGTCGGGGTCGGCCAGGACGTGGGGGGCCAGCAGCCCTTCGGGGACCCGGGTGGCGGGGTAGTCCGGTCCCGCCTCGATCAGCAGGACCGTACGCCGTGGATCTTCGCTGATCCTGGCGGCGAGCGCGGCGCCGGCGGAACCTCCGCCGATGATGACGACATCGGCGCCGTGTCCGGGGCGTTCGCTGGTGGTGTTCATCTGCGTCTCCTATTCATGTGCTTCAGCAAGCAAATAAAAGAGTGATCGTCGACCGTGGGGTGTGTGCGGTCAGATGCGCAGTGCTTCCGGTACGAGGCGCTCGCCCAGCAGTTGCAGGGCGGCATGCTGATCGGCTCCGCGGATCGGTCCGATGACGTGGTCGATACCGATGTGATCCAGTCGGCGCAGTTCCGCGAGCAGGGCCCGGAGGTTCTCACCCCGTGCGCCGGGATCGAGGGGGAGCAGGACCGTCTTCTCGATCTCGTCGTAGTCGCGCCCGACGTGATCGCAGTGTCGACGGAGTACGTCGAGTTTGTGCCGTAGGTCGGGGCCGTGGAAGAGGTTGCAGGCGTCCGCGTACTGCGCGACGAGCCGCAGGGTTTTCCGCTCGCCGGATCCGCCGATCAGGATCGGCGGTCGGGGTCGCCGTACCGTGGTGGGGGAGTTGAGTGTGCGCTCGAGTCGGTAGTACCGGCCGTCGAAGGGCTTTTCGTCGTCGCCCCAGATCTGTAGGCAGATGCGCAGCGTTTCCTCCAGTCGCTCGAACCGCTCGGCGACCGGCGGGAAGGGCAGGCCGAGTCCGCGTGCCTCGGCGACGTTGAAGCCCGCTCCTACGCCGATGCCCAGGGCGGCGCGGCCCTCGGACAGGACGTCGAGCGTGGTGATCATCTTGGCCAGCAGTCCGGGTTCGCGGTAGCCGACCGAGGTCACCAGGGCGAGCAGCTCCGCGCGTTCGGTGGCCGCCGCCAGGTAGCCCAGGGTGGTGTACGCCTCCAGCATCTCCTGCTCGGAGGCGCCGACGATCCCGATCTGGAAGAGGTGGTCCATGACGGCGATACGGGTGAAGCCGAGCTCCTCCGCGGTGCGGGCGAGGCGGCTCACGTGACGTGCGATGCCTGCCGGGCCTCCGGGCTGGGTGAAATCCGCGATGGCGACGCCGAGGTTCATGCGGGCCTTCCGTGGTGCGAACCGCTGGACCGAATCTGCATCGAGTATGCCTGGGTTGCTACATGCTTTGTCAAGCAAGGAAAAAGCCGCGAGAGACCCAGACAGGCCGCACGTGTGGCCGCATCCAGTGCGGGGTGTGGCCTGCTGTGCAGTCAGACGACTGATGACGTGACATTTCCCGGCGGCGACGCTGGGTCCACAACCGGACCGCTGACTCCGGGAGGGACCAGCATGATCAACCGACACCGCCCCCTGCTCACGTACTGGGACTGGCAGCAGCATGCGCTCTGCCGTGGCATGGACAGTGCTGTCTTCTTCTCGCCGCACGGTGAACGCGGCGCCGAGAAGCAGGCGCGGGAGGAGAAGGCCCGGCAAGTGTGCAGGCGTTGCAGCGTGCTCGAAGCCTGCGCCTGGACCGCGTTGAGCAGTCGTGAACCGTACGGAGTCTGGGGCGCCTTGTCCGAGGGCGAGCGCCGGACGCTGCAACAAGCCCCACGCCCAAGCGCCGTGACTCCGCTCCTCCGGCGAGATGCCGTGGACGATGAACTGACCGAAGGCGTCGACGAGTCGGGCGAGGACATGGCGGCGCCTCGACCTGCCCTCGGCCGTGGTCGTGAAGTACGAGAGGCCGGATGACCGGGTCGGCCGCCGCATTGCGCTAAGGCAGCCGGTCGTCCTCGTCGGAGGCGACCACCGCCTCCAGCGCGCGACGAAGGGCGGCGCGCGACGTGATGCCCAGCTTGGGATACACGCGGTACAGATGGGAGCCGACCGTGCGGTGCGACAGGAAGAGCCGCTCGCCGATCTGCTTGTTGCTCAGGCCGGTGGCCGCCAGCTCGGCGATCTGCCGCTCCTGAGTGGTCAGGGGGTCCGTCGCCGTGTCCGACGGGGTGAAGGAGACGCCGGTGGCCCGTAGTTCGGCGGCAGCGCGTTGTGCCATCATCGCGGCGCCGATCCGCTCGAACGTCTCCAGGGCCGCGCCCAGTTGCAGACGGGCACCGGCCATGTCCTGTGTACGCCGGAGCCACTGGCCGTAGGTGAACTGGACGCGTGCGTGCTCCCAGGGCCAGCGGGCGGCTCCCGGGAGGGCCAGGGCGGCCTCGAACAAGGCGCCGGCTTCCCCGTCGTCGGCGGCGAGGGCGGCGGCCCCGGCGGTGATCAGCGCCGTGCGCGGCCCGATACGCGCAATGCCCGCCTCCTGGGCGGCGCGGACGTGGGCCCGGGCGTCTTCGATGCGGTCGGTGCGGACCGCTGCCTCCACGAGGTCGAGGACCACCCAACGGCCCGGGACGCCGGGGCTGGGGGCACCGGGCGGGTCGATCCGCGCCGCCTGGAAGAGGGCCTCCTCGTAGTCGCCCTGTCCGATGGCCGCGAGATTGCGTGCCGACCGGGCGTACCCCTCCGTCACGTCCATGCCGCGCGGTGCCGCCCAGGTCGTGATCTCCTCGCTACGGGCACGGGCGAGATCCGCGTCGCCGCGCAGCGCCGCGCCCGAGGCCAGCAGGGCGCGAACCTGGCGTTCCCAGAAGTGGTAGCCGTAGGACACCGCCAGGTCCAGCCCCTCCTGTGCGAGCTTCTCCGCCTCGTCCCACTGTCCGTGGACGTAGGAGTCGTGGCAGAGCAGCATCAGCGCGGGAATCACCATGGCGATCGCGCCGCCGTCGCGTTCTCGTTCGATCATCCGGTTGAGCAGGTACCGGTACTCGACCAGCGAGTCCATGGCGACGGCGGCGAACGCCAGCGGGATGAGCTGCCAGGGCGCCGCGTCGGTGGGCAGACCGGCGAACGCGTCGGCGAGGCCCTCGCGGATCGCGTCGGACTTGCGGGAGGGGTCCACGTACGCGTCGTAGCACAGCCGGAATGTGGTGACGGCCTGCGCGGGGAAGCGGTCCATGGCGGAGGCGAGCAGCTCCCACGGCTCGGGCCTGAGGGTGTAGAGGCTGACCAGCAGCAGGGCGTAGAGGATCCCGAGGTGGTCCCAATGGTCGTTCTGGGACGTGTCGGTGACGACATCGAGCGCTCGGGCCAGCAGCCGGTAGGCGGCGTCGACATCGCCCTCGTCACTGGTGAGGAGGTGGGCCGTGGCGGCGAAGACCAGGCCGGTCGGGGTGTCGGGAGCCTGTCCGGCGTCGGCCAACAGCCGGTTCACCTGGTCGAGTTGGCCCGTCATGGTGGCGAGGAAGGCGGCCTCGACCAGGCGGCGGGACCGGTCGACCGGGTGCGGACTGAGTTCACCGGCACGCATGAGCGCCGTCACCGCGGCGGACGTGGCGACGCGCCGACGGTCCGAGACGCCCGTCCCGTCCGGTGCGTGCGGGTCGGGAGCGGGCAGTGCGCCGCGCCGCCACGCGGCCAGCGCCGCTTCGTCCAGCGCCCGTGCCACCGGCTCGTCCGGTGCGGTGGCCGCCTCCGCGAGATGCCACGCGCGGCGCTCGGGGGCGTCGGTCAGGGCGGCGGCCAAAGCCTTGTGCGCGGCCCGGCGTTCGGGCGGCGGGGTCATGTGCACGGTGGCCGACGCGATCAGCGGGTGGCGGAACGTCACGCGACCGGTGATCGCGTGGGTGTGTACCAGGCCGGCCCGTTCGGCCGGGGCGAGGTCGTCGACGTCGGCGGTCCCCGGTGCGGCGGTCCGCAGCATGGGCAGACCGGCGTCGCCGTTCAGCGCCGCCAGCAGCAGGAGCTTGCGGGTCGGCGCGGGCAGTTCCGCGATCGGCGCGACGAAGGCGGACTCCAGCCGCCCCGACAGAGGCAGTCGCGCGGGCAGCGGTTCCTTGCCGGAACGCTGTCGGTCGGTGAGCGCGGTGGGCAACTCCCGTAGCGCGAGCGGATTGCCCACCGCTTCGGCCAGCAGCCGTCGGCGCACTCCGGGTGCAAGGGCCGGCGAATGCGAGTCCAGCACGTCGGCCGCCGATCTCGCGTCGAGCGGCTCGACCGGGTGCTCGGGCAGCCGGGCCTGGTCGAAGAGGGCCTCGGCGCCTGTCCGGGCCGCGGCAAGGAAGACGACCGGGGCGTCGGCGATGCGCCGTACGACGAATCCCAGGACGGCGGCGCTGGCCCGGTCGAGCCACGCCACGTCGTCGGCGATCATCAGCACGGTGTGCTCGGCGGTGATCCGTTCCAGGAGAGCGAGCACCGCCGTGGACACCAACGGGTCCGGTACCGGTACCTGTGTGAGACCGAAAACCTGGTGGAGAGCGTCCCGGTGGGGATCGGTCAGCCGATCGACGTCATGCCGCAACGGGTAGAGCATCTGGTGCAGCGCCGAGAAGGCGATCCCGGCCTCGAACTCGGTGCCGGAGGCGCGCAGGACGCGCATTCCGAGGTTCGCGGCCCGTGCGCCGGCGGCGTCCAGAAGCGCGGTCTTTCCCACCCCGGGTTCGCCGCGCAGCAGGAGGCCGGAGCCGACCGGGCCGTCTCCGGTGAGCAAGGAGTCGATCAGCTCCAGCTCGGCCGTACGCCCCGGAAGGTTTGCCCCGCCTGACCGTGATGGCCTCGGCCCCTCGGCCGGGCGGCGCCTGTCGGAGGTGGTCACGGTCCGAATATAGACTACTTATGTGCTTGACGACGCAAATAGTTGTCAAAGGCTGCAACGGGGGCACGTAACGGCAGGCGGCCTGCGCGCTGGGTAGGGTTGGCGGATGACGAGTGCCCCCGAGCCCGAAGCCGAGGCCGCTGCCGAGTTGATGAAGGCGATGACCCGGCTGCGGGCACGGCTGCGCACCGAGTCCGCGCCGGGTGACTTGCGGTGGACCTGGTCGCAGCTGACCACTCTGCACCGGATCGTCGAGGAGGGTGCTGTCACGGCCACCGAGCTGGCACAGGCCGAGTATGTGCGCCGTCAGTCGATGGCCGAGACGCTCGCCGCTCTGCGCAGCGGAGGCCTGATCACCAAGAGCAAGGATCCCGGCGACGGCCGCAAGACACTCATCCACGCGACACCCGAGGGCCGGACACTGATCGAAACGATCCCGGCCGCCCGGGTGAGCTGGCTCGGCGGAGCGATTGCGGCGCACCTGAGCGCGGACGAGCGCGAGACCCTGCTCGACGCCGCGGCGATCATGAACCGAATCGCTGACAGCAAGCGTTGACCGCAGACCCTCAGGCCGTCTTGGTCAGCGTCCCGAGTTCGTCGGTGTCGATGACGTAGGCCTGATGGGGGAAGACCTTCTCGGTCAGAACGCGGTGGACCTCGGGGTCGGGGTCGCCGGTCGCGTCCTTGAGGACGTAGAGCCGGAAGTCGTCGTCGGCGGCCTGTCGAAGGGTCGTCAGCACCACTCCGCTGGTGGACAGTCCGGCGAGGACGAGCGTGTCGATGCCCCGCTCGCGAAGGGTGGTGCGCAGGTCGGTGGCGCTTGCGAAGGCGCTGATACGGATCTTGCGCACGGTGATGTCCCGCTCCTGCACGTCGAACGACTCGTGCAGTGCGGCCTCGGGGCTGCCGTCGACGAGGAAGCCGCTCTGGGCGAGGGGGGCGAACGACTTGTTCTGGGCGGGAACGGCGGCGAAGTCCTCGGCAGTGAAGGCGACGCGGACATAAACGACCTGGACGTCGTGGGACCGGGCCCAGGACAGGGACGCCTGTGCGCGGGAGAGCGGCTGGTCGGTGTCGGGGAGCGAGGCGATGATCGCCGACTGGAAGTCCATGAGGAGCAGGGCGGTGCGGGAGGGGTCGAGGTGAGGGGTGTTGGTGGTCATGACCTGGTCTTTCCGGGTTGTTGCGGGATGGGGTGTCAGTGAGCTGGTTGCCGGTCCGTTCTCGCCAGGTGGCGGTCCGAGACCGTCATGACGAGTACAAGGGCAGCGATACCGACCAGCGCCCAGGAGATGTGCTGAAGGCCGGTGTCGTCGACGTGGGTGCGGAAGGCGGTGCCGGTGATGGCCGCCGAGGCGATGGAGCCGATGTAGCCGAAGGTACGCAGGAGTCCTGAGGCGGTGCCGACGCTCTCGGGGGGCGCTTCCTTGTACAGGACCGTCTGGTTCGCCACGTTGCTCGCCCCGGAGGTGAGGCCGAACACCGCCGTGACCGCTGTCACCGCGATCACGGGGCTGCCGCTGTCCAGGAACAGCGTGGCGACGGCTCCCACGAGCAGGAGCAGCGCCGAGACGACCAGCGGCGCCCGGACGCGGGCGCGCCGCGATACGACACGGGCGGAGAGGGCCGACAGGGCACCCATCGGGATGAGGACCAGACCTGCCTGGTAGGCGGAGAGTCCGCGGGCCGCTTCGAGCCACTGGGTGAGCCCGTAGAGGATCACGTAAGTGCCGAGGAGCGTAAGGCCGTTGCGTACGTAGGTGCGGGTGAGCGCGAGGTTCGAGGCGAGCAGACGGACGTTCAGGAAGGGGTTGGCGGCGCGCAGTTCCCAGCCGACGAGGGCGGCGGCGGCCGCGACGGATATGCACAGGGCCGTCCAGTCGGGGTCCGGCAGTGCGGACAGGAACACCAGCAACGCGGTGAGCGCCGCGCCGAAACCCACGATGCCGGCCACGTCGATACGGGAGACGAGGTCGCGCGCCGAGCGGCCGCGCACGCGGTCGGGATCCTTGGGGATCCAGGCCGCAGCCATGGCGAAGGCGGCAACCGCGAAGGGGACGTTGATCCAGAAGGCCGTCTGCCAGCCGAGCCATCCCACGAGCAGGCCACCGATGGCAGGGCCGACGGCCACGGTGGCGGCTCCCGCGATCGCCAGTCCGCCCAGGACACTGCCGGGCGGTGCCTGCAAGCCGGCTGCCCGGGCCCGCCGCCGGATCAGCAGCATCGCGGACGGATATCCGGCGGACGTGCCCGCTCCGATGAGAACGCGGGCCGTGACCAGAGACGGCAGGTCACGGGCGACCGCGCCGAGGACACCTCCGACGAGTACGAGGAGGATCCCGACGAAGAACACGCGCCTGGGCCCGAACTCCTCCGCGAGCCGCCCGGCCGCGGGCTGCGCTATCGCGCTGGTCAGATACAGGCTCGAGATCAGGATCGCGGTACCGCCGACGGAGGTGTGCATGGCGGCCGCGATGGTGACCAGGGCGGGCGCGATCACCGAGCTGTTGATCGGGTTGAGCACGGCGCCCATGTACAGCGGGGTGACGAAGGTCGGCCCGAAGGGCTTGTCCGACGGAGCCGTGCCCTGCCGCACGGTGACCCTCGCGGTGCTTTCCAAGGCGCTGCTCCTCGCTTCCCGTCTCCGCTGTCCTGGTGCTGCGCCGGGGGAGGCGTGGCAGCACTTTGAGCAGGTTGCCTGACAAATTATAGCAGGCCACCTGCCTATCTCTGGTGTCGCTACATACTTGCCGAAGCAAGCAAGCTAACGTACGGTTTTCGGTACCGAACCCGCAGGGCGCAGGTGCGCTGTCGGTGGGTCTGTTCCGAATTTCATGATGGGAACGAACAATGAGTGAAACCCTTACTTCCGCGGACATGCTGCGGCGCAGCCTGGACACTTTCCTCGCCAAGGACATGAAGGGCTGGACGGAGCTGTGCGACGAGCATGTCGTCCTTGAGTTCCCCTTCGCGCCCGCGGGCAGCCCGGTCCGGCTGGAGGGCCGGACAGCTGCCTACGAGTACCTGCGTGGCTACCCCGACCTCATCGACGTGCACCGGATCACGTCGCTGCGTATCTACGCCACCGACGACCCGAACGTGGCGGTCGCGGACTGGAGTGTCACGGGTCGAGTCCTCGCCAACGGGAACCCCTACGAGATGAGTTACGCCACTTTCGTGACGTTCAAGGACGGCCTCATCGTCTCGTACCGCGAGTACTGGAATCCGGAGGCGTTCACCAAGGCGCTGAGCGGCGCGTCCTTCTAGCCTCACAAGCGCGGGCCAGGCCCAGCGAATCGAGCTCCGGGCCGATTCGCTGGGTTTTCCGTTCTGCCTGCGTGATAGCTTGCCGAGGCCAGTCGAACCCATGTACGTGGGTCAGGGAATCCGGTGCGAATCCGGAGCTGACGCGCAGCGGTGAGGGTGACGGGCGGGGCCTCTGCCACTGGACGCGACGACGTCTGGGAAGGCGCCCCGACCGGAGGAACCCGAGTCCGAAGACCTGCTGGCGGCCTCCGCGGTCGGCGTACGGCGGGGGAGCACCGTACGACCGGGCTCCGCGTTCGAGCCCTCGACGACTGAGGACCGACTCCCGTGCCCTTCCCGTGTCTTGCCCGTCGCGCCACCCTGCTCGCGGCCGGATCCCTGCTCCTGGCCGGCTGCGCTGACAGCGGCACGACCGACGGCTCCAAGGCGGCAGCCACCTTCGACAACTGCGGCCGGACGGTCGGCGTCGAGTCACCGCCGAAGCGCGCCGTCTCCCTCAACCAGGGCACCACCGAGATCATGCTCTCGCTCGGCCTCGCCGACCGGATGGCGGGCACCGCCACCTGGACCGACCCGGTGATGAAGGGGCTGGAGAAGGCGAACGGCGAGGTGGAGCGGATCGCCGACAACAACCCCTCCTTCGAACGGGTCCTGGACGCCGACCCCGACTTCGTCGCCGCCTCCTTCGTCTCCACCCTGGGCAAGGGCGGCGTGGCCACCCGGGACCAGTTCGAGAAGCTCGGTGTGCCGACCTATGTCTCGCCGTCGGACTGCGCGGGCAAGGACAACTCCGGCGGGGGTGACGGTGCGCGCAGCAAGCCGCTCGGCATCGACGCCGTGTACGGCGAAATCCGTGACCTGGCCGCCGTGTTCGGTGTGAAGGAGCGGGGCGAGCAGCTGGTCGCCTCCCTCAAGAAGCGCATGGCCGAGGCCACTTCGGGCGTGGAGGGCTCGGACGTGACGCTCCTGTACTGGTTCGCCAACTCCGAGTCGCCGTACATGGCGGGTTGCTGTGGCGCGCCCGGCATCATCACGCGGGCGTTCGGCGCGAAGAACGTCTTCGACGACTCGCACGAGGAGTGGCCCCAGATCAACTGGGAGACCGTCGCCGACCGCAACCCTGACGTGCTCGTCATCGGCGACCTCACGCGCAAGTCGCAGACCGCCGAGTCGGCGGCGAAGAAGATCGCCTTCCTGGAGTCCGACCCGGTCACCAGGAACATGGACGCGGTCAAGCACAAGCGGTACGTCCTGCTCAGCGGGCAGGCGATGAACCCGACCATCCGGACGATCGAGGGCGTGGAACGGGTCGCGGCGGGCCTGCGCGAGTTCGGGCTCGCCAGGTGAGTCTGCGCACGCTCTCCCTGGGCGCGGCGGGAGCCCTTCTGCTGTGTGCCTCCCTCGCCGTCGCGATCACCATCGGTCCGGCCGACATCCGGGTCGGCGACGTATGGGCGAGTGTCGTGGCCCACCTCGGCGTCGGCACCTCGGACCTGAGCCCGATCCGGGACGGCATCGTCTGGCAGCTCCGGCTGCCCCGTACGTTGCTCGCGGCCGTCTGCGGGGCGGGGCTCGCCGTGTGCGGTGCGGTGATGCAGTCACTGCTGCGCAATCCGCTCGCCGACCCGTTCGTCCTCGGAGTGTCCTCGGGCGCGTCCACGGGAGCGGTGCTCGTGGTGGTCCTCGGCGTGGGAGGCGGCGCGGTGTCCGTGTCCGCGGGCGCGTTCGCGGGCGCCCTGGTGTCGTTCGCACTGGTGCTGCTGCTCAGCCACACCCTCGGCGGCACCACGGACCGGGTCGTCCTCGCGGGCGTCGCCGCGATGCAGCTGTTCTCGGCGCTGACCTCGTTCGTGGTGCTGACCGCCGCCGACGCCGAGACCACCCGGGGCGTGCTCTTCTGGCTGCTCGGCTCCCTCGGCGGCGCGGGCTGGACGGACGTCTGGATGTGCTTCGCGGTGCTCGCCGTCGCCCTGGTGGTGAGCCTTTCGTACGCCCGCACCCTCGACGCCTTCGCCTTCGGGCGGGACGCGGCCGCCGCCCTCGGGGTGTCCGTGGCCCGCACCCGGCTGGTGCTCCTGTGCGTCACGGCCCTCCTCACGGCGGCGTTGGTGGCCTCGGCCGGCGCCATCGGCTTCGTCGGCCTGGTCCTGCCGCACGCCGCCCGCGCCCTGACCGGCCCGGGCCACGCCCGGCTGCTGCCGGTCACCGCGCTGACCGGTGCCGTGTTCCTGGTGTGGGTCGACACGCTGGCCCGCACCGTCCTCGACCCGCAGGAGGTGCCGGTGGGTGTCGTGACCTCGCTGATCGGGGTGCCGGCGTTCGTGCTGGTGCTGTATCGGACGCGGAGGGTGCGATGACCGGGGACATGCGCGCCGAGCCCTGTGTCCGCGGAGCCGAGGGCCTCCGCGCCGACCGGGTCGGCCGCCGGGCCGACGGACGCCTCATCCTCGACGGCGTCGACCTCGCGCCCGAACCCGGCACCACCGTCGGCGTCCTCGGCCCCAACGGCTCCGGCAAGTCCACCCTGCTGCGGCTGCTCGCCGGGCTGCTCGCGCCGACGGCCGGGGTGGTCACGCTGGACGGCGGTCCACTGGCAGAGCTGTCCCGCCGTACCGTCGCCCGCCGGCTCGCAGTGGTCGAGCAACAGGCCGACACGCAGATCGAGTTGACGGTCCTCGATGTCGTACGACTGGGGCGGGTGCCGCATCGCCGGGCCTGGACGCCCACCACCGCGGACGACGAGCGGGCCGTGCGCGCCGCCCTGGAACGCACCGGACTCACCGACCACGCCGGACAGCCCTGGCACACCCTGTCGGGCGGCGAGCGCCAGCGGGTGCAGATCGCCCGGGCGCTCGCCCAGGAACCCCGCGAACTCCTCCTGGACGAACCCACCAACCACCTCGACATCCACCACCAGCTCGGCCTGCTCGACCTGGTCACCGGACTCCCGGTCACCACAGTCGTCGCCCTGCACGACCTCAACCTCGCCGCGATGTACTGCGACCAGGTCGTCGTGCTGAGCACCGGCCGTGTCGTGGCCCGCGGTGCCCCCGCCGACGTACTGACCGAGGCCCTGATCGCCGACGTGTACGGCGTCCGGGCCGCCGTCAGCTCCGAGGGGCCGGACCGGCGGCCCCACGTGCGGTTTCTGGGGACGCTGACATGAACGCCCGTTCGGGCGTACGGTCGGAACAGCCCCTACCGCAGGGGGTGGCGGATGACCCGGCACCAGCAGTGGGCCGCGCCCGGCCGATTCGCGCGCACTACTGATTCCCGCCATTGTGTCCGGATTTGGCGCCGGATCCCTGCGCACGGCCGTCCGTCCGCCTACGCTCAGCCCGTGCTGCGCATCACCGACGCCCGTACCGGCGACCATGTCGAGGCCGCTCCCGTCCGACGGGGGCTGACCCGTGTCGAGGTGCATCCGCCGGGCTTCGACCCGACCGCCCTGCGGGTGCTGCTCGTCGCGGATCTGCTCGTCCGCGCCCTGGAACTCGGGGGCACACCGGTCTGGGCGCTGCTGACCGGCGAGCGGGAGACGGCCGACCTGAGTGCGCGCGCCGCGGCGCTCGGTATCCGGCCCTTCGAGAACAGCCGGGACGCCGGCCCGGGGCTGGGCGAGGCACAGGTCATCCATGTGGTGCCCGAGGGCGGCAGCGCACCCGACGGTGTGCGCGTCGCCGTAGCGCCCGTCGACCCGTCGGCACCCGAAGCCACCGACCCCGCGGTGCTGCGGCTGGCGCTGCTGTGCCGTCCGCGCACCGAGCAGGTGCGGCTCGACGAGGCCGGTCTCGCCGAGGCGAACGAGACACTCATGCGCTGGCGGCGAGCCGTCGCCGCCTGGGCCCACCGGCCGTCGCGGCCCGTCCCCGACGAGGTGCGCGGACGACTCCGCACCGCCTGGGAGGACGATCTCGATGTCCCCGAGGTACTGGCGACCCTGCGGTGGGTGGAGTCCGAGTCCGACGTCCCCGACGGTGCCCGCTTCGAGACGTACGCCTACGCCGACCGGCTGCTCGGTCTCGAGCTCACGCGCGATCTGGGGGCCCCGGCATGAACGCGCGCTTCGGAACCGGCCCGCTGCGCCGACTGGTCGTCCTGCGGCATGCCAAGTCCGCCTGGCCGGACAGCGTCGCCGACCACGAACGCCCGCTCGCACCCCGCGGCCGCCGGGACGCGCCCGCCGCGGGTGTCGCGCTCGCCGAGACCGACTGTCTGCCGGACCTGGCACTGTGCTCCACCGCCGTCCGCGCCCGGCAGACCTGGGAGCTCGCCTCCGCCCAGTGGGGGACTCCGCCACCGGTGCGCCACGATCCGACGCTGTACGCGGCCGACGTCCCCGACCTGCTCGCCGCCGTGCACGCCGTGTCCGCCGAGGTCGAGACGCTGCTGCTGATCGGGCACAACCCCGGCCTCGAGGAACTGGTCCTGGCGCTCGCCGGGGACAGCCTCGACGACTCGCTGGACAAGGTCCGCGTGAAGTTCCCGACCTCGGCGATCGCCGTCCTGGCCTGGCACGGCAGCGCCTGGCGTGCCCTCGCCCCGGGCGCGGCTCTGCTGACGTCGGTGACGGTGCCGCGCGGCAAGAAATAGCGGCAGGAAGATGGAGCGGCAGGAGGAAGTAGTTGTCCACGCGCGCGTGCCCTGCACATAGGCTGGCCCGATGCAGGACGAGTACCGCACAGTGGCCCGCGCGGGCGTGCACGAGATCGAGGTGAACCGCTCCCGCTTCATCTGTTCACTGGCGCCGGCGGCCACCGAGCAGGAGGCCCAGGACATCGTCGCGGCCGTCCGCAAGGAGCACGCGGACGCCACCCACAACTGCTACGCCTACGTCATCGGCGCCGACGCCGCGGTCCAGAAGGCGAGCGACGACGGCGAACCCGGCGGCACCGCGGGCGTCCCCATGCTCCAGATGCTGCTGCGCCGCGACATGCGGTACGTCGTCGCCGTCGTCACCCGCTACTACGGCGGCGTCAAGCTCGGCGCGGGCGGCCTCATCAGGGCGTACGGTGGTGCGGTGGGCGAGGCCCTGGACACCCTCGGCACGCTCACCCGCAGGCGCTTCCGCCTCGCCACGGTGACCGTCGACCACCAGCGCGCGGGCAAGGTCCAGAACGACCTGCACACCACCGGACGCGAGGTACGGGACGTGCGCTACGGAGCAGAGGCGGTCACGATCGAGATCGGGCTGCCGGACGCCGACGTGGACGCGTTCCGCGCCTGGCTGGCCGACGTCACCGCGGGCACGGCCGGGTTCGAACCGGGCGGGGAAGCGTACGGGGACGCCTGACGGAACCGGCAAGAAGTGCATAACGGGCAAGCCCATGTGCGGTCATGACGGGCCGATACGGGAGTAACCACTCGTGATGTCAGACCCGGCCGTTACCCTTCGGGGATCATGAGGCTCCTGCACACTTCCGACTGGCACCTGGGCCGGGCGTTCCACCGCGTGAACATGCTCGGTGCCCAGGCCGACTTCATCGCCCACCTCGTCACGACCGTGCGCGAGCGCGAGGTGGACGCGGTGGTCGTGTCGGGAGACGTGTACGACCGGGCGGTGCCGCCGCTCGCCGCGGTCGAGCTGTTCGACGACGCCCTGCACCGGCTCGCCGACCTGGGTGTGCCGACGGTGATGATCTCCGGGAACCACGACTCGGCCCGCCGGCTCGGCGTCGGCGCCGGCCTGATCGGGCGCGCGGGTGTCCACCTGCGCACCGAGCCGTCCGCGTGCGGGACGCCGGTCGTGCTCTCCGATGCGCATGGGGATGTGGCGTTCTACGGCCTGCCGTATCTCGAACCGGCGCTGGTGAAGGACGAGTTCGGCGTGGACAAGGCCGGGCACGAGGCCGTCCTCGCCGCCGCCATGGACCGGGTCCGCGCCGACCTCGCGGCACGCGCGCGCGGCACCCGTTCCGTTGTCCTCGCGCACGCCTTCGTCACCGGCGGCGAGGCCAGCGAGAGCGAACGGGACATCACGGTCGGCGGGGTGGCCTCGGTGCCCGCCGGGGTGTTCGACGGTGTCGACTACGCGGCGCTCGGGCATCTGCACGGCTGCCAGACCATCACGGAGCGCGTGCGCTACTCCGGCTCCCCGCTGCCGTACTCCTTCTCGGAGGCCGACCACCGCAAGACCATGTGGCTCGTCGACCTGGGCGCCGACGGGGCCGTGACCGCCGAGCGCGTCGACTGCCCGGTACCCCGTGCGCTGGCCCGGATCAGGGGCTCCCTGGAGGAGTTGCTCGCCGACCCGGATCTGGCGCGGCACGAGGAGGCGTGGGTCGAGGCCACGCTCACCGACCCGGTCCGCCCGGCCGACCCCATGGCCCGGCTCACCGAGCGCTTCCCGCACACGCTCAGCCTCGTCTTCGACCCCGAGCGGACCCCGGACGACCCGGACGTGTCGTACGCCAAGCGGCTCGCGGGCCGCAGCGACCAGCAGATCGCCGAGGACTTCGTGGCCCATGTGCGCGGCGCCGAGCCCGACGGAGAGGAGCGGACCGTGCTGCGGGACGCGTTCGACGCGGTGCGCGCGGGCGGGGTTGTGCGCGAGGTGGCGCGATGAGGCTGCACCGGCTGGACCTGACCGCCTTCGGGCCCTTCGGAGGGTCCCAGTCCGTCGACTTCGACGAGCTCTCGACGGCGGGGCTCTTCCTCCTGCACGGACCGACCGGTGCCGGGAAGACATCCGTCCTGGACGCCGTGTGCTACGCGCTGTACGGCTCGGTGCCCGGTGCGCGCCAAGGCGGTTCGCTGCGCAGCGACCATGCGGCGGCCGACACCCGCACCGAGGTGACCCTCGAACTCACCGTCGCCGGACGCCGGTTGGAGCTGACCCGACAGCCGCCCTGGGAGCGGCCCAAGAAGCGCGGTGCGGGCACGACCCTGGAGAAGGCCCAGAGCGGGCTGCGCGAGTACGAGACGGGCGCCGGCACCTGGAAGGACCTCAGCCGCTCCCACCAGGAGATCGGCGAGGAGATCACCCAGCTGCTCGGTATGAGCCGGGAGCAGTTCTGCCAGGTCGTGCTGTTGCCCCAGGGCGACTTCGCCCGCTTCCTGCGCGCGGACGCCGAGGCGCGCGGCAGACTGCTGGGCCGCCTCTTCGACACGCATCGCTTCGCGGAGGTGGAGAAGAGCCTCGCCGAGCGCCGACGCGCGACCGAGGCGCGGGTGCGGGAGGGCGACGGCGCGCTGCTGGCCGATGTGCACCGTATGCAGCAGGCGGCGGGCGACGCCATGGACCTGCCGGAGCTGACGCCGGGCGACCCCGGCCTGGCCGCCGCCGTCATGAGCGCCGCCGCCGTCGCCCGCAGCACGGCCCGCGAACAGCTGACGATCGCCCACTGCCGTCTCACGGCCGCCGAGTCCGCGCACGCCGCCGTCGACCGGGCCCTGGCCGACGTACGTGAAGTGGCGCGGCTGCAACAGCGGTTCGCTCAGGCACGCGAGCGTGCGGAGCTGATGGAGGAGCGCGTCGGCGCCTACCGGGAGGCGCAGGCGCGCATGGAGCGGGCGCGCAAGGCGGAGGTGGTGGCACCCGCGCTGGAGCTGCGCGAGGCCGCCGACGCCGAACACCGGCGCGCGGCCGCGGCACAGACACACGCGCGTGCCCTGCTGCCGGAGACCTTCGCCGGCTCCGGCGCGGGCGGGCTCGCGGGCGCCGCACGCAGGGCCGCCGAGGAACTGGGCGGCCTGGAGTCGGCCCGCCGCGGCGAACACCGGCTGGGCGAACTCGTCGCCGAGCGGGCCGACCTGGACCGTCAGGAGCGCGCGGACGAGGACGTCCTCCAGGAGGCGGAGAGCTGGCTCGCCGAGTGGGAGGCGACCCGCACCGCCCTCCAGACCCGCATCGACTCCGCCCAGCAGGCCGCGACCCTGGCCGAGCAGCTCGCCGTACAGCGCGATCCCGCACAGCGGCGGCTCAGGGCGGCCCGGCAGCGGGACCAGTTCGGGGGCGACACCGAAGCCGCGCAGCGGCAGGCGCTCGCCTCGGCCGAGCGTGCCGTCGAGGCCCGCACCCACTGGCTCGACCTCAAGGAACAGCGGTTGAACGGCATCGCCGCCGAACTCGCCGCCAACCTCACCGACGGCGAGCCCTGCGCCGTCTGCGGAGCCACCGAACACCCCGCTCCCGCACGGAAGGTCGCCGGGCACGTCGACCGGGAGGCGGAGGAGCGCGCACTCGCTGCCTTCCAGCGCGCCGACGAGCAGCGCGCCGAGGACGAGCGACGCCTCGGCCTCGTACGGGAGGCCCTGGCCGCCGCCACCGCCGAGGCCGGGGACGCACCCACAGCCCAACTCGCCGGGGAAGCACAGGAGTTGGAGCGGCTGTACGAGCGGGCGCGCCGGGACGCCTCCGGGCTGCACTCCGGGCACGAGGAGCTGCGCCGGGCGGAGCAGGAGCACGAGCGGCGCACCGCCGTACGGCAGGATGCTGCCGTTCGAGCCGCCTCCCGAGTAGGCCATCGGGAGCGCCTGGAGCTCGAGAAGGCAGCGCTGGAGGAGGAGTTGGCGCAGGCCCGGGGCGCCTCGGTGAGCGTGGCCGCACGGTCGGCGCAGCTGGAGCGGCAGGTCGCCCTGCTCTCCGACGCCGCCGACGCCGCGCGGGCCGCGGAGGAGAGCGCCGAGCGACTCAAGGCCGCCGACGGCCGGCTTGCCGAGGCCGCCTTCCGCGCCGGGTTCGACACCCCGCAGGCCGCGGCGGCCGCCCTCCTCGACGAGGCGTCCCACCGGGAGCTGCAACGGCGGCTGGACGCATGGCAGTCCGAGGAGGCCGCCGTACGCGCGGTCCTCGCCGAGGCCGACACCGCGGCCGCCGCCCAGCAGCCGCCCGCCGATCTCGAAGCGGCCGAGCGGGCCGCGTCGGCCGCGGCCCAGCGGCTGCGCGACGCCGCCTCCGCCCGCGACGCCTCGGCCCGGCGCTGCACCGAACTCGACCGGCTCTCCGCCCGATCGGCGGCGGGTGTACGTCGGTTGGCGCCGCTGCGCGAGGAGTACGACCGGGTGGCCCGCCTCGCCGCCCTGAGCGCGGGCACCTCGGCGGACAACGAACGCAAGATGCGCCTGGAGTCGTATGTGCTGGCCGCCCGTCTGGAACAGGTGGCGGCCGCCGCGACCGTACGGCTGCTGCGGATGTCCTCCGGCCGCTACACCCTCGTCCACTCCGACGACCGCGCCGGCCGCGGTCGCAGCGGCCTCGGACTGCATGTCGTCGACGCCTGGACCGGGCGGGAGCGGGACACGGCCACCCTGTCCGGCGGCGAGACGTTCTTCGCCTCGCTCGCCCTCGCCCTGGGCCTCGCGGACGTCGTCACGGACGAGGCCGGCGGCGTCCGGCTGGACACCCTCTTCATCGACGAGGGCTTCGGCAGCCTCGACGAACAGACCCTGGACGAAGTGCTCGACGTGCTCGACTCACTGCGCGAGCGCGACCGCAGCGTCGGCATCGTCAGCCACGTCGCCGACCTGCGCAGACGTATTCACGCGCAGCTGGAGGTCGTCAAGGGCAGAGCGGGGTCCCAGCTGCGGCAGCGGGGCGTGGGCTGACGTCAGCGGCCGAGCGGGCGGCGGGGCAGGGGCGACGAGTACACGACGCTCGTGGTGACCGAACCCAGGGCGCCGATCTTTCCGGACACCTCCTCCAGGTGGCGCATCGAGCGGGCGGCCACCTTGATGACGAAGCAGTCGTCGCCCGTGACGTGGTGTGCCTCCAGGATCTCGGGCGTTACGGCGACGAGGTCGTGGAACGGCTTGTAGTTGCCGGTCGGATAGCGCAGCCGCACGAACGCCATGATCGACAGCCCCAGCCGGTCCGGGTCGACGACCGCCGCATAGCCCTGGATGACGCCCGCCTCCTCCAGCCGCCGCACCCGCTCGGTGACCGCGCTCGGCGACATGGACACGGCGCGGGCCAGCTCGGCGAAGCTGGCCCTGCCCTCCCGCTGGAGGACGTCGAGGATGCGCCAGTCGGTGGCGTCCGGGGAAAACGTGGTCATCTGCGAGAGATAGCAGGGGAATCCCCGGGCGATCAAGGGGAGTGCCGGGGATTGCCGCTTCAGGGGGCGGATCAACAGCCGTAGGTTCGTGGCCATGACGACCACCACCCCGAACCCCGTCCTGCGCATCGCCCCCGCAACGCCGGCCGAGGCCGCCGACTACTTCCGCGCGAGCCTCGTCTTTCACGCCGACGTCTCCGATGTGGCCGCCGCGCTCTCGGCCGACGGCGACCCGGGGTTCGTCGTGCTGGACTCCCGGTCCACCGAGTCCTTCGACCAGGGCCACATCCCGGGTGCCGTCCACCTCCCGACCGCCCTCATCGCCGAACAGGCCGGGCAACTCCTCGACAGGTCGGTGCCCGTCGTGACGTACTGCTGGGGCCCCGGCTGCAACGGCGCGGCCCGGGCCGCCCTCGCCCTCGCCGAACTCGGCTTCCAGGTCAAGGAGATGCTGGGCGGCTTCGAGTACTGGGTGCGCGAGGGCTTCGAGTTCGAGACCTGGCAGAACCGCCAACGCCGAGCCGCCGACCCCCTGACGGCGCCCGTGGACGCGGAGGACTGCGGCTGCTGAAAGGCGCCGTGACATGTGAGGCCGCTGTGCGTGTAGGTTTCTGCGCCATGGTGCGATACGCGGAGCCGGGCGTGGTGGAGTGGGTCGAGTCGGGCGGCGGGCCGCTCATAGCGGTGCCGGAGACGGTCCTGCCGTTCTGGGCGGGCGCCGACGGCGACGAGACCGCCTCGGACTACGACCGGGCCTGTGAGATCGACGGCTTCGTCGGGCTGCTCCCGGTCGGCGACTCCGCCGCCCTGGTCCTGGGCGACGAGCCCGCCTCGACCGCCTTCCTGCCCGCCCACGACACGTTCGTACGGTGGTGCGCCGCCGACTCCGAGGACGAACTGCTGGCCCGGGTGCCGGCGGCCCTCGCCACGGCGGTCTGGTCGGACGAGGTGCGCTGGAGCGTGCCCGGGCCGGTGCTGCTGTTCGACTCGGCCTGGCCCGGCCGGGACTCCGAGCGGGCCGGCCATGTGCGGATCGCCCTGGACGCGGGGGCCTACGGGGTCCGGGCGGCGCAGGTGCAGCCCGGGCCGGAGACATGGCTGGGGCTGGTGCAGTTGCGACGGCTCGCGGACTGACCTTCGGGTCGCTTCCCGGGGCACCCCGGGAAATTCGGATGCGCGGCTTCCGCCCGCTGCCCATCATGGTCGACCATGCCGCGACTCCCGCACCCCGCCCCTGAAGCCCTGCTCCGTGACCCCCTGCCGCTGCGTGGCCGCACCGCCCTGGTGACCGGCGCCAGCCGGCGCGGCGGTATCGGTCATGCGGTGGCCCGACGGCTCGCCGCGTACGGCGCGAGCGTCTATCTGCATCACCATGTGCCGCACGACGCCGCCATGCCCTGGGGAGCCGACCGGCCCGAGGACGTGACCGCTTCCGTGCGCGCGGCACTCGGTGACCCCGAGGCCCGGGTCCACGCGGGGCCCGGCGACCTCGCCGCCCCCTCGGCACCCGCCGAACTCGTCGCCACAGCCGCCTCAGCGCTCGGCGGACGGCTCGACATCCTCGTCGCCAACCACGCCCTCAGCGGCTCGGACGGACCGCTCGACGAGATCGACGCGGCGATGCTCGACGCGCACTGGGCGGTCGACACCCGCTCGGTGCTGCTCCTCGTCCAGGCCTACGCCCGGCAGCCGGAGCGCCCCCGGGGCGGACGCGTGGTGATGATGACCTCCGGTCAGGACATCGCGGGCGGTATGCCGGGCGAGATCGCCTACGCCCTCCAGAAGGGCGCCCTCGCCTCGATCACCCGGTCCCTGTCGACCACGCTCGCCGAGCGGGCGATCACGGTGAACACCGTCAACCCCGGCCCCGTGGACACGGATTACCTGACCGGCGACGCCTACCAGGCCGTCGCGGCCCGCTTCCCCGGCGGGCGGTGGGGCATGCCCGACGACCCCGCCCGTCTCATCGCGTGGCTCGCGACGGACGAGGCGGAGTGGGTCACCGGTCAGGTGATCGACTCGGAGGGCGGATTCCGGCGCTGATCAGAGTGCAGACAGCTCGTCCACCAGGTCGTCCAGGCCCAGGGAGCCCTGGGACAGGGCCGCCATGTGCCAGGCCTTGAGGTCGAAGGCGTCGCCGTGTCGCCCGCGAGCCTTTTCGCGGCCCAGGAGCCAGGCCCGCTCGCCGAGCTTGTAGCCGATGGCCTGGCCCGGAATGGTCAGATAGCGCGTCAGCTCGCTCTCCACGAAATCCGCCGGACGGCTGCTGTGCGCGCCGAAGAACTCCTGGGCCAGCTCAGGCGTCCAGCGCTCGCCGGGGTGGAAGGGGGAGTCGGCCGGAATCTCCAGCTCCAGGTGCATGCCGATGTCGACGATGACCCGCGTGGCCCGCATCATCTGCGCGTCGAGATAGCCGAGCCGTTGCTCCGCGTCGGTGAGGAAGCCGAGTTCGTCCATCAGCCGCTCCGCGTACAGCGCCCAGCCCTCGGCGTTGGCGCTGACCCCGCCGATGGTGGCCTGGTAGCGGGAGAGGTTCCCGGCGACGTGCGTCCACTGGGCGAGCTGGAGGTGATGGCCGGGGACGCCCTCGTGGTACCAGGTCGAGACGAGGTCGTACGCCGGGAAGCGGGTCTGGCCCATGGTCGGCAGCCAGGTGCGGCCGGGCCGCGAGAAGTCCTCGGACGGGGGCGTGTAGTACGGCGCCGCCGGGCGGGGCGATGCAGGACTCCACCTTCCGTACCCGCTCGGCGAGTTCGAAGTGCGTCCCGTCGAGCGCCTCGATCGCCTGGTCCATCAGGCCCTGCAACCACTCACGCACCTCCTCGACGCCCTCGATGTGCCGGCCGTGCACGTCGAGGTGCGCGAGTGCCACCCACGGCGTCCCGGCGCCGGGAAGGATCTTCTCCGCCTCGAGTTTCATCTCGCCCAGCAGCCGGTGGTACTCGGACCAGCCGTACGCGTACGCCTCGTCCAGGTCGAGATCGGTGCCGTTGAAGTAGCGCGACCAGCGGGCGTACCGCTCCCGGCCCACCGTGTTCGGCGCGCCCTCGACGGTCGGTGCGTACACGTCGCGCATCCAGTCCCGCAGCTCCACCACGGCCGCGGTCGCTCCGTGTGCGGCCTCGTCCAGTTCGGCGCGCAGCGCGTCGGGCCCCGAGGACGCGAAGTCCTCGAACCAGCCGCGGCCCTCGCCCGTGTCCGCCCACTCGGTGAGCTGCTCGACGAAGGTGGCGGTGGGGCGCGGGGCCGCGTACAGCTTGCGTTCCAGGCCGAGTTGGAGGGACTCGCGGTAGCCCGCGAGGGCGGTGGGCACCGCGCGCAGCCGCTCGGCGATGGCTGTCCAGTCCTCCTCCGTCCGGTTCGGCGTGACGGTGAAGACCTCCCGCACCGAGTGGGGCGGCGTGTGCAGGTTGCCGACCGCACGCAGGCCCTCGTCGGCCTCGTGCACGGCCAGCTCCGCGGTGAGCCGCTCACGCAGCAGGCGTGCACACCGGCGCTCGATGTCACTGTCCGCGCCGGTCTGCCGCTCGGCCGCGTCGAGTTTCGCGAGCGTGGCCCGCTGGAGCTCCGCGAGCGCCTCCTGGCCCGCGGGCGAGGTGTCGGGCAGCCGGCTCGAACTCTCCTTCGTGCCGAGATACGTACCGGTGATCGGATCGAGGGCGATGAGCTCGTCGACGTAGGCGTCGGCGACCTCTCGGGGCAGCGGGCTCTTCGTCTCTGACATGCGGACATCCTCATACGAGGGGCCGCCGCGCGTCATCCGGATTGAGCCGACGGCGAGGGCGGCAGCAGCGGTCCGCAGTCCCACTTCTGGAAGATCAACCGCGTCTCCACCCGGGCCACTTCCCGGCGTGAGGTGAACCCGTCGAGGACCAGTCGCTGGAGATCCGCCATGTCGGCGACCGCGACATGCACCAGATAGTCGTCCGGGCCGGTCAGATGGAAGACGGTCAGCGACTCGGGCAGCGCCCGGATGCGTTCCACGAACGGTCCCACCAACTCCCGCCGATGCGGCCTGACCTGGACCGACAGCAACGCCTCCAGACCCCGCCCCAGCTTGGCCGGATCCAGCTGCAGGCGATGCCCGAGGATCACGCCGGCGCGTCGCAGCCTGGTCACCCGGTCCAGACAGGTCGACGGTGCCACGCCGATCTGCGCGGCGAGGTCGCGGTAGGTGGTCCGGGCGTCGTTCTGAAGCAGTCGCAGCAGTTCGAGATCCACCGGATCCAGTTCGACAGATTCGGTCATCGGTCGAACGTAGCACGGAGATCGGCGGCGAATCCCCGGTCGACGTTCACTCTTCCCTCATGGACACGCCCATCGCATCGAGAGCACTCGCCACCGAGGCCGTACACGCCGGCCGGGACGACCTCGCCCGCCAGGGCCTGCACGCCCCGCCGATCGACCTGTCCACCACCTATCCGTCGTACGACAGCCGAGGCGAAGCCGCCCGCATCGACGCCTTCGCCGCCACCGGTGCGACACCGGACGGTCCTCCGGTCTACGGACGGCTGGGCAACCCGACAGTCGCTCGCTTCGAAACCGCCCTCGCCCGTCTCGAGGGCACCGAGTCCGCCGTCGCGTTCGCCAGCGGGATGGCGGCGCTGAGCGCGGTGCTTCTGGTACGGGGCTCGCTCGGCCTGCGCCATGTCGTGGCCGTACGGCCCCTGTACGGCTGCAGCGACCATCTCCTCAACGCCGGGCTGCTGGGCTCGGAGGTGACCTGGACCGACCCGGCCGGGATCGCGGAGGCCCTGCGGCCGGACACCGGGCTGGTCATGGTCGAGTCCCCGGCCAACCCGACGCTGGCCGAACTCGACCTGCGGGCCGTCGCCCACGCCTGCGGCTCGGTGCCACTGCTCGCCGACAACACCTTCGCCACGCCGGTGCTCCAGCGCCCCGCCGAGCAGGGCGCGCGGCTCGTACTGCACAGCGCCACCAAATACCTCGGCGGGCACGGTGATGTGATGGCCGGTGTGGTCGCCTGCGACGAGGAGTTCGCCGGGCGGCTACGGCAGGTCCGGTTCGCCACCGGCGGTGTCCTGCACCCGCTGGCCGGCTATCTGCTGCTGCGCGGTCTCGCGACGCTGCCCGTGCGGGTACGGGCGGCGTCCGCGAACGCCGCCGAACTCGCCCGCCGCCTCGCCGCCGACCCGCGCGTCTCCCGCGTCCACTACCCGCGCATCGGCGGCGCGATGATCGCCTTCGAGGTCCATGGCGACCCCCACGAGGTCATCGGCGGCGTCCGCCTCATCACCCCGGCCGTGAGCCTCGGCAGCGTGGACACCCTCATCCAGCACCCGGCGTCCATCAGCCACCGCGTCGTGGACGCGGACGACCGACGGGACGCCGGGGTGAGCGACCGCTTGCTACGGATGTCGGTGGGCCTGGAGGACGTAGAGGATCTCTGGACGGATCTGGATGACGCGCTGGGCAGGAACCCAGGCAGGGGCGCGGGGAACTGCGCGACCAGCCACGGAGCACCGGCAGCCGCCATCCGGCATTAACCCCTACGGCGCTCAGGCCACCCAGAACCGACCCGCTCCGCACCGTCCTGCGAAGCCAGCCGCGCGGTGACAACCAACGTCCCCTCCTCGATCTGGTAGTCGAGCGGCAGTTCCAGCCCCCGCATCGCGGCCACCATCCCGGTGTTGGACGACTGAGTCACCGCGTACACACTCTCGCAGCCCGCCTCGACCGCCATCCCCACCAACCTGCGGAGCAACTCCCCGCCGATGCCCCGCCGCTGCCACTCGTCCTCGACCAGCAGCGCGACCTCCGTCTCGTCCCCGTCCCACAGCAGATGGCCGAGGCCGACGACGCGCCCCGAGGCGGTCTGCACGGCGAGCGTCCGCCCGAAGCGCGGGCTGAGCAGGTGGTGGAGGTAGCGGTCGGCGTCACCGACCGGCCCGTGGTAGCGCATGCCGAGCGTCCGCGCAGAGCACCGCGTGTGCATCGCCGTCGCGGATTCCAGGTCACTCGGGTCGGCCCTGCGGATGGTGATCGCGTTGCCCTCGGGGAGCGTGAGCACGTCCTGGCCGCTTGGAACGCGCGGGCCGAGCCGGGCGTCCAACTCCACCAGCGCCCGTGCGCGGGCGAACTCGGTCGGGGTGAACGGCAGATAGGGCCGCTCCACGGTGATCACTCCGCCTTCCGGGGCCCGCAGCCGCATCACGGTGTCCTCCAACACCCCCTCCATCGGGACGCCGTCGGGCGCCCGGCCGCCGCCCGGCGGGACCGCGGGGAGCGAGCGGATCGTGCACCGGCCCAGCAACTGCCGTAGTGCGAGCGGGAGTTCCGCCGCGTCCAGGGCGGTGCGCGTGGCGAGGCCGAGGACCCTGGTCGGTGCGTCGACCAGGTCGTGGGCGTCGGCCCGCTCGATCCAGGTGCCGGTGCCGCCGGCCTGCGCGATCGCCCGGGTCATGTCGGCCGGCGCGAGCTCACCGGGAGCCCGCAGCAGGAACTCGTCCACCGTGCCCTCGGCCAACGGGTGCGTCTGGAGGCTGAGGATGTCGACCTGCCGCCCGGCGAGGGCGGCGCACAGCGCGGCCAGCGACCCCGGCGCGTCCTTCACCGTCGTCCGCATCCGCCACAGCGCGCTCTCCCCGGTCCCGGCGTGCTCCGTGGGGAGCGGCCGGGTGCCGGTATCACCCGTCGGCGGGGCATGACCGTGGCGTCGTGTCCACCATGTGTGGAACGCCGCCGTGATGTCCCGCCGCCATTGGTGCACCGAACGTCCGTGCTTCACACGCGTCACATCAGATATGTCTCGACTCATGCACCCACTGTGAAGGAAGGGTGTTGCGTGATCACGAACGTACTGTGACCTACGGGTAAAGCAGGGTTCTGTCCGATTTATGGCTCAAACATCGCGGCCGTTTTTCGGCCGAAACGCCGCTGCCGCGCACCAGGGGATGACGCCGGTGCGCGGCACTGATACGAGGGTACGGGACCTACTGGCCGACGCGGCCCGGCTGGAGCACCTGGGTGAACAGCACCGTGCCGTCCTGCTCGCGCAGTCGCACCGTCAGTTCTCCGCTGTGGCCGTCGATGTCGACCTCGCCGAAGAACTGGTAGCCGCCGGCGGGGGAGACGTTGGACGCGGTCGGGGCCTTCACGAACACCCGGTCCGGGCCGAAGGTGCCGTCGAGGGCGCTGGCCGGGAAGGCGCCCGCGTTGAGCGGACCGGAGACGAACTCCCAGAACGGCTCGAAGTCGGTGAACGCGGCCCGCGACGGCTGGTAGTGCTGCGCCGAGGTGTGGTGCACGTCGGCCGTCAGCCACACGGTGCCGGTGATCCGACGGTGCTTGATGAACCGCAGCAGCTCGGCGATCTGAAGTTCACGGCCGAGTGGGGCGCCCGGGTCGCCCTGCGCGACGGCCTCGATGTTCGCCGGGCCGTCCGTGGCGTCCGGCACGACCAGGCCGATGGGCATGTCGGAGGCGATCACCTTCCACACCGCCCGGGAGCGGGCGAGTTCGCGCTTGAGCCAGGCCAGTTGCTCGGCACCCAGGATGCCCTGGGCGTCGGTGGTCTGGTTGTCCGCCGAGTTGGCGTTGCGGTAGGTCCGCATGTCCAGCACGAACACATCGAGGAGCGGCCCGTGGTTGACCACGCGGTACACCCGGCCGTCGGGGCGGCGCAGGGTCGAGATCGGGAAGTACTCCGAGAACGCCTGCCGGGCCCGCGCGGCCAGGACGTCGAGGTTCTTCTCGGTGTAGCGGGTGTCGGCGAAGATCTCGCCGGGGAACCAGTTGTTGGACACCTCGTGGTCGTCCCACTGGATGATGGAGGGGACCTGGGCGTTGAAGCGCTTGAGGTTCTCGTCGAGCAGGTTGTAGCGGAAGTTGCCGCGGAACTCGGCGAGGGTCTCCGCGACCTTGGCCTTCTCGTCGGTGGTGATGTTCCGCCAGGTGCTGCCGTCGGGCAGGGCGACGGACTGGGTGATCGGCCCGTCGGCGTAGATGTTGTCGCCGCTGCACAGGAAGAAGTCCGGGTCCAGCGCGCCCATCGCGTTGTAGATGGTGTAGCCGCCGAAGTCCGGGTTGATGCCCCAGCCCTGTCCCGCCAGGTCGCCGGACCAGACGAACCGTATGCCGTCACGCCGCTTGGCGGACGCCGTACGGAAGGTGCCCGTGACCGGCTCGCCGGTGCGGCGCGGGTCGTCCGGGTCGGCCAGCAGGACGCGGTAGTTGATCTGCTCGCCGGACGGGAGCCCGCGCAGCCGGGTCGTGCCGGTGAAGTCCGTGTCGGCGCCGAGGAGCGGGCCGTGCCATCTGCGCGGATTGCGGAACGACTCGGTGGCCGACGTCTCGACGATCATCCGGGCGGGACGGTCGGAACGTACCCACACCAGACCCGAGTTGCAGGTCACGTCTCCCGTCTGAACGCCCCAGCCGGCCTTGGGACGCCCGGACAGCGCGAATGCCGGTGCCGCGCCGAGGGCGGATGGCAGGGTCAGGGCCGCCGAGGCGGCGAGGGAGCCGCGCAGGACGCTGCGGCGGGCGGGCAAGGGACGGTGCGACATGTTTGCGCCTCCGGGACGGAATCCGGCCAGTGTGCGATGCCACAACTACTCGCGCCCCGCAGCGCACACGGAAACCACAAGTGAACAACCGGCCGCGGGAAAAAGGGAACAGACCGGTCGGCCGGCGCGGATCGCCGTCGTCACGCCCCGGCGGCCTCCGCCATCAGCCGTACGCCCGCCCGGATGCCCGCCGGTGACACATGGGCGTAGCCCAGCACCAGCCGTACGTCCTCACCGCCGCCGACGTCGGCGGGTGCGTGCGTGCAGTCCTTGAGCGGGTGCACCCGGACACCGGCCTCGACCATGCGCGCGAGGAAGTCGTCCTCGGGGCCGTAGCGGCGGGGGAGGGTGGCGATGACGTGCAGCCCCGCGGCGATCCCGGACACCTCGGAGCCGGGGAAGTGCTCCTCCAGGGCGGCGACGAGCGTGTCGCGCCGCTCGCGGTACGCGCGCTGGCAGCGGCGCAACTGACGGTCGTAGTCGCCGTGCTCCAGGAACCGGGCGAACAGCGCCTGGTCGACGGTGGGATGACCGAGATCGATGGTGCGCTTGCGCTCGATCACCTCGTCGGCGATCGACTCCGGTACCAGCAGCCAGCCGAGTCGCAGCCCCGGAGCGAGGGATTTGCTCACCGACCCCGCGTAGGCGACGCGTTCCGGGTCGAGTCCTTGGAGCGCACCGACGGGCGCGCGGTCGTAGCGGAAGTCGCCGTCGTAGTCGTCCTCCAGGACGAAACCGTCCACGGACCGTGCCCAGTCGAGCAGTTCCGTGCGGCGCCGCGCGGAGTAGGCGATCCCCGTGGGGTACTGGTGGGCCGGGGTCACCACGGCCGACCGTACGCCCGAGGCCTTCAGCGGGCCGACGGCGAGCCCTTCGTCGTCCAGGGGCACCGGGACGGTGATAACGCCGGTCGCGGCGTACAGGGCGTCATGGCCCGGGCTGCCCGGGTCCTCGACGCCGACGGTGCGCATCCCGCGCGCGTGGAGCACGAATCCGAGCAGGGCCGTCGCCTGGGCCACGCCGGAGACGACCACGATCCGCTCCGGGTCCGCGACCACACCGCGGCGGCGGGCGAGCAGTTCGGCCAGCGCCGTACGCAGCCGGGGCAGGCCGCGCGGATCCGGATAGCCGAGGTCGCGGTGCGGCAGCTCGGCCAGCACACCGCGGTGGGCCGCCGCCCACGCGGCACGCGGGAACAGCGACAGATCCGGCGTCCCGGGCACGAAGTCGGCCCGAGCGCCGGGCGGGCGCGGAGCGAGGTCACGCGCGCGTGGCCGCGCCGCCCGTACGGCACCGCCCACCCAGGTCCCGGCACCCCGACCGCTGCGCAGGTACCCCTCCGCCGTCAGCTGCTCGTACGCCTCCGTGATCAGACCGCGCGACACGCCGAGGTCGGCGGCGAGATCACGGCTCGACGGCATCCGGGTTCCCGGCGTGAGCCTGCCCGCACGAACCGCCTCCCGCAGCGCCGCCTGCAACGAACGTCCACGCGCGCGTGCCGGCGCCGAGGCGGCCGGCAGGAGCAGCTCCCAGGCTACGGACCCCGGACGCCCCTCGGTCGTCGACGGCTCCTCACCCGGATTGGTCTGCGATGGCCTCATGAAAGTGGACCTTAAACCGGACCGCCGCGCTGCCTAGCGTCTTCTCCATGAACGCCACCACCACACGCGGCGCCCTGCTCGCCGCGCTCGCCTGTGTCCTCGTAGGAGGGTCCTTCACCGCCAACAGCGTCCTCGGCGAATACCCGTACGCCGGTGGCCAGTTCCTCCGCTACGGCCTGGCCTGTCTGCTGTTCCTCCCGCTGGTCGGCCGGAACGCCACGGCCCGGCTGCGGAAGCTCACGCCCCGCCAGTGGACCCGTCTGGCGCTGCTCGCGGCCGTGGGCATGGTCGGCTTCAACCTGGCGGTCATCGCGGCGGAGCGCACCGCCGAACCGGCCGTGCCGGGCGTCTTCGTCGGCTGCGCGCCGGTGGTGGTGGCGGTGCTCGTGCCCGTCCTGGAGGGGCGTCGACCCCAAGGCGCAGTCCTGTACGGCGCCTTGCTCGTCGCCGTCGGCGCGTGCACGGTCCAGGGCTGGGGGCGTACGGACGGTGCCGGAATCGCGTTCTCGGCGGGTGCGCTCGCCGGTGAGGTCGGTTTCGCGGTGCTCGCCGTGCCCGTGCTGCGGCCGCTGGGCCCGCGGTTGCTGTCCGCCACGGTGTGCGGTGTCGCCGCGGTCGAGTCCCTGGCGGCCGCGCTCCTCCTGGACGGGGGCGCATGGCTGCGGCGACCGGACGGCACCGAGACCGCCGCGCTGCTGTGGCAGGCGGCGGTCGTCACCGTCATCGGATTCGTGTGCTGGTACATGGGCATGCAGCGGATCGGCGCGGAGCGCGCCACGCTGTTCTCCGGCCTGATCCCGGTCGCGGCCGCCTGCACCGCGCCCCTGGTCGGAACGGGCTCCTACGGGCCCGCCCAGGCCGCGGGCAGTGCCCTCGTCGGCATCGGAGTCGCCCTCGGATCAGGCGCGTTGGCCCGGCGTCGGTCAGCGACTGCCGTCGAGGATCACACGGGCGACCAGCGCCGGATCGTCGTTCATGGGGACGTGACCGCAGCCCGGCAGCCGCACCAGACGCGCCCGGGGAATGATCTGCTTGGCCCGGACCCCCTGCCGGCGCACGAGCAGCCGGTCCTTGGAGCCCCAGGCCACGGTGACCGGGACGCCGGGGATGTCGTCGGTCCACTGGACGTCGGAGCCCGCCCGGAGCGTCTCGGTGAAGCCGGCGGCGTTGGCGAGCGCCAGCGTCTCGGCGACCACGGCCTCGGGTGAACGGCGGGCCGGGCGGGCGTAGATCGTGCTCGTCAGGACCGTACGGCCGGCCGCCGTACGGGACAGCCGCTCCACCAGCGGCAACGGCATCCGGACGGAGAGCCCGCGCATCGCCAGCAGGACACCGAAGGCGTAGCGACGTTCGGCCGGTGTCCAGAACCCGGCCGGGGACAGGGCCGTGACGGACCGTACGAGCTTCTCGCGCCCGAGTTCCAGGGCCAGCAGCCCGCCGAGCGAATTGCCCGCCACATGCGGCCGTTCGACCTCCAACTCCTCGCACAGGGCGCCGAGCGCGGCGTTCACGGTGGGCAGGTCGTGCGCGAGGCCGTCCGGAAGGGCGGGGGACGCGCCGAACCCGGGCAGATCCACGGCGATCACATCGCGCTCGGTCGCCAGGATGTCCATCACCGGGTCCCAGGCCTGCCGATGGTGCCCGATGCCGTGCAGCAGGAGCAGCGGTTCGCCCGTCCCCACGCGCGCGTAGGAGAGGGTCACGGTCCGCGGGCCGTGGGCGTAGGGGACCTTGAAGGAGACGGTGGCGGACATTGACTGCTCCTCGTCTGGGCGCGCTGAGTCCGGGGACCTGCCGAGTCCGGGACTCGCTGACGGACTGCTCGTAGACAGCTTGTCAGCAGTCGCTACCGGCGGGTAGCCCCTGGGTCCCCTCCGTCCGCCGATATGGCCTGGACAGGTGCGGATGCGTCGGTTGGGATGGAATCCGTGACCACCGATACCGAGACCGACCTCTTCGAAGAACACCGTCCCGTCCTCCTGGGAGTCGCCTACCGCATGCTCGGGCGGGTGGCCGACGCGGAGGACGTGGTCCAGGAGGCCTGGCTTCGCTGGTCCGGTGCCGACCGGAGCGAGGTGCGCGAACCGCGCGGCTATCTGGTGCGCATCACCACCCGTCTCGCCATCGACCGGCTGCGCCAGGTCAAGGCGCGCGGCGAGACGTACGTCGGTCCGTGGCTGCCGGAGCCGTACGTCACCGACTTCGGGGACAGCGTCCCGGACACCGCGGAACGGGCTGTGCTCGCCGACTCCGTCTCCCTGGCCGTCCTCGTCGTACTGGAGTCGCTGTCGCCGCTGGAGCGGGCGGTCTTCGTCCTCAGGGAGGCGTTCGGCTACCCGTACGCCGACATCGCCGCCATGCTCGACCGCGGTGAGCCGGCGGTACGGCAACTCGCCGGGCGGGCCCGTAAGCACGTCGAGGGGAGACGGCCGCGCTACGAGGTCGATCCGGCCCAACGCCGTGATCTCACCGAACGTTTCCTCGCCGCCGCGGCGGAGGGCGACCTCGAAGGGCTGATGTCCCTGCTCGCCCCCGACGTGCGGCTCGTGGGCGACAGCGGCGGCAAGGCCAAGGCGCCGCTGCGGGTCCTGGAGACCGCCGACAACGTGGGCCGGTTCCTCGTCGGCGTCGCAGGTCAGGGCGGACCGGAGCTGTCCTTCCGCTTCCTGGAGCTCAACGGAGGTCCCGCGGTGCTGGTGCTCTCCGCGGACCGGCCGGACAGCGTCTTCCAACTGGACGTCCTGGACGGGCGCATCCAATCCGTCTACATCATCCGCAACCCCGACAAGCTCAGGTCACTGGCCTGACAGGTCCCGGCGACGGCCCGAGAGCCCACTGATTGGTTCTGATTGGTCTTGACCAAGGGTGGGGGCCGCCCTATGGTCGCAGATAAGTGCAACAACCTTTAATAAACAAGGGCGCTAAAACGCCGCCGGATCACGGCGATTGCGGAGGATCAGGGTGGGGACCACGCAGCTGGAATCGGTGCCGGAACCAAAGTACTGGCACCTCAAGACCGTGCTCAGCGAGGCACTGGACTCCGAGTTCACCGTGGGCGAGATTCTGCCCAACGAGCGCGACCTCGCAGCCCGCTTCGGCGTCGCCCGAGCCACGCTCCGTCAGGCGCTTGAGCAGCTCGAACTCGAAGGCAGGCTCCAGCGCCGCCGCGGCGTCGGGACGACGGTCGCCCCGCCGCGCGTCGGTGTCGCCGTCGGCACCGAGCAGCACGCCTGGCCGGGCGAGGAAGGCGATGCCTGGCAGCCCGTCGACTCCACGACGGAGGTCCCGCCAGCGGCGGTCGCCTCGGAGACGGGCACGCAGGAGCCGGTGCATACCGTGCGCCGCTCTCGTAGGACGCACGGCCAGCCCGTCGCCGCCGAGCTGCTGTACGTCCCGGAGTCGTCGGTGCCCGACCTCTCCGCCATCGACGCGCCCTCCGGACCGGCACGCGCGCGTGCCGTGCTGCGTGAGTTGCAGCGACTGGAGCTGGAGGGCCAGGAGAGCTCCGTCGAGCTGGGCTCGGCCCGCGCGGACGACGCCAAGCAGCTGGACCGGCTCCCCGGATCACCGGTCCTCATCGTCACCACCCGCTTCATCGCCGAGGGCCGCACCGCCGCGCTCTCCGTCGCCACGTACCGCGCGGACACCTGCCGGCTGACCTTCGGGGACTCCGGCGGTGTGGAGATCCACGAGGGACCGGAGCGCCAGGCCTCCTGACCACCGCATGACACGGTCGTACGACAGCGCAGTGCGACCTTGTGAACGCGCCCCGGAACTCCTCCGGGGCGCGTCGCGTTTCCCGCGCATCGCAGGTCAGCGGCGGGCCGTCACCGTGCCTTCCACCGCGAAAAGCTGCTCCTCCACATGGTCCAGGGCGAGTCGCAGGGCGCCCGTCGTCACGGCCGCCTCGCCGAGGAGGGACAGCGTCACGTTCGGCGGCCGCAGACAGTAGCGCGCCAGTTCGCGGCGCAGCGGCTCCAGTACGCCGTCCAGTCCGGCCGCCCAGCCGCCGATGACGACCAGCTCCGGGTCGAGGGCCAGGACGAGCGCGGCCACGTCGTGGACGAGGCGCTGGATGAAGCGGTCGACGGCCGCACGGGCCCGCTCGTCGCCCTCGCGTGCCTGCGCGAACACCTTGGCCACCGCTCGCTCGTCCAGCGGATGCAACGGCTCGTCGGTGGTCGACAGCAGGGTCTCCGGAGTCACCTCGCGGCCCAGCAGATGCAGGGCGCCGATCTCTCCCGCCGCCCCGCCGTACCCGCGGTGCAGCCGTCCGCCGATCAGCGACCCGGCACCCGGGCTGAGCCCGGCCAGGACGAACACGACGTCGTCGGACTCGATCGCGGCGCCCTTCCAGTGCTCGGCGACCGCGGCGGCGTTGGCGTCGTTCTCGACCAGGACGGGGCACTTGAAGGAACGGCTCAGCCGCTCGCCCAGGTGCAGCCCCGTCCACTCGGGCAGTGCGGTGCCCAGTCGTACGGTGCCGTCCGCCTCGACGATTCCGGGCGTGGCGACCCCGACGGCCCGCAGCGAGCTGCGCGCGACGCCGGCCCGGCGCAGAAGCTCGGCGACCGCTGAGCGCAGCCGCTCCAGCCGCTCGTCAGCCGGAGCCGTCTCGTCCACGTCCTTGGCGATGGCGCCCAGCACCCGGCCGTCGAGGTCGGCCAGCTGCGCGGCGACGCGGTGCGCCCCGATCTCCAGCCCCAGCAGATGACCGGCCTCGGCCCGGAACCTGAAGCGCCGTGCCGGCCGCCCCTGGCGCCGGGCGACACTCTCGTCGGCCGCCTTCTCGACGACGAACCCCGCCTCGATGAGTCCCTCGACGACGCCCTCGACGGTCGGCCGGGACAGTCCGGTCACCCGGGTGATCTCGGTCAGCGTCGCGCAGTCCGCGGCACGCAGCGCATGCAGCACCACCGCGGAATTGATCCTTCGCAGCAGCGAGGGATCCCCGCCGGTCAGCTGCCCCAACGTCCGTCCTCCCAGCTCGTGCGCGTGTTGGCCGGATCGTACTCGGCACACCGCACCCCGGCGAGTGCCGGGCACCCACTGATCTGCGGCAGCGGCGGAATCATCCCGGCTCGACGAACCCCGACTCGTACGCCGCGATCACCGCCTGGGTGCGATCGCGCGCCCCCAGCTTCGCCAGCACGGCGCTGACATGCGACTTGACCGTCTCCGTGCCGACCACCAGCCGGGCGGCGATCTCCGCGTTCGACAGCCCGCGGGCCATCAGCCGCAGCACCTCGGCCTCGCGCTCGGTCAACTGGGCCCGCTCCATCACGGCGCGGGCCGCGCGGTTCCCGCCGTCGTCGCCGTACTCGGCGGCGAGTTGCCGCACGGAGGCCGGGAACAGCAGCGACTCGCCCTCGGCGACCAGTCGCACCGCGTGCACGATCTCGGCGGGCCGGGCCCGCTTCAGCAGGAACCCGTCGGCACCGGCACGCAGCGCCTCGTACACGTATTCGTCGTTCTCGAAGGTCGTCACGACGAGGATCTTCGGCGGCTCGTCCATCGACCGCAGCACCGCGCGCGTGGCCTCGATACCGTCCAGCAGCGGCATCCGTACGTCCATGGCGACCACGTCCGGCCGCAGTTGCCGAACCAGCGGGATCACCGCCGCCCCGTCGGCCGCCTCGCCGACCACCTCGATGTCGGGCTGCGCCTCCAACACGGCCCGCAGACCCGCGCGGACGAGGGGTTCGTCGTCGACGAGGAGAACGGTGACCGGCATCCGACCAGCCTAGATCAGCGCAGGGGCAGTTCCACATGCACCTGCCAGTCACCTTGGTCCGGGCCGGTTTGTGCGCTCCCGCCGAGCAGCGCCGCCCGCTCGCGTATGCCGCGCAGTCCGCTGCCCCGGCCCGGGCCGGGTATCTCGGCGGTCAGCGGATTGCGGACCTCCAGGCCGAGGGTGCCCTCCGCGACGGCGATGCGGACCCGGACGGGAACGGCGCCCGCGTGCCGCAGCACATTGGTCAGCGACTCCTGGAGGATGCGGTAGCCCTCTCGGGAGACCGGGCCCGGCAGGGTGTCCACGGCGCCGGTCAGCTCGGCGTCGACCTTCGCCCCGGAGGCGCGGGCAGACTCCAGCAGCCGGTCGGCGTCGATGAGGGTCGGCCGACTGCTCACCGGCCGGTCCGACTCGCGCAGGATGCCGAGGACGCGCTCCAGGTCCTCCAGGGCGGCGCGGCCGGTCTCCTCGATGGCGTCGAGGGCCCGGTCGGTGAACGCGGGGTCGCCGGCAGCGCGTGCGGCGCCCGCCTGGACGACGGCGACGGTGAGGGCGTGGCCGATGGAGTCGTGCAGTTCGCGGGCGATCCGGGTGCGCTCCAGGAGTCGTTCCGTGCGCTCCTCCATGGCGGCGAGGCGTTCTGCGGGTGAGGGGCCGAGGAGACGACGGGCCATCACGGTGATCAGCGCTCCGGCGCCGACGACGACGGCGGCCAGTGCGATCACGGGGAGGGGCGCGAGCAGGGCGTACCACCAGTGGTGGCCCGGCACCTGGATGAACGTCGCCCTGTCCGGGCTGCCTCCCTGGGCCGTGCGCGCCAAGTCCTCGGCGAGCATGGGGAGATGGACGGTCAGGAAACCGACCCCGCAGCCCAGAAACAGCCGGAACTCGAGCCACAGCGATGTCCGTCCGCGGTCGCCCCACGTGCTGGACGGTGCGGTGACGATCTCCGTGTCCCCGCTGTCGTCCCCGTGCGCGAGCAGTAACAGCCGGGCCTGGAACCCCTCGACGGTGCGCATCGCCGGCACCAGCCCCGCGCAGGCGAGCAGCACGATCGCGGTGCTCCACGCCAGGAACTCGTCGAAGATGTACCACCACATGGCCGGCCACACGACGGCCATGAACAGATGCAGCCACCGTGTGTACGTCACCGCCCGAGCGAACGGGCGCAGAATGCGGACCATTCCGTCATCGTGCCAGCCACCACTGACAACGGCCCTCCCCCGAGCGGGGGAGACGATCTCCACCGGCGGGGGAGGACCCGGCCCCTGCCCGACCGCAAGGCTGGCGCCATGACCAGCATCGAAGTCCAGGACCTCACCAAGGAGTTCGGCCCCCGACGAGCCGTGGACCACCTCACCTTCTCTGTCCTCCCCGGCCGCGTCACCGGCTTCCTCGGCCCCAACGGCGCCGGAAAGTCCACCACCATGCGGCTGGTGCTCGGCCTGGACCGCCCGACCTCCGGGACGGCCACCGTCGGTGGCCGCGCCTACGCCGCTCTCCGCGAACCCCTGCGCCATGTGGGCGCTCTGCTCGACGCGGACGCCGCGCACGGCTCCCGTACCGGCCGAGACCATCTGCGCACCCTGGCGGCGAGCAACCGCATTCCGTCCAGCCGCGTCGACGAGCTGTTGGAGGAGACCGGGCTCGCGTCGGTGGCGCGCCGCCGGGTGAAGACGTACTCCCTGGGTATGCGCCAGCGGCTGGGCATCGCCGCCGCCCTGCTCGGCGACCCGCAGGTCGTGATGCTCGACGAGCCCTCGAACGGCCTCGACCCCGAAGGCATCATCTGGATCCGCCGGTTGCTGCGCCGGCTCGCCGAGGAGGGGCGGGCGGTCCTGGTCTCCAGCCATCTGATGAACGAGACCGCCTCCTTCGCCGACCACCTCGTGGTCCTCGGACGGGGCCGACTGCTGGCCGACACCCCGATGCGGGAGTTCATCCACGCACGCGTGCAGCCCAGTGTGCGCATCCGTACGACGGACGCCATCGCGCTCAAGAGGGCCCTCGCCGGGCATGGCCACGACGCCGTCGAGCACGAGGACGGGCATTGGACGGTGCCCCACGCACGCGTGGACGACATCGGCCGCCTCGCGTCGGCCGCGGGCGTACCGATCCTCGAACTGAGCACGGAGGAGGGCACCTTGGAACAGGCCTATCTCGATCTCACCGCGTCCGAGACCGAGTTCACCGCCCAGCCGCAGGAGGCCTGACATGTCGTTCGCACCCGTGCTCCACTCCGAGTGGCTGAAGATCCGTACACTCCGCTCCCTCTGCGGAGCGCTCCTCGCCCTGTCCGTCGCGACCACGGCGTTCTCCGCGATCGCCGGTGTCTCCGAGACGTCCGACCCGGAGTTCGACCCGCTGTTCATGGCGCTGTCCGGTGTCGCGCCCGGTCAGATCGCCGCCATCGCCTTCGGGGCCATGGCGGTGTCGTCGGAGTTCCACGGGGGTGGACTCCGGCTCTCGCTGGCGGCGGTGCCCCGGCGCGGGCGGTGGTTCGCGGGCAAGCTGGCAGTGATCGCCGTACCGACCCTCGTGGTGGGGCTGGTCACCGCCTGCGCCGCCCTGGTCGTCGCACGGGCGGGACTCGGCGACGCGGCGAGCGGGCTGACGGCGGGCGAGCAGGTGCGGGGCGTCGTGGGCGCCGGGATCTATCTCATGCTCATGGCGCTGCTCGCGGCCGGGCTCACGGCGGTGCTGCGCAGTGGGGTGGGCGCCCTGTCCGTGCTGATCCCGTTCATCCTCGTCGTCTCCTTCGTGATCGGCGACGCGGCCGGCGGGCTCACCGACTTCCTGCCGGACAGGGCCGGGCAGGTGGTCCTGTATCAGACGCATGACGGGACCCTGGGTCCGTGGACGGGCCTCGCGGTGACCGCGCTCTGGACGGCCGCCGCGGTGGGGGCGGGAGCGTGGAGTGTGCGACGCCGGGACGCCTGACCCGGAAGGGCGCGGGATGCCTGACCCAGTAGGGCGCGGGACGCCCGACCCGGGAGGCGTCTGACGCCACGCCAATTGTCAGTGGCGGCGGGAATACTGGATCACATGGACATCGCGAAGGACCTCGCCCTGATCGACCTGCTGTGCACCCTGGACTTCCCCGCGGAGCACGGCGGCACGGACGTCGGCAGGGGCGGACCCGGGTATCACATAGCCAGGTTAGGGCCCGATGACTGGCCGGGCGCGGAAGACTGCTACGCCTACGAGACCGGCATCGGCGAGCGTTTGACCGAGCGGTGGGGAGAGCCGTCGCGGTGGGGGACCGTGACGCTCGGCGAACGCCTCGCACGAGGTGAGCACTTGGCCGAGCCGTGGGCGACGCTCAACGCCCAGGCATCCGACCTGTGTACCTGGCAAGCGAACGGCACGGGTCGTTCGATCACCGTGGCGGTCGCCGACCGCGAGGACGAGAACCGGCCTCAGCCGTTCGTCGTCGTCACGGACCTGAACCCGCGGTGACCGCTCAGGCGTCGGCTGCGACCCGCAACCGCCCGAACTCCGCCGCCATCGTCGCCGCCGTCCAGTGCGCGTTCAGCCCGCTCGGATTGGGCAGCACCCACACGCGCGTATCGGCGATCGTCCGCTCCTGCGGCCCCACTTGAGCCTTGCGGTCGTCGAAGGCGGCCCGGTACGCGGTCACACCCACCACGGCCAGCCAGCGCGGCCGTACGTCCGCCACCTTCGTCGCCAGCAGCCGCCCGCCCTCGCGGTACTCCTCGGCGCTCAACTCGTCCGCCCTGGCCGTCGCGCGCGCCACGACATTCGTGATGCCAAGGCCGTGCGACAGCAACTCCCCCTGCTGCGACGGCTTCATCAGCCGAGGCGTGAACCCGGACAGATGCAGCACCGGCCAGAAGCGATTGCCGGGCCGGGCGAAGTGATGGCCCGTCGCCGCCGTCATCAGACCGGGGTTGATACCGCAGAACAGCACGCGGAGGCCGTCCGCGATCACGTCCGGTACGAGACGGTCGCGGGCGGCCTCCAACTCCTCGGCGGTGAAGCGCGTCAGAGGATCGCTCCGGGGGTGTAGCCCGCGGCCTCCGGGTGCTGCTTCACGATCTCCTCGATGCGGCCGACGACGGCGGCGACCTGGGCGGCCGCGGCGCCGGTGAAGGACAGCTTGTCGGCCATCAGATCGTCGAGCTGGGCACGGTTCAGCGGAATGCGCTCGTCCGCGGCGAGCTTGTCGAGGAGTTCGTTGCGCTCGGCGCCCTGCTCACGCATCGCCAGCGCGGAGGCGACGGCGTTCTCCTTGATCGCCTCGTGCGCGACCTCACGGCCCACGCCCGCCCGCACCGCGCCCATCAGCACCTTCGTGGTGGCGAGGAACGGCAGATAGCGGTCCAGCTCACGGGCCACCACGGCCGGGAAGGCGCCGAACTCGTCCAGCACGGTCAGGAACGTCTCCAGCAGACCGTCCAGGGCGAAGAACGCGTCCGGCAGCGCGACCCGGCGCACCACCGAGCAGGACACGTCGCCCTCGTTCCACTGGTCGCCCGCGAGCTCGCCGGTCATCGAGGCGTAGCCGCGCAGGATGACCATCAGGCCGTTGACGCGCTCGCAGGAGCGGGTGTTCATCTTGTGCGGCATCGCGGACGAGCCGACCTGGCCCGGCTTGAAGCCCTCGGTCA
Source organism: Streptomyces sp. NPDC051963 (assembly GCF_044593495.1). NCBI lineage: Bacteria > Bacillati > Actinomycetota > Actinomycetes > Kitasatosporales > Streptomycetaceae > Streptomyces > Streptomyces sp. NPDC051963. Next base: position 1,326,362 of record NZ_JBIUCC010000001.1, on the reverse strand, counting down.
CCAGCTCGTGCCCGGCCATCAACCGGATCGTCTTCGCCAGCGACGACGGCGCCGCCGCCAGCTGCACCAGCGCGGTCACGACCTCGTAGTCCAGGGAGCGCGGGTAGACCTGGCCGACCGACGTGAACGCCTCCGAGAAGCCCAGGTGCCGCGCGATCCGCCCCTCCAGCTCGGCCAGCTTCGCGGCGTCCCCGCCCAGCAGGTCCAGCATGTCCTGCGCCGTACCGACCGGGCCCTTGATGCCGCGCAGCGGATAGCGACCGAGCAGTTCCTCGACCCGGCCGTACGCCACGAGCAGCTCGTCCGCGGCGGTCGCGAACCGCTTGCCGAGGGTGGTGGCCTGCGCGGCCACGTTGTGCGAGCGGCCGGCCATGACCAGCTCGCCGTACTCGCCGGCGAGCTTGCCGAGGCGGGCCAGCACGGCCACCGTACGGTCGCGCATCAGCTCCAGGGAGAGCCGGATCTGGAGCTGCTCGACGTTCTCCGTGAGGTCGCGGGAGGTCATGCCCTTGTGCACGTGCTCATGCCCGGCGAGGTCGTTGAACTCCTCGATCCGCGCCTTCACATCGTGCCGCGTGACCTTCTCGCGTTCGGCGATGGAAGCCAGGTCGACCTGGTCGAGAACACGGTCGTAGTCGGCGATCGCCGCGTCCGGCACCTCGATCCCGAGGTCCTTCTGGGCCCGCAGCACGGCAAGCCAGAGCTGACGCTCCAGCTTCACCTTCTGCTCGGGGGACCAGAGCGTGGCGAGCTCGTGGGAGGCGTAGCGTCCGGCGAGGACGTTCGGGATGCGGGGCTTGGCGGGCGCTGAAGTCACGTAAACGGATTCTACTGGCGGTTTGTGCAGGCCAGCGCCACCGGGCGGTTTGGCGGAACCTACGAAAGCCCGGCCCCCGGTGCGCAAGGCGCCGCCTCGGCACCCGGCGTCACGCCGACGGACCCTCGTACGGCAGCAGGTCGGGGCGCTTCGGGGGCAGGCCGTCGCCGGATGAGCGGCCGGTCAGCCGGCGGCCGATCCAGGGCAGCAGGTACTGCCGGGCGAAACGCGCGTCCCCGACGCGGCGCGCGACCCACGCCGGCGGTGCGGTGGCCGGCATCGGCATGCGCCACTCGGTGTCCTCCGGCTCGTGGCCGAGCGCCTGCCACACCGCCTCCGCGACGCGTCGATGCCCCTCGGCGGTGAGGTGCAGCCGGTCCACGTCCCACTGGCGCGGGTCGCTCAGCGAAGGGGCGCCGTACAGGTCGACGACCACCGCGCCGTGCAGCGCGGCGAGGTCGTCGACGCAGGAGAACAGCTCCTCCATGCGCGGCCGGAACCGTTCCAGCACCGGACCCTGACGGCCCGGGCTGCGCATCAGCACCAGCTGCTTGCAGGCGGGGGCCAACCGCTCCACGGCCTCCGTCAGCAGATCGCGCACCCGCCCCATGTCGCACTTGGGGCGGAGCGTGTCGTTGAGCCCGCCCACCAGCGTGATCACGTCGGGCTGCATGGCGACGGCCACCGGCACCTGCTCCTCGACGATCTGCGCGATCAGCTTGCCGCGCACCGCGAGGTTGGCATACCGGAATCCGGGCGTGCGGGCGGCCATCCTCCCGGCGAGGAGGTCCGCCCAGCCGCGGTAGGAGCCGTCCGGCAGCAGGTCCGACATGCCCTCGGTGAAGGAGTCGCCGACCGCGACCAAACTGGTGAATGTGGGGTTCTTCTGCATGGCGACACAGATGGTAACCCGCTTCCATACCCGCCGGTACGTCGGCCCGTCTCCCCTCCGGGCCGGTCAGGTCCGCTGCCCGAACAGCTCCCGCAGCACGTCCTCCATGGTCACCAGCCCGGCCAGCAGTCCGTCCTCGCCCAGCACGGCGGCGAGATGCGTACGACTGCGCCGCATCGCCGTGAGTACGTCGTCCAGGGGTGTGCCGGCCCGCACGCGCGCGATGGGCCGCATCTCCCGCACCTCGAACGGCAGGTCCCGCGGCAGCTTGTCCAGCGCGTCCTTCACGTGCAGATATCCGACGATGCGCCGCCCCTCGTCCACCACGGGGAAGCGTGAGAACCCGGACTCGGCCGACAGCCCCTCCAACTGCTCCGGCGTGACGCCCACGCGCGCGTAGACGACGCTCTCCAGCGGCAGCACGACATCGTGGACGGGCCGGCGGCCCAGTTCCAGCGCGTCGTGCAGCCGCTCCCGAGCCCGGTCGTCGATGAGGCCGGCCTCTCCGGAGTCCCGGACGATTCGGGCCAGCTCGGCGTCCGAGAAAGTCGCTGCCACCTCGTCCTTGGTCTCCACGCGCAGCAGCTTCAGCAGACCGTTCGCGAAGGCGTTGATCGTGAAGATCACCGGGCGCAGCGCCCGCGACAGGGCGACCAGCGGCGGGCCGAGCACCAGCGCGCTGCGCACCGGCTCGGCCAGCGCGATGTTCTTCGGCACCATCTCGCCGAGCAGCATGTGCAGATACGTCGCCAGGGCCAGCGCGATCACGAAGGACACCGCGTGCCCCGCACCGGTCGGCACACCGATCGCATGGAACACGGGCTCCAGCAGATGTGCGATCGCCGGCTCCGCGACGATACCCAGGACCAGCGTGCACAGGGTGATGCCGAGCTGTGCCGCCGCCATCAGCGCGGACACGTGCTCCAGAGCCCACAGCACGCTCTTCGCCCGCCGGTCGCCCTGCTCCGCGTGCGGCTCGATCTGGCTGCGGCGTACGGAGATCAGCGCGAACTCGGCGCCCACGAAGAAGGCGTTGACGACCAGGGTCGCGAAACCGATCAGAAGCTGTACGGCGGTCATCGTGCGGTCTCCCCCTCGCTCGGGTCGTTCAGCGGCGCGTGCAGCAGCAGGCGCGCGGCCCTGCGGCCCGACGCGTCGACCACGTCCAGCCGCCAGCCCACGACCTCGACACGGTCGCCGACGGCGGGGATACGGCCGAGCTCGTGGGCGACGAGACCGGCCAGCGTCTCGTACGGCCCCTCGGGCACCCTCAGTCCGACGCGCGCGAGCTGGTCCGTGCGGGCGGCGCCGTCCGCCGAGAACAGCGCACGGCCGTCGTCGTCACTGCCCGCTCCGGCGAGGTCGGGCGTCTCGTGCGGGTCGTGCTCGTCCCGCACCTCGCCGACGACCTCCTCGACGATGTCCTCCAGCGTGGCCACGCCCGCCGTACCGCCGTACTCGTCGATGACGACGGCCATCGTGCGCTTGCCGGAGAGGCGGTCCAGCAGCCGGTCGACGGTCAGCGACTCGGGCACGAGCAGCGGCTCGCGCATGAGTTCCGCGACCCGGACGCGCGCCCGGCGGTCCGCGGGCACAGCCAGCACGTCCTTGATGTGCGCGGTGCCCACGACCGAGTCGAGGTTGCCGCGGAAGACCGGGAACCGGGACAGGCCGGTCGCCCGGGTCGCGTTCGCCACGTCCTCGCAGGTCGCCTGGACGTCGAGGGCGAAGACCTGCACGCGGGGCGTCATCACGTTCTCCGCCGTCAGGTCGGCGAGGTTCAGGGTCCGGACGAACAGCTCGGCGGTGTCCGCCTCCAGGGCGCCCTCCCGGGCGGAGTGCCGGGCCAGCGCCGCCAGCTCCTGCGGTCCGCGCGCGGAGGCCAGCTCCTCGGCGGGCTCCACGCCGAAGAGGCGCACGATCCGGTTGGCCGTGTTGTTGAGGTGGGTGATGAAGGGCCGGAAGGCGGCGCTGAACCAGCGCTGGGCGTTGCCCACCCGCTTGGCCACGGCCAGCGGCGAGGAGATCGCCCAGTTCTTCGGGACCAGTTCGCCTACGACCATCAGGACCACGGTCGACAGGGCCGTACCCAGCACCAGCGCCACCGAGGAGGCCGTGGAGCCGGAGATGCCCATCGACTCGAGCGGGCCCGCGATCAGCGCGGCGATCGACGGCTCGGCGAGCATACCGACGACCAGATTGGTGACCGTGATGCCGAGCTGTGCCCCCGAGAGCTGGAAGGTCAGGCTCCGTACGGCCTTCAACGCCCCGGCGGCGCCCCGCTCGCCGCGCTCCGCGGCACGTTCGAGGTCGCCGCGCTCGACCGTGGTGAGGGAGAACTCCGCGGCGACGAAGGCACCGCACGCGAGCGACAGCAGGATCGCCACCAGAAGAAGGAGCACTTCGGTCATCGGGTCACCTCCGTCCCATGATCGGGCAGGGCGGGGAGGATCGCGCGATGTCGTGTACTGGGAGGCTCGCCCATGGGCGGACGCTCACACCTTTCCTTGGAGAACCGAAGTGGTCCTCCAGGGTAAAGGGTCAGCAAAAATGCCCCGCGACCCTACCCCCCGAAGGGCTTGACCCACCGCCGCCACTGCTCCTGGGGCTCGTACCCCGCCGCGCGCCAGGCATGATGTGCGGTCTCGTTGCGCCGCAGCACCATCGCATCCCCACGGCGCCCGCCGAGCCGTACGAATCGCTCCTCCGCGGCGGCCAGCAGCGCCGCACCGATGCCCTGCCGTCGACGGTCAGGATGCACCGCCAGCCGGTACAGATGGCACCGCCAGCCGTCGAAGCCGGCGATCACCGTGCCAACCAGCTCGCCGTCCAGCTCGGCCAGGATCAGCGCTTCCGGGTCACGGGCGACGAGCCGCTCGACGCCGCTTCGGTCGTCGCTGATGCTCGTGCCCTCGGCGGCCGTCTTCCAGAAGGCCAGCACGGTGTCGAGGTCGTCGGGCCCGGCGGGCCGTATCCGCAGATCAGTCATGGTGTGATCCCATCACCCGCGATCGGACGGGACACGACATTCCAGCATCCGGACGGCTACTCGGCCCGCAACGCCTCGATCACCGGCGCGAACGCCTCCATGTACGGCTCCAGGACGGTCAGATACGAGAAGCCGTACCGCTCGCGCTGCGCCCGCACCTGCGCGGTGATCTGCTCCAGGGTGCCCACCAGGAGGAGGGGCAGGTCGAGTGCCAGCTCCACGGTCGCGCCCGGCACCCGTTCCACCAGAGGCCGGACGGCGGCCTCGCGGTCCTCAGTGACGGTCACCATCTGGACGAGCAGATTCAGCTCGGCGGGCTCCTTGCGGCCCTCGGCCAGCCGCCGGTACAGGGACACGCGCTCGTCGAGTTCCTCGGGCGGGATCGGCAGCAGCTGCCCCGTCCTGGTCCCGGGCACCGCACGCGCGGCCGTGAAGGCGGCGATGTCCGCGTGCTCGGCGGTGAGCCGCATCATGCGGTCTCCGTTGCCGCCGATCATCAACGGCACCCGTTCCGCCGGGTCGAGCAGCCGGTCCAACTCCTCGACCGTGTGCTGGAGATGGTCGACACGCGCGCGTGGCGTTCCGTACGGCAGCCCGGCCGCGTCGTGCTCCGCCTGGACGTAGCCGGTGCCGAGCCCGAGTTCCAGGCGTCCGCCGGTCAACGCGTTCGTCGTGGCCACCTCGCGGGCGAGCAACGTCGGATTCCAGAAGCCCGCGTTGAGCACGAAGGTGCCCAGCCGGGGCCGTTCGGTCGCCTCGGCGGCCGCCACGAGCGCCGGGAACGGCGCGACCATGCCGAGGTGGTCCGGGACCAGGATCACGTCGTAGCCGAGCTCCTCGGCCCGTCGGCATCTGGCGCGCCACTCCGCGGCGGGCGCCGGGGTGATCAGACTGACGCCGAAGCGGAACGGGCGCGGCATGAACTCTCCTCAGCTGAAAGCGACTTGAGTACGTGCCGCGATTCCATCACTCGTGGGCGATGGCCGCCAGCACATTCATGCGCGAGGCACGCAACGCCGGCAGCAGGGCCGCCACCACACCCACGACCGCCGAGCCGATCACCACCGCGATGAGCGTGCTCCACGGGATCGCGAACGCCTTCATGCCCTGAAGCGCCAGAACCTGCTGTATGCACACGCCCCACACCAGCCCCAGCGCGAGCCCCAGCACGGCGCCGAACACCGCGATCACCACCGACTCCAGCCGGATCATGCGGCGCAGTTGGCGCCGGGCGAGCCCGATGGCCCGCAGCAGACCGATCTCGCGGGTCCGCTCGACGACCGACAGGGCAAGGGTGTTGACCACGCCGAGCACCGCGATGATGATCGCGAGCCCGAGCAGCGCGTACACGAGATAGAGCAGGACGGCGATCTGGTCGTGGATCAGCTCCTTGTAGTCGGCGATGTCCCGGACGTCCACCTGCGGATACGGCTCGAGGGTGTCCTCCAGGTTCGCGCGCAGGTCGTCGGCGCTGGTGCCGGGGGAGGAGTTCACGTCCACGGCCGAGTCCTGCCTGCCGGGCGTGTACCGCTCCAGCGTGCCCATGCCGAAGTACAGCCCGCCCTGTGCCCCGAACCCCTCGGCGGTGTCCTGGTCGGTCAGCGCGCCCACCGTCAGGTCGGCCGTGCGTCCGCCCTGGAACTCGACCGAGACCGTGCTCCCGACGCGCGCACCGTGGTCCCGCGCGAAGTCCAGGTCCATGGCGAGACGCCCGCCCGCCAGCGCGGCCGCCGAGTCCCCCTGCGCGTACGTGATGTTGGCGACGTCGTCGAGCTTCGGGTCGTAGCCCGCGGCGGTCGTCTCGACGCGGTCGCCGTCCGGCAGGGTGGCCGCGACCGGCGTGAGCCGCATGCGCACGACCAGGCCCACTCCCTCCGTGCCGCGCACCGCGTCGGTGACCTCCTGCGGGAACGGCACGAAGTTGCTGTTCTGCACGACGAAGTCGGCGCCGAGCGTCTTGTCGATCTGGTCGTCGAAGGACTTGGTCATGGAGGCGCTCGCCACCGACATCCCGCCGACCAGGGCGAGCCCGACCATCAGGGCGGCCGCGGTGGCCCCGGTACGGCGGGGGTTGCGCAGGGCGTTGCGCTGGCTCATCCGGCCGATCGAACCGAACAGCGCAGGGAAGGCCCCGCCCAGGACGCGGATCACCGGCCGGACCAGCAGCGGGCCCGCGATGACCGTCGCGATGAGCGTCAGGACGACGCCGAGGCCGAGCAGGGAGGCCGCCGTCGACGTCTCCGAGGAGGTGACACAGCCGACCAGCGCCGCCGCGCCCAGCGCCCCGACGACCGTGCCCACCACCGCGCGCATCCGCAGCGGCCGGCCCACGTCGGCGATCTCGGCGTCCGCGAGCGCCGCCATCGGCGATACGCCTGCCGCGCGCCTCGCTGGGAGGTAGGCCGCCACGAAGGTGACGCCGAGGCCGACGACGTAGGCCGAGACGGGTGTCGCCCAGCCGACGACCATGTCGGCGGACCTGATGTTCATGCCGAGCAGGCCCATCAGCTCGATGAGCCCGATGGCGAGCCCGATGCCCGTGGCGAGGCCCAGCGTGGAGCCGACCAGGCCGAGCAGCAGCGCCTCGGTGAGGACCGAGCGGCGGACCTGGCGGCGTTCGGCGCCCAGTGCCCGCAGCAGCCCCAACTCGCGGGTGCGCTGCGCGATCAGCATCGAGAAGGTGTTGACGATCAGGAACACACCGACGAGGACGGCGATACCGGCGAAGCCGAGCATCACGTACTTGATGACGTCGAGGAATCCGCCCAGCTGCTCGACGTCCGACTGGGCCTGTTCGTCGGCGGTCCGGAAGTCGAAGGTGTCGGCGCCCAGCGCGGCGGCCACGCGCTGCTTGAGCTGCGGGTCGCTGACGCCGTCCGCGGCGTCGACGGAGATGCTGGTGGCGGCGTCCGGGTCGCCCAGCAGCTTGGTCTGCGCGGTCTCGGTGTCGAAGAAGACCAGCGCGGCACCGGGGTTGGTGGTGGTGAACGTGGCGATGCCCACGACCTCGGCCTTGAAGGAGCCGGGCGCGGCGATGATGGTGAGCGTGTCGCCGATCGCCACGTCCTTGCTGTCGGCGGTGTCCGCGTCGAGCAGGACCTGGTCCGGCCCCCGGGGAGCGTGACCGGAGGTCAGCTCGACGGGGCTGCGGTCGGTCGGGTTCCAGTCGGTGCCGATCGTGGGGGCGCCGGTGGTCGGGCCCACCGACTTGTTGTCCTCGTCGGCGACGGTGATGCCCTCGACGTCGACGTCGGCACGGGCCGACTCGGCGCCCTCGACCCGGCCCGCGCGGTCCGCGAGGGAGGCCGGCAGGGTGGGGGTGAAGCCGGACGGCAGCGCCTCGTCGAGGTTCTCCTTCGGGCTGACCGTGACATCGGCCGCGGTCGAGGCGAAGAGCCGGTCGAAGGTACGGCTGACGGTGTCCGAGAAGATCAGGCTGCCCGCGACGAACGCCACGGAAAGGATCACGGCCAGCGCGGACAGCAGCAGCCGCCCCTTGTGGGCGAGGAAGCTCCTCAGCGTCGCCTTCAGCACGTCGGTCAGTCCTCCTGGGCGGAGGGCGCGGGGTCGTCGAACTGGCTGCGGACCAGGTCGAAGCGTTTCATCCGCTCCAGCACCGCCTCCGCCGTCGGCTCCCGCATCTCGTCCACGATCCGCCCGTCCGCGAGGAACAGCACCAGGTCGGAGTGGGCGGCGGCGCCCGGATCGTGCGAGACCATCACGACGGTCTGTCCGAGGTCGTCGACCGCGTCCCGCAGGAAGCCCAGCACCTCGAGTCCGGCCCGCGAGTCGAGGTTGCCGGTCGGCTCGTCGGCGAAGATCAGCTCGGGGCGGGAGGCGAGCGCACGGGCGCAGGCCACGCGCTGCTGCTGGCCGCCGGACAGCTGCGACGGCCGGTGCTTCAGCCGGTCCCGCAGCCCGAGCGTGTCGATGACCTGGTCCAGCCACTTCTCGTCGGGCTTCTTGCCCGCGATGTCCATGGGCAGCGTGATGTTCTCGGCCGCGTTCAGCGTCGGGATGAGGTTGAACGACTGGAACATGAACCCGATCCGGTCCCGACGCAGCCGGGTCAGCTCCCGCTCCTTGAGCCCCGTGATCTCGGTGTCGCCGAGCCACACCTGACCCGCCGAGACGGTGTCGAGCCCTGCGAGGCAGTGCATCAGCGTGGACTTTCCGGAGCCGGAGGGCCCCATCACCGCCGTGAAGCGGCCGCGCGTGATGTCCACGTCCACCGAGTCGAGGGCGAGGACCGTCGTCTCGCCCGAACCGTACGCCTTGGTCAGACCGCGGGCGCGGGCCGCGATCGCGTCGGCCGAGACGTGCTCCGCAGCAGATGTGGACAACGCTGCCTCCTCGATATCGGACATCGCGGCTCCTTGCCAGGGCCGAGCCTAGTGTGATCCAGCGCACACTCGGTATCCCCCTTGGGTCCTGGACGGTCTCCACCCATGGGATGAGCCCTTGCGGCCGCTAGCGCATCGGCGCTAGCTTTGACGCATGGCCAAGACCCAGCTGAACGTACGCGTGGACGAAGGCACCGCCCGCGCCGCCCGCGAGCGTGCCGTGGCCCGCGGCATGAGCGTCAACCGCTACATCGAAGAGCTGGTCCGACAGGACACCGGAGAGGTCGGCCACACCTTCGTGGAGGCCGCCGCCGACTTCATGAAGCAGTACGAGTCGGTGTTCGCCGACGAGTTCGGCGCCGACCGTGAAGGCACCCGCGAAGGTCGCCGCTGATCCCTTGAGCAACCTCAGAATCGACCTCGCCTGGCTGCTCATGCTCGCCGAACAGAACACTCCCGGAGACCCCCAGGTCACCGACTGGGGCGCGCTCGTCGCCGCCGTCGCACGCCATGAGGCCGAGATATTCGACGTCCCCGTCTACGACACCCCGCAGGCCCGGGCCGCCTCGCTGCTGCAACTGCTGCTCCACGTGCCCGCGCTGGAGCGATCCAACGCCCTGTTCGCCTCCGCCGTCGCGTACGCCTACCTCGTCGCCAGCGGCCTGAAGGTCGTCACCTCTCCGGAGCAGGTCCGTGACCTGGCCCGGCTGGTGAAGAGCGGCGAGGCCACGGTGCACGACATCGCGCAGGAACTGCGGCAGTGGAGCCTATGAGGGGACTTCGGGCCGCCAGGCCGTCCCCAGTACGCAGTACGAGGACGGCAGCGTGGGCCCGTTCTCCGGCATCATCATCCGCCGGTAGGGGCCGAGTTCGAAGCCTGCGGCGCGCAGCGCGGCGATGGGGTCCCGGGCCAGATGGCAGCCTCCGTTCAGCCGTGGCCACACCGTGCGGTCCAGCGCGCGCTGGGTGAAGCACATCGCCCGGCCGCCGCCCTTGCCGTGTTCGAAGAAGCGCACGGAACCGCCCGGCCGCAGCACCCGCCGCACCTCGCCGAGGGCGCGCGACACGTCCCGCACACTGCACAGCACCAGCGACAGCACCACCGCGTCGAAGGCCTCGCTCTTGACCGGCAGCGCCTCCGCCGCGCCCGGCGCCACGTCCACGGGCACCTCGGCGCGCAGGGCGGACTCCACCGCCAGCTGCCGTAGCGTGCGCTCCGGTTCGATCGCGACGACCTCCGAGACCGCGCTCGGATAGTGCGCGAAGTTCAGGCCGTTGCCCGCACCGATCTCGATCACCCGCCCGGACAGCCCGGCCAGCAGCCGGTCGCGCACACCGCCCATGCCCATGCGCGTCTCCAAGCTCACGCTGACACGGGCGTAGTACCGGGCGAACAGCGGGTGGTGCACGGGACCCCGCGGCCCCTTGCCGGAGCCGTTGACGGACCGTTGCGGCATGGCGACCTCCCGGGCGGACGGAGTGCCCTACCGCGATTGTCCCCCGTGCGGGCCCCGCGCACCCCCGCGGTTCGCGGGTACGTCAGGAGACGAAGTCCCGCACCTGCTCGTACACGCCGTGGTCGTTGTTCATGTCGGTGTGCGAGACGCACCCGACCCCGACGTTCGTGGCGCCGCTCAGAAGTGCCGTGCTGTCCGGGTTCAGGGCCTCGTCGCAGTTCGACCAGTAGCTGGCGTAGGCCACGCTGCCCGGGGTCTCGTCGCCGGAGTTGAGCGAGGTCAGGAAGGAGCTGCCGGTGTTCATCTCGGCGCACGAGGTGTACAGCCAGGCGCACCAGGCCGCGGTGCTCGTGCCGTGGTTCGTGCCGGCGACCGAGACGAAGTCGTCGACGTAGGCCGTTCCGCCGAGGTTCTTGAGGTAGTAGCGGGAGCTGAGCACGCCCATGGAGTGGGTGACGATGTCGACCTTGGTGGCGCCGGTTCTCGCGAGGACGTTCCGGATCTCGGTGGCCAGCTGCTGCGCGGTGGTGGCGTTGGACTGGGACCAGCTGTACGACCAGGCGTCCAGTTCGGCGGAGGTGTAGCCGTCGGCCTCGAAGTAGCCGGCCCATTCGTCCCAGCTGCTCGACGAACTGCTGAGGCCGTGCACGAAGACGACGGGGTCGTGGGTCGCGGCTCGGGCGGGGGTCGCGGACAGGGAGAGTGCCAGAAGGAGCGATGAGGTCACGGCCGAAACAGCCGTGGCGATGCGACGCTTGTGGCGCTGCATGATGCCTCCTGAAACGTGTGGGGTTGTCAGGAGTGTCGGCCGGGTCTACGCGCGCCGCATCGGCGAAATCGCCGGTCTTTACGGTTGAACTAACCCGCCAGTAACGTCAATTGCGTGGTGACTCCGGTGAACCCCCCACCTCTTGACCGCACTTCGCCACACCAGCACCCGGACACGTGGCGACGACTGGCCCCCACGCTCCCCGAAGGCGTCCGTGTGCGCCTGCTGCATTCCGTGTACGGCGATCCGCGCGCGGCCGCCGAGGCGGTACCGCGGCTCACCGCACGGCAGTCCGGCGGCCTCGACCCACTGCCGACCGAACCCGCCGAACTGGCCCCCGCGTTGCTGCGCGCGCACCGCGCCGAGATCCTGGCGCTGCCGGACGACACCCGGCTGCTGCTGCTCCTCGCGGCGGCCGACCAACACCCCGTCCCCACGCATGCCTTCGTGCGCGCCGTCACCGCCGCCGGTCTCGAAACACGCCCCCTGGAAGCGGCAGAGGCGGCCGGGATCGCCCACGCGACGGCGAGCGGTGTGGTGTTCCGGGACGTGTGGACGAGGATCGCCGCGTACGAGACCGGGTCCCCGGCGGACCGGCGCGACGTCCACCGCCTGCTGGCGCGGGTGCTGCGCGGCGACGGTGAGACGGCCGGGCGCTCCTGGCACCGGGCGGCGGGCGCGCTGGGCCCGAGCGCCCGCCTCGCCGCGGAGCTGACCGCGGCCGCGACGAGCGCTCACCGCACGGGCCGGCCCGCCCTCGCCCGCACCCTCGCCGAACGCGCCGCCGTACTTTCCCCCGACCCACGCCGGCAGTCCCGCCTCCACGCCCACGCGGCGGCCTGCGCCTGGGAGTCGGGCGACACCGACCGCGCCCGCCGCCTGGCCGCAGCCCTCACCGACGACGCCCTGACCGGCGTCCTCGCCCTGCGCACCGGCAACGCATCGGAGGCATTCGACGCCCTGCTCACGGCGGCGGTACGGAAGACGGGCCCGCCGCACGAGAAGTGGCACGGCGCCGGGGCGCCCGGGGAGGACGTGGGGTTACCGGACCGTGCGCATCTCTTCGCCCGCGCCACCGAAGCCGCCATCTACACAGGTGACCTGCGTCGGTGCCGGGAAGCCGTACGGATGGCCGGGCAGTCGGGGGTCGCGGCGCCCGGAACGCTCGGTGGGCTGGCGGCCGCAGTGGAGGGACGGTACGACGACGCGCGGGACCTGCTGCGGACGGCGGCCGGGCGATCGGGTCCGGGCGAGGACCCGACCCTGCTCATCCACGCCGGGATCGCCGCCCTGCTGCTCGGCGACCACACCCTCGCCGTGACCGCCACCGTCCGCGCCGCCGCCTCCGCCCGGACGCGGGGCACGACCGTCACCGTGGCGCAGGCCATGGAGTTCCAGGTGTACGCGGACTTCTGGACCGGGCGCCCACGGGCCGGCGAGGCAGCCGCCGCGGACGCCCTGTGGCAGGCGTACGCCACCGGTCAGGACAACGGGGCCTGCCATCTCCAGGCGGCCCTCGCCATGTTCGCGGCGATCACGGGTGACGCGGACGTCTGCCGCGAGCGCGCCGCGACCGTCCGGTCGTACGCCCTGGCCCATGGCCTCGGCCTGCCCGCCGCCCTCGCCCAGTGGGCGCTCGCCTTCCTCGACCTCGGTCACGGCCGGTTCGCCGCCGCGGCGGCACGGCTGCGCGCCCTCGCCGGGTTCGGACCCGGCCACGGCCACCGGGCCATCCGGCACCTGGCCGCCCCGCACTACGTCGAGGCCGCCGTCCGCACCGGCGACACCCGCGTCGCCCGGGCGGCACACGCCGACTACCACCGCTGGGCGAGCGCGGTACGCAGCGCCGACGACCTGGCCCTCAGCGCCCGCTGCCGGGCCCTGCTCGCGCCCGGCGCCGAAGCCTTGGAGCACTACCGCGCCGCCCTCGACCTGCACGCGCACGGCACCCGGGACCTCGAACGCGCCCGTACGGAGCTGCTGTTCGGCGGCGCCCTACGACGGCTGCGCCACCGTACGGAGGCACGGGACCGGCTGCACAGCGCCCTCGCGGCGTTCGAGCACTTCGGCGCTCCGCACTGCGCGGCCCAGGCCCGCACCGAACTCCGCGCACTCGGCACCCCCGCCCCACCCGCACGCGGCGCCCCCGGCAACCCGACGGCCCGGCTCACCGCCCAGCAGTTGGTGGTCGCCCGGATGGCCGCCGAAGGAGCCACCAACCGCGAGATAGCCGTCCGGCTCGCCCTCAGCCCACGCACGATCGACCACCACCTGCGAGGCGTCTTCAGCCGCCTGGGCATCCGCTCCCGCATCGAACTGGTACGGCTGCTCGGCGACGGCGGCCCCATCTGACCGGGCAGCAGGCCTCACGCCCGTGGTTCACCCGAACGGCCGGTGAATTGATCATCGTCGGAATGTCATTGCATTGCGTTGCGCCCGGCGGGAAATACGCTGCTTTCCGCATGCGTAAGGACACGCTGCGTCACAACTGCTCGCTCGAGGAATGACGAAGGGTGTCGACATGACCGATCGAGGCCGCTCAGTGCGGCGCCCGGCCCGGTTCGTCCTGTTCGCGCTCGCCGCATCGGCAGCGGTGCTCGCGGCCGGCCTGCCGCACCCCGCGCCCGCGGCCGCCGCGGCGTCCACGAAGGCAGCGGCCAGGGACGACGTCGATGCCAGCGCCCCGGCCGACGTCACCACGCTCTCCACGGGATGGCAGACACCCTGGGAGATCAAGTTCATGCCGGACGGACGCTCGGCGCTGGTGACCGAGCGGCTCACCTACCAGGTCTACCGCCTCGGCCGCGACGGCAAGAAGACGCGGGTCGGCGAAGTACCGAAGACGGTCCCCGAGCCCTATGACGACGGCCCCGGAGGTCTGCTGGGCGTCACTCCTTCGCCGACCTGGAACGGCAAGAAGGACAAGCAGGTGTTCTTCGTGCACACCACGAAGACCCGGACCGAAGTGGTCCGCATGGACTACGACGGCAAGTCCCTGCGCAACTACAAGGTGCTGCTCGGCGGAATCAAGCGGATCGGGAACCACAACGGCGGTCAGATCGCCTTCGGACCCGACGGATACCTCTACGTCTCGACCGGCGACGCCTACCAGCCGAAGCTCGCGCAGGACAAGAAGTCGCTCAACGGCAAGATCCTCCGGATCACCAAGACCGGCGCCGCGGCCCCCGGCAACCCGTTCGGCACCCGCGTCTACAGCTACGGCCACCGCAATCCGGAGGGCCTGGCATGGGACCGCAACGGTCGCCTGTGGGCGGTCGAAGTCGGCGACAGCACCTGGGACGAACTCAACCTGATCAAGCCGGGCGCCAACTACGGCTGGCCCACCTGTGAGGGTGCCTGCGACGTCAAGGGCATGGTCACCCCGAGGGCCGTCTTCGCCCCGGAGTGGGGCGTGCCCTCCCAACTCGTCGTCGTACGCAACGTCCTGTACGTGTCGTCGCTGCGCGGCCAGCGGCTGTGGCGCATCGCGATCGACGGCGACAGCGAATTCGTCGGCAAGCCGAGCGATTTCTACTCCCAGCAGTTCGGCCGCCTGCGTGCCATCGCCAAGGTGCCCGGCAAGGACGAACTGTGGCTCGGCACCACTGATGCCGGATACGGCAAGGACAAGATCCTCCGCGTGTCCATCAAGTGACCCCACCCGGAAATCAGTCAGAGAGGACGTACCACCCATGAACGAAGCCACGGAACAGCTCAAGCCGGTCGAGCCGATCGCCTCGCCGCAGACGGACATCGCCACCTGGCAGGCGCCCGCCTACGAGATCGTCGACACCGCGCTCGAAGTCACCGCCTACTCCCTCAGTTCCCGCTGACCGACACCATGCTGCTGCTGGTACTCGGCACCGCCGCCGGTGGCGGCATCCCACAGTGGAACTGCGCGTGCCCCGGATGTTCCGGGGCACGCGCCGATCCGCGTCGACGCCGCCGCCACGCCTCCCTCGCCGTACGGACCGACGACGGGCGCTGGTACATCGTCAACGCGACCCCCGACATCGGCGACCAGATCGACGGCCGGCCCGAACTCCACCCGGGTCCCGGCCCCCGCCGGACACCCGTCGCCGGACTGGTCCTCACCGACGCCGAACTCGACCACACCCTGGGCATCGCCCGGCTGCGCGAGGCCGACAGCCTCGAGGTGATCGCCGCTGCCCCGGTCCGAGCGGCACTCCTGGACCGCCTCCACCTAGGCGACGTACTGACGCCGTACACCTCGATGACCTGGCGGGAGCTGCCGCGGCACGGCGCCGAACCGCTGACCCCCGGCGCCTCGGGGCTACAGATCGGCGGCATCCCGGTGTCGGGCAAGCGCCCGCGGTACGCCGCCGACGCCCCGGACGACGAGGCATGGGTCGTCGCCCTGCGCCTGTACGACCCCGCGTCCGGCGCGACCGCGCTCTACGCCCCGGCCCTGGCCGCCTGGCCGGACCGACTCCAACAGGCCGCCGCCGAGGCCGACTGCGTGATCGTGGACGGCACCTTCTGGGACGACGAGGAGCCCCGCCGCACGGGCATCTCCGAACGCACCGCAACCGGCATGGGCCACCTGCCCATCGAGGGACCCGACGGCACCGCCGATCGCCTTGCCGGTCTCGCCGCCCGGTGCCTCTACACGCACCTCAACAACACCAACCCCCTCGTCGACCCGGCCGCGCCCCAGCACAAGCAGCTCGCACGGCTGGGCATCGAGGTGGCGTACGACGGGATGGTGATCGAGCTGTGAACACGGCAGCCGTGAAGTCGGCACCCGCCCCGCTCGCGGAGCCCTGGAGCCCCGCGGAGTTCGAGGCACGACTGCGCGCGGTGGGGGAGGAGCGCTACCACGACACCCATCCCTTCAACCTCCGTATGCACAGCGGCGATCTCAGCCGGGACGAGCTCCGCAGCTGGATCGTCAACCGCTTCCACTACCAGCGCCACATCCCCGTCAAGGACGCCCTGATCACCGCCAAGCTGGACACCGCCGCGTTGCGCCGGATGTGGCTGCGCCGCATCCAGGACCACGACGGGCAGCAGGACGGCGAGGGCGGCATCGAGCGGTGGCTGCGGCTCGGCGAGGCGGCCGGAGTGGACCGGGAGACTCTGCTCGGTGCCGGGAGTGTGCTGCCGGGCGTCCGGCTGGCGGTCGACGGATACGTCAACTTCTGCCGGCTGCGTCCGGCCCTCGAAGCCGTCGCCGCGTCGCTGACCGAACTGTCGGCCCCGGACCTGATGCGCACCCGCATCGAGGCCTTCGAACGCCACTACCCGTGGATCGAAGCCGACGGCCTCGCCTACTTCCGTACCCGTGTCTCGCAGGGCCGGCGCGACAGCGGCGAGGCGCTCGACCTCGTGCTGAGCTGGGCCCGCACCCGGGACGACCAGGAGCGGGCAGTGGCCGCGCTGCGCTTCAAGTGCGACGTCCTGTGGTCGCTGCTCGACGCCGTGGACCAGGCCGGCCGACGGGGGCAGGTGTGACGGCGCCGGTGACCGACTGGCGGCCCGTGCTCGCGCCCGCCATCGTCCTGCGCCACGACCATGCACGCGATACGGACCTGCTGCTCCTTCCCGAACGCGTCGTCGTTCTCAAGGGTGGGGCGGGAACGGTCGTCGGCCTGTGCGACGGCATCCGCAGCATGCGCGACATCGTCGACGAGCTGGCCGAACGCTTCCCCGGCGCCCCCGTGTCCATCGACGTGCCCGCCTTTCTCGAACGGCTGCGTGAGGAGGGCTGGCTGCGATGACCGCCGCGCCCGCCCGTCCCTGGGCCCTGCTGGCCGAACTCACCCATGCCTGTCCGCTCCACTGCGGGTACTGCTCCAACCCGCTGGAGCTGACGCGCCGTTCGCGTGAGCTGACCACCGAGCAGTGGACGGACGTGATGCGTCAGGCGGGCGAGTTCGGCGTGGTCCACACCCATCTCTCGGGCGGTGAACCGCTGCTGCGGAGGGATCTGGAGCCGATCGTCACCGCCGCCGAGGGCGCCGGGATCTACACCCAGCTGGTCACCAGCGGCGTGGGCCTGGACGGGGCCCGGCTGTCCGCGCTCGCCGCCGCCGGGCTGCGCAGCGTCCAGCTGTCCGTCCAGCACGCCGACCCGAGCGCCTCCGACCGGATCGCCGGACGCCGGTCCTTCGCCGAGAAGGAGCGCGCCGCGGCGCTGGTGCGGGCCGCCGGCCTCCCCCTGGGGCTCAATGTCGTCCTGCACCGCCAGAACCTGGACGCCGTCGACGCCCTCATCGAGCTGGGCGTGTCCTGGGGCGTGGACCGCATCGAACTGGCCAACGCGCAGTTCTACGGCTGGGGTCTGCTCAACCGCGCCGCGCTGCTTCCCACGCGCGAACAGCTCGCCCGGGCACGGGACGTCGTCGAGCGGCGGCGTGCGGAGTTCACGCCGGACGGTCCCGACCTGGTCTGGGTCGTCCCCGACTACTTCGACGGCGTGGCCAAGCCGTGCATGGGCGGATGGGGCGCGGTCTCCCTCACGGTCACCCCCGACGGCACCGTCCTGCCGTGCCCGGCCGCGGCCTCGCTGCCGGGTCTTGACCCGCCGAACGTCCGCGACCGTTCGCTCGCCTGGATCTGGGACCACTCCGCGGCGTTCAGCCGCTACCGGGGGACCGACTGGATGGCCGACCCCTGCCGCACCTGTTCCCGCCGCGACGAGGACTTCGGCGGCTGCCGCTGCCAGGCGTACGCACTCACCGGGGACGCCACCCGCACGGATCCCGCATGCCGGCTCTCGCCCGACCACGGGCTGGTCCGGATGCTGGCCGACGACAGCACGGACGAGAGTCCGGCGATCAGACAGCGGGTCCCGGGCCGGGCGGAGAAGGCCGTCACGCCGCCCTGACCCGGACCTGCCCGTGGCTAAGGCGCCTCCCGCACCCGGAACGCCTCCGCGTCCCACAGGCCGTCCAGTCGCGGTGCCAGCCAAGTCGGTGCCGCCGCACGGAAGTCGGCGGGTTCGAGCGACCCCGCCCCCGCGGGCAGCGCCCCGAGCAGCGGGGCGTCGGCGACGATCGGCAGGTCCGCGAGATTGCAACGGGACGCCAGATCCGGCGACTCGGGCCAGCTGCCGATCACCGTGCCCGCCAAGTCGAGCTGACGGGACCGGATTTCGCGCGCCGTCAGTTCCGTCGTGTTCAGCGTGCCCAGCCCCGCCGAGACGACGACCAGCACCGGCGCCCCCAGCAGTCGCGCCGCGTCCGCCAGGGTGCCGCCCGCAGGGTCGAACCGTACGAGGAGTCCGCCCGCACCCTCCACCAGCACCAGGTCGTGCTCGGCGGCCAGCTTGGCGGCGGCCTCGGCGATGTCGTGCGGGTGGACCGGAGCGCGTCCGGCCCGGCGCGCGGCCGTCGCCGGTGCCAGCGGGTCCGGATACCGGGCGAGTTCGACCGCCGTCACGGCACCCGAGAGCCGCGCAACCTCGTCGGCGTCCCCGCGCTCGTCCGGTCGTACGCCCGTCTGCGCGGCCTTGAGGACGGCCACCGACCGTCCGGCCGCGAGCGCGACGGCGGCGACGGCGGCCGTGGTGACGGTCTTGCCGACCTCCGTGCCCGTGCCCGTGATCACCAGGACCGGCATGTCATCCCTCCTGAGCCGCCGCGCACACCGCGCGCGCGATCCGTGCCACGTCCGCGTCGCCGGTGACGTACGGCGGCATCGTATAGACGAGGTCGCGGAACGGCCGCAGCCAGACGCCCTCGCGCACGGCCGCCGCCGTGGCGGCCTGCATGGCCGCCTCGTCGAGGGGGCGGCCGAGCTGGACGACCCCGATGGCGCCCAGGACCCGTACGTCCCGCACGCCCGGCAGGTCGAGCGCCGGAGCCAGCCCCTCCCGCAGTCCCGCCTCGATCCGCTTGACCTCCGCGAGCCAGTCCTGCCCGAGCAGCAGCTCGATGGAGGCGCAGGCGACCGACGCGGCCAGCGGATTGCCCATGAAGGTCGGGCCGTGAGCCAGCACCGGCACCTCGCCGCGCGAGATGCCCTCGGCCACCCGCGAGGTGCACAGCGTCGCCGCCATCGTCATATAGCCGCCGGTGAGCGCCTTGCCGACGCACATCACATCGGGCGTGACGGCCGCGTGCTCCGCCGCGAACAGCGCGCCCGTCCGCCCGAACCCGGTCGCGATCTCGTCGAAGACCAGCAGCACGCCGTATGCGTCGCACGCCTCGCGCAGCACCCGCAGATACGCGGGGGAGTGGAACCGCATGCCGCCCGCACCCTGCACCACCGGCTCGACGATCACCGCGGCCAGTTCGTCGGCGTGCCGCTCGATCAGCGCGCGCAGCCGGTCGGCGTACGACTCGTCGTACTCCGTCGGCGGCGCGTCGGCGAACACCTGGCGCGGGAGGACGCCGCTCCACAGGTCGTGCATCCCGCCCTCGGGGTCGCACACCGACATCGGCTGCCAGGTGTCGCCGTGGTAGCCGCCGCGCCAGGTCAGCAGGCGTTGTTTGGCCGGGCGGCCCACTGAACGCCAGTACTGGAGGCACATCTTGACCGCGACCTCGACCGACACCGAACCGGAGTCGGCGAGGAAGACATGCTCCAGACCGTCAGGCGACATGTCGACAAGGTGCTTCGCGAGGCGTACGGCGGGCTCATGGGTGAGCCCGCCGAACATCACGTGGCTCATCCTGCCGAGCTGCTCCCGCGCGGCCTCGTTGAGCACCGGGTGGTTGTAGCCGTGGATGGCCGACCACCAGGACGACATGCCGTCGACCAGCTCACCCGAGCTGTCGGCGAGCTTCAGGCGCACTCCGCTCGCCGACTCCACGACCAGCGGCTCCATCAGGCCCGGCATGGGTCCGTACGGATGCCAGACGTGCCGCCGGTCCAGGTCCAGCAGCTCGGGGACGGTCAGGTCAGGCATTGGGCGCGAGGTCCGTTCCGGCACCCCGGCGGCGTACGGCGACGAGGTCCGTACGGGCCTCGTTGACCTGAGGCGCTTCGGCTGCGGGAGCACACGCTCCGCCGCCCTCGTGACACCCGCCGGCCGCCCGGTGCTCCGGCAGCGTCACCTGGTCCGTGCCCTCGACCTCGAATCCGGCGTCCGCGATCATGTCCAGGTCGGCCTTGCCCGTCTGGCCCTCGGTGGTCAGATAGTCGCCGAGGAAGATCGAGTTGGCCAGGTGCAGCGCCAGGGGCTGCATCGTGCGCAGATGGACCTCGCGGCCGCCCGCGATCCGTACCTCGACGTCCGGGCAGACGAACCGCACCATCGCCAGGATCCGCAGGCAGCGTTGCGGGGTGAGGTGCCACTCCTTGGCGAGCGGGGTGCCCTCGACGGGGATCAGGAAGTTGACCGGAACCGAGTCCGGGTCCAGCTCGCGCAGCGAGAAGACGACATCGATCAGGTCCTCGTCCGACTCGCCCATACCGGCGATCAGACCCGAGCAGGCGGACAGCCCGGCCGCGTGTGCCTTCTGCACGGTGTCGACGCGGTCGGCGTAGGTGTGGGTGGTGGTGATGTCGCCGTACGTCGACTCGGAGGTGTTGAGGTTGTGGTTGTAGGCGTCGGCGCCGGCCTCGCGCAGCCGCTCGGCCTGGCCGTCGGAGAGCAGACCGAGGCAGGCGCACACCTCGACGCCGTCGTGTCGCTCCTTGATGGCCTTGATTGTGCCCGCGACCCGGTCCACGTCCCGGTCGGTCGGCCCGCGCCCGGACGCCACCAGGCAGACCCGCTTGGCGCCACCGGCGAGCCCCGCGGCCGCCGCCTGGGAGGCCTCGTCGGGCTTGAGCCAGGTGTACTTCAGGATCCCGGTCGTCGAGCCGAGCCGCTGGGAGCAGTAGGAGCAGTCCTCCGGGCACAGGCCGGATTTGAGATTGACGAGATAGTTGAGTTTCACCCGTCGGCCGAACCAGTGCCGGCGTACCTTGCCGGCCGCGGCCACCACATCGAGCAGGTCGTCATCGGAGGTGGCGAGGACGGCCAGGGCTTCCTCGCGGGTCGGCGGCTCGCGCCGAAGCCCCTTGTCCACCAGCGTGTTCAGCAGGTCCATGAGGTCCGATCCTGTCCTACGGGACCGTCCCGGGCCAAGGAGAGAATGAACAACAGAGCCGGATGGACGTGTGGGTATTGCCACACAGTGGGTGGCTGGTCGGGCGACTACTGTCTGTGCACTGCCTACAAAAGTCCCGGAGGAGTCATGGCGTTCGGCTGGATCGACGAACAGGCGGAACTGCGCCGCCGCGCCGGACTGGTACGGACCCTGCGTCCCCGCCCCGCCGACTCGCCGCTGCTCGACCTCGCGAGCAATGACTACCTGGGCCTGGCCCGGCATCCCGAAGTCGTGGAGGGGGCCGGCGCCTCGGCCCGTACCTGGGGCGGCGGCGCCACCGGCTCCCGCCTGGTCACCGGCACGACCGCACTCCACACCGAACTCGAACACGAGCTGGCGGACTTCTGCGGCTTCGAGGCGGCACTGGTGTTCTCCTCCGGATACGCGGCCAACCTCGCCGCGGTCACCGCCCTGGCGCCGCACGGCTCACTGATCGTCTCCGACGCCGGCAACCACGCCTCGCTGATCGACGGCTGCCGGCTGGCCCGCGGTACCACACAGGTGGTTGCGCACGCCGCCCCGGACGCCGTGCGCAAGGCGCTCCAGACGCATGACGGACCTGCCGTCGCCGTGTCCGACACGGTCTTCTCGGTCGACGGCGACGCCGCCCCGCTGACCGAGCTCGCCGCGGCCTGTCGGGAACACGGTGCCGGTCTGGTCGTCGACGACGCCCACGGCCTCGGCGTCCTCGGCGACGGCGGCCGCGGCGCCCCGCACGCGGCGGGACTCGCGGGCGGCGACGACGTCGTCGTGACGGTCACGCTGTCCAAGTCGCTCGGCAGCCAGGGCGGCGCGGTGCTCGGCCCCGCCCGGGTCGTCGAGCACTTGGTCAACGCGGCACGCACGTTCATCTTCGACACGGGACTCGCCCCCGCCGCGGCGGGGGCGGCCCTGGCGGCGCTCAGGCTGCTGCGCCGGGAACCGGAGCGGGCTGCGCGGGCACGCGCGGTGGCACGCGAACTCCACGCACGCCTGACCGCCGCGGGTCTGGAGGCGGTACGTCCGGACGCCGCGGTCGTCTCCGTGCGCGCGCCGTCCCCGGAGGGTGCCGTGCGGTGGGCGGCCGACTGCCGTGCGGCAGGTCTCGCCGTGGGCTGCTTCCGTCCTCCTTCCGTGCCCGACGGCATCTCACGGCTGCGGCTGACCGCCCGCGCGGACCTCTCCGAGGCCCAGATCGAACGCGCTGTAGAGGTGATCGGCGAGACGCGACCATGAGTCGGCGTTGCATGGCCGTGCGTCGCGCGATCGATTGACCGGTCACATGGGTCGGGATGTGCGGGGGGTCATCGGAACGCGGCCATGAATCCCGCCCAGCTCTCGGGGGAGAAGAGCAGCGCGGGTCCGGCCGGGTCCTTGGAGTCGCGCACGGCGAGCCGTCCGGCCCAGGGACCGGAAAGCGGTCGGGCCGTCTCGACGCAGTTGTTCGCTCCTGTGCTGTAGCTGCTGCGCAGCCACCGCACGCCGTGCGGATCTGTACTGGAAGGTTCGTTCCGAGGCAGTGCAGACATGGTGCCTCCTTACGCGCCGTCACCTATCCCGGCGATGTAGTCCAACGAGTCCTCGGGCGAAAGGGCGTGGAACTGAAGGGTGTTGAAGGCCTCCGTGTAGGCCTGGAGGTCTTCTTTCCGTTCGAGGTAGAGGCTACTCGTCAAGTGGTCGAGAACAACCACGTCCAGATCAGATGTGCTCGAAAATGAGAAGATAACGAAAGGCCCAGTGATGCCGATGTGGGCTCCGGCCGCGAACGGCAGGACCTGAAGCCGCACTTGGGGGTAGCGGGCCGCTTCCATGAGCCGCTCCAGCTGCCGGGCCATGACATCCGGCCCGCCGATCTCCCGGTGCAGCACCGCCTCGTCGAGCACCGCGCTCAGCACCAGGGGCGGCTGCGAGCGCAGCACGTCCTGCCTGGCCAGGCGCACTTCCACCAGCGCGTCCAGCCGTTCGTCCGATTCCTCGTCCAGTCCGCCCACCGCGGCCCGGGTCACCGCCCGGGCGTATTCGGGCGTCTGCAACAACCCGGGAACGACGGAGGTCTCCAGTGTGCGCATCGCGCTCGCCTGGGATTCGAGGCTGATGAAGTCCCGGTAGGTCGGCGGCAGCACGCCCCGATACGCATGCCACCAGTGGTGCCGCCCGGCACCGTCGTCCGATCCCGCCAACACCACGAGCAACTCCCGCAGTTGCGGATCCGCCACTTCGTAGGCGTCGAGGAGTAACCGCACATCGGCCGGTTTCACACCGCTCGCGCCGGTTTCGATGCGGCTCACCTTGGACTGGTGCCAGCCCACGAGCCGGGCCGCCTCGCCGCTGGTGAGTCCGGCGCCGGTGCGCAGCGTGCGCAATTCGGCGCCCAGTTTTCGGCGGCGTACCGCGGGACCGTGCTGCATGGGCTCCTCCTTACTCCTTCCGTGCCGTCCAAATACGCTCTGCCGTCGCAGAGTTCACCGCTTCGAGCGACAGATATATGCATATCTTGGTGGATCGCACCCGTGACCGGTCCGGTGATGGCAGTCTGGCGACGAAGCACCAGTCCGGGACCGTACTCGAACCCTCCGATCCGTGTCGGACTGCGGTCCCGTCGGAAAGGGACGACGTCGCCATGGCAGACCATCTGGAAGCATCCGTCACTCTGCCGAGCGATCCCGCTTCGGTCTCCGCGGCTCGCACCTATGTGGTCGGCACCCTGGTGGAGTGGGGACTGCCCGCCGACACGGAACTGGCCGACACGGTCCGCCTCATCGTCTCCGAACTCGCCACCAACGCCGTACAGCACACTTTCGGGCAGTCACCCACCTTCACGGTGGACATCGACCTCGACCGTGACGAACAACTGCACATCGGCGTGACCGACAGTCACCCGCGGCTTCCCAAGCGGCTGCCCGCGGCAGTGCAGCAGGACAACGGCCGCGGCCTGGTCATCATCCGCTGGCTGACCGCCGAATGCGGCGGCAAACTGAGAATCCGGCCCACTCGCGAGGGCGGCAAGACCGTCTCCATCGAACTGCCCTGGACGGTCCCGGCGCGGCCGGTGAGCACGGCGGTTCAGCAGGAACCTTAGGAATCAAGCCCGGACGCGGTGGCGGCGCGTCAGGGCGCCGCCACCGCGTCGCTCAGGTCACTTGACCCGGCCGTACCAGACGCTCTTGGTCCAGATCTTCGACAGTCTTACGACGTCCCCGGTCTTCGGGGAGTGCCAGATCTTTCCCTTCCCGGCGTAGATGCCGACGTGGTAGACGTTCGAGCCCGAGTGGAAGAACACCAGGTCTCCGGCCTTGCGGCTCTTGCCGGAGATGTGGCGCGTCTTGTTGTACTGCTGAGCCGCCGTACGCGGCAGGCTCTTGCCCGCCTTCTTGTACGAGTACAGCGTCAGCCCCGAGCAGTCGAACCGGCGCGGTCCGGTGGCGCCGTACTTGTACGGCGCGCCCTTCTTGGAGGCCGCGACCTGGAGCGCCTTCGTCGCCGGAGTGGCGGCCTCGGCCTCGGAGACGAGGCCCGGCGCCACGATGGAGCCGCCCACGGCGGCGAGGGTGAGAGCCGATGCCGTGCCGGCTCGGGCCATCAGCGACGGGACACGATTGAGCGCAGTCATGCGCAACCCTTCGTCAGCCGCCTGTGAAGGATGACCTGTCGGATTCGGGCTGGCGAAGTTGCCCGGCCGCTGACGCGGCTTCACCCCAAGGGCTGCTCGGCGCGGTCATGGCGTGACCGTTCCGGCGACCCGTCGTGCTCGGGTCCTCCACTCCTGCCGATCCACTCCTGTCGACCGGTCATCCGGGCGGCGGCAGGACTCGGCGTCCGCCCGGATCGCCCCGCCGCTCTGGCGGGGTCTTGTCGTCAGACAGGGATCTTCACGCACGGATGAACGAAAGACCCAATGGAATCGGGTATTTGTGGGGTTACTCACCACTCACCCGTTCGGGTGGACACCCCTCTGTTCGAGCGAGTGTCGAGGGCCTCGCTGACCCCCCGACCAGCACGGAAGGGTCTCAACCGCCTTCGAGATACGCGTGTTGCGCAAGCTCTGCGGTCCCAAAAAATGACAAACGTCTACTCCGAACAGGGGTACGCCATTTGGTCCGTTTCAGCGCCGGTCCGGACGTCTCGCCGTCGTGGCGGATATCCGGACCGGAGGTGGAGTGCGTCAACTGTCGGAGCGCGGCGGAACGATGACACGCGCCGTCCGGCGCTCGCCGTCCAGAACGCGCATCGCCCGCGTGAGCGTAGGGGCGTGCAACTCCGTCTCGCCCCGCTGGTGCATCAGCGCCAGCGCGTCGCGCAGTTCGCTCGCCTTGGACACCAACGCCTGGGCGGCGCGCAGTCCGCGGTACGTGTCCCCGTGGTGGGCCGGGTTGATCCGGCCGAGCAGGTCGACCACATCGAGATAACGGTCGATCAACTCGCCCTCGGCGCACGTGAGGGCGGGCAGCGGCGGAAGCTCGGGTGGGAGCACCGGCGTGTCACTTCCCGGTGGGCGGGGCGATGGTGGACCTGCGGCTGGGGATGATCCGGTCCACCAGCCCGTAGTCCAGGGCCTCCTGGGCGGTGAGGATCTTGTCCCGCTCGATGTCCGCGCTCACCTGGTCGTGCGTGCGTCCGGTGTGCCGTACGAGCATCTCCTCCAGGCGGACGCGCACCCGCATCAACTCCTCGGCGTGGATGGCGAGATCGCTGGCCTGCCCCTGGATCGGCTCCGGCAGCGCCGGCTGATGGATCACCATGCGAGCGCCCGGCAGCGCGAACCGCTTGCCCGCCGTGCCCGCGGCCAGCAGCACGGCGGCGGACGAGCCCGCCTGGCCCAGGCAGATGGTCTCCACGTCGCAGGTGATGAACCGCATCGTGTCGTAGATCGCCGACATCGCGCTGAAGGAGCCGCCGGGGGAGTTGATGTAGAGCGAGATGTCCCGGTCCGGGTCCTGGTACTCGAGGTGCATGAACTGCGCCATGACGTCGTTCGCCGAGGTGTCGTCGACCGGCGTACCGAGGAAGACGATCCGCTCCTCCAGCAGCTTCGAGTAGGGATCCATCGTCTTCTGCCCGAAGCTGGTGCGCTCCGTGAATTCGGGCAGGACGTAGCGGGCGGACGGTCGGTTCATGGCGAACCCCTCCTCGACAGTGCTGTCTCTGTAGAAAATGTACAGGACGTACAGAGTGAAGGGTGAGGGGGTTCGCTCAGCGCGGACGCCGTGATGTCGGGCGAGGTGGTCAGCGGCCTTCTGGTGGCTGGTGCAGCCCGAAGGCCGACCCCTGGTCGTCCCGGCACAGCTTGAACCGGCCGAAGCGGGCCTCCGAGTCGGGGTCCTCCGCGCCGAGTTCCTCGGTCGTGCCGCCCAGTTCGAGGACCTTCGCGACGGCGGCGTCCAGGTCGTCGACCCGGAAGAACAGGTAAGGGGAGGCGCCCGCGTCGCCGCCGTGCAGCCCGCCGGGCACACCCGGGGTGCCGATGGAGAAGCCGCTTCCGGAGGGGCCGGGTTCGAGATCCCAGTCGAACAGGGTGCCGTAGAAGGCGCGCCCTCGCTCCGGGTCGGCCACGCCCAGCTCGAAGAAGGACGGCTCGCCTGCCATGGGAGGCCTCCTGCGGTCGGCGATGCGGAGTCCCTGCGCCTCTCATCGTCCTCCCGACGGGATTTCGTGGCCACCGTAAACTGGGGACATGGCCTACGAGATTCCGGTGACGCAAGCCAGGGCTGAGCTCGCCGACCTGATCAACAAGGTGGTGTACGGCGGTGAGCGCGTCGTCGTGACACGGCACGGCAAGCCTCTCGTCGCCCTTGTCTCCGCCGCCGACCTCGAACGACTCGAGCAGCTTCAGGAGCCCGCGGACGAGCAGGTGATCAGCTCCGTCTCGGCTGTGCGTGAGCTCGCGGCCGCTCCCCGTGAACGGCAGCGGTTCGGCATCGCGGCGGAGCATCGGGGGGCCGACCCCGCGTAGCGCTCCGGCGGTCTCAGCCCCGAGACGCGACTGCCGCGCACCCTGAGGTGCGCGGCAGGCTGTGGTGGGGCCCGGTCAGCCGACCGGCGAGAGCTCTCGCTCGGTCGCCGGGGTGCCCGTCCTCGTGCGTGACTTCAGGGCGCTGCCGAGGAGCACCGCGCTCAGACCCAGTGCCGCCCACCAGGTCAGGGTGAGAGCGGGTCCCGTCGCCGCCGCGCCGTCGAAGAAGGACACCGAGCGCAGCAGGGTCGTCCCCGCGCCCGGCGGCAGCCACTGGCCGATCGTGCCGACCGGCTCCGGCAGCATCTGGGGTGCCGAGGCCGCTCCGGACCACGGGTTGCCGAAGAGCATCACCACGCCGGCCGTGATGCCGATCCCGGCGGGGCCGATGAGCGCGGCGAGTCCGGCGATCGCGCCGCTCACGGCCAGCGTCGCCAGGCCGAGCGACGCGGCCTGGGTCCACCAGTCACCGGCGAGGACGTCGAGCCAGCTGTCCGCGATCGTGGTCGCCGCGATACCGACCAGTGCGGCGGCGCCGATCAGTGCGGCCACGGCACGCAGACCGCGGAGCCCGAGGAGCGTCACCACCGAGCCGGTCGCGATTCCGGCCAGCGCGAGTGGCAGCACGCTCGCGTTGAGGGCCGCGCCGCGCGGGTCGTTCTCGGGGGCCGGGACGACGTCGACGGTCCTGACCGCGTTCATCTCGGCGGACGCCTGCTGGAGCAGTTGTGCGACGACCGGGCTCGCGGCCGTCGAGTTCAGCAGTTCGGGGCCTTCGGGGGTGACGACGATCGCGCCGTATACGGTCCGGTCCTCGATGGCGTCCCGGGCGGCGGCCTCGTCGGCGTAGCGGTGGATCTCGAAGGCGCCGTCCTGTCGCGCCAGCCGCTCCTCCATCTGTGCCGTTGCGGCGGCGGGCCCGGCCACGCCGAGCGGCAGGTCGTGCGGCGCGGTGCGGGCCGCGGGCCAGGCGAAGGCCCACAGCGCCAGTGCCGCGAGGACGGGGACGAGGACGAGTACGGCGATCAGGCGGCGGGTGTGCGACGGGGCTGACGCGGAGCCGCCGGCGCGTGCAGCGGTGACGGTGGACATGGGTTTCCCCTCGGATCGGCGGGGCCGCCCGGAGCGTGGGTGGCCGGGAGGCCGGCTGCGCGGGTGGCCGTCAAGAGAAGGACCGTAAAAAGAAGGATCGTTCGTTTTGCTGTGCCACCACCGTCTTGCGGATGCCGCTCCTTGTCAAGAAGGAATGTTCGTTTTACGTTGTGGACCATGGCCCGCGTATCCCAGGCACACCTCGACGCCCGTCGCCGTCAGATCCTCGACGGCGCCGCCCGCTGCTTCGCACGCAACGGCTTCCACGCCACCTCCATGCAGGACGTGCTGAAGGAGGTGGATCTCTCGGCCGGCGCGGTGTACCGCTACTTCAGCGGCAAGGACGAGCTGATCACCGCGATCGCCAAGGAGGTGCTCGGCGAGATCCGCGCGGCCTTCGACGACGTCACCCGGCAGAGTCCGCCCCCGCCGCCGGACCTGCTGGTCGGCGAGGTCCTCGGCCGGACGCTCCGCATCTGGTCGTCGCTGAACGAGAACGGCGAACCGGTCCTCCCGCGTCTGATCATGCAGGTCTGGGCCGAGACCGTGCGCAACGAGGAGTTGTCGGCCGTCCTGAGGGAGGTGCACTCGACGCTGCGCGGGGCCTGGGCGCAGGCCGTCGAGGCCTACCAGGACGCCGGAATCATGGCGCCGGACATCCCCGCGGACCATGTGGCACGCACCATGATCGCCACGGTGCAGGGCTTCGTCGCGCAGCAGGCCCTGTTCGGGACGGTCCCCGTCGAGGTCCTCCAGGACGGTCTGCGGGCCTTGATGAGCATGCGGCCCAACGGGCCGGAGGCTGATGGATCACAGCCCGGTTAACGCGCCCGAAACTCGTGACAACGTGCCTGAAACTCCTTCCAACTAGCCTGCCCATCCACGCCACCAGGCACTTTGCCCCGTGGTCGAGGCAACCGGACCCCGCACGGTCCGGAGCGAGGATGTGAGGTGGGACGTGCAACTGACCCCGCACGAGCAGGAGAGGCTGCTCATCCACGTGGCAGCCGACGTGGCCGAGAAGCGCCGTGCCCGCGGGCTCAGGCTCAACCACCCCGAGGCGGTCGCCCTGATCACCTCGCACATCCTCGAAGGCGCCCGTGACGGCCGTACGGTCGCCGAGCTGATGTCCTCCGGACGCAAGCTGCTCACCCGGGACGACGTCATGGAAGGCATCCCCGAGATGATCCACGACGTCCAGGTCGAGGCGACGTTCCCGGACGGCACCAAGCTCGTCACCGTCCACGACCCGATCGTCTGAGGGGATGGCCGATGAATCCCGGAGTGCTGATGAAACCCGGAGCGCCGAAGAATCCGGAAGCTCCGAAGAACCCCGGAGCGAGCCGATGATCCCTGGCGAGATCCTGTTTGCCGACGGGCCCGTTGTGTACAACGAGGGCCGCGAGGTCACCGGCCTGACCGTCCTCAACGCCGCCGACCGGCCCGTCCAGGTCGGCTCCCACTACCACTTCGCCGAGGCCAACCCCGGTCTGGACTTCGACCGCGCCGCCGCCCGCGGCAAGCGGCTCAACATCGCCGCCGGCACCGCCGTGCGCTTCGAGCCCGGGATCCCCGTCGACGTCGAACTCGTCCCCCTGGCCGGCGCCCGTGTCGTGCCCGGTCTGCGCGGGGAGACCGGAGGTGCCCTCGATGCCTGAGATCTCGCGTGCCGCGTACGCCGACCTGTTCGGCCCGACCACCGGCGACCGGATCCGGCTGGCCGACACCGATCTGCTGATCGAGATCGAGGAGGATCGTTCCGGCGGGCCCGGACTCGCCGGTGACGAGGCCGTGTTCGGCGGGGGCAAGGTCATCCGTGAGTCCATGGGCCAGTCGCGCGCTACGCGCGCAGACGGCACGCCGGACACCGTTATCACGGGTGTGGTGGTGGTCGACCACTGGGGGATCGTCAAAGCCGACGTCGGCATCCGGGACGGCCGGATCACCGGCATCGGCAAGGCGGGCAACCCCGACACCATGGACGGTGTGCACCCCGACCTCGTCATCGGCCCCGAGACCGAGGTCATCGCGGGCAACGGACGGATCCTCACGGCCGGCGCCATCGACGCGCACGTCCACTTCATCTGCCCGCAGATCGCCGACGAGGCACTCTCGGCGGGCATCACGACGCTGATCGGCGGCGGCACCGGACCGGCCGAGGGTTCCAAGGCGACCACCGTGACGCCCGGTCCCTGGCATCTGGCGCGGATGCTGGAGGCGATGGAGGCCTATCCCGTCAACTTCGGTCTGCTGGGCAAGGGCAACACCGTCTCGCACGAGGCGATGCTGTCCCAGATCCGCGGCGGGGCGCTCGGTCTCAAGCTGCACGAGGACTGGGGCTCGACCCCGGCCGTCATCGATGCCTCGCTGACCGTCGCCGACCAGACCGGCATCCAAGTCGCCATCCACACGGACACGTTGAACGAGGCAGGGTTCGTCGGCGACACCCTCGCCGCGATCGCCGGACGAGGCATCCACGCGTACCACACGGAGGGCGCCGGCGGCGGGCATGCGCCCGACATCATGACCGTGGTCTCCGAACCGCATGTGCTGCCGAGCTCGACCAATCCGACCCGGCCGTTCACCGTGAACACCGCCGAGGAACACCTCGACATGCTGATGGTGTGCCACCACCTGAACGCGGCCGTGCCGGAGGACCTGGCGTTCGCGGAATCCAGGATCCGGCCGTCCACGATCGGCGCCGAGGACATACTCCACGACCTCGGGGCGATCTCGATCATCTCGTCGGACGCCCAGGCCATGGGCCGCGTCGGCGAGGTCGTCATGCGGACCTGGCAGACGGCGCACGTGATGAAGCGGCGGCGGGGTGCCCTGCCGGGTGACGGTCGCGCGGACAATCGCCGGGTACGTCGCTATGTCGCGAAGTACACGATCAACCCGGCGCTCGCGCAGGGCCTTTCGGGCGAGATCGGCTCCGTCGAGACGGGCAAGCTCGCCGACCTGGTGCTGTGGGAGCCCGCGTTCTTCGGCGTCAAGCCGCACCTCGTCATCAAGGGCGGTCAGATCGCGTATGCGCAGATGGGCGACGCGAACGCCTCCATTCCGACCCCGCAACCGATCCTTCCGCGGCCGATGTTCGGTGCGATCGGGCGGGCGCCCGCGTCCAACTCGGTCAACTTCGTGGCGCCGCTGGCGATCGAGGACGGGCTGCCGGAACGGCTCCAGCTCGGGAAGGCGTTCGTGGCTATCGAGTCGACGCGTGCCGTGACCAAGGCCGACATGCGCGAGAACGACGCGCGGCCCCGGGTCCAGGTCGACCCCGACAGCTTCGCCGTGCACATCGACGGTGAGCTCGTCGAGGCGACTCCGGCCGCCGAACTGCCCATGGCCCAGCGTTACTTCCTCTTCTGAGGCCGGGTTCGATGTCCAGGGCAGCGCTACTCGTACTGGCCGACGGCCGGTTCCCCGCCGGGGGGCATGCGCACTCCGGCGGGGCCGAGGCCGCGGTCAAGGCCGGGCGGGTGACCGGTGCGGCGAGTCTGGAAGCCTTCTGCCGGGGGCGGTTGCACACGGCCGGGCTGGTGTCGGCGGCGCTGGCGGCGGCCGCCGCGGTGGGCGTCGATCCGCTGTCGCTGGACGCGGCCGCTGACGCCCGCACTCCGTCTCCGGCGTTGCGGGTTGCCGCGCGGAAGCTGGGGCGGCAGTTGATGCGGGCCGCGCGGGCGACCTGGCCGTCCCCTGAACTCGACGCGCTGGCACGGGAGTTTCCCAAGGGGGCCCATCAGCCGGTGGTGCTCGGGCTTGCCGCTCGGGCTGCCGGGTTGGGGGCCGTCGATGCGGCGTACTGCGCGGCGTACGAGAGTGTGAGCGGGCCGGCGTCGGCGACGGTGCGGTTGCTGAGTCTTGATCCGTTCGACGCCACGGGGGTGCTGGCGCGGTTGGCGCCCGAGATGGACCGGGTGGCGGATCGGGCGGTGGAGGCGGCTCGGCGGGTGGTCGATGACGGGGTCGATGTGCTGCCCGCGGGTTCGGCTCCGCTGTTGGAGGTCGGGGCGGAGGTGCATGCGGCTTGGGCTGTACGGCTGTTTGCGTCCTAGGGGTTTCTCGCCCCCGCCGCCCCTACCCGTCCCTGGGGGCTCCGCCCCCAGACCCCCGCTATCGGCCTGAACGGCCTCGTCCTCAACCGCCGGACGGGCTGGATGATGCTCGGCCCGGCTGAATGGGTGCCGTAAGGCAAGAGCAAGGGCACCGTAAGACAAGGATTTGGAGCCGCCCTCATGC
Source organism: Streptomyces sp. NPDC051963 (assembly GCF_044593495.1). NCBI lineage: Bacteria > Bacillati > Actinomycetota > Actinomycetes > Kitasatosporales > Streptomycetaceae > Streptomyces > Streptomyces sp. NPDC051963. The sequence continues at coordinate 1,293,768 of NZ_JBIUCC010000001.1, read as the reverse complement.
ACCTCGACCACTCCCACGACGACACGCCCGCCGTCAGCGCCGACGCCCGCCGTCCCGACGGCTCCCGTCGAGCCCTCCGTATCGGACTCGGCGGACCCGTCGGTTCCGGGAAGACCGCCACCGTCGCCGCCCTCTGCCGTGTCCTGCGCGACGAACTGTCCCTCGCCGTCGTCACCAATGACATCTACACGCGTGAGGACGCCGAGTTCCTGCTTCGGGAAGCGGTGTTGCCGCCGGAGCGGATCACGGCGGTGGAGACGGGGGCCTGTCCGCACACCGCGATCCGGGACGACATCTCCGCGAATCTCGAAGCCGTGGAAGACCTGGAGGACGAGGTCGGGCCGCTGGATCTGATCCTCGTCGAGTCCGGTGGGGACAATCTGACCGCCACCTTCTCCAAGGGGCTCGTCGACGCGCAGATCTTCGTGATCGACGTCGCCGGGGGTGACGACATTCCGCGCAAGGGCGGACCCGGCGTCACCACCGCCGACCTGCTCGTGGTGAACAAGACCGACCTCGCGCCGTACGTCGGCTCGGACCTGGCCCGGATGGCGGCCGACGCCAAGGCGCAGCGGGCCGAACTGCCGGTGGTCTTCCAGTCGCTGCGGGGCGAGGACGGGGTGGCGGACGTCGCCGGCTGGGTGCGGGCGCAGCTCGTCTCGTGGACGGCGTGACCGTGCCGGGTGTGCGGGCCGCCGCGAGGATCGCCGCCCGCGAGGACGGACGCGGCGGTACGGCTCTTCCCGTGCTGGAGAGTGCGGGGCCGATCGCCCTGCGGCGCACCCGGGGGAGTGGCCCGGAGGCGTATGTGATGCTCGTCGGTGCGATGAGCGGGCCGCTGGGCGGGGACCACTTCTCCGTGGCGGCGGACGTCGCTCCCGGCGCCCGGCTGCGCGTCGGGTCGGCCGCGGCGACCATCGCGTTGCCGGGTCAGGCGAAGGGCGAGGCCCGCTACGACGTACGGTTGTCCGTGGCGGACGGGGGTGAACTGCGCTGGCTGCCCGAGCAGTTGATCTCGGCGCAGGGCAGCGATCTGTATGTGGGCACCCAGGTCGACCTCGGTGCGGACGCCCGGCTCGTGCTGCGCGAGGAGCAGGTGCTCGGTCGGGCCGGTGAGGAACCCGGACGGCTCACCAGCCGTCTCACTGTGCGGATCGCGGGGCGGACCGTCCTCGACCAGGAGCTGGCCTGCGGGCCCGGGGCGCCCGGTGGCTGGGACGGGCCCGCCGTCCTCGGGGGACACCGGGCCGTGGGACAACTGGTCGTCGTACGACCGGAATTTGCGGCCGAGCCCGCGGTGGCTCAGGTACTGGGGGACACCGCCGCGCTGACCCCGCTCGCCGGGCCGGCCGTGCTGGTGACCGCCGTGGCGCCGGACGCGCTGCGGCTGCGCCGGGTGCTGGACCAGGCGCTGGTGACGATCGAGGAAGCCTCCGCCGAGCGAACGGTGTAATCCGGTTATCGGATTGGCAAAGAACGCCCGTCACCCCTGTTCTCAGGGAACACACAGCCGAGAAGATCCCCGTACTTGACTCAACGATGTACGGGGAGGTCCCACTTGAGGGATATGAGACCAAAAGGGCGAGTTGCGGCGTTCGGTTCGGCCGGAGTACTCGTCACAGCGACACTGATAGCCGGTGCTGTCGCGGCGCCCACCGCCGGCGCGACCGGCCGGCCCGGGCAGGACCGCGAGGCCAACGGCGTCGCCGTCGCCGCGGCCCGGGCCGCGAAGGCCGGGATCGACTGGCAGGACTGCCCCGCCGACTGGGGACTGGAGAAGCCGATCCAGTGCGGCTGGGTCACGGTGCCGCTCGACTACGCCAAGCCCCACGGCAAGCAGATCAAGCTCGCCGTCGACCGCATCGGCAACACGGGCACCAAGGCGGAGCGGCAGGGCGCGCTCCTCTACAACCCCGGTGGCCCCGGCGGCTCCGGCCTGCGCTTCCCGCGCCGCGTCACGACCAAGGCGCCGGTGTGGGAGAAGACGGCCAAGGCCTACGACTTCGTGGGCTTCGACCCGCGCGGCGTCGGCCATTCGGCGCCCATCTCCTGCGTCGACCCGCAGGAGTTCGTGAAGGCGCCGAAGATGGACCCGGTGCCGGACTCCGAGGCCGACAAGCTCGCCCAGCGCAAGCTGGCCCGCGAGTACGCCGAGGGCTGCTACGAACGCAGCGGCGAGATGCTGCCGCACATGACCACGCCGAACACCGCACGCGACCTGGACGTGATCCGCGCCGCGCTCGGTGAGAAGAAGCTCAACTTCCTGGGCGTCTCCTACGGCACCTACCTCGGTGCGGTCTACGGCACCATGTTCCCGGGCCATGTCCGGCGGATGGTCGTCGACAGCGTCGTCAACCCGTCACGCGAGAAGATCTGGTACGAGGCCAACCTCGACCAGGACGTCGCCTTCCAGATGCGCTGGAACGACTGGCAGGACTGGGTCGCCGCCAACGACGCCACCTTCCACCTCGGCACCACCCGCGACGCCGTACAGGCGAAGTGGCTCGAACTGCGTGCCGCGGCCAAGAAGAGCCCCATCGGCGGGGTCGTCGGACCGGCCGAGCTGATCGGCTTCTTCCAGGGCGCGCCGTACTACGACTCCTCGTGGGTGCCGGTCGCCACGGTGTTCAGCAAGTACTTCGCGGGCGACACCCAGGCGCTGGTCGACGCGGCCGCCCCCGATCTCTCGGACACCGCGGGCAACGCCGCCTCGGAGAACGGCAACGCGGTCTACACGGCCGTCGAGTGCACCGACGCCAAGTGGCCCACCAGCTGGAAGAAGTGGGACCGAGACAACTCGGCGCTGCACAAGAACTACCCGTTCCTGACCTGGTCCAACGCCTGGATGAACCTGCCGTGCGCCACCTGGCCGGTCAAGCAGCAGACCCCGGTCGACGTGAAGACGGGCAAGGGGCTGCCGGGTGTGCTGATCGTGCAGTCCACGCGTGACGCGGCCACCCCGTACGCGGGCGCCGTCGAACTGCACAAGCGCTTCAAGGGCTCCCGCCTGATCACCGAGAAGAACGCGGGCTCCCACGGCGTGACCGGCCTGGTCAACCCGTGCATCAACGATCGGGTGGACAGCTACCTGCTCACCGGAAAGCTGGACGGCGCCGACGTGACGTGCGCACCGCACGCCACGCCCAAGCCGTAGAGCGTCGTACGACATGAGGGGCGGCCGGAGCCTCCGGCCGCCCCTTGCTCATGCCTCCAGCCAGGCGTCCTCCGCCGCGTAGTCGAAGAGGTCGCCGTACGTCTGGAACATCCTCGGATACGCCTCCCGCCAGTCCCGCCCGGCCAGTTGGCGCTCGATCCAGGCGACCGTGTCGGGAAGGGTCTCGGCGTACCTCACCACCGGGCGGTAGCCCAGCTCCCGTTCGGCGGCGGACATGGAGCAGATCACGGGCACCGGCACCGTCCATGGCGTGTCCCCCACGGTCGGCGCCGGGGGACCCCCGTCCACCAGCACGCTCTCCGTCTCGACGCCCATCACCGCGTCGATCGCCCCGGCGATCTCCGCCACCGTCGGCGCCTGCGGATCGACGGCGTTGAGTACCCGTGAGCCGGGCCGTGCGGCGGCCAGCCGGATCAGTTCCGCGATGTTGTGCACGCTCGCCGGATGGAAACGGCTCTCGCCGCCGAAGGCGAGGATCCGCTGGGTCCGGCCGTCCAGGTTGCGCTTGACGAAGTACAGCTCGCGCGGGGTCCGGCAGTGCGGGCCGTGGATCGCGCCCGCGCGCAGCAGCGTGGTGGGCAACCGGTCACCGGCGGCGAGGAGATCATGCTCCAGCGCGGCCTTGCGGGTGCTGTACGAGGTGTCGCCGGGCCGGATGGTGCGCTGTTCCTCCGTGATCGGCACCGGGTACTCGGGGAAGCCGTCCGGCTCGTCCTGGGTGTCGAAGTTGCGGCCCCTGTCGTCCTCGTACACCGACAGGCTGGAGATCACCACGGCCGAGCCCACGTGACCGGCGAGCGAGGTCAACTGCCGTGCGTGCTCGGTGCCGTAGGCGACCATGTCCACCAGGACGTCGCAGCCGTCGCCGATCACCGCTGCCAGGGCAGTGTCGTCCGCGCGGTCGGCCCGCGCGACCCGCACCTCCTCGGGCCAGTCCTCGTCCCGGCCGCCGCCCCGCGAGACGGCCGTCACCTCCCAGTCGTCCCGGGCCAGCGCGCTCACCGCGAGCCGTCCGATCTGTCCTGTCGCTCCGATCACCACAGCGCGTCTCATAGGGGGACCGTACGGGCGACCTGATCCTCTTCCAAGACGCTTTTGCCGAGAGCAGAGTTCAGCCGAGCGGCAGCCGTGGGAACCGGCGCGCCTTCTCCGCGCCCGCCGCGGCCTGCTCGGCCTTGACGACGGCCGCGTACTGGTCGACGTACTCCTGCTCGGAGAGCGTGAGGATGGCGTACATGATCTCGTCGGTGACGGCGCGCAGGATCGCCTTCTCGTTCTCCATGCCGGCGTAGCGGGAGAAGTCGAGGGGCTTGCCGAAGCGGATGGCGACGGGGTGGATCTTCGGGATCTTCCGGCCCGGCGGCTGGGCCTCGAAGGTGCCGATCATCGCGCACGGGATGACGGGGGCCTGGGCCTTCAGCGCCATCACCGCGACACCGACCTTGCCCTTGTACAGGCGGCCGTCGTGCGAGCGGGTGCCCTCCGGGTAGATGCCGAGCAGTTCGTCCTTGCTCAGCACACCGAGCCCCTCGCGGATCGCGGCCTGACCGGCATCCTTCCCGGAGCGGTCGACCGGGATCTGTCCGGCGCTGCGGAAGAAGGTCGCGATCAGCCGGCCCTTGAGACCGGGGCCGGTGAAGTACTCGGCCTTCGCGAGGAAGGTGATGCGCCGCTTGATGATCGCGGGCATCAGGAAGTGGTCCGAGAACGACAGGTGGTTGCCGGCGACGATGCCGGGCCCGGTCGCGGGAATGTGCTCGAGTCCCTCGATGCGCGGCCGGAAGACCAGTCTCAGCAGGGGGCCCAGTAGCACGTATTTCAGCAGGTAGTAGAACAAGGGGGTGCTCCTCGCTCCCGGCGGGTCGGCTCGACGGCCGTGTTCCAGCAGGTCAACCGGCATGTGGTGGGGGTGTCAGTGTAGGCGCAGCCGGGGGCGGCCGGAACAGGGCCGGTTCGCCGCGATTCGGGCTCTGTGGCGCATTTCTGATGGTTGGTCAGGACGGACGGCGGGGTCACAGCCGTACGGCGATCAGCGCGGTGTCGTCGGTGGCGCCCCCCGGTGGCAGCAGTTCCAGCAGGACGGCGTCGGCGAGGGTCTCGGGATCCGCGCCCAGATGGAGTCTGAGGGAGTCGGCGAGGCGGGCCAGGCCGGTGTCGATGTCCTCGCGGCGGCGTTCGATCAGGCCGTCGGTGTAGAGCACGAGGGTCGCGCCCGTGGTGAAGGTCGCACGGGCCTGCGGTCTCGGGACCGGGCTCGGACGGGCGTCCAGTGGGGGGTCGGTGGCCCGGTCGAGGAACTCCACCCGGCCGTCGGGGTGGAGCAGTGCGGGCGGTGGATGCCCGGCGCTGCTGTAGGTGATGGTGCGGGCGTCGAAGTCGATGAACGTCGTGACCGCGGTGGCCGATTCGGCGCCGTCGACCACATGGGCGTACCGGCCCAGGACGTCCAGGGCCTGAGCGGGCCCCTCGGCTACGCGCGAGGTGGCGGTGAGCGCGCTGCGCAGCTGGCCCATGACGCCGGCCGCCTCCAGACCGTGGCCGACCACGTCACCCACGGACACGGCGATGCGGTTGCCGCCCACCAGATCGACCAGGTCGTACCAGTCCCCGCACACGTTCAGTGCGCCGACCGCCGGCCGATAGCGCACCGCGACCCGGTGACCGCCCACCTGCCGGTGCGCCGGGAGCATCGCCTCCTGGAGGGCGAGGGCGACCTCGCGTTCCCGGGCGTGGGCCTGGCGCAGCCGGTCGTTGAGCTCCTGGAGTTCGCGGGCGCGGGTGTACAGCTCGGCCTCCAGCACCCGGGCGCGGCTGCCGTCGGGGCCGCCGCGGGCCCGGATGAGCTCGGTGACCTCCTCGACCCGGTGCACCAGCAGCACCACCTTGCCGTCCGGGCCGAACACCGGCGCGTTCACCGGGCTCCAGTAGCGCTCCTCCCACTGGCCGGGGCGCCCGGGCGATTCGACGTCGTACCGCTGGAGGGCCATGGCGTCGCGCTCGCCGGTCGCCAGGACCCGGTGCAGTGAGGCCGCCAGGTTGCGCATGCCGGTCGCGGCGGGGTCGTTCGGGTTGTCGGGGAAGACGTCGAACAGGTAGTGGCCGATCAACTCCTGCCGGGTACGCCCGGACGTCCGCTCGAACTCCTCGTTGATGTCCACGTACACCAGCTCGGGGGTGAGCAGCGCGACCATCCCCGGCAGGCCCTTGAACACCGCCCCGTAGTCGATCGCCGCATCGTTCATGGCTGCCGCCTCACCACAGGTTCACCCCAGTTTCCCACGTTATGTACCCGGGGCTCCCGGCTCAGCGTGGATCCGTCAGCGACTGCTCGGCCCAGATGATCTTCCCCTCGGGCACGAACCGGGTGCCCCACCGCTGGGTGAACTGGGAGACCAGCAGCAGCCCGCGTCCGCCCTCGTCCGTGGTGCGGGGATGGCGCAGATGCGGCGCGGTGGCGCCACCGTCGAGGACCTCGCAGACCAAGGCGCGTTCCCTGATCAGCCGGAGCCGCACGGGGCCGGAGGAGTGCCGAATGGCGTTGGTGACCAATTCGCTGACGACCAGCTCCGTGGTGAAGGCCAGCTCCTCCAGGCCCCAGTCCGTCAGCTGCCGGGCGGCGGCCTTGCGGGCGTCGGCGACCACCGCCGGGTCCAGCGGCAGGTCCCAGTCGGCGACCTGATCGACGCCCAGCAGCCTGGTACGCGCCATCAGCAGGGCCACGTCGTCGTGCGGGCGTTCCGGGGACAGCGCGTCCACCACGCTCCGGCAGCGCAGGTCGAGCGAGGCCGCGCGCTCCTCCAGCGCCCGGCGCAGCCGGTCCCGGTCCACGTCGAGAGCCCAGTCGTCCCCGTGGGCCAGCAGTCCGTCGGTGTGCAGCGCGAGGGTGCTGCCCGCCGCCAGCGCCAGCTCGACCGCCTCGAAGGGCGGGCCGCCTGCACCGAGCGGCGGTCCCAGCGGCAGGTCGACGAAGGTGACATGGCCGTCGGGCATGATCACGGCGGGCGCCGGATGCCCGGCCGCGGCCATGGCGCACTGTCCGTCCACGGGGTCATACACGACGTACACGCACCCGGAGCCCACGGTGTCCGTCCCCGCGGCGGCCGGCTCGACGCCCTCCTCGCGCGCCGACCGTGCGACCAGGTCGTCGAGGTGGGCCAGCACCTCCGCGGGCGGCAGGTCCATGGCGGCGAGGGTCCGTACGGCGGTCCGCAGCCGTCCCATGGCCGCGGCCGCGTCGATGCCGTGACCGGGCACCTCGCCCACGACGAGGGCGACGCGGGCGCCGGAGAGCGGGACGACGTCGTACCAGTCGCCGCCGAGGCCGGTCAGCTCGTCGGCCGGGCGGTAGCAGGCGGCCACCTCCACCGCGTCCTGCTCGGGCAGCCGGTGCGGGAGCAGACTGCGCTGGAGTACCAGCGCCGCCTCGCGCTCGCGGGTGTAGCGCCGGGCGTTGTCCACACAGACGGCCGCCCGCGAGACGAGGTCCTCGGCCAGGGCGAGGTCGTCCTCGTCGAAGGGCTCCTGACGATGGCGCCGGAAGAACGTGGTCACGCCCAGGGTGGTGCCCCGAGCGCGGATCGGCACGATCACGACGCTGTGCAGCCCCAGCTCCAGGAAGGTCGCCTCCCGGCCACCCGGGATGTCCGTGGCCCACTCCTTGGCGAGCGGGTCGAGCCGCTCCTCGCGCCAGGACCTGCCGCTGGTGAGCGAGCGGATCGGGGGCGACCCGGCGACGTAGGCGGCCGCGGAACCGACGGCGACGACGGCCTCGGGGACGTTCTCGTGCACCGACTGCTGCCCGGCCCGGCACAGCGGCACATGGTCCGGGTCGCCGATCGGTCCCGGCGTGAGCTCGGCGCCCCGCAGCACCGGTTCCAGCAGGTCCACGGTGACGAAGTCCGCGAAGGCCGGCACGGCCACGTCGGCCAGCTCCTGCGCGGTGCGCAGGATGTCCAGGCTGCGGCCGATGTGCTCGCCGGCCCGGTCCAGCAGCGCCAGCCGCTGCCGGGCACGGTGACGCTCGGTGATGTCTACGACCGTGTAGTACACGCCCATCGGACGGCCCCGGTCGTCGTGCAGCCGGGTGAACGACATGACGTGCGCGGTCTCGCGGTGCGGTGCGGACTGCACCTGGCCCACGTGCTCGTAGCCGACCACGGTTTCACCGGTCTCCAGCACATGCCGCATCTGTGCCTCGATGCCGTCGGAGTCCAGGCCCGGCTGGATGTCCGCGAGGCGCAGGCCCAGCCGGTGCACGGGCGGTCCGCTGCCGTACTGCTCCAGGGCCGCGTTGGACCACACGTAGCGCAGGTCCATGTCCACGATCGCTATGCCGACCGGCGACCTGTCGGCCATCTGCTCCAGCACCGTGCGGCTCATGTCCCAGCCGGGGGCCCCGGCCAGCTCGGAGAGCAGGACCAGCCACCGGGCGCGGGCCCCCGGCTCCTCCGCCGAGGTGACCCGCACCATGAGCCTGATCTGCTGGCCGTCGCTGCGCCGGACCGTAAGCAGTCCGGCCCAGCCGCCGTCCCTGCGGCACCGCTCCATCAGGCCCGGCATCCGCTCCGCGTCCTCGGCGGACAGCAGGTCGGCCATCCGGGCCCCGACCACTTCGGAGGTTTCGTGCCCCAGCAGCCGCCTGGCCTCGTCGGTCCAGCCGGTCACCACGCCCTGTGCGTCGAGCAGCAGAGGCGCGGCATCGGCCACGTCGAACCGTTGCCGGGCAAGGTCGTGCTCCTCAAATGTGCCCACGGCCGACCTCTCTGTCGCTGAGAGTGGTCTACCACCTCTTGTCTCAATCTTCACCCTTCGGGACAGAGTGGGGCGCGGGATCAGGCGAGCAGTGCCTTCTCCAGTGCCCCGAGGGCCGCCGTGAGTTCCTCGCCGGTGATGGTCAGCGGCGGGGCGAGGCGGATCGTCGAGCCGTGGGTGTCCTTGACCAGGACTCCCTCCCGCATGAGGCGTTCACTGACCTCGCGCCCGCTGCCGAGGGCCGGGTCGATGTCGACACCCGCCCACAGCCCGCGCGACCGGAAGCCCACGACACCCTTTCCGACCAGCGCGGACAGTCCGTCTCGCAGCACGGTGCCCAACTCGGCCGCCCGGCGCTGGAACTCGCCCGTCTCCAGCAGCTCCACGACCGCCGTACCCACCGCCGCCGCCAGCGGATTGCCGCCGAACGTCGACCCGTGCTCGCCCGGCCGCAGCACACCCAGCACATCCCGGCGCGCCACCACCGCCGACACCGGCACGATGCCGCCGCCCAGAGCCTTGCCGAGCAGGAGCATGTCGGGGACGACCGCCTCGTGCTCCACGGCGAGCGTGCGCCCGGTACGGCCGAGGCCCGACTGGATCTCGTCCGCGATGAACAGACAACCCTTGCGCCGGGTCAGTTCGCGCACCCCGGCCAGATAGCCGTCGTCCGGGATGACGACCCCCGCCTCGCCCTGGATCGGCTCGATCAGCACGGCCGCCGTCGTCTCGTCGACCGCCGCCTCCAGCGCGACCAGGTCGTTGTACGGCACGATCCGGAAGCCGGGCGTGAAGGGGCCGAAGCCGCTGCGGGCGGTCTCGTCGGTGGAGAAGCTGACGATGGTCGTCGTACGGCCGTGGAAGTTCTCGGCCGCCACCACGATGGTCGCCCGGTCGGCGGGGACGCCCTTCACGTCGTACGCCCACTTGCGGGCCACCTTGATGCCGCTCTCCACCGCCTCGGCGCCCGTGTTCATCGGCAGCACCATGTCCAGGCCCGTCAACGCGGCCAGCCGCTCGGCGAACTCGGCGAGCCTGTCGTTGTGGAAGGCGCGCGAGGTCAGCGTCAGCCGGTCGAGCTGGGCGTGGGCGGCGTCGATCAGCGCGGGGTGGCGGTGGCCGAAGTTGAGCGCGGAGTACCCGGCCAGCATGTCGAGGTAGCGGCGGCCCTCCACGTCCTGGACCCAGGTGCCCTCGGCGCCGGCGACCACCACGGGCAGCGGGTGGTAGTTGTGCGCGAGGACCGGCTCCTCGGCGCGGATCATGTCGGCGGACGAGCGCGTACGGACGGGTACTTCGGTGGTCGCTGTCATGAGCGGATCTCCTGAGTGCAGCACTTGATGCCGCCGCCGGCCTTCTGGAACTCGGACAGGTCGACGGGGACGGGGGCATAGCCGTGGTCGTCCAGCCGGGCGGCGAGGGCCTCGGCCTGCGGTGCGATGAAGACATGGTGTCCGTCGGACACGGAGTTCAGCCCGAACGCCATCGCGTCGTCGCGGGTCGCGAGCACCGCGTCCGGGAACAGCCGCGCGAGCACCACACGGCTGCCCGGCGAGAATGCCTCCGGGTAGTACACGATGTTGTCGTCGTCCAGGACGAACAGCGCCGTGTCCAGGTGGTAGAAGTACGGGTCCACCAACGTCAGGCTGATGACCGGGTGCCCGAAGAACTCCTGCACCTCGCGGTGCGCCTCCCGGGTGGTCCGGAATCCGGTGCCTGCCAGGACGTACCGGCCCGTCCAGACCAGGTCGCCCTCGCCCTCGCAGACCGAGTAGGGGCGGTGGACGTCGTAGCCCGCCTCCTTGAACCACATGTCGTAGTGCGTGGACTCGGGGCGTCGCTCGGGTGCGTGGAAGAGCGAGCCGAAGACGCGGCCGTCGACGACGACCGCCGAGTTCGCGGCGAACACCATGTCCGGGAGGCCGGGGACCGGCTCCACGGCGTCCACGGTGTGGCCGTGGGAACGGTAGGTGCTGATCAGGGACTGCCACTGCTCCTGGGCCAGATCGACGTCGACTCGGACGTCGGGATGCATCCAGGGGTTGATCGCGTACTGCACGGCGAAGTGTCTGGGTTCACAGACGAGAAAGCGCCGCCGGCGCGGCACACGGCTGTCGGGCACAGAGGGGTCCCTCCGCTTCCTGGAGTGTCGACTGGGGTTGACACCACGGTAGGAACTGACCCATACGCTCGACAAGAAACAAGGCTTGCGTGTCCGCGCAGGAATGCTGCGTCTTTACGATTGTCAGCGCACGTCTGATGCGTCCTCGGGGGCGGGGTGGGTGGCGCCCGCCTCCGGACTCTCCGGGATCAGATGGGACAGCACCATCACACTGATCGTCTTCCGGATGAACGGCTCCGCACGGATCCGCTCCAGCACCTCCTCGAAGTGCTCGACATCCCGCGCCCGCACATGCAGCAGCGCGTCCGCACCGCCGGTCACCGTCATCGCCGCCGTGATCTCCGGATGGTTGCGCACCACCTCCGCCAGCCGCCTGGGCGGCGCGGCCCCCTCGCAGTACACCTCCACATACGCCTCCGTGCGCCAGCCCAGCGCCGACGGCTGCACCGTGGCCGTGAACCCGGTGATCACATCCGTCTCGCGCAGCCGGTCCACCCGCCGCTTGACCGCCGTCGCCGACAGGCCCACGGCCGCCCCGATCTCGGCGAAACTGGTCCTCGCGTTGGCCATCAGCGCGGTGATGATCTTCCGGTCGAGGTCGTCGAACTGCGTGGGCCTGCTGCTCATGGCCGCACTGTATCCAGCGGGAACGTCCACACCGGCACATGTGCAGGCGTACGAATTGCTCCTAGACTCCGGGTTCATGCTGCGCGCCCTCGCCGTCGACGACGAACGCCCCTCGCTGGAGGAGCTGCTCTACCTCCTCAACGCGGATCCCCGGATCGGCAGTGCGGAGGGCGCGAGCGACGCGACCGAGGCGCTGCGCCGCATCAACCGGGCGCTGGAGTCGGGCCCGCACGGTCCGGAGGCCATCGACGTCGTCTTCCTCGACATCAACATGCCCGGCCTCGACGGACTCGACCTGGCCCGGCTGCTCACCGGATTCGCCCGGCCGCCACTCGTCGTGTTCGTCACCGCCCACGAGGACTTCGCCGTGCAGGCCTTCGACCTCAAGGCCGTCGACTACGTCCTCAAGCCCGTCCGCAAGGAGCGCCTCGCCGAGGCGGTCCGTCGCGTCGTCGAACTCTGTGCCGCCGAACTCCGCGACAGCGGGCCACGCATACCCGTGAGCGAGCCCGACCCCGACCACATACCCGTCGAGCTCGGCGGCGTGACCCGTTTCATCGCCGTCGAGGACATCACCCACGTCGAGGCCCAGGGCGACTACGCCAGGCTGCACACCGACAAGGCCAGCCACCTCGTCCGCATCCCGCTGTCCACCCTGGAGGAGCGCTGGCGCTCCCGCGGCTTCGTCCGCATCCACCGCCGCCATCTCGTCGCCCTGCGCCACATCGGCGAGCTCCGCCTGGACGCGGGCACCGTGAGCGTCGTGGTCGGCTCCGAGGAACTCCAGGTCAGCCGACGCCACACCCGCGAGCTGCGGGACCTGCTGATGAGGAGGCCCTGACGGTGCCCCAGAACCCCGCTGAACGCCGTGTCGTCGTCACCGGCCCGCCCCGCCGCACTCGCCGTGTCTCGGGCTACTACCGCCCCCGCACCGAGATCGACGAGCAGACCACCCTCGGCCACACCTACGTCCGCTCCCTGATGCGCACCCAGCTCCGCGCCGGCCTCGCCGTGTTCGCGGTCCTCGGCCTCCTCGTCGGCCCGCTGCCCCTGCTGTTCGCCGCCATGCCGGACGCCCGCGGACTGGAGTGGGCGGTCCTCGGCTTCGGCCTCTACGCCCCGCTCGTCCTGCTCGCCCGCTGGTACGTGCGGCGGGCCGAGCGCAACGAGCGGGACTTCGTGCGCCTCGTCGAAGACCGCTGAAACCGCAGACCCATGAACTACAGCTACGCCGTACCCGCCGTCGCCCTGGTCGTCATGGCGACGGTCCTCGTCGGCGCCTTCGGCCTGCGCATCTCCCGCACCACCTCCGACTTCTACGTCGCCTCCCGCACCGTCGGCCCACGCCTCAACGCCGCCGCCATCAGCGGCGAGTACCTCTCCGCCGCCTCCTTCCTGGGCATCGCCGGCCTGGTCCTGGTCCAGGGCCCCGACATGCTCTGGTACCCCGTCGGCTACACGGCCGGCTATCTGGTGCTGCTGATCTTCGTCGCCGCACCGCTGCGCCGCTCCGGCGCCTACACGCTGCCCGACTTCGCCGAGGCCCGTCTCGCCTCCCAGGCGGTACGACGGCTCGCCGGGGCCTTCGTCGTGGGCGTCGGCTGGCTCTATCTGCTGCCCCAACTCCAGGGCGCCGGACTGACGTTGACGGTCCTGACCGGGGCGCCCGACTCGCTCGGCGGACTGATCGTCGCGGTCGTCGTGGTGGCGATCGTCGCCGCCGGCGGCATGCGCTCCATCACCTTCGTGCAAGCCTTCCAGTACTGGCTCAAGCTCACCGCACTGCTCGTCCCCGCCCTCTTCCTGGTCCTCGCCTGGCAGGGTGACGGAGCACCGACCCGCGCCTTCGAGGAACCGGCCACCTTCCGCGAACAGCGAGTCGTCCGCGTCAACGACAGCCTCGACCTCGAACTCGACCGGCCGCTGACCGTCACGGTGAGCGGCACCGTCGACGGCCGCGCGCACGAGGACACCGAACTGCGGCTGCCCGCCGGCACCCACCACATCGACGCCGGCACCCGGCTGACCTTCGCCGAGGGCGCCGCCGTCCCCGAGGCCGACCCCGCCGGCGACGGCAGCCTGTCACCCTCGCAGGCCGAGAGCCGCGGCGAACGCCCGCTGTACGCGACGTACGGCCTGATCCTCGCCACCTTCCTGGGCACCATGGGCCTGCCGCACGTCGTCGTCCGCTTCTACACCAGCCCGCACGGAGTCGCCGCCCGCCGCACCACCGTCGCCGTCCTGGGCCTGATCGGCGCCTTCTACCTGCTGCCCCCGGTCTACGGCGCCCTCGGCCGCCTCTACGCCCCCGAACTCACCCTCACCGGCGACGCGGACGCCGCCGTACTCCTCCTGCCCGACCGCGTGATCGGCGGCCTCGGCGGCGACCTGCTCGGCGCGCTGGTCGCCGGGGGAGCCTTCGCCGCGTTCCTGTCGACGGCCTCGGGACTGACCATGGCCGTGGCCGGCGTGCTCACCCAGGACGTCCTCCCCTCGCGCGGCGTACGGCACTTCAGGCTCGGCACGGTCCTCGCGATGGCCGTGCCCCTGGCCGCCAGCGTCCTGGTGGGCGGGCTGCCCGTCGCCGACGCCGTCGGGCTGGCCTTCGCCGTGTCCGCGTCGTCGTTCTGTCCGCTGCTCGTCCTCGGCATCTGGTGGCGGCGACTGACCCCGCCCGGCGCCGCCGCCGGAATGCTGGTGGGCGGCGGCTCCGCGCTGGTCGCCGTCGCCGCGACCATGGCCGGATTCCCGGGCAGCGGAGCATTCCACGCCCTGCTCGCCTGGCCCGCCCTCTGGTCGGTACCGCTGGGCTTCCTCACCATGGTGCTGGTGTCCCTGGCCACGCCGAGCCGGGTACCGGCCGGGACGGCGGCGATCCTGGCCCGGTTCCATCTGCCGGAGGAGCTGCGGACGGAGGCGAAGGCATGAGCGGATTCATCGCCGGCCTGTGCGTGGCGATCCTCCCGCTGCTGGCCGCCGGATTCTGGCTCGGCCGCCGCACCGCACGCCCCGAGAGCCTCGGCGGCCTCGGCACCCCCGTCGAGCACGCCACCTTCCAGACCCTGCACACCGCCTCCCTCGCCGCGCCCCCGCTGCGCGCCGGCCTGACCGAGGAGACCGCCCGCAGGTCGGCCCGGCGACTGCGTTCACTGCTCGGCACGGACGCGCTGTGCCTGACGGATCAGAAGGAGGTGCTGGCCTGGGACGGGGTCGGCAGCCACCACCGTACGGAGATCATGGACCGTCTCGCCGGACCGCTGGAGTCCGGCCGGGGAGAGGCCTTCCCGCTGACCTGCGACGCGCCCGACTGCCCGGTCCGCTGGGCCGTCGTCGCCCCGCTCACCGTCGACGACCGGGTCCACGGAGCGCTCGTCGCCTGCGCACCCCGCGAATCGGCGGTACTCGTGCGGGCCGCCGGCGAGGTCGCCCGGTGGGTCTCCGTCCAACTGGAGCTGGCCGACCTGGACCAGTCCCGAACGCGTCTGATCGAGGCCGAGATCAAGGCCCTGCGCGCCCAGATATCCCCGCACTTCATCTTCAACTCGCTCGCGGTGATCGCCTCGTTCGTCCGCACCGACCCCGAGCGCGCCCGCGAACTGCTCCTGGAGTTCGCCGACTTCACCCGCTACTCGTTCCGCAGGCACGGCGACTTCACCACCCTCGCCGACGAACTCCACGCCATCGACCACTACTTGGCGCTCGTCCGGGCACGCTTCGGCGACCGCCTCTCCGTCACCCTTCAGATCGCGCCCGAGGTGCTGCCGGTCGCCCTGCCCTTCCTCTGCCTCCAGCCGCTCGTCGAGAACGCCGTGAAGCACGGTCTCGAAGGCAAGGCGGACAAGTGCCACATCAGCATCACCGCACAGGACACCGGAGCCGAGGCGCTGGTCGTCATCGAGGACGACGGCGCCGGCATGGACCCCGTCGCCCTGCGCCGCATCCTCGCCGGCGAGGTCAGCCCGTCGGGCGGCATCGGGCTGTCCAACGTCGACGACCGGCTGCGCCAGGTGTACGGCGACGACTACGGCCTCGTCATCGAGACCGCCCAAGGAGCGGGCATGAAGGTCACCGCCCGGCTGCCGAAGTACCAGCCGGGCGTGCACTCGGCGAGTCGACTGACCGGCGGATGAGACTCAGGTGGGCTTGGTGACGATCATCCCCAGGGTGATCAAGCCCAGCACGACCCAGCCGAACCACAGCCAGCCACTGCTGCCGAGCGCCACCGTATAGGCGGTCACCACGACCAGTCCGCCGACCGTGAGCACCCCCATCGTCTTGGTCGATCCGTCCGAAGAACCGGGCATCGCAACACCCTCCTCATGGTTCGTCCCCCTCCATGGTGCCCCCGTTCTGCCTCCGTACGGTGCACACGACGAAATGTGTGCCCGACTTCCAGGCCCCCTCGCTCGTCCAGGAGCCCGCCAGATACACCGAAGGGTCGAAGCCGTAGTCGCGTGGCGGCACATCCCGCGCGCACGCCTCGTCCGACTCGGTGCGCGCCTGGGTCAGCGTGACGTCGGAGGCCAACCGGGTGAATCCGAGCACCATCTCGTCGTGCGGACCACCGCAGGAGACCAGCCGGGCAGCCCGGCTCGACGGTACGTCCAGACAGTCCCGCTTCTGCATCGTCGCCGTGTCCGCGAACGCCGTCCCGACCTTGCGGTGCCCGCCCAGCGGCCCGTACACCGGGCCCTGCGCGCCCAGCACCAGGCAGGCGGTCCGCCGCCCGGCGGCCTCGAAGCCCTCCTCGGTCGGCGCGACGGCGAGACTGCGGACGTCCGCGAGCTTCTCGCGGATCTCCTGCGTCCGCTCCTCACAGCGCGCCGCCCCCTCGGCGGCCGCCTCCTCCGCCGACGTGGTCTCGACGAACGCCATCACCTGCCCGTCCGGCGCCTCGTCACGGCAGGTGGCGTCCAGGTTCAACCGGGGCGTGCCCTGGAACGGAGCCGCCCCCGGCCACTGGGCGAGCACACAGTCACCGTCCCGGAGCGGCTCGGCGAGCCCGACGGCCTCTCCGTACGGCTGCTCGGCCCCGTCGTCGCCGCTCGTCTGCCGGGCCATGGCGTACCAGACGCCGCCTCCCGCGAGCGCCAGCGCGAGCAGACAGGCGACGGCGGCCCGGAGGGCGTGGGAGCGGGTACGCCGACGCCTGCCGGGACCGACGACCACCGGCCCGAAGCCCTGTGGCACGGGGGCGGGCGGGACGGGCGCCGGTGCGGCGGCGGCCCAGGGCGGCTGCGACCCGAGATCGGTCTGCGTCCGCGCGTACGGCTCGGCCTGTGGCGTCACGATCCGCGACAGCGCCGCCTCCGCCTCCGCCGCGGAGATCCGCTGCCCCGGATCCTTGACGAGCATCGCGTCGATCACCGGCCCCAGCGCACCCGCGCGCACCAAAGACCGCGGCTCCTCGGTGACCACCGCGGTGATCTCCGCGAGATGCGACTCCCGCTCGAAGGGCCCCAGGCCCTCCACCGCGTGATAAAGCGTGCAGCCCAGCGAGAACAGGTCGGCGGCCGCGGTGGGCGGTCCGCCCGTGGCCCGCTCCGGCGCCAGATAGCCCGCCGTGCCGATCAGCACGGACGTCAGCGTGTACCGCGTCTCGCCTGCGTCCGGCTGCACGGAGATGCCGTAGTCGGTGAGCAGGATCCGGCCGTACGGCGACCCGGTGCGGTCCGGCGCCAGCAGGATGTTCGCCGGTTTCACGTCCCGGTGCATGACGCCCCGCTCGTGTCCGGCGGTCAGCGCGTCCAGCACCCCGAGCCCGATCCGGGCGCACTCCGCGGGTCCCAGTGGGCCGCGTTGCGTGATCAGGTCCCGCAGATCGACCGCTCCGGGCACGTACTCCATGACGATCCACGGCAGCCCGTCGTGCTCCAGCACGTCATGCACGGTCACCACGTGCGGATGACTGCGCAGTCCGGCGGCGTGCCGTGCCTCCGCGCGGGCCCGTGCCACCCGCGCCTCCCGCTCGTGCCCTTCCTCGGCCGGATCGCGGAACACGATCTCCTTGAGCGCGACCTCACAGGCGAGTCTCTGGTCGTGGGCGAGCCACACATGGCCCATACCGCCGCTGCCGAGCTGGTTCAGCAGCAGATAGCGGCCGGCGATGACCCGGCCCACTCCCGACGTCGGTGATCCTGAAGGCATCCGCTGGCTCCCGGGTTCTGCGGGGTGCTACGTGATGGCGCTGGAGACGGGCGCGCCGGTGACCGGGGCGCTGCTCGCCGGTTCGCCGGCTGTGGGTGCGGTGCTGGTGGCCGGGGTGTCGGGCGGGGGTGCGCTGGATGTCACCGGGGGAGGCGCGCTGCTGGTTTCCGGGGGAGGGGCGCTCGTCGTCACGGGGGGCGCGCTTGTCACGGGCGGTGGCGGGTTGCTCGGTGGGTCGGCGGGCGGTGGTGCGCTCGTGGAGGGCGGCTTGGAACTCGGCGGCGGGCTCGATGGAGGCGCCGGTGAACTGGGCGTCGTACCCGACGAGGGTGGTGAAGAGGACGGCCCGGTGCTGGACGTGGGCGGCTTGCCGTCGGGTCCGCCGGTCGAGGGGGAGGTCCCTCCGGGCGCCGGGGGAGTGGTCGACCCACCGGACCCGCCCGACCCACCTGATCCGCCTGATCCGCCTGATCCTCCCGTCTCACCCCCGGCCACGCTCAGCATCACGTACTCCCCGAACCTGAGCTCCGTGCCCGCGGGCGGATCCGACGCCGTGACCCGTGCACCGTCCGGCGGCAGCCTCTTCCCGTCGACGGCGACCGCCAGCCCCTTGTCGGCCAGCCGGCGGCTCGCGTCGCCGAACGTCGTCCCGGCGACGTTCGGCACCGCCCGCCGCTCCCGGGTGTCGAAGGCGCGGTCCTTCTCACCTGTCGTGCCGACCGGCCGGTTGATGCCGCGGTCGGCGTCCTCGACGTCGACGAGGGCGATCCGCTCCAGGGCGCGCGGTGCCGGCCGTACGGCCACGACGGAGGCACGGTCGAATCCGGCCCACTCCTTGTTGCCGTCCTCGAACTCGACGGAAATCCGGCCGGTGTCACCTTCGAACGGCCGCAGCGGATTTCCGCAACTGCACTTCACGGTGGGCTGTCCCTGCCGGTCGACGAGCACCGCGATGCCGGCCTGGAGCAGTGAGTCGAAGGGGACGGCATTCCCCTTTTTGTAATCGTGGTTCTTCACGAGAGTGTCGTGACGCAACAGAACGGGTGTGAGCCGGTCCAGATACGCCGGAATCACGTCCGTGGTGATGTCCAGAACACTCGCCCACGCCTGAGCCTTCTGCTCGTTCGCGGGATCGGTGAGAAAACGCTTGAGCTTCTCGACATCACAGATCGTCGGCTGTTTGGATCCCCCGTACAAGCCGGGCGTGTCTCCCTGCTGGAGACTGCCACGGGCCGACTGCGAGCGGATCCGGACGTCCTGTCCCAGCCCGCCGTTCTCGTCGAAGAAGGGGGCGAGGGACGGAACTCCCGCGGCCACCGCCTTCACCGCGAACAATTGTGCGTCTCTGTCGCATGCACTCAACGCCAGAACGAAAACCAGCAGGACGGCGATCCTCCGGACCACCGATTTCCCCACCCTTTGCATGAACGCGCGAAATGTCATCACCGCTCCCCCCGGCGGTTCCCCCAACGCGCTTCATGCTACTGAATGGAAAAGCCGTTCAGTGTCCGCGTGCGTTCAGTGAGGCCAAATAGGCGTTGTACGCCTCGAGTTCCTTGTCGCCGTCCCGGTCGGCCGCCCGGTCCTGGCGCCGCGCCTGCCGCTGCTCGCTCGCGTGCCACTGGAACAACAACGCCAGCAGGACCAGCACCGACGGGATCTCGCTGAACGCCCAGGCGATCCCGCCGGCCGCGTTCTGGTCGGCGAGCGCGTCGATACCGAGCGAGGCGGGCGGGTTCTCGTACGTCTTGATCATCGGGGTCGACGCCATCATCAGCGCGATGCCGAAGAACGCATGGAACGGCATCCCCGCGAACAGCTCAAGCATCCGCATGAGATAGCCCGGCCGCTGCGGCCCCGGGTCCACGCCCATGATCGGCCAGAAGAACACCAGGCCGACGGCGAGGAAGTGCACCATCATCGTGACGTGACCCGCCTTGGACCCCATCAGGAAGTCGAACAACGGCGTGAAGTACAGCGCGTAAAGGCTCGCGATGAACAGCGGAATGGTGAACACGGGGTGCGTGATGATCCGCATGTAACGGCTGTGCAGCGCCGCCAGCAACAACTCCCGTGGCCCCTTCCGCCCCTTGCCCGCCACCGGTAGCGCCCGCAATGCCAACGTGATCGGCGCGCCGAGCAGAATGAGAATCGGCGACAACATGCTGATCACCATGTGCTGCACCATGTGCACGCTGAACATCACCATGCCGTAGTCGTTCAGCTTGGTGCACATCACGAGCGCGATGGTCAGCACACCGATGACATAGGCAACGGTCCGCCCCACCGGCCAGGCATCCCCGCGCCGCCGCAGCCGCACGACGCCGTATGCGTACAGCGCGATCCCCACCAGACAGGCGACGAGGAAGAACGGGTCGGCCGACCACTGAAGTCCGCGTCCCAGCGTGAACGGCGGCAGATCCATGGTCATGCCGTGCCCGCTGTGATCCATTCCGGCGGCTCCTGATTCGTGGGGGTTGTGCAAGTCTGTCCGCACACAGACTAGAACTGCCCCCGGCCGCAGCTGCGGCCGGGGGCAGACTCTTCAGTTCCGCACGACTCGATCTAGAGCACGCATTCGGCTTCTTCGTAGCGCTCCGTGGGAACGGTCTTCAGCGTCTCCACGGCCTCCGCCAATGACACCATCACGATGTCGGTCCCGCGAAGAGCCGTCATCTTGCCGAACTCCCCACGGTGCACGGCCTCCACCGCATGCCACCCGAACCGAGTGGCGAGAACCCGGTCGTACGCGGTCGGCGTCCCGCCGCGCTGCACATGTCCGAGGATCACCGGGCGAGCCTCCTTGCCCAGCCGCTCCTCCAGCTCGATCGACAGCTGACGGGCGATCCCGGCGAAGCGCTCATGACCGTAGATGTCCTTGCCGCCCTCGTCGAAGGCCATGGAGCCCGCCATCGGCTTGGCCCCCTCCGCCGCCACGACGATCGCGAACCGCTTCCCGGCCTCGAACCGCTCCCCGACGACCTTGGCCAACTCCTCGATGTCGAAGGGCCGTTCCGGTACGACGATGGCGTGGGCGCCGGCCGCCATGCCGGAGTGGAGCGCGATCCAGCCGGTGTGGCGGCCCATGACCTCGACCACCAGCACACGCTGGTGGGACTCGGCGGTCGTCTTCAGGCGGTCCAGCGCTTCGGTCGCCACGCCCACGGCCGTGTCGAAGCCGAAGGTGACGTCCGTGACCGCGATGTCGTTGTCGATGGTCTTCGGCACGCCCACCACGGGCAGGCCGTTGTCCGACATGAGCCGCGCCGCCTTGAGCGTGCCCTCGCCGCCGATCGGGATGATGGCGTCGAGGCCGAGCTCGGCGAGATGGCCCTTCGCCCGCTCCACACCGTCCCGCAGATGGGACGGCTGGACGCGGGAGGAACCGAGGATCGTGCCGCCGCGGGCCAGGATGCCGCTGACCGCGTCCAGGTCGAGCTTGAGGTAGTCGCACTCCAGGAGGCCCTTCCAGCCGTCCCGGAAACCGATGACCTCGTCGCCGTGGTCGACGACGGCGCGGTGCACGACGGACCGGATGACGGCGTTCAGGCCGGGGCAGTCGCCGCCGGACGTGAGGACACCAATGCGCATAGCCCGAAATACCTTCTCAACGTGGGCCGGGGACCGGACCACGTTGTCCGGCTCGATCCCCGCCACCCTAGCGGCAGGAAGGGGCGGGGCCGAACCGTGCGTCCGCCTGCTGGACGACCCCGCTCACCTGTGCGGACTCATCGTCAGACGGGCTGGTAAAGCCTGGCTGGAGTGCAGGTGTACAGCCAGGTCAGGCAGGCTGCTGTGCGGCCGTGACCCGCTCGGTGCGCAGCGCCTCGTACCACCGGTCGTCGGTCGGCGGCAGCGCGTTCACATCGAGCGCCAGCTTCAGCAGCAGGTCGGCGATCTGCGGGTTCCGGGCCAGCACCGGACCGTGCATGTACGTACCGAACACCGTGTCGTTGTACGCGCCCTCCGTGCCGTCACCGGTGCCGTTGCCCTTGCCGAGGCGCACCTGGGCGAAGGGGCGGGCGGTGGGGCCGAGGTGGGTGACGCCCTGGTGGTTCTCGAAGCCGGTCAGCTGCGGCAGACCCAGGCGCGGGTCGATGTCGGCGAGTACGTCGCCGACGCACCGCTCGCCCTCACCGCGCACGGACACCACGTCCAGCAGCCCGAGGCCGGGCTCGCGCTGGCCGAGGTCGTTGATGAACTCATGGCCGAGGATCTGGTAGCCCGCGCACACCGAGAACAGGATCGCGCCGTTGCCGGCGGCGCGGTGCAGCCCGCCGTCCCGGCGCAGGCGTTCGGCCGCGAGGCGCTGCGGGCGGTCCTCGCCGCCGCCGATCAGATAGATGTCGCCGGACGTCGGGATCGGCTGGTCGCTGCGGACGTCCAGACGGGCCACGTCGAGGCCGCGCTGCCGGGCGCGGCGCTCCACGACGAGGACGTTGCCCTGGTCGCCGTACGTGCTGAGCAGGTCGGGATAGACCCAGACGACCCGCAGGCTGTTGTCGCTCACAAAAGTCCCCTGTGTGTCAGTTGCCGACGCGGCGGCGCAGATCTTGGAAGGCGGTGTAGTTCGCGATGACCTCGATGCGGCCCGGCGGGCTCATCTGCACGGCCTGGTCGAGGTTCTCGCAGACCTGGAAGTGCTGGTCGGCGACCTCCAGACGTACCGCGAGGTCCAGCTTGCGGTCGCCGATGACGCAGATCGGGTGGCCGGTCAGCCGCGTGTAGTCGACGTCCCACAGCCAGGAGGTGTCGGTGCCGTCGGCGCCGCGGGCGTTCACCGAGAGGATCACCGGAGTCGGCGGCGGATCGATCAGGCTGAACGTCTCGAGCCAGCCGGCCGGGTTCTTCGCGAGCAGCAGCCGCAGATCACGCTGCTGGAACTGCACGATGTCATAGCGTCCGGCCACGGCCTGCACCTGGTACATACGCTCCAGCGCGACCTGCGGCGGCACCCCGAACACGGCGGCGACAGCGGCCGAGGAGGCGGCGTTGGCCTTGTTGGCGCGGCCCGGCAGCTGGAGGTGGATCGGCCAGGCGGAGCCGTGCGGGTCGAGCACATGGTCGCCCGACAGCGCCCAACTGGGCGTGGGCCGCCGGAAACCGCACTCACCGCAGAACCAGTCGTCACCCGGCCGCTGCATCACACCACCGCAGGACGGGCAGGACCAGGCGTCGTCCTTCCACATCTGCCCGGCGGCGACCCAGATCACGTTGGGCGAGGAGGACGCGGCCCAGACCACGAGCGGATCGTCGGCGTTGGCGACGACCACGGCCTTCGAGCCGGCGAGTCCCTCCCGCCAGTTCTCGGCGAGCATCCGGGTCTCGGCGGCGCGGTCGAGCTGGTCGCGGGAGAGGTTGAGCAGGGCGATGCACTTGGGGTCGGTGTCCCGGGCCACCCCGGCGAGGTACTTCTCGTCGACCTCGATCACTCCGTACCGCGCGTCGGACCCACCGGCCAGCGCGGAGGTGATGCCGGCGGGCATGTTGGCACCGAGCGCGTTCGAGACGACCGGGCCCGCGGCGCGCAGCGCCTCGGCGATCAGCCGGGTCGTGGTGGTCTTGCCGTTGGTCGCCGACACCAGGATCACGTCCAGGTGCTGGGCGAGCCGCGCGAGGAGGTCGGGGTCGAGTTTGAGGGCCACCCGGCCGCCGATGACCGAACCGCTGCCGCGCCCGGCGGCGCGCGACGCCGCCGCGACCGCCTTGCCCGCGGTCACGGCGAGCTTGGCCCGCGGCGTGAGCGGGTCCGAGTTGCCTGACATCAGTTCCCGATCCTCCTTGCGTACGCGCCGCGCCTCTGCCTGACGGCAACGTGGTGGTGGCCAGCCTATCGAGATCCATTCGCACTCCCGAATCGCCGTACCCTTGCGGCCATGCGTAACGGCTCCATTCCGGGCGCGCGCGGGCGCGTCCGGCCCCTCAGTCTGCTCGGCGAAGCGGTCCTGCACGACCCCTGCCGGGAGGTCACCGACTTCGGCCCCGAACTGGCCGCACTCGTCGACGACTTGTTCGCGACGATGTACGCGGCACAGGGGGTGGGGCTGGCCGCGAACCAGGTGGGGGAGTCCTTGCGGGTGTTCGTCTACGACTGCCCCGACGACGAGGAGATCCGGCATCTGGGACACATCGTGAACCCGCGGCTGGTGGCGGCGGACGGAGTGGTGATCCGCGGCCCGGAGGGCTGTCTGTCCCTGCCGGGTCTGGAGGCGGGGACGGAACGGTACGACCATGCGGTGGTCGAGGGGTTCACGGTGACGGGTGAGCCGATCGCGGTCCACGGCACGGGGTTCTTCGCCAGGTGCCTACAGCACGAGTGCGACCACCTGGAGGGCCGGGTGTACGTCGATCAGCTCACGGGGTGGCGAAGGCGCAGGGTGTTGCGGCAGGCCGCGCGAGCGCCGTGGGGGCGATGAGGATCGTGCGGCTGCGGGGCGTCTGCGGCGCTTCAGAACCCCGGGCCGCCCACCTTGTCCCCGGCCGCAGCCAACCGACCCCACAACAGGTCCGCCAGACTCCGCACCAACTCGGCGCGGGAACAAGGCCGTTCGCTCAACCACCAGTCACCCGCGGCGTGCATCATCCCGACGATCCCGTGCCCCCACACCCGGGCCAGTTGCTGGCTCCCCGGCCCGAGATCCAGCCGGTCCTCGATGACCTGGGCCAACTCCTCGCCCATCCGCCGAAGCAGCGGAGCCGAATGCACGCCCACGGCGAACCCGGGGTCGCCCGGTGACCCCTCGGACGGATGCATCAGGAACCGGTACACCTGAGGACGTGCCTCGATCGCCGCGAGATAGGTGTCGAGCGTGTTCTCGACCCGCTCCCGGCGGTCGGCCGGGGCGTCCAACGCGGCCCGCAGGGAATTCAGCAGTGCGTCGGTATGCCGTTTGGCAAGGGCGGCGTAAAGCCCGCCCTTGTCGCCGAAGTGCCGGTAGAGGATCGGCTTGGTGATGCCCGCCTCGGCCGCGATCGCGTTCATCGAGGCCTGGGGGCCGTCGCGGAGCACCACTCTGTCCGCGGCCTCGAGCAGCTCACGCCGGCGGCGGTCGGCCGAGCGCTGTTGTTCGGTCCGTTGCGTGGTGTCCATGTGGTATCCCCCTGCTGAATCGGTGACGCCTGCGCAAACTAACACTTCAGTTGCTGCCAGCATCGAACTGGCTGCCGAGCAGTCGTCAGGAGTTGACTTTTCCTACCCGTCGGTAACAGACTGCGGTTACCGCAAGTAACAGGATAGTGCGTCGCCGCTGGAGGGGACATGGCCGAGTTCACCATGGAGCTCAACGACGAACAGAAGGAGGTCCGGGACTGGCTGCACGGCTTCGCAGCCGACGTCATCCGTCCTGCGGCCGCCGAATGGGACGAGCGTGAGGAAACTCCCTGGCCGGTCATCCAGGAGGCCGCCAAGATCGGCATCTACTCCCTGGACTTCTACGCCCAGCAGTACTTCGACCCCACCGGCCTCGGCATACCCATGGCCATGGAGGAACTGTTCTGGGGCGACGCGGGCATCGGGCTCTCCATCGCCGGCACCGGCCTCGCCGCCGTCGGCGTCCTCTCCAACGGGACCGAGGAGCAGATCGGCACCTGGATCCCCCAGATGTACGGCGACGCCAACGATGTCAAGGTCGCCGCGTTCTGCTCCTCCGAGCCCGACGCCGGCTCCGACGTGGCCTCCATGCGTACGCGTGCCGTCTACGACGAGGCCAAGGACGAGTGGGTGATCAACGGCACGAAGACCTGGGCGACCAACGGAGGTATCGCCAACGTCCACGTCGTCGTCGCGGTCGTCGACCCGGACCTCGGCTCCAGGGGCCACGCCTCCTTCATCGTCCCGCCGAACACACCGGGCCTGTCCCAGGGCCAGAAGTTCAAGAAGCACGGCATCCGCGCCTCGCACACCGCCGAGGTCGTCCTGGAGGACGTGCGTGTTCCCGGCTCCTGCCTCCTCGGCGGCAAGGAGAAGCTGGACGAGCGGCTGGCGCGGGCCCGCGAGCGGGCGAAGGCCTCCGGCGGTGAGCGGGTGAAGAACGCGGCGATGGCGACGTTCGAGGCCTCGCGTCCGGCGGTGGGCGCGATGGCCGTCGGTACGGCACGTGCCGCGTACGAGGTGGCCCTCGACTACGCCACGACCCGTGAGCAGTTCGGGCGCCCGATCATCGACAACCAGGGTGTGGCCTTCGCGCTCGCGGACATGCGGACGTCCATCGACGCGGCCCGGCTGCTCGTCTGGCGGGCGTCCTGGATGGCGGTCAACGGCAAGCCGTTCACCGCGGCCGAGGGCTCGATGTCGAAGCTGTTCGCGAGCGAGACGGCCAAGACCGTTACCGCCCAGGCGATCCAGATCCTGGGCGGCAACGGGTACACGCGGGAGTATCCGGTGGAGCGGATGCATCGCGATGCCGCGATCTACACGATCTTCGAGGGGACGAGCGAGATCCAGCGGCTGGTGATCGCCCGCACCCTGTCCGGCATGTCCATCCGCTAGCGATGCCTGAGCGGCGTCAGCTGCTCGATGTCGTACCGCTTCCGCAACTCCTCGATCGCCGCATGATCCGGCGGACCCCCGTTCCCCAGGATCTCCAGCAGCTCCTCGAAGTACCGCTCGTGATCCGGCGGCGGGGACGCCTGGAAGAACATCTTGGCCTGGGTGGCCGTCGGGTTGGCGAAGGCGTGCGGGCATCCGGGCGGTACGACGATGACGGTGCCCGGCGTCGCACGTACCACCCTGGTTCCCGAACTCGACTCCCACTTCTGCCAGTTGTCGGGGGTCCGGATGCGCGGCTCGAAGGCGAGCACGTCCAGCTCGCCCTCGAGGACGTAGAACAACTCCTCGCTGCGGGTGTGCACATGGGCGCCGACGTCGAAGCCCGGGGGGACCAGCACCTCGAAGGTGGATGCCATCCGCGAGTGAGTGCCGGTCACCTTGAAGGTGACGTGCTGGGCCGGTGTCTGGACGACCCGGCCGTGGCCCGGTGGCACGAGCAGTCCCTCCGTCGCCGTCATCGGCACCTCACCACGTCACGGGCAGTGCCTCGGGCCCGCGGATCAACGCGCCCTTCTTGAAGGGCACTTCCCGGGGCGGCACGGCGAGCTTCAGGCCCGGCAGGCGGTCGAGGAGTGCGTCGACCAGGAGCTGTGACTCCAGCCGGGCCAGCATGCCGCCGGGGCAGTAGTGCGGGCCGAAGCCGAAGGACACATGGGGGTTGGGGTTGCGGGCGAAGTCGATCATCTCCGGCTGCGGGAAGACGTCCGGGTCGCGGTTCGCGGAGAGGTACGACACGTAGATCGCGTCGCCCGCCCGGATCCGTACGCCCTTGATGCCGACGTCCTCCATGGCGATCCGGGACAGTCCGACCGCGTTGCGGTGCGGGATGTAGCGCAGCAGTTCGTCGATGGCCTGGGGGCGGATCTCCGGCTCGGCGCGCAGCCGCGCCGCGAGGTCCGGGCGGGTCAGCAGGATGTAGAACATCTGCCCGCTGTTGTTGGTGACCGCCTCGCCGCCGATCTGGAGGAGGACCGCGAGTCCGACGGCCTCCTCCAGCGTCACCTCACCCTTGCCGACGGCGGCGCCGAGCAGTGAGGTGACGTCCTCGCCGGCGCTGCCCTCGCGCCTGCCGATGAGGTCGGCGAAGTACGCGCCCATCTCGTTCTTGGCCTTCTCGCTGACGTCGGCGCCGTGCGAGGAGGACAGGATGAGCTGCGTCCAGGTGTGCATGCCGTGCCGGTCGGCGGCCGGCACGCCCATCAGCTCGCAGATCACCGCGATGGGGAAGGGGCTGAGGACCGTCGCGGTGAGATCGGCGGGCGGGCCGTCCTGGACGAGTTCGTCGATCAATTCGTCCAGCAGGCGACGCGACTTCTCGCGTACCCGCTCCACGCCCTTCGCCGTGAACGCGGCGGCCACCGAGCGCCGCAGCCGGGTGTGGTCCGGCGGGTCCAGGAAGCCGACGGCGCCGCGGGCCGGGATGAAGTGCGGGGCGAGCCGGGTGACCTGCCGGTCCATGACGGCCTCGCGGCTGAACCGGGGGTCGTTGGTCACCATGCGTACGTCGTCGTAGCGGGTGACCAGCCAGGCCCAGCCCTCGCCGTTGGGCAGCTGGATCCGGGTGACCGGGCCCTCGTCCATCAGCTGGCCGAGGACCGGGTCGAAGTCCACGCCCGACAGGTCGAGCGCCGGCCAGTGCCGAACGGGTGGGAGGGTCTCGGTGATCGTCTCTTCGGTCATCTCACGTCGTCTCGTCAGTTGCGGTGCCAGCGGCCCAGGGCCATCTCGGCGGTGATGCCGGGTCCGAACCCGGCGAGCAGCCCGCGCGCCTTGTGCTCGGCGCCGCCCTCCTCGAACAGCCGGCGCAGCGCGTCCAGGACGACGGCGCTGGCGATGTTGCCGTACTCGGTGAGCGTCGACCGGCTGAACCGGAACGCGTGCGGGTCGACCTGGAGGAACTTGCTGAGGTCGTCGAGTATTCGGGGCCCGCCCGCATGGACTATGTAGAAGTCCAGGTCAGCGGCGTCCCAGCCGTGCATACCCGCGAGGTCCTGGAGCGCCGGGGCGAGCGGCTCCATGGTGGCCGGCACCCGCTTGTCCAGCAGGAAGTGGAATCCGGTGGCCCGGACGTCGTACATGATCCACTCTTCGGTCTTGGGGATCAGGTACGAGCCGTTGCGCTCCAGCGTGATGCCCTCGCCTCCGCGGCCGCGGACCGCCGCGGCGGCGATGCCGTCGCCGAAGAGGCCGTTGGACAGCAGGGAGCCGATGCCCAGGTCGGTGGGCTGGTAGCACAGCGAGCAGAACTCGCAGGCCACGATGAGCGCGTTGGCGTCGGGGTAGGCCGTGCAGAAGTCGTGCGCCCGGTTGATCGCCGCCCCGCCGGCCGCACAGCCCAGCTGGGCTATGGGTATCTGGCGGGTGGTGCTGTCGAAGGCCATCTCGTTGATCAGCCAGGCCGTGAGCGAGGGCATCATGAAGCCCGTGCACGACACGTAGATGATCACGTCGATGTCGCTGGTGAGCAGCTCGGCGTCGTCGAGCGCCCGCTGTACCACTGCCGGGACCCGGGCCTTCGCCTCGGCGATGTAGACCTTGTTGCGCTCTTCGAAGCCGGGGTGCTTCAGGGTCTCCTCGATCGGCTGCACGATGTGCCGGGTGCGTACGCCGGTGTTCTCGATCAGCCGGAGGGCCAGCGGCAGTTGGGGGTGGTCGGAGTGGCGGGAGCGTGCCAGCTCCAGCGTCTCCTCCATCGTGATCACGTGCTCTGGAACGGACACCGAGGGTCTGCACAAAGTCGCCATGAACCGTGCCTGCTTTCGCCTTCCGGAAGGCCTGCGCCCCCCGGTCAGAAGGTTGTGCATTCACGATCACCCGGCAGGCTCACGATCTCGCGCCGGACTACTCCAAATCGGGGATCACTGGATTTGCCCAACCCCTACGGCGCGCCCCCACTGCTGTGGGCAATGCATGCGACATCGATCCGATCGGCGAGCTTCGCCAGCTCGATCGTCAGTGCCGCCACCGTGTCCTCGTCCAGCTCCTGCTGCCCGGACTCGACGAGATGCAGCCACCGCGCACCCACCGTCCGCAACAACTTGCTGACATCGGCCGCAGCCACCTGCAAGGTACCGCGGTCGTCGACGATCAGAGGCAGAGTCACTTCGCGGTTCACAAAGGGGATCGTAGCCGCGGAACCCTCACGCTCCGTGCCATACGGTCGTGATGTTGCAGAACTCGCGGATTCCGTGCCCGGACAGCTCACGCCCGTACCCGGACCGCTTCACCCCGCCGAACGGAAACGCCGGGTGGGACGCGGTCATCCCGTTGAAGTACACCCCGCCCGCCTCCAGGTCCCGTACGAAGCGGTCGACCTCGGCGTCGTCGCGCGTCCAGACATTGGAACTCAGCCCGAACGACGAGTCGTTGGCGATGAGCACCGCCTCGTCCAGGTCGCCCGCGCGATAGAGCGTCGCGACCGGCCCGAAGGCCTCCTCACGGTGGATCCGCATCTCGCGGTCGATGCCGGCGAGGACGGTCGGCGGGTACCACCAGCCGGCCTGCTCGGGACGTTCGCCGCCGCACAGCACGGCCGCTCCGCTGCGCACCGCGTCGTCCACCAACTCCTCCAGATCCGCCCGGCCCTGCTCGCTGGCCAGCGGCCCGACTTCGGTCTCCTCCTCCAGCGGGTCGCCGACCCGCAACGCCCGCATTCCCGCCACGAACCGCTCGGCGAACGCGTCGTAGACATCCGCGTGGACGATGAACCGCTTGGCGGCGATGCAGGACTGACCGTTGTTCTGCACCCGTGCGGTGACGGCGACTTGGGCGGCACGGTCGACGTCGGCGGACGGCATGACGACGTACGGGTCGCTGCCGCCCAGCTCCAGCACCGTCTTCTTCACCATGTCCCCGGCGACGGACGCGACCGCCCGGCCCGCGGGCTCGCTGCCGGTGAGGGTGGCCGCCCTGACGCGCTCGTCGCGCAGGATGTCCTCGACCGCGCCGGAGCCGACGAGCAGGGTCTGGAAGCAGCCCTCGGGGAAGCCCGCGCGGTGGAACAGGTCCTCCAGATACAGGGCGGTCTGCGGGACGTTCGAGGCGTGTTTGAGCAGGCCGACGTTGCCCGCCATCAGCGCGGGGGCGGCGAAGCGGATCACCTGCCAGAGCGGGAAGTTCCACGGCATCACCGCGAGCACCGGGCCCAGCGGCCGGTAGCGGACCAGTACGCGGGAGGCGCCGGAGTCCTTCACGTCGGAGTCGGCGGGCTCCTCGTCGGCGAGGAGTTCCGCCGCGTGGTCGGCGTACCAGCGCATCGCCTTGGCGCACTTCGCGGCCTCCGCGCGGGCCTGCTTGACCGGCTTGCCCATCTCGGTCGTCATGACCCGGCCGATGTCCTGCTGGTCCTCCTCCAGGAGATCGGCGGCCCGGCGCAGCAGCAGGGCGCGCTCGGCGAATCCGGTCACCCGGTAGGTGCGGAATGTGGCTTCGGCGAGCTGGAGCCTGCGCTCGAGCTCTTCGGCGCCCATGGCCTCGTACGTCTTGAGCGTCTCGCCGTTCGCCGGATTCACCGTCGCGATGGGCATGGCTGACCTCCTGAGGGCGGCTTTGGTTCGACCTTCCCGCGCGGCGCCGGGGACCGCAACGCGTAGGCCACTGTTCAGCCCGAGTGCTCCGCCAGCCGGTCGAGAAACGCGGCCTGCGCCGTGACGATCACGGCGCGGGCGCGGTCGAGCCCGAACCACTCCACCCGGTCCAGCTCGGGGAACTCCTGCGTCTGCCCCGACCTCGGCGGCCACTCCATGCGAAACGTGCCGGGGACGATCGCCTGCGGGTCGAGTTCGGCCTCGATCGCCCAGACCGTGACGATCTTGCGGTTGGTCTGTGTCACCTCGCCGAGTTCGATCGCCTCGCCGTCCGGCGGCACCAGCCCCAGCTCCTCCTGGAACTCGCGGCGGGCGGCGTCCCAGGCGGTCTCGTCGGGCTCGTACTCGCCTTTGGGCACCGTCCACGCCCCGGCGTCACGCCGGGCGAAGAACGGGCCGCCCATATGCCCGAGCAACACCTCCAGGCCCCGGTCCGTGTGCCGGAACAACAGAAGGCCGGCGCTGCGCTTTCCCTTGGGCCCGGTCACGGGGCGACGTCCGGGTGGGCCGCGAGCAGTGTCTCGACGGTGTCGGCGTCCTCCGGCCGCTTGTCCTCGCGGTAGCGGACCACGCGGGCGAAGCGGAGGGTGACGCCGGCCGGATAGCGGGTCGACCGCTGGAGGCCGTCGTACGCGATCTCGACGACGAGTTCGGGGCGTACGGTGACGACCCAGCCGTCGTCCTCCACGGCCAGCTCCGTCAGGCGCTCGGTCTGCCAGGTCAGCATCGCGTCGGTCATTCCTTTGAAGGTCTTGCCGAGCATGGCGTAGGAGCCGTCGGGGTTGCGCGCGCCGAGGTGGAGGTTGGAGAGCTTGCCGGTGCGACGGCCGTGGCCCCGCTCGACGGCCAGGACGACCAGGTCGAGGGTATGCACCGGCTTCACCTTCAGCCAGGACGCGCCGCGCCGGCCCGCGCTGTAGGGGGCGTCGAGGGCCTTGGCGACGACGCCCTCGTGACCGCGCTTCAGGGTCTCGGCGAGGAAGGCCTCCGCCTCGTCCAGATCCTCCGGCCCGTCCACGAGCGTCCTGCGCACCCGCATCGGCTCGGGCACCAGCCGGGCCAGTTCCGCGTGCCGCTGGGCGAACGGCAGGTCGAGCAGGTCGCGGTCGTCGACGGACAGCGCGTCGAAGAAGACGGGGGAGACGGGAACCGCCTCGGCGGCGGTCGCCACGTCCACACGGGAGCCGACGCGCCCGGCGGTCTCCTGGAAGGAACGCGGTCGACCGTCCGCGCCGAAGGAGAGCACCTCGCCGTCCAGGATGAAGCGCTCGCCGTTCAACTCCAGCGCCGCCGAGGTCAGTTCGGGCAGCCGGTCCGTGATGTCGTCGAGGGTGCGGGTGTAGATCCGTACGGCGTCCCCGTCCCGGTGCACCTGGACGCGGATGCCGTCCAGCTTCTCCTCGACCGCGCAGGCGCCGAGCTTCTCGACCGCCTCGCCCACGGAGGACGCGCTGTGCGCCAGCATCGGCAGGACCGGGCGGCCGACGGTGAGCCGGAAGCGGTTCAGCGACTCGGGACCGTCCGCGAGCAGCGCCTGCGCGACCGTCTGGAGGGATCCGGCGAGCATCACCGCCCGCCGTACATCGGGCGACGGCGCTCCGGTCGCCTGGGCCAGGCCCTCGACCGCCACGGCGTCCAGCGCACCCTGCCGCACCTCACCGGTGATAAGACCGAACAGGAACCGCTGCTCGTCCTCGGTGGCCGCACCCATCAACTCGCCCACCAGCCGGGCCCGTTCCGCCTGCGAACCGGGGCCGGACACCTTGCCGAGCCCCGTGAGCCGGGCGTCCACCTCGCGCACGGTCAGGGTCGGCTCGGCGGCCGGCTCGACGGGGCGGCTCAGCACCTTCCAGCCGACGCCGAGCCGCCCCTGTGGCAGTCGGCCCGCGAGATACGGGATGACGATGGGCACGTCGTCCGCCTGCGCGTCCCGGAACAGCTCCGCGAGCAGAGCGATCTTCCGGGACCGCGCGGAGGTGGCGGCGACCTCCCGGGACACCTGGGCCAGCCGGGTCAGCAGCATGCAGCCATGGTGCAACGGGCTCCGCCGGTCTTCACCCGGACGAACGGTTATTGCCGCAATGGGTCGTCGATCGTCTGCGGGTCCGTTGTGGCTGGTCGCGCAGTTCCCCGCGCCCCTGCGGGCGTCTCGTCCAGGTCCGCGAAGAGCAGCTCTCCGTTGATGAAGGCGCCCGCTCGGTAGCCGCCGCTCGCCGCGTTCACGACCTGCTCGGCGAACCCCATCGCATTGCCCGCGGCCCACACGCCCGGCACGGTCGTCAGGCCGGTCGCGTCGACCACTGGGTACGCGCCGAAGGGGGTCTCGTTCATCTCGGCGCCCAGCTTCTCCAGCAGCCCGGTTTGCGGGACCGCGCGCGGCGCGACGAAGAGCGCCTGGCGGTCGTACGTCGACCCCTCCGCGAGCCGCACGCCGGTGAGCCGGTCGTCCTCGATCACCAGCCCCGCGACCCGGCCGGGGATGATGTGGACGCCCGCCGCGGCCAGCCTGCGCAGATCGTCGTCCGACAGTTCGGCCTCGGTGACCTGGTGCAGGAAGAGCGTCACGTCCTTGGACCACTGGGAGACCATCAGCGCCTGGTGCACGCTCAGCGGGCTCGTCGCGAGCACACCGAAAGCCTGGTCGCGCACCTCCCAGCCATGGCAGTACGGGCAGTGGATCACGTCACGCCCGAACCGCTCGGCGACGCCGGGGACGTCCGGCAGCTCGTCCTTCAGGCCGGTGGTGACCACCAGCCGCCGGGCGCGCACCGTCCGCCCGCTCGCCAGCTCGACCGCGAAGTCCGCGCCCCCGGTGACGTCCACGGCGGTGTCCCGGACGAGCTCGACGCCGTACCGCGCGATCTCCTCACGTCCGACCGCGAGGAACTCGGCCGGGGACATGCCGTCCCGCGACAGATAGCCCTGCATGTGCGCGGCGGGCGCGTTGCGCGGCTCGCCCGCGTCGACCACCAGCGTGCGGCGCCTGGCCCGGCCCAGCACGAGAGCCGCGGACAGCCCCGCCGTGCCGCCGCCGATGACGACCACTTCGTACGTGTCACTGTGTGTCTCGGTCACGGTGACCACCTCCCGTGGGAACGGTCGCGCGCCACTGCCGCATTGACAAACGGATTTGCCGAAACTGCAATGGACCCCATGAGTGACGACGACATGGACGAGGTGCTCGCGGAGGTCGGTCCACGGCTGCGGCGGATTCGGAAGGAGCGGGGCGCCACGCTCGCCGGGCTCTCCGAGGCGACCGGTATCTCGGTGAGCACGCTCTCCCGGCTGGAGTCGGGCCTGCGCAAGCCCAGCCTGGAGCTGCTGCTTCCGATCGCGCGGGCTCATGAGGTGGCGCTGGACGAACTGGTGGGCGCGCCCGCGGTGCGCGACCCCCGGGTGCGGGCCGAGCCGATCCAGCGGCACGGACGCACGTACTGGCCGCTGACCCGCCAGCCCGGCGGCCTCCAGGCCTTCAAGGTCCTGGTGCCGCAGCAGGAGGCGGAGCCGGTGGAGCCGCGGACCCACGAGGGCTACGAGTGGCTGTACGTGATGTCGGGACGGCTGCGGATGGTCCTGGGCGATCACGACATCGTGCTGAACGCCGGGGAGGCCGCCGAGTTCGACACGCGGGTGCCGCACTGGTTCGGGTCGACGGGGGAGGGGCCGGTGGAGTTCCTCAGTCTGTTCGGGCCGCAGGGCGAGCGGATGCATGTGCGGGCACGGCCGAAGCGGGCGTGACGCGCGTAACGGTTCCCTCGGGGGCAAGCGACCGCTTAGTATGCGATGGACCTGGTCGGACGACGCAGTCTGTGGAGGCCCCGCATGCAGGCATGGCAAGTACACGAGATCGGTGAGCCGGGCGAGGTGATGCGGCTCCAGGACGTCGAGCGGCCCACGCCCGGCGACGGCCAGATCCTGCTGAAGGTGCGTGCCGCCAACATCAACTTCCCTGACGTGCTGATGTGCCGCGGGCAGTACCAGGTCCGGCCTCCGCTGCCCTTCACGCCGGGCGTGGAGATCTGCGGCGAGACCGAGGACGGGCGCCGGGTGCTCGCCAACCCCGCGCTGCCGTACGGCGGTTTCGCCGAGTACGCCGTCGCGGATGCGGCCGCTGTCCTGCCCGCACCCGATTCCCTGGACGACGCCGAGGCGGCCGCGCTGCACATCGGCTACCAGACGGGCTGGTTCGGTCTGCACCGGCGGGCCCGTCTGGAGGCCGGCGAGACGCTGCTCGTGCACGCTGCCGCCGGAGGGGTCGGCAGCGCGGCCGTGCAGCTCGGGAAGGCGGCCGGCGCCACGGTCATCGGGGTCGTGGGCGGTGCCGAGAAGGCCGCCGTCGCCCGGAAGCTGGGCTGCGATGTCGTCATCGACCGGCGAACCGAGGACGTGGTCGCCGCCGTGAAGGAAGCCACCGGCGGCCGGGGCGCCGACGTGATCTACGACCCCGTGGGCGGCTCGGCCTACACCCAGTCCACCAAGGTCGTCGCCTTCGAGGGCCGGATCGTGGTCGTCGGCTTCGCCGGGGGGACGATCCCCAGCCCGGCGCTCAACCACGCCCTGGTGAAGAACTACTCGATCCTAGGCCTGCACTGGGGCCTGTACAACACCAAGAACCCCAAGCTGGTCCAGCACTGCCACGAGCAGCTCACCGAGCTGGCCGCCCGGGGCGCCATCAAGCCGCTGGTGAGCGAGCGGGTGCCGCTGGAGGGCGCCGCGGCCGCCGTGCAGCGGGTCGGCGACGGCGTGACCACCGGCCGGGTCGCCGTCGTACCGTCACCGGAGAACGGAGCCGCCGTATGACCGACGCAGCCGAACTGAGGCGCCGCACAGCCGAGTTGTTGGCCGAGCACCCACCCGCCGGCACGGACCGGACCGACTTCCTCAAGGCCCGATTCGACGCCGGACTCGCCTGGGTGCACTACCCGGAGGGCCTCGGCGGACTGGGCGCCCCGCGTGCCCTCCAGGCCGTCGTGGACGCCGAGTTGGAGGCGGCGGGCGCCCCCGACAACGACCCCCGGCGTATCGGCATCGGCCTCGGGATGGCCGCGCCGACCATCCTCCGCTATGGCACCGAGGAGCAGAAGCAGCGCTTCCTCAGGCCCCTGTGGGTCGGCGAGGAGGTCTGGTGCCAGCTGTTCAGCGAACCGGGCGCCGGATCGGACCTGGCCGCGCTCGGCACCCGCGCCGTTCTGGAAGGCGACGACTGGGTCGTCAACGGGCAGAAGGTCTGGACGTCCAGCGCGCATCTCGCCAGCTGGGCCATCCTCATCGCCCGCACCGACCCGGACCTGCCCAAGCACCAGGGCATCACGTACTTCATCTGCGACATGACCGACCCGGGTGTCGAGGTCAGGCCGCTGCGCCAGATCACCGGCGAGGCCGAGTTCAACGAGGTGTTCCTCACCGACGTCCGCATCCCGGACGCGCACCGCCTCGGCGGAGTCGGCGACGGCTGGAAGGTCGCGCAGACGACGCTCATGAACGAACGCGTCTCGATCGGCGGCATGCGCATCCCGCGCGAGGGCGGCATGATCGGGCCCGTCGCACAGACCTGGCGCGAACGCCCCGAGC
This sequence comes from Streptomyces sp. NPDC051963, assembly GCF_044593495.1. NCBI lineage: Bacteria > Bacillati > Actinomycetota > Actinomycetes > Kitasatosporales > Streptomycetaceae > Streptomyces > Streptomyces sp. NPDC051963. The sequence goes on along the minus strand of NZ_JBIUCC010000001.1, from coordinate 1,257,241 downwards.
TGCGCACCCACGACCTCCACCAGCGCCTGCTGAAGCTCTGGGTCGAGGCCGAGGTCGCCCGCCTCACCGGCGAACGCCTGCGCCAACAACTCGTCGCGGGCCAGCCCGGCTACGAGGGTTCCGGCATGAAGCTGTCCTTCGCCCGCCTCAACCAGGAGATCAGCGGCCTGGAGGTCGAACTCCTCGGCGAGGAGGGCCTGCTGTACGGCGACTGGACCATGCGCCGCCCCGAACTGGTCGACTTCACCGGCCGCGACGCCGGCTACCGCTACCTCCGCTCCAAGGGCAACAGCATCGAGGGCGGGACCAGCGAGGTCCTGCTGAACATCGTCGCCGAGCGCGTCCTGGGCCTGCCCGCCGAGCCGCGCACCGACAAGGACGTCGCGTGGAAGGACCTGGCCCGATGACAACACAGCGCACACAGCCTGATCTTCTGTACTCGGAGGAGGTAGAAGCGCTCCGCTCCGCCGTCCGCGACCTGCTCACCGATCACTGCGACCCGGCGGGCGTGATCGCCCGCACCGAGTCCGACACCCCGCACGACGTGTCCCTGTGGAAGTCCCTCGCCGATGCCATGGGCCTCGCCGGGCTCCTGGTGCCCGAGGCGCAGGGCGGCCAGGGCGCCTCGCACCGCGAAGTCGCCGTCGTCCTGGAGGAGTTGGGGCGCGCGGTCGCCCCCGTGCCCTATCTGACGAGCGCCGTGGTCGCCACGGAGGCCCTGCTGGCCTGCGAGGCCGACGACCTGCTCGCCGAGCTGGCGTCCGGACGGAGGATCGGCGCCCTCGCGGTCGCCCTGAACGTCGCCCCGGACGGCGCCTTCAAAGCCGTACGACGTGAAGACGGCGCCCTGCACGGCGAGTTGACCGGCATCGCGGACGCGGCTGCCGCGGACGTGCTGCTCGTGCCCGCTGACGACGGTGGGCTGTACGCCGTCGACGCCGGGGCCGTGACCGTCGTACCGCAGGTGTCGCTGGACCTGACGCGGCCCGTGGCGCGCGTGGTGCTGGAAGGTGCTGCTGCACGTCGGTTGGGCGACGCCGAACCCGCCGTACGACGGGCTCTGCGGGCCGGAGCCGGGCTGCTCGCGTCCGAGCAGCTCGGGCTCGCCGACTGGTCGTTGACCGAGACGGTCCGGTATCTCAAGGAGCGCAAGCAGTTCAACCGGCCCGTCGGCGGGTTCCAGGCGCTCAAGCACCGGCTCGCGCACCTGTGGCTGGAGGTCGTGGGCCTGCGCGCGGCCGCCCGGAACGCCGCGGACGCGCTCGCGACCGGCGAGGACGTCGACGTGGCGGTCGCCGTCGCACAGTCCTACGCGGCGCCGGTGGCCGTCCACGCTGCCGAGGAGGCGCTCCAGTTGCACGGCGGTCTCGGGATGACCTGGGAACACCCGGTGCACCTGTATCTGAAGAGGGCCAAGGCGGACTCGATCGCGTACGGCAGCGCGGGCGGGCACCGTGCCGCGCTGGCCGAACTGGTCGACCTGCGCACCCCCTGACGTTCACCTGGGAGTAGTCCGCGGGAAGCCCGTCCCACCAGGGGCGGGCTTTTCGGTGTGGCTTCGGCCAATGAAGTGAACTGACGACGGCAGTCCGGCCAACTCCCCTTCCCAACTGGTTTCTTGGGCCTTGCTCGAACGCATACTCGCTGAGGTTTCACATCGGAACTCCTCGGGGAGAGAGCATGGCCCACACCACCCGTCGCAGAGCCCTCACCCTCGGCGCCGCCCTCGCGAGCGCGCTCGTGGTGCCCGCCTCACAGGCGTTGGCGGGCGAGCAGAAGAAGCACTACCCGCGCCCCCTCTGGCGCGCCCACGCGCACAACGACTACGAGCACCCCCGTCCCCTCCTCGACGCCCTCGACCACCGCTTCGGCAGCGTCGAGGCCGACATCTGGCTCGTCGGCGACCAACTCCTCGTCGCGCACGACGAGGTGGACCTCGACCCGGCCCGCACCCTGGAGTCCCTCTACCTCGACACGCTCGCGGCCCGGGTGAAGGCCAACCACGGCTCCGTGTACCGGGGTTACCGCGGCTCGCTCCAGCTGCTCATCGACGTCAAGACCGAGGGCTCGTCGACGTACCTCGAACTCGACCGGCATCTGCGGCGCTACAAGGGCCTGTTCACCACGTACGCGCACGGCCGGGTGCACCCCGGTCCGGTCACCGCCGTGATCTCCGGCGACCGCGCGGCCCGGGTGCCCATGGAGGCCCAGACCGTACGCCGGGCCTTCTACGACGGCCGGCTCACCGACCTCGGCACCTCCGCGCCCGCCTCCTTCGTCTCGCTCATCAGCGACAACTGGACGCTCAACTTCACCTGGCTGGGCGTGGGGGACTTCCCCGCCGCCGAGCGGCAGAAGCTGCACACGATCGTCCAGTCGGCGCACGCGCGCGGGCAGAAGGTCCGCTTCTGGGCCACCCCGGACATCGCGGGCCCCGCCCGGGACGCGCTGTGGGCGGAACTGCTGGCCGCGGACGTCGACTACCTCAACACCGACGACCTGATCGGCCTGGAAGCCTTCCTGGACGCGCACCGGTCGGCCTAGACACCACACGTTCGGAGGACACGCCAGCCGCCCGGACGAACCCTCCGCTACGCCACACTCGTGGCCGAACGCCGCGAAGTGGACGTGGCGGAGGAGGTTTTCGATGGCCGTGTCCATCTCTGTGGTGCTGCTGCTGTTGATCCTGGCGGTGACGTTCCTGCGCAACGGCGGGCTGAAGCCCACCCATGCGATTGTCTGCGCGCTGCTCGGGTTCTACATGGCGAGCTCGAGCATGGCGCCGACCATTCACAGCGGCCTCACGGCGACCGCCGACATCGTCAGCAGTCTGAGACCGTGAGGCCACCGCATCCGTCAGGGGGCAGAGAAGACCCCGATGCCGTTCGGGACGGGGCGTTCCGCGCCGCCCGCGGGGTGGTTCCGTACGGTGACGGCGGCCGCGCCCGGCGCACGGGCGACCAGCGTCGACGACCCGCCGCCGTCCAGGCTGAACGCGTCGACCGAGCCCAACTGCCGCATGATGTCGGCGACTTCGGCGATCGTCAGTCCGGTGCGGTACTCGACGGCGCCGTCCAGCGCGAGCAGAAACACGCGCCGTCCGCCGTCCGCGATGCCCACGGCGCTGCGCACCGCCGCGGTCCTGTTGTCCAGCCCGGGCAGCTGCTGTCCGTCGGCCAGGACCGGGTAGCCGCCCAGGGCGAAGCGGTACGGAACCCCGGACGCGGACGCCACCAGACGGTGCCGGACCGCCACGCGTTCGCCGGCGTAGAACTTCCGGAGCTGCTGGGCGCCTGCCTCCCGGCCGACCAGCACGGTGCTGCCCCGGGCGATGGGGCCGCTGCCCGGCGTGTCGGCGCTCGACACGACCCGGCCGTCGCGGACCGTCACCTCGTAGGTGTCGGCGCTGCACGGCGCGGCCCGGTCGGTGTCCGTGCCGCAGGTGGCGCGCACCCGGGAGACGCTGCCCCAGTCGGAGGTGAAGGCGCCGACGGAGCCCACCGGCAGGGCGTACTGGTTGAGCCCGCCGAGCGGCAGTTGCCCCTCGGGTGTGCGGACCGACCCGGCCAGGGCGAGGCTGTCCAGCCGGGCCCGCCGGTCGGCGCCGACACCGAACACGTCCTTCGTGCTCGTGCCGGGCGGCAACGCCGGGCCGAAGCGCTGGCCGTCGGGTACCGCCGCCTTCAGGACGCCGCCCCTGGCGATCGCCGGACCCACGCTCGCGCCGGTCGCCTCCACGCCCGGGTGCTGGGTCTCGGTGATGTTGAAGAAGTCGCCGTTGACGCCCCCTACCGCGCCCTGGGCGTCGGCCAGCCCGGAGACGGTCTCGCGTGCGGCCACCGCCCCCGGATACAGCAGGCCGAGGCGGACTTTCGGATTGCGCAGGTCGACGCTCAGCACATGTGCGTGCGTCACACCTTTGGCCGCATGGATGTCGAACTGCTCGTAGGTGACACCCGGCGCGATGCGTGTGTCGCCCCGGACGGCGGCGGCCGGTGCCGCCCCCGTCAGGGCCGCACCGGCCAGCGCGCCGAATGCCGTGAGAAACGTCAGCAGCGCTCTACCCGCTCCGAACCGTTTCTGACGATGCGTCACAAGTCCCCCCTGAGGTCGCGTCACATGTCGTGGAACTCAGGGGAATTGGACCAGACGGTGGTGACCGCCGGGGTGCCTATGCGCCGACCAGCCGGGAACGGATCAGGAAACGCACTCCTTCGGGTGCTTCCAGGGAGAAGCCGCTGCCCCGGCCCTCGACGACGTCGACGATGAGCCGGGTGTGGCTCCACACGTCGTACTGACTCCTCGACATCCAGAAGCCCACCGGCTCCTCGACCCCGTCGACCGCCAGCTCCGCGAGCAGCACGTCCGAGCCGCCCGTACGGAACTCGCCCTCCTGATAGCACATGGGCGCACTGCCGTCACAGCAGCCGCCGGACTGATGGAACATCAGCGGACCGTGCGCCTGCCGCAGCCGACGCAGCAGGTCGGCGGCAGCGGGCGTGAGCTCGACACGCGGGATCTCCTCATCCATGCCGACAGCGCAGCATGCGGGAGGTTGCGAGGGGGTTGCACACCCCGTGTGCTCAGTCGGACGGCGTTCCTTCGTGGACGAGACGGCCGGCGAACCAGGTCTGCTGGACACGGGTGGCGTGGATCTGCTCGACGGGGGTGTCGAAGACGTTGCGGTCCAGCACGATGAAGTCGGCGGACATGCCCGGTGCGATCTGCCCGGTCTGCCCTGCCAGGCCCATGGCCCTCGCGGCGTTGACGGTGTGGGCCCTGACGGCGGTGTCGAGATCGAGGGCCTGGTCGGCCGCCAGTGAGCCGGGGAACATCGGGTCGGGGCTGCGCCGGGTGACCATGGTCTGGATGCTCAGCCACGGATTCGGCAACGGCATCGCGACGGGCCAGTCGGATCCGGCGGCGATCAGGGCGCCCGCCGCGTGCAGCTCCCGCAGCGGCCAGATGCGTTCCATGTAATGGTCCTGGACCTGCTGGGCGATGGTGCCGTTCATGGGATTCGGGAACCACAGGACCGGTGAGGCGTCGGGCACGACACCCAGCTCGGCGAAGCGGGCCACATCGTCGGGATGGACGAACTCCGGGTGTGCGATATGGAACACCGGCCCGTCACCATGTCGTTCGCGCATGACTGCCACGGCGTCGAGAACCTGGCGCACCGTTGCGTCCGCGGTGGCGTGCAGCTTGGCGTGCAAACCGTGCGAGAGCGCGTCCTCCAGCAGTTGGAGAAGCTCGTCGTCGCTGAACAGTCCTTCACCGTGGAACGGGCACGCATGACCCACGGGGACGCCTTGAGGGGCGAACGGGTCGGGCTTGTACGGGTCGAGGAACTTGGAGGTCCGGGTCATCGGCACACCGTCGAGAATCCCCTTGACGAAGTCAGGTCGCACATGGGCCGAGCGGCGCTTGGGTGCGGTGGCGAACAGGTCGTTGCCCACCGGCCCTGACTCGATGAACTCCCTGGCCGGCATGGATCCCACGATCCAGGCGTTGAGCTCGCCGGCCCGGTCGAGTTCGGTGAACACGTCCAGCCAGGCGCCCATGGTCGCCGCGTCCTGTGTCGCGGTGACACCCACCGAGTTGAGGATCGACACGGCCGTACGAGCCGACCGGAGATCCCGCTCATGCAGATCCCCGGAACTCCGTCGGGCAGCCAGTTCGGCATCAGTGGAAGGTCGGCCGAGCAGCAGTCCGACCGGGCGGCCCGCGGTGTCACGCACGTAACTCCCGCCGACCGGATCCTGCGATGCGGCATCGACACCGAGGATTCTCAGGGCCCGGGAATTCACCCACCGGTTGTGCAGTGAGTCGTCCCGCAGCATTACCGGCCTGCCCAGACTCGCCTCGTCCAGAGCTGCCAGCATTTCCGGGTCGCCCATCGCATGAAACACCGGACTGATGACGACGCCGCCGACGACCCATTCGTCCGGACCGAGCCGGCCCGCCCGGTCTCGAACCGCCCCGAGGATCTCCTCGACACCGAACATCGGAGAGAGCACGAGTTCCCACGCGGCAGCCTGGCCACCGAAACCGACGTGGGAATGCACGTCGATCAAGCCCGGCATGACCATGCCGCCCTCGGCTTGCACGGTCCGGGTCCGCGCATCGGTCACGGCCTTGACCTCGTCCTCGTCGCCCACCGACACAATCGTTCCGTCACGCACGGCGAAGGCCTGCGCCCATGGCCGGGCGGTGTCGAGGGTGCAGACGACGGAGCCACGGACAACGAAGTCGGCCGCTCGGCGGTCCTGGGCAAACATGTGGCCAACTTTCCAGGCGCATCGGAGGGTGCAGCTTCAAGGCTGGGGAAAATTCCCCTTTGTCACTTCAGGGAACGCTACCGAAGAGGCCGAGGTCAGGCCTCTCCCGGCGCGATTGCTTCATGAATTGAAGCGGCGTCACCGATATAGCGTGGAATCGACGACGAGTTCTCACCCGCTGAAGGAGCTACACCGTAGGGAGTTCTCATGCACGGTTACGACCACGTCGTGGTGGGCGCCGGCACCGCAGGGTGTGTGCTGGCGGCACGGCTGTCGGAGGGTGGCGGGCGCGTGCTGCTGCTCGAGGCGGGCAGCGCGACGGCGCCGGCGGCGGTGGCGGTGCCCCCGGCCTGGCCCACGCTGATGGGATCCATGGCCGACTGGGCCGATCGAACCGTGCCTCAGCGAGCCACCGGCACAAGCGTCGCCTGGCCACGCGGGCGCGGTCTCGGCGGTTCCTCGTCCATCAACGCGATGAACTTCGTGCGGGGGCACCGGGCCGGCTACGACGCCTGGGTCGCGGCCGGCGCGAAGGGCTGGGGGTTCGACGACCTGCTGCCGGCCTTCAAGCGCAGCGAACACACCGAAGGGCGCGATCCCGCGCTGCGCGGTGTCGACGGCCCGCTCAGGCCCGGCCCCGCCATCGAGCGGCATCCCATCGCGGAAGCCGGCCTGGAGGCAGCCGGACAGGCCGGTCACCCGATGGCGCGGGACATCAGTGGCGGCCTGGAAGAGGGCTTCGGCTGGTGCGATCTGAACATCGTCGACGGCAGGCGCCAAAGCGCGGCGGATGCCTATCTCACCCCGAACCTGAGCCGGCCGGGCCTGGATGTGGTCACCGACGCGCTGGTGCACCGGCTGCTGTTGGACGGCGACCGGTGCAGGGGGGTCGAGTACAGCGTGGGCGCCGAGACGTTCGTCGCCGAATGCGCGGAGGAGGTCGTGCTCACGGCGGGCACCGTCGGGACTCCGCAGCTGCTGATGCTGTCCGGCATCGGACCGGCGGATCACCTGGAGGACATGGGTGTCCAGGTGGTCGTGGACCTGCCAGGCGTCGGGATGAACCTGCACGACCATCCCATGTGCGGCGTGGTCTACCGGTCCGCCCGGCCGGTACCGCACGGGACCAACAACCACGGTGAGGTCCAGGGCCTGCTGAGCACGGGGATCGGCGAGCACGGCCCGGACGTGCAGATCATGTTCGTGGACGTTCCGCTGCGCGCGGAGTCGTTGCCGGGACCCGACATGGAGAACGGATACGCCGTCATGGTTTCCCTCGTGACGCCGTTCAGCCGGGGTTCGCTCCGCCTGGCCGACACGACGCCCGGCGCACACCCGGTGATCGATCCCGCGTACTACTCCGATCCGCGCGACGTCGAGATCGTCGTCGCCGGACTGGGGATCGCCCGTGAGATCGGCGCCGCGCCCGCACTGGCACCTTGGCGCGCCACGGAAGCGCTGCCCGGACCGGACGTGCGGGGCGAGGAAGACCTGCGCGGCTACGTCCGGAGCAACATCCGGAGCTACTCGCACTACGCCGGTACCTGCGCCATCGGCACCGGCGAGAGGTCCGTGGTCGACCCCAGCCTCCATGTGCACGGCATCAGCCGGCTACGGGTCGCCGACGCGTCGGTCATGCCCTCGCCGATCTCCGCCAACACCAACGCGACCGTCTACGCCATTGCCGAGCGAGCAGCGGAACTCATCAGTTCCTGACGAGTACCGCCGATACTCGAGAAGGACGGCCCGAAACCGTCATATCGCAGCAAACACAACCTTTCGTAAAAAAGGACGGTATCGATCGTGATCAGTCGTCGTCAGTTCTCCGCACTGGGCGCGGGAGTCGCGGCAGCCACGCTCTCCGCGACTGCTTCGGCCCAGGCGGCAACCCCGAGGCCCAAGCGTGCTGTGCGCAATGTCGTGCTCGTGCACGGTGCCTACGCGGACGGCTCCTCCTGGTCGAAGGTCATCCCGCTGCTGCAAGCGGCGGGACTGAACGTCATCTCGGTGCAGAACCCGCTCACCTCGCTCGCCGACGACGTCGCCGCCACGAACTTCGCCCTGGCACGCCAGGAAGGGCCCACGGTCCTGGTCGCCCACTCCTACGGCGGCACGGTCATCTCCCAGACCGGGCTCGCCGCGAACGTCACCGGACTCGTCTATGTGGCCGCCCGCGCCCCGGAAGCCGGCGAGGACTTCGCCGCGCTCGCCGCGAAGTTCCCCACCCCTCCGGTCAACGCCGGGATCATCACCTCGGGCGGGTTCAAGTACCTGGGCCGGCAGGCGTTCCTGGAGGACTTCGCGAACGGCGTGCCCAGGAAGGAGGCCCTCGCGCTGTACGCGGCCCAAGGGCCCTTCTCGGTCGCGCCGCCCACCACGAGTGTCGCGGCCTGGCACCAGAAGCCGTCCTGGTACGCGGTCTCGAAGAACGACCGCACCATCAATCCGGACCTCGAGCGCTATATGGCCCGGCGCATGAACGCCACGACCATCGAGGTCGACGCGGGCCACCTGTCGCTGGTGACGCACCCGCAGACGATCGCCGGACTCATTCTGCAGGCCACAGCGAGGAGCTGACGTGCAGTCGGGTGCGCCCGCGCTTCAGCGGGCCGTCCCCGCGGGCGCCGCGCTGGTCTGGCGTACCCGGAGTTCCATCGGAATGTAGCGGGGTTCGGTGTCACCGTCGGTGGCCATCAGGGTCTCCAGCCCCTGGGCTGCCTGCCGGCCCAGTTCGTCGCGGGCCAGCGAGGCTGTGGTGAGCCTGCGCGAACTGGGCAGGTCGTCGACGGAGATGTCGTCGCAGCCGATCACCGACATGTCCTCGGGGACCCGTAGGCCCGACTCCTCCAACGCGGCCACCGCACCGAGCGCCACGAGGTCGTTGTAGGCGACCACAGCGGTGACGCCACTGTCCCGAATCGCCCCGGCCGCGTCATAGCCGTGCCGCGCCGTATGGCCGCAGGGGACGATCGTGACGTCGACTCCGAAGGCCGCCGCGGCCTCGAAGGCCCGGATCCGTTCCGCATTGGCCCAGGACGCCTCGGGGCCGCTGAGGTAGGCCACACGGCGATGCCCGAGCTGGGTGAGGTGACCGCAGACGAGGGTCATCCCGCCGTAGAAGTCGACGGAGACCGAGGGGACGCTCAGCCCGGGGACGACCCGGTTGACCAGCACCATGGGATGGCCGCGCAGGGCCAGATCGACGAGCGCGGTGCGGTCCATGCGGGGGGAGCACAGCAGTACGCCGTCACAGCAGCGCATCAGATCCGCGGCCAGCTCGGGCTCGCTCGCCGCGTCCTCGTCCGACTCCATGACCATCACCCTGCGCCCGTGTGAGCGGGCCACCGCGGAGACGGACTTGAGGACATCGGGAAAGTACGGGTTGGACAGGTCGGGCACGAGGACGCCGATCGCGCCGGCCTCGCCGCGAGCCAGGCCCTGGGCGGCGGCGTTGGGGCGATAGCCCAGTTCGGCGACCGCGCTCTGCACGCGGCGCACCAGTTCGGGGTCGACCCGGGCGGTGCCGTTGAGAACACGGGAGACGGTGGAGGTGGACACCCCTGCCGCCGTGCCGACATCGGTGATCGTGACACGCCGCTGGCGCGCCACCGATCTGGCGGCGGACCCGCTCGTCGTCTCCGGAACGTTCGAAGTAGTCAAACCCAGCTCTCCAAGGCCCTTGGCTCATCGCCAGCGTAGTTCGTCGTTCACCGTGCGGGCGGCGTGCTCCCGGGGGCGGGCAGCATTCCGCGCAAGTGCTCCAGGTCCCGGCGGACCGCCGCGAGCGGGTTCTCGGCCGGGTAGTGGACATGGAGGGAGAGCGGGCCGGCGTAGCCGAGCCCGGTGAGGCCGGACAGGATCGTGGGCCAGGGGACGACACCGCCGTCGGCGAGCGGCTGCCATCGGCAGTGCCAGGATCCTTGCGTCTGACCGGGTTCCCACACCGCGTTCTTCACGCCCACGCAGCCGACACGGCCGAGACCGCCGAGCGTGTCGAGGGTCAGACGAAAGTCCTCGCTCCCTTCCTTGGCCTGGTTGCCGGGGTCGGGGTGGACGAGGACATCGTCGCGGCCTGCCAGGAGCCGTGCCGCGTGTGCGGCCGAGGGGTGCAGCGTGCCGTGGTGCAGCGCGAGCACGAGCCGCACGCCGTTTCGGGCCGCCAGGTCGGCGAGGCCCGCGAGGTCGCGACGGGCCCGGTCCAGCTCGAAGGCGTAGTCGGCCGCCGCGTCGTAGCGATAGAACCCGACGCGCATCAGCGTCACGCCCGCTTCGGCGCAGTGCCCGATGACGCGCTCGGCCTCGCTGTCCGCCGAGGTCAGATCCGTGCTGACCAGGCCGAGCCCGAGTCCGTTGCCGTCCAGGGCCCGTGCCGTCTCGGCCAGGCGCGACGGTGTGCTCGGTGTGACGGTCTGTCCGTCTCTGACCAGCAGATCGGCGCCGTCCGCGCCGGCCTCCGCCAGCCGGGCGGCGAGTTCCTTGGGCGACAGCGCACCGAACGGCTTGGTGAGGACGAGGACGTGCACGACGTACTCCCTTCCGGCGAGATCTGTGAAAGCGCTCCCTGAAAGATACCCGCATCACTGTTCAAGGTCGATTGCTTCGCACAAAGATGCAGTTCAAGTAGGTGAATGGAGGCTTCCGGACGTGGTCTCGAAAATTTTCTCCTGTGAAAACGCTTGCTCGACCCTGGGGTCCGCCCTAACGTCATCCGCACTTCAGTCCCGAGCCCCATCTCCACAGAGCAGGAGCCGACGTATGCGCACAGGACACAGAGTGGGAGCATCCCGGAGCGGCAGGCTGGTGCTCGCGTCGCTGTTGGTGGCGCCACTGCTCGCGGCGTGCGGCGGGGGCTCCGGCTCCTCGGGCACCACCCTGAAGATCTGGGACTACTCGGCGGAGCAGACGGACTTCCACAAGCAGGTCGCCGAGGAGTTCCACCGTCAGCACCCGGACATCACCGTGGAGTGGCAGTCGATCGCTCAGGAGGAGTACAAGCGGACGCTCCCGCTGGCGTTCCAGAGCGGACAGGGTCCCGACATCTTCTACTGGAGCGAAAACGGCCCGCTGGCCATGTCGCAGTTGCTCGACCAGAAGTGGATCCAGCCCCTCAACGGCGGAGCCGCGCTGCCGGCGAGCTTCACCAAGCGCTGGCCCGAGGGCTCGTTCGTCGACGGGGTCAACCAACTCGACGGCAAGACATACGGGTTCCCCTTGTCCGAGAGCACCTACTGGGGCCCCGGCTACATGTTCCTGAACAAAAAGGTCTTCGACGACGCGGGACTCGACACCGCGAAGCCGCCGGCGACCTGGTCCGAGCTGACGGACGCCTGCGCGCAGATCAAGGAGAAGACGAAGGCGTACTGCATCGCCTCGCCCACCAAGGACGTCGACTTCCAGCGCATCTTCTACGCCCTCGCCTCCGGTGAATACACCTTCAACGACCTGTTCTTCGACTACAGGAAGGGCACGTTCTCGCTGACCGAGCCGCAGGCGCAGAAGGTGTTCGCGTTCATCCAGGAACTCAAGAAGGACGGCTACCTGGCGCCCGGGAACAACGACAAGAACTTCTCCCGGCAGCAGTTCGCCGCGGGACAGGCCGGCATCATGATGGACGGCACCTGGCTGCCGTCGGTGCTCAAGTCCCTGGGCATGGAGTCCTCCCAGTACTCCGTGGCGCCCCATCCCGTGCCGGACACCGGGTCCAAGGGGGCCCTGTGGAGCCAGCCCGACGGCAACAAGTACTGGGTGAGCGCGGGGTCCAAGCAGTCGAAGGCCGCATGGACCTTCCTGAACTGGATGACGCAGCCCGACGGTTACTTCGTCAAGGAGTACCTCAAGAGCGGCTTCGGGACGCTGGCCTTCGCTGACAACGCCCGCTACATCACGGACCCCGCGATCCGGCAGATCATGCAGATCGCCGACAAGCCCGACTACCGGGTCAAGCTGCCGCTCCCGATCACCAAGTGCCCGGACCTGGTGAAGTCCAAGGCGTACATCAAGGCCATCGGCGAGCGGCCCACCTGGGAGTACGAGGCGATGTCCGGTGCCCTGAACTCGGGTGACTCGCTGAAGCCGGAGGCCGAACGGATCGTCGCCCAGCGGCAGAAGACCCTGACGTCCGAGCTGGAGAAGGAAGCGGCCCAGGGTCTGAAGGTCTCGCTCGACTGCTTCACGTTCCCCGACTGGTCGTACACCTCCGACTACGGGCCGGCCGAGTAGCCGTTCACGCCCGCAAGCCGGATGTCAGCAAGGACCGCAAAGGACCACACATGGCTCTCGCGCCCACCAGCCCGCGTCCGCCCGACGCAGCCCCCACCACTGCCGACCGCCCCAGCCGAACGGTGCGCCGAACCCGGCCCCCGAGCCCACCCGAGGGGAACCGGGAGCGCGCCAAAGGGCGCGACCGGCTGTGGGTGGCGGTCTTCCTCCTGCCCTTTCTCGTCCTCTACCTGGGTTTCACCCTCTGGCCGCTGGCCGCGACGGTCTACTACTCCTTCTTCGACTGGTCGGGCACCGGCCCCCTGAGCAACTACGTCGGCGGGGACAACTACAGTCGCCTCCTCGGCGATCCGCTGTTCTGGCAGGCCGTCACCAACACGCTGCTGTTCGCCGTCGGTACGACCCTGATCAAACTGCCGCTGTCCCTGCTCGCCGCGCTGGTGATGACCAGGAAGTGGCTGCGGGCGAAGAGGGCGCTGCGTACGGTCTTCTTCGCGCCGCTGATCATTCCCGTGGCGATGGCCGGACTGGTCTTCACCTACCTGCTCAACCCGTCGAACGGTGCGCTCAACTCGGCGCTGCACAGCCTCGGTCTGACCGACGGCACGACCGATGTCTTCGCCAACCGCTGGACCGCCCTGCTGGCGCTGATCCTGATCTCCGTCTGGCAGGTGTTCGGGCAGTACATGATCTATTGGATGGCGGCGCTCCAGAACGTCCCCGACGAGCTCTACGAAGCGGCCGACCTCGACGGCGCCACCGAGTGGCAGAAGCTCACCAGGATCACACTGCCGCTGATCCGTCCCGTGGCCGTGGTGATCGTGATGCTCGCGCTGGTCAACGCGATGCACGTGTTCGGGCTCGTCGTCACGCTCACCGGGGGAGGACCGGGCACCAGCACCTACGTCGTCTCGTACTTCATCTACCGACAGGCGTTCGGCTCGCTGCCCTTCGCCTACGGCTACGCGTCGGCGGCCGCACTGCTCTTCTCCGTCATGGCGTTCCTCCTCGTGACCAGTCAGGGCCTCTTCGTGCGCCGGGCGCAGAAGCTGCGGAAGGAGTACGGAGTCTGATGTCCGAACTTCGCGAACCCCGGGTGCCTCGCTCCGCGCGCCTGTCACGGCCCGTGCGGGCCAACCTGATTGCGTTGCCCCTGCTGATCGTGGTGGGTCTGATCTGGATCTATCCGTTTCTGTGGATCGTCACAGGGGCGTTCAAGACACAGAACGGCCTTTTCACCGGGGGCGCCAGCCTGATGCCCGACCAGTGGAACTTCGACAACTTCCGCCGGGCGTGGGTGGATGCGGGATTCTCCAAGTACTTCTTCAACACGGTGCTGTACGCGGTCGCGTCCACCGTCATCGAACTCTTCAAGTCGGCCCTGTGCGGCTACATTCTGGCCCGCTACGAATTCCCCGGACGAAAGGCCCTGCACCGCCTGATCGTGGCCACCCTGTTCGTGCCGGTGGCGTCCATCATCATTCCGCAGTTCGTCCTCGTGGACAGCCTCGGCCTGTTGAACACGCGGGCCGGCGTCATCCTGGCGATGTCCGGTGCGGCGGGCGCCCTGTACGTGCTGCTCTTCGTCGGGTTCTTCGCGGGCGTACCGAGCGATCTGTTCGATGCGGCAAAGCTCGACGGCGCCGGATTCCTGCGCACCTTCTGGCTGGTCCTGCCCTTGGCGAAGCCCGTCATCGCGGTCGTCGTCATCTTCCAGTTCATCAGCAACTGGAACGAGTTCAACATCCCGTTGGTGTTCACACTCGGCCAGCCGGATCTCCAGAACCTGGCGGTCGGAATGCTGTCGTTCAAGGGTGAGCACTCCGTGGACTGGACGGGATTCGCCGCCGGAATGACGTTGTCCGTCATTCCCATGCTGATCGTCTTCATCTTCTTCCAGAGTTACTTCGTGCGCGGCCTGGCCGGCGCCACCAAGGAGTGAAACACGTGACGACCGAGCCGCCCGGCTCCGCCGATCTCAACGGCGCCTTCGCCTACACCTGGGACCTGGTGGGCGACCCCGCCGCCGCCGAACGCATCGCCGCACTCGGCGTGGGCGCGGTGGTCCTGCAAGCCGCCTACCACTCGGTGCGCGCCATGACGCCGTACCACCCCGTCCACCGCACCGTGCACGCCACGCACGCCGCCGCGTACTTCCCTCTCGACCCACGCCAATGGGATGGCATGCGCCTGACACCTGCTTTGCCCGGCTGGGCCGTCGACACCCCGGACCGGTTCGGTACGGCGGCCGCGGCCCTGCGCGGCCAGGGACTGCGGGTCGAAGCCTGGCTGGTCCTCACCCACAGCTCGGCGGCGGGGGAGCGCGCACCCGAACTGACGGTGTGCAACGCGTTCGACGAGAGGTACGGCTACGCCCTGTGTCCGGCGCAGCCCGAAGTGAGGGCGTACGCCACGCAGTTGGTCCGCGCCTTCAGCGAACGCTACGACGCCGCCGAGGTGCCTGCGTTGATGCTGGAGGCCTGCGGATGGCTGGGCTTCGAGCACGGCAGCCACCATGAGAAGACGGCGGGCGCCGATCTGAGCAGCGGCTGCCGCGATCTGCTGTCGGTGTGCCTGTGCCCCGCCTGCCGCAAGGGAATTGAGGCCGCCGGCGCAGATCCCGCCGCTGTCGCACAGGCGGTCCGCCGCACCGTCGACGCCGAGATGCGGGACGGGGTCCGCGCCCCGAACCTGCTCGCCGAGTCCTTGGGGGAGCAGGCAGCCACGGCTCTGCTGCGGCACCGCCGGTCCGTGATCGAGGAGTTGACGCGGCAGATCGCTGCCGAGGCGCCCGGCAGGGAGATCCTCCTGATGGCGGACGGCGACCCGCAGGCCACCGGCCCCGACAGCGGACTGGACCTGGGACGTTTCGACGGCCGGGCCACGGCCGTCGTCCTCAAGTGCTGGGACGACGAGGACCGGGCGGTGGCCCGTGTCGAGGAAGCGGTGCGGACCACCGCACGACCGGTCATCGCCAATGTGTCCGTGCTGGAGGAGCACCCCGCCCACCTGGCCAGGAAGGTGGCCCGGCTACGGGCCGCCGGCGCGCGGGCCATTCGCTACTACCACGCCGGCCTGGCCTCGCCCGCCCGTCTCCGTTCGCTGCGCACGGCCAACGCGCAGCAGGCGGTCACCGCAATCACCGCGGCGACCGGACCGACCGGACCGGGCGCATCGACCGTATCGACCGTATCGACCGCATCTACCAAGGAGGGAGCAGCGTGATCCACGAGCCGCTGACCGGACTGTACGTGATGGACCCGGACCGCTTCGACGATGTCTACGGGCCCAGGGAACGCGCCGACATCGAACGGTACTTGACCATCGAGCGGCCGCCGTGCACCGCGGCGGACCTGTCCGCGGAGGTCCTGGCGGGCGTCGATGTGCTCGTCAGCAGCTGGGGCGCCCCGCGGCTCACCGCCGACTTCCTGGACAGTGCGCCGAGGCTCGCGCTCGTTCTGTACGCCGCCGGATCAGTGCGTCCCGTGGTGACCGATGCCTCGTGGGCGCGCGGGGTGCGGATCGCATCGGCCGGCAGCGTGATCGCCGACAAGGTCGCGGACTTCGCT
Source organism: Streptomyces sp. NPDC051963 (assembly GCF_044593495.1). NCBI lineage: Bacteria > Bacillati > Actinomycetota > Actinomycetes > Kitasatosporales > Streptomycetaceae > Streptomyces > Streptomyces sp. NPDC051963. Next base: position 1,241,172 of record NZ_JBIUCC010000001.1, on the reverse strand, counting down.
CTCGCCCAGATCCTCTACGCCCTCAAACACGGCTGGCGTTATGTGCTCACCGCGCGGCGCACCGGGTCGGCGGCCGTCCGCCGGAGCGAACTCGGCACCGCGGGAGCCACCGTCGGGCTCGTCTCCCTCGGTGCCACCGGGCGGGCCACCGCACGGCTCCTGCTCCGGCACGGTGTGCGCGTACTGGGCTACGACCCGTACGTGTCCGACGCCGACGCCCGCGCCGAGGGCATCGAACCCGCCTCGCTGGACAGGGTGTTCGCCGAGTGCGACGTGGTGAGCCTGCACGCCCCGCTGCTCGACGAGACCCGTGGCATGGTCGACGCGGCGCTGCTGCGCTCCATGCGTCCCGACGCCACCCTCGTCAACACCGCGCGCGGCGGCCTGGTCGACGAGGAGGCACTCGTGACGGTTCTCAGGGAGCGGCCGGACCTGTTCGCCGCACTCGACGTCACCGACCCCGAACCGGCCGTTCCCGGCTCCCCGCTCTTCGAGCTGGACAACGTGGTCGTCACCCCGCACCTGGCGGGGAGCCTCGGTCCGGAACGGCGTCTGCTCGGCCGGGCCATGGCCGAGGACCTGGCCCGGTATGCCGCCGGGCGCCCACTGCGACACGAGGTGATCGCCGCCGCGATGGAGCACGCCGCATGACCACAGCAGCCTTCACCCTGGTCATGGTCCCGCCACGACCGGACGAGACCCGGTCCTGGCCCGACCGGCTCACCGAAGAGGTCCCGGGGATCGAGGTCCTCTGCCCCGAGGGCCCCGAGGACGTCGACGCAGCGCTCGGCCGGGCCGACGCCGTGTACGGCACCCTGACGCCCGAACTCCTGCGTTCGGCACAGCGGTTGCGGTGGCTGCAAGCTCCGCAGGCGGGCCCCCCTCCGGGCTTCTACCACCCGGATCTCGTGCGGCATCCGGTCGAGGTGACCAACATGCGGGACACCTACACCGACCATGTCGCCGCGCACACGATGGCGCTGGTCCTGGCCCTCGCCCGGCAACTCCCGCGCTACGTGCGCGAACAGGCCGCCGCCAACTGGGCCCCGGACTGGTCGGACGGCGCGGTTGTCCCCCTGGGCGAGGCGCGGGCGCTCATCGTCGGCACGGGTGCCGTCGGCGCCGAGACCGGGCGGCTGCTCGCCGCGTTCGGCACCCGCGTGGAGGGCGTCGACGCCCGTGTCACCGCCCCGCCGCCAGGATTCGGCCGGGTTCTGCCGCCGGACCACCTCGACCGCCTGCTCCCTGAGGCGGACATCGTGGTCCTCACCGTGCCGCACACCCCGCGAACGGAAGGGCTGATGGACGCGCGCCGGCTGGCGACGATGAAGGACGGAGCCTGTCTCGTCAACGTGGGCCGAGGCCCCACCGTCCGCCTCGACGACCTGGTCCGGGCCCTGGACGAGGGACGGCTGCGAGGCGTCGCCCTCGACGTCGTGGAACGCGAGCCGCTGCCGCCGGAGCATCCGCTGTGGCGCCACCCGAGAGCAGTGATCACCCCCCATGTGGCGGGAGCCGGACCGCATGCCGCGGAGCGCAGGTTCGAGGTGCTCGTGGACAACGCGCGACGGTTCGCCGCCGGAAAGCCGCTGGTCAACGTAGTGGACAAGACGCAATGGTTCTGACGCCCGCAACCGACGCCCCTCCCACCGTGAGCGTGGAGCGCATCGAGACGTTCACGGTCGCCCTGCCCACCCTGCGGGACTTCGCGGTCGCGGGCGGCGCGGTCACCGATAGAGGAAGCCCTTCCATCCGGGTACTGGTCAAGGTCACGGCCTCGGACGGGAGCACGGGATGGGGCGAGGCGACGCCGATCCCCTCCTGGACGTACGAGACCACCGAGTCCATCGTGTCCACCCTGGAGCGGTACCTGGCGCCCGCCGCGCAGGGCCTGCCCCTGTGGGACCTCGACGGGCTGGTGCGGGCCTGCGACCGCGCGATCCGGCGGGGCTGGTCCACCGGTATGCCGCTGGCCCGCGCCGCCCTCGACGTGGCCTGGCACGACGCCCTCGCGCGGTCCCGCGGCGTGAGCCTCGGCGAGCTGTGGGGCAGACGACGCCACGACACCGTCGACCTCTGCTGGATCGCCACCGGCGACGATCCGGCCGCGCTCGCCGAGTCCGTCGCCGAGGGCCGGGCGCACGGATACCGCCACTTCAAGATCAAGACGGGGCTCGTGCCGGGACAGGACGAGGCCGTGGAGGCCGCCCGGGTGAGGGCCGTAAGGGACGCGGCCCCCGACGCCCGTCTGATCGTCGACGCCAACCAGGCCGGCACCCAGGACTCCGCGCTCCGACTCGCCCGACTGCTCGCGCCGTTCGAGGTCGCCGCGCTCGAACAGCCTCTGCCCGCCAACGACATCGAGGGACTCCGGCGCCTGCGCGACCTCAGCCCGGTCCCGATCGCCGTGGACGAGAGCCTGCGCCACCCCACCGACCTGGCTTCGTTCGTCCGCAGGGGCGCCATCGGGATCGCCGTGGCAAAGGTGCAGCGCTGCGCCGGACTCACCCTGTCCCTGCGCCAGTGCCAACTGGCCGAGGACTGCGGCGTGGCGCTCATGGGCTCGGGCCTGACCGAGTCCGACATCGGCCTCGCCGCGTCACTGCACCTGTTCGCGGCCCATGACCTCATCGCCCCCGCCGACCTCAACGGTCGGCAGTTCCTGAGCAGCCCCTACGCCACCGGCCCCGTGATCCAGGTGCGCGCAGGGGTGGCCGAGGTGCCGTCCGGCCCCGGTCTAGGCATCGGCATCGACGAAGGGATCGTACGAGAGCTCGCCCGCTGAGCCGCAGCGGCGGGCAGGTGTGACCGTCCAACTCCGCTCATCGGCCACGACGTGGTGGCCCGCACAAGAAGGAGCCGTACATGAAGCAGCATGCACGATCGCGCAGGACTCCCCGCCGCGCGTTCGTCCTCGTCGCCGCTCCCGCGCTCACCGTCGGCCTGCTGGCCTCGGTGCACAGCGCGTCGGCCGCTCCCACGAAGCCCGCCGCCTGCCCGGCGCCGGCCGCGGCCATCGGTCTGAGCAAGGCGTGGAAGCTCCAACTGCCCCTGCCCACCAGCTCAGGCTCTCCTCAGGAGGTCAAGCAGCCCGCACTGGCGACGTACGCCAACTCGCCCTGGTTCACGACCAAGTCGACCTGCGACGCGATCCTGATGCGGGCCGCCGTCAACGGCGCCACCACGAGCAACTCCGGCTACCCGAGGTCGGAGCTGCGCGAGATGACCGCGGACGGATCGGCGAACGCGAGCTGGTCGTCCACGTCGGGCACCCACACCATGGTCTTCGACGAGGCCATCACGCATCTCCCCGCGACCAAGCCGCATGTGATGGCCGGCCAGATACATGACTCCGACAGCGACGTCACGTCGTTCCGGCTCGAGGGCACCAGCCTGTACATCACCTCGTACAACACCACGCACTACAAGCTGGTGACCTCCAACTACCAGCTGGGCACCCGCTTCCAGGGGAAGTTCGTGGCCCATGACGGAAAGGTCGACGTCTACTACAACGGCGCTCTCAAGGCCACCGTCGCCGCCGCGTTCAGCAGCGGCTACTTCAAGGCCGGCGACTACACCCAGGCGAACTGCACCAACTCCTCGCCGTGCAGCAGTTCCAACTACGGCGAAGTCGCCCTGTACAGCGTCAAGGTGACGCATTCCTGAGCATCGTGCGTCGAGGGCGCGGCCACCAGGGAGCTGTCGGCTGCCTGGTGGCCGCGTCGGTGTCAGGGACGGGCCGTCGCCGGGCGGCTGTTGTAAGCCTCCACCTTGAGTGCCGGACGGCACGAGGGCAGGGCCTTCGACGGCCAGGACAGGTCGACGGTCTGGGATTCGCCGGGCAGCAGCCACAGGTAGTTGTGGCTGTAGAGCGTCGGCAGCACGCGGCTGCCGTCGGCCTCGTCCACCAGGGACAGCCGGACCATGGCGGCGACGGCCGAGCCGTGGTTCCTGATGGTGGCCGTCATCTTCCGACGGTCTCCGGAACGGGACACCTGCCAGACCGAGCCGGACACCTTCACCTGTCGTGCCGTGCTCAGAGCCTTCATGGCGGCGGGGTTCCGATAGCGCCAATAGGTGTTGCGCGACAGTTCCTTGCCGCTTGCGTCCTCCAGGGTCAGCCGCAGCAGATGCAGGTCGGGCAGGTCGTCGGTCCAGCCGGCGGTGAAGGCCTTCGCCGTGGCAGCACGCCCCACATCCAGCCGGGCGGTCCTCCTCGTGCCGAGACCCCGGCCGGACAGGTCGTGCAGACGGGCGGTGACGGTGGCGTTCTTGAGGTCCGCACGGGTGTGGTTGACGGCGAGGACCTGCCACTTCACCGGGTCGGCCTGGACATGCAGCGGCTCACAGGCTGAACGGGTGCCGTAGTACATGCCGTTGACGTCGAAGTCGTAGTCGTAGGTCTGCCAGACGGTGCTGTGCCAGGCCGGGTGGGACATCCACAGCATCAGGCCGGTCGCGTTGTCCCAGAGGTTGGCGTTCCAGGCCTCGAACATGGCGCGGGCGTTCTCATAGTTGACGAACTGAGCCTTGCGGGCGAAGTCGTCCAGCCCGGCGGCCTCGCCCAGTCGGGACTCGATGGCGGCCTTGTAGTTCTGCGGCGCCTGGTTCCCGCGCTCGCTCCAGTCGTGGTAATACCAGGCGCCGCGGATGGGCCACTCCGGCTCGTCGCCCGTCATGTTGCGCAGGCTGGCCGCGGTGGAGACGACCGGCATGCCGATCTCGGTGTGGAAGCCGAAGTCCTTGCTGCCGTAGGTGGCGGGGTCGAAGTACTTCTCCGGCTCCACCCAGCCGTAGGGGCCACCGCCCGTGACGATTCCGCCGGCCGAGTTGTTCTGGTAGAGCAGCCCGGGAACCTGCTGCTCGACGGCCTCGCGCATCCCCTTGTCGATGGCGGCCGGCGGATTGCCCTCGTTCGCCCCGCACCAGACGGCCACGCAGGGATGGATGCGGTAGCGCAGTACGGTGTCGCGGGCGATCGAGTTGAACGCGTCGTGGTCCGGCGGGTCCATGGCCCAGGCGTTGGGGAAGTCGTTCCAGACGAGGATGCCGTGCCGGTCGCAGGCGGCGAAGAACTCCTCCCGGTCACTGGTGCCGACCCAGTTGCGGATCATGGTGAAGTTCATGTCGCGGTGCATCCGCACCGCCGCGTCCATCCGCTCGGGCGGCATCCGGCGCAGCAGTTCGTCCCAGCCCCAGTTGCCGCCACGGGCCAGCACCCGCACCCCGTTCACGGTGATCTTCAGCGGATCGGGGGCGTTCGACACGGACTTGACGTCGGTCCACTGCTCGCCGTCGTCGGACACCTGGATCACGTACGTCTTCGGGTACGCCGACTCCCAGACGATCGCCACCCGGTCGAAGTTCCGCGCGGAGCCCAGATCCACCTGGATCCACTGGAGGTCCTCGTACGCCGAGGACCAGCGGGTGCCCGCGTCGCCGTCGGTGGCGTGCGAGGCGGGGTTGTCGGACTCCTCGGTGGAGGCTGTCGCCTCCTTGTGCAGGGCGAGGTCGGTTCCGGGATCGGCGCGGTCGACGACGCCCAGGGACCACAGGGAGTTGCCCCAACTGGTGTTGCGCAGGCCGCAGTTGATACGGACGTACCGGGCGCTCTGCCGCTCGAAGTCCTCGACCTGGAGGCTGGCGTTGCCGTTGTTGAAGGGCAGCGGCACGGCTGAGTTGTCCACCGACATCACATCGGTCCACTCGGTGCCGTCGGAGGAGACCTGCACCACGAAGGACTTGGCGTACGCCTGCTCCCAGGTGAGGTCGACCCGGTCGAAGGACTGCGCCGAGCCCAGATCGACGCTGATCCACTGGTCGTCCTCGTACGCCGAGGACCAGCGGGTCCCCGGATCACCGTCGGTCACATTGCCCGGGCCGTGGTCGTCCCCGTCCGTGCCGGAGGCGTCGGCGGGCGCGTGCAGGGCGAGGTCGGTGGCCGGCCGGCTGCTGTCCAGCACGGACAGGGTCCACAGGGAACTGCCCCAGGAGGTGGCCCGGGTACGGCAGTTGATGCGGACGTACCGGGCCTGCCGCCGGTCGAAGGTGACGGACTGGGTGTACGAGTCACCGGTCGCCGTGAACGGCAGCGGCACCTTGTACTCGTAGCCGAACTGACGGATACCGAAGCGGGTGGTCCGTACGTCGCTCTCGGCGCCGTCGACCGACACGGTGAGCTCGAGCTCGTGGAGCTCAGGCTCGCCCAGGCCGTTCGGCCACCACAGCTTGGGATTGCGCAGCCGCAACTGAGCGAAGGCGTCCGGGGCGAAGACGACGTCGACGCCCCCGCCGGCCGGCACGGTGACGACCTTGGACACCCGGACGTCGCCGAAGGCCGCGGAGACCGTCGCCCTGTGGTCCTGGGAGTCGGCGTTGCGGACCGGGACGACGACCGTCAGCTCGGCCACCGACACGTCCGGCACCTTCGGCAGGACGGTGTCCACGCGCGGATCGCCGATGACGACGTGACCGGTGGACCTCAGCCGGACGTGGTTCCAGATACCCGCCGCGCGGTCGCGGACGGCCGGCATCCAGTCCCAGCCCGAGGAAGCCAGATAGGTGGGGGAGTTGAGGTTCATCTGCCCGGCGCCCGCGTCCACCCAGGCCTCGCCCAGAGGGCCCTTGTCCCCGGGGCTGCCGGGCACGGGCATCGGCGTGATCTTCACGGCCAGCGCGTTCGAGCTGTCGGTGGCGAGCAGCCGGGTCACGTCGTACGAGGAGCGGGCGAAGGGGTATGTCAGGTCGCCGACGTGCTCGCCGTTGAGCCAGACGTCGGCCTTGTGGTTGACGCCGTCGAACTCCAGCCAGATCCGGCGTCCGGACCCGGTGCGCAGGCCGCGCGGCACCTCGAAGTCCCGCTTGTACCACCAGGAGTGCCGTGACAGCGCCTCGGGGATGTGCAGGTTGTTCAGTCCGGCGACCGGGTCGGGCAGCTTGCCCTGGTCCACGAGGGAGCCCAGGACCGTGCCGGGGACGGTGGCGGGCAGCCAACTGCTCGTGTCGACGGAGGTCTTCGACAGACCGGGACCGTCCGCGCCCGCCCAGTCGTCCAGGGTGAGCCGCCAGCCGGACTCCACCGGCACGGTGCCGTCGTCGGCCACGGTCAGCTCGGGCCCCTTGCCGTGCCGGATGCCCCAGTCGGTCCAGCCCGTCGCGGAGGGACGGTGCCCGCGGGGGTTGCCGTACACCTCGAAGCCGTTGAGGCCCAGCGGCAGGGGACTGGAACGCTTGCGGCACGTCATGCGCACCCAGCGCGCCGACATCGGGCGGGGGAGCTGGATGTTCACCACGCCGCCGGTGCCGGCGATCGTGCGGTAGACGCTCGTCCAGGACTTCTCGTCGAGGGACGTCTCGACCAGGAAGTCATGCGCGTAGCTCGACTGGATCTCCTTGCCGGTGGTGCCGCTGGCCGGGTTTCCGCTGGTGGGCGGTGTGAACACCGGGTCGCTGGCGTCCGCTTCGAAGGTGAGGCGGATCCAGGTGACGTCACACACGGCCTCCAGATCGACGGCGATCCACTGCGGATCGCCGGTCTCCGCGCGCCATCCGCTGCCCCGTACGCCGGGTGCGGTGAGGCGGTCGACCACGAAGGAGCCCGGCGTGGGGGCGTAGGCCGTCGACGAGACCGAGACGGGCCGGTTGAGCGCGAGTTCATGGGGTGACGCGGCTGCCGTCGGCTTGCCGGCGGTGGTGGCGGCGGCCGTCGACATGGGGAGCAACGAGCCGAGCCCGAACCCGGCCAGCAAGGTGGAGCCGGTGGCGACTATGGACCGGCGCGACGGATCCAGTTGATCGGTCATGAGTCTGACATCCCATCAAAAAGGGCAGAGCGAACCGAGCCGGCTCCGTACGCTCCGGGCCGAGCAGGTTTGACAACGTTGCCAAAGGCTGTGGTTTTTATGAGCTTCCTGTCAACCCTCGGGACGGATGTTGATGCTGAGTCGCAGATCAGAGACGCCTGGAAGGCGCGCGGTGCGGCGTAGCGGCGCTGTTGTGACGGGGGCGAAGCGGCGGCACCTTTCCGAATCATTACGGGTTCGCCACGGGTGAGTGCGAGCGGACATCCACTCGTACTGTTCAAGTAGCGGCGAAAGAACGGCAGTTCAGACGTCGGAGCGCCGCTTTCGGCACATCCACCATCGACACGTGGAGTTACTTCTCATGCTCTTCAGCAAGCGGGCCGCTCTGGTGACGGGAACCGTCGTCACCGCCGCGGCCGCGGTGATCGGCAGTGCGGCTGCCGGTCAGGCATCCGGCAGACCGAGCGCAGAGACACACGCCACCGCACCTACGCCCACTCCGTCGATCCCGCCCCAGCTTCAGGTGCCGGACGGCAACAAGAAGACCGCCGTCATGGACGCGAAGGGCGTGCAGACCTACGCGTGCACCAACGGCGCCTGGACATTGCTCGAACCGGCCGCCACATTGTCCGACGCCCGGGACATTCGCCACCGGCCGATCGCCCTTCACTCGCGCGGCCCGGTCTGGGTCTCCACGGTGGACGGCAGCGCCGTCAACGCCGCCGCCGTGCCCGGAGCGAGCGTTCCCACCCCCGACGCCGTTCCGCAGTTGCTGCTCAAGGCGACGGCCACGCGTGGGGACGGGGTCTTCGGCTCCGTCTCCTACATTCAGCGGCTGGCCACCCGAGGGGGCGTGGCCCCCATTGGATCCTGCGAGCAAGGAGCACAGGTCAGCGTGCCGTATTCGGCAACCTACGTCTTCTACGCGCCTGCTCAGTAGTAGGGCCATGCGCCACCGGGTCGGTTGACCGCAGGGGTTGAGTGCCCCCGGCGTCGACTGCGGGTATCCGCGTCGTCCGGTTGCCGTGAAGCAAGCCGGCGGTCGATAAGGGCGTCTGACGGGCGATCAGTCCTGATCAGGCGCCCTTCTTCGGCGTCCGGAAGAAGGTCAGTAGACGTCGCGGACATAGCGCTTGTCCGCGGCCAGGCGCCTGACGTACGCGGCGGCTTCGTCGGTGTCCATGCCGCCGTGGGTGGTGGCGATGTCCTGGAGAGCCTGGTCGACGTCCTTGGCCATACGTCCCGCGTCGCCGCAGACGTAGAAGTGGGCGCCGTCCTGGAGCCACTGCCACAGGCGGGGACCGTGTTCGCGCATCCGGTCCTGGACGTAGATCTTGTTGCGCTGGTCGCGGGAGAAGGCGAGGTCGAGACGGTCGAGGTGGCCGGATGCCCGGTATGCCTCCAGGTCCTGGCGGTAGTAGAAGTCGGTGGCCTGCCGCTGCTCGCCGAAGAACAGCCAGTTGGCGCCGGTGTGGCCACGGGCCTGGCGGTCTTCGAGGAAGCCGATGAAGGGGGCCACGCCGGTCCCGGGCCCGACCATGATCATGGGCGTGGTGGGGTCGGCGGGCGGACGGAAGTGCGGTGAGCGCTGGACGAAGACCTGTACCGGTCCGTCGTCGGCGCAGTCGGCGAGGTAGGTGGAGCACACGCCCTTGCGGTCCCGGCCGAGGTCGTTGCTGTAGCGGACCACGGAGACGGTGAGGCGGACCTCGCCGGGGTGGGCGAGCGGACTGGAGGAGATCGAGTACAGACGGGGCTGGAGACGCCTGAAGACTCCGACCCACTCCGCGGCCGAAGCGCGGACGGGGAACGCGGCGACCACGTCTGCTGCCTGGCGGCCCCAACTCCACTTCGCCAGCGCGTCCTTGTTGTCCGGTCGCAGCAGTCGCTTCAGTTCGTGACTTCCGGTGCGGTCCGCGGTGAACCTGAGCAGGTCGGTGGTGACGCGGGCGATGTCCAGGCGGGTGCGCAGGGCTTCTTCGAGCGGGACGGGTGCGCCGTCATCAAGGGCGACTGGCTCGTCGGGGTCGAGTCCGGTGAGGGCGAGCCATTCGGCGACGAGGGGGGCGCCGTTGGTCGGCCAGACGCCGAGGGCGTCCCCGGCGTCGTAGGAGAGTTCGCCGTCGCGGGTGTCGAAGGCGAACTGCCGTACCTCCTTCTGCGAACCGGGCAGGCTCAGCAGCCTGTTGCCGATGAGCAGGGTGGCGAACGGCGATGCCTTGGTGTGGCCGGCCGGTGCGGGGGCCGGTGGCGGCGTGGCGGTGGTCGGCTCGGTGGCGACGGTGGAGTCGGGCGCGGTCGTCTCGCCCGCACCGGCGGCAACAGGCTGCCGGTCGTCTGCTGTGGCCAGGGCGGTGACGATCCGGCTGAGCCAGTGCTCGGCGGTTTCCCCGAAGTCGGGTTCGCAGTCGGTGCGGGGGACGAGCCGGGTGGCGCCGAGTGCGGCCAAGCGTTCGTCGAGTCGGCGGCCGTGGCCGCAGAAGTCGTCGTAGCTGGAGTCGCCGAAGGCGAGGACCGCGTACCGGACTCCCTCCAACCGTGCGGTGCCCGGGTCGGACAGCGTCCGCCAGAAGTCGGTGCCGTTGTCGGGGGCGTCGCCGTCGCCGAAGGTGCTGGTGATGACCAGTACATCGGTGTCGCCGCTGAGGTGTGCCGGGGACGCGTCGGCCATGGGCAGCAGTTCGGGGGTGCGGCCGGCCCGGGTGAGGTGGGCGGCGGCGGCTTCGGCGAACTCCTCGGCGTTGCCGGTCTGCGAGGCCCACAGGATGACCAGGCGGCGGGTGGGTACGGCCGTGTCGGCTGCCTCGGTGTGTGCGGGCGAGGGAGCGGGCGCCTCGGCGGATGGCGAGCCGCTGCGGGAGAACATGCCGGCCAGGACGCCGTCGACCCACAGGGCGTGGCCCGGGTCGATGGGGGCGCCGGACGGCAGGACGGGGACACGTCCTTCGGGCGGGGCCGCGGCGAGACCGGAGAGATAGCCGGAGAGGTAGGTGCGCTCCGGCTCGGCCAGCGTTGGCGGGGCGAGGTCGGCGATGCCGAACAGCGACGCGAGCGCATGGACGCGGGAGTCCGCCGGGGTGGCTGCCGCGGCGGCCGGTACGGGCACGGGAGCGGGCGTGGTCTCCGGCTGCTGGGTACTCGGGCGGGTGGCCGGGACGGGGGCGGCCGTCCTGGCGAGGCTGACGGCGCAGTTCTTGAACTCGGGCTGGAAGGAGATCGGGTCGACGGCGTCGGAGGTGACGGCGTTGATGCTGAGGTATTCACCGAACAGGTCGTTCCAGTGGAAGGGCGCGAAGCAGTTGCCCGGCCGGACCCGCTCGGTGACCACGGCGGGCAGCACGGCACGACCGCGACGGGAGGCGACCTCCAGATGGTCCCCCTCGGCCACACCCAGCGCCTCGGCGTCCTCGGGGTGGATTTCCACGAACGGGCCGGGGTTGAGCTTGTTGAGCCTGGCGACCTTGCCGGTCTTGGTCATCGTGTGCCACTGGTGCTGGAGACGGCCCGTGTTGAGCACGAACGGGTAGTCGTCGTCGGGCAGTTCGGTCGCCGGCAGGTGCGGGCGCCCGAAGAACCGGGCGCGTCCGCTTGGGGTGGGGAAGGCCAGACGGGGGCGGTTGCCGTCCTCGCGTTCCAGCAGGGCCTGGCTGATGCCGTCGTTGAGGTAGCGGATCGGGTTGCGGTCCGTGCCGTCGGCGGCCGGGGCCGGCCACTGGACGGGTGCGGTGCGCAGCCGGTCGTACGTCACGCCGCGCAGGTCCCAGCCGGTCTTGGGGTTCCACGCCTGCTTGAGCTCCTCGAACACCTCCTCGGACGAGGCGTAGGTGAACCCTTCGGCGAAGCCCATCTCGCAGGCCACCCGGGCGATCAACTGCCAGTCGGGCAGCGCCTGTCCGGGCGGGTCGACGACCCCTTGGACGAGGGTGAGGTTCCGCTCCGAGTTGACCATGGTGCCGTCGGACTCCGCCCACAGCGTCGCGGGCAGGACGACATCGGCGTACGCGTTGGTCTCGGTCTCGGCGAACACGTCCTGGGTGATGACGAGTTCGGCGGCCTCCAGCCCGGCGATGACGTTCTTGCGGTTGGCGACGGAGGCGACAGGATTGGTGCAGATGACCCAGCACGCCTTGATGTCTCCGGCGGCCATCTGCTCGAACATCTCGACCGTTCCACGCCCGACCTCGGTGCGCAGGGAGCCCTCGGGGACGTTCCACAGGTTCTCGATGAACGTGCGCTCGGCCTCGACGAGGACGGACCGCTGGCCGGGCAGGCCGGGGCCCATGTAGCCCATCTCCCGCCCGCCCATGGCGTTCGGCTGACCGGTCAGCGAGAAGGGGCCGGAGCCCGGGCGGCAGATGGCGCCGGTGGCGAGGTGCAGATTGACCAGGGCGTTGGTGTTCCAGGTGCCGTGGGTGGACTGGTTCAGGCCCATGGTCCAGCAGCTCATCCACTCACCGGCCTCGCCGATCCACTGCGCGGCCCGCCGGATGTCGGCCTCGGGTATGCCGGTGATCTCCGCGACCTTCTCGGGCGGGTAGTCCGCGAGGAAGGCGGGCATCTCCTCCCAGCCCTCGGTGAACGCGGCGATGAACTCCTCGTCGGTGTGGCCGTTCGCGACCAGTAGATGCAGCAGGCCGTTGAGCAGGGCGAGGTCGGTGCCGGGCTTGATCTGGAGGAAGAGGTCGGCCTTGTCGGCGGTGGCGTTGCGGCGCGGGTCGACGACGATCAGCTTCGCGCCGGACGACTTGATCCGGTCCAGCATGCGCAGGAACAGGATCGGGTGGCAGTCGGCCATGTTGGCGCCGATGACGAAGAAGGCGTCCGCGTGGTCGAAGTCCTGGTACGAGCCGGGTGGGCCGTCCGCGCCCAGCGACAGCTTGTAGCCGGTGCCGGCACTGGCCATGCACAGCCGGGAGTTCGACTCGATCTGATTCGTCCGTACGAAGCCCTTGGCCAGCTTGTTCGCCAGGTACTGCGCCTCCAGCGACATCTGCCCGGACACGTAGAAGGACAGTGCGTCCGGCCCGTGCTCGTCCAGGATCGCCCGCAGTCGGCCGGCGACCGAAGTGATCGCGTCGTCCACGTCCGTCTCTGACGGTTCGGTGCCTCGCTCGGCGCGCACGAGTGCCTTCGCCGGCCGCCCGGGCGCGGCCATCATGTCCGCGCTGGTCGCCCCCTTGGTGCACAGACGGCCGAAGTTGGTGGGATGCGCCTTGTCCCCGGCGACCTTCGCCGCCCGGCGTCGGCCGTCGGCGGGGTCCCGCGCGATGTCGAGGACGATCCCGCAGCCGACCCCGCAGTACGAACAGACCGTACGGACACTGTCCTTCTCCGAGCCAGCCGCCACCGAACCTCCACTTTCAGGCCTGCCCACCTCCTGGGCCGGCCCGCGTGGTCGCTTGCGTCCGGCCCCTGACCAGCACCGTAGAAAGATCGGGTTTCTGCCCCGTCACGCGCTGGGAGCGCCCGGGATTACACCTCACGCACACGCTTCGGCGTGGGCATGTGAGGAGCGCCGGACGGGTCCGACGGTTTCCTCAGCCCATGCCGGTGGCTGCGTCGCCGGTGTCAGCGGCGCAGTCCCAGGGCGTCGCGCCCCGCGTACTTGGCCTGGCTGCCCAAGTCCTCCTCGATACGGACGAGTTGGTTGTACTTGGCCGTGCGGTCGGCGCGCGACAGCGAGCCGGTCTTGATCTGGCCGCAGCCGGTGGCGACGGCGAGGTCGGCGATGGTGGTGTCCTCGGTCTCGCCGGAGCGGTGGGACATGACGACGGTGTATCCGGCGCGGTGGGCGGTGGCGACGGTGGCCAGGGTCTCGGTGAGGGTGCCGATCTGGTTGACCTTGACCAGGATGGAGTTGGCGATGCCGTCGCGGATTCCGGCGCGCAGGATGGTCTCGTTGGTGCAGAAGACATCGTCGCCGGTGAGCTGGCACCGGTCGCCGAGCCGGGCGGTCAGGTCGCGCCAGCCGTCGTGGTCGTCCTCGGCCATCGGGTCCTCGATGGAGGCGACGGGGTAGCGGTCGACGAGCGTGGCGAGGTAGTCGGCGTGTTCGGCGGGGGTGCGGCGGACGCCTTCGCCGGAGTAGTCGTAGACGCCGTCGTGGAAGAACTCGGAGGTGGCCGGGTCCATGACGAGGGTGATGTCGCTGCCGGGCTTGTAGCCGGTCTGCTCGATGGCGCGCACGACGAAGTCCAGGGCCTCCTCGGCGGTGCGCAGGTCGGGTGCGAAGCCGCCCTCGTCGCCGACGTTCACGCTGTGGCCGGCGGCGACCAGGCTCCCGCGCAGGGTGTGGAAGACCTCGGAACCCATGCGGACGGCCTCGGCGAAGGTGGCCGCGCCGATGGGGGCGATCATGAACTCCTGGAAGTCGAGCGGATTGTCGGCGTGGGCACCGCCGTTGACGATGTTCATCATCGGCACCGGCAGCAGCCGGGCGTCGACTCCGCCGATGTAGCGGTACAGGGGCAGGCGGTGGGCGGCCGCGGCCGCCTTGGCGGTGGCCAGGGAGACGCCGAGCAGGGCGTTGGCGCCGAGGCGTGACTTGGTGTCGGTGCCGTCCAGTTCGATCATGGTGTGGTCCACGGTCGCCTGGTCCTCGGCGTCGAGTCCGGTCACCGCGTCGGCGATGCTCTCGTTCACGGCGTCGACCGCGCGTCGAACTCCCTTGCCGTGGAACCTGGTCGGGTCGCCGTCGCGCAGTTCCACCGCCTCCCGTGCGCCGGTGGAGGCCCCCGACGGCACGGCCGCGCGGCCGAGCGAGCCGTCCCGGAGTTCCACGTCCACCTCGACGGTCGGATTGCCCCGGCTGTCGATGATCTCCCGTGCGACGACCCTGCTGATGGTGGTCACGGTGCAACTCCCCACGCTGGGCCCGCGTCCCGGACGTCGGCGGGCGGTAAGTTCCAGTCGGAAACAAAGTGAGTCCCGAAAAGGAACCTACTATGTGGGCATGAGGATGCACAACGCCGACGAGAACTGCGGCATCGCCCAGGCCGCCATGGTCCTGGGGGACTGGTGGAACGTTCTGGTGCTGCGGGAGGTCGCCCGCGGCCATGTCCGCTTCGACACCCTGGCCGCCGAGATCGGCCTGTCGCGCAAGGTCCTCACCGAGCGCCTCGGTCGGCTGGTCGCGAGCGGGGTACTGCACCGCAGCCTCTATCAGCGGCGTCCGGTGCGCTACGAATATCTCCTCACGGACGCCGGGTTCGCGCTGCTGCCCCTGCTCGTCGCCATGCAGGACTGGGGCGACCGTTGGGTGTCGGGCGACGGAAGTCTCACCGCCACCGCCGAGGCCGACAGCGCCGAGCACGCCCGGGTGCACGCCCTGGCCGGCACCCGGCTGCGCGACGGCCTCGAACTGCCCGGCACGCAGGGCGTCGACCTGCCCGTGGTCTCACCGGACTCCGCCGCGACCGTGCTCTTCACCTACCCCGGCACGGGAGTCGAGTGGGGCGAGCCGCCGATCCCCGGCGCCGTCGGCTGCACCCTGGAGAACAAGCTGTTCCGGGACGCCTGGCCCGAGTTCCGGCGGGCGGGCGTGGACGTGCGTGGCATCAGCACCCAACTCCCGCACGAGCAAGCGGAGTTCGCCCGCGCCGAGGAGATCCCTCACCCTCTCCTGTCCGACGCCGCCCACCAACTGGCGGCCGCCCTGCGGCTGCCGATGTTCCGCGGCGCGGGCCGGTTGCGCCACAAGCGTTTGATCCTGGTCGTCGACGCGGAACGGACTGTACGGCACGCCATCTTCCCCGTCGTCGACATCCCCCACGCGGTCGCCGAGAGCCTGCGCCTGGGGGCGGACTGTGCCCGGACGGCGTGAGGCCTGAAACTCGTTGAAACGACGTACCAGTGCAAGGAGACCGTTTTCCGTGACTGACCCGACCACGTCCGCCCACGCCATCCACCGAATGACGGCCATCCCAGTCACCGACCCCGCAGAGCCTGTGAGCGTGCGGGCCTGGCTGCGCGGTCTGGAGGTGTTCGCGGGACCGCCGGCGGACTTCGATCCCGCCGACGCCCCTGCCGATCCCGTCGAGCTGTTCCTGAGTTGGCTGAGGGAGGCTGTCGCGGCGGGTGTGCCCGACGCGCACGCCATGACCCTGTCGACGGTCGACGAGGACGGCGACCCGGACGCCAGGGTGCTCATCCTCAAGAACGTGGACGGCGACGGCTGGCAGTTCGCCGTCCACGCCCACAGCCCCAAGGGCCGCCAACTGGCCGGCCGGCCCCGTGCGGCGCTCACCTTCTACTGGCCTCACCAGGGCCGCCAGGTACGGGTACGCGGCGCTGTTGAGCCCGCGTCCCCGGAGGAGAGCGCCGCCGACCTGCTCGCGCGTGCGCCCTCAGCCCGTGCCGAAGTGCTGCTGGGCCGCCAGAGCGAGCACCTGAACAGCGTCGAAGGTCGCGACCTGGCGTTCCGGGAGGCGTTGGCCCGCATCGAGGCGGACCCCTCTCTCGTGAGTCCGGAGTGGAGGCTGTACACCCTCGTTCCCGCCAGGATCGAGTTCTGGCAGGCGGACAAGAGCCGCCTCCACAACCGGCTGAGCTACGAATGCCCCGACCGCCACAGCGTTTGGGAACGTCACCTGCTGTGGCCGTAGAACAGGAGAGGTGGCCGATGATCAAAACGCTGGTGCGCAGCCGGGTCAGGAAGCCGGAAGCGCCGGCCCCTCACCCTCCTGCTCCTGGTGGGAGTAGCGCTGTTCCTTCCAGGGGTCGGCGAGGTTGTGGTAACCGCGTTCCTCCCAGAAGCCGCGGCGGTCATCGGTGAGGTACTCGATGGCGCGCAGCCACTTGGCGCTCTTGTAGCCGTACAGGTGCGGCACGACCATGCGCAGCGGGAAGCCGTGTTCGGCGGTGAGGGGCTCGCCGTCGTGATGGGTGGCCAGGAGAGTTTCCGGGGTGGTGAAGTCGGCGAGGCGGAGGTTGGCGGTGTAGCCGTACTCCGCCCAGGCCATGACGTGGGTGACGTCCGGCGCGGGCGGGACCAGGTCCAGGACGGCCGTGGCGGGGATCCCGTACCACTCGTGGTCCGTCGAGGTCGGGCCGGTGGCGCAGTGCAGGTCGGCGACGACTGTCGTGCGGGGGAGCGCGGTGAGTTCGTCGAACGTCCACATGTGCTCGTCGCCGGTGGAGGTGGCGCCGAACACGCGCAGGTTCCAGCGCTCGGGGCGGAAGCGGGGGACGGGGCCGTAGTGCGAGACGGGCCACCCGTGCACATGGCGCTGGCCGGGAGGAATGGCACGCGGAGCGCCGGGCGTGTCGGTCGGCGCATCGGGGCGGTTGCTTGCCACGCGGGCTCCTTCCTCGACCGGTCCTCCCACCAGGCAGCGTAGGTGTTCGATCGTCGTGTGCTGACGTTGGGGGGCGTCCTGCGGTCGAGATGCGGCGCGTCCCGCCTGCTCACTCGTGGCGGTGAGCGTTCTCCTACTCTGGTGTGACGTGCCACCAGGACCGTTGTCGGCAAGGGGAGATGCACATGCTCAGCAAGCAGGAAGCCGCCGAAGCCGTACGTCAGGCCAAGGTGAAGACCGGTGTCACCTGGGCCCAACTGGCCGAAGCCGTCGGCAAACCGCCGGCCTGGACCACGGCGGCCCTGCTCGGCCAGCACCCCATGGGCAAGGACGAAGCCGCCACGGCCGCGGCGCTGCTCGAACTCGGCGAGGATGCCGCCCTCGCCTTCCAACTCCAGCCGACACGGGGAGCCCTGGACGCGGCCGTTCCCGTGGACCCCACGATCTACCGGCTCTACGAGGTAATCCAGGTCTACGGGCCGACCATCAAGGAGCTGATCCACGAGCAGTGCGGCGACGGCATCATGAGCGCCATCAACTTCCGCCTCGACGTCCGACGTGTTCCCGACCCCGCGGGCGACCGGGTCGTCATCACCCTCGACGGGAAGTACCTGCCCTACCAATGGGATTGAGGGAACGGGAGTGAGGGATTGGGAGTGAGGCCGCCGCGATCGGCCGGCAGCGGGTGGATCGGCTGAGTTCTCGTCCCGGCCGATGGAAGTGCTGGTCGCCCAGGGCCGTGCGGCTCCAGGGGCCGACTCACGCAGTCGCGAGCGAGACCTCGGTCGACTTCATCAGCGCGACCACGGCAGAGCCGGCCGCCAGGCCGAGATCGGTGACGGCGTCCTTGGTGATCGCGGCGGTCAGCTCGCCGCCGTCGACCGTGACCTTGACGGAGGCCATGGCACCGCCGGTGGCGACGTCGGTGACCGTGCCGGGCAACTGGTTGCGGATGGAGAGACCCTCCACCGGCCCGGTGGCCAGGGCGACCTCCGTCGACTTCACCAGCGCGCGCACGGCGGAGCCTTCGGCGAGGCCGAGGTCCTTGACGGACTCCAGAGTGATGGCCGCGGTGAGGTCCTGACCGCCGTCGAGGCGAACCCTCACCGTCGCCATCACTTCACCGGCCGCGATGGAGGTGACGGTGCCGGGGATCTGATTGCGGATGCTCAGGCTCATGACGGAACACCTCACCGAGAAGGAGTGGATCTGTCGCGCTTCGGTCGTGCCGTGGCCCACCGTAGTCGGGGGCGGGCGGGGTCGGCTGCGACACCATCGCAGCTGCGATGAGTGAGGCAGGTGCCACCTCGCAGATCGTGGGCGCGGCTGGTGGAGGTCGAGTTCAGTGCGTCGGCCTCCCGCCGTCGACCAGCCGCCTCACGGATGCCGCAAATGCAAGGTGAAACTCTCATTTGCTTTGCATGAGCCGGAATCGAGCCTGACATGCGTGGCATGTGCGTTTGTCTGGGAGGTGAGTCCGGGTACGGTCGTCCGGGAGGCGATCTGCGTGGACGACGGCTGTGTCTCATGGGGCGTCACACCGAGCGATATCGGTACGGCGACAGCGGAGGGCCACTCGTGAGCTGGACGGAAGCGACGGGCGTCCTGGTCGTCCAGCACACGCCGTACGAGGGCCCGTACGCCATCGGTACGGCGCTGGAGGCGGCCGGGCTGCCGGTGCGGGTGTGCCGTACCTGGGCGGGGGACCCGGTGCCTCAGTCGCCTGCCGGACTGACGGCGCTGGTGGTGATGGGCGGGCCGATGGCGGCCTACGAAGACTCCTCGGGCTTCGTGACCCGGGCGGCCGAGCTGTCACTGCTGCGGGCCGCGCTGGAGGCCGAGGTCCCCGTGCTCGGCGTATGTCTCGGCGCGCAGCTGCTGGCGGTGGCCGCGGGCGGCACGGCCCGTGCCGGGGACGCCGAGCAGATCGGCTGGGAGGACGTACGGACGACTTCGGCGGCCCTCGCCGATCCGCTGTTCGCCGGACTCCCCGAGCGCCTGCGCGTGCTGCACTGGCACGGCGACACCATGGACCTCCCGGCGGGTGCGACCCTGCTGGCCTCCTGTGAGCGCTACCCGGTCCAGGCGTTCCGGATCGGTGGGTCGGCCTGGGGGCTCCAGTTCCACCTGGAGGTGGACAAGGCGGCGGTCGACGCGTTCGCCGTGGCCTTCCCGGAGGAGGCGGCCACCGCGCCGGACCTCCAGGAATCGGCTCCTGCCGAACTGGCCGCTCTGGCCCCGCACCGCGACGGAGTCTTCGAACGCTTCGCCACCCTGGTGGCGTCGCGGGCCACGGCGACCACGACCCGTGCCTTCTTCACACCCCGGGCGGCCGCTTGGGAGGAGCGCTTCGCCGCCGACGGCCCCCGGTACGCGGCGGCCGTCTCCCGCATGGGGCTGCGCCCGGGACAGCGGGTCCTGGACGTCGGCTGCGGCAGCGGCCGTGCCCTGGCCGCACTGCGCGCCGAGGTCGGCATCGAAGGCGCCGTGCTCGGCGCCGACCTCACCCCGGCGATGCTCACCGCCGCCGCCCGAAAGGGACGCACCGGCCTTGTGCTCGCCGACGCCTGCCGACTCCCGCTCCCCACCGGGGCGTTGGACGGCATCTTCAGCGCGGGCCTGGTCGATCACGTCCCCGACCCCGCGACCGCTCTGCGCGAGTGGGCCCGGGTGACCGCCCCCGGCGGCGTCCTGCTGCTCTTTCATCCCTCCGGCCGCGCCGAACGCGCCGCCCGCCACGGCCGCCCCCTCGACCCCGCCGACCCGCTGGCCGAGGAGAACCTGCGCCCGGCCCTGCACGCGACGGGCTGGGACCTGGCCTGCTACGAGGACGCGGCCCACCACTTCCTGGCCCGGGCCGTGCGCCGCACCGGCTGGGCTTCTACGAGCGGCCGCTCACCTTCTGATCCCGCAGCCCCAGCCACACCCGGTCGCGGGTGAGCGGCAGTTCGGTGAAGCGGACGCCGGTCGCGTCACGCAGGGCGTTGGCGAAGGCGGGCGCGACCGGGTTGAAAGGGCTTTCGCTCATCGACTTGGCGCCCAACGGTCCGATGGTGTCGGCCGTCTCCATGAAATGGACCTCGGTACGAGGGATGTCGGCGTACTGGGGCAGCCGATAGCGGCGGAAGGCGGCCGTCTCGACCTCACCGCGCTCGTCGATGCGGACGTTCTCGAAGAGGGTGGCGCCCAGTGCCTGGGCGACGCCCCCTTCGACCTGGCCGCGGCACTGCATCGGGTTCATGACCTTGCCGGCGTCGGCCGCGTGGACGCTGCGCAGGATGCGGATCTCGCCGGTGCCGGGGTCGACGGCGATGCGGAACCACTGGGCGTTGAAGGCGACCGAGCGCGGGGTGCCGCCGAAGTGGCCGTCAGCGGCGAAGGTGACGCCGACCGCCTCGGCGGCGGCGTACAACTCCTTGAGGGGGAGGCGTCCGCCGGGGTGGAGCACCGCTTCCTCGGCGAGTCGGCAGTCGGTGCGCGGGACGCGCAGATGCGTGGCGGCGAAGTCGAGGAGCAGGTCGGCCAGGGCACGGGAGGCGCGCAGGGTGGCCTTGCCCGCGACCACCACACCGGTCGAGGCGAAGGCGCCCGTGTCGTGGCGTACGACATCCGTGTCGGACTGGCGGACGGTGATCCGGTCGACGGTGGTGGCGAGTTCGCCGGCCGCGATCTGCCGGTGCACGGTGGTGGTGCCATTGCCGAATTCGGCGGTGCCGACGGCCAGATCGAAGGTGCCGTCGGCGAGCAGGGCGGCCTTCGCGTCGGCGATGTGGCCGCCCGGTGGACCCGTCGCGATCATCGCCAGGGCCGCGCCCTCACCGACCAGCCAGCCCGCGGGGACGGGTTCGGTCGCGGGCTCCGCCTGGGCGCGGCGCACGATCGCCAGACACTGGTCGAGGCCGTAGCTGGCGATGTGCAGATCCTCCTCGTGGCCACCGGGAGTGAGCATCGCCTCGCCGGGGCCGATGATGTTCCTCGCCTTGAACTCCAGTGGATCCAGACGGAGTCGGCGCGCGAGTTCGTCGAGCGCGGACTCCACGGCGAACATCACCTGCCCGAGCCCGTAGCCCCGGAAGGCACCGGCCGGGACGGTGTGCGTGTAGACGGAGTAGGCGTCGACCTTCTTGTGCGGGGCGCGGTAGACGGCCGTGGACTCGCCGACGCTGTGGAACATCACGGCCGGGCCGTGGTTGCCGTATGCGCCCGTGTTGGAGAGCACCCGGAGTCGGAGCGCGGTGAGGGTGCCGTCACGGCGGGCCCCGACCTTCACGCCGATCGTGAAGGGATGCCGGGTGGTCGCCCCGAAGAACTGCTCGGCCCGCGTGTACTCCAGCTTCACCGGCCGCCGCAGCCGCAGCACGGCGAGGACCACGATGTCCTCGACGAGCATCTCCTGCTTGCCCCCGAAGCCCCCGCCGACCCGGCCGGCCACCACCCGGACCCTGTCGTGCGGCAGGTCGTAGAGGGCGCACAGGGCGCGGCGGGTCAGGAACGGGGTCTGGGTGCTGGAGCGGACGGTGAGCCGTTCGTCCTCGTCGAACCAGGCCACCGCACCGTGCGTCTCCAGGCTCGCGTGCTGCACCCGCTGAGTGCGGAAGGTCTCCTCGTACACGGCGTCGGCCGTGGCGAATCCCGCCTCGACGTCGCCGATCTCGCCGTGCGTCTCGCCGACGACGTTGTCGCGCGGGCGGGAAATCCGGGCCGTCGCCGCGTCCTTGTCGTGCACGACCGGCGCGCCCGGCCGCATCGCCTCCTCCGGATCGAGGACGGCGGGCAGGACGTCGTACGTCACCTCGACGCGCCGGCAGCCCTCCTCGGCGGCGGCCTCGCTGTCCGCGACGACTGCCGCGACCCGCTGTCCGACGAAGCGGACGGTGTCGTCGAGGACGCGGGTGTCGTCCGGGTCCTCCGTCGGGTGTTCGTGGCGGGCGCTGGAGAAGTGCCGTTCCGGGGCGTCGTGGTGGGTGAGCACGGCGTGGACTCCGGGCACGCGCAGGGCCGCCGTGGTGTCGATCGCGGTGATGCGGGCGTGGGCGTGGGGGGAGCGCAGCAACTTCATGTGCAGCAGGCCGGGTACGTCGATGTCGAAGGTGTAGCGGGCGGTGCCGGTGACGACCTGCGGTCCCGCCGGGGCGGGCAGGTTACGGCCGACGGACTCACCGGCGCCGGGTTCCTCGATGTGACGGACGCCGCGCACGGCGTCCTCGATGGCCCGGTACCCGGTGCAGCGGCACAGGTTGCCCTTGAACGCCCTTGGCAGATCGGTGAGTTGGTCCTCCCCTAGCTTTGCCGTCGTCATCAGGAAGCCGGCCGTGCAGAACCCGCACTGGAAGCCCTGCGCGTCGAGGAACTTCTGCTGTACGGGGTGGAGTTCACCGTCCGGTGAGGCCAGGCCCTCGACGGTGGTGACCGCACGGCCGTCGGTGCGGAAGGCCGGGTACAGGCAGCTGTGCACCGGCTCGCCGTCCACGTGCACCGTGCAGGCGCCACAGTCACCGGCGTCACAGCCCTTCTTCACACCGAACCAGCCGCGCTCGCGCAAGTACGTGCGCAGGCACTTGCCCCGGACGGGGCTCCTCCCCGAACGACCTCCCGTTGACCTCGACCCTCATCCTGCTGCCCCTCCGAGCTCCCGCCGGATCTGCTCCGCGAACCGGTACGTCATGTGCCGCCGCCACTGAGGGAGTCCGTGGATGTCGTCGAACCACTCGTCGTCGGCGACGGCGGCCCCGATCGCCGTACGCAGTCCGTCCGCGCTCGGCGGCAGCGGGAACCACAGCCGCACCGGCCGGACCGTCGAGGCGGTGACCGTGACCGCAAGGGAGCCGTCCAGTGGGTCGAGCGCGCCGATGACCAGCACTCCGGACCGGCCGAGGCCGTACAGCGACGCCTGCCGGAACGCCGTACGGCAGGCCAGTGCCCGGCCGGGCAGCGTGACCGACCGCAGCAGTTCCCCGTCGGCCAGGACCTTGCGGCCGGCACCGGTGACGAAGTCCGCGACGCGCACCCGGCGCCGTACGCCGTCCTGGGCCAGCAACAGGCACTCGCCGTCGAGCGCGGAGGCCAGGGAGATCATCGGGCCGGCCGGGAGGGCGTTGCAGAGGTTCCCGCCGACGGTGGCCATGTTCCAGATCTTGAAAGAGGCCAGGAAGGCACGGCAGCACTGCTCGAACAGCGGCGCCGCCGTGGCGTCGAGCCCCTTCGCGAACCGGGACAACTGAGCGATCGTGCAGGTGGCGGCGATCTCCAGCGTGCCGTCCGGGCGGAGCTCGATGGGCGTCCAGCCGGTCCGGCTCAGGTCCACCAGGCGCCGCAGGTGGGGCTGGGGCTCGGAGAAGAGGTACGTGCCGCCGCCGAGCCAGGCGTCCCCCGGCCGCCAGGGCGCGGGATGCCGGGCGTCCCGTGTCTCCACCACCGTGTTCAGGTCCATGACCGCCAGTGAAGCAACGCGAACCGGCCTCGGACGACTGGTTCACCACACGGAAACGCCGACCTTTCCGGCATGAACACTGGAGGATCAACCAAGAGGCGTATTCAGCATCTGATCTGGCACTTACCATGCGATGACTCGAAGCCACCTGGCTTATGCAAGATCCCGGGTTCGCGTCCGAGGAGTGGCCGGATCCGGTGCCGTACGAGGAGCCGCAGCACATGCACGTCGAACACCTCCTGGGGGACGAGACACTCGGCCTGCGCCCGCTGTGGGCCGAGGACGCGCTGCTGCGGCGGGAGATCAGCGGCGTGACCGTCACCGATCTGGAGGACCCCGCCCGTTTCGTGCGGCCGGGCGAGGTCGTGCTCAGCGGACTGGTGTGGTGGACGCCGGAGAGCGGAAAGGGCAAGGCGGAGCGGTTCGTTGCGGGGTTGCGCGGCGCGGATGCCGCCGTGCTGCTGGCCGGGGAGGAGACGCACGGCTCGGTCCCTGACGACCTGATCGAGGCGTGCGTACGGCATCGCATCCCGGTGGCGGCCGTCCCGGCCCACGTCATGTTCCGGGCCGTCACCGACAGGGTGTACCTCCAGCAGTGGGGGGAGCTGAGCCGCCACCATGCTCTGCCTGAGTACGCCCGCGCCCGGCTGAGCCGCCTTGCCGCCCAGGACGCCGGCCCGGACGCCATCGTCGCCGCCGCCTTCGCTCACCTCGGACGTTCGGCCGTCGCATACGTCCTCACCGCCACCGGCCGCACGGTCGCGGCCACGGAAGGCGCGCCCGCCCTCCCCACCTCCGAGGCTGCCGCACTGCTCGCGGACGGCATCTGCACGACGGTCCCGGTCGACATGGACGCCGCCACCACACCGTACGAACGCTGGCACCTCTGTCTGCCCGACCCGGACGCCGCACCGCCTCGCATGCTGCACGAGGTCGCCGCGATCCTGGGCCGCTGTCAGGAGGGGCAGACCCGGCGCCGGGCCGCCACCCACCAGGCGGCGGACGAACTGGGTGCACTGCTCGCCCGGCCCGGTGCGGAGAGCGGCGCCGTGGCGGGCGCACTGCGCGCCTGCGGACTGCCTGCCGCCGAGGGCCCCTACCGCGTGATCGCCGCGGACACCGGCGCTCGGAGCGAGGGTCTGGCGGAGGGCGCGCTGGCGGAGGTCATCGCCCACGTGGCGGGAGCGGGGCCTGCTTCCGTGGGGCGGCTCCCTGACGGCACCGCGTTCGCGGTCCTCCCCGGCGTCGTGGCCGCTCCGAGCGAGCTCTGGCATCTCGTCGCCGCGTGCGAGCCGTCCGTGCCGCTGCACGGCGGCACCGGGTCACCGGCCGCCGGACCGCACGACCTGGCGGGGGCGCTCGCAGAGGCCCGCTACGCCCTGGCCTCGGCGCGGAGCACGGCCCCGGACGCCTCACTCCTCACCGACGCCACCGCCCTCACCAGCCTCAACACGCTGCTGACCGGCCTGCCGGCCGAGGTCCGCACCGTCTACAGCCGCGCCGTGCTCGGCTCTCTCCTCGACACCACAAACGCCTCCGCCGCCCCACTGCTGCACACCCTGCGGACCTTCCTCGCCTACGACGGCTCATGGGCCCGCACCGCAGAGGCACTGCACCTGCACGTCAACACCGTCCACTACCGCATCCAGCGCATCGAACACTTCACCGGCCGCGACCTGTCCCGCCTCGCCGACCGTCTCGACCTGTGGGCGGCCCTGCTGTGCCGCACGAACCACAGCTCCGCGGACGACTGTTCACCGGCCACCTGAGATCAGCGCGTAGAAGACCCGTCCAACGCCCTGCGGCCGAAGGCGAGTTCGGCGCCACGAGGCAGCAGGCGTCAGGCGCTCTCGGTGTCCGCTACAAGGACCGGCAGGTCGGCCTTGGCGCCTTCGTTGATGACCAGGTCCATCAGGTGGGGGAAGCGCTGGTCGAGGTCGTCCTTGCGCAGGGCGCTGACGCGGGTTGTGCCGACGTCGTGCTGGTGGATGAGGCCGGCCTCGCGCAGGATGCGGAGGTGGCGGGTGAGGGCCGATTTCGCCACGGCCGGGTAGAAGCCCTTGCAGGCCAGGCCGGGCCGGTGGGCCAGCGTCACGACGATGGCCAGTCGGGTGGGGTCGGCCAACGCGCTCATGATCTTGAAGAGGTCGAAGTCCTCCGTGTCGGGGTGGGTGAGCGGGGAGGATGTGCGGCTGGCCATGGGCCAAGGGTATCGGGATCACCGGTCCTGTCGCCGCTATGTTCGCAAGGATGTGTACATGGGTTACGGTTGGTCGGCGGGAGTGATCCATACCCCCGCCCGTCCATGTGTAGGAGACACCTATGTCCTTGGCCTCTTCCCCGACCTCTTCCTCGCTCGCGTCCGGGTCTTCCATCGGCGTGGGGATCATCGGTCTGAGCGCCTCCGGCGGCTGGGCGGCCGCCTCCCACCTGCCCGCGCTGCGGGCCCTTGACGGGTTCGACGTACGCGCACTGAGCACGTCCAACCCCGACTCCGCCCGCAGGGCGGGCGAGCAGTACGGAGTGCCGCTCGCCTTCGGCAGCGCCAAGGAACTGGCCGAGAGCCCGGACGTCGACCTCGTCGTGGTCAGCGTCAAGGCTCCCGACCACTACGCGAACGTGATGGCCGCGCTGAACGCCGGGAAGATGGTGCTCAGTGAATGGCCGTTGGGCAAGAACGCGTCCGAGACGAAGGAGCTGGCGGAGACCGCTCAGGCCAAGGGCATCCGTACCTTCATCGGTCTCCAGGCCCGCACCTCACCGCACGTCCGGTACCTGCGCGACCTCATCGCCGACGGCTACGTGGGCGACGTACTGTCCACGACCCTGGTCGGCTCGGGATTCGCCTACGGCGGCACCGTCGACCAGGGCAACGTCTACCTGCTCGACCCCGCGAACGGCGCGACGCTGCTGACCATTCCCTTCGGCCACACCATCGACGCGCTGACCATGGTGCTCGGGGAGTTCGCCGACCTCGACGCGACCGTCGTCACCCGCTACGCCACCGCCCGCGTCGCGCAGACCGGCGAGGAAGTGCCCAAGCGCACGGCCGACCAGGTTGCCGTCCAGGGTGTCCTTGAGTCCGGCACCGTCGTCTCCGCCCACTACCGCGGTGGACTGAACCGGGGCACGAACTTCCTGTGGGAGATCAACGGCACCCAGGGCGACATCCAGATCACCGGGCCCACCGGCCATCTCCAGATCGGACCGGTCACCCTCCGCGGCGCCCGCGGCGAGAACAGGGAACTGGCCGAACTGCCCCTGCCCGCCGCCTACGAGCTGCCCGCCCTCGCCGACGCCCGCACCAGCCCGGCCTACACCATCGGCCACGCCTACGCCGGTATCCGCGAGGACCTGAACCAAGGCACCCACCGAGTCGCCGACTTCACCCACGCCCACCACCGCCAGCAGCTCTTCGACCGCATTGAGGAGGCCGCCAAGCGAAAGTGATGCCCGATCGGGAGTTGGTGCCGCAGCGGAGCGTGCTTCGGCGCTCGGACTGGAGGCACCGGCCGGGGCCGGGCCGCGTGTTCAGCCCGTTCGGTTTGTCAGCCCGTTCGGTTCGGAGCGGCGCGGCCTGAGCCGCGTCGTCGTCGCTCCGGTCCCGATCAGCGTCACGAGTTCCGCTTCCACGGAGCCCTCTCGTCTCGTCTGCCTCCGGGTTGTCCACGCGGGAGGCGCCCGACGGGCAGAAGTCCAGGTCGGGCGCCTCTCCTCGTGCGTTTAGAAGAAGCCCAGCTTCTTCGGCGAGTACGACACCAGCAGGTTCTTCGTCTGCTGGTAGTGCTCCAGCATCATCTTGTGCGTCTCACGGCCGATCCCGGACTGCTTGTACCCACCGAACGCCGCATGTGCCGGATAGGCGTGGTAGCAGTTCGTCCAGACGCGGCCCGCCTGGATCGCACGGCCGGCCCGGTACGCGGTGTTGATGTCGCGGGTCCACACGCCGGCGCCGAGGCCGTACAGCGTGTCGTTGGCGATCTTGATGGCGTCGTCGAAGTCGTCGAAGGACGTCACCGAGACCACGGGTCCGAAGATCTCCTCCTGGAAGACCCGCATGCGGTTGTCGCCCTCGAAGATCGTCGGCTGGACGTAGTAGCCGCCCTTCAACTCACCGTCGTACTCGACGCGTTCGCCGCCCGTGAGGATGCGGGCGCCCTCCTGTCGGCCGATGTCGAGGTAGGAGAGGATCTTCTCCAACTGGTCGTTGGAGGCCTGGGCGCCGATCATCGTGTCGGTGTCGAGGGGATGGCCCGCCGTGATCTGCTCGGTGCGTGCGACAGCCGCCTCGAGGAACTCGGCGTAGCGACCGCGCTGGACGAGCGCCCGGGACGGACAGGTGCACACCTCGCCCTGGTTGAGCGCGAACATCGTGAAGCCCTCGAGCGCCTTGTCACGGAAGTCGTCGTTCTGCGCCCAGACGTCGTCGAAGAAGATGTTGGGCGACTTGCCGCCGAGCTCCAGCGTGACGGGCTTGATGTTCTCCGAGGCGTACTGCATGATCAGCCGCCCCGTCGTCGTCTCGCCCGTGAACGCCACCTTCGCCACTCGCGGGCTCGACGCGAGCGGCTTGCCCGCTTCCGCGCCGAAACCGTTGACGATGTTCACCACGCCCGGCGGCAGCAGGTCCGCGATCAGGCTCATCCAGTAGTGGATGGACGCCGGCGTCTGCTCGGCGGGCTTGATGACGACCGCGTTGCCCGCGGCGAGGGCGGGCGCGAGCTTCCAAGTCGCCATCAGAATAGGGAAGTTCCACGGGATGATCTGAGCGACGACGCCCAGTGGCTCATGGAAGTGGTACGCCACCGTGTCGTCGTCGAGCTCGCCGAGCGAGCCCTCCTGGGCACGGATCGCGCCCGCGAAGTAGCGGAAGTGGTCGATGGCCAGCGGAATGTCGGCGGCGAGGGTCTCGCGGACCGGTTTGCCGTTCTCCCAGCTCTCGGCAACCGCCAGCGGCTCCAGATGGGCCTCCATACGGTCGGCGATCTTGAGCAGGATGTCGGACCGCTCGGTCACCGAGGTGCGGCCCCAGGCGGGTGCGGCCGCGTGCGCCGCGTCGAGCGCCCGCTCCACGTCCTCGGCGGTACCGCGCGCGATCTCCGTGAACGGCTGCCCGTTCACCGGAGACGGGTTCTCGAAGTACTGCCCGCGAGCCGGCGGCACCCAGTCGCCGCCGATGAAGTGGTCGTAGCGCGCCTGGTAGGAGACGATCGCGCCCTGTGTACCGGGCGCCGCGTAACGGGTCATGGTGCTCTGCCTCCCGGAGCTGCGCTGCCCGCCGTTGGGCAGCTCTCGGCGCGAGGCTAGGGACGGGGAGGTTGCGAGTACGTTGCGGGGGCGGCGTCGCTCCGCACGTCGGGGATCCGGTGACCCGCCGCCCCACGTGCCCAGTCGGCCGGTGCCGACAGCTCCGACTCCAGCGCGGCCAGCCGCGAGCGGACCGCGGCCGTCGGGCGTACGGCGGCCAGCGCGCGCCAGACGTCGAGGTCCTCCTCGCCCCACGGCGCGTGCGCCCAGTCGGCCAGCAGGTCGGGGTCACCGCGGGCGATCAGCGCCGTCCGGAGGCCGTCGGCCAGACGGCGCCTGAGCCGCACCACCGCCGGTGCCTGTGAGGCGGGCAGCAACGG
This sequence comes from Streptomyces sp. NPDC051963, assembly GCF_044593495.1. NCBI lineage: Bacteria > Bacillati > Actinomycetota > Actinomycetes > Kitasatosporales > Streptomycetaceae > Streptomyces > Streptomyces sp. NPDC051963. The sequence continues at coordinate 1,212,017 of NZ_JBIUCC010000001.1, read as the reverse complement.
GCCGACGTACGCTGTCACCGCCGCCGTGACCGCCCCGGCATCCAGGCGCCGCTCGACAACGTCGACATCGGACTCGACCTGCGCGGTCAGCCGGTACGGCCGTGAGGCCAGCAGCCCGGGACCGAGGAGCCTGCGCAGCCGGGCCAGTTCGGCGCGCAGGGTCACCGGTGTCACCGACTCGTCCTCGTACAGCGCGCACAGCAGTTCGTCGCCGGTCAGCCCCTCCGGGTGGCGGGCCAGCAGCACCAGGATCTCGCTGTGCCGGCGGCTGAGCCTGATCCGGCGGCCTGCCGCGACGAGCACTGCCTCGTCCCGGCCCAGCGCGGTCAGTTCGGGCATGTCGGCGGCCGGCTGCCCTGGAGCGATCAGTGCCAGCTGGGACTCGGCGGCCCGAGCGACCGCCTGGACGAATCCCAGGCTGTGCGGATGTGCAAGCCCGTCCCCGCCGGTGATGTCCACGGCGCCCAGCACCCGCCCGGTGCGCGGATCGTGCACGGGAGCCGCCGCGCAAGTCCACGGCTGCACCCTCCGGATGAAGTGCTCGGCGGCGAAGACCTGCACCGGCCGGTCGACGGCGACCGCCGTGCCCGGCGCATTCGTCCCGACCGCGGTCTCCGCCCAGCGTGCGCCGGGCACGAAGTTCATCCGGTCCGCCCGCCTACGGGTGGTCGCATCGCCCTCGACCCACAGCAGCCTGCCGTGCGCGTCGCACACCGCGAGCAGATGCTCACCGTCGGCCGCGAACGTGCCCATCAGTTCCCGGAACAGAGGCATCACCCGGGCCAGCGGATGCTCGGCACGATAGGCACCGAGGTCACCGTCCACGAGCTCCACCCGGGCGGTGCCGTCGGGTCCGACCCCGGCCCGCGCGGAACGCCGCCACGAGTCGGCCACCACCGAACGCACCGGCCGCGGCACCCTGCCCACCTCGGTGAACGTCTCATGCGCACGACGCAGCATCCGCACGCGCTCGGTAGGGTCGGCCCCCGGCTCCAGGGCCACCCATGGATCCGTCAACTCGGCCTCCCCGGACTGCGATGCGGCTGAGGACATCGTCACTCCGGGTGCTCGCGTGGACAACCACTTCGACCGTGGCTACGTGAATCAGTCACCCCGTTCAGTCAGTCACGCTGTTCGGTCAGACGAGGTTGACCAGTCTCAGGTAGCGAGCCCAGTCCCAGTTGGGTCCGGGATCGGTGTGATCCGTGCCCGGCACCTCGTCATGCCCGATGATGTGCGCGCGGTCCATAGGTATGCCGTGTCTTGTGCAGATCGCCGCGGTGAGCCCCGCCGACGCCTCGTACATCACGTCGGTGAAGCAGCCGGGCCGGTCCACCCACCCTTCGTGCTCGATTCCGATGCTGCGCGTGTTGTACTCCCAGTTCCCGGCGTGCCATGCGACGTCGGACTCCCGGACGGACTGCGCCACATGACCGTCGGACGAGCGGACGACGTAGTGCGCGGACACCTGCTTCCTCGGGTTCTGGAAGATGGACAGGGTGGCGGCGTAGGCCGTCTGCGTGACGTGGATGATCACTCGATCGACCGGCCGGCCCGCCGGGCGTGGGGTTCCGGTGTGGCCGGTGTGGCCGGTGTAGTTGGCGGTGGTGGCCGGCTGCCACTCGGCCGACGGGTGGTCGACGGCCTGGACCTGCGCTCCGGCCCGCGCGTCGGGGAGCAGCGCGTACGGTACGGCGGCCAGGGCGGCGCTCTGGAGGAGCCGACGTCTCGTGGGGAGCGGTCTTGCCCGTTCCATAGGGGGCGGTGCCTTTCGGTGGTCGGGGCGGACGATCTCGCGGGATGTCTTGCTCACCGTCGCAGGGTTGCCGCCGTCTCCCGCAGTTGCGCATGCACGCCGCGATGTGTCTCGCGGGCGGGCAGCCACTGCTTGCGGAGCTTGGCCACACATGTGTAGTTGGTGTCGCACGCGTTGGCCAGCGGCGACTCGACGGTCTGGGTTGCGAACTGGTAGGCGTCCAGCTCACTGAACCCGTAGTCGCGTACAAGCCAATGCACCAGGTCGAGTTGGGATATCCGGAAGGCGTCCTCCAGCGGTCGCGCCGAGCCCGTCGAGATGATGTGGGTGTCGGACTCGATGCGCGGCCACGGAGTGGCGAGGCCCTTGAGCAGTTCGACGATCACGGTGGTGTTCATCGCGCACTCGACGGCGACCCCACAGGTCTCGCCCTCGCCCTGCCGGGCGTGACCGTCGCCGAGGCTGAGCAGAGCCCCCTCGACGTTCACCCCGAGATAGCAGGTGACGCCGGCCCGCATCTCCGGCGTGTCCATGTTCCCGCCGTGCGCGTCCGGCACGAGGGCCGAGCGCACTTCCAGATTGGCGGGGGCCACGCCCACGGTGCCGTGCATCGGGTCGATGGGCAACTCGGCCTCGATGTCGCTGTCGTGCGCCCGGAACAGTGCCGTACGGCGGGTCCGGTCGAGTTGCCAGATCCAGACCGTCTCCGGAAGCGGCGGTTGCAAGGTGGCCGTGGTGTGCGTCGAGGTGAGCGCGCCGAACAGGGGGACCGTCGTCGACGCGGCCCAGTCCCGGGCGGGTTCGATCGAGACGAAGTGCACGGCGACGGTGTCGCCCGGCTCCGCGCCCTCGATGTGGAAGGGGCCGGTCTGCGGGTTGAGATACGGGAATTCGCACACCTCCGACACCAGGTCCTTCTCGGAGCGCACCCGCCCGCCGAAGCAGTCCTCCGTGTAGAGGTCGAGGACGGTGCCGGGCGCGATCCGGGCCACGGGTGGCGCGCCGCCGAACGTCCAGGCGTACTCGCCCGGTTCGGGGCGCACGGTCAGAATCCGGGGGTCGCTCATCGCTGCACAGCTCCGTTCTGCGGAAGGCCGCTGGGGGAGGGTTCGTCGAGGTGGACGCGTGCGGTCCCGGCTACTCTCGCGCTCGGCGGAATGGACGCGGCGGCTGCTGTGACCGCTGTGACTGCTGTGACCGTCGTGATCGCCGCGACCGGCGCCCTCGCTGTGACGTCCTGGAAGAGCACCGCGCGCAAACCGATCGCGTTGCGGCGCAGCCCAACCGCTGCCTTCCCGGATGTTGTCGTCTCCCCGGACACGTGAATTCCCCCTCATCCACCTCGCCGTGCACACCGCCGCCACAACACGACAGCTGCGCCTCGCGTGGATCACGGTACGGCGCATGCGGGTTGGGCAGAAGTGCGCGCCGCGTATCCGTGGACGGGTGCGCGATTGTGGAAAACTCGCTCACTCGAACGGGCGAAGTCCGTTGGTGATCAGGCCCGTTCGGCCACAGTCGCCGGGTCGTCGAGCACCGTCCGGACGACCGAGTGGGCGGCACCGAGCAACGGCCCGTGCGGACCCAGCCGCGACACGGCCACCGGACATGCCGGCCCCGCCGTCCGTCGCGCCAACTCGGCCTCCAGTGACGGCAGCAGCCATGGCGCGAGCCCGGCCAGTGCACCGCCCAGCACCACGCCCTCGGGGTCCAGCAGATTGACGGCTCCGGTCAGTGCGATGCCGAGCGCCTCTCCCGCGTCGTGCAGGGCACGTCGTACGTCCGTGTCGCCGTCCGCCGCGCGCCCCGCGAGCAGCCCGACGCGGTCCTCGCCCGGTTCCAGACCGGCCGCACGCAGCACCGCCTCCTCCCCGGCGTACTGCTCCAGGCACCCGCGGCCCCCGCAGGGACACGCCGGTCCGTCCGGGCGGACCGGCACATGGCCCAGTTCTCCCGCGAAACCCCGCGTGCCTCGCAGCAGTTGTCCGTCCACCACGACCGCCGCGCCGATGCCGATCTCGGCGGACACGTGCAGGAAGTCCCGTGGAGTGCCGTCGCCGAGCCGGAGTTCGGCGAGCGCGCCGAAGTTGGCCTCGTTGTCCACGGTCAGCGGCAGGTCCGCGGGCAGCAGGGCGCCGAGGTCGGTGTCGTGCCAGTCGAGGTTCGGGGCGCGTACGACCGTTCGCGCGTCGCGCGCCACCAGGCCGGGCACGGCCACGGCGAGCCCGGCCGGCCACAGACCCTCGCGCTGGGCCTCGGCGACGATCCGGCGTACCAGCTCGGTGAGTTCCTCGATCACCGGTTCGGGCGGGCGTCCACGGTTCGGGCCGTACCGTACGGCCCGGGCCCGGACCTCTCCGCGCAGATCGACCGCACACACCGCGAGGTGATCGACTCCGATCTCCGCGCCGATCCCCGCCGGGCCCTGTCCGCTGACGGCGAGCGCAGAGCCGGGCCGTCCCACCCGGCCGGGACGCTCGGGACCCAGCTCCTCGAGCAGCCCCGAGCGGATCAACTCGTCGACGAGGGTCGACACCGCGGCACGGGTGAGCCCGATGCGTGAGGCGACCGCGGCACGGGACAGGGGCCCCTCGGCGCTGACGGTGTGCATCACGCGGGCAAGGTTGCGGCGGCGCATGCCCTGTTGTGTGTTGGGCAGTGCGCGCCCGGCTCCTGCCGGGTGGGCCTCGTGCAGGGGTGCGGTCATGCCTCCGTCGTCCTCAGTCCTTCGCCGTGCTCCGCTCCAGCAGCGGGGCCGCGTCGGAGAGTACCCCGGAGATCCTGGCCAGGGTCGTCTCGTCCCGCTCCACCGCGTTCAGCACCGGGCCGTCGGCGGTGCGCCAGCGCCGGGCCACCGCGGGCGGATCCTCGCCGGTGAGCAGCCCGGCCGCCTGCGCGGCGGCGCCGAGCGCGACCAGTTCCTTGGCCTCGGGCACCTGGACGGGACGTCCGGACAGCCGCCGTACGGTCTGTTGCCAGGCGGTGCCCCGGGCGCCGCCGCCGATCAGCAGCAGCGGGGCCGAGCGGTCCGCGTCCTCGTCGAGGACCAGGTCCAGTGCGCCCAGCAGTGCGTGGACAGCGCCGTCGTAAGCGGCCTGGAGGAGCTGGCCCGCGGTGGTGTCGTGGCGCAGGCCGTGCAGCAGTCCGGAGGCGTGGGGGAGGGCGGGGGTGCGTTCGCCGTCGAGGTAGGGCAGCAGCGTGATGTCGGCGGCGGGTTCCACGGCCTCGCGGTCGAGGCCCAGCAGGGACGCGATGCGGTCGACGGCGAGCGTGCAGTTCAGGGTGCAGGCCAGGGGCAGCCAGTCACCGTGGGCGTCGGCGAATCCGGCCACGGTTCCGGTGGGGTCGGCGGGGCGCCGCTTCGACACCGCGTACACCGTGCCCGACGTGCCCAGGCTGAGCACCGGGGTGCCGGGGCGCAGCCCGAGGCCCAGCGCGGCGGCGGCGTTGTCACCGGTGCCCGGGGCGACGAGCGTGCCTTTGGAGAAGGGCAGGTCATGGCTGTCGCGCACGGTGCCCGCGACTTCGCCGGGCCGCACCACGCGGGGCAGCAACGCGGGGTCGAGCCCGACATGCGCAAGGATCTCCGCGTCGTACGCCTCGGTTCCGGACGCCCACCAGCCCGTTCCGGACGCGTCACCGCGGTCGGTCGTGCCCTGTCCGGTGAGGCGCTCGGTGAGGTAGTCGTGGGGGAGGCGTACGGCCTTGGTGGCGCGGACCGCGTCCGGCTCGTGCTCGGCCAGCCAGGCCCACTTCGTGACCGTGAAGGACGGGGCGGGGACCAGGCCGGTGCGCTCGGCCCAGAACTTCGCGCCCCCCAGTTCCTCGGTCAGTCGACGAGCCTGCGGCGCCGAGCGCACGTCGTTCCACAGCAGGGCCGGACGCACCGGGTCGCCCTGGGCGTCCAGCGTGACGAGGCCGTGCTGCTGCCCGCCGATCGACACCGCGGCGGCCTCGCGCGCCGCGTCACCGCACTGGCGCAGGGCCTCGCACAGGGCGTCCCACCACTGGCGCGGATCACTCTCCCGGCCCGCTCCGGAGGACACGGTGTGCGGCGCCTGGCCGCTCGCGACGACCTCACCGGTGGACGCGTCGACGACCAGCGCCTTGGTGGACTGGGTGGACGTGTCCACGCCGACGACGAGCGGACCCTCGGCTGCTGACATCAGGCTCTCCCTTTTCTGCGGCTCATGCCCGGCTCATGTCTGGCTCATGTCTGACGAAAGACACCTGTGTCTCTTCCCAGAGATGCTTCCGCATACTAATTTGTAAAGCGCCATGACGAAATAGTCGTGAGCGATCAGTCGCAAGCGAGCAAGGGAGCCGCGGCATGAACTACCAGCCCACCCCCGAGGACAGGTTCACCTTCGGCCTGTGGACCGTCGGCTGGCAGGGAAGGGACCCGTTCGGCGACGCCACGCGGCGCGCCCTCGACCCGGTCGAGTCGGTGCAGCGCCTGGCCGAGCTCGGGGCCCACGGAGTGACCTTCCACGACGACGACCTGATCCCCTTCGGGTCCTCGGAGACCGAGCGCGAGTCCCACATCAAGCGCTTCCGTCAGGCGCTCGACACGACCGGCATGACCGTGCCGATGGCCACGACGAACCTCTTCACGCACCCGGTGTTCAAGGACGGCGCCTTCACGGCGAACGACCGTGACGTGCGCCGCTACGCCCTGCGCAAGACGATCCGCAACATCGACCTGGCGGTCGAGCTCGGCGCCAAGACCTATGTCGCCTGGGGCGGCCGCGAGGGCGCCGAGTCCGGCGCCGCCAAGGACGTCCGTGTCGCCCTCGACCGCATGAAGGAGGCCTTCGACCTCCTCGGCGAGTACGTCATCTCCCAGGGCTACGACCTGAAGTTCGCGATCGAGCCCAAGCCGAACGAGCCGCGCGGCGACATCCTGCTGCCCACCGTCGGTCACGCCCTGGCGTTCATCGAGCGCCTGGAGCGCCCCGAGATGTACGGCGTCAACCCCGAGGTCGGGCACGAGCAGATGGCCGGGCTGAACTTCCCGCACGGCATCGCACAGGCCCTGTGGGCGGGCAAGCTCTTCCACATCGACCTCAACGGCCAGTCCGGCATCAAGTACGACCAGGACCTGCGCTTCGGCGCCGGCGACCTGCGGGCCGCGTTCTGGCTGGTCGACCTCCTGGAGAGCGCCGGATACGCCGGACCCCGGCACTTCGACTTCAAGCCGCCGCGGACCGAGGACCTCGACGGCGTGTGGGCGTCGGCCGCGGGATGCATGCGCAACTACCTCATCCTGAAGGACCGTGCCGCCGCTTTCCGGGGCGACCCGGAGGTCCAGGAGGCCCTGCGCGCCTCGCGTCTGGACGAGCTGGCGCAGCCCACGGCCGCGGACGGTCTGGACGCGCTGCTCGCGGACCGCTCGGCGTTCGAGGAGTTCGACGTGGACGCGACCGCCGCGCGCGGCATGGCCTTCGAGCGGCTCGACCAGCTGGCCATGGACCATCTGCTGGCGGCGCGCGGCTGAGTACGCGCGCGTGCCGGTGAGAGCCGGCTGACGGCGATCTCCGCGCGGGAATGCTCCGGAATCATGCGGTCCACGCCATGAGCCCGTATCAACTGCCGTGCGGGGGTCGCGCCCTGCCCTGTCCGAGGCGACGCTGGACGGTATGGCCATGCCGCCCGTACCGCCTCAGCCGCCCGGACCGCCGGGTGGGACGCAGCCTTCGGGCAGCGGTTTCGGACCGCCCTCGTACGGTGATTGGCCGCCGCCGGAGCAGCCACCGGACGGCGGCTCCGGACGGCGCCGCGGACCGCTCTTCATCCTGATTGCCGCCCTCGTGGGCATCGCCGTCGTCGTAGCCGTGGTGCTGGTCGCTTCGGGAAGCGACGACTCGCCGGACGAGAAGACGCCTGCCGAGAGCAGCACCAGCAGTTCGTCGGGCCCCTCGCTGGACCTCCCGACCGAGCTGCCCAGCAGGCTACCCAGCGAGGTGCCCTCGCTGCCTTCGGAATTCCCGAGCGAGCTGCCGAGCGACCTCGAGTCGCTGCTGCCGTCGCTTGGGGTCGACCTGCCCTAGGACGACGTGTTCGTGCGGCACGCGTGCGTGCCGCACTCTCACCGACCGGGCCCGGGATCAGATGCCGCGCGGCAGCCGCACGTACGTCACCGTCGTCTCGATGCCGCTGTCCACGAGCCGGCCGTTCGCGTCGAAGGCGCCGGTGCCGTCCGTCATGCCGAAGTCGTTGTCGTTGATCAGGGCGAGAGTGTCGCGATCCACGCGCGCGACGCCCTCGATCTTCCCGGGCACGCCGTCGACCGTGGCCAGGTCGACGACCAGGCGCTTGGCCAGGACCGGCACACCGGAGGCCGCCGGGTCGTCGAGCTGCTCCAGCGACGGAGAGGTCGTGTCGTCGTCCCAGGGGCCGCCGAGGATGTTCGCCGTGCGTCCCAGGTGCACGACGTGCAGCCGCGCGGCCTTGTCCGTGCGCTCCTCGACCAGCAGCCGGTCCCGGCCCACGGCGACCACGGACGAGATCTTGAGCTCGGAGGTGTCGTCCTCACTCGGGTCGACCACGTTCACCGGGTCGAAGCGGTACGCGTACTCGGCGGTGACCGCCTTCTTCTTCGGCGAGAAACGCAGCAGACGGGTGGTGCGCGAGGCGTCCCCCGCATCCCCGTCGGGGAGGGACAGGGGACTCTGCACGGCCATCACGAGGTCACCGCCCGGCAGTTGGGCCAGTCCCTCGAAGCCGCGGTTGATCTTGCGGTGCAGCAGGACGGAAGGCAGCGCTTCCACGACCGGGTAGTCCGCGCCCGTCAGGTGCAGCCCCTCGGGCACATAGCGCGCCAGCACCCTCCCGCGCGCGGAGACATGCACCAGGGAGGGCCCGTACTCGTCGACGAGCCAGAAACTCCCGTCCCCGGCCCGCACGATGCCCTCGGTGTCCAGCCCGTTCGCGTTGTACGACAGGGGAGTCCGCGCGTCATAGGAGTACGGCGCCTCGTCACGCCCCTCCTGATTCGACAGGCCGGTGACCGGCTTCCCGAACCTCGTGGTGATCGGGATCGCGTCCAGCACCTTCACGGTGTCGCCGGACACCCGGATCTTCACGATCGCCGGATCGAAGCCCGGCACCGGGAAGGTACGGCGCTTGCTGCCGTCCACCTTGATCTGGCCGTTGGGCCCGCGGTCGGTGACCGTCCAGAACTCGCCCTTACGGCCGGTCGGATAGATGTCACTGCCGATGCCGCCGAGGTCCACACCCCGGTCGTCGGCCACGGTCCCCGGCAGCAACGCGTTGCTGAACGTGCCCAGCGGGATGTCGCCGAGCGTGGCCGTGCGGGTGACGTACGGAGCGGTGGTCGTCGATCCCGAGGCCGGACCGGCCGCCACCAGTGCGGCGGCCACCACCGCCAGCGGAACGCCCGCTGCGAGTGAACGGTGGACGCGGCGCCGGCCGGTGGCATACGGGGACATCAGGGCCTCCTGGGGAGCAAGTTCAACGACAGCGGCCAGAGTTGGGCCCCGTATCGAACGCCGTGCGACCGTCAGGTGAACGCGGGGCGGCGGGCGCTCGTCGAGAGGAACACCACGATGTCGGTCTCGCTGCCCGGCAGCGCTTCGGGCTCCTGCCGGCCGATGTGCCGGTGGAAGGCCGGCGTGCCATGTGCCTGATTCCAGGTCCCACGAGCAGTCGGTTCACTCGGTCCGCGCCGAGCCGGGCGGTCACCCTTTCGTAGGCGCGGTCGGTACGGAACGGGGCCTGGGTGATCCAGCCCGAGACGAAGCCGTCCACCTCACCGGCGTCGGACAGCTCCAGTTCATGATGCGCCGACCCGCTTTCCTAGACGGCCTCTTCGGATGAGTGGATCTCCGCGGACGCCAACGCCGTCGCCGGATCCTGGGCCGCCCTCCCCGCGGGCACCCAGCGGCCCCGCTCCTTCCGAAACGGCCACCAGCGGCCGTCCCGGCCCAGGCGCAACTGGGAGGGCGTGTCGATGACCGTCCACCGGTTGCCCCGGGCGCGAAGCGGCGGCCGTTCGTCCTCCTCCCAGGCCGACTCCAGCGCGGCACGCGCGCGTGCGAGTGCTTCTCCTGCGACGGGCCACTCCTCCTCCAGCGCGGACAGCGCGGCCGTACCTCCCAGCCGCCAGGCGCGGACGGCCAGTTCCAATGAGTCCCGGCTGCGCCCCGAACCCTCTGCGAGCCGATCCAGGACGCCCTGTTGGGAGCGGCCCGCGGAGAGGCGTACGGCGTCCTGAGCGACGGTCAACTCAGCCGCGGGCGCGTCCGATTCCGTCCCGGGCCGCAGCGCCTCGGCGAGCAGGCGGTGGGCCTGCGCGGCGGTCCGCGCGGCGAGGTACTCCAGGGCGGCCGGATCGATTCCGGGCGCGGGCGCGGCCTCGGTGTCCAGTGACGGAGGAACCCCGGGCTCGTCGGGGAGCTCGGGCGGCGCGGGCAGCGGCGGCAGGATGTCCCCGGCCGCATAGGCCTCCGCGGCGTCCACTCCCCGCGGCTCGGAGGGCTCTTCGGAGGGTGCGGCGCTGCGGGCCTGGAGGGCGTCCACCACGGCGCGTTCGTCCTGTCCCCGCATCAACAGCAGCACGAAGGGGTCCTCGTCCAGCAGCCGTGCCACCTGATAGCAGAGCGCGGCCGTGTGTCCGCAGTGGTCCCAGGCGCCGCAGTCGCACTCCGGCTCCAGATCGCCCAGGCCCGGCAGCAGTTCGATCCCAGCGGCCGCCGCGTCCTCGACGAGATGCGGCGGCATTTCGTGGTCCAGCAGTGCCGCGACATGGCCGGCGCGTTCGACGGCCATGTCCGCGAAACGGGTCCATTGATCGTCGGTCAGCTCCGCCAGCAGGACGTCGGCGCGATGCATCGTGCGATCGCGGTCCTGGACGACGGCCCGTTATACGCCCCGGGCGCACCGACACCGCTCCCACGGCACCCGCGCGCGCGAGCCTGCGGCCCGTCTTCACCTGCCCCGAGTCCAGCGCCGCGTCCTCCAGCGCCTTCAACCAGGCCAGGCCCCACCAGGTCTGCGCGAAGCCCCTCCCGGGCGCGGGAGGCAGCGCCGCGAACGTACGCTCCGTGTCACGGTCGTACTGGCTCATCGCGTGCCCCCTCGCAGCTCCACCAGATCGGCCAGCTCGGTGTCGGTCAGCTCGGTCAGTGCCGCCTCGCCGGAGCCGAGCACCGCGTCGGCCAGTTCCCGCTTGCGGTTCAGCATTTCGGCGATGCGGTCCTCGATGGTTCCCTCGGCGATCAGCCGGTGCACCTGCACCGGCCTGTTCTGCCCGATCCGATAGGCGCGGTCGGTGGCCTGCGCCTCCACCGCCGGATTCCACCAGCGGTCGTAGTGCACGACGTGCTCGGCGCGGGTGAGGTTCAGACCCGTGCCCGCAGCCTTCAACGACAGCAGGAAGACAGGCACTTCACTGTCCTGGAAACGCCGCACCATCGCTTCCCGTTCCGCGACGGGTGTACCGCCGTGCAGGAACTGCGAGGACATTCCACGGGACTTCAGGTGCCGCTCGATGAGCCGCGCCATCCGGACGTACTGGGTGAAGACAAGAACGCTTGCTCCCTCGGAGAGGATCGTGTCGAGCAGTTCGTCCAGGAGCTCCAGCTTCCCCGAGCGCCCGGCGATCCTGGGTCGCTCCTCCTTGAGGAACTGCGCCGGATGGTTGCAGATCTGCTTCAGGCCCGTCAGCAACTTCATGATCAGCCCGCGCCGCGCCATGTTGTCGGCACCGGAGATCTCCGCCAGCGTCTCGCGTACCACGGCCTCGTACAGACCTGTCTGCTCCGTCGTGAGCGACACGGCCCGATCCGTCTCGGTCTTGGGCGGCAGCTCGGGCGCGATCCCGGGATCAGCCTTTCGCCGGCGCAGCAGGAACGGCCGTACGAGCCGGGCGAGCCGCTCCGCGGCGGCCGGGTCCTGACCGCCCTCGACGGCCTGCGCGTAGCGGGTACGGAAGGCGGCGAGCGGGCCCAGCAGACCCGGGGTCGTCCAGTCGAGGATCGCCCACAGCTCCGACAGGTTGTTCTCCACCGGGGTACCGGTGAGTGCCACACGCGCGCGTGCGCCGATCGAGCGCAGCTCCCGGGCGGTCGTCGAGTACGGGTTCTTCACGTGCTGGGCCTCGTCGGCCACGACCATGCCCCATGGCACCTCGGCGAGCCGACCCGCGTCCAGACGCATCGTGCCGTACGTGGTGAGCACGAACTCCCCGTCGGCCAGGGCCCCCAGATCGCGCCGCGGGCCGTGGAAGCGGCGCACGGGAGTACCCGGCGCGAACCTCTCGATCTCGCGTTGCCAGTTGCCCATCAGGGACGTCGGACAGACCACCAGGGTGGGTCCGGCCGCCGACTCGTCGGTCTGCCGGTGCAGATGCAGGGCGATCAACGTGATCGTCTTCCCGAGTCCCATGTCGTCGGCCAGGCAACAACCCAGCCCCAGGGACGTCATCCGAGCCAGCCAGTTCAGGCCACGCCGTTGGTAGTCGCGGAGGGTGGCCGCGAGCGCGGCGGGCTGCTCGACGGGCTCCTGCGTCTCGGGGTCCGCGAGCCGCTCCCGCAGGGCTGCCAGCCACCCGGTGGGGTGTACGTCGACCGGGCGGCCGTCGACCTCGGTGGAGCCCGTCAGAGCGGCGCTCAGGGCGTCGACGGGTGTGACCTTGCGGTCCTGCTCCGCGCGGGCGCGACGCACTTCCCGAGGGTCGATCAGGACCCATTGGTCACGCAGCCGCACGACGGGGCGGTTCGCCTCGGCGAGGTGATCCAATTCCTTGCGGGAGAGCCGCTGGTCGCCCAGCGCGAACCGCCAGTTGAAGGCCAGCAGGGCGTCCGCCGACAGGAACGAGGGTGTGTTCGAGGGGCGTGCGCCCGGCACCGACTCGTCGTCCGCCGGGCCGACCACCGCGTGGGCGGTCAGGTTGCGGGCCAGCTCCCTGGGCCAGTGCACGTCGACTCCGGCACCGGCGAGTGCGTGGGCACCTTCGCCCAGCAGGTCGGTGACTTCCTCGTCGGCCAGCTCGACCGCGTCCGGCACGGCCGCCGAGAGCAACGGTGTCAGCGGAGGCCAGGCTCGGGCGGCGCGGCGGAGAGCCAGGAGGGCGTCCATCCGCGCGCGTGATCCGAAGGCGCCGGATCCCGCCCACACCTGAGCGGCGTCCGCGACGAGGGCGGGATCGCTGACGCTGTGCACCTGAGGCACGGCCCGGAAGGACGGTGCCGCGTCGTCCTGCGTCATGGCGGCCAGGCCGAGCACCTCGATGCGCAGCGAGAGCCGCACGCCGGCATCGTGCCCCGCGGCGACATCGGCGGCCCACGCGCGCTGATCGGGCAGCCGCTGCGGCTCATGGGCGGCGTAGGCGGGCCCGCCGGTCACCAGCGACGCGGCGGGGGAGCGAGGCAACGCGTCGGCGACCGCGTCGAGGAACGCGCGCAGCAGTCGTTCCGGGTCGGGCAGCTGCAACGGCCCGTCGCCCTCCACCGGCACGGCGTGCGACTCGGGCGGCATGGCGGCGGCGAGCTCGCGCAGGCGCTCGACGTCGGACGTGCGCAGGGGGCCGACCCGCCAGGCGTCGTGGTCACGCTCGGACAGGCCGGGCAGTACAAGCCCGCGTGCCACGAGCTGGAGTGCCAGAACTGCGGCCGCGCCCCAGAACACGGGCGCCCGGTGTGCGTGCGCGGAGGCACGCGCGCGTGTGAGTACGGGCAGGGCGGCCCGCATCGGCAGCACCATGGCGGGCACGGTCGCCGCCTCGACACCGTTTCCGCCGGGCAGAACGACAGTCAGGTCCTCCACGGACCCCGATGCGACGACAGCGGGTACTTCACCCTCCGGCCGCCAGAAGGCGACGCGGCCGGTGCGGGCCGGATCGCCGGGTACGAAGACGGCACAGCAGCGTGCCAGTTCAGCAATGTCGGCCGGCGTTGCGACGGGAGGCATCTGCACAACGATGACTTATTCCTCAAATTTGACTACCGTGGTCGGGGTCGCCGAGGGTACAGCACCGCGCCTGCGTTCCCGGCATGACAGGGCAGCGAACCGGGTCACTCCATGCTCCGGCCGGGTATCCACCCGGTGCGGAGACAGACCATCATGGCGGAGACGGACAACCACTGCGGAGATGGACAACCACTGCGGAGACGGGAAAGTCGCTCCTGTCAGTAGCTGCCGTGTCACAGGCGGGAGGCCTCGCAGGACTGAGTGGGCGGTGCGATCTCAGGGGTGTCTCGGGGTCGCGACTCAGGGGCGTCTCAGGGTCGTGGTCCGGAACTGCCGGAAGCGCGGACCCGTTTTCAGGACAGAGAGCGGCAGTGGCCGCGAAGGAGGCGACAGCATGTCGAACAACGCGAAGATCGCCATAGGAGGTGTGGCGGTCGGACTCTTCCTATGGATCTGGCTGCCCCTGTGGGCCGTACTGCTGATCGTGGTGGGAGTCCCGGCCGGCGCCTACCTGGCGCTGGACCCCTCGCAGCGGCGCAGGCTGCGCCGCGTCTCCCGCAAGGAGCTCGGCCGCTGAGGCATTAACGCACCGGCGCATCCCGGTCGGCCAGTGCGCAGGAGCCGACCACATCGCCGCCCACGGGCCTGTCGACGGCACGGTCCGCGGGCGGCATGGTGCTCTGCTCCACCCAGGCCACCAGCGTGTCGAACGCCGACCGGTAGCAGGGCAGAATCGGCCGCAACCGGTCGGGAAAGGTGTCGTACAGCCCGTCGACATGTGTGCCGCCCCGGATCGTGTAGAAGCGATGCAGTGCGCCCCGTCCGCTCACATCGATCATGCGCGCGTACACATCCGAGTCGGCAGCCTTGGGCAGCAGCGCGTCCAGATCGCCATGCAGTGTGATCAGCGGCCTTCCGATGCGGCCGGTCAGCGCCACTTTGGCCACGGCGCGACGGACGGACGCGGGACGTGACGCGTAGTCGTAGGCCGCGTCGGCCGGACACGGGGCGAGAATCCGCTCCGGGGTGTTCCCGGCGGACGGGCCCGGGCAGGCGGGGTCGTAGATGGGGTCGAACTCGGCGCGGTAGATCTTCTGTGTGACCCCCCAATAGGCCGTCTCGTGGTACGGCCAGAGAAATTCCGAGCCGCGCGCGAAGCCCACCGCGTACAGGTCCTCATCCCGCGCCGAGCCGAGCATCCGCGCCACCGCGGTGGGCATCGAGGTGAGCAGACTGGGCCCGTCCGTGGTCCAGAGCGCGCCCTCCCAGTCCACGCCGCCGTCGTACAGCTCCGGGTGGTTCTCCAACTGCCAGCGGGTGAGATAGCCGCCGTTGGAGATGCCGGTGACATAGGTGCGCCGCGGGGCGTGCCCGTAGCGTTGGGCAACCGCCCGCTTCGCCGCCCGTGTGAGCTGAGTGGTCCGGGTGTTCCACTCGGCGACCGCATCTCCCGGGCGGGTGCCGTCCCGGTAGAAGTCGGAGCCGTTGTTGCCTTTGTCGGTCGCCGCGTAGGCGTAGCCCTGCGCGAGGACCTGGTCCGAGATCGCCTTGTCCGTCGCGTACTGTCTGCGGGTGCCGGGCGCGCCGGTGACGACCAGGCCGCCGTTCCAGCGGTCCGGAAGCCGGATCACGAACTGGGCGTCGTGTCGCCAGCCGTGCGTGGCGTTGAAGTGCGAGGAGTCCGGAAAGTAGCCGTCGATCTGGAGACCGGGCACACCGGACGGCGTGCGCGTGCCGGCCGCGGTCAGACCGGCCTGGTCGGCCAGGTCCGTGTACGGGGTGCCGGCGAGTCCGGCAGTCGTCAGATCCGACAGACAGGCGCTCTGCTGGAAGGCCGAGCCCGGCACCCGTACCTGTTCCTGGCGTGCACAGTGGCCGTCCCGGACTGCCGTGCCCGCGGCGGGAGTCGGCCAGGTGACTGCCGCAGCCACCACCACGGCGGCGAGGAGGGGAGTACCTCGGGACAGACGCATGACAGCCTCCGGGCGGGACGCGAGACAGCGGGAACTCAGTGCATGGTGCTGTCCCGTC
The DNA here is from genome assembly GCF_044593495.1 of Streptomyces sp. NPDC051963. NCBI lineage: Bacteria > Bacillati > Actinomycetota > Actinomycetes > Kitasatosporales > Streptomycetaceae > Streptomyces > Streptomyces sp. NPDC051963. The sequence goes on along the minus strand of NZ_JBIUCC010000001.1, from coordinate 1,196,299 downwards.
CGCAGGCCATCCATGGGTTGGGACCACATGGGACGCCGGCAGCGCATGGGGGTTCAGAACAGGCGTGCAGAGTGGAGGGCTCGGCTCCGACATCGTGCTCGGCCGCCGCGCGACACTGAGCCCCCGGGCCGTGGCCCGCTCAAGTGGGGCGTACGGCCATTTTGTCCAGGGCTTCAAGCAAGCCCGGCAGCTCCGGTCCGCGGCCTACCGGCATGACCTCGCCGGGCTCCTCGTCGAGCAGCACGAAGGCGATGTCGTCGGTCCTGGCCACCAGGGACCAGCCGGGGCCGTCGGCGCGCAGTATGCGTGCGTCGCCCGACGCGAAGGACGACCGTACGCGGCCGAGCGGCGGCGGGGTGTCGACGTACGCGCGGGCCTCCGCGAGGACGCGCCGGATGTTGCTGTTTCCGGGTTTGGCACCCGCCTCGGACTTCTCGCTCTCCTCGCTCTTGTCGTCCTGCTCGGCCTCGTCCGTGTCCGTGGCCGCAGTGGACGAGCCGTTCGGGCTCGTGAAGTCCGCGTCGTTGATCTGCTCGCGCCACATCGCCCACTGGCGTGCGATCTCGTCCGCGCCCAGGCGGCGCTGGGCCGGACCCCAGATGCTGGTGTCCGGCGGCATCAGCGGGGGGCGGTCCGCGATGTCGGGTCCGGGGTCGTGCGGCGCGGGCACATTGGGAGCCGCGACGGCGACATCGAGCGGCCAGCCGGGCAGGGCGGCCACGACCGTCCGCTCGTCGGGCGACAGGTCGTACTCCATGCCGCAGTCCCAGGACGCGATGGCGACGGCGACCAGCGACACGTCGTCGATGGCGACCGTCCAGCGGGCGCCGTCGCCGTCCTGGCCGAGGATCAGGCCGTACCCGTCGGCCAGCGGCGCAAGACCGAGCGACGCGCAGGCAGCCGGATAGTCGTCGCCCAGCACGCTCGGGAACTTCGCCGGCGTCAGCAGCGCCGCCGTGAGCACATAGAGTGCGTCGTCCTCGGCGGCGACGGCATCCTCGTCCGTCCCGGCCATCCCAGCCTCCCCATCGGTTCGTACAACGGCGCACCCTAGTGCGACGGGAAGGTCGTTGTCACGATTCCCAGGCGCAGCCGGAGCTGCAGTTTTCCGGCTCGACGGGGCGAATCGACCGTAGGTGCTCCCGGACGTCAGGCCGCCGGCAGTCCAAGGAGCTCCCGGGCCACGGTTCGCGGTGACTCGTCGCGCTACCGGGCGAGCGCGATGACGGCCCGGCAGGCGAGCTCGCTCACCCCGAACGACAGCGCCTCCGGCGACACCCAGCCCGCGGCCTCGTCGATCTGATCCTGGTCGTCCTCGGCACAGGCCGAGACGTATGTGGCGGCGGCCTCGAACAGGTTGTGCGTACGCCTGTCCCGGCCGGTTTCCCGCTCCGCGCGCAAGGCGTTGAGAACCTTCGCACCGGACTTGCGGACCCTCCCGAACATGCTGACCACCTTCCCCCTGCGTGGTTGCCACGGCTGATCCTTCATCTCCTGGTCCTCAACGTAGAGTTGGAGTTCCGGCGGCAGAAGGGGGACGGCGCGGTGAAGCGTTTCGAGTGACTCGAACAGATGCGGCGGATGGACCGTACGACCGCGCCGCAGGCTCACCGACGACTTACTTCTGGACCTGCTTTGCGTCGAGTGAGTCGATCGTCTCCCGCAGCCAGGCGAGTTCGGCGCGGGACGTGGCGCGCGCGATGGTCAGCACGCCGCGCCGGAAGGGGTCGTCCAGTTCCTCGGCGCGCAGCGGCCGGTCACCTTCGTAGAAGAAACTCGCGGGTTCCTCCAGGAACGCCAGTCTGCGCCGCAGTACGGCTGCCTGGGCCGGCGGGACGTCCAGGTGCCGGAGGAACGCCAGCACCGTGAACCAGCGGTTCTCGTCGGTGATGTCGCGCTGGACGGGCTCGGCGAGCCTGCGGCGCAGTTCATGTCCTCCCTCCTCGGTGAGCGTCAGCACGTGCCGAGGGGCGGCCACGGAGCCGGGCTCGGTGGCGCGTTCCAGCAGCCCAGCCTGCTCCAGGCGCTTGATCGCCGGATACAACGTGCTCTCGGCGACGGGCTTCACGTGGCCTGTCAGCGCGGTGATGCGTTTGCGCAGCTCATAGCCGTGCAGGGGGGCGTCGTACAGGAATCCGAGGATGGCGAGCTCCAGCATGACCGCATTGTCTCGCACATTCGCTGTACATCTGAGGCTATGTACATCGTTTGCCAGGTGCATCGTTCAATAAATACATCGGCTACTTAATACATCGGTTGCGATGTATCCTCCTTGGGAGTGCTGACGCAACCACGCGGGGGAGTACGCCATGCAACAGGCAGAGTTCGACGGCAAGGGAAGTTGCATTCGATGGACGGAGACGCCGGGTGAGGAACCCGCGCGTGTCTATGTGCACGGCCTGGGGTCGGTTTCGGCGGTGTACCACGCGCACATCGCGGCCCGGCCCGGTCTCGCGGGACGGCGCAGTCTGTTCGTCGACCTTCCGGGGCACGGCATCAGCGACCGGCCCGCTCACTTCGGCTACACGCTCGAGGACCACGCCGTCGCGTTGTCGGCGGCACTGGACGCAGCGGGCCTGACGGGCGCCGAGCTGATCGCCCACAGCATGGGCGGTGCCGTCGCCCTCGTGCTTGCCCACCGGCGGCCCGACCTGGTCTCCCGCCTGGTCCTCACGGAAGCCAACCTCGACGCCTTTCCGCCGCCCGCCGAAGGGGGCAGTGGTATCGCCTCTTACGAGGAGGACGAGTTCGTCGACCACGGCCACGCGCGCGTGCTCCAGAAGATCGGCCCCCTGTGGGCGGCGACCATGCGACTGGCCGACCCGCGCGCTCTGCACCGTTCCGCAGTCGGACTAGAGCGTGGATCCGAGCCTGTGATGCGCACCATTCTCAAAAGCCTGCCGATCGACCGCGTGTATCTGCAGGGTGAGCTGAGCGGTGAACTCGAGGGCAGGGAAGGCTTGGAGGCGGCGGGCGTGCGCGTGGTGAGTGTGCCCGGTGCCGGTCACAACGTCATGTTCGACCAACCCGACGCGTTCGCGGCGGCGGTCGCCGGACGGGCATGAGGCTCAGGCTTCGCGCACGGACAGGGCCAAGAAGCGGGCGTCCTCGTCGACGTACGACGTCATACGCCACCCCGAACGCGCCAGGAGACGGCGCAGATTGGGTTCCGCACGCAGATCGTCCGGGGTGATCTGCCGTCCCTGGCGTGCCGCGAGAGCCGCTCGGCCGATCGGATGGAACAACGCCAGCGTGCCGCCCGGGCGCACCACGCGCGCCAACTCCTTGAGGTTCTGCTCCGGTTGGGGGAGATGGGCGACAAGTCCAGCCGCGAACACCGCGTCGAGTGACTCCGAGCGGAGCGGCAGTGCGGCGACGTCGGCGAGCAGCAGTAGCCCGTCCCGGTCCCGTCCGGCCCGTACTGCGGCCTCCAGCATGGCCGGGGTCAGATCGGCCCCCAGGACCACACCGGAGGGCCCCACGGCCGCACGCAGCGGCGTCAGGGCGCGGCCCGTGCCGCAGCCCGCGTCGAGCACACGGGCCCCCTCATGCAGAGCCAGTTCGGCCACTGCGGACGCGTAGGCCGGACCGTCGTCCGGAAAGCGGGAGTCCCAGTCCGCGGCGCGGGCGGTGAAGAACTCCTGGACATGTGTGTGGTCGTCGCTCATGGTCCGCATGATCCCTCACCGACAAGGGTGACGTCGCGGCGCACACGTTCGAGCGCGACGCGATCGTTCAGGTACCTCTCTGCGTCATATTCCAGCACCTTTCGAAATGCGCCCCCTTTGTGCGCCCCTGCCCCGACTAGCGTCCCTGGGCCATGGGACACCTGGACCACGCCGCCCTCGGCTGGCTGACACCCGTGCTGTCGTACCTCATGGCCTGTATCGGCGCCGCGCTCGGACTGCGCTGCACCGTCCGCGCGCTCGGCGCCGGTGGCCGGTCACGCCGCAACTGGCTCATCACCGCCGCCTCGGCCATCGGAACCGGCATCTGGACCATGCACTTCGTGGCCATGCTCGGCTTCAGCGTCAGCGGCACCGACATCCACTACGACGTGCCGCTGACCGTCGCGAGCCTCCTCGTCGCCATGGCCGTCGTCTGTGCCGGCGTCTTCGCCGTCGGCTACAGCCGCGACCGCGGCCGTGCACTTCTGATCGGCGGGCTCACCACCGGCCTCGGCGTCGCGAGCATGCACTACCTCGGCATGGCGGCGGTGCGCCTGCACGGCCACGTCGACTACGACCCGGTACTCGTCGGACTCTCCGTGCTGATCGCCGTCGTCGCCGCCACGGCGGCCCTGTGGGCGGCGCTCAACATCAAGTCGCCGGTCGCCGTCACCATCGCCTCGCTGATCATGGGGGCGGCGGTGACCAGCATGCACTACACCGGGATGTTCGCGGTGACCGTGCGGGTCACGCCTTCCGGCGACGTCCTGCCCGGGGCCACGGCGATGCAGTTCATCTTCCCCCTCGCCGTCGGTCTCGGCTCCTATCTCTTCCTGACCTCGGCCTTCGTCGCTCTGTCGCCCACGAAGGGCGAGCGCGAGGCATCCGCCTCGGCCCAGCGTCCGGTCGAGAGCGTCGCCCGCTAGCGGCGGATCCGGCCCGGTGACGGTCCGACAGCCCCCGAACGACTTCCGAGCGAGGAGGCCATGCGTACACCCCGTAGGACCCGTGAAGCCGGCGCCGAGACGCCGCCCCAGCCATCCGTGCGCGGCCGTCGCGCCCATGCCGGACCACCCGCGGACGAAGGTCCGGGCGAGTCCGCGGGCACGATCGTCGACGATGCCCCCGCGCGCGGGGGACGATGGCGAATACGACCGCGCACCGTACGCGCCAAGATCGTCTGCCTGCTGATGGTGCCTGTGGTCTCGCTGCTGGCCCTCTGGGCGTACGCCACCGTCAGCACCGCCCAGGACGTCTCCCGGCTGCGGCAGTTGCAGCGCGTGGACTCGGCGATCCGGGCCCCCGTCGCGGACGCCGTCGCCGCTCTCCAGGCCGAGCGGGAGGCCGCCGTGCGTCATGCGACCGATCCGTCCGCCGGGCAGAGCGGCGACATCAAGCGGCTCTCCGAGCGCACGGACCGGGCCGTCGCGGAACTGCGGCTGGGCGAGCACAACACCGTCGCCGAAAGCGAGGAACTGCCCGCGGGAGTGGCCGCGCGTCTGGAGGCGTTCGTCACCGCCGCCGAGGAACTGCGGCCGCTGCGAACCGCGGTGCTGGACCGGCGTGCGGGCTGGGAGGAGACGTACGGGCAGTACACGAGGACCATCGCGACGGCCTTCGGAGTGGGCGGCGCACTCACCGGCATCCAGGACGCCGAACTCGGCTCGGACGCGCGCGTGCTGCTCGAATTCTCCCGCGCGGGCGAGGCGTTGGCTCAAGAGGACGTCGTGCTGGCCGGCGCACGCCTCGCCGGCCGGCTCGACGGTGAGCGGATGCGGCTGTTCACCGGAGCTGTCGACACCCGCCGCGCTCTCACCGAATCCGCCGTCGCGGACCTGCGCGGCCCCGAACGCACCGCCTGGCGGGAACTCGCCGACGGCAGCGCCTATGCCGCCGTGGGCGCCGCCGAGGACAAGGTCCTCGCCACCGGGTCGGGCGCACGGGCGATCCACGCCGCACCGGAAGCCACCTGGGACCGGGCGCACGCGCGCGTGCAGGACGCGATGCGCACGATCGAGGAGGACGCCGGGCGCGGTGTCGCCGACCGGGCCGACCCGTTCACCCGCGGTCTGCTCACCCCGGCCGGTGCCGCGGTCCTGTTCGGCCTCGCTGCCGTGGCCGCGTCGCTCGTCATCTCCGTACGCATCGGCCGCGCCCTCGTCGTCGAGCTGGTGAGTCTGCGCAACAGCGCCCTGGAGATCGCCCGGCGCAAACTCCCGGAGGCCATGGGCAAGCTGCGCGCGGGCGAGGAGATCGACGTCAGCGCCGAGGCGCCGCCCGGTCCGCCCGCGGAGGACGAGGCCGGTCAGGTCGCCGAGGCCCTCGGCACCGTGCACCGCGCAGCCCTGCGGGCGGCCGTGGAGCGCGCCGAGCTCGCCAGCGGCATCTCCGGGGTCTTCGTCAACCTCGCCCGTCGCAGCCAGGTCCTCGTCCACCGCCAGCTCAGCCTCCTCGACAGCATGGAACGCCGCTCCGAGGACCCGGGCGAGCTGAGCGACCTGTTCCGGCTCGACCACCTCACCACGCGAATGCGGCGCCATGCCGAGAGCCTGATCATCCTCTCCGGAGCGGCACCCGGCCGGGCCTGGCGCATGCCGGTCTCCCTGACGAACGTGGTCCGAGCGGCAGTCTCCGAAGTCGAGGACTACGCGCGCGTGGAGGTACGACAACTCCCCGAGACCGCCGTCATCGGCGCCGCCGTCGCCGACCTCACCCACCTCCTCGCGGAGATCGTCGAGAACGCCGCCCAGTTCTCGCCCCCGCACACGCGCGTGCGCATCACCGGCGAACCTGTCGGCAACGGCTACGCCATCGAGGTCGAGGACCGTGGTCTCGGCATGGGCAAGGAGACTCTCACCGAAGCCAACCATCGCATCGAGCAGTCCGAGACCCTCGACCTGTTCGACAGCGACCGGCTCGGCCTCTTCGTGGTGAGCAGGCTCGCGGCCCGGCACGGCATCAAGGTGCACCTGCGTACCTCGCCCTACGGCGGCACGACCGCGGTCGTCCTGCTGCCCACGGCCCTGCTGCACAGTGGCGCGGCGGAACGTTCCCCCCGCAAGGCGGCAGAGGCGGAACGACCCGCGGAGCCCGAGTACGCGCGTGTGCCCGGCCCCGCCCGGCACCAGGAGTCAGTGGCCGCGTCCGCGGACCGACCCGCGCTGGTCGCCCCCGTAACTGCCGCTGCGGACACCGCGGCAGACACACCACCCCCCGGAGTCACCACCTTGCGACTGCATCGCCCCCCGGACGACTCCGAAGCCTCCGACGACCTCCCCCGCCGGGTACGGCAGGCCAGCCTCGCCCCTCAACTGCGCGACGGACGCCCCGAGGACCCGGCACCACCGCCCGCCGCCCGCAGTGACGACGAGCGCACACCCGAACGCGTACGGGACCGCATGGCGGCCTATCGCGACGGCTGGGTGCGCGGCGGCGGCAGACAGCCGGGACGCGGTGCCACCCCGGAGACCACAGCGGGCAGCGACGGACGCGAAGGAGACCTCGCATGATCCAGGACCCGAGCATGAGAGCCGACGCGGGGGTCCCCCCGGTCGAGCGAGGCCGAGAGTGGGGGAGGTCCGGCGAACTCGACTGGCTGCTGGACGACTTGGTGCTGCGCGTGAGCGAGGTCCGGCATGCCGTGGTGCTGTCCAACGACGGACTGGCCGTGGGTGCCTCCACCGATCTCCGGCGCGAGGACGCGGAACACCTCGCCGCGGTCGCCTCCGGCTTCCACAGCCTGGCCAAGGGCGCCGGCCGGCACTTCGGCGCGGGCGGCGTACGCCAGACCATGGTGGAGATGGACGACGCCTTCCTGTTCGTGGCCGCGGCGGGCGACGGTTCCTGCCTCGCCGTCCTCACCGCCGTCACCGCCGACATCGGGTTGGTGGCCTACGAGATGGCGCGGCTGGTCAAACGCGTCGGCGAGCACCTCTACGCGGCGCCACGCGTCGCCTCGCGGCCGCCCGCCGCCGGCTGAGCCGAGAGGGCGGTCCGCGCACATGACCGAGGACACGACGGGCGCCCAGCGGGAGCAGGGCAGCCAGTGGTACGACAACGAGGCCGGGCCCCTCGTCCGCCCCTACGCCATGACCGGCGGGCGCACCAAACCCGGTCCCACCGGAGTGCGGTTCGACCTCATCGCCCTCGTCAGCCTGGACGCGGGCGCGCCCGGATTCGACGACGACACCGCGCTCGGGCCGGAACACCGCGCCCTCATCGACCTGTGCCGCACCGAGACCCAGTCGGTCGCCGAACTCGCCGCGGGCGCGGAACTGCCCGTGGGTGTGGTGCGCGTGCTCCTGGGCGACCTGCTGGAACTCGGCTGCGTCACCGTCCGCCGCCCGGTGCCGCCGGCGCAGCTGCCCGACGAACGGATTCTGCGCGAGGTGATCGATGGATTGCGAGCGCTGTAGATGAACGTTCGGAAACAGGCCAATAGCGGTCCAATCCCTCAAGAACGGGCCGCAGTTGCCATGATGCTGACTTCACACGTCGACCGTTGCCGGCACTCCCGAGAGAAGTGATCGATGGTCTCCGAGCACTCCGACGCCCAGGGCGGCGACTCCGCCCCCCTGGCGCTGAAGATACTGGTCGCCGGCGGATTCGGCGTGGGCAAGACCACCCTGGTGGGCGCGGTCAGCGAGATCAGGCCCCTGCGCACCGAGGAACTGCTCAGTGAAGCCGGTCAGTTGGTGGACGACACCGGCGGAGTGGACCAGAAGGTCACCACCACCGTCGCCATGGACTTCGGACGCATCACCATCCGGTCCGGCTTGTCCCTCTACCTGTTCGGCACGCCGGGCCAGGACCGCTTCTGGTTCCTGTGGGACGAGTTGGCGCAAGGCGCGCTCGGCGCCGTGGTCCTCGCGGACACCCGGCGCCTGGAGGACTGTTTCCCCGCGGTCGACTACTTCGAGCACCGGCACATCCCGTTCGTGGTGGCCGTGAACTGCTTCGCCGGCGCACGCGCCTACGGAGCCCATGACGTCTCCCGCGCGCTCGACCTCGACCGGGGAACGCCCGTGGTGCTCTGCGACGCCCGCGACCGCGACTCGGGAAAGGAAGTTCTGATCCGGCTCGTCGAGTACGCCGGGCGGATGCACACCGCCCGGCTGCTCGACTCCGTGGGTTGAGAAGGCAGTTCGGCTCAGTCCGAGACGTTTTTCTCCGCCAGGACCTTGTCGATCGAGACACGGACGAGGAGTTCGCCCGGGACGCCATTGCGGTCCCCGAACTCCTCGGCGCGGTCCTCGCCCATGTACCGTGCACCGATCCGTCCGGCCCAGTGCCGCAGCTCCGCGAGATCCTCGGAGATGTGGGCGCGACCGGTCAGCACCACATAGGCGTACGGCGGCCGGTCGTCGTCCACGCACAGCGCAACGCGTCCGTCACGGGCCACATTGCGCCCTTTCACGCTTGTGCCGTGAGTGTTGAACACCACCTCGTCCCCGTCGAGCACGAACCAGATCGGCGTCACATGTGGGCTCCCGTCTGCACGGACGGTCGACAGCTTTCCCGTGCGGGTGCCGTACGAGACGAACTCCCGCCATTCCTCGTCAGTCATCTTCTGCGCCATGCCCCCATCCTCCTTGCCCCGACGCCCGGTCGTCCGGAAGGCTGGCCAGCAGATCCTCCAGCCAGGGGGAGACATCACACGGGGAGACGGATCATGGCGCAGAACCAGGGACTCGGCTGGCTGCTGGACGACCTGACCGAGCGCGTCGAACAGGTACGGCACGCATTGGTCCTGTCCAATGACGGGCTGGTCACGGGGGCGAGTACGGGCTTACGGCGCGAGGACGCGGAACATCTCGCCGCCGTCTCGTCCGGACTGCACAGCCTGGCCAAGGGCTCGGGACGCCACTTCGGCGCGGGCAGAGTACGCCAGACGATGGTGGAGTTCGACGACGCGGTCCTGTTCGTCACCGCGGCCGGCACCGGCAGCTGTCTCTGCGTGCTCAGCGGTGCGGAGGCAGACATCGGCCAGATCGCCTACGAGATGACCCTGCTCGTCAATCGCGTCGGCGAGCACCTCGGCGTGGACGCCCGTCAGCCCGAGCAGGGCCCGATCACAGACCCCTGACCTGCGCGTTTCCCCTCGCCCTTGGAGTTATCCACAGGCCCGCCACGAGATCCGCCGGACCGGCTACGGTTTTTTCACGGCGAGCGCACACGGCGTGAGCCGCTGACTCCACGGGGGAGACATGTCCGGCGACACCATCACGAAACCGCACCGACTCTCTTGGGCGCCGAGCCGAGCCGCCCGCGAACTCGGGCTCAAGCGGCGAGAGTTCGAACTCGCTGTCAACCTGGGCCGCATCCGGACCGTGCCCGACGAAGGAGGCGGGGGCCGGCGCGTGTCGCACGAGGAAATCGAGCGATTGCGCGCGGACGACGGTTTCCCCGAGGCGCTGCTCGGTGCCGTCAAGGCCGTGGGCACCACGGAGGGTGCCCACATCATGGAGGTGACCCCAGCGAGGTTCACCCGACTCGCGCGGCTCGGTCTCGTGGTGCCGGTCACGTTTTACCTCAACCGCTACCGAGCAGTGGTCTGGCTCTATCTGGCCGAGGAACTACGCCAGTTCGCGGCCGATGAGAAGAACGCTCCGCTGTTGAACGGCCGGACGCCCGAAGGGCTGAAGGACCAGCTGGACGCGGGCCTGGACCTACGGCCCCGCAACTGGCGTGGCCGCCACCTGGGATTCCTGCTGCGGCAGGCCGACGACCCCTGGCAGCACGCCGGTGCCGTGGCCGCCCTGCTCGACCCCGTCCAGATCGCGGAGATCGCCACAGACCCCTATGAGCGGGCCCACCTGAACAGGTTCCGGCCCGGTCCGCCCGCCCACGGCGCACCCGGATCGCCCGCCGCACACCTCGCCGAGCGGATCATGACGGCGAGCGACCCGGACGAGATCAGCTGGCTCCGGGCGGACCTGACACAGGCGCTGAACGAGGCGCGCACACACCGCCCCGCACCCCGGCCAAAAGCGAAGCAGCCCGATCCACCTGCCGCCCCGGACCGCACCCCGCCCCGAACCGAAGAGCCCGGGCGATCGCGGGGAGGACTGCTGGGTTGGCTGCGCCGCAGAGGAGCGTGAGCGTGACCTACAGCGCCCGGAACAACCCCTCCTGGACGACGGACACCAGCAGGCGTCCCTCCACGTCGTAGATACGACCACGGGCAAGACCCCGTCCGCCCGTCGCGATCGGCGACTCCTGGTCGTACAGGAACCACTCGTCCGCGCGGAACGGCCGATGGAACCACATGGCGTGGTCAAGAGACGCCATGTCGAAGTTCCGCGGGCCCCACAGGGGTTCGACCGGGATACGGACGGCGTCCAGGAGGGTCATGTCGCTGGCGTAGGTCAGCGCGCAGGTGTGCACGAGCGGGTCGTCACCGAGCGGCCCGACGGCACGCATCCACACGGCGCTGCGCGGCTCGGCGTCCTCGACCTCTTCGGCGGTCCAGCGCAGTCGGTCCACGTAGCGGATGTCGAAGGGCTGACGCCGGGCCATGCGCTCCAACTGCTCGGGAAGCGCGCCGAGATGCTCCCGGATCTCCTGCGTCACCGTCGGCAGGGACTCCGGGTCCGGGACCTTGCGGGCCGGCGGCAGCTGGTGCTCGAAGGGACCTTCCTCAGGCTTGTGAAAGGAGGCGGTGAGATTGAAGATCGTGCGGCCCTGCTGCACGGCGGTGACCCGACGGGTGGTGAACGACCGCCCGTCCCGGACCCGCTCGACCTGGTACACGATCGGCACGCCCGGCCGGCCCGGGCGCAGGAAGTACGCGTGCAGCGAGTGCACCGGGCGCTCGCCGTCCGTGGTGCGCCCGGCGGCGACCAGCGCCTGGCCGGCCACCTGTCCGCCGAAGACCCGTTGCAGGGACTCCTGCGGGCTGCGGCCCCGGAAGATGTTGACCTCGATCTGCTCCAGGTCGAGCAGGTCGACAAGTCTCTCGGCCGGATTCGTCATGCGTGGGATTCTCCTGTGCTCACAGCTGGCCGACATCGGTGACCCGGACGACCGCTCGGCCCTCCGAGTCGGACGCGGCGAGGTCGATCTCCGCGCTGATGCCCCAGTCATGATCGTCGTTCGGGTCGTCGAAGATCTGGCGTACGCGCCACAGACCGTTCTGCGGCTCCTGCTCGATGACGAGCAGTTTGGGACCGCGGGCATCGGGGCCGGTGCCGAGGTCGTCGTACTCGTCCCAGTACTTGTCCATCGCCTCGCCCCAGGCGTCCGCGTCCCAGCCGGACTCCGCGTCCATCTCGCCCAGCTCCTCGACCTGGTCGAGTGCCGCCAGCTCGACGCGGCGGAACAGGGCGTTGCGGACGAGGACCCGGAAGGCGCGCGCGTTCGCCGTCACCGGCTTGACCTCGTCGGCCCTCTCCTGGGCCTCCTCGGCGGTCATCTCCTCCGGATTGGCCAGCTGTTCCCACTCGTCCAGCAGGCTGGAGTCGACCTGGCGCACCATCTCGCCGAGCCACTCGATCAGGTCCTGGAGGTCCTCGGACTTGAGGTCGTCGGGGATGTTGTGGTCGAGGGTCTTGAAGGCGCCGGCGAGGTAGCGCAGGACGATGCCCTCGGTGCGGGCCAGCTCGTAGAAGGACACCAACTCCGTGAACGACATCGCCCGTTCGTACATGTCACGGATGACGGACTTCGGCGACAGCGGGTGGTCCCCCACCCAGGGGTGGCTCTTGCGGTAGGTGTTGTAGGCGTGGAAGAGCAACTCCTCCAGGGGCTTCGGGTACGAGATGTCCTGGAGCCGCTCCATGCGCTCCTCGTACTCGACACCGTCCGCCTTCATCGCGGCCACTGCCTCGCCGCGCGCCTTGTTCTGCTGGGCGGCGAGGATCTGCCGCGGGTCGTCCAGCGTCGACTCGATGACGGACACCATGTCCAGGGCGTACGACGGCGACTCGGGATCCAGCAGCTCGAACGCGGCCAGGGCGAAGGTGGACAGAGGCTGGTTCAGCGCGAAGTCCTGCTGGAGATCGACTGTGAGACGGACGATGCGGCCCGAGGCGTCCGGCTCGTCCAGCTTCTCGACGATGCCGCCGTCCAGCAGCGAGCGGTAGATGGCGATCGCCCGCCGGATGTGCCTGAGCTGCTGCTTGCGCGGCTCGTGGTTGTCCTCCAGGAGGTGCCGCATCGCCTCGAAGGCATTGCCGGGCCGGGCGATCACCGACAGCAGCATCGTGTGCGTCACGCGGAAGCGGGACGTCAGCGGCTCCGGATCGGAGGCGATGAGCTTCTCGAAGGTGTTGTCGGTCCACCCGACGAAACCCTCGGGCGCCTTCTTGCGGACCACCTTGCGGCGCTTCTTCGGGTCGTCGCCCGCCTTGGAGAGCGCCTTCTCGTTCTCGATGACATGCTCGGGCGCCTGTGCCACCACGAAGCCGGCCGTGTCGAAGCCCGCGCGCCCGGCACGCCCGGCGATCTGGTGGAACTCCCGGGCGCGCAGCGTGCGGACGCGGTTGCCGTCGTACTTGGTGAGAGCCGTGAACAGCACGGTGCGGATGGGGACGTTGACACCCACGCCGAGCGTGTCCGTGCCGCAGATGACCTTCAGCAGACCGGCCTGCGCGAGCTTCTCCACCAGACGGCGGTACTTGGGCAGCATGCCGGCGTGATGGACACCGATGCCGTGCCGGACGTAGCGGGAGAGGTTGCGGCCGAACTTGGTGGTGAAGCGGAAGTTGCCGATCAGCTCGGCGATCTGGTCCTTCTCCTCGCGCGAGCACATGTTGATGCTCATCAGCGCCTGCGCCCGCTCCACGGCCTGCGCCTGGGTGAAGTGCACGATGTAGACCGGCGCTTGCTTGGTGTCCAGCAGTTCGGTCAGCGTCTCCGTGAGCGGGGTGAGCCGGTACTCGTAGGAGAGGGGGACGGGACGGGTCGCCGAGCGGACGACCGAGGTCGGGCGGCCGGTGCGCCGCGTGAGGTCCTTCTCGAACATCGAGACATCGCCGAGCGTGGCCGACATCAGGACGAACTGCGCCTGCGGAAGTTCGAGGATCGGGATCTGCCAGGCCCAGCCCCGGTCGGCCTCCGCGTAGAAGTGGAACTCGTCCATGACGACCTGGCCGACATCGGCGTTCTTGCCGTCGCGCAGGGCGATCGACGCGAGCACCTCGGCGGTGCAGCAGATCACGGGGGCGTCGGCGTTGACGGACGCGTCGCCGGTGAGCATGCCGACGTTCTCGGTTCCGAACATCTTGCACAGCTCGAAGAACTTCTCCGAGACGAGCGCCTTGATCGGGGCGGTGTAGAAGGTGACCTCGTCACGGGCGAGGGCGGCGAAGTGCGCACCCGCCGCGATCATGCTCTTGCCGGAGCCGGTGGGCGTGGACACGATCACGTTCGCACCGGAGACCACCTCGATCAGCGCCTCCTCCTGGTGGGGGTAGAGGGTGAGGCCGCGCTCCTGGGCCCACGACTCGAAGGCCTCATAGAGAGCGTCGGGGTCGGCGGTCGGCGGCAGCTGATCGATGAGGGTCACGCCCCCATCTTGCCTGCCCTCCTGCCCGATGGGGGAATCGGATGCAGACCCGAAGATCGCGAACGCTACGCTGTGTCGCCGACGGAACGTCAGCGCAGCAAGTCAACTGGACAGTGGCACACGAGGAATGGGGCGGGCAGCGGCAATGATGGGACCAGCACACTCACTGTCGGGAGCCGCGGCTTGGTTGGGCGTCGGTGCGGCGGCCGCCGCGACCGGGCGCACCATGCCCTGGCCGGTCCTCCTGGTCGGAGCCCTGATCTGCGCCGGCGCCGCGCTCGCCCCGGACCTCGACCACAAGGCGGCGACCATTTCACGGGCCTTCGGGCCGCTCTCCCGTGGGCTCTGCGAGATCGTCGACAAGCTGTCGTACGCCGTCTACAAAGCCACGAAGAAGCAGGGCGACCCGCGCCGCTCCGGCGGACACCGCACGCTCACGCACACCTGGCTGTGGGCGGTCCTGATCGGTGGGGGCGCATCCGTCCTGGCCATCACCGGGGGCCGCTGGGCGGTGCTGGGGATTCTGTTCGCGCACATAGTGCTGGCCATCGAAGGGCTGCTGTGGCGAGCCACCCGGGGATCCAGCGCCGACGTCCTCGTCTGGCTGCTGGCGGCGACCAGTGCGTGGATTCTCGCGGGTGTCCTGGACAAGCCGGGCAACGGCGCGGACTGGCTGTTCACGGCACCCGGCCAGGAGTACCTGTGGCTGGGGCTGCCCATCCTGCTGGGCGCGCTGGTGCACGACATCGGGGATGCGCTGACGGTCTCCGGCTGCCCGATCCTGTGGCCGATACCGGTGGGCCGCAAGCGCTGGTACCCGATCGGCCCGCCCAAGGTGATGCGGTTCCGGGCGGGCAGCTGGGTCGAGCTCAAGGTGCTGATGCCGGCGTTCATGCTGCTCGGTGGCGTGGGCTGCGCGGCGGCGCTGAACTTCATCTGACCTCGGCGCCTACGCACGGGGCGGCCTGTCGATCTCGAAGGCCGGATACGACCGCCGTACGTCATGCACCAGACGTCACGAACCAGGCGTTACGAACCAGACGTCAGGAACCAGGTCTGTCGTCAGCCGCCCTGGCCGGTGGCGCCGTAGCGCTTCTCGAAGCGGGCGACGCGGCCCTCGGTGTCCACCGTCCGTGCCTTGCCGGTGTAGAAGGGGTGGCTCTCGGAAGAGATCTCCACGTCCACGACCGGGTAGGTCTCGCCGTCGTCCCACTCGATGGTCTGGTCGCTCGTGGCGGTGGACCGGGTGAGGAAGGCGTAGCCGGCGGCGCGGTCGCGGAAGACGACCTGGTGGTAGTCGGGGTGCTTGTCCTGCTGCATAAGGGCTCCTTGTACGGCGTGGGGACGGCCGCCGGCGGCGGCGCGTGGACGACGGGATCAGCCGGACAGGGTGTCCTCGTCGACGATGTGCATCGCGGCCTCCTCGGCCGAGGCGGCCGCTCCGTCGATGCCGACATCCGTGGCGACCATGGCGCTCTCCTCGTCCTCGTGCGCCCCCTCGTCGGGGGCCACGAGACGACCGGAGCGGGCGGCGCCGACCTCGTTGTCCCAGAGCTCCCCGTCGGTGCCCTGGCAGTCGCCGAGGCCGTCCCCGTCGGGCTCGGCGGGGTCCGGAAGCTCCTCGGCGAGCCGTTGGTCGAGCGTCTCGCCCTGCTGACGCTCGGCGGCCGTCACATCGGAGCGCTCCACCGCCCATGGTCGGTCCGGCGGAGACCAGCCCCGGTCGAGGGGGTCGTCGACACCGTCGTTGTCCAGGGTGTCCTCCGCGTCGAGCAGCCCCGCGTCGTCCTGGACCTCGGATCCGTCGGGCTGGTAGACGTCGTCTCCCCATCCGTCGGCGCTGTTCACGGGTACCTCCAGGTGAGGGGGACGGGCCCGTTCCGACCAGGGTCGGTGGCGGGCGGCCGGTGCGCGGGGCGCGGGCGGCACTCGATGGGAACCGAGCGGTTCCCGGGTGCACTCCGTGAGCCGGTACCGATATCCAGCCTTCCACCCCGGTTCGGGACCGCGCAACGGCACGAGGCGGAGACGGTCCGGGTCACCCAGTGCCGCAAGGGTGGGACGGGGCATCGCGACGTCAGCCGTCCAGGTCTGCCGACGACCACACGTGACCGCCGTCCGCGACGAGCTCGACACGATCGACGGTGGCGGCATCCCCGTACGCGATCCAGGTGGCCCGGCCGGAGGAGGGCATCCACCAGGCGCCGGCGTCACGCGTGGTTCCGTCGGTGAGCAGGAGCCGGCATGTGTAGTGGGTACCGGGAGGACCGTCCGTGATCTGCATGACCACCACGCGCTCGGCGCCGAAGCGGCTCGGCTCCACGGTGCCGACCGTGGTCCCGGCACCGGTGACCAGCAGGGCTCCGCGGTCGCTCGCGGTCACCTGCACCGGGCCCGGGGCGTCGCGGTCGAGCAGCGTCGCGCCCGCCGCGCCCAGGCAGAGACCGGCCGCGGCGGCAGCGGCGACCAGCAAGAGCCGCCGCCGGTAGGAGTGGCGGGTGGTGGTCCGGGGGTGGAGTTCCAGACGGTCGAGGACCCGGGCGTCGAACCCGGCCGGGGCCGCGACCGCGGGCGCCGCCGGCAGCACGGAGTCGACGGCCGCCGAGATGTCGTCGTACGAGGAGCGGCAGGTCGGACAGGTGGCGAGATGGTGCAGGAGCTCCGTCTGCTCGCCGGGGAGCGTACCGAGGGCCAGAGCGATCAGCTCGTCCTCTTCAGGGTGGTGTGCCATCGGGGCTCCCCTCCTTCAGCGAGTCGCGCAGCCTTTTCAGACCGGTGCGGATGCGGGTCTTGGCGGTGCCGAGCGGGATGTTCTCGTGCCGGGCCACTTCGGCCGCCGTACTGCCCCCGAGCACGGCCAGTGCCACCGCGCGTGCCTGCTCGATCGGCAGGGAGCGCAGCCGCCGCAGGGCGCGCTCGCTCTCCAGCGCGGCCAGCGCCGACCGTGCGGCGCCGTCGGCCTCGGCGTCGGACCGGAGGGTCACGGTGAGGAGCCGTTCCAGGGTCTCGGCCAGTACGGGAGTGGAGCGCCGGGCCCGGACCGCGTCGATGGCGGCGTTGCGGGTGATGGTGAGCAGCCAGGTGAGGGCCGACGCACGCCGGGCGTCGTAGTTTCCCGCTGCTCGCCAGGCCCGTACGAACACCTCCTGGCTCACGTCCTCGGCCAGGCCGGGATCGCGGGTCACCGACAGCGCGAGGCCGTACACCGCGTCCTGGAAGCGTCGGACGAAGGCGACCGCCGCCTGCTCGTCGCCCAGCGCGAGGCCGGCGACGAGCGAGGCGTCGTCGACCCGGTCGGCGCGCGGGAACAGCTCCACACATCTATGTACGCACGAGAGCGCCGAAGGGATTGAGCCCGGACCAACCAGTCGTCGTCGGCCCGGATGCTGACCGACTGCGCAGCCGACTCCGAAACCGACTGAGAAACCGTCCTCCGCTCAGTCCTCCGCGGCAGGGGCGCAACGGCTCCCGGCGCTCGGGATCTTCAGCTCCGTGAGGTAATCGTCGACGGCGTCGCGTGTGCAGTCGCTGCGGCCGTAGACGCTGTGTCCCGCGCCCTCGTACGGCACCAGGACGGTCGTCCCGCGGGTCTGCCGGTGCACATTGGTCGCCCATGCGTAGTTGTTCGCCGGATCGTGCAGCGAATGCAGCATGAGGATCTTGGGTGCGTCGGTGATGCGCAGACGGTGCTGGGGGTTGTTCACGTCGTTCGGCAGGCCGACGCAGCCGGCCACCGCGGCGTGGACGCGTGGGGTGCCGCGCATGTGCGGTGCGGCCCGCAGTTCGGCTTCGGTCAGGCGGGCGAACTCCGGGTAGTTCTTCGGCCGGAATCGCCAGTCCTGGCAGAACACGGCGTGGAACGGCTCGGCGGTCGTCTCCGGCCCGGTTCCCTGCGACGTCCGCGCTTGAGGCTGCTGCGGTTCCTGCGGTTCCCTCGGTGTCTGTGCGTCGAGGGCTGCCAGATGCGTGGCCAGTTCGTCCCGGTCCGGGCCGTAGAACTCCGCAAAGGCGGCGAGCGCGATCGCGTGCGCGGTCAGGATCTGGTCCGGACTCTTCGGATCGCGTATCTCGCCCCGGTCCGCCCTGGCGAGCAGGTTGTCCCACACGGCAGTGACGTCCCGGCCGTGCAGCGCGCAGGAGCTGGTGCGATCGCACCACTGCACGAACTGGCGGAACGAGTCCTCCGCGGTGGCGGCCGAGGAGACGAGGAACTCCCGGGTGCCGAGGCTGTGGTCGATGTTCGCGGTGAGGGCCATGGGCCGGATCCGGTCGCCGTACTGCTCGGCGTACTGCTCACCCATCAACGTTCCGTAGGAGTGACCGAAGTAGTTGATCTTCTTCTCGCCCAAGGTCCTGCGGATCGCGTCCATGTCCCTGACGACGCTCAAGGTGTCGGCGTGGTCGAAGACCGGACCACTGTGCCGTCGGCAGTCCTCGCGCAATGTGCGGTTGTACTCGGCGAGTTGATCGAACTCCGCCTGGTTACGGGGGTAGGGCGAGGGGCGTTGGGCCAGCAGTTTCGTCGAGCACTTCACCGGACTGCTGCCACCGACGCCCCGCGGATCGAACCCGATGATGTCGAACCGTTCCTGGATGTCCGCGCTGATGTAGGACGTGGCACGTCCTACGGCGAAGTTCACACCGGATTCCCCCGGCCCACCCGGGTTGACCAGCAGCACGCCGACCCGGCGCCCCGGTTCGGCCGCCTTGCGACGGGCCACCGCGAGATCGAACTGTTCGGCCGACGGGCGTGCCCAGTCGACGGGCAGGCGTAAGGTGCCGCATTCAGCCGAGGGGTCCTGAGGGCACGGCTTCCAGTCGATCCTTTCCTGTGCCTGCATGTTCGTGCCCCGACGGGAGGCTCCCGCCGACTCCACACCCGGCGTCGACGCTCCGGCCAACACCCCGGCAGCGAGCACTCCGGTGAGCGCTCTGACGAGCAGTTGCATGAAGTCCCTTCCGAGGATCTCGCGAAACGGATCACGGGTCGCCCCGCTCGGCGAACGTGGCAGCGAGGCAATCGGGGCCGCAACCGTGCGGGACGGGAATCAGGGAAGGCACCGGGACGTGGTCAGGGTTCTGCTCAGGGTGACGCCTCAGGGGTTGCCTCCCGGGCCCCTGAGTTCTTCCAGGGCCCCGAGTTGTTCCTAGGGTCCCGAGTTCTTCCCGGACAATCCCTTTGCGCCGCTCGCCCGTAGAACCTCCGTCAGAAGGGACGGAGAGATCATGAGGCGAAGCAGTATCACCGCGGCAGGGTTCGCGCTCGCGGCGGCATTGACGCTGGCCGGCTGCGGAGGCGGAGGCGGAGGCGGAAACGAGGCCGGCGGCGGGGCATCGGCGGGCACCGACACCTCCACCGTCAGGACGAGCGAGTCGCCGCTGGGGGACATCCTCGTCGACGGCAGCGGCCGCACGCTGTACCTCTTCACGGAGGACGGCACCAACACCAACTCCATGGACTGTGACGCGGCCTGTCTCAAGCTGTGGCCGCCCATGGAAGGCAAGCCGGAAGCGGGCCCGGGCGTCGACGCGAAGCTCATCGGCACCACGAAGGGCGACGGCGAGCAGCAGGCGACCTACGCCGGGCACCCGCTGTACTACTACGCCCAGGACCGGGCCGAGGGCGATGTGAAGGGACAGGGCATCGACAGGATCTGGTACGTGCTCGACGACAAGGGCAAGGCCGTCACCAGTGCCGTTCCGTCGGCGGACGACAACGACAACGGCACGGGCGGCTACGGCTACTGAACAGGTACAGGCTGTGCGGGGACGTACGGCTGCCACTCACCCGCCAACGGCAACCACCCGCCCCCGCTCCCGCCCCCCCCGCTCACCCATGCCACGACCGCCAAAGCGCCGCATACGCCCCCTCCGCCGCAACCAACTGGTCATGGCTGCCCAGCTCGCTGATCCGGCCGTTCTCGACGACGGCGATGACGTCGGCGTCGTGGGCGGTGTGGAGGCGGTGGGCGATCGCGACGACCGTGCGGCCGTCCAGTACCCGGCTCAGGGACCGCTCCAGGTGACGCGCCGCCCGTGGGTCGAGCAGGGAGGTCGCCTCGTCCAGGACCAGTGTGTGCGGGTCGGCCAGCACCAGGCGGGCCAGCGCGATCTGCTGGGCCTGCGCCGGAGTGAGCGCCGCCCCGCCGGAGCCGACCTCGGTGTCCAGGCCGTCGTCGAGCGCCCGCGCCCAGTCGTCCGCGTCCACGGCGCCCAGCGCCGCCCACAGCTCGGCGTCGGTGGCGCCCGTGCGGGCCAGCAGCAGGTTGTCCCGCAGGGAGCCGACGAACACGTGGTGTTCCTGGTTGACCAGCGCCACGTGCGAGCGGACGGCCTCGGCCGGCATCCGGGACAGTTCGGCACCGCCGAGGGTGATCCGGCCGTCCCGGGGCGCGTAGATCCCGGCGAGCAGCCTGCCCAGCGTGGACTTGCCCGCGCCCGAGGGGCCGACCAGCGCCAGCCGGGTGCCCGGGGCGACGTCGAGGGACACCTTGCGCAGCACGTCCACGCCTTCGAGGTAGCCGAAGCGGACCTGGTCCGCCCGCACATCGCGCCCGTCGGGGTCGAGGGCGGCGTCACCGGCGTCCGGCTCGATCTCCCGGACCCCGACCAGCCTGGCCAGCGACACCTCGGCCACCTGGAGCTCGTCGTACCAGCGCAGGATCAGCCCCACCGGATCGACGAGCATCTGCGCGATCAGCGCGCCCGTCGTCAGCTGGCCGACGTCGATCCAGCCGTGCAGGACGAACACTCCGCCGACCATCAGGACGGAGCTGAGCACCGTCACATGGGTGATGTTGACGACCGGGAAGAGCACCGACCGCAGCCACAGCGTGTAGCGCTCCCAGGCCGTCCACTCCTTGATCCGCCGGTCGGACAGTTCGATACGGCGGTCACCGAGGCGGTGGGCCTCGACGGTGTGCCCGGCGTCCACGGTCTCGGCGAGCACGGCGGACACGGCCGCGTACCCGGCGGCCTCCGAGCGGTAGCCGGACGGCGCGCGCTTGAAGTACCAGCGGCAGCCGACGACCAGCAACGGCACGGCGAGCAGGACCGCGGCGGCGAGCGGCGGCGCCGTGACGACGAGTCCGCCGAGCAGCAGCGCCGCCCACACCACACCGATCGCCAGCTGCGGTACGGCCTCGCGCATCGCGTTGGCCAGCCGGTCGATGTCGGTCGTGATCCGGGACAGCAGGTCGCCGGTCCCGGCCCGTTCCAGGACACCCGGCGGCAGCCCGACCGAGCGTACGAGGAAGTCCTCGCGCAGATCGGCCAGCATCCGTTCGCCGAGCATCGCCCCGCGCAGCCGCACTTCCCGTACGAACACGGCCTGGATGACGAGCGCGACCAGGAACAGCGCGGCGGTGAGCTCCAGATGAAGCTCGCGCGCATCCTCCGACACGCGCTCCACGAGCCCGCCGAGCAGGTACGGGCCCGCCATCGAGGCGACCACGGCGACCGTGTTGACGCCGACGAGGAGCAGGAAGGCACGGCGGTGCCGGCGGAAGAGTTCGGCCACATAGGCGCGTACGGTCGCGGTGGCGCCGACGGGCAGGGTGTTCGCCGTAGTCGGGGCCGCCGGGTCGTAGGCCGGTGGCGCCACGCCGATCATGCTGTCTCCTCGATCTCTTCCAGTTCTTCCCATACGTCGTTCAGCGCGGCCTCTTCGTCGGTCTCCCGGGTGACGACGGCGCGGTACCGGGGCGCCTTGAGCAGGAGTTCGCGGTGTACGCCGACCGCCGCGACCTCGCCCTCGTGTACCAGCACGACCCGGTCGGCGCGGTCCAGGAGCAGCGGCGAGGAGGTGAACACGACGGTCGTGCGCCCCTCGCGCAGCTCCTTCAGGCCTCCCGCGATCCGTGCCTCGGTGTGCGAGTCGACGGCGGAGGTCGGTTCGTCGAGGACGAGTACCTCCGGGTCCGTCAGCAGCGACCGGGCCAGTGCGAGCCGCTGGCGCTGGCCGCCGGACAGGGAGCGCCCGCGCTCGGTGATCCGGGCGTCCAGCGGGTCCTCGGCGTCGAGCGAAGCCTGCGCGAGCGCCGTCAGGACGTCGTCGCACTGCGCCGCCGCCAGTGCCTGCTCGGGGGCCACGTCACCGGAGGCGGGCACGTCGAGCAGTTCGCGCAGCGAACCCGACAGCAGCACCGGGTCCTTGTCCTGGACGAGGACGGCCGTCCGCGCGGAGTCGAGCGGCAGCTCGTCCAGCGGCACGCCGCCCAGCAGCACCGACGTGCTCTCCTCCGCGGGGTGCCCGCCGAGCCGTTCCGCCAGTCGTCCCGCCGCGTCGGGGTCGCCGCACACCACCGCGGTGAACCGGCCGACAGGAGCCAGCAGACCGGTCGCCGGGTCGTAGAGGTCCCCGGACGGCACCTCGGGGGCCCGTGATCCGCCGGTGTCCGTGGCGCGCTCCAGCGCCAGCACACGTGCGGCCCGCCGGGCCGACGGACGTGAGAAGGAGTACGCCATGGCGATCTCCTCGAAGTGCCTGAGCGGATAGGTCATGATCATGACCGAGCTGTAGACGGTGACCAGTTCGCCGACGGTGATCCGGCCCTGGCGGGCCAGGTGCACGCCGTACCAGACGACGGCGATCAACAGCAGCCCCGGCAGCAGCACCTGGATCGCGGAGATCAGGGACCACATCCGGGCGCTGCGCACCGCCGCGCGGCGCACCTCCTGCGAGGCGTTGCGGTAGCGGTCCAGGAAGAGCTCCTCGCCGCCGATGCCGCGCAGGACGCGCAGTCCGGCAACGGTGTCCGAGGCCAGCTCGGTCGCACGCCCCGCCTTCTCGCGCTGGATGTCCGCCCGCCGGGTGGCCCGGGGCAGCAGTGGCAGCACGGCGACCGCCACGACGGGCAGACCGACGGCCACGACCACCCCGATCGCGGGCTGGTAGACGACCAGGGCGACACAGACCAGCACGACGGTGACCGCGGCCGCGGTGAACCGGGACACGGCCTCCACGAACCAGCCGATCTTCTCGACGTCACCCGTGGAGACGGCGACGACCTCACCGGCCGCGACGCGTCGGGTGAGCGCCGAGCCCAGCACCGAGGCCTTGCGCGCCAGCAGTTGCTGGACGCGGGCGGCGGCGGTGATCCAGTTGGTGACCGCGGTGCGGTGCAGGAGGAGTTCGCCGGTCGCAGTGCCCACGCAGGCCAGCGCCAGCAGACCGCCCGCGAGGGCGAGCCGGTCGCCGGAGTGGTCGACGGCGGCCTGGACGGCCAGTCCGACGAAGAACGGCAGCGCGGAGACGGATCCGAAGTGCAGCAGGCCCGAGGCCAGCGACTTCAGCTGCCCGCCCAGCTGATTCCGGAAGAGCCACCACAGGAATCGTGGCCCCGAGCGTGCGTCCGGCACACCAGGGTCGGGATACGGAAGGTCTTGAATCTGCATGACGTCCCAGTGGCTCGTCTCAGGTCGGAAGGGGTGGTGTGGAAGGCGGCAACAAGCCGTGACAGGTTCGCGTCGCAGCGTGTCCGGAGGCAACCGGTTTTCCGTTCCCCGGTGCGGATCGGGGAGCCCGTCCCGGCTGCTCATTGCGCGGGACACCCCACTCCCCGTAGAACACCGGCCATGAAGAGACGGATCATCATGTCCATGCTCGCCGGAGCGACCCTCCTCGCGAGTACGGTCCTCGCAGCGACCCCCGCTCAGTCCGCCGACGTCCCGCCCGAGTTCAGCACCAGCGACTGGCACGACCCCGTCACCGCCGCTCCGCCCGTCACCAAGCCCGCCGGCACGTCCTGCCAAGTCACCCTCGCCGAGGCGCAGTTCCGTGACTTCACGCCGTACACCGGCGGTTACGCACCACCGGACGGCTGCGGCGACCGCTGGAGCAAGGTCGTCCTGCGGATGGACGGCAAGGTCAAGGGGCGCCAGTACGACCGGCTCGGCTATCTGCACGTCGGCGGCGTCGAGATCTTCCGTACGTCGACACCGCAGCCGTCGCCCGACGGCATCGAGTGGTCCGTCGAGAAGGACGTCACGCGCTACAGCGACACGTTCCGCGACGCCCAGGACGTGGAGATGCTCATCGGGAACGTCGTGGACGACACGTACACGGGGATCATCGACGTCAAGGTCACGCTGACGTTCTACGCGGCCGGGAAGGCGGCCGAGCAGGCCGCGGCCGCGCCTCCGGACCAGGTCCTCACCCTCGCCGCCGACTCCACCCTCACCACCCCGCGCAACAGCGAACGCATCGTCGCCGAGGTGTACGCCACCGGCTCGGGCGGCGGCTGCGAGGAGTACTGGTATCTGACCGTGCCCGACTCGGCGCCCTACTCCTGCCAGGCCGACGACGGTCCCTACCGCGAGGTGCAGGTGAAGGTCGACGGTCAACTGGCCGGAATCGCCGCGCCGTTCCCGACGGTGTGGACCGGCGGCTGGTCGAACCCCTTCCTCTGGTACGTCGTTCCGGGGCCCCGCGCCTTCGACATCAAGCCGATCGAATACGACCTCACCCCCTTCGCCGGCATCCTCAACGACGGCCGTCCGCACCGCATCGAGGTCTCCGTGGTCGGCGTCCCCGAGGGACAGGTCGGCTGGAGCGCTCCCGTGAACGTCCTCGCCTGGCAGGACGTGAAGCGTGCGCACGTCGGTGGGAAGCTCACCGTCCACCGGGAAGGGGAGCTCACCGACTCCTCGACGCATACGCCCGGTTCGGAACACCGTGTGGACACCGAGGGCGGACATCGGCTGACCGTCGCCGGATACGTCGACACCTCGCACGGCCGGGTGACGACCACCGTCAGCCGGTCCCTGGCGAACAGCTCCGTGCACCGCTGGACGGAGGGCGAGACCGTCGACGGTCTCGACGCCCGCTGGACGGACGACGAGTCGGTCACCGTCGACGGACGCGGTCCGGCCCGGACGACGCGCGCGCAACGGACGTACACGATGGACGGCACGACCACGCTCGGCGCCGGTGACAGGCTGCGCACGGTCCTGACGCTCGGAGACCGCGCCTCGGTCGTCACCTCGCAGGGCGGTCGGCGGCTCGCGTGGTCGCGGCTCGACGACACCTACGCGGGCGACGCCACGTACACGATCAACGTGCCGCGCGACCAGCGGCACGCGGTCGGTACGACGAGCGAGCGGTACCGGCTGTACGGATCGGGCGGGTGCCACGACCGTGCGCTGACGACCGTTCAGGGCGTGCTGACCGAGGACCGCGAGCGCTGCTGAGCAGGTGGTGTGCGATGGGTCACCCGGCGGTTGATTTACCTGGCTGATACGCGGCGGTTTCCGGATGGATCAACGGCACCCCGAGAGTGATCCAACCCGGAAACCGCTTTCCGTATGTCAGAAGTCCCTGGGCTTCTGACATACAGCCGTCCCCCACTAGGAGTGCCCGTGCCGCAGTCCGTACCGTCACTGCCGCGACGCGTCGCACGCATACTGCGTACCTCTCTCTTCGCGCAGGTCGCCTGCGCGCTCGTGCTCGGAATCGTCGTCGGCAAGCTGTGGCCCGACTTCGCCGCGGATCTCCAGCCGCTCGGCGACGGTTTCACCCGGCTCATCAAGACGATCATCTCGCCGCTGGTGTTCTGCGTGGTCGTGGTCGGTATCGCCAAGGCCGGTGACCTGAAGGCCTTCGGCCGGATCGGGCTCAAGGCCCTCATCTGGTTCGAGGTCGCGAGCACGCTCGCCTTGCTCATCGGGCTGCTCGCCGCCAACGTCGTGCAGCCCGGCTCGGGGATGAACGTCGACCCCTCCACGCTCGACACCTCGGCCGTCGACGCGAAGACGGGCGGCGGCTCGCTGCCCTCGACGACCGAGTTCATCGTCAACGCGATCCCCACCAGTTTCATCGGTGCCTTCGCCGAGAACGAACTCCTCCAGGTGCTGATCCTGGCCTGTCTGGTGGGCGCCGCGCTGCTTCACCTCGGCCACACCAAGGTGCCGAAGGTGCTGCCCGCCATCGAGCAGGCCCAGGAGATCATCTTCGCGATCGTCGGCTTCATCATGCGACTCGCCCCGATCGCGGTGTTCGGCGCGATGGCCGTCCTGATCGGCCAGTACGGGCTCGGAGTGATCGAGACCTACGCCAAGCTGATCGTCCTGTGCTACGTTGCCGCGGCGCTCTTCATCGTGCTCCTCGCCGTCGCGCTCAAGGTGGTCACCGGACTCAGCCTGTGGAAGTTCCTCCGCTACATCCGCGAGGAGATGCTCCTCGCGCTCGGCACCGCCTCCACCGAGTCCGTCATGCCGCGCGTGATGCAGAAGCTGCGGAGGGCCGGCGCCCGCGACGACGCCGTCGGCCTGGTGCTGCCCACCGGGTACTCCTTCAACCTCGACGGCGCCTCGCTCTACCTGTCCATCGGCACGCTGTTCATCGCCCAGGCCGTGGGCGTGGACCTCAGCCTGGGCCAGCAGATCACCGTGATCCTGGTGCTCATGCTCACCAGCAAGGGCATGGCCGGCATCCCCGGTTCGGCCTTCCTCGCGCTGTCCGCGACCGCTTCCTCGCTGGGGGCGATCCCCGCCGGGGCCGTCGCCCTGCTCCTCGGCGTGGACCGCATCATGGACTCGATGCGCGTCGTCACGAACCTGCTCGGCAACTGCGTCGCCGTCTTCGCCGTGTCCCGGTGGGAGGGCGCGCTGGACACGGAGCGGGCGAGGAAGGTGCTGAACGGCGAGGTCGAGCCCGCGTCCGAGACGGAGGACGGCGAGGTCCCGCCCGCCCCCGCGGCCGTCCCCGCCGGGTCGGCCAAGGAGCCCGCCTCCTAGGTCGGTCGGGACTCAGTCGCACCACTACGTGGCCATCGCTCCCCGGGGCGGTGGCCACAGTGTTTTCAACAGCTCGGCACCCCGTCGACCAACGTGTCCAGCAGCCCGCCGAGCACCTCGCGCTGTGCGTCCGTCAACGGCGCCAGAATCTCCTCGGCCGCGGACCGTCGCGCCGCCCGCAGCGCCCGCAGTGTCTTCTGACCGTCGTCCGTGAGCTCGATACGGATCACCCGGCGATTGGTCGGATCGGGCGCCCGCCGCACCTTGCCGCTCGTCTCCAGCCCGTCCACCAGCGTCGTCACGGCGCGCGGGACGACCTCGAGGCGTTCGGCCAGGTCGGCCATGCGCGGCGGCGAGTCGTAGTGGGCGAGGGTGCGCAGCAGTCGGGACTGGGCCGGGGTGATCCCCAGACAGCGCTGTTGCAGGTGGCGCTTCTGGATGCGGTGCACACGACGGGTGAGCCGCAGCAGTTGCTCGGCCAGCGGGCCGTCGGTGTCGGGGGAGGGTGTGGGAGCGGGGGCGGCGGTCATGCGGGAACAATATCAGGACTACGTTCATTGTGAGCATAGGTAACAATGAGCTAAGCTCCGTCAGTCATCATCCACTCACCTCCCGCAGGAGCCCATGAAACCCGAACACGAACCCGTGTGGACCCCGCTCACCGACGCCGAGGAGAAGCCCCGGCAGGTGCGCCGCATCCTGAAACTCTTCCGTCCGTACCGCGGACGCCTCGCCGTGGTCGGCCTCCTGGTCGGCGCCTCGTCCCTCGTCTCCGTCGCCACCCCCTTCTTCCTGAAGGCGATCCTCGACACCGCGATCCCGCAGGGCCGCACCGGCCTGCTCAGCCTGCTCGCGCTGGGCATGATCCTGAGCGCCGTCCTCACCAGCGTCTTCGGCGTCCTCCAGACCCTGATCTCCACCACCGTCGGCCAGCGCGTGATGCACGACCTGCGCACCGCCGTCTACGGCCGTCTGCAACGCATGTCGCTCGCCTTCTTCACGCGCACGCGCACCGGCGAGGTCCAGTCCCGCATCGCCAACGACATCGGCGGCATGCAGGCCACCGTCACCTCCACCGCGACCTCGCTGGTCGCCAACTTCACCAGCGTCGTCGCCACGATCATCGCGATGATCGCGCTCGACTGGCGGCTCACCGTCGTCTCGCTGCTCCTGCTGCCGCTGTTCGTATGGATCAGCCGACGCGTCGGCAACGAACGCCGGAAGATCACCACCCAGCGCCAGAAGCAGATGGCCGTGATGGCCGCCACGGTCACCGAGTCGCTCTCCGTCAGCGGCATCCTGCTCGGCCGCACGATGGGCCGCTCCGACTCGCTGACGAAGTCCTTCGGGGAGGAGTCCGAGGACCTGGTCGACCTCGAAGTGCGGTCGAGCATGGCCGGACGCTGGCGGATGGCCGTCATCACGATCGTCATGGCCGCCATGCCCGCCGTCATCTACTGGGCCGCGGGCATCACCCTCCAAGTCGGCGGCCCCGCGGTCTCGATCGGCACGATCGTCGCCTTCGTCTCGCTCCAGCAGGGCCTGTTCCGGCCGGCCGTCAGCCTGCTCGGCACCGGCGTCCAGATCCAGGCCTCGCTCGCCCTCTTCCAGCGCATCTTCGAGTACCTCGACCTGCCGATCGACATCACCGAACGCGAACAGCCCGTCCACCTCGACCGCGTCAAGGGCGAGGTCCGCTTCGAGGACGTCGAGTTCCGCTACGACGCCAAGAGCGGGCCGATCCTCGACGGCATCGACGTCACCGTCCCCGCGGGCAGTTCCCTCGCGCTCGTCGGCCCGACCGGCGCGGGCAAGTCGACGCTCGGCTATCTGGTGCCGAGGCTGTACGACGTGACGGGCGGCCGCGTCACCCTCGACGGCGTCGACGTCCGCGACCTCGACTTCGACACCCTCGCCCGCGCGGTCGGCGTCGTCTCCCAGGAGACGTACCTCTTCCATGCCTCCATCGCCGAGAACCTGCGTTTCGCGAAGCCGGACGCCACCGACGAGGAACTGCACGCGGCGGCGCAGGCGGCCCAGATCCACGACCACATCGCCGGGCTGCCCGACGGGTACGACACGGTCGTCGGCGAGCGTGGTCACCGCTTCTCCGGCGGCGAGAAGCAGCGCCTGGCCATCGCGCGCACGATCCTGCGCGATCCGCCGGTGCTGATCCTCGACGAGGCGACCAGCGCCCTGGACACCCGCACCGAACACGCCGTCCAGGAGGCGATCGACGCGCTGTCGGCCAACCGCACCACGCTCACCATCGCGCACCGGCTGTCCACCATTCGGGGTGCCGACCAGATCGTGGTCCTCGATGCCGGGCGCGCGGTCGAACGCGGCACGCACGAGGAGCTGTTGGACCGGGAGGGGCGGTATGCGGCGCTGGTCCGCAGGGACGCCCAACTGGAGCCGACCAGCTAAAGATATGTCGGGTTTGTGAGGTTATGCGGGTTACCGTTCCCGCATGCACTTCAACATTCCGCCACGGAGCACGTTTCGCCTGACGCGCCGGGGCCGTTTCGCCCTCATCGCGACCGGGGCCGTCCTGGCCGGCACCGCCGTGGCGGTGCCGTTGCTGACCCTGGGCGACGAGGACGAGGCCAAGCCGACGACCCTGGTGATCCCGGAGGGCTGGCGTGCGGGCCAGGTCTACGACACCGTCGACAAGACCCTCGAACTGCCGCCGGGTACCACCAAGAAGTCCTTGGCCAAGGCCAGCCTGCGACTGCCGGTCGACGCCGAGGGCAACCCCGAGGGCTATCTCTTCCCGGCGACGTATCCGCTCGACGAGAAGACGACGCCCGAGACGCTGCTGTCGTCCATGGTCGACATCGCCAACCAGAGGTTCAGCGGTGCCCCGATCGCCGCCGGCGCGCAGCGCAACGCGATGAACGTCTATCAGGCGGTCACCATCGCAAGCATCGTGCAGGCCGAGGCCGCCACCAAGGCCGACATGGGCAAGGTGGCCCGGGTCATCTTCAACCGACTCGAACGCGGTATGCCGCTCCAGATGGACTCCACCATCAACTACGCGCTCAACCGCTCCACCCTGAAGACGACCCTTGACGACACACGGATCGAGAGCCCCTACAACTCCTACCAGCGCATGGGCCTGCCGCCCACGCCCATCGACAACCCCGGTGAGGAGGCCGTCCGCGCCGCTGTCACTCCGACTCCGGGCGACTGGCTGTACTTCGTCACGGTCAAGCCGGGCGACACCCGCTTCACGGCCGACTACGTCGAGCACCAGCGCAACGTCGCCGAGTTCAACGCCCTCCAGAAGAAGACTCCGCAGTCGAAGACCTGACCGGCCGGGACATCACGCGGCCACCGGCTCCTCGGCGAGCAGTCGACGGATGTCCCGCACGGCCGCACGGCCCGCCCGGTTGGCGCCGATGGTGCTCGCCGACGGACCGTAGCCGACCAGATGGATCCGCGGATCGACGACCGCGCGGGTCCCGTCGAGCCGGATCCCGCCGCCCGGCTCGCGCAGCCTCAGCGGCGTCAGATGGTCGATGGCGGGCCGGAACCCGGTCGCCCACAGGATGACGTCTGCGGGCACCTGCCGCCCGTCGTTCCACTCCACCCCGTCCGGGGTGATCCGGTCGAACATCGGCTGCCGGTCCAGGACCCCGTCCGCCAGCCCCTGCCGAATGGCGTCGTTCAGCGGTAGCCCCGTGACGGACACCACGCTCCTCGGCGGCAGCCCCTGCCGCACCCGCTCCTCCACCAGCGCGACCGCCGCGCGGCCCGCGTTCTCGTCGAAGGGCCCCTCGCGGAAGACCGGCGGCCGCCGGGTGACCCAGGTGGTGGCCGCGGCATACGGCGCGATCTCCAGCAGATGCTGCGTGCCGGACGCACCCCCGCCCACCACGACGACCCGCAGCCCGGCGAACTCCTCCGGCCCCGGATACTGCGCCGTGTGCAACTGCCGCCCCCGGAAGGTCTCCTGACCGGGAAGGCGCGGCCAGAACGGCCGGTCCCAGGTCCCGGTCGCGTTGATCAGCGCCCGCGTCGACCACACACCGTCCGAGGTCTCGACGAGCAGCCGTCCGGCGTCGCCCTCGCGTACGGCACGGACATCGACGGGTCGCCGTATCCGCAGGTCGAAGGCGCGCTCGTAGGCGTCGAAGTACTCCGTGATGACCTCGGAGGACGGCCGTGCCGGGTCGGCGTCCGTGAGTTCCATGCCGGGCAGGGCGTGCATCCCGTGCACCTTGCCGTACGTCAGCGACGGCCACCGGAACTGCCAGGCGCCGCCGGGGCCGGGGGAGTGGTCGAGGACCACGAAGTCGCGCTCCGGCTCGAATCCGGAGCGCCGCAGGTGATAGGCGCCGGCCAGACCCGCCTGGCCGGCGCCTATGACGACTACCTGGGTGTTGTTCACGTTTCCACTAACAGTGCGGGGTGCGTGGATCTTCCCGAGGGATCAGCGCCCGTCCTGTTGTCACCTGCCGTCAACGCCCGCCCGCCACGAGGATCGGCGCGCCGGCCGCCGTACGGCTGTCGAGCAGTCCACGAGCGGTCAGTTCGGGGATCACGCCCTCCCCGAACCAGTACGCCTCCTCCAGATGCGGATACCCGGAGAGCACGAAGTGCTCGACGCCCAGCGCGTGGTACTCCTCGATCAGATCGGCGACCTCGCCATGGCTGCCGACGAGGGCCGTCCCCGCCCCACCGCGGACCAGACCGACGCCCGCCCACAGGTTCGGGTGGATCTCCAGCCCGTCCCGGGAGCCGCCGTGCAGGGCCAGCATGCGCTGTTGCCCCACCGACTCGCTGCGCCCGAGCGCCGACTGCGCGGCAGAGATCGTCTCGGGATCGAGATCGTCGAGCAGCCGGTTCGCGGTGGCCCACGCCTCGGCCGACGAATCGCGCGAGATGGTGTGCAGCCGGACCCCGAAGCGGACCGTGCGGCCCTCCCGCTCGGCCAGCGAGCGGATCCAGTCGATCTTCTCCTTGACCTGCGCGGGCGGTTCGCCCCAGGTCAGATAGACGTCCGCGTGCCGTGCCGCGACCGGGCCGGCGGCTTCGGAGGACCCGCCGAAGAACAACTGCGGCACCGGCTCGGGCGGCAGCGCGACCAGCCCGCCGTCGACCTGGTAGTGCGTGCCGTGGAGGTCGTACGGCTGTCCGCGCCACACCCCGCGTACGACCGTCAGGAACTCGTCCGTACGGGCATACCGCTGATCGTGGTCGAGCCGGTCACCGAAGCGCCGCTGCTCGGTCGAGTCGCCGCCGGTGACGACGTTCAGCAGCAGCCGCCCACGGGTCACCCGCTGATAGGTCGCCGCCATCTGCGCGGCCAGCGTCGGCGAGATCAGCCCCGGCCGGAACGCCACCAGGAACTTCAGCCGCTCGGTGTGCTGCGCGAGCGCCACCGTCGTCAGCCACGCGTCCTCGCACCACGTGCCGGTCGGCGTGAGCACCGCCTCGAAGCCCAACTGCTCGGCCGCCTTGGCGATCTGGGCGAGATACTCGATGTCGGGCGGACGGATGCCATGGACGGAGCGCGCGTTGGAGGCGTAAGCGTGCCGGTCCACGAGGGTGCGGCCGTCACCGCCGGTCGGCAGGAACCAGTGCAGGTGAACGGTCATCAGGATTCCTTGTAGATACGGGGCTTGGCGGTGGACGGCGGCAGATCGCCGTTGAAGCGGGTGTCGGTGAACTTCGCGAAGTCGACCTGGCGCGGGATCAGCTTCAGGGCGGTGAAGGTGTCGGCGATCTCCTGCTCGGAGGCGATGAGCGGCTTGTCGACGGCGACCGCGACCCGGGAGGCGTTGGTCCGCTTCACCGAGGCCAGCGCAACCTCGTACGGCAGCCCGGTGTCCTTCGCCCACACCTTCGCCCACTCCTCGGGGTGGTCGTACACCCAGTCGTAGGCGCGGCGCAGTCGGCCGAGGTAGTCCTCGATCGCCGCGGACTTCTTGCCGTCCTGGAGCGCGGAGGGCGCCGCCACCTGGAAGGTGAGACCGTTGGTCACGCCCTCGCCGGTGGTGAGCACGGTGCCCTGCTTCGCCTGGAGCACCTGCGAGGTGTACGGGTCCCAGACCGCCCATGCGTCGACCCGGCCGGAGGTGAATGCGGCGAGTGCGTCGGCCGGCTGGAGGTACTTGACCTGCACGTCGGCCAGGGTCAGCCCGGCCGCCTTGAGGGAGGCGACCAGTTGGTAGTGCGCGGAGGAACCCTGCGCGACGGCGACGGACTTGCCCTTGAGGTCCTCGGTCTTCTTCAGCTCCGACCCGTCCGGTACGAGGACGGCGTCGCCCTCGGACGTGCCGTGCCAGGCGGCCACCACCGTGACCTTGGAGCCGGCGCCGGCCGCGAAGACCGGCGGGGTGTTGCCGACCCCGCCGATGTCGACTGCCTTGGCGTTGACGGCTTCGAGGAGCGGTGGGCCGGAGGTGAACGTGGACCACTTGATCTTGTAGTCGAGGTCCTTGAGCTCCCCGGCAGCTCGCAGGATGGCTTCGGAACCGCCTTTCTGGTCACCGACGTTGAGGGTGAGGGAGCCCTTGCCGTCGGTGTCGGACCCCGTGCTGGCGGACGAGCTCCCGCCGCAGGCCGTGAGCAGGAGGGCGAGGGGGAGGAGCAGCGCGGCGGGGACGAGGCGTCGTCGCATGGTGGGTCCGTTCTCTGGGATGGGGAGTTACGCGGCTTCGGCGGCGGTGTCGACGCCGAGCCGTTCCAGCAGGCCGGCGCGCAGCTCGGCGAACCGGGGATCGGTGATGTCACGGGGCCGGTCGAGGGTGATCTCCTGCTCGTGCGCGATGACACCGCCGTCCATCACGAGGACGCGGTCGGCGAGCAGTACGGCCTCCTCGACGTCGTGCGTGACGAGCAGCACCGCGCAGCCGCGGCGCTGCCACAACTCGCCCACCAGACGCTGGGCCTTGATACGGGTCAGGGCGTCCAGCGCCCCGAACGGCTCGTCGAGCAGCAGCAGATCGGGCTCGCGGACCAAGGCCCGTGCCAGGGAGGCGCGTTGGGCCTCACCGCCGGACAGGGTCTTGGGCCAGGCGTCCGAGCGCTGGGTCAGGCCGACCTCCTCCAGGGCCTTGTCCGCGACGGCACGTTCCGGCTTGCCGGGCAGGCCCAGCAGGACGTTGCGCCACACCTTCTTCCACGGCATGAGCCGCGGTGCCTGGAAGGCGACAGCCTTGCGGCGCGGTACGAGGACGGTGCCCTCGATGTCGCGGTCGAGGCCGGCCAGGATGCGCAGCAGCGTGGACTTGCCGCAGCCGCTGCGGCCGAGCAGGGCCACGAATTCGCCCGGACGGACGTCGAGTCGGAGGTCGTCGATCACGGCCCGGCCGTCGAAGGAGCGGGTCAGCCCCTCGACCCGCACGGCCGCCTGGGTGGTCACCGGCCGGTGAACGTCGGTCGCCATTGCAGCAGCAGCCTTTCGAGGGAGCGGACGACGAAGTCGGCCAGCAGGCCGAGGAAGGCGTAGACGATCAGGCAGACCACGATCACGTCGGTCTGAAGGAAGTCCCGGGCCTGCACCATGAGGAATCCGATGCCGGAGTCGGCGTTGACCTGCTCGGCGAAGACGAGTGCGAGCCAGGCGATGCCGAGCGAGTAGCGCAGCCCGGTCATCGCGCCGGGCAGCGCACCCGGCAGGACGACATGCCGCACCAGCCCCCAGCGCGACAGCCCGAGGGACTCCCCGGCCTCGATCAACTGGGCGTCCACGCCCCGGATCCCGGCGTAGACATTGAGGTAGAGCGGGAAGGTGACGCCCAGCGTGATGATGGCGACCTTCGGGGCCTCACCGATACCGAACCAGATGATGAACAGCGGGATGAGCCCCACGAAGGGAACGGTCCGCAGCATCTGCACCGGAGCGTCGACGACGTCCTCCCCGATCCGGAACAGCCCGGACACCAGGGCGAGTCCGGTGCCGACGACGGTGCCCAGCAGCAGCCCCAGCGCGACGCGCTGAAGGGAGGTGCCCATGGCGGACGGCAGCGAACCGTCGGCGATCAGATCACCCCCGACCTGCGCGATACGGCCGGGAGAGGCGAGCACGTCGGCGGTCAACACGCCCGTGACGCTGAGCAGTTGCCAGAGCGCCAGCAGCAGGATCGGCCCGGTGGTGCGGCGCAGCCAGCGGGGGACGCGGGTGCGGCGGGAGGAGGTGGGGACGAGGGGGACGAGGTCGGGTGAAGAGCCTGGAGAGGGGCCCCGAGAGTGGCCCGGCGAAGGGTTTGGATTCTCGTCTTTTGCCGATATATCGGGTTCATGGGAACCGGGCGGGGCATGGCTGATGCTCATGAGTGCTCCACGGGAGGAGAGCGGCCGGTGAGGAGATGCGCCGGAGCCCCGCCGTGCCCGAGCGGATCAGCGCATCAGGCGTGCGGACAGGAGGGTGCGCAGGCGCGAGAAAGGCGGGAGAAAGGCGTCAGCAGCCGCGACAACACGCGGCGGAGGCCACCCGCAGCAGGTCGATGTGACCGCGCGTGGTGAGCAGGGCTGAACGCAACATGCGGCTGAAAGTAGCCAGATGGCATGCGCGCGGTCAACGGTGTCTCGCGGTGTGGACCGCGGGTATCACACCTCGGCCGTCCGGTGACGCACGAGACGGGGGCTGTGCGTGAGGATGGGACGCATGTCAGATGCCTTCACCACCCGAGTGCTGAACGTCACCTCCGGTTCCGTGGAGCGGGTCGTCGACCTCACCCACGACTGCGAGAACTTCCTGCGGGAGGCGGCCGCCGGTCGCGACGGCCTGCTGAACGTCTTCGTCCCCCACGCCACCGCCGGTATCGCGATCATCGAGACAGGAGCCGGCAGCGACAACGACCTCCTCGCCGCCCTGCACGTCCTCCTGCCCGCCGACGACCGCTGGCAACACCGCCACGGCAGCCCCGGCCATGGTCGCGACCACGTCCTGCCGGCCTTCGTCCCGCCGCATGCGACGTTGCCGGTGGTGGGCGGACGGCTGGAGCTGGGGACGTGGCAGTCAGTGTGCCTGGTGGATACAAATAGGGATAATCCTGATCGAAAGGTGCGCGTGACGTTCCTTGCGGGCTCCTGAAGCAAGGCCCAGATCTTCGGTCGGCCTGCCGTCTAGAGTTCGAGCTCCAGCACCGCGGACGCGGAGCGGCTCACGCAGATCATCATGGTGGTGGCCGTAGCACGTTCGGACGAGTCGATCACCGTGTCGCGGTGGTCCGGTACCCCGGCCGCGACCGGTGTCTCGCAGCTGCCGCAGTAGCCCTCCTCGCATGAGTACGGCACGGCCGGCAGCAACTCCCGGACGACGTCCAGCACGGAACGGTCCGCAGGTACGGTCGCACGCAGTCCGGAGCGACACAGCACGACCTCGAACTCTCCCTCTGTGCCTACGACTTGCCTGCCGCCGTCGCCCGAGGCGAAGCGCTCTGTGTACGCCGTCCGAGCCGGGTTCGCCGCGCGGCACAGGGACATCACCGCGTCGAGCATCGGCGCCGGCCCGCAGGCATAGACCGCGTGACCGGGTGGAGCGGCGGTGATCTCGGCGGCCAGGTCCGGCAGACCCGCCTCGTCCTGCGGCACGAGCAGCACGCGGTCCTCGCCCAGCTCCAGGAGTTCTTCGGCGTACGCCAGACGGGACCGGTCGCGGGCGCCCAGGACCAGCCGCCAGGGCAGGCCGCGTGCGGTGAGCTCGCGGGCCATCGGGAGGAGAGGGGTGACGCCGATGCCGCCGGCCAGCAGGAGATAGCCCTCTGCGGGGAGCAAGGGGAAGCGGTTCACCGGGCCTCTTACCTCCAGCTCCCGTCCCACCAACGCGGTGTCGTGGATCTCCCGCGAGCCGCCGCGCCCGTCGGGCACGCGGTGCACGGCGACCGTCCACGTGCAGGCATCCGTCGGGTTCCCGCACAGGGAGTAGGCGCGTCGCAGCCCCGACGGCAGGGTGAGTTCGACATGCGCCCCCGGCTCCCACAGGGGCAGTTCGTCGCCGTCGGGCCTGGTCAGCCGGAGTTCCACCACGTCGCGGGCGACCCAGCGGACCTGCCGGACCAGCAGGCGTTCCGTATGTGGTGAGGCGTCAGAAGACACGGAAGTACTCCCGTTGTTCCCAGTCGGTGACCTCCTGCTCGAAGCGGGCGATCTCCGTGCGCTTGATGCCGGCGTAGTAGGACACGAAGTCCTTGCCGAGCCGGTCCGCGAGGCCCTCGTCCGCCTCCAGTGCGTCCAGGGCTTCGCCGAGCGAGCGCGGCAGGGGCTCGGCGCGGGTGGCATACGGCTCGTCCGCCGCCGGGCCGGGGTCGAAGCCGCCCGCCACCCCGTCCAGGCCGGCGGCGAGCTGGGAGGCGAGATAGAGGTAGGGATTGGCCGCCGGTTCACCGATTCGGTTCTCCAGACGGGTGGATGACGGTCCGTCACCCAGGACCCGCACCATCGCCCCGCGGTTGTCACGCCCCCACACCGCACGGTCAGGGGCCAGCGACAGCGACCGGAAACGCTTGAAACCGTTGAGGGTAGGCGTGGAGAACGCGCTGGTGGCCCGCGCGTGCCGCAGCAGCCCGCCGAGGAAGGCGGTTCCGTACGGCGACAGGGGCGGCGCCCCGGACGGGGTTGCGCCGACTCCCTCCGGGGCGAAGATGCCGACGCCGTCCCGCAGCATGCTCTGGTGCAGATGCCAGCCGCTGGAGAACACCCCGGGCAGATGAGGGCGGCACATGAAGGTGGCGTGATGCCCGTGGCGGGCGGCGACCTGCTTGACGGCGCCGCGCAGCAGCACCATCGCGTCGGCCGTGCCGAGCCCGTCGGCGGGCTGGAGGGTCAACTCGACCTGGCTCGGCCCGAATTCGACCTCCAGGCTGCGCAGCGGCAGCCCCAGCCCCTCGATGTTCGCGCGCAGGACGTCGAGGATCGGGTCCAGCTCGTCGTACCGCAGCTCGCTGAGGTATTGGTAGCCGTGGTTGAGCATGCCGACCTCGGGAGCGGCACCCGGCTGACCCAGATCACCGGGGCCCAGGCGCGGATCGGTCAGCCGGAAGAGGTGGAACTCCACCTCCAGACCGGTGCGGTAGGTCAGCCCGCCGGCCTGTTCCAGCACCGAGCGCAGCAGACCGCGCGTGCACAACGGCACCGGCGCTCCGGTGGTGAAGCGCAGATCGCACAGCAGCCAGCCCGTACCCGGCGACCAGGGCAGCATCCGGAACGTCAGCGGGTCCGGGACCATCACCATGTCGGCGGCGCCCCGCAGTTCGGGCAGCCCGAGCGGCGTCTCCTTGGTGAAGAGAGGGAAGACGGTCCGCCCCGAGGTGTCCTTGGCGAGCAACGACGAGGCGATGCCGGTGCCCTCGCGCAGCACGTTGGGCAGTTCGCCGACGGTGACCGTCTTGCCGCGCAGCAACCCGTGCTGGTCGGCGAAGACCAGCCGTACGACCTTCATCCCACCGCTGTCGCGTATCTCCTTGGCCGCCGCGGCCTGTTCGGGGCTCCACAGCCCGTGGCGCTCGATGAATCCCACGCCGCTCAGCCGTCCGTTCCGACCGGCTGCGCCCAACTGCTGTCGGCGCGCTGCTTGGCCGTGGCGGCCGCCCAGTGCTCCTGCCAGCCCTCGGTGGGGCCGATGCCGTCGAGCGTGACCGGCCCTTGGAGCTGCTCCGCCTCCTCGGGCGGCAGCACCAAGGGCGGGTTCTCGCCGCGTTCGACGGCGGAGATGGCCTCGCCGAGCATCCGCCGGTACATCACGATCGCCTTGTCCGAGCGGCCCAGATGCTCACGCGTACGGTCCTGGACCGCGCCCTGGCCCTCCACCGCCCACTGGTCGTGCACATTGATGTCGGTGCCGAGACCGGTGTACGTGGTCGTCCGCTGTTCCTCGGGGTCGTAGCCGTAGTTGTTGGCACGTCCGAAGCGCGGCCGGTAGTCGGGCAGGGTGACCGCCCCGACCCGCTGCCGACGCATCTCCTCGCCGTCCACCGGACTGCCGACGCTGGTGAACAGGGCATACCAATAGCAGGAGTTGTCGTCGATCGGCACGTGCCACTGGGTGATCGCCGTCTCCGCGTCGAGCGGGATGTGGAAGGCGTGCGGGAAGACCTGGTGGGTGACGCGGACGTGGGTGCGGCTGCCGTCCATCGCGCGGCCCTGGGTGTCGGTGCCGTCCAGGGTGCGCAGGGCGGTGATGCGGATGCCGTACGGGGTGCGCACGGCGTCGATGTCGGGGCGCCCGTACTCGCGCAGGATCTTCGTCATCGGCAGGTCGGTGCCCCGGGAGGCGGCCCGGAACTGCTTGCCGTAGCTGTCCTCGGGGTCCTCGTCCTGGAAGAAGCGGTGCAGGTAGGAGGCGTGGGCGGGGTCGATGCCGACCTCCAGGGCCTGGAGCCAGTTGCACTCAAGGAGGCCCTTCCAGGCGAAGGCGTGGCTTGCGGGTGCCCGGAAGCAGTCCAGGGCGGGGAGTTCGGGCGGCTCGCCGGGGCCGAGGTAGCCCCAGACGATGCCGTTGATCTCACGGACCGGGTAACTACCCAGTCGCACCCGGGACTTGAGGGGGCTGCCGACGGGCTCGGCGGGCGTGTCCAGGCAGCTGCCGTCGCGGCCGAACAGCCAGCCGTGAAAGCAGCAGCGCAGGCCGCCGTCCTCCAGCCGGCCGAGCGCCAGGTCGGCGCCACGGTGCGGGCAGCCGCGGTCGACCAAGCCGAGTTCGCCGTCGTCGTCCCGGAACAGGACGAGGTCCTGGCCCATCACCCGGGGCGCCACCAGGGGCCGTGCGCCGTCGAGTTCCTCGCTCAGGGCGATGGGCTGCCAGTAGCGGCGTATCCACTCGCCGGCCGGGGTGCCCGGGCCGGTTCGGGTGAGCCGTTGGTTCTCTTCCTCGCGCATCAGATGCCTTTCCGAGGTGTCGCGGAGGGTGGGGGGCGGGGTCAGCCGCAGCAGTGGTCCGTGGGCGTCGCGGACGACGGCTGCTTCGGGGCGTGGCAGGAGACCGGCGCGGGCACGTCCAGGGCCGGGTTGCGGTCGAAGAAGCCGTCCGGCTCAAGGCGTAGCCGGGCCTTGGCCACCGGCATCACCGGCCACTCCTCGGGGCGCGGGAAGTGGTGGGAGCCGATCGTGGCCCACAGCACCAGGTCGGTGCCGTCCAACGAGCGGTTCTCCTCCTGCCACTTGCGCACACCGTCGGCGCCCGGCTCGGCCTGGTTGGGGTACTCGCCGCCGACGAACCGCCGCTCCGGGTCGTAGGCCGTCGCCCACAATTGCCGCCCCACGAACGGGGCTCGGCGGGCGCACACGCTGTCCTCGCGCACCGGCAGCACCGCCGTGTTCTCCAAGTGCACGCGGTACGCGGTCGGTTCGCCCATCCGGTTGCGGGCCTCGGTGCTCTCCACGCGCCAGTGCAGGGCGCGGGAGGGGTCCGTGCTCCGGGCGCCCTCCGCCTCGCTGAGGATCGGACGCAGCACGGTCCGGGCGGCGTTGCCGTACGGATTCAGCTCCGGGTCCGGCTCGGGCTCCGCCGTGACCTCGACCAGGCGGTTGGCGGTGCCGTCCACCGCCATGTCCAGGCGTACGGCGAAGAAGTGCTGGTGGTTGGTGACCGCGACGTTCGGGGCGACCCGGCGGGCGTACGGGGTCTCCTCGTCCTCCGTGACACCGGTCGCGGAGAGGATGCCGGTCATCTTGATCTCCAGCGCCACCGAACCGTCCTGGTACAGCGACCAGTAGAAGCCGTAGTCGTAGTTGGCGACCGTGGCGAACGCAGAGATGATCAGACGGCGGGAGCGGCGGACCTCGGTGCGGCCGGTGCGGCCGTCGTGGTGCTTCCAGAGGATGCCGTCGTCCTCCTCGTGCACGCACACGGCGTTGGGTATGAGCCGGGGGACGCCGTCGCCGCCGAGCACCGCCGCGTCGAAGTACTGGATGACGCCGAGGCAGTCGCAGCCCAGGGCAAGGGAGTTGGTGAGCGGGCCCGCGCCGTACTCGCCCCAGTCGAAGAAGTTCTTGCGGTACTGGGTGGAGGCGGTGTCGAAGTAGGGGACGTACATCTCGTTGACCGCCGCACGCCGGATCACTTGCCTTGGTCCCTTCCCGGCCGCGTCGAAGGTCAGGTCGTGCAGCACCAGGCCCTCGCGGTGGCTGAAGCCGACCCGCACCGACCAGCCCTGCCAGTCGAGCCGTTGACCGGTGACGGTGAAGCTGGGCCCGTCGGGCTGGACAACCTCCAGTGGCTTCAGGCCCGTTCGCTCCGGCACGACGCCCGCGCCGAACACGCCGGACTCCTCCGACAGTGGGACGACCCCGTGGTCCTCGATGTGCAGGATCTCCATCGACTCCATGTCGATGATCGGCACCACGCCCTGCACCGGGCGCGCATAGCCGTTGTCGTCCTCGGAGGTGCGGTGCCAGACGCTGCCCCAGGTCAGCCGGCGCCCCGGGTACTCGGGCGGTTCGAAGCCGCCGATCGACTCCGGGTCGACCATGACCAGCGACACGTCGTGGATGCCGCGCAGGGCCAGTGCCTCCCTGAAGCGCGGGTCGGCCCGGCACATGGCGGCGGCCTGGCGGGCCTCCTCGGAGGAGCAGCCAGGGCTGCGTACGTCCAACTCCCGCCAGGCGGTGCTCTGCGGCTTGTCGCCGAGTTCGAGGGCGACCTCGTAGGCGAGGTGCGCGGAGGGGCAGATCACGACTGCGCGGGCCCGCCTCGGATCGCCGGGGGCGGCGCCACGGGCATGGTCCTCGTCCAGGGCCACGCCCCAGAAGCGCGCGTCCTCGGTGACCCGGGTGTCCGCCTTCAACACCGTGACGGCGGCGGCCAGTTCGGTGACGGTCAGTGGGTCGAGCGGGTGCGGTGCGGCGGCCACCGGTACGGGTTCGGGGGCGAGGGTGCTCATGCGGGGATTCCTTCTGGTGCGGGGGCCGTGGGTGCGCCGTACAGCACGGTTCCGCCGTCGGCGCGTGGATCGGCGGCACCGTCTAGGCGGCCGTCCGCGGACAGTCGTACGGCCTGGGTGTGGCCCGCCAGGTCGGTGCGGCCGGGTGTGACGACGACCGGTATGCCGGGCGACAACTCCTCGGGCACGGACCCGGGTTCGGCCAGTAGGGTCTGCGTCTCCTGGCCGATGTCGCGGGACCCGACCACCCAGCGGGGACGGTCCAGCACGGCGGCCGGGTCGGCGTCGGGGTCCATCAGGGCGGGCACGGTTTGGGCGAGGATCTGGGGCTGGGCTCGGCCTCCCTGGCAGCCGGCGGCGAGCAGCAGGTCGCCGGAGCGGCCGAGTACTGGGCACAGGGTGTGCGGGGGGCGCAGGCCGGGGCCGATGCGTGCCGGGTGGCCGGGCTCCAGGCTGAACGCCGAGCCGCGGTTGTGCAGGACGATGCCGGTGGACGGGTCGCAGATGCCGGAGCCGAAGGTCTGGTAGACGCTTTGGATCAGGGAGATCGCTAGGCCGGAGTCGTCGATTGCCGTGATGGCTACGGTGTCGCCGGCAGGGCGGGAAGGTGGCTCCGGGGGTTGCGTCCCGGCCAGCGGCGCGGGGTGCAGCAGGCCGTCGAGGTTTGGCTGCGAGCGGCGTGGGTCGCCTAGGAGGCGGTCGCGGGCCGCGGAGGCGTCTTGGCAGCGGGTGATCAAGTGTTCCGCTGAACGGGCAGTTCGTTGGCTGCGGGCCGGTGGGGGCTGGTCGCGCAGTTCCCCGCGCCCCTTGCGGGGCGCTGTGCCGCGCCGGAGTTCATCAGTTCCGTCCAGCGCAGCCAGTAGGGTCGCGCCCTGACTCGGCGGAGGCGCGGCCCACCAGCGGGTGTCGGCCGTGTCCAGCACCAACGGCTCGACGGTCTCGGGCCGGTGGGCCGCCAGGTCGGCAGCCGTCAGTGGGCTGCCTGCCCGGCGTAGGCCCTCCGCGAGTGCTTCGGCCACCGCCCCCCGGTAGAAGGACCACGGATCGTCTGCCAGATTCCGCAGTACGGCGGCCAGTCGCGGCTGGGGCAGCGGGGCGCCCTCGGTGAGCGGGGCCCCGTCCGGGTCGGTCAGCAGGGCGGTGAGTCCGGGGTCGGCGGCGATCTGCGTGGCCCGCTCGCGTATCGCGCGTGCAAGGCCCGGCGACACCGTGGCGTCGTTCTCCGCCAGTTCGGCGGCGTCCCGCAGCGTGGCCGCGAGGGTGCCCTGCGTGCCGTAGGACTCGGCGAGTGCCGTCCAACCGGCTACTACGCCCGGCACGGTCACCGTCTGCGGACCTTGCGCCGGCATCCGGCGGTCAGCTGCGCGCAGTGCCCCGACGTCCACGTTCTGCGCGGCGGCCCCGGCCGACACGATCGCGCGCACGGTGCCGTCGGGGGAGTGGACGAGGGCGATCAAGTCGCCGCCCAGGGAGCACTGGTGGGGGTAGACGACGGTGAGGGCGGCGGCCGCGGCCAGCGCGGCGTCCACTGCGTTGCCGCCGCGTTCCGCCGCTCGGCGGGCGGCCGCGAGTGCGGCGGGGTGCGGTGCGGCGAGGATCAGCCGGGAGTCGGCGCTCACGCGTCGTCCCGTGGCAGCAGCACCGTCCGCGACGGGGCGGCCTCGGCGCCCTGCAACGGCAGGGGGAGCGAGAGCATGTCGTAGACGCCCGCCGGGGTGTGCAGCAGGTCGACCACTTCGAGGATCAACACCTCTGAGGCGCAGAGCAGTTGGTGGGTCTCCCAGTGGGTTGTGTAGGCGACGGCCTCGATGCTCAGGTAGTCGATGCCCGCGGTGCGCACTCCGGCGTCGATGAGGCGTTCCGCGCCGTCCGGGGCCAGACCGACCCACTCCCTG
Source organism: Streptomyces sp. NPDC051963 (assembly GCF_044593495.1). Lineage (NCBI taxonomy): Bacteria > Bacillati > Actinomycetota > Actinomycetes > Kitasatosporales > Streptomycetaceae > Streptomyces > Streptomyces sp. NPDC051963. The sequence continues at coordinate 1,152,663 of NZ_JBIUCC010000001.1, read as the reverse complement.
GCCTTCCACGGGCTGCGGAGCACGCCCTCCGAGTTGCTGGTGCGCAGCAGCACCCGTTCCTCGTGGCCGAGGCCGGCCGCGTCCAGGTCGGCGGCGGTGATCTGTTCCTTCACATGGGTCAGGTCGAGGACGCGGGCGACGCCGTTGAGCGCGGTCAGATCGAGCTGGTCGACGGTCTTTCCGCCGTCGATGAAGTGCGCGGGAGCGTCGATGTGGGTGCCGGTGTGGGCGCCGATGCGCCAACGGCTCACGTTGGACGGGTCACCGGCGGTCCGGGACTCCACGATCTCCATCTCGGGACGGCGGCCCCAGTGCAGCATTCCGGGGTGGATGGGGACGGACACGTCGATGGCCTTGGCGAAATCCAGGTTCATGTTCAGGCGGCCTTCCTATTGGATACGGATATCATGGAAGTGGATCCAATAATCGATGGCTGTGGATGCCCTCGGGTGCGTGGGAAACTTCTCCACCACCGCGCACCCTCCGACCGACCCCGAGAAGGGCTTGACCGACTCCGATGACGCCTCACACAGACGAGGGCCCCCTCGTCGACGACATCGCGGCCCGCATCCGCGCGCGGATCATGAACGGCGAACTGGCGATCGGCAAACCGCTGCGCCAGGCGGCACTGGCCGCCGAGTTCGGGGTCAGCCGCACTCCGGTGCGCGAGGCGCTGCGTCAGCTGCAGAACGGCGGCCTGATCGAGATGCAGCCCCACCGCGGCGCCGTGGTCCGGGTGCCCGCGCCCTGGGAGGTGCGCCAGGCGTACGAGGTGCGCGCCGAGCTGGAGGGCCTGGCCGCCCGGCGTGCCGCCACCCGCATCACCGAGCGCCAACTCGCCGAACTGCGCGAGCACAATGCCGTCTTGAGGGAGGCGGCGGAGCGCGAGGCCGGTGGCAGTCCCGCCACCACCGCCGCCAACGACTGCTTCCACACCGTCGTCTGCGTGGCGGCCGACAACCCCTGGCTGAGCCGGATGATCGACCGCATCAACGAGAGCTTCCCGCGCAACGTCTCCTCGCTCGCCCTCGCCGGCGACGAACGCCACCGGCAGGAGAACATCCGCCAGCACGAGGCGATCGTCGAAGCCCTGACCGCCCGCGACCCCGACCGGGCCGACGACGCGATGCGCGACCACGTCATCAGCTCCGGCGAGCATCTGACGGCCTGGTACGAGCGCCGCTCCCAGACCGTGTTCCACGGCTGAGGCGGCTGAGACGGCTGAGGCGACCGCGGGGCCCCTCATCGGGCCCCGCCCGTCAACAGCCGTGCAGGGGAGAGGAATTCGAGGTCCGGGCGGGCGGTCCCGCACACGAGATCGGCCAGCGCCTCCCCGATCGCCGGCCCGAACTTGAACCCGTGCCCCGAGCAGGCCGACGCCACCAACACCTGGGGCATGCCCGGCACCTCGCCGACGAGGAAGCGACGGTCCGCCGTCATCGTGTAGAGGCACGTCAGGCTCTCGGTCACCGGTCCGGCCCCGGGTAGCACTTCCGCCACCGCCTCGGCGAGCAGTGCGAGTTCGTCCGCGCTCGCCGGGGGACGGGGCGCGTCCGGATCCCAGGCCGGTCCGCTGTCCAGCCCCGCCTTGAGACCACGGCTGTCGGCGGCGGGGAACCCGTACAGCAGGCCCTGCGGCAGATCCACCGAGAAGCTCCCCAGACCGGACCGGCCCAGCGGGCCCTCGGGGTCGGCCGCGAAGTAGGCGTTCACGATCCGAGTGACCGTCAGATGCGATGCGAGGGAAGGGACTTGGGCCGCCGTCCAGGGACCCGTGCACAGCACCAGTCGGCGTGTACGCAGTTCGCCGTCGGCGGTGCGTACGACGACCTCGTCGCCGTCCGGCTCCCAGCCGAGGACCGGTGTACGGTCCAGCACTGCCGCGCCCGCCCGTTCGGCCAGGGTGAGTTGGGCTCGCAGCGTCTCCCGCGCGTCGATGATCCCGGCCCCCGGGTCGTGCACCGCGCCGAATCCGGCGGGCAGTCGGAGCCCCGGGAAGATCCGCGCCGCCTCGTCGGGATCGACCTGTCGGCAACCGGGGCCGCGCAGCGGGTCGGGCCGGTCCAGCGGCGCCGCGTACAACCCCCCGGTGATGTCGAGGAGTTGGGTCTTCGCGGCCTCCTCCAGATCCGCCCAGGCCCGGTAAGCGGTGTCCACCAGGCCGTCCCAGTCGGGGTGCGGATAGGCGCGCCGGATCATCCGGGTCGCCCCGTGCGAGGAGCCGAGCTCGTGGCCCGACGCGTACTGCTCCAGGCCCAGTACGTCGAGTCCGCGTGCGGCCAGCCGGTGCAGGGCGGCGCTGCCGTGGACGCCGAGACCGACGACGATCGCGTCATGACGCCGGGGTGCGGGGGCGGTTGCGACATGAAGCGCGGGCGCCTCCGAAACCGTCCTTGGACCAGCCCGTACGTCCGCCCTGAGCGCAGGTGCCTCCGAAACCTTCCCCCGCCCTGCGGCCCGCACGTCCGCCCCACGCCCCCGCGCGATCTCCCGCACCGCCTCCACCAGCGCGTCCAGGTCGGACCGGTCGTTGTAGACGTGCACCGAGGCCCGGACCACCTTGGCCAGGCCCCGGGGATCCATGTCCCAGCGCCCGTGCCCGGCCGGGACCGCGACCAGATGGACCCGACGCTCGGCGAGTTCGCGCTGTACGTCGGAGGCGTCCAGCCCGTCGACCACGAAGGTGACAATCGCGCCGCCGGCCGCCGGTGGGTCGGTGACGTGCACGCCCGGCAGTTCCGCGAGCCGTTCCCGTAGACCTGTGGCGAGTGTCGCCAGGTGAGGGGCGACGATGTCCACGCCCAAGGAGTCGAAGTCGGCCAGCGCGGCACCCAGGCCGAGGCGCAGGGCGTGCGCGGCCTCCCACAGCTCGAACCGCTTGGCGTCCGGGACCAGTTCCCAGCTTCGCTCGGCGGTCCAGTGCGCGCCCCGGACATCGGGGGCCTCGGGGGTGAGCCGTTCCAGGAGCGGGCGGCGGACCGCGAGCAGGCCGGTGCCGCGCGGGGCGCGCAGGAATTTGCGGCCGGTTCCGATGAGGAGGTCGCAGCCGATGGCGCCCATGTCGACGGGCAGTTGGCCGAGCGACTGGGTGGCGTCCAGGAGGAAAGGCACCCCATGGGCCCTCGCCAACGCGCCGATCGCGGCGGCGGGTTCGACCAGGCCCGAGGAGGTCGGCACATGGGCCGCGGTGACCAGCGCGGCGGGACCCGCGCGCAGCGCCGCCTCCAAGGCCTCCAAGTCCACCGCCCCGTCAGGGCCGTTGGGCAGCAGCTCGACGCGGACGCCGAGGTCGCGCTCGGCCGCCAGCAGGTGCAGGGCGCAGCTGACGTAGCTGGAGCGGGCGGCGAGAACCCGGTCGCCGGGGCGCAACCGCAGCGCCGACACCGAGCGCTGCCAGCCCGCCGTCGCGCTCTCGACGAGGGCGACCTCCTCCGGGCCGACGCCGAGGAGTCGAGCGGTACGCGCATAGACGGCGTCCAGGGCGGGGGCGGCGTGTTTGGCGGCCTCGTATCCGCCGGACAGACTCTCGGCGCGGAGGTGGTCGATGACCGCCTCGACGGTGCCGTTGGCGAGCAGGGCAGCACCGGCGGCGTTGAAGTGGTGGCCGGTGGCGCAGCCGGGGGTTTGGGCGCGCTCGGCCGCGACGTCCGGCGTGCGGGTGGTCGGGGGCGAGGACTGGGCTGTGGTCCCGGTCGTCACAGGGGCGCTCACAGGGCGATCGTGATGCTCTTGAGCTCGGTGAACCCGTCGACGGCGGCGTCGCCCAGGTCCCTGCCGAGGCCGGACTGCTTCATGCCGCCGAAGGCCACGGCGGGATCGAACTCGTTGTACGTGTTGACCCACACGGTGCCCGCCTCCAGTGCGGCGGCGGTGCGGTGGGCGCGCTGGAGACTGCCGGTCCACACGCCCGCGGCGAGCCCGTAGTCGCTGTCGTTGGCGAGCGCGATCGCCTCCTCCTCGGTGTCGAAGGGCATGACCGCGGCGACCGGGCCGAAGATCTCCTCCCGGGCGATCCGCATGTCGGGCGTGACGCCCGTGAACACGGTCGGCTTCACGAACCAGCCCGGCCCGTCCATCGGTTCGCCGCCCACGGCCACCCCCGCACCCTCCGCACGGCCCAGCTCGACATAGCCGGTGACACGGTCGTACTGCTCCTGCGACACCAGCGGACCGATGTTGATCCCGCCGGACAGGCCCGGCCCGATCCGCAGCGCCTCCACGGCGGGCACCAGCAGATCGAGGAACTCCTTGACGACCGTCCGCTCGACCAGGAGTCGGCTCCCGGCGGTGCACATCTGTCCGGAGTGCCCGAACACCGCACGCACGGCGGCCGGTACGGCGGCCTCCAGGTCGGCGTCGGCGAAGACGATGTTGGGCGACTTGCCGCCCAGTTCGAGGGTGAGCCGCTTCACCGTCGGCGCGGCGGCTGCCATGATCAGCCGCCCGACCTCGGTGGACCCGGTGAAGGACACCTTGGCGACGTCCCGGTGGGCGACCAGCTCCGCCCCCGTACGGCCGTCACCCGTCACCACGTTGACGACCCCCTCGGGCACGCTCGCCTCCAGACACAGCCCGGCCAGCCGCAGTGCGGTGAGCGGGGTCTGCTCGGCCGGTTTGACCACGACCGTGCAGCCCGCCGCCAGCGCCGGGGCGATCTTCCAGGCGGCGATCATGAAGGGGAAGTTCCACGGCAGCACGGCCGCGACCACGCCGACCGGTTCTCGCACGCTGTAGACGTGCCGGTCGGGCCCGGCCGGGTGCACGGTGCCGGTCAGCCTGGCCGGGGCGCCCGAGAAGTGCCGGATGGCCTGGAGGCCGAGGTCCACGTCGGCGCGGGCGCGCTCGATGGCCTTGCCGTTGTCGAGGGTGTCCAGGACCGCGAGCTGCTCGGCGTCCCGCTCCACCAGGTCGGCGAGGCGGAGCAGTACGTCACGGCGTTGCCGGGGCGGCAGGCCGCGCCAGCGCCGGTCGCGGTGCGCGGCGGACGCGGCGGCGACCGCTGCGGACACTTCTGCGGGGCCCGCCTGCGCGACGGTGGTGAGCTGCTCGCGGGTGGCGGGGTCGAGCACCGGGATCCGCTGCGTCGAGGTCCCCGTGGTCCAGTCGCCGCCGATGAGCATGGGCTCGCAGTCCGGCAGTGGGGGGAGAGTGGGGCTGGGGTCCAAGGTGTGCTCCTTCAGGGCAAGGGGTCACGCAGGGGGCACGTCCGGGTCGTCCACGGCTCAAGTGCGGGTCAGGGCACGGGTCAGGCGAGGCTCACGTACGTCCGCCGGGCCGGTGCGTCGGATCGGGCCACGGTTCACGCACCGCCGCGGACACCGCCCGGGCGGTGGTCAGGACGCAGCGGTCGAACTCCGCGGCCCCGTGCTTGGCGTCGGCGTCGGTCACGTCCCTGCCCCACACGCCGGTCTCGCTGACCTGGTCCATGCGGTAGTCCCAGAAGGAGTCGACGTCGACATGCGAGGTCGCCCGGTCCATCCGCACCAGCTCCGGGGCCAGGTGCAACATCACCGAGGTCTCGAAGAAGTTGGCGTGCATCAGCGCCCGGCCGTACGTGACGTGCCCGTCGACCTCGGGACCGGGGTACATCGTCACGTACCCCAACGCCCGTACCCGTGCGTCCCTGTGACGGACCCTCAGCTTCTCGGCCGAGACGTCGAGGGCCCCGTTGTTCCAGATGTGCCCGTTCAGCAGGACGAACTGCCGTACCCCGGAGGCGTACAGCGAGTCGATGACGTCCTCGACGACGGCGATCATCGTCTCGGGGCGCAGCGCCACCGTCCCGGCGAAGTCACCGTGGGACGCGGACACCCCGAAGCTCAGGGGCGGCAGGACGGGGACCCCCGTCAGGGCGGACACCCCGAGGGCGACGGCCTCGCAGATCCGGGTGTCCACGGCGAGGGGCAGATGCGGGCCGTGCTGTTCGGTGGCGCCCACGGGGATGATGACGGCGTCCTGCGCGGCGGCCGTGGTCCCGGCCTCCGGCCAGGTCAGTTCCTCCCACAGCACGGGGGCGCCGGTGCCGCCGAGTTGGGCGGCGAGGTCGGGGACGTCCAGTTCCGTGGGTACGGTCCGTCCGGAGGGCCCGGTGATGAAAGTGGACATATCTCTCCTCAAAGGTGCGTTCACCACTGGCGCCGGCTCTTCTCGGGCAGCAGATCCAGGGCGCGCAGCGGGACCGGCTCGTCCCCGTCGACCGTGGTGACCCACACGGTGGCGTCCGGGCAGTAGTCGCTGATCAGCTCCCGGCACACCCCGCACGGCGCGATGATCCGGAACTGCCCGGCCGGTTTGATCTGCACGGACACCACGGCGGCGATGCCCAGCGGAGCCCCGCCCGGCAGAGCGCCCCGCGCGGCCCCCATGGCCACCCCTTCGGCACAGACCGAACTGCGCCGACAGGAACCCTCCATGTGCACGCCGGTGTGGATACGGCCGTCGGCGGTACGCAGCGCGGTAGCCACCTCGTGTCGGCCGTGCTGCCACACCCGCGCCAGCAACTCCTCCGCTACGGAAAGCAGTTCGGCGTCCTCGACGCTCATCAAAGGCGGGACGGAGACGGAGGCGACGCCGGCCGCGCTCATACCGGAAGACCCAGCAGCCGGGCCATGTTCCCGCCCTCGATCAGCGCCCGGTCCTTCTCGTCCTCGATCGCCTTCGCGATCTTCATACGCTCCAGGTCGAAGTCGGAGCCGGGCCACTCGCTGCCCATCAGGATCTTCTCGGGGCCCAGCCGCGCGTACGCCCGCCGTACGTCGCTCAGCAGGGTCGCGGACGTCTCCAGGTACACGTGCGGCTGACGCTCGGACACGATGATCGCCTCGGGAACGTTCCAGACGGCACCCATGTGGGCGATGATCGTGGGGACTTGGGGGTGGTCGCGGGCGATCTCCTCGATCGCGAACGGCGCGCAGAACGCGTCGTCGAGCGCGTTGATGATCACCAGCAGCCCGCGCCGCGCGCACGCCTCGAACACCGGGTCCAGCAGACCGTGGTCGGCGACGTGGTAGCCGTGCAGGCTCGGATGCAGCTTCAGACCGACGAGGCCCGCGTCGGCCATCCGGTCGATCTCCTCGATCGCGTCGTCGGCCTGCGGCAGCACCTGCCCGAAGCCGAAGAAGCGGTCCGGGTGCGCGGCGACCAGGGAGGCGATGAAGTCGTTCTCGATGCGCTGGGCGAGTGAGCACACCATCGCCATGTCCACCCCGGCGGCGTCCATCCGGTCGAGGATTCGCCGGGGGTCGAAGGGCGTGTGCGGCGGCGGGGCCTGGCCCTTGCGCGCTCCGGTGAGGTAGTCCGAGCGGCCCCGGACGTCCTGCGTGGTGTTGTAGGCGTCGATGATCAAAGGGTCACGTCCTTAATCGCTGGACTGGCGGACTCGCCTGGTCCGAAGTCGCCGGAGATCAGGGGCAGATGACAGCGGACGCTTCTCCCCGGCGCGATCTCCCGCAGCTCGGGCACGCGCGTACGGCACTCGTCGGTGGCGATGGGGCATCGCGTCCGGAACAGACACCCCTCCGGCGGATTCGCGGGGTCGGGCAACTCGCCCTCCAGCACCTCCCGTTCGCGCGCAGGATCACCGCCGGGCCGCCGCAGCGCCGGTACGGACGAGAGCAGCGCCCGGCTGTAGGGATGGGCGGGGCCGGTGAAGAAGGCGTCCCGGGAGGCGATCTCGATGATCTGACCCAGGTACATGACGGCGATCCGGTCGGCGATGTGCCGTACGACGCCCAGGTCGTGCGAGATGAACAGCATCGTCAGACCCCGGTCGCGGACCAGGTCCGACAGCAGGTTCAGCACCTGCGCCTGGATCGACACGTCCAGCGCCGACACCGCCTCGTCGGCCACCACGAACTGCGGCGAGGAGGCCAACGCCCGTGCGATGCCGATACGTTGACGCTGCCCGCCGGAGAACTCGTGCGGCCTGCGCGCCCCGGCCTCCACGCCCAGACCGACCAGGTCGAGGAGTTCGGCCACCGCCCGCGCGGCCTCGACACGGGTCGCTCCGCGCGCCCGCAGCAGCGGCTCGGCGACGATGTCGGCGACCCGTCGGCGGGGGTTGAGCGAACCGAACGGATCCTGGAAGACCATCTGCAACTCGGCCCGGGTACGCCGCAGTTCCCGCCCCCGCAGCCGGGTGAGGTCGGAACCGTCGAACTCGATCCGGCCCGCCGAGGGTTCGATCACCCGCAGCAGCGCCCGGCCGAGCGTCGACTTGCCGCACCCCGACTCACCGACCAGACCGAGCGTCTCGCCCCGGAGGATGTCGAGGTCGACGTCCCGCAGGGCCCTGACCCGGCCCCCGGCCCTTCCTGGATACTCGACCCGCAGCCGGCGGGCAGAGACGAGCGGGGCGCTCATTCGGCGCCCCCCTTGGTACGGGCCTCGGCGCGCTCGGAACCGGGCAGCACACAGGCATCCACATGCCCGTCCCCACCGTGCCGCCGCCGCAGTTCCGGACGCTCGTCGCAGGCGTCGTGCACGAACGGACACCGGGGTGCGAAGGCGCAGCCGGACGGCCGCTCCACCCCGGTCAGCGGGCTCCCGGCGATCGCGGGCAGCCGTCGTAGAACCGGACCGTCGATCGGCGGCACGGAGCCCAACAAGCCCATGGTGTAAGGGTGTTGAGGGTTGAACAGCACCTCGTCCCGCAGTCCCTGCTCCACGATCCGGCCCGCGTACATGACGGCCACCCGGTCGGCGACTTCGGCCACGACACCCAGGTCGTGGGTGATCAGCAGCACCGAGGTGCCGTGGTCGCGCTGTACCCGCTTGAGGACCGCCAGGACCTGGGCCTGGATGGTGACGTCCAGCGCGGTTGTCGGCTCGTCGGCGATCAGTACGGCCGGATCGTTCGCGAGTCCCATGGCGATCATCACGCGTTGCCGCATACCGCCGGACAGCTGGTGCGGGTAGGAACGTGCCGCGCGGTCAGGGCCCGCGATGCCGACCTCGCCGAGCAGCTCCACCGCGCGGCCCGTCGCCTGCTCGCGCGATACGTCACGATGGGCGCGGATCATCTCGGAGACCTGGGCCCCCGCCCGGTGCAGCGGATTGAGGGCGGCCAGCGCGTCCTGGAAGACGACCGCGATCTCCTTGCCCCGGACCGCGCGCAGTTCACGTTCCGAGGCGGTGACCAGGTCGCGGCCGCCGAAGGTCACCTCGCCGGTGATGTGGGTGCGCGGGCCCCGGTTCAGGCCGACCAGGCTCATCGACAGGGCGGACTTGCCGGACCCCGACTCGCCCACCAGGGCGAGGACTTCACCCTGTCGGAGGGTCAGGTCGACGCCGTCCACCGCCGGCAACCGCCCGGCGGGCACGTCGAACTGCACGCGCAGGTCGCGGATTTCGAGTACGGGCTCGGACACGGCCTGGACCGGGGGGTGTTCGAGTGCGGCCGTCATGAGGCGGTGCCGACGGCCAGCGCGGCCGTGTGGATCAGGTCGGCGACGCGCTGCGGCCACACGAGGGTCGTGTAGTGGCTGCCCGGCACATGCTCGACCGTCGCCTTCATCCGCTCGGCCATGTCCCGCTGGATCTCGGGGCGCAGGGTGCGGTCGTCGTCGGCGACCATGTACCAGCTGGGCAGCGTGCGCCAGGCCGGGACACCGGTCGGCTGCCTGAAGATGAGGTTCTCCGCCTTGCGCCCCTCCGCCTCGACGATCACCCGCTGCTCGGGGGAGAGGTCTGGCCCGATCTCGGCCCAGAACTCGGGACTGGTCTCCGACTTCCACTCGCCGTTCGGGCCGCGCCGCATGTACTTGGAGATCTCGGCCTCCTCGTACCGCTCGACGATCTCGTTGACGGTCTCGCCCTCGTCGGGGCCGAACGCGCAGATGTACACCAGGCCCTTGACCCGTGGATCGCGGCCGACATTGCTGATGACCGCGCCGCCGTAGGAGTGCCCGACCAGGAGCACGGGGCCCCAGGTCTCCGCCAGCACGGCGGAGGTGTGGGCGACGTCGTCCGTCAGCGAGGTCATCGGATTGGTGACGGTGAACAGCCGGTGGCCGAGGGCGGCGAGCAAGGGCTCCACCGCGGACCAGGTCGTCGGCCGTCCGCCGGCGCCGTGGACCAGCACGATGTCCATGCGGCTCATCCTTTCCGTATGCGGGGATCGAGGACCGTGTAGAGCAGGTCCACCGCGTGGTTGACCAGGGTGAAGAGGAGGGCGATGGCGAGCGCGGCGCCCTGGACGACGGGGTAGTCGCGTTGCAGGACGCCCTGCACGAGGAGGCGGCCGACACCGGCGTACGAGAAGACCGTCTCGGTGATCACCGAACCGCCGAGCAGCGAGCCGAACTGGAGCCCCAGGACGGTCACGATGGGCAGCCAGGCGTTGCGCAGCACATGGCGGCGGACGACCACGCCCTCGTTGAGGCCCTTCATCCGGGCCGTGCGTACGAAGTCGTCGCCGAGCACCTCCAGGACCGAGGCGCGCACGATGCGGGTGATTAACCCGGCCATCGACAGCGCCAACGTCACGGCGGGCAGGATCAGATGCTGGATCCAGGGCCACACCAGCTCGGGGCGGTCCTGGAGGATCGCGTCCAGCAGCACGAAGTTGGTCGTCGGGTGGTAGTCGAGCGAGCTGGGCAGTCGGCCGAGGACCGGCAGCCAGCGCAGCCACACGCCGAACACCACGATGCCGAGCACACCGAGCGCGAACCAGGGCAGCGAGAAGCTCACCGTGGCCACGACCCGCGTCGAGGTGTCGACCCAACTGCCCTTGCGCAGCGCGGCGATCACGCCGGTGACGACACCGAGCACGACCGCGATCGTCATCGCGGCGAGGGTCAGCTCGATGGTCGCCGGGAGGGCGTCCCCGAGCAGCCCGAGGACGCTGTTGGACCCGAAGAACGAAGTGCCCAGGCGCAGATGCACCAGGTCGTTCAGGAAGTGGCCGTACTGCGTGAGCAGCGGCTGGTCGAGGCCGAGTGCCTTGGTGACCCGCTCCTCGTTCGCCGACACGTCGGCCGCTGACATGTCGCCGCGGCCCGCCGAGAGCGAGGTCGCGGGTGAGCCTGGCAGCAGCCGTATCGCGAGGAACACCAGGCTGGCCAACGCGAACAGGACGACGGGGATGACTGCCAGCCGTCGTACGACCAACAGGGCTGTGCTGTTGGCCCACTTGGGCAGGTGCACGCGAACGAGGGAAGGCGCGGACGCACTCATGCCGTCCCCCGGGGATCGAGGGCGTCGCGCAGGTCGTCGCCGACGAAGTTGCACGCGACGACGAACAGCAGAGTGAGCGTGGCGGGGAGGACGACCAGCCGGGGTGCGGAGTACAGGAACTCCTGTCCCGCCTGGACCATGTATCCCCAGTCGGGCTGCGGCGGTTGGATGCCGAGGCCGATGTACGACAGCCCGGCGGCGAAGCCCGCCGCGACCGACAGCGTCATGACGACCTGGGCGAGCATCGGGCCCGCGATGTTCGGCAGCAGTTCCCGTACGAGGATGCGCGGGGTGCCGGTGCCGCCGAGGCGGCAGGCGACGACGTAGTCGCGGGCCGCCTCGCGGGCCGTCAACGCGCGGGCCAGCCGGGCGAGTCCGGGCGCGAGCGAGACGCCGATGCCGACGATCAGGCTGACCGTGCCCGGTCCGGCCGCCGCCACCAGCAGGATGACGAGGAGAATGGAGGGGAAGGCGAGGGCGAGGTCCACCAGGCGCATCAGGGCCTGTTCGACGACCCCGCCCGCGTACCCGGCGACGAGCCCGATCGCCGTGCCCGCCACGGCGGCCAGAGCCGTCGCAGCGAACGACACCAGCAGCAGCGGGCGTGCCCCGTGCACCAGCCGGGCCAGTTCGTCGCGGCCCAGGTCGTCGGTGCCGAGCGGATGCCCGGCAGACCCGAACGGCAGGAGCGCGGACGGGGTTTGGCGCAGTGGGTCGGCCTGGACGAGGAGCGGGCCGACGGCGGCGACGAGGAGTACGGCGGCCAGGACGAGCCAGGACAGGACGGCCGGCCAGGACCGCGCGAGCCGACGCCCGCGCAGGGCGGCCACGACGGACGGCCTGCGCGTGACGGTGGCCAAGGCCGCGTCAGACACTGGCTTTCTCCATGTAACACCGGTGGTTGGCAAGGGCGCTGGTGTTCATGTCCTTCACCTGCGAGCCGCTGACGACGAGGTTGGTGAAGCAGGCCAGCATCGACAGCACCATGTACTCCTCCGCCCAGCGCCGCTGGATCTTCGTGTAGGCGGCGGTGCGCTTCTTGCCGTCCGGGAGGTTCTTGGCGGCGAAGAGGTCGTCCGCGAGGGAGTCGACGCCGTCGAGGGTGTCCATGCCGGTGATCTTGGAGCCGTAGATGCCGGTGGGGCTGGCCATGGCGCCGACCATGTCGTTGGCGTCGGGGACGTAGGTGTTGCGTTCCCAGATCATCAGGTCGTGGTACTCGTCGTCCGGGTCGAGGAGGCGGCCGAAGTAGGTGGCCGGGTCGACGGAGGTGGTCTTCACCTTGAACCCGACGTCGGTGAGGTTCTGAGCGACGATCTGGGCGGCCTTCGGGTGCCACGAGTCACTGGCCGCCATGATCCGGATGGTGCGGCCCTCGGCGCCGGCCTCGGTGACGAGCCGCTTCGCCTGGGCGACGTTCTGGGTGCTGAGGTCGGCGAGGGCGGTGTCGTAGCCGTTCTGGGCGGGCGGGATGGTGTAGCCCTTCGGCTCGCTGCCCATGCCGAAGAACGCCTGGCTGAGGATGGCCTTGCGGTCGACGGCGAGGTTGATCGCCTTGCGCACCTTGATCTCGGGGATGCGCCGGGCGTCGATCATCATGATCGCGTCGGCGTTGTGCGGGGTGTCGTAGACGGTGACCGAGTCGTCCCCGCGCAGTTGGTCGGCCGCCGAGTACGGCGTGAACTGGGTCGCCGACACATCGCCGCTGAGCAGCGAGCTGACGATGGCCGACGGGTCCTGGACCTGGCGCAGCACCAGGCGGTCGATGGGCGGTCTGCCGAGCCGGAAGCCGTCGAAGGCCTCCAGGGTGATCGCCTGGCCGGAGGTGGCGGAGGAGAAGGCGAAGGGGCCGGTGCCGACGAGGTGCTTGCCGATGTCGGCGCCGTACTTCTCCAGGGCGGCCTTGGAGATGATGCGGCCGCCGATGTCGGACAGTCGGCCGAGCACCGTACGGTCGGGCTGCTTGAGGACCATCTTCACGGTGAGGTCGTCCTCGGCGGTCAGCGAGGCCACGTTGGTGCCGAGGCTCGCCAGCGGCCGGGTGCCGCCCTTGGGGAGGGTCTTGTCGTTCTCGTCGAACTGCCGGCCCAGGCTGGCCAGTACGTCGGCCGAGGTCAGGGTGGTGCCGTCGTGGAACTTGACGCCCTCGCGCAGGGTGAAGGTGTACGTCAGCAGGTCGTCGGAGATCTTCCAGCTCTTGGCCAGGTCGGGCGTGGGCTCGTTGGTCTCGAAGGAGATGAAGCTCAGGCCGCGACAGATGCAGTCGACGGCCATCCAGTCGCCCAACGAGGTGTAGAAAGCCGGGTCGTTGACGGCGCTCGTCGCGTCGATCGCGAGGGTCAGCGTGCCGCCCTTGCCGCTTCCGTCGGCGTCGTCGGCCGCCGCACCGCAGGCGCTCAACAGGGCGGGGAGCCCGAACCCGACGCCCACACCGAGGAGTCCGGCGCCCCTGAGCATGGTCCGGCGCGAGACCTCCGGCGTGGTGGAGCCGGGCGAGAGCGATCCATGTGAACGGTCCGGCATGTGGGCCTCCTTGGGCACCGATCCTCGGAAACTGGATCTAATGTGTGCTGGATTGGATCCAAAAAGAGCTTCACGGGTCACGAAATCCTCCTTGTGTCCCGGGAGTTAAAGGCGTGTGAACCGGCGCCGCATCAACTCCGGCCAGACCACGGGGTCATGGCCGGGGATGAGCTCGTAGCCGCGCTCGGCGGCGATGCGCTTGAGCCGGCGGATCGGCTCCACCGTCTGCTCCGGGTCGACCCCGATCGAGGCGCCGATCGGCAGCTCGTGCTCGATGTTCTCGGTGAGGTCGGCGGCGTCGAAGGCGAACACGAGCCCTCCGCCGGCCGCGAGGTCCACCACGAAGCTCTGGTGTCCTGGTGTGTGCCCGGCGGTCAGTACGGCCGTCACCCCGGGCGCGATCTCCATATCGCCGTCGGCCTGCCGCCAGTCGATGCGGGGATCGTCGAAGTCGACCCGGAAGATCGAGTGCCGTTCCACCTCGGGCCGCCCCGACAACCCGTAGGCCAGCTCGGCCTGTTGCACATGCACCGGCGCCCGGCCCGCGAAGTGCTTCAGCCCGCCCGCGTGATCGGCGTGCAGATGGCTGACCGCCACCGCGTGGATCGCGTCCATCGCGATACCGGCCGCGTCCAGGGCCTCCTCCAGTGGTTCGCCGGGCCCGGGCAGGACGGGACGGTAGTTGGGGGAGCCGTAGAAGCGGCGGCGGAGCGCGGGGTCCCGGATCAGGGCCGTGTTGAAACCGGTGTCGAGCAGCAGCCAGCCGCCGTCGCACTCCAGCAGCACCGCGGGCACGGGCTCGCGCAGCCGCTCCTCGTACGGGGCGCCGTGCACCGAGACCGACTTGGGGAGTTCCTCCCAGCCGAGCAGCAGCGGCACGATCCGCCGCACGCCGTGGCGGGTCACATGGGGTCCGGGTGGCGGTGCGTCGGCGTGGTCAATTCGATGACCCTTCCGTGGTGCCCGTTCGGTCACAAGGATCCGCAGTGTAGATATTTGGATCCAATGACGGGTTGCGGCGAAGTAAACAACGTGGAGCCGAGCAGGCCGGGGTTGTCTTAAGGGAGTTTTGTGGACACGAATCGTGACAATGCAGACAGGTTGGTTCGGTTGTCGTTCCTTGCGTGAGGTGCCGGCTGCACCCACCGAGAGTCCTGGGTCTCGATCGGGGTGGTGTTTTTCGCGCCAGATTGGACAGCGGCGATTTTCGGCCGGACCCGGATGCCAGGGCCCGGACGAGGAACAGGCGGCCGCTGGTCGCTGCCCGTCCGGGCGAGGGCGGAGCGTGGACTGGTGTGTTATCCGCCCTTCTTCGTTCGGGCACTCGCCTCGGCACACGCCCGACGGAGCGCCGAAGACGGCGGATTGACTCCGGTGCGGTTCGTGCGTGAGCACGCGTCGTGTTCCGCCGGACCGGACGGGGGCACTTGGTCCGTTGGCCGCGGGGAGCCGGCTCAGGAACGTGACAGCCGCTGACAGGGGGTGGGGGAGATGGTTCGTACTCTCGTGGTGCACGACGAGAAACTGCTGAGCTCGGCGCTGGCACAACTGCTCAGATCGGACGACACACTGGACGTCTCGTCGCTTTGTCCCGACGCCGACGTTCCGGATCGCGAAGCGCTGTGCGCCGACGTCTGTGTCGTGGATGGCGAGTGTCTGACGGGCCCGGACAAGGGGCGCGGTGAGCGCCTGTGGACCCGGTACGGGGACCGGCTCGTCGTCCTGACGACGGCCAAGCGGCCGGGGGTGCTGCGCCGGGCGTTCGACGGCGGTGCCCTCGGGCTGGTCGACATGAACGCCCCGGCGCATCGGCTGATCACGGCGGTGCACACGGTCGCCAGGGGTGAGCGCTTCCTGGACGAGTCGCTCACCGTGGCCCTGCTGAAGGGCGCGGAGATGCCGCTGACCACCCGGGAACTGGGTGTGCTGGCTCTGGCGTCCCAGGGGGCGCCGATCGCTGAGATCGCGACGTGCCTGCATCTGTCCCGGGGAACGGTCCGCAACTACATGGCCACGGCGATCCGGAAGGTGGGAGCCCGCAACCGGGTCGACGCGATACGCATCGTCCAGAGCGCCGGCTGGACGTGACGCGACCGTAGCCACGGCCTCGGCGCCGCACGGTGCGGGCCGCGGTCACGGCCGTCGAGGCGGGTCCGCTTGCCAGTGGCCCGTCAGGTCGCGGTAGAGACGCGAACGGCCCAGCAGTTCGTCGTGCGTGCCACATACCGCCCGTACGCCGTCCAGCACCAGGATCCGGTCGGCACGGACCGCCGAGGACAGCCGGTGCGCCACCACGAGCAGCGTTCCGGGCCGTGCCGCGAGGGCCTCCTCCGCGCGGGCCTCGGACGCCGGGTCGAGGTGGCAGCCGGCCTCGTCGAGCAGCAGCAAGGGGGCGGGCGACAGGTACGCCCGGGCCAACGCGATCAACTGCCGCTCCCCCGGGGACAGTTCGGCGGGCCGTACCCGGCCCCCGAGTCCGCCCAGGCGCTCGACCAGCGGCTCCAGACCCAGTACCCGGACAGCGGCGTCGAGTTCCCCCCGGCGCGCGTCCGTGTGCAGATACGCGAGGTTGTCGCCCACGGTGCCGGAGAACACGTAGGCCTCCTGGGGGACGAGCACCCGCAGTGCGGAGAGTTCGGCGGCGGCGCGTCCCGTCACCACGCGTCCGGCCACACGCACTTCGCCGCGGCTCGGCGGGAGCGTCCCCGAGACGAGGCGGGTGAGGGTCGACTTGCCGATGCCGCTCGGCCCGACCACGGCAAGGTGTTCCCCCGGGGCGACGCGCAAGTCGAGCGCGTCGAGTACGGGCTCGGCGCGGACGCCGTACGACAGGGTGACGGATCGCAGTTCCACCGCCGGGGCCGCGGGTCCGGGTACCGGGCGCACCACGTCTGCCGGTGCCCGTGCACCGGTTCCGCGACCGTGGCCGTCGGCGGCGGTGCGAGCCGTCGGAACGGCCTCCGACGGACCCGACGGGCTCGTGACTCCCGGCGCCGCGTCCGGCACCGGGCCGAGCACCCGGTCGAGGACGACCAGCAGCCGGGCACCGGCCGCGCCCAGTGCGGTCATCAGCGTGTGCAGCGCGGGCAGGAGGGACTGGACGAGGTAGGTGAACGCCCCCAGCAAGGCACCCGCGCTCACTCCTCGCCCGCGCAGCCAGGGCACCGCCACCAACAGCGCGAGCACGGGCAGTTGGCCGGCGACGCCGAGGGCCGCCGTGCGCACTGCCGCCCAGCCCGCCAGGGTCCGGGCCTGCGCCGCGGCATCCGCGACCAGGTCCGCACCGCGCCGCTCGGCCCGGGGCCCGGTCCCGCACGCGGTGAGGTCCCGCAGCGCCGCGCGGGACCGCGCCGCGTGATCGCCCAGAGCCTCGTCCGCCGCCAGGGCGCGGCGTTGGGCCGCCGCCATGGGCCGCAGCGTGCACAGGAACAGCGCGAGTCCAGCCGCCATGGGCGGCAGGACCACCACGAGCAGGGCGGGGTTCAGGGACAGCAGGCCCAGCAAGGCTCCGACGGCGGTGAAGACGAAGGAACGCAGGGTGAGAACCAGACCGGCGAAGCTGTCCCTGGCGATCTCGACCTGGTTCGTCAGCCGTGAGACGGCCGCCCGGTCCGTTCCACCGGGTCCGCCGCGGGCCGCCTGGGCCATGGAACGGTCGACCGCATGCCGCACCAGACCGTCGCGCAGCGGCTCCGTCAACCCGGCGAGCTGCGCGAACACCCCCCGGACGACCGGGGCGCCGGACAGCACGGCGGCCAGGGCGATCGCGAGCCACAACAGTCCCCGGCGCGGGTCACCGGCGAGGAACCCCTCGTCGACGGAGCGGGCGACCCCGTAGCCCACCAGGAACGCCTGCCCCGACTCGGCCAGCGACCAGAGCGCGAGTCGCGCCAGCACGCCTTTGCGGCGGGCGAGGAAGCGACGCGCCTGCGGTGCGAGGCGGCTCAGCGCTCCGGTCCCGTCGTCCCGGGGGCCGTCGACGTCTGGGTCCCGCACATCCCGGTTCCCTGCGGACGTCACGGCCGCACCTCCTCGGGCTCATGGCGGCGTGCGGGCCCTTCGCCCGGCGTCACGTCGTCTGCCCCGGTCCCGCCGGCGCCGAAGACCGCGCGGTAGCCGGCCGTGTGCCACAGTTCGCGGTGCGTCCCGACGGCGCTCACCTCGCCCTCCTCCAGCCAGAGCACCAGGTCCGCCCGGTCCGCGACCGACGGGCGGTGCGCGACCACCAGCCTGGTGCCGAACCGCACCGAGCGGCGCAGTGCCAGGTTCACCTCGTGCTCCGTGGCGGTGTCCAGACTGGACGTGGCGTCGTCCATGACCAGCAACCGTCCGGCGTGCGCGAACGCCCGCGCCAGTCCGAGACGTTGGTGTTCCCCGCCCGAGAGCGGCGCCTGCGGCAGTGGGGTGTCGTAACCGTGCGGCAACCGGCGTACGAAGCTGTCGGCGCCCGCCGCGCGGGCCGCTTGCCGTACCTGCTCGGGGGCCGGCTGCCGCGACCCGGTGGCGATCGCTTCCGCGACCGTGCCCTCACCGAGGACAGGGCGTTCGAAGGCGTAGGCCACCTCGGTGCGCAGTGCCTCGCGCGTCAACCGGTCGAGTGGAACGCCGTCCAGCAGCACGTACCCCTCGTCCGGGTCGATCAGCCGTCCCGCCACGGCCGCCAGGACGGACTTCCCCGCCCCGCTGCGGCCGACCACCGCGACCGTGCTGCCGCCCGGCACCCGCAGGAGGTCGGCGCGCAGCACCTGCCTGCCCTCGCGCACCACGCGCACACCGCGCAGTTCGAGCTCGCCGGGGCCGTCCGGAGGCAACCGCCGCGATCCGTACGCCAACGGGGGCATCCGCTCCAGCTCCTGGGTCCGGCGTCGTGCCTCGCGGGCGCGTACGAGCGCGCCGAGCAGGGTCGCGGCACCGCCGATGCCGGCCGCGAGCTGCGCGTACCGGCAGGCGGCGAGCAAGTCACCCACGCTCAGTTCGCCGGCCGCCAGTCGCAGGCCGCCGACCGCGGTGGCGGCCAGCGTCAGCAGTGGGACGAGGACATTGCTCCTGCCGAGCGCCCGTCCGTGCAGCGCCCACATGTGCCGGCCCTGGGCGGTCAGTTCCGCCAACGGCGCCAGGATGCGGGCGCGTTCGCGCTCGCCGGTCCCCGCGGCGCCGATCGTGGCCGCGCCCTCCAGGGCTTCCAGCAGCCGCGACGCGATCAGGGACTGCGTCCGCTGGTAGGCGGCGACCGAGGCGCCCGTGTCACGGGCGAAGGTCCGCAGCACCAGCGCCAGGGCGGGCAGACCGGTCAGCACGCAGGCGGCCACCCACATGTCGACGAAGGCCAGTGCCACGAGTGCGCCCAGCGGGGTGATCAGTGAGGCCCCGAGCGCCGCGCGGGCCGCCGGGGCGCCGCCCGCGTCCGCGGCGTTGAGGGTGAGGCGGGTCCCGACGTCCCCGGGCGGGTGGGCGCGCGCGCTGTCGGGTACGGCGCGGAGCAGTCCGCGCAGGGCACGGGAGCGTATGGACGCCGTCCATGCGGCGTTGCAGCGTCCGGTGAAGAGCGAGGTCAGACTGTCCAGCAGCAGTTCGCCCAGGAGCAGCCCGGCGCTCAGCGGGAGCCACCGGCCCGCGTCGCCGTCACGCAGCAGCAGGTCCAGTGTGCGGCCGAGGACGAGAGGCTGGGCCACCGCCGCCGCGGCCGCTGCGACCGAGCACAGCAGCACCAGTGCTTCCGGCGTGCGCCCGGGTGCCGAGCCGTCGGCCCCCTCCCGCGTCCGGGGCGTCTGCCGTCCCCAGGGCCTGCTCGTCCGCATCAGCGAATACCTCCGTCCGTCCCCCTGGAACGCCGGTCGCGGACCCGGCGGACCCAACGGATTCGGCGGCCCGCCCAGCCTTGGTGACCGCGCGGGCAGGCGTCGGCGCCCCGGGAGTGGACCCCGGGGCGCTGTGCCCGGCGAGATGGCTCACCACATCGCCGTGGTCGGCAACTCCGGCGTCAGTTACAGGTCGTGACGCTCAGGCTGCTGTCGCCGCAGAGCAGCAGGCTCGCGCGGCTACCGGTCTCGACGTCCCCCATGGCCTCTTCCTTGGGGGTCTCCATCGACTGCAGGTCGAACAGGTTCATGACATCTTCCTCTCGTACGGCAGCGGGTGTGCTTCTTCACGACCCCTGGTGGGGCCGAGTCAGGGGGCCACTGCTCGGGCGCAGCGGCGGCAGGAACGGCAGCCCGGCGGGCGCGTCGCCGAGGACGGAGGCGACGGCCAGCAGGCATCCGGCCGTTCCGGTGGCGAGGTCCATGGACAGGCGCATCATCTGCTCGCCGGGAAAGGCGAGCCGGTCGTCGTAGGACATGGCGTGCCAGGACAGCGCGTCGAGTTGGCGCCGGACGGCCTCCGGGCCGGTGCCGGGCGCCGTGGCCGTGGTGCGGCCGAGGTAGAGCACCATGCCGGCCACGCCCCGGTAGAGACCCGGCTGGGCGTAGAACATCGCCTGGGCCGCGGCCACGATCTCTGTCCGGGCCCGCGCGAACTCCGCGTCCTCCCGGTGCGCCAGGTAGTCGTCCAGCACCATGCCGATGCCCACACTGCCGGCGCCCAGGTAGGGCATGGTGCGCCATCCCTCGTCGACTTGCAGCGCGCCGCCCGCGCCGCGGACACAGCGGGCGAGGTCCTGGCGCAGCGCGTCGCGGGCGAGGTCGAGCAGGGCACCTTCACCGGTGCGTTCGAAGAGCCGTATGAAGAGCAGCGCGCGTCCCGCGGCACCGTGCAGCAGCCCCGCGCGGGGGCGGGCGGGTTCGCCGCGCCCGACCGGCATGCCGGCGGCGGCAAGTTCGGCGCAGCGCAGAGCCGCGGAGTGCAGCGCGGTCTCCCCGGTGGTGACGGCCAGCGAGTCCAGGGCCAGGCCCAGTCCCGCGGTGCCGCCGTGCAGATCCGGGGCCAACTGGTCGAAGGGCTGGTCGAGAAGCAGCTCGGTGAGGTCGAGGGCACGGTCGCGGTGGCCGAGCCGGTCGAGCGTCCAGGCGATTCCGGCGAGCCCGTCCTGGAAACCGAGCGGCATCCCCGAGGGCGGTTGCTTGGTCCGCTCCAGCAGCCACTGCTCGCCGTCCTCGTCCCGTCCCGCCCCGCTCGCGGCCAGTGCGTACAGCACTCCCGCCGCGCCGTGGGCGAAGGCCAGCCCGCCGCCGGCCGTGGCGAACTGCGCGATGTCACCGGGGAAGAGACGGTCCGTACGGGACGGCGTCGCGGAGGCGCGGACGGCCTCGGCCATGGAGTCTCTGCTGCGCGGCCAGTCGTCGGGGCGGACCGGAGCCACCGGCCCGGCCGGCCCTCGCGCCGAGGGGGCGCCGTCGACGCGCGTGATCTCGTCGACCGCCGCGTCCAGGAAGGCCCGGTCCACCGGGAACTGCTCCGCCACCACGTCGGCGAGGTGAGCCGCCTTGCGCCGGTCGATGGCCAGCAGACTCGTGAGCGGGAGGAACAGCGCGAGCCGCAGACACGCCAGCGCGTACTGGTCCACCGCCACGCCCCGCCGGTCGGAAGGCGCCACGAACCCCGGGTTGGCCACGGTCTGACGGCCCGGTTCGTCGACGCGGTGGGCCGCCTCGAAGTCCAGGAGGGCGACGCTGTCGTCGTCCCGGATCATGATGTTGAACAGGTGCAGGTCGTTGAAGACCACGCCCCGGGCGTGGACGTCCTCGACGGCGCGTTCCACACGCGCGTGGACGTCGAGGGCCCAGGCGGTGTACTCGGCCAGTCTCCGCTCACCCGGGTCGGCCTCGATGAGCGGGTGACGGCGGGCGAAGAAGGTGTTGAGCGGCTTGCCGTCGATGTACTCCAGGACGAGGAAGTGGTGTTCCCCGATCGTGAGGTGGTCGAGCACCTCGGGCGTGCAGTCGAGGCCCGACAGCCGCTCCAGCGCCCGGCGTTCACGGTGCAGCCGGGTCACGGCGTCGGCGCCGTCGGCCGCCAGCCCGGCATGCGGACGGGCCTCCTTGAGGACGACCCGCTCGCCGGTGCCCTTGGCGCGGGCGAGGTAGACGCCACCGCCGTTGGAGAAGTGCAGCGCCGACTCGATGGTGTAGGGCAGGCCGGCCACGGTCACCGCGGAACGGGCGTCGAGGTGCGGGCGCAGGAAGGACGGCGGGCTCACCCAGTCCGGCACGCGGAAGACCGGACCGCGCAGATCGGGCACCAGCCCGCCGTCGGGGCCGGTCACGGCGGGCCGCAACTCCCCGTCCGCGTCGTAGCAGTTGCGGCGGGTGAAGCCGCCGTAGCGGACGTGGACGGGGCCGTCGCCGATTCTCAGGTCGCTCAGGATGTGCGGTCCGCGCTCACCGGCCAGCAGGTCGGACATCTCGTTCACGAGCCGTTCGAACTCCGCCTCGTCCGCCGGGTACACGGTGATGAACTTGCCGCTGCCGGCCCGGTCCGCGTACTTGGCGTTTCGCTGGTGAAGCAGGTAGCGACTGGGCACGAACTTGAAGGCCGTGCCGTCGCCGACGCAGTGCCGCCACACGCGGTCGAGCACGGACTCCGCGTTGTCGAGGCAGGCGGAGATGTGGATCTTCCACCCCTGAACGGGCAGGTCGGCGTCGACCGGGCGCAGAGCGAGCCAGTCCCCGCTCTCGTTGCGCTGCCAATTTTCCGGTACGGGTGAGGAGGCCGCGGCGTACCGGGAGCGCCCGGTCCCGGTCCGGGAAGCCGTGCGGTGCGGAGCGTCGTAGAAGTGCGGGTCCGCGTCGCAGTACACGGCATAACCCTTGTTCATGCCTTCTCCTTCCCGCCGGTCGCCGACGGGGACGACGCTGACACGCCGGGTACCGCCCTGCACAGTTACCGCTGTCATCACTCCGATGTGCGGAACGCACGGGTAACTTCGCGCGACGGAACGACGCCGACGCATGTGCGCCGTTTGCGGAATCCAAGTCGTCCAGGTTTCCGGGATCTCGCGAATTCCTGAAACGCTTTCCAGGAAATACCCGTAAGGCGGTCAAATTTTCGGCAGGTATCTTCAGCGAAAAGACCTGCGATTCCTAATCTGGAGCCTCTGGCACGTGAAATGCAGACATTTCGTGAGAGGCTCATTAATTTATGGTAAGCGTCGATGCAATACCGGAGACACAAGGGAGCCCGTCCGGTCTGCGGCGGGACGTCGGACTGATCGGGCTCATGTGGGCCTCGGTCGGCTCCATCATCGGATCCGGCTGGCTCTACGGTGCCGAGAAGGCCGTGGTCATGGCCGGGCCAGCGGCGATCGTCTCCTGGGTCATCGGCGCGGTGGCGATCGTGCTGCTGGCGCTGGTGCACGCCGAGCTCGGCGGCATGTTCCCGGTGGCCGGCGGCACCGCGCGCTATCCGCACTACGCCTTCGGCGGTCTGGCCGGGATGTCCTTCGGCTGGTTCTCCTGGCTGCAGGCGGCGACCGTGGCGCCGATCGAGGTCGAGGCCATGATCGGATACGCCGGGCACTGGAGCTGGGCGAAGGGCTTCGAGCACACGGACGGAACGCTCACCGCGTCCGGGTTCGCGGTCGCCGTATTCCTCATGGCCGTGTTCGTGGCCGTCAATTTCTTCGGCGTCCGGGTGCTGGCGCACACCAATAGCGCCGCCACGTGGTGGAAGATCGCTGTGCCACTGCTCGCCATCTTCGTGATCGCTGCCGGAAACTTTCACCCGGGCAACTTCACTTCGGAAGGGTTCGCGCCGTTCGGTGCGAAGGGCGTGCTGAGCGCGATCAGTTCGAGCGGCATCATCTTCGCGCTGCTGGGCTTCGAGCAGGCGATCCAGCTCGCGGGCGAGAGCCGTGACCCGAAGCGGGACCTGCCCCGGGCGACGCTGGGTTCGGTGGCGATCGGTGCCGTCGTCTATGTGCTGCTCCAGGTGGTGTTCATCGCGGCGCTCCCGCACAGCACCTTCGCCGCCGGCTGGGCAAAGCTGAACTTCGAGGGAATCAGCGGGCCTTGGGCGGGTCTCGCGACCCTGGTGGGTCTGGGATGGCTGAGCGTGGTGCTCTACATCGACGCGGTGATCTCCCCCGGCGGCACCGGCCTGATCTACACGACGGCGACCTCGCGCGTCTCCTACGGTCTCGCGAAGAACGGCTATGCCCCCAAGGCGTTCGTCCGCACCGACCGGCGGGGCGTGCCCTGGTTCGGGCTGATCATCTCCTTCGTGACCGGCGTGGTCTGCTTCCTGCCTTTCCCCAGCTGGCAGGAGCTGGTCGGTTTCATCACCTCGGCGAGCGTCCTGATGTATGCGGGTGCCCCCTTGGCGTACGGCGTGTTCGCCGACCGGCTGCCGGAGCGTGAACGCCCGTACCGACTGCCGGGCGGCAGGGTTGTCGCCCCGCTGTCGTTCGTGGTGGCGAACCTGATCATCTACTGGGCCGGCTGGGACACGCTGTGGCGGCTCGGAGTGGCCATCGTCATCGGCTATCTGCTGCTCGGCGGGTACGCCTGGTACGCCGTCGCCGCGGGGCGGCCCGACGCGCCCCGACTGGACTGGAAGGCGGCGCAGTGGCTGCTGGTGTACCTGCTGGGCCTGGGCCTGATCTCCTGGCAGGGCGGCTTCGGCGGCGAGGGGCATCTGGGCCTGTGGTGGGACATGCTGGTCGTCGCCGCGTTCTCGCTGCTGATCTACTACTGGGCGAGGGCAACCGCGTCCCGGCCCGAGGACATCGAGCGCAGCATCGACGAGATCGTGGTTACCGAGGCACCCGCACACTGAAGCCGGACCCCGCTGTCCGCGGCGCCGGCGCCCCGGGCATTGCGTCCGGGGCGCCAAGGGCGACGGGCTGTCCGTGCACCGGTCGGGACGGTGTCATCGCCACCGACCGTGCGTCGGTCAGTGGATCACCCGGCCGTGGGCGTGCCCGAGTTGTGTGCCCGGCGGCGGCGCAGGGCGACCACGCCGACGGCGGCCGCCGCGGTGGCGATGCCGGCTGCGACGGCGATCGGCAGGGCGGTGGAGGCGGACGTGGAGTCGGCGACGTTCTGTGCCGCGAGGTCCTGTGTGTACGGGGCGTACGGGCCCTTGGCGGAGGTGGACATGGCCGTGTGCGTGGAGTGCGGGATCTTCTTCACGGACTTGACCGAGCCGTCCGAATTCAGCAGCACCTGCTTGTTGTTGGGGTGCCGGAAGTCGAACATGTTCGTCAGTGTGCCGGCCCGCTGGTCGAACGACGCGTCACCGATCCGGCCGGTGTGCCAGTTGTCCTCGATGAACCGGGTGATCGACGCCTGCTCGGTCGCGGTGTGGTCGACCGAGTTGACCCTGCTGTAGGGGGAGACGACCAGCAGCGGCTGCCGGGTGCCGGGTCCGCAGCGGTCCGCGTAGCCGTTCGCCGCGGCCGGGCCGGACTGGCAGGCGGCGCTGTCGACGGCCTTGCCGTTGGAGCCGACGGTGGAGTCCTTCGAGCCGTTGACGACCTTCGAGGCGACATGGTCGTACCAGCCGTCGGAGTCGTCGTAGGCGACCACGACCGCGGTCGACTTCCACTCCGGGGACTGCTGGAGCGCGTTGATCTCCTTGACCAGGAAGTGCTGTTCGTCGGTCGGGTCGGAGTAGCCGGCGTGGCCGTCCTGGTACTCGGCGGCCTTGAGGAAGCTCACGGCGGGCAGATTTCCGGCCTTGACGGCGGCGTCGAAGTCGGTCAGGTCGTAGTTGTGGTTGGCCCGTCCGTCGTGGCCGATCTCGGCGACGTTCTTCGGGGCCAGGTGGTGCGGGTTGGACGTCGACTTGTAGTACTCGAACGGCGAGTGGTGCGGGCTGTAGTCCTCCGAGGCCGCGCCGCCGATGTCGGTGTGGGTGGCACCGGCGCACTGCGCGTGGTCACCGCTCTTGCCGTCCCACGCGGTGCTGGGCCGGAAGCCGCCCTGGAACCAACCCCAGCTCACCTTCTTGGCGTTGAGCAGGTCACCGATGTTCTTGCCCTGCATCACCGCGAGCGCGCTGCTGCTGGTGTGGTCCTTGTCGGAGCAGTCGTCGTAGGCCGGGTCCGGGTCGTTGGTGACCGTGCCGACGCCCTTGGCGTCCGGGGAGACCACGGCGTACGGGTCCGGGGTCGACGTCTGCTTCGGGTTCTCGGTGCCGGAGGCGGGGTCGACGGATATGACGCCGTGGGTCTGGCCGGAGATCAGGTTGAGGGCGCCGGGTGTGGAGGGGCCGTAGACCGAGCTGAACGACTTGTCGTTGAGCGCGTACTGCTGGGCGTAGTTCCACAGGCCGGTGACGGTGTTGCCGTCGTAGTAGTCCATCACCAGGCCGGGCTCACCGAACAGCCCGGTGCACTTGCTGACTTCGGTGTTCTCGACGTACTTGTCGGCCTTGCCGCCGTCGGCCGCGTACTGCTCGGGGCCGTAGGAGTGGTTCTGGTCGCAGGTCATGGCCTGCGAACTGGCCAGCCGCTCGGGCAGGTAGAGGTTCGGGTTCGTCTTCAGCAGCCCGGCGTTGAGGAGGTTGTCCGCCTTGGGGGTGTGCGAGGCGGACTTGAAGGGGGTGCCGTCGGTGTTGGCGGCCTTCGGGTAGGTCGCGAAGTAGTGGTCGAACGACACGTTCTCGTCGTAGATCACCACCACATGCTTGATCGGCGTCGCGGTGTGCGTGCCGGAGTGACCGTGCCCGCCGTGCGTCGAGGCCGCCGCGGGGACGATCCCGCCTGCCGTCGCCAGCGCCGCGGCGCCGAGCAGGGCACTGAGGCGTGCCACCCGAGTTCTTGCTGTGCCGGACATGCTGTCTCGCCTTCCGAGGAAGCGGTGAAGTATCGGTGGCTGTGCCACCTGTCGGCCTGCTACGGCCGGATCCTCCGCCATCGTGTCGGCGGCCCGGCTGAGCGACAACGACGGTCGAGCGAACGTCCGGTCAGGAAAGCCCCATGGGCTTTTGGCCTGTTCTTGACCGGTATTGGCGGGCGAGTTCACGCCAACAGCGCGCGTCCCAGCCAGTCGGAGGCGTCCCGAACTCCGGGCAGGGCGAAGAAGTAGCCGCCGCCGAACGGGGTGACGTAGTCGACCAGCGGTTCGCCGGCCAGCCGCTTCTGCACGGTCTCGAACTGCCGGGCCAGGTCCTGTTGGTAGCAGCAGAACAGCAGTCCCATGTCGAGGTTGCCGTTGCTGTCGGTGCCGCGGTCGTAGTTGTAGGCGCGGCGCAGGATGCGCTGGTCGGAGGTCGGGGCGGTGCGTGGGTTGGCGAGCCGGATGTGGCTGTCCAGGGGGATCACGTCGCCCTTGGGGTCCTGCGCGTACTGCGGGGTGTCGGTCTCGTGCCGACCGTCGAGGGGCGCGCCGGTGTCGCGGGCGCGGCCGAACATCCGCTCCTGCTCCGTGAGCGAGACCCGGTCCCAGAACTCCACCAGCATCCGGATCAGCCGTACGACCTGATAACTGCCGCCGACCGCCCACTCCGGCTCGCCGTCACCGTCGCCCACCCACAACAGACGGGCCATCTCACGGGCGTTGCGCACATCCGGATTGGCCGTGCCGTCCTTGAACCCCATGTGGTTGCGCGGGGTGCCCGAGGGGCGGGGCGGGCTGACGAAGCCGTCCATCCGCCAGCGCACCTGCATGCCGCCCCGGGTGTGCCGGGCGACATCGCGCAGCGCGTGCAGCACGGTGTCGGCGTTCCCGGCGCAGAACTGCACGCTCAGATCGCCGTGGCACCAGGCCGCGTCGAGGTCGTCGTCGGGGAAGGACGCCATCGCGGTGAGCCGGTGCGGCTTGCGGGCCGCGAGGCCGTAGCGGTCGTCGAACAGCGAGGCGCCGGCGCCGACCGTGACGGTCAGTGTGTCGGCGGGCAGGTCCGGGCCGAGGGTGCCGGAGTCGCTGGGCGGGGCGGTGATGCCCAGCGGTTCGGGACTCCCGCCGGAGGTGAGGAAACGGGCCCGCTCGGTGACGGTACGCAGCAGGTCGGCCAGTTCACCGCGGTTCTCGGCGGTGACGTCGAAGGACACGAACGCCGTGGCCCGTTGGGCGGGTGTGAGGATCCCGGCCTGGTGGCGCCCGTGGAACGACACGCGCTCGCCGGCGGCGCTGGGGGCGGCGGTGGCGGTGGAGTGGTCGGCGGCCACGAGCCCGGCGCCGGCGACGGCCGCCGCTCCCGCCAGGAAGCCCCGGCGGCCCACGTCGTCCGGGCGGTTCACGCGGTCCTCCGTACGTCGGTGAGGGCGGCCACATCGGCAAGCCGCTCCACGAGTTCGCCCAGGTCCGCAGCGGCCTTCTCCCGCTGGGCACGCGTCAGCCGGGTCAGCGGAGTCCACCGTCCGTCGTGCTCGAATCCGCCGAGGGTGCTCTGCACACGGTTCATCCAGGCGTCGATGCCGGGCAGGCCGGCGGCACGGGCCTTCAGCAGCGGGCGCAGATACCCGAGCAGGACCCGGGTGCCATCGAGGTTGGCGCGGGCGGTCGCCAGGTTGGTGTGGCTGCCGTAGTCGGTACGGCCGGTGAGTTCGAACTGCACGGTGTTCTCCAGGATTTCGTGCGCCCGCAGACCGACGTCGGCCGGGTCCATCCGCTGATCGGGCCAGCTGTCCCGCAACGTCCGTACGTCCTTGGCGAGCCGGTCGGCCGGACCGCGCAGGCCGCTGGCCGACTCGCCGTGCCACAGCCCGTACTCGACCCGGTGGAAGCCGGCGAAGTCCGCGTCGCGCACCCCTCCGGGCAGTCCGGCGGTGGTGCCGTCGATCGCCGCGTCGGCGTCCCCGAAGGTGCCGTAGGCGGCGCCCATCCGCTCGTAGACCAGGTGGGCGGGCAGCCAGGCGGCCCGGGCGGCGGCGAGGTCCCCGCGGTCGACGGCGTCGCTCAGCGTGTCCGTCTTCCGCGCCAGTTCGACCGTGCGGTCCTGGATCCACTTCTGGTAGGCGAGCGTGGGCGGGATGAGGTCCTGCTCGGTGACCGGGACCGCGGCCGGGCCGCTGTGCACGGACCCGCCGCCGGTGATGCGCACGGTCGGGCCCGTGACGGCGTCCGCGTCGTCGGCCAGGCACTTGAAGGCGTACGAGCCCCTGCCGAGGGTCACGCCCATGGGGCGGACGGTGCCCGGGGCGAGCCCCTCGACCTCGCCGTACACCGCGCCTGTCCGCGGGTCGGTCAGATAGACCTCGGCCGCGGTGCCGGAGGTGTTGCTCAGGTCGAAGACCTGGTGGCCGGGTTCGGGGTGCGTCCACCCGCGTCCACAACCGGCGGGAGTGACCTCGACCGCGGTGTGGCGGAGACCGTCGGCCGCGGTCGCCCGGTGCGTGTCGTCACCGGAGGCGCCGCCCACGAGCACGGCGGCCGTCACCGCTCCGGCGGTCAGCAGAGCACAGCCCGCCAGCAGCAGGGGGCGCCGCCGGGCGGTGGAGCCGGAGACGGAGGACGATGCGGGTTCGGGTTCGGCGGCGAGTGCGGTTTCGGGCACGCCGGGCCTCCGGGGGGTCGTACGTACGAACGAGGCGGCGCGGTCGATGCTAGGCGGCCCCCACCTCCGGAATCCGAATTCCTGACCAGCCCCTGACCTTAGGAAAAGAGAGAATTCGTCCCCGGTTCACGCACGGCATCGCCGGTGACCGTCACAGCAGACCCAGGTCGCGGGCGCGCAGCGCGGCCTGGGTGCGGTCGCGCAGGGCGAGACGGCTGAGGATGCGGGAGACGTGGTTCTTCACGGTGCCCTCGCTGAGATAGAGCTGCGTGGCGATCTCCCGGTTGGTCCGACCACGCGCCACGAGCCGCAGGATGTCGATCTCGCGCGGGCTCAGGGCGACCGCCGGCGCCGGGGCGGCGGAGGGCGACGGCAGCGCCGCGGCAAGGCGGCCGGCCACCGAGGAATCGAGTTGGGTGACTCCCGCGTGTGCCAGGCGGATCGCCTGCGCGAGCTCCTCGGCCGGCAGGTCCTTGAGCAGATAGCCGCTGGCACCCGCCCGCAGCGCCTGGACGACGTACTCCTCGTCGTCGAACGTCGTCAGCATCACGACCCGGCACTCCGGCGCCCGGCCGCGCAGCACGGCCACGGCCTCCACGCCGTCCAGCTCCGGCATCCGTACGTCCATCAGCACGACGTCGGGCCGCATTTCCACGGCCTTCGTCACGGCCTCCCGTCCGTTGGACGCCGTGCCGACGACCGTGATGCCCGGCCGGATAGAGAGCAGCGAGGCGATGCCGTCCCGGATGAGCTGCTGGTCGTCCACCACCAGTACCCGTACCGCCGTCGGCTCCTCGCTCACCGCTCGCCCCCGCCCCGCGGGACGACGACCGTGAGCCGCGTGCCCTCGCCCGGCCTGCTGTCGACGTCCACGCTGCCCGCCACGAGATGCACCCGTTCCCGCATACCGGTCAGGCCGAATCCGGCCGTGGCCCCGTCCGCAGCGAAGCCGCGACCGTCGTCGGCGACGGCCAGCCGTGCGGCGTGTTCGGACAACCGGACCACCACCGACACCCGCGAGGCTTGTGCGTGCCGCAGCGCGTTGGTCAGCCCCTCCTGCGCGGCCCGGTACAACGCGGTCAGTTCCGCCGTGCTGTAGCCGTCCTCGTCGCCGGTCACTTCGACGGTCACACACGGTCCCGTGCCGCCGTCGCGGGCCCAACCCGCGAGTGCTGCCGACAGCGACGGGTGTGCCGCCTCGCCGCGCAGCGCGCGCACCGACTGCCGTACGTCGCCCAGCGCGAGCCTCACCGACTGTCTGGCCTCGGTCATCGCCCGCCCCGCGGCGTCCGGGTCCAGGGCGCGGAACTCCGAAGCGATCTCCAACTGCACCGAAATCGCGGTGAGATGGTGTCCGAGGCTGTCGTGGATGTCCCGGGCCATCCGGTTGCGCTCGGTCGCGGCGGACAGCTCCGCCACCCGCGCGGCGTACTCCTGAAGTTCAAGCCGGGCCCGCTGTTCGCCGACGGCGACGGCGGCCATCGAGATCGCCAGCACCAGGCCGATGCCGAGCATCAGCAGGTCGGACACGTACTCCATGTCGCGGTACCAGCCGGGGGCCGTCAGCAGATAGCCGATGAGCAGTCCGGCCAGACACAGCGCCCCCAGCGCGAGGGCAGCCGTGCGGCCGAACGCGAAGTAGGCGGTGAACGGCAGCAGCACGAACAGCACTTGGGACAGTTCCGAGGCATCCAGGACGACCACGGCACCCGTCAGCACGAACCGGCCGAGCAGCAGGGGCACGCCGGGCAGGCTCCGGCGATGCCCTGCCGCCTCCAGCGCGAACAGCGCCGCGAGCCCGGCGACGAAACCGGCGGTGCGCCAGGACACCAGCCCGGGACCGTCGCCCAGATCCGCCGCCAGGTAGTACAGACCGCCGGTGAGCACCGCGCCGTGGAGCAGCGGTGACACCCACGGCACAGGCACATACGCCGCCATGCACACCCCCCACCCGCCCGACGCTGCCGCCCAGGCTAGGCCGGGCGCGCACGCCGGGCGACGGCGCGAGGGAAACTCCGGCCGGGTATGGCCGAACGGCACATGCCGAACGGCATCGGAACCGCCCGGGGAACTAGTGACCTCCAGCGGTTGGTGTCACCGCCCGGCACCTCCCTGAGTCGGCCGGCCGCTCCCTACCGTTTCGGGCCTGACCTGCCCCTCGACGAACCGGAGTGGCCCTCATGTCCTCGCCGATCAGCTCTGCGCCGGTCTCCTCCCGCCTCGCCCGCGTCGGCGCCCTCTCCGGGGCACTGGCCGGCCTGCTCATCGCGCTGCCCGCACTCGTGGAGGCGTTCACCGGTGAGACCGCCGCGACCAGCCTCCTCCTCGCCCTGTCCCCGGCGTTCTCCCTGCCGTTCCTCACGGCGCTCCACCAACGGCAGAGCCGGGCCACCGGCCGCTTCGGAGAAACCGCCTACCTCGTGAACCTCATCGGCCTCGGCCTGTTCGGCGGGGCGGCGTTCGCCTCGAACCTGGTGCTGTTCTATCTCGACGACGACGTCATCGACGCGGAACTGACGGGCCCCACCATTCCCGTGTTCCTCGCCTCGGCCGTCGTCTTCGCGGTGGGCTCTGCCCTGTTCGGGACGGCGATGATCCGCTCCGGACGGTTCCCGAAGGTCCCGTCATGGGCCTACGCCGTAGTGCTGCCCCTGTTCGCGTTCCTGATCGCGCTGCCCGACTCCGTGGTCACGAGCGCGCTGCACATCGTCGTCGGAGCCGCCCTGGTGTGGCTCTCGACCGCCCTGTGGCAGTCCGCCGTGGCGACCGACCACACCGGCGTTCCGGATCGCAGGCTCGTCTGAGGGGAGGAATTCGGGGAGAACTTCGGGGAGAACTTCGGGGAGAAATTCGGGGAGGGCTTCCTTCGATATCAGAGCGAATGGAGAACAGCGTTGATTTTCGCCGCGACGGTTTCCGCCGAGCCCTTGGCGTACGAGGAGTCCATCGCCTCGTACGTGATGCGGGCATAACTCCGGGATTCGGCCATGTTCTTGGCGCCGCCCTCCAGCATCGACATGACAGCGGTGTGCTTGAACGGCGAATTCTTCCTGATGTCCAGGGCGGTGTCGGTGGACAGTTCCGGTGACACCCCGACGTACACCCCCTCGCCGATGGTGAGTACCCGGATGGGCACCTCGGCCGTGCCGTTCGATGTGAAGTCGTACGTTGTCGTCGGTCCGGTCGGGTGCCCCGCCGCGATCGTGTCGACGGTGACGGAGTCGGTCAGCAGACGCAGCGGGGACGTGGCACTGATGGCGGACGCCTCGATGGTCTCGCTGACCCGGACCACCTCCGTGCCGAGTCGTTCGCCCTGCACCGTGAGCAGGATCCACCCCGCGTCCCGGGCGTCGACCTGGGACCAGTTGCGGTCCTTGTCGATGATGTACCGCTTGGACCGGAACGCCGGTGCCTGGTCGCCGCAGGAGCCGACGAGGAAGAACCCGACGACGTCGTCGCCGTAACTCTTCTCCACATGGCGCATCGCCGCGCCGGCGAGGTCGGCCGTGATGGGCAGGTCGCCGCTGGCCATGACCGATTCCATCATCACCGACGACTGGACGCTGTAGTTGACGAGGACGGCGATCGGCTTTCCCTGCATGTCGTCGAGGCGGGTGACGCCCACGCTCTTGTCGGACGGCCCCGCCTCGCCGGTGCCCAGCCACCAGCCGTCGGCGGTGCGGACGTCACGGTTGACGTTCACATCGCACCTGCCGGTGCCGAACCCGACCCGCGCGGGGCGCAGATCCGCGAGCGCCCCCGCCACCGAGGCCGAGGTCGCCTCCGCGATCTGCCGCAGGTACTGCGCCGCCGCGGGGCTGCTGCTCGTGGCCTGCACATGGGGCGCGGAGAAGGTGTGGGTGACGGTGACGACGATGTCGGCCGTGGCCACGTCGGCCGCCTCGGAGATGGTCGCCCGGATCGCGGTGATCGCCTCCGCGCTGATCGACGTCAGGTCCAGCACGACGAGGGCGATACGGCGGGCTGCGCTCTCCAGAAGCAGGATCCGCACGCAGAGGTCATCCTGGACGGTGGTGAAGCCGTCGAGGGGGAGGAGCGAGGCCGGGATGTCGATCGCGGCCCGGCCCGCTCCCGCCTTCAGTCCCGCTGAGGCGCCAGTGCCGCGGGTGCCTTCCTGGCCGGCTGCCCGACCGGCCGTCGTACCGCCGGTCAGGGACGCGGCCGTCACCGCGGCGGCGACGGAACCGTGCAGGAACGACCGGCGACGGATCGGGCCGTTCTTCATTTCCCCGTTCTCTGCCATGGAATGCACAACTCTCCTTCACAATCAGCGGTCGGAAGGTCACTGATGTTGCAGGGGGTGGTGCTCGTCACAAAGCCCGGTCCGCGAAAGCTGAGCTTGCGCGTTCTGCGGGCTGGGCGTGACCAGGAAATATCTGCGTAGCCTGTGGAAATGAGCGCCTCAGCGGCCTCCTGGCTGAATTTCTCACAGCTTTTTCCGAACTGGTCTCCTTAGGTTTGTCGACGTTTGGTGGTCCAACTGATCCGTCCTAGGAGAGTGCATTGATGGAGAGGCGTACGTTCATCGCCGGAGCCGTGGCCGTCTCAGGCGTGTCCGCGGTCGGCGGAGCGACCCTGAGCGCGGCGGCCGAACCGGACGGATCGGGTTCGACGGCGGATCACGTCCGCGGCGTCACCGCGATCACGAAGGTGTTCGGCGCCGGGCAGAAGCTCGTGGCGGTGGCCGTCGAGTACGACCGGGAGGTCGACGGTTCCGCGCTCTCGACGTCCACGTTCGCCGTCACCGACCGGACGGTCACGAAGGTCTACGCGAACCGGACGGCCGAACTCGCCGAGCGGGGCAGCGACGGGCGCTACGTCATCGTCGAGCTGTCTCCCGACGACACGGCGGCGGCGCTGTGGGTGACGCAGCAGGGCTCCGGCACCGGTACGGCCACACCGAGCCCCAGCGCGAGCAGCTCCGGCGCCCCCGGAGGCGGCGGGCCGAAGGTGGGCGACAGCACCCCGGGCGGGACGATCGTGGCGGCCAAGGCCTCGCTCGTCCAGAAGGGCACCGTCACCACGGCCCGCGGCACCCGCTACCCGGCCACCGGCACGACGCTGACCACCGACAAGGTGGTGAACCTGATCGTCGACGACTTCCAGCAGTTCACCTACGACGACTCCGCCACCGGCCAGACCCTGAAGTACAACCTCTTCGTCCCCAAGAACTACGACCCGCGCAAGCGCTACCCGCTCGTGCTGTTCATGCACGACGCGAGTGTCGTCAACGTCGCCACCGAGGGCCCGTTGGTCCAGGGTCTGGGAGCCGTGTGCTGGGCGAGCCCCGAGGACCAGGCGAGGCACGAGTGCTTCGTTCTCGCCCCCGAGTACGGCTCGGTCGTGGTCGACGACACCTACAAGCCCTCGACGTTGTTCGACGCGACCGCGGGCCTCGTCGAGGCGGTGACGAAGAAGTACAGCGTCGACGAGAACCGTCGCTACACGACCGGCCAGTCGATGGGCGCGATGATGTCGCTGGGCCTGAACATCAAGTATCCGGACCTGTTCGCGGCCGCGTTCATCGTCGCCGGGCAGTGGCCCTCCGAGCAGGCTGCCCCGCTCGCCGACAAGAACCTCTGGATCCTCGTCTCCCAGGACGACGACAAGTCCTACTCCGGCGAGAACGCCATCACCAAGGTCATCCAGGAACAGGGCACCGAGGTCGGCACCGCCGTGTGGGACGGCCAGTCCACCGCCGCGCAGTTCGCCGCCGACGTGCGCAACCTGGAGAAGCAGAAGGCCCCGGTCAACTACGCGTCGTTCCAGACCGGCACGACCGTGGCCGCCGGCTCG
Organism: Streptomyces sp. NPDC051963; assembly: GCF_044593495.1. Lineage (NCBI taxonomy): Bacteria > Bacillati > Actinomycetota > Actinomycetes > Kitasatosporales > Streptomycetaceae > Streptomyces > Streptomyces sp. NPDC051963. Next base: position 1,117,773 of record NZ_JBIUCC010000001.1, on the reverse strand, counting down.
GGGACGAGCGCGCACATGGGCACGTGGCAGATCGCCTACACGATCCCGGGCATCCGGGACTGGATCATGCGCCAGTCCCGGTAGGCCAGCTCAGCGCGCCTGCCCGGCAGGGACGTCCACGAATCGGGATAATACCTTCCGCATGCATTCGAGTTGGCGCCGGGTGGGGCGCTGATCCGGCGCTTCCGCGAGAGCGGGACCCGGCGTCCCGGGCGAAAAGTAGTGCGGATGTGTGAGCCGTGCTAAAATCGTCGATAGTTGCAGTTGTGGTTCCCGAAACTTCAAGTGCCTTGGCGACCGTATGTCGTCGGGCACTTTTGTATCTCCGGTGCTTATCCGGACGGGGTCATTGTGGCAACACAGGGGTTCGCACAGTGTTGAACCCCGGGCACTGCCCCAAAGGAGATGTGACATGGCTACTGGCACCGTCAAGTGGTTCAACGCGGAAAAGGGCTTCGGCTTCATCGAGCAGGATGGTGGCGGCCCCGACGTCTTCGCCCACTACTCGAACATCGCCACCCAGGGCTTCCGTGAGCTTCAGGAAGGCCAGAAGGTGAACTTCGACGTCACGCAGGGTCAGAAGGGCCCGCAGGCGGAGAACATCACCCCCGCCTGACGCAAGAAGCGTATGAAGCAGCTGGGGTCCCACCGTCAAGGTGGGGCCCCAGCTTGCTGCTTTTCGGTATTCCGATGAACCCATTCCACCGGTGTTTATTCCAGTATTCAATTTCGGCTCGTGCTTGCAATTCATCCGACTCGCCTCTGTCGGGAATTCCTCGATGCGTGCCCGTCGAGGAAGGTTCTCCATGAGCCGTTCAGGTCGAACGAATGACCGTTCCCGGCCGCAGGGAGAGTTCACGCTGCCGGCCACTGTCGCCCCCGCCCTGCCCGCGGCTGCGACCTTCGGCGAGCTGGACATGCCCGTCGAGGTGCTGGAGATGCTCACCAGTCTCGGTGTGAACGAGTCGTTCCCCATCCAGGCCGCCACGCTGCCGAACTCCCTCGCAGGGCGCGACGTCCTGGGCCGCGCGCGCACCGGGTCGGGCAAGACGCTCGCCTTCGGCCTGGCGCTCCTCGTGCGCACGGCAGGGCAGCGCGCCGAGTCGCGGAAGCCGCTGGCCCTGGTTCTCGTCCCCACCCGCGAGCTGGCCCAGCAGGTCACCGATGCGCTCACCCCGTACGCCCGGTTGCTGAAGCTGCGGCTGGCCACGGTGGTCGGCGGCTTGTCGATCGGCCGACAGGCCGGCGCACTGCGTGCCGGGGCCGAGGTGGTCGTGGCGACCCCTGGCCGCCTCGCGGATCTCATCGAGCGCAAGGACTGCCGACTGGACCGGGTGAACATCACCGTCCTGGACGAGGCCGACCAGATGGCCGACATGGGCTTCATGCCCCAGGTCACCGAACTGCTGGACCAGGTACGCCCCGACGGCCAGCGCCTGCTGTTCTCGGCGACGCTGGACCGCAACATCGACCTCCTGGTCCGTCGTTACCTCCACGACCCGGTGGTTCATTCGGTCGACCCGTCGGCGGGCGCGGTCACCACGATGGAGCACCACGTGCTCCAGGTGCACGGCGCCGACAAGCACGCCACCGCCACCGAGATCGCCGCCCGCGAGGGACGCGTGCTGATGTTCCTCGACACCAAGCACGCCGTCGACCAGTTCACCAGGCACCTGCTGAGCAGCGGCGTGAAGGCGGCGGCGCTGCACGGCGGCAAGTCGCAGCCCCAGCGCACGCGGATCCTGGCCCAGTTCAAGGAGGGCCACGTCACCGTCCTGGTGGCCACCAACGTCGCGGCCCGTGGCATCCACGTCGACGACCTCGACCTGGTCGTCAACGTCGACCCGCCCGCCGACCACAAGGACTACCTGCACCGCGGCGGCCGTACCGCCCGCGCCGGCGAGTCCGGCACCGTCGTCACCCTGGTCCTGCCCAACCAGCGCCGGGACATGGCCCGTCTCATGTCCGACGCGGGCATCAGGCCGCAGATCACGCAGGTCCGGTCCGGCGAGGCCGAGTTGAGCCGCATCACCGGCGCCCAGGCGCCTTCCGGTGTCCCCGTCAGCGGCAGTGCGCCGGTCGCGGAGCGCCCGAAGCGCGGCGGGGCCCCCTTCCGGGGCATGGGCAGCCGCTCGGGGCGGGCCGGGGGCGAGACCCGACGGTCCGCTGAGGCCCGTCAGATCGCCGAGGCCCGCAAGGCCGCCAGGGTCCGTCGCGGCGCATAGGACCCGCGGCACCGGCTGCCACGCCTGTGATTGCCCCTGTGGGCGCAGACGGGCCGAGGCCGGGCCCTACGATGGCGGTATGGCCGTCGATCTCTTCGCAGGCATCCTCGTCAACGACTACGCAACGGCACTGACCTGGTACGAGCGGCTGTTCGGTGCCGAGCCGGCGTTCTTCCCGAACGACACGGAGGCCGTTTGGGAGCTCGCGGAACACCGGTATGTGTACATCGAGCATCGGCCCGGCCACGGCGGCCACGCCTTGCTCACCCTCTTCGTCGACGACCTCGACAGCCGCGTAGACGCGATCATCGACCGGGGACTTCAGCCCTCGCAGCGAGAGACCTACGCGAACGGCGTACGCAAGGTCACGTACCGCGATCCGGAGGGAAACGAGATCGGGTTCGGCGGGGGTCCGCTCTGACGGCGATCGGCCGGTTCGAGCGGCGTGCTCACTCATGCACTCGCTTCACCGAACGCCCACAGAGACCTTGCTGAAACTTTATGTTTCAAACGTTACGCTCACCGGCAGTCGAGTGGCCGAAGGTGCCCCACACGCCGCGGCACTCTCTCCCCCCACCAGGCTCAGGAGACTCGGTGTGCATGACGGCGACGTAGTGGTGATCGGTGGCGGCTATGCGGGCGTTCGGTTGGCGAAACGGCTGGACGATACCGCACGGGTCACGTTGGTCGACCGCAAGGAGATCTTCTTCCACCGCATCGCTTCCCTGCGGGCAGGCGTGCGCCCGGAGTGGTCGGCGACGCCCTTCATCCCGTACGACAGGCTGCTGCGCCACGGCCAGGTGGTCGCGAGAAAGGCCGTTCGCGTCGAGACGACTGAGCGGCAGGTGGTGCTGGCCACGGGTGAGCGGCTGCCGTACGACGTGCTGGTGATCGCCACCGGCGCCGACTACCCGGAACCCGCCCGCTTCACCGGCACGACCGCGGACGAGGCGGTCAAGTCGTTCGCCGAGCACCAGCGGAGCATCGCCGCCGCCGAGCACGTCCTCGTCGTCGGCGGCGGGCCGTCCGGCGTCGAACTCAGCGCGGAGATCCGGCTGGCCCGCCCCGACGCCCGGGTCACGCTCGCCCACGCGGGGCCGGCGTTGCTGAACGCCACGGGCAGTGCCCGCGCCGGGCGCAAGGCACGCGACTGGCTGGAGTCCCACGACGTCGAGGTGCGGCTCGACTCCTTCATGGCGCCCGGCAACGACTTCGGCACCTACCGCGACGCCCACGGCAACATCGTCGCGGCCGACCTCTCCTTCTGGGCGACGGGCACCACCCCCAACACGCTCTGGCTGCGCCTGGCCGGGCACGGCGACTGGCTGAACCCTTCCGGACACGTGAAGGTCGACCGGATGCTCCGGGTCGAGGGCAAGCCGGACGTGTTCGCGGTCGGCGACGTCAACGACGCCACGGAGCTCAAGATCACTCCCGCCGCGCTCGCCCAGGCTGACCTCGCGGCCCACAACATCCGCTCCTACCTGAACAGTTCCGGCAAGCACCGCAAGGAGCCCCGGCTGTACCGGCCGATGCAGCGCACTCCGATCATCGTGCCGTTCGGCGCGGGCGACGGACTGACCGTGCTGCCCGTGCCGGGCGGCGAGACCGCGGTCCTCGGCAGCCGTACGTCCGTGATGGCCAAGGCGAAGACACTCATGACCCCGTACATGAGGCGCCAGCTCGGGTACACAGCGACCTGAGCGGAGGTTCACCCCGTCACCCCGTCACCCCGGCGTGGGCCAGACAGCGGGCCAGGTCGGAGCGGGAGCGGACGCCCAGCTTGCGGTAGACGCGGGTGAGGTGGGCCTCGATCGTCTTCCGGGACAGGAACAGGGACGCGGCGGCCTCCACGTTGCTCAGCCCCTCACCGATGGCACGCGCCACCTGGAGCTCCTGCGGGGTGAGCAGGGCCACCGGCGGCGGTTCGTTGCCGTGGACGGCGGTGCGGTGCCCCGTCGCCGCGACCTCGGCCTCGGCCCGGACCGCCCAGGGCACGGCGTCCAGCGCGGTGAACGTCCGCCGGGCGAGCAGCAGCGGTTCCCGTGCCGCGGACGGCCGCCGGAACCGGCGTAGGACCTCTCCTGCGACGAGCCGGGTCCGGGCCCGCTCGAAGGCCATCTCCTGGTCGGCATGGACGCGTTCCGCGACGGCCAGCCAGTCGGCGGCCTCCTCGGCGGACCGTGCGAGCATCACCCGGCAGCGGGCGTGCGCGGCCGCCGGCCAGGCCAGACCGGTCGCGGTGTCGCGCTCCCGGAGCCAGTCCGCGACGGCGACGGCTCGCTCTCTCGACCCCGCGCGCAGACAGGCCTCGGCGAGGTCGGCGACCCACGGCATGAGGCAGGGATTGACCAGCCCCATCTCCTGGGCCATCGCGAACGCCGCCTCCAGGTGCGTACGTGCCGTTTCCGGATCACCCGCGGTGAGCGCAGCCGTCCCCAGCGCACCGCGTGCGAACAAGGACAGGCCGCGCAGCCGACCGCCGCACCAGCGCTCGTACTGCGCCACACGCTCCTCGCAGGCCCCGACGTCGCCGCGCAGGGCGTCCAGTCGTGCGAGCTGAAGCAGCGCGTAACCCGTCATCGCCAGATGCCCGAACTCCTCTGCCCAGCGCAGTCCTTCGGTGGCGTCCGCGCGGGCCATCGGCCAGCGCGACCACATCTCCACCTCGCACCGGGCCAGCAGCGTGTACGGCAGAAGGGCGGGGGAGTGGTCGCGGCGCATCCCCTCGATCACCGTGTCCAGGACACGGCGGGCGAGTTCCCCGTCGCCGGTCCAGGACAGGCCCTGCGCGATCTCCATCGTCGTCTGACGTTCCTCGGGGCCGGGCCGGCCGCGCGTCTGTGCCAGCAGCCCGAGCAGGGCCGTACGGCCTTCGCGTACGTCGCCGCCCAGAGCCTGCGCCCGGGCGCGCATCACGGCGGCGTGCCGACGCTGGGTGCCGTGTGTGCCCTCCGCCAACTCCGCACAGCGGGCGGCGATGTCGCAGGCCTCGCGCATCCGCCCGTCCATCGTCGCGGGCACCACCGCGGCCCCGTACAACCCACAGGCACGTGAGGGGTCCACAGGCTCGACCGCGCGGGCGGCGCCGACCAGCAGTTGATGCGCACGGCCGGGGTCTCCGAGCCAGGTGCAGGCCTGGCCGCGCAGCAGCTCGATGTCCGCTGTCATCAGCGGGTCCCGGCTGTGCGACAGAGCCTGCTCGCACCACTGGGCGGCATCCCGCGTCGTTCCGCCGTAGAAGGCGTCGTGCGCTGCCTCGAACAGACGGCGGGCCGCGTCCGCGGGGTCCGGGGACAGCTCGGCGGCACGGCGCCAGATGGGCGCGGCAGCCGCCAACGCCCCCCGCTGCCGGGCCTGCCGGGCGTCGGCCACCAGACGGGCAGCGACCGACTCGTCCGGGCCGGGGGCCGCGGCCGCCAGGTACCAGGTCTGCAGTTCGCCCGAGCTCACGGCGGCCAGCCTCCGGTACACCTCCAGCCGCCGGACCGTGGCGCACTGTCCGAGCACCACCGGCCGCAGCACGGGATGCCGCAGCTCGCACGCGCCGTTCCGCATCCGCACCAGTCCGGCCGCCTCGGCCGCGTCCAGATCGGCGGTCATGAGTCCGTCGGACGCCAACGCCCGTTGCAGCAGGGGCCATTGCGGGGTTCGACCGGCCGCGACGTACACCAGCGCTTCTCGACTGCGCAGGGGGAGCATGCGCAGCTGGCCGCGCCATGCGCGCTCCACCAGCGGCCCGGGCGCCTCCCACGAGTCGTCCCACGGCTCGGCACCGCCCGCACGGGTGCGGGCGAGCGCCGCCGCGTACTCGACCAGGACCAAGGGGTTGCCGTGTGCCAGCCGTACGATCCGGCCCGCCGCCGCGTCCGCCCGGTCGAGCGTATGCCGCTGCAACAGGGTCCAGCACTCGTCGTCCGTCAGCGGCCCCAGCACGGCGTGCGGCACGCTCTCCTCGATCCCCTCCTCCTCCGGCCCGCTGCGCGCGGCCATCACGAGGGCCACGCGCTCGGTGGCCAGCCGCCGGGCCACGAACTGAAGCACCTGCCGCGACGAAGGATCGGCCCAGTGCAGGTCGTCGACGAGGACCAGCAGCGGCCACGCCTCCCCGGCGGCGGCCAGCACGCCGAGTGCGCCCGCGCACACCGCGTACGGGTTCGGCTCGGCCACATCAGTGAGCGCGAGACAGCCCTCCACGGCCGTGCGCTGGGCCGGCGGCAGCTCGCCGAAGTGGTGGCGCAGCGGCAGCAGCACATCGGCCAGCACCGCGTACGGCAGCACGGCCTCCGACTCCACTCCGCAGGCCCACAGCACCCGGGCGCCCTGGCTGCGGTCGGCCGCGTGGCGCAGCACCATGCTCTTGCCGATCCCCGGTTCACCGCTCAGCAGCAGGGCACCGCCCCGGTGCGGCAGGGCGTCCACCAGGCCGGCCACGAGGTCGCGTTCGGTGGTCCGGCCGACGAGGGTGACGGGTCCGGGGACGTGCGTGGACTCGTCGGGAGCGGCGTGATCCACGACGCAGTACGGTCCGAGTGAACAGGACGGTGCACAACTGTTCACTTCAAGGTCGACCGGCACGCCGGTCGTGGCTGTTTCGTCCATGGCGCCCCCGTACGCCTGCCGCTCCCCTGCGGCGGTCCGTCACGTCACCAGAGTGCTCCCGGGAGGGTGATCGGCGTGGGCGGTCGGAGAGTTTCGACGACACATCGGGCGGGGCTACGGCGGCCTCAGTACCGTCATGCCGCGACGGGTGGCGTAGGCGCTACGTGGGACGCGCCGTCGGAGAGCACCGGAGCGCATGTCGCGGCCGGAGGTAGGGAGTTCCCCGAAGCCGCGGCGTGACCGGAAGAACATACTCGCCTCCTCCAGCACTACGAGGGGGTTTGGAATGGCTGAGCAGGGACAGTTACGGCGGGTGATCACGAACCTCGCGCACGGCGGTCACGCGCTCCTCGACGAAGCGGACCCGGACCAGAAGATTGTCGAGAGCCAGGACGGTCTCAGCGCGCTGAGCACAGTGGTCCAGGAGCCCGCCGAGACGGCGGCACACGTGCGGACCACGTCTTTCCAGTATTTGTTCGCCGACCTGGCGGACGGGTTCCCGGCACACCACCTGCCGCAGGACGACATCGCAGAGGTCGTCAATGCCCTGCTCGACCTGGGTGCGGCGGTGGTGGAGACGCCGGAGGAAGTGCGTGACCCGCTGCTCAACTCGCCGATCCCGACGATCTACACCTACTGGGGTCAGTTCGTCGACCACGACCTGACAGCGGCGACCGACAACGACCTGACGATCAGCATCACGGACGAGAACCTGCCGCCCGTAAAGCCGGAGGAGGTGATCAAGCGGCTGAAGAACCTGCGCACCCCGGCGCTCAACCTCGACTCGGTCTACGGTGACGGGCCGTTCGCGGTACCAGCGGCGGACCAGAACAGCGTTCCCTACGACGGGATCAGGTTCCGGCTCGGCCTGCTCACGCCGACCCCGGTGGGAGTGCTGATCCCCCCGGTCGACGACATGCAACGGGATCTGCCGCGCGAGGACGACGAGAAGCACACCCCGCTCATCGGCGACACCCGCAACGACGAGAACCTCGTGGTGGCCCAACTGCACGTGGCCTTCCTTCGGTTCCACAACGCGTCGGTCGACTGGGTGCGCGAGAACGAGCCCGAGCGGGAGTCGGACGTCGAGGTCTTCCAACGGGCCCGGGACCTCACCCGGTGGACCTATCAGTGGCTGTGCGTGCACGACTACTTGCGCACCGTGGCTCGCCCCGATGTCGTCGACCTCGTGGACACCGCGGACGAGAATCTGCTTCACATGGACCGGCGGGGCACCTATATGCCCATCGAGTTCTCGGTGGCGGCCTTCCGCTTCGGCCACAGCATGGTGCGCGGCGCCTACGACTGGAACCGCAACTTCGGCCGTCCCGGCGACAACGTCACTCCCATCGCCACCCTGCAGCAGCTCTTCCAGTTCACCGGCAAGGGCGGATTCATCAACGACGCGCCGACGCTGCCGTCGAACTGGCCGGTGGAGTGGGACCGGATGGTCGACAAGAACAGCCAGTTCGCCAACCGCTTCGCACGGCTCATCGACACCAAGATTGCGCCGCCGCTCGCCGACCTGCGCAACGAGGGCGAGGACCCGAAGCTGACGGAGCGGATCAGGGAACTGCTCAAGCAGCTCGCTCGCCGCAACCTCCTGCGCGGCTACCGGCTCGCGGCCCCCACCGGACAGGCGGTGGCCAAGGCCCTCGGAGTCGCACCGCTCAGTCGCACGGAGCTCGAACAGGGCAGCAGCGACAAGGTCAAGGCGGCCTTGAACAGGAGCGCCCTGTTCGACCACACCCCGCTCTGGTTCTACGTGCTGAAAGAGGCGGAGATAAGGGAGCTGGGCCGGCGGCTGGGTGAGGTCGGCAGCCGCATCGTCGCCGAGACCATCGTCGGCCAGGTCCGCCAGGACTCCGGCTCGTACGTCAACCAGACGAGTTGGAGCCCCGCGCAGGGCGTCCTGCTGCCCAACGGCCGACCGGTGCGCACGATCGCGGACTTCCTCCGCTTCGCCGGCGTCCTCTGACCCACCCCCGCCCAGCTGTGCCCCCCCACGCCCCCGCCGGTCCGCATCGGCGGGGGCGCGCCTGTAGGCCGTAGGGAATTCCCCGAAGCGCCGTACGTCCCCTGCCGAGGAGCATCCGCGCATGGACATACCAGAACAGCAACGGAACATGATCGAGCGATACCGGGACACGGAGCGGCAGCGCGAGGAGATCCGGCGTCGGCAGGCGGAGACCGGTGTGCCCTTCGTGGTCGACAGCGAGGAGCAGCTGCTCGCCCGGGCGGAGCGGCTGTTGCGCAAGCGCGAGGTCGATCCGGAGACGCTGGCGCCGGTGCCGACCGACGGGGGCCCGGTGCTTCCCGCCGTCGTGCCCGAACGGATCCTCGGTGCCGCGAGCGAGCTCCAGAGCGTCAACTTCCTTGCCCGCGGGGCACGTGCGGCCCGTGCGGTCGCCCGCATATCCATCATCGACAACGGACGGCGGGCCGGATTCGGCACCGGATTCCTGGTGGGGGAGCGGCTGCTCCTCACCAACAACCATGTGTTGCCCGACGTGAGGACGGCGACCGGGTCCTTCGCGGAGTTCGACCTCGAATCCGACGTCGACGGCGTGCCCAAACCGGTCGCCTCCTACGACCTGGCCCCGGGTGACCTGTTCGTCACCGACGCCGAGCTCGACTACACCCTCGTCGCGATCACGGCGGGAACCGACGGCGGCCGACCCGGCGTGGTGCACGGCTGGCTCAGGCTGATCGCCCAGCAGGGGAAGATCGTCATCGGTGAGCCGGTGAACGTCGTCGGCCATCCCGAAGCGCGACCGAAAGAGGTCGCGGTCCGCGACAACGCCCTGCTCAACCAGTTGCCGCAGTTCCTGCACTACCGCACGGACACCGAGCCCGGAAACTCCGGCTCGCCCGTCTTCAACGACCAGTGGGAGGTCGTCGCGCTGCACCACGCCGGCGTACCCGACCCCGATGGTGAGGGCTGGATCGCCAACGAGGGGGCACGCGTCAGCGCCATTCTGCGGCACCTCGCTCTGGCCGAGCTGCCCACGCAACAGAGGCAGCTGCTCGCCGAGTTGGGCCCACAGGCGGTGCCGAGCGAAGCGGAGCTGGCCGCAGGCGTCCTCCCGGCCGCGGCACCCCTGCCCGAGGTGCGTGCCGAGGCCGGCGCGGGTGCTCAGCAGCGGCGCGGCGTCACCGGGCGGACCGGCGCGGGCAGGCGCGTGGTGTTCCTGCACGGGCGTGGGCAGGAGGACCGTGATCCCGCCGCCCTGCGGGCCGGATGGTGTGGCGGCCTGGCCATCGGACTGGCGGCTGCGGGCCTTCCTCCGATCGAGGCCGGCGACGTCTGGTTCCCCTACTACGGCGACGCCTTGGCCGCCACGGCCGCCGACCGCGAGCGGCTCGCCCCCGAAACGGCGACGACCACGGCCGAGGCGTACGCGCCCACCGATCCCGGCGCCCGCGCGGTGTACGCCACCCTGCTCGCCGAGGCCGCCGAGCGCGCCGGGATGCCCAGGTCGGAACGGGAGACGGTGGAGGAAGGCGTACCCGCGCACGAGGGTGCGGGCGCGCAGGAGTCGGGCCTCATCGGCGGGGTGATCTCCGCACTGCAACGACCGCTGTCCTGGATCGCGGCACGCAGCGGGCTCGACGACATCCTGATCGCGACGGTGTTCCGCGACGTGTCGGCCTACCTCGACAACAAGCCGGTACGCGACGCCGTACTCGACGCGGTCCTGGCCGACATGCCCGATGACGGCGAGATCGTGCTGGTCACCCACAGCCTCGGAACGGTCGTCGCGCTCGACCTGTTCACCCGGCTGCACCGCCGGGCCTCCGTGCCGCTGCTCGTGACCGCGGGCAGCCCCCTCGGACTCGACGCCGTGTACCGGCGGCTGCTCGCAGGCGGACCCGTCCGGCCCGGTCAGGTGGGCGTGTGGATCAACGCGTGGGCGGCTGCGGACGCCGTCGCCATCGGCTGTCCGCTCGGCGACACCTGGACCGGGGTGCGCGACGTGCTCTGCGCCAACCGCAAGGACCGGGCGCACGACATCACGCAGTACCTCGCCCACGCCCGGGTCGCAGCCGAAATCGGTCGCGGCGCCCGCCCCTAGGCAGCGTCACGACCCCGGCGTGTCCCAACGGACGTGCAGCGCCGGTGGCTTCCGGAAGAGCAGGCCCGTGGGCGCGGCGGGTGAGGCGTCGTCGAGGCGCAGGCCCGGCAGACGATTGAGGAGCGTGAGAAGGCAGACGCGGGTCTCCAGCCGGGCGAGGTGGGCGCCGAGGCAGAAGTGCGGGCCGTGGGCGAAGGCCAGCTGGAGACGTGAGTTGGTGCGTCGCAGGTCGAAACGGTCGGGGTCCTCGAAGACCTCGGGATCACGGTTGGCGCCGGCGAGCGAGACGACCACGAGATCCCCGCGGCGCACCTCGGCCCCGCCGATCGGCACATCGGCGGTGGCGTAGCGGTCGACGACCGCGGCGGCGGGCTCCAGGCGGAGCGATTCCTCGATCGCCGCGTCGACGAGACCCGGATCGGCCCGCAGAAGCGCGAGTTGACCGGGATCGGCCAGCAAGTGCAGTACGGCATTGGCGATCATGCCCTCGGTGGTCTCGATGCCGCCGAACATCAGCACGGCGGCATTGGCGACCACCTCGGGCACCTTCAGCCGTTCGGCCGCCGCGACCAGCAGCGACGCATCGACCTTCGCGGCGACCGTCGCCTCGACGCTGCCCCTCAACTCCTCGAAGGCCGCCGCTCCGGCAGGATTCCCGGGCCGGCCCGCGGTGATGTCGGAGACCGCGCTCACGATGGCGTCGTACCAGGACAGCACCGCCTTGGCGTCGGCGTCGACCAGTCCCAGGGACTCGGCCACCACCGCGACGGCCAGCGGCCCTGCCACCTCGCGGCGCAGCTCGGCGCCGCCCCGCGGCCGGACGGCCTCGACCAGCCGGGCGGCTTCCCCTTCCACGAACCCCGCGAACCGGTCCTGCACGTCCCGCGCGCGGAACGGATCGGTGAACGGAGCGCGGTGCCGCGTGTGCTCGGCGCCTTCCAGGGAGAGCATGCTGGGGCCGACCACCTGCGCGGTGGAGAAGCGGGGGTCGTCCACGGTGAAGCCGGTCGCGTCGCGCATCACCCGCAGTGCGAGATCCCGCCGGGTCACCAGCCAGCCGCCCAGCGCGGGGAGCCAGGAAACCGGTTCGGCGGCCCGCAGCAGGGCCAGCCTGGGGTGGGGGTCGTCCTCCAGTTCCGCGAGTGTGGTCGTGGCGCCGAGCGGAAACCGGTGCGCTGTCTCCATGAGAGCTGCCTCTGTTCTGTCACGGGAGTTCCGGTGCTGCATCTGAACAGGCGCCATATCGGCCTGCGATGCTGTCAATTCCATCATCGACTCAGGAGGCGCCCATGTCCGAGCCGTCCGTTCTCGCTTCGTTGGTGTCCGGGCTGCGGAGTGGCTCGATCGACGTCGTCGACCTCACCTCGCCCTTGTCCTCGTCGACACCGGTGATCCAGCTGCCGCCCCAGTTCGGCCAGACCGCCGTGTTCGAGCTGGAGGAGATCAGCCGGTACGACGACCGCGGGCCGGCCTGGTACTGGAACAACTTCCGCAGCGGTGAGCACACCGGCACCCACTTCGACGCACCGAACCATTGGGTCACCGGCAAGGACCTCATCGACGTGGCCTCGGTGCCGGCCGGGCGGCTGATCGCACCGGCCGCCGTCCTGGACTTCACCGCGGAGGCGGACGCCGACCCGGACTTCCTGGTCGAAGTGGACCATGTGAAGGCCTGGGAAGCCGAGAACGGCCCGCTGCCCGAGGGCGGTTGGCTGTTGCTGCGCACCGGCTGGGATGCCCGGTCGCACACGCAGGAGGCGTTTCTCAACGCGGACGAGAACGGTCCGCACACCCCCGGCCTCTCGCCGGATTGCGCCCGCTGGGTGGCCGAGGAGTCGCCGGTGATCGGTCTCGGCGTCGAGACGGTGGGCACCGACGCCGGACGCGCCCACTCCTTCGACCCCGCATTCCCGTGCCACTCCTATCTCATGGGCAGCGACAAGTACGGGCTGACCCAGTTGCAGAACCTGGCCGCGCTGCCGCCGACCGGTGCCGTCGTCATCGCGGGACCGTTGCCCATCGTCACCGGGTCCGGGGCCCCGGCGCGCGTGCTCGCCCTGGTGGAGCGCGCATGAACGTCGCGGAAGCCGTCGGCCGGGCGCTGGTGGCGGCCGGGGTCGAGCAGGTCTTCGGCGTGGTCGGGTCGGGCAACTTCCACCCGACCAACGCCATGGTCGCGGCGGGAGCGCGGTTCGTCGCCGCACGCCATGAGGGCGGTGCGGCGACGATGGCCGACGCGTACGCGCGGATGAGCGGCACGGTGGCCGCCCTGAGTGTGCATCAGGGACCGGGCCTGACAAACGCCGTCACGGGGATCGCCGAGGCGGCGAAGAGCCGTACGCCCCTCCTCGTGCTCGCCGCCGAGGTGACCGAGCCGAGGTCGAACTTCTACGTCGACCAGGAGGCCCTGGCACACGCGGTCGGCGCGGTCACGGCGCGCGTCACGTCCGCGGAGGACGCCGTCGGGCAGGCGTGCGCGGCCGTATGGCGGGCCCTGCACGAACGGCGCACCGTACTGCTCAACCTCCCCCTGCCGATGCAGGCTCTGGAGGTGCCGGACGGAGCTTTGGCGCAGGCCGCGGCGCCGCCCGAAAGGCCGGTGGTCGAACCGGCGGCGTCCGAAGTGGCCGCGCTGGCAAGGCTGTTGGAGCAGGCCCGACGCCCCGTGTTCGTGGCCGGGCGGGGAGCACGCGGCCCCGGCGGCCGCGACGCCATCGAGGCGCTCGCCGAGCGTCACGGTGCGCTGCTCGCGACGTCGGCCGTCGCCCGTGGCCTGTTCCACGGCAACCCGTGGTCGCTCGACGTGTCCGGGGGCTTCGCGTCCCCGTTGGCCGCCGAACTGATCCAGGGCGCGGACCTCATCGTGGGCTGGGGCTGTGCGCTGAACATGTGGACCATGCGGCACGGCCGGCTGATCGGCCCCGAGGCGACGGTCGTCCAGGTCGACGACGACGCGTCGGCTCTCGGCGCGCACCGGGCGGTGGATCTCGGCGTCACCGGTGACGTGGCCCGCACCGCGCGGAGCGTTCTCGACGCGGGCGGCGGACCGCGGCAGGGCTACCGGACCCCCGAGGTCGGCGCCGCCGTGGCGGAACGCGTGCAGTGGCGGGACGTGCCGTACGAGGACACGAGCGGCCGTGACCGGATCGACCCGCGGACGCTGAGTATCGCGCTCGACGACATCCTTCCCCGCGAGCGGGTGATCGGCGTGGACTCGGGCAACTTCATGGGCCACCCCAGCATGTTCCTGTCGGTGCCGGACCAGGACGGCTTCTGCTTCACCCAGGCCTTCCAGTCGATCGGCCTGGGACTTGCGACCACGATCGGCGCGGCCCTGGCCCGGCCGGACCGGCTTCCGGTGGCCGCGCTCGGGGACGGCGGCGCGATGATGGGCGCCGCCGACTTCGACACGGTCCGACGGCTCGGGCTGCCGATGGTGGTCGTCGTCTACAACGACGACTCCTACGGAGCGGAGGTGCACCACTTCGGGCCCGACGGACACCCGCTGGACCTGGTCGAGTTCCCGCCGACGGACATCGCCGCCGTGGCACGGGGGTACGGCTTCGAGGCGGTCACCGTGCGCACGCCGGCGGATCTGAAGGCCGTGGCGGACTGGGTGGCCGGACCACGCTCCGCACCGCTGCTCATCGACGCGAAGGTGGTCCGCGACCAGGGGTCCTGGTGGCTGGAGGAGGCGTTCCGGGGGCACTGAGCGCTCCGTCGGCTGTGCCGCCGGGCCCGCGTTCGGCGCGGGCCCGGCGGACGGAGCGAACGTTCAGGACGACTGGGCGGTCTGGTACAGGTTCTGCGCGTCCGTGCCGAAGACCGGCCCGTACATCGCGGTCGGCAGGAAGTTGTACTTGAAGCTGTTCACCGAGGACTGGAGGCCGGTGCCGGTGGCCTCGTCGAACTGGGTGAACCAGGGGCCTCCGCTGGACCCGCCGGTCATGTCGCAGGTGAGGCCGTGGTCGCTGGACAGCAGGAAGTCCCGGTACGTGGTGCCGCTGCAGTAGATGAACTTCTCACCGTCGTACGGGGCGGCGGCGGGGAAGCCGAAGGCGTACATCGCCTTGTTGTAGCCGGTGTTGAAGGCCAGGCCCTGACCGCCCACGACGTCGGTCAGACTCCTGCCGTCCAGCGGGGCGACCACGGCCGCGCCTATGTCGTAGTTGATGTCCTCGCTGGCCGTCCACTGCGGCGTGGACAGGGTCTTGGACGCGGACCAGGTGCCGTACGGAGCCTGGCCGTCGTGATAGCCGGGCACGAACACCCAGTTGGTGTGCCAGGCGCCCTCCAACTTCACACAGTGCCCTGCGGTGAGCACGGTGCTCTTGTTGGCGCTCGTGACCGCGTTGCCGGAGCACGATGCGGTACGGCCCTGGTAGCTGAAGAACACCCGTCCCGCGGTCTGCACCACGGCCCCGCCCCCGGTCCAGGCGCCGCCGCCGTTGGGGAACGCCAGGGCTCCGACAGTGGATGCCGGGGCGCTCGGCGCGACGACGGTCTTCTCGCCCTGGCGAGGAGTCGATGCCGTCACGTCGGAGCGGTCGAGGGAGAGGACGTCCAGCCCAGTGGCCTGCCGCATCCGCTCCGAAGTCCAGAAGTCACGGGCGTCTTCCTGCGCCGAGAGGGTCACCGCCCCCGGTTCCTCGGCGGCGGCGCCGGCCGGGGACGCGGTGACACCGGTGGCCAGGAGTGCGGCGACGCCGGCCAGAGCGCCGAGAACGGTGCGGCGGACGCGAGCACCGCCGGATGTGCCGAGGCTGCCTTTCACGCGGTCTCCTTCTGCGGTGGGGGGACCGGGCGGAGCGGACCATCCGCCCGGGTGGGCAGGGGTGTTACTGCGTGCGGTGAGGGCAGCGTGCCATCAGGAAGCGGTGTCTGGGCAGGTGCACGTCACAACGATGGCCGAAACTGCACAGACCCCGCATACATCAGGCCTCGGTTCGGCCCCGGACCATGACCTTCCTGACCAGCGGCCACACCAGCAGCAGCGCCACCACCGCGTAAACGGTCACCGCGAACGGCGTGTTGACCAGACCCGAGACACTCCCGTCGCTGATCTGCAGGGCACGACGCAGCTGTTGCTCGGCGTTCGGCCCGAGGATGACGCCGATGACCGCGGGCAGGATGGGCAGTCCGTAGCGCCGCATGCCGAAGCCGATCAGCCCGATGACCAGCAGGGTCACCAGGTCGATGACCTCACCGCCGACCGCGTATGCGCCGACCATGGCGAAGAACAGGATCCCCGCGTAGAGGTACGGCCGGGGAATGCGCAGCAGCTTCGCCCACACCGGCGCCAGCGGCAGATTGAGGGCGAGCAGCAGCACCATGCCGACGAACAGTGAGGCGATCAGGCCCCACACCAGCTCGGGTTCGCGCTCGAAGAGCAACGGCCCGGGCTGGATGCCGTACTGCTGGAACGCGGCCAGCATGACCGCCGCGACGGCCGTCGTCGGCAACCCCAGCGTCAGCATCGACACCAGCGTGCCCGCCGCCGAGGCGGACGCCGCCGACTCCGGTCCCGCGACGCCCTCGATGGCGCCCTTGCCCCACTCGTCCTTGTGCTTCGACAGACGCTTCTCGGTGACGTACGACAGGAAGGTGGGGATCTCCGCGCCGCCCGCCGGAATCGCGCCGAACGGGAAGCCGATGAACGGGCCGCGCAGCCAAGACTTCCAGGTCCGCCGCACATCGCCGCGGCCCAGCCACGGGCGGCCCACCGGGATGGCCTCGCCGGGATTGCGCCGCAGATGCGCCGAGACCCACAGCGCCTCGCCGATCGCGAAGAGACCCACCGCCACGATCACCACGTCGATGCCGTCGGCGAGTTGGAGGGAACCGAAGGTGAGCCGCTGCTGCCCGGTCATCTGGTCCAGGCCCACCAGGCCGAGCGTCAGGCCGATCAGCAGGGAGGCCAGTCCCCGAACGCGGGACGAGCCCAGCACCGACGTCACGGCGATGAACGCCAGCACCATGATGGCGAAGTAGTCCGGCGCACCGATGTCGACGGCAAGATCGGCGACCGTCGGCGCCAGCGCCACCAGCAGGATCGTGCCGATCAGACCGCCCGCGAAGTGACCGATGGCGGCGGCCGCGAGGGCCTGTGCGCCACGCCCCGACTTGGCCATGGGGTTGCCCTCCATGGCCGCGACCACGGCGGCGCTCTCGCCGGGGGTGTTGAGCAGGATCGAGGTGGTGGAGCCGCCGAACATCGCGCCGTAGTAGATGCCCGCGAACATGATGAACGCGCCGATCGGTTCGAGCCCGTACGTCACCGGCAGCAGCAGCGCCACGGCCATCGCCGGCCCGATGCCGGGCAGCACGCCGATCGCCGTGCCGAGCAGCACACCGATGGCGGCCCACAGCAGGTTGATCGGCGTGAGGGCCGTACCGAAGCCGTCCAGAAGGGAGTTGAGGGCGTTCATCTCACAGCGCTCCCATCAGCGGGCCACCCGGCAGCGGCACTCCGAGCAGGTTGTTGAAGACGGCGTAGGTGACGAGGGACAGGACGGCCGCGATGAGCGGGTCGCGGTCGATGCGGCGGCTGCCGAGGGCGAAGGCCGCGCCCCAGAAGAGCAGGGCGCCCGCGGCGGGGAAGCCCAGCGGTTCGATGAGGACGGCCGCGCCGAGGAACACCCCGGCGAGCAGCAGCACGGTGCGCCAGTCGGCGGGTTCGGACAGGTCGATGTCCTCGCCGGTCTCGGCCTGGCCACGGCCGCCGCGCAGCACGTCGAAGGCGAGGAGCGCGGCGATGACCAGCAGGCCGATGCCGACGACGATCGGCACGGTCTTGGGCCCGACGGGACCGCGCTGGGTGATCTCGACGTCCATGGTCAGCGCGTCGGTCAGGACCAGCACGCCGAGCGCCAACAGCAGGGCGCAGACGCCGAGTTCGGAGTGCTCACGCAACCATGAGCGCCGTTCGGCCGGCTCGGCGGGGGGAAGATCTGTCTGCGTCGTCACGGCCCGAACTCCTTCACTTCCGTATGGGTCGTCACAGCCCCAGCTCCTTCAGCACCGACACCACGCGCTTGTCCTGGGCGTCCAGGAAGTCGCCGAACTTCTCGCCGGTCAGGAAGGCGTCCTCCCAGCCGTTCTGCTCCATCGACTTCTGCCACTCGGGGGAGTCGTGGAGTTCCGTGATGAGCCGGGTGAGCTTGTCGCGCTCGGCGGCGGACAGACCGGGCGGGGCGACGATCCCCCGCCAGTTGGTGAAGTTCACGTCGTACCCGGACTCCAGAAGCGTGGGCGCGTCCTTGAGCTCGCCGACGCGCTCGGGGCCGGTGACCGCGAGGACCCGCAGCTCGCCCGCCTTGATCTGGTCGAGGTACTCGCCGACGCCGGACACCCCGAAGCCGACCTTGTTGCCGAGGATCGAGGCGAGCAGCTCGCCGCCGCCGTCGAAGGGGATGTAGTTGACCTGCTTCGGCGCGATGCCCGCGGCCTGCGCCATCAGCATGGGCGCCATGTGGTCGGGCCCGCCGGGCGAGGAGCCGCCGCCGACCGGCAGCTTGCCCGGGTCGGCCTTCCAGGCGTCGATGAGCTCGTCGATCGTCTGGTACGGCGAGTCCTTGGCGACCACGACCACGTCCTGCTCCTCGGTGAGCCGGGCGATCGGCGTGGTGTCGGCGAGGGTCTTGGGCGCGTGGTTGGAGCGCGCCGCGCCCACCACACCGAGTCCCATGGACATCGCCAGCTTGCCGTTGCCGTGCTCGCCGACCAGCCGGGTCAGGCCGACCGTCCCGCCGGCGCCGGGCAGGTTGAACACCTCGATGCTGTGCGTGAGTCCGGCGTCCTCGGCGTTCTTCGCGGCCGTCCGGGCCGTGATGTCGTAGCCGCCACCAGGCGTGTTGGGGACCATGAAGCGCAGGCCCGGGATCTGCGTGCCGGTCTCGGAGCCGCTGCCGGTGGTGAGCAGCGGCGGTCCGACGAGGACCAGCACGGCGGCCCCGAGCAGGGCCAGGAGGAAGCGCAGGCGCACGAGTTTCACCACCTGTCGGTCGATGCGGGTAAGAGGAGCGTGATGTGGGCCACATGCTGCACGGGCGTCGACGACCTGTCTCGCTTCCGGAACCAACGGAGGTTTTGGTCTTTGTGTCAGCGGGCCGGGCGTCGACGGATGTCTTCCCCTGGCCACGGCCCCGGGCCATCATGGGCG
Organism: Streptomyces sp. NPDC051963; assembly: GCF_044593495.1. Lineage (NCBI taxonomy): Bacteria > Bacillati > Actinomycetota > Actinomycetes > Kitasatosporales > Streptomycetaceae > Streptomyces > Streptomyces sp. NPDC051963. Next base: position 1,098,709 of record NZ_JBIUCC010000001.1, on the reverse strand, counting down.
TCCCGGCACCCGAACCACCAGGTCAGAGATTGAGTACGTCGTGGTCACCACCTTCCGTCGCCAGACCCTCGCGGGCGAGATGCTGGTGCTCCAACTCGCCATTGTCGTGGTGGTGTTGCTCGCGATCGCCGCGGTCTCCCTCGCCCAGTCCGAGGCCACCTTCAACCGCGTCGAGGGCCGCCGGGTCACCGCGCTCGCCGAGCAACTGGCCGCCACCCCGCTGGTGCGCAGCGAGCTCGACCAGCCGGTGCCGCAGGAAGGCCTCGCCCCGCTGGTGAACTCCATGCAGACCCAGTCCGGAGTCACTTCGGTGACGGTGGCCGACGCCGCCGGCCGGATCGTCAGCTCCACCAACCCCACGGTGATCGGCGACCGGCTGCCCCTCGGGGAGGGCACCGCGGCGGGGCGCGGCTGGTCGGGGCCGCTGACACTGGACGGCAGCCGGGAGCGCGTCGCCCAGGTGCCCGTCCTCGGGGCGACACAGGAGAACCTCGGCCGGCACCTCGGCACCGTCATGATCGGCGAAGCCGACCCGACGGTGTGGCAGCGGCTGAGCGGCGCGTCCTCCTATCTCCTCGCCTACCTGGGTATCGCCAGCGGTCTCGGCGTGGCCGGCTCCTGGCTGCTCGCCCGGCGCGTGAAACGGCAGACCCTCGGTCTGGAGCCGCGCGAGATCGCCGGCCTTGCCGAACACCGCGAGGCCATGCTGTACGGCATCGCCGAGGGCGTGATCGCCCTGGATCCGGGGGACCGGCTGACCCTGGTCAACGAGATGGGCCGGACCCTGCTCGACCTGCCCGAGGAGTGCGTGGGCCGAAGCCTGGACCAACTCGGCATCGACGGACGGCTGCGGGACGTCCTCGCCGGCGCCGCGCCCGAACAGCGGGACCAGGTCGTCGTACGCCGGGGCCGCGTCCTGGTGATGAACCGGATGACCGTGACCAAGGACGGCCGTCTGCTCGGCTCGGTCACCACCCTGCGGGACCGCACCGAACTCGCCCGTCTGGAGCGGGAGATCGGCTCCTTCCGCAGCTCGTCGGAGCTGCTGCGCGCCCAGGCCCACGAGTTCGCCAACCAGCTGCACACCATCTCCGGGCTCATCCAGATCGGCGAACAGGACGAGGTGGTCCGCTACATCCGCGCGCTGAGCCGGCGCCGCCAGTCCCTTGACGTCACCCTCAGCCGCCGCGTCCGAGACACCGCCGTCGCCGCCCTGCTGACGGCGAAGGCCTCCCTCGCCGCCGAACGCAAGGTGACGCTGCGGATCTCGGACGACACCGCGCTCGACCGGCTCACCCCGGAGGACGCCGCGGACGTGGCGACCGTCGTCGGCAACCTCGTCGACAACGCCGTGGATGCCGCCGCGCACGACGGCGAACGGTGGGTCGAGGTCGAACTGCGGCAGGACGCCTCCAGCGTGGAGATCGTCGTACGGGACTCCGGTCCCGGCGTGGCCCCGGAACTCGCCCGGGAGGTGTTCACACACGGCTTCACCACCAAGGCCGCCCACGAGGGCGAGCGCGGCATAGGTCTGGCGCTCACCCGACTGGTCTGCGAACGTCACGGCGGTGAGATCTCGGTGACCAACACCCCCGACGGGGCCATGTTCACCGCGCGCATGACCGTCAGCCATCTCACCGACGCGGTGGCGGAAGGAGCAACATGATGGGCACGACCGACGAGTCGAACGAGATAGGCGTCCTCGTCGTCGACGACGACTTCATGGTCGCCAGGGTCCATCGCACCTTCGTCGAACGCGTCCCGCCCTTCACCGTCGTCGGCGTCGCCACCACCGGCGAGGAGGCCATCGCCGCCGTCGACCGACTGCGCCCGGATGTCGTGCTGCTCGACCTGTACCTGCCCGACGTCTTCGGCCTCGACGTCATACCCCGGCTGCGCACCGCCGGCCACGACTGCGACGTCATGGTGATCAGCGCCGCACGTGAGGCCGACACGGTACGCCGGGCCGTCCGCCGCGGTGTCGTGGACTACCTGCTCAAGCCGTTCGAGTTCCAGGACCTGCGCTCCCGGCTGGAGCGGTACGCCGCTCAGCGCGGCCGGCTGCACACCACGGTCGTCCGCAGCCAGGCCGACGTGGACCGGGTCCTGGCCGGTGCCGCGGTACCGGCGTCGGGCGTCTCCGTGCTGCCCAAGGGCATGAGCGTGGAGACCGCCGACCTCATCGAGCGCACCCTCCGCGACTGTCCCGGCACGCTGTCCGCCTCCGAGTGCGCGACCCTGACCGGTGTCTCCCGGGTGAGCGCCCGCCGCTACCTGGAGTACTTCCACACCACCGGCAACGCGGAGGTCTCCCTGCGCTACGGCGCGGCAGGGCGCCCCGAACGCCGCTACCGGTTCCGCGGACAGCCCGCCGTCATACGGTGAGTCACCCTCGCGATGCCGGCCGATCACACATCGGACCTGTGTGTCAGCGCCGCGCGGTGCTCTGCCACCAGGCGCCCGACGCGTCCCGCAGGGTGTTGGTGCCGCAGTGCACCTCGCCCATGCCGAGGTGGTAGGTGTACCAGTCGTCGATGTACGACACCTTCAGGCCGGCCCGCCGATAGACGGCTGTGACCGCCTGCGTGAAGATGTCCTTGCCGCCGACGACCGGCCCCCACTGCTTCGGCGCCAGATAGCGGTCGCGGGCGAGCAGCACGCCATTGACGGCGCCGGGAACGTAGGCGCTCGTCGTGACGGTGGCCGGAGCCGCCGAGGCGTCCGACTTCTCGGCGAGCCACTTCTGCTGACCGTGCTTCCCGGCCGCGTCCGCGAGAGCCGCGTCGCCGCCCATGCGCGTCAGGCGTGGCATGGGGGTGGCACGTCCGCCCGCCGAAACCTCCATGTCGCGGGTGTACAGGGCCGGTACGCGGACGATCTCGTCGTCGGTGACACCGGTCTCGCGCTTGAGGATCTCCAGGTTGGCCGCGATCCGCCGGGCCGCCATGGTGTTGTCGGCCACCAGGTGCCGGGAGGCCAGGGCCTGTTCGATGGTTTCCCTCGGGGCCGGCCGGTCCCCGAGACGCGGAACCGAGAACATCTTCGTCCTGCCGTGACCGGCCTGCCGGGCGTCGCGCAGCAGCTTGAGCCCGGCCTCCGGGGCGGCGACGCCGATCCGCCAGCCACGCGGGGTGTCGGCGGGCAGGAACTGCACGAACTCGTCGACATGGCCGACGCCCAGCCAGGAGGTGTCGAGCAGCAGCGGGTCCTGAAGCCCCTGGGACTTCAGCATCGTACGCATCACCTGGGACGGCCGTGCGCCGCTGTCCTTGCGCTCGCCCATGATGATCCGCCCCGCCGGGAACGAGCGGCCGTTGTGGGCGTACGGCGGGACGGTCTCCAGGTTGCCCATCGAATTGAGCGACCAGTCACGCTGCTCGGACCGGTCGGTGACCTGGACGACGCCGATGTCCCGGCCGCGGATCTTCTCGAACAGTTCCCGGCCCGCCTCCCGGTCGGGCTGGGCCGAGCGCAGCATCACACGCATCACCTGCCGACGCCCGCCGGGTCCGGTCATGCCGACGTACGCCGGCTCGACGAAGTCCTGCGCCCAGATGTCGCCGTACTTGTCGAAGGTGACCAGTGGTTTCGTGATGCCGGCGCGCCGGACCTCCTTCTCCAGATTCCGGACGAAGCGCCGGAAGACCTGCTCGCCCTGCGCCTTGGTGACCATCACCTGCTGGGTCTGCTGGAGATGGTGGTGGGTGAGGAGCGGAGCCACGCGCAGGGTGACTTCGTCGGAGGTGGTGCCGGCCGCGGACGCCACGGTCAGGCGGATCACCGTCCGGCCGTCCCACTTCGCGGTGTTGCGGATGACGTCGGTGGCCTCGACGCCGAACTCCACGCCGGAGCAAACCTCGACGGCGGTCAGCCGGGTCCGGGGCGTGATCAGGACCCACCGGCCGGAACGCTTGAGGAAGACGTGCGTCTGCTTGGCACCCGCGGTGACCTTCAGGCTGCCCTTGGCGTCCGCCGGCAGGCCGGGCAGGGGCGTTGAACGGACCCGGGCCAGGTCGGCGGCGTCGGTCCGGCCGTTGACCTCGGTGTCGGAGGCGTCGTTGCAGGCGGCCAGCTTGGCGTCGGACAACGGTCTGCCGCCGGGTCCGGTGACCGGGCAGCGCTTGGTGTCGTCGTCGATGTTGGGCAAGGTGACCGCACCGCGGCCGACGGTCCAACTGTCCTCGCCGGCCGTGTCGGTGTCGCCGGTGACATCGACCCGGCCGTCGCGGTCGACGTCCGCGCGCAGATCAGCCGTCGCGGCCGGTTCCGCGGCGAACGCGGGGGAGAGCGGCGTGGCCGGCACGGATCCTGTGGCGGCGAGGGCGAGGAGCACGGGTCCCGCGGGGTGGGTGCGTATACGCGTACGTGCGCGCACGGCGTATCCCTTCTCAGGTGGGGGGTGTTCGCCGTGCAAGAGAAGGAATGGAAGCAGTGCGTTGACTGTGAGGCGGGGAGTTCATACCTGGGTATGGAGGGTTCATACCCAGGTATGACGGGCTGCGGCAGAGCGTTCAGGCGAGGTGTACGGGGACGCGGTGGTCGGGGCTGCCGTCCTTGGCGAGGATCCAGTGGGAGTCGACGGTCGCCCGGTAGAGCCGGATTGCGCCGCCGGACCGGACGTCCTCGCCGGTCCATTCCCGGCCGCCGTGAGCCACCGAACGACGCGAGAACGCCTCGATGCCCCGGGCGGTCGCATCGTCGTCCACCAACTCCGCGACGGCGGGCATGTAGACGCCCTGCCCGGTGCTGATCGCCACCTGGGAGTCGAAGACCACGATCCCCACCTCGGGGCGCACCGCGATATTGCGGGAGTGCGTGACCTCGGGCGAGGAGACCCAGAAGAACTCGGTGCAGCCGATGTGGGCGAAGTAGACGGGCGAACCCCACGGTCGTCCCGCCGCGTCGGCGGTGGACAGCACGAGGTAGCGATTGGCCTCGATGATCCCGCGCACCAGCGCCTGTGCCTCGTCCTGCGCCACGTCGATCACTCCGCTCTCATGGGACGGTTCTCGTTCGTTCTCAGGTGCAGACTGCGGCGAGCGGGCGAACTCATCCAGGGACGCAAGGCGCTGACCCGCCGGCTCGTCCGGGCCTGCGAGAACCCGTACGTCAACATCATCGGCCACCCCACCACACGCCTCATCGGCAAGCGACCCGGCCTCGACGTCGGCCTCGACGAGTTCTGCGCCGCCTGCGCCCGCACCGGCACGGGGCGAAGTTCGCCGTGGACAGCGACGCGCACTCCGTCATCCACCTGGCCAACATGCGCTACGGCGTGGGCACGGCACAGCGCGGCTGGCTCACCAGGGACGACGTGATCAACACCTGGCCGCACGCACGGCTGCGACGCTTCCTGCGCAAGGGCTCGCAGCGGCGGTGACGCCGTGTGGGCGACCGGTGGGCCGGGTACCCGGGGGGCGCGCACGGAGGCAACCGGAGACCGGAAGGGAGCGGCCATGCAGTTCCGTGACCGCAAGCAGGCCGGGCGGGAACTGGCCGAGCGGCTGCGCACCCTGCACGAGAAGGGCATCCTCCCGCACCCCGTCGTCCTCGCCCTGCCCCGCGGTGGTGCCGCGGTCGCCCGTGAGGTCGCGCATGTGCTGGACGCCCCGCTCGACGTCCTCGTCGTCCGCAAGATCGGAGCGCCGTTCCAGGAGGAGCTGGGCGTCGGCGCGATCGCCGGTGACGACCCTCCGCTCTTCGACGAACGGGCCCTCGACCGGCTGGGCCTGAGCGAGGCCGCTCTCGCCGGGACCGTCGAACGGGAGCAGGAGGAGGTACGGCGTCGCGAGCAGCGCTACCGGCGCGGCCGTCCCGCACTGGATCTGCGGGGCCGCACGGTGATCGTCGTCGACGACGGACTGGCCACCGGCGCGACCGCGCGCGCCGCGCTGCGCCGGGTACGCCGTGAGTCGCCCGGGCGGGTCGTGCTGGCCGTGCCGGTCTGCTCACCGGAGGCGGTCGCGCTGCTGCGCGGAGAGGCCGACGACGTGGTCTGTCTGCACCGGCCGGAGCAGTTCATGGCCGTCGGTCTCTGGTACGAGAACTTCGACCAGCTCACCGACGACGAGGTCCTCGACGCGCTGCACGCCTCCCACACCACACCCGGCTGAGGAAGGGAGAGCGAGTGATCGAAGCGCCGGATGGGCTCATATGTCGATGGTCACCGCGCAGGACCAGCCGTACGGACCCGGCTCGATGCGCAGGTTCTCCCACGCGATGCCCCTGGGCGCCGCACCGATGACCTCCACGACGCCGAGGTCGGCGACCGCCATCCGCACATCGAGTCCCTCGTCGAACGCCTCCGCCTCCACGTCGACCGGCACCTGGCCGTGCTCCTCCAGCCGGAAGACGACCTCGTCGAGCAGCGTGGTCAGCAGGTCCTCCGGGCTGCCTTCGGTCAGCCGCAGCCGGGCCACGCCGGTCGGCCGCGTCCCGGAGACGTCCGCGAACCCCTCCACCATGCCCGTGACGGCCTCCACCAGGCAGCGCTCACGGCTGTCTCCCCAGGCCTCGACGCGCACGTCAGCCGTGTGCGGCACCAGTCGGTGGCCGCTCACACCGACTCTCCGCGCCGTGATGTCGTCGCCCATGTCGCCGACCATGCTGTCCGTGTTCCCCCCGATCCGGGGCGCACACTGATTCAGGGGCGGGATATCGACCGGCAGGGCACCGACCGCCTCAGGAGCCGCCATGACCGACCCGACCCACCCCGCGCTCGCACCCGCACTGCGGGACGTCAGAGCCGTCGTCTTCGACACCGACGGGGTGATCACCGACTCGGCCCGCGTGCACGCCGCAGCCTGGCGGACCGCCTTCGACGCCTATCTGGCCGCCCACCCGCCCGAGGATCCGCGGCAACGGCGCCCGTTCGACCCCGGCGACGACTACCTGCGGTACGTGGACGGCAAGTCCCGGCTCGACGGGGCCGCCGCCTTCCTCGCCTCCCGTGGCCTCGACACATCGGAGGGGTCCGTGCGGGCCGTCGCCGCGGACAAGGAGCGCCTGTTCACCGAGCGGCTCCGGAAACAGGGCGTCGACGCCTATCCGGGGACCGTGCGACTGGTGCGTGCCCTGCGCCGGGGTGGGGTACCGGTGGCGGCGGCCTCGGCCTCCCGGCACGCCGGTGAGCTGCTCACCCACGCCGGGGTGCGGGATCTCTTCGACGCCCTGGTCGACGGCGGGGAGGCGGCCAGGCTGGGGCTCGCCGGCAAGCCCGAGCCCGACCTCTTCCTGGAGGCGGCCCGCCGGCTCGGTGTCCCCGCCGGGCACTCCGCCGTCGTGGAGGACGCGCTGGCGGGCGTGGAAGCGGGGCGTCGGGGTGCGTTCGCACTCGTCGTCGGCGTGGACCGGGCCGCCGGTGCGGACACCGGCGCGAGACTGCTCGGGCACGGCGCCGACATCGTCGTACGAGACCTGGGGGAACTGCTCGTGGAAGGGACACCGCAGTGACGGCAGCGACGGCCTGGACCTGGGAGTACGAGGGCTACGAACCCGAGGACGAACGCCTCAGGGAATCGCTGTGCACCCTGGGCAACGGATACTTCGCCACCCGGGGCGCGTTCCCGGAGTGCACCGCCGACGAGGTGCACTACCCCGGCACCTACGCGGCCGGCTGCTACAACCGGCTCACCACGGACGTCGACGGGCGCCGCGTCGAGAACGAGGACATGGTCAACCTGCCGAACTGGCTGCCCCTGCGCTTCCGCCGCCCCGGCGGGAAGTGGCTCGCACCGGACACGGCGACGGTCCTCGACCACCGTCAGCTGCTGGATCTCGAATCGGGGCTGATGGAGCGCCGCACCCGGTACTCACTCGCGCAGGGACGCTCGCTGTTCGTACGGCAGCAGCGGTTCGTGCACATGGCCGACCCCCATCTGGCGGTCCTGCGCACCGAGTTCACCGCTGAGGGCTTCACCGGCGGTCTCGATGTCGAGGCGGCGCTCGACGGGGGCGTCACCAACGGCGGGATCGCGCGCTACCGCGATCTGGACGGCCATCATCTGACCCACATCCAGAGCGGCGGCTCCACGCCCGACACCGTGTGGCTGCGGTGCCGGACCCGTACCTCGGACATCCGGATCGGCATGGCGTCCCGGCTGACCGCCGACGCCCGGGTCACCCCGCGGCTCGAAGTCACCCGTGCCGTCCAGCGGCTCCGCCTCGACCTGACCCCCGGCCGTACCGTCACCGTCGACAAGACCGTCGCCCTGCACACCTCCCGCGACCGGGCGATCAGCGATCCCCTGGACGCCGCCGTGGACCGCGTGGCCGCGGCATCCGACTTCGACGACCTGCTGAAGGCCCATCGCACGGCCTGGGACCAGCTGTGGCGCCGGGCCCAACTCGACGTCCCCGGGGGCGCCGGCCGCATCCTCCGGCTGCATCTCTTCCATGTGCTCCAGACTCTTTCGCCGCACACCGCAGACCTGGACGTGGGCGTGCCGGCGCGGGGCCTGCACGGTGAGGCGTACCGGGGGCATGTCTTCTGGGACGAGCTGTTCGTGCTGCCATATCTGAACCTGCACTTCCCGGAGGTGTCCCGCGCCCTGCTCCACTACCGCCACCGGCGCCTGGACCAGGCCCGTGCCGCGGCCCGCGCGGTCGGCCGGCGCGGTGCGCTCTTCCCGTGGCAGAGCGGCAGCGACGGGCGGGAGGAGACCCAGGAACTGCACCTCAACCCGCGCTCGGGACGCTGGCTGCCGGACCACTCCCGGCTCCAGCACCACGTCGGCTCGGCGATCGCCTACAACGTCTGGCAGTACTGCGAGGCGAGCGGCGACGACGAGTTCCTGCACACCAAGGGCGCCGAGATGCTGCTCCAGATCGCGCGCTTCTGGGCCGACTCGGCGGTCTACGACGAGAGTCTGGGCCGGCACCGGATCCGGGGTGTGGTCGGGCCCGACGAGTACCACGACGCCTACCCCGACGCGAAGGAACCCGGACTCGACGACAACGCGTACACCAACGTCGCCGCCGCGTGGGTGCTCACCCGCACTCTGGAGGTGCTGACCGCCCTGCCCGAGCCCCGCCGCCGCGAACTCCTCGAACGCACCGGCCTGGACGGCGGCGAGAGGGAACAGTGGGAGGAGGTGTCCCGCACCCTCCACGTGCCCTTTCACAGCGGAGTCGTCAGCCAGTTCGAGGGCTACGGCGACCTCGCCGAACTCGACTGGGACGGCTATCGCGAGCGCTACGGCGACATCCGGCGTCTGGACCGGATCCTGGAGGCGGAGGGCGACACCGTCAACCGCTACCAGGCATCCAAACAGGCGGACGTGCTGATGCTCGGCTATCTGTTCTCGCCTGCCGAACTCCATTCCCTCTTCGGCCGGTTGGGGTACCCGTTGGAGGAGGAAACTTGGCGGCGCACGGTCGACTACTACCTGCGCCGCACCAGCCACGGCTCCACGCTCAGCGGCCTGGTCCACGGCTGGGTGCTGGCCAGGGCCCGGCGTGCCGAGGCGTGGATGTTCTGCCAGGAGGCCCTGCGGGGCGACATCGCCGATCTCCAGGGCGGCACCACCGGTGAGGGCATCCACCTCGGCGCCATGGCCGGCACCCTCGACCTCGTCCAGCGCGGACTGACCGGACTGGAGACCCGGGGCGGGGCGCTGTGGCTGAACCCCGTGCCGCTGCCGGAGCTGTCGTCGTACGGGTTCGCCGTCCAGTACCAGGGCCACTGGGGCGTACGGCTCCGGCTGGAACGCGGACGGCTGGAGATCGCGGTGCCCGCCTCCGACCGTGACCCGATCGACGTCCGGCTGCCGGACCACACGGTCTCCGTCCAGCCGGGGGAGATGCGGCGACTGGTGCTGCCCGGGTGACGGCGCACCGACCGCTCACGGGTGCGCAACCCGCCGCCCGGCCAGCGCCAGCAGCAGGGCACCGGCCGCGACGGTGAAGGCCACCAGGAGCGCGCCCTGTAGACCGTGCGACTCGGCCAGACCTCCCGAGGCGGCCTGACCGGCGGCCGTGCCGAGGGGGCCGCCCGCGCACAGGACGGTCATGGCGGTCGTGGCCCGTTCGGCGGGCGCGAGCCGCTCTGTGAGGGCGTACAGGCTGATCATGTACGGCGCCACGGTCAGGCTCGCCGGGGCGACGGCGACGGGCAGCGAGACCAGCGGGGTGCCGACGAGGAGCCACGCCGTACCGGCGCAGAGAGCCGCGGCGAACCAGACATAGCGGGCCCGCAGGGAGAACCGCCCGGGGAGCCAGGCACAGGCGGCACCCGCCAGTGCGCTGCCGACGCCGAACTCGGCGTAGACCAGCCCCGCGGCGCCCGGCTCGCCGATCGTGTCGGCGTACACGGTGACGGCGGTCTGGAGCGCACCGAAGACCGCGCCCATCGCCACCATCGCCAGGCATACGACGGCCAGGGGGCGCCACGGCAGGGGCGGCTTGCGGTGCTGCTTCGAAGGCTGCCTGTGGCCGCCGCCGTGGGCGTGGCGCAGGGCGAAGGGGAGGGTGGCCCCCGCGATCAGCGACATGGTCACCACGGCGGGTGCGAAGGGGCTGACCGATGCCAGCAGTCCGACGAGCGCGGGTCCGGCGACGAAGCTCAGTTCGTCGGCGGTCGCCTCGTAGGACAGGGCCGTGGTCAGCAGGTGCTGCCGGTCGTGCGCCCGGACCAGTCGTGCCCAGTGCACGCGCACGAGGGGGCCGACCTGGGGCTGGGTCAGGCCTACGAGCGCGGCCGCCACCACCATGGACGCGCGCGTGCCCTGACTCGCCGCCAACAGGACGGCCCAGGCACCGAAGTCGGCGAGCGCCGCGGCACTTCCCACGGAGCGATGACCGTGGCGATCGGCGAGGGCGCCGACCAGGGGACCGCCGACGGCGACGGCCAGGCTCTGCGCCGCGGTGGCCAGCCCGGCGAAGGCGTAACTGCGGGTCGACGCCTGGAGCAGGACGAGGGTGGACAGGGCGGTACAGGCGTACGGCAGCCGGGCGAGGAATCCGAGGGGGAAGAAGCCGGGGCCTGCGATGCGCAGCAGGGAGCGGTAGGACACGTGCGGTCTCCGTCGGGCATGTCGAGGAGACGCGCTACCCAGCCACCGGCGCGTCGACAGACCCGATTCAGGCGGTCCAACGTACCGGAGCTGGTTGAGGGACGGATAGGGGCCTTCCCCGACGTCAACTCACGTCATGGCGACGGGATCCGACCTCGATGACGGGGGCGGTGCAGGGCCGAGACCGCGATGACCTGCATGATCGCCCGGCCCTGGACGTGCTCGACGGTCAACCGCCGGTCAATCGGGGGCAGTCGGCGACGACTCCCAGTACCGCGGCCGTTACACACCGGAGCCCGGTTGCGGCAGACTGCCGTGAGCCGTACCCGGTACGGGTTGGTCGCGGCGCCGGGTCGGCGGCATGGACGGCGTCGATTTCGGCTGGATGAGAGGGAGCTTCATGGACCGGTATCTCACGGGGGCGACGCTCTGGCCCGACGGCTGGACCAAGCTCAGGGTGGACTTCGTCCCGCGGCTCCCCGAGATCAAACCGGTGACCGACGCCTACCGCCCGGTCCTCGCCCGGTTCGGGTTCGTCTCGCCGGTCAAGGACGAGTGGCTGCACGAGACGCTGGCCGTCGTCGACGACCGGCCCGCGCGCGAGGTGACCGCCCCCGAACTCGCCCTGTTCGAGTCCCGGTTGCGTGAACGGCTGGGCGGACTGCCCACGTTCACAGTGACGGTGGGCGGGGCGGTGGCGGGTCGGCGCGGTGTCCTGCTCGACCTCGCGCCCGACACCGAGTTCGTGGAGCTGCGGCACCAGGCCAGGGACGCGGTCGTGGAGGTGTTCGGCGAGGAGGCCGACGACTACGAGGAGGAGCGCCCGAGGGTTGCGCTCGCCTATGGCATCACATCCGGCGACTCGCGCCTCCTCCAGGGCAGGCTGCGCAGCGCCACGGCTCAGCGGGCCACGCTGACCGTGGACGGCGTGCGGCTCGTGGAGGCCGTCCAGGACCGCAAACGGCACGAGATCCGCTGGCAGGAGCTGGCGTTCGTGCCGCTGGGAGGTGCGGGGTGACGGCCCCGGCCGTCCTCTCAACCGGCCGTCCACGCAAGGCCGTTGAACACCACTGCTCCCGGTCACGTACCTCAGGGCACACCAGCCCCGTACGACAGGAGCACCTGCCATGGCCGAGAAGCTGTACTACGTCTCCGGCATGAGCTGCGGTCACTGCGCGGCGAGCGTCACCGAAGAGGTGGTGGCCGTGTCCGGCGTCACCGAAGTCGACGTCGACGTGCGGGCAGGCCGGGTGATCGTGCGCGGTGATTCGTTCGGCGAGGACGCGGTGCGCAGCGCGATCGTCGAGGCGGGCTTCGAGGTCACGCAGGGCGCGCGGGCCACCGCGGCCTGAGCGTCTCCACCCCGGCTCTGCGGCGTTCAGTCGTCGTGGTGGACCGTGCCGTTCTCGTCCATGGTCGGGTGGAGCTTCATCGGGCCGTAGGAGTCCTGGTCGGAGGGGCGGGGCGGTTCCGGTCCGTCGGGGCCGATCCGGACCAGGCGTTCGGTGCGCATGATGCGGTAGAGGGTGCCGGCCACGCGGACCTCGTTGGCGCGGCCGGCTGCCCGGAACGCCTCGGCGGCCTGCGCGTACACCGCGCGTTCCTCGTCGTCGAACTGGTAGACCAGCGGCCAGGTCTCGGTCATCCCGCCGTACAGCAGCCGCCGGGCGTCGTGCGGGGTGGGCATGAGGGTGCCCACCGGCTGCCAGCCCTTGTCGGCGCGTTCGGCCACACCGAAGCCGACGGGCAGCAGGGCGATGCCGGGATGGGTGGTGACGGACCGCTGGGAGTCCCTGCGCACTTCGGTGGGGAAGCGGGTGCCGGCGTAGGCGAAGTCCGTCAGGCCCAGCCGCAGTGCGGCCGCCGCCACGCCGGTGTCGCCGGGGTCGGGGTCCAGGACGACATCGATGTCCGGTGTGGGGGTGAGGTGTCGGCCGTCCCAGGACGACTCGGGCGGCTCCCGGTCGGTCGGCCGGGGCGGCTCCAGGCCGTCGTCACCGGACCGCGCGAACTCGTCCCCGCGCACCACCCGGTAGCGCAGGCCCAGGACTTCCAGTTCGTCGACCGGCTCGCGTTCCAGAACGGCGACCGCGGCCAGCAGCGCGCGACGGGTGGCGGCATCGTCGGTGTCGTCCTTGGCCCGGAACCACAGATGGGAGTTGAGACCGTCCCGGGCCTGCTGGGGCGTTCCGTCGGTCACCGGCTTCAACACCCGCCAGTGCGGGCCGGATCGCTGATCCTGCACGGCGATGCCGAAGACGGGGCCGCGCACCGCGAGGTGCGGGTAGCGGAGCGACGCCTCGACGGCATCGGCCTCGGTCACCCAGGCGGCAGGATCGTCGCGCCGTACGAACTCCGCGTGGATCCGGTCCAGTTGTCGCTTCCAGTCATCGGTCATGCACACAGTGTGCTGGCCCGGCGTGGCCCGCCCGGTCGGACGATCGCAACTGACCGAAGTGTTGAACTCCTTTGCCGCGGTAGGTCCTTATGCCACCTGGTCGAAGAGGGTCGCAAGCGCATCGGGCGGGTTCGTGCCCCGTTCAGTCGGCCTTCCGGCCGGGCGCTCCCGCGCGCAGTCCGTCCATGACCAGGTCGAAGAGCCAGGTGGTGCGGGCCTCCCAGTCACCGTGCGGATCGATCAGGAACATGCCGGAGATGGCGAGGATGAAGTCGTCCGCGGTGATGCCCGGGCGGATGGTGCCGGCCTTCTCGGCGGCGCGCAGGATGAGGTCGGCGGCGGAGGTCACCGGGGTGTACTCGGGCTTCACCGCGGCGCCCGGCGCGCTCGTGACCTGACGGATCGCGTCCGCCAGGCCGACCTTGGTCATGGCGAACCGGGCCAGCCGGTCCATCCACTCCCGCAGCGCCCGGTCCGGTTCCCGCGTCTCGAGCAACTGGGCCGCGTGATCGGCGACCTGCTGGATCTCGTGGCGGTAGATCTCCAGGACGAGCGCCTCGCGGTTGGGGAAGTTCCGGTAGAACGTGCCCTGTCCGACGCGCGCCTTCTTGGCGATCACGCTCAGTGGGGTGTCGGCGTCGCGGGTCAGCTCGACCAGCGCCACTTCCAGGATGCGTTCGCGGTTGCGCTGGGCGTCCGAGCGCAACGGTGCTTCCTTCTTCTCCGCCACTGGTCCTCCTTGCGGACTCGCGGACGGGCCCGGCCTTGCTAAGCGGACAGCTGTCCGGTACGTTTCCTGATAGCGGACAGCTGTCCGGTTGGTTTCACCATAGCGGCGCCCGAGTGGATCCAGCCACGCATGGAGCTGTCTCTTTCCCCTCACTCTCTCTCCTGACGCCTCCGAATCTCGTTGCAAGCCTGTCTGCCGGATCGCCTCCCCCGACGCGCTCCGGATCTGCGAAAGAAGGCTGATCATGGCTCCAGCCCCCACGTCTACGTACAGCGCCATCACCCTGAACATCAACGGCGAGAAGCATCTGCTGTCCGTCGACCACCGCACCACCCTGCTCGACGCCCTGCGCGAGCGCCTCGACCTCACCGGTACCAAAAAGGGCTGTGACCAGGGCCAATGCGGTGCGTGTACCGTCCTGATCGACGGCCGCCGAGCCGTTTCCTGTCTGCAACTCGCGGTGGCCGCCGAGGAGCGTGAGATCACCACCGTCGAAGGCCTGGCCGAAGGCGAACGGCTGCACCCCGTCCAGCAGGCGTTCCTCGACCTCGACGGCTACCAGTGCGGCTACTGCACACCGGGCCAGATCTGTTCCGCCGTGGCGGTGATCGAGGAACACGCCGCGGGCTGGCCGAGCGCCGTCACCGGCGATGTACGGCCCGAGGCGGGACCGCCGCCACTGACCGCCGAGGAGATCCGCGAGCGGATGAGCGGCAACCTGTGCCGCTGCGGCGCGTATGTGTCGATCGTCCAGGCGGTCGCCCAGGCTGCCGCCGCCGGCGCGGAGACCACGCAGACCACGGAGGAGGCGGCATGAGGGAGTTCGGCTATCAGCGCGTGCTCGACGTCTCAGGCGCCGTCGCGCTGCTCGACGCGGATCCGGACGCCCGCTTCCTGGGCGGTGGCACCAACCTCGTCGATCTGATGAAGACAGGCGTCGAGCGGCCCGCCCGGCTCGTCGACGTACGCGAACTCCCGCTGGACCGCATCGAGTCGACGCGCGAGGGCGCGCTGCGGATCGGCGCCACGGTCACCAACAGCGATCTCGCCGCCCACCCCGAAGTCCGGCGCCGCTACCCGGCATTGACACAGGCGGTGCTGGCCGGCGCCTCCGGGCAGCTGCGCAACATGGCCACCGTCGGCGGCAATCTGCTCCAGCGCACCCGCTGCGGCTACTTCGCCGACGTGACCCAGCCGTGCAACAAGCGTGTCCCCGGCAGCGGTTGCCCCGCGATCGAGGGCGAGCACCACAACTCGGCGATCCTCGGCGCCTCCGATCACTGCGTGGCCGTGCACCCGTCGGACATGGGCGTGGCGCTGACCGCCTTCGACGCGGTCGTGTCGTACGAAACCGCCGACGGGCCCGGCGAGTTGCCGCTCGCGGACTTCTATCTGCCGGTGGGTGACACCCCGCACCTGGAGACCGCCCTGCCGCAGGGCGCGCTGATCACCGGGGTCACCCTGCCGCCCGCGCCGGTCGCCGCCCACTCCCGCTACCGCAAGGTGCGCGAGCGTGCCTCGTATGCCTTCGCGATCGGCTCGGTCGCCGCCGCGCTGGACGTCGAGGCAGGCGTCGTACGCGACGTACGCCTGGCCCTCGGGGCGGTCGCGTCGCGGCCGTGGCGGGCCCGGGAGGCCGAGCGGGTGCTGAAGGGCGCACCGGCCGATGCCCGCACTTTCGAGGCCGCCGCGGACGCCGAACTCGCCGCCGCGACACCGCTGCCGCACAACGGATACAAGGTGACCCTCATGCGCAACCTGATGGTGGCCGTGCTGACCGAACTCGCCCAGGAGACCGCCCGATGACCACCGTCACGCCGCTGAAGGGCTCCGTCGGCACCGCGCACACCCGTGTGGAGGGACGCGACAAGGTCACCGGTGCCGCCCGCTACGCAGCGGAGATCCCCTTCGCCGAACTCGCCCACGGCTGGCTGGTGTTGTCCACGATCGCCCGCGGCCGTGTCCGCGCGATGGACACCGACGCCGTCCTGGCCATGCCCGGCGTCCTCACCGTCCTGCACCACGGGAACGCCCTGCACGTCGACACCGACTACGCGGGGTTCCTGGGAATGCCGCCCGACCCGTCCGTCGCGCTCTTCCAGCACGACCGGGTACCGTACGCGGGCTGGCCCGTGGCGCTGGTCGTCGCCCGGACCTCCGAGCAGGCGCGGGAAGCCGCCGAGGCGCTCGTGGTGCACTACGACCAGGAGCCGCACGACATCGCGTTCAAGGACGGGCGTCCGGACGCCTACCTCGCCGCCGACACCCCGGTCGGCCCGGGTTCGACGGCGAAGGGCGACCTGGACGCCGAACTCGCCCGGTCCGCGGTCGTGGTGGACGCCGAATACACCACACCCGAGGAACACCACAACCCGATGGAGCCCCACGCGGCGACGGCCCTCTGGGACGGCGGCCGCCTCGAAGTCGTCGACTCCAACCAGGGCGCCCTCTGGGTCCAGGGCGAACTCGCGAACCTGTTCTCGCTCGACCCGGCCTCGGTGCGCGTGCGTTCCGAACACGTCGGCGGCGGCTTCGGGTCGAAGGGCGTCCGCGCCCACCAGGTGGCCGCCGTGATGGCCGCGACCGTCCTCCAGCGCCCGGTCCGAGTCGTCCTGACCCGCCGTCAGATGTTCTCGTTGGTCGGCTACCGCAGCCCCACGGCACAGCGCGTCAGGCTCGGCGCCGACCCCGACGGACGGCTGCGTGCGCTCGCCCACGAGGCGCTGAACCAGTCCTCGAGGGTCCATGAGTTCATGGAGCCCAGCGCCACACCGGGGCGCGTGCTGTACGACGCCCCGGCCCACCACACGGCCCACCGGATCGTACGTCTCGACGTGCCGACCCCGACCTTCATGCGCGCACCGGGCGAGGCGCCGGGGTCGTTCGCGCTGGAGTCGGCGCTCGACGAACTGGCCGAGAAGTGCGGCGTCGACCCGATCGACCTGCGTCTTCGCAACGAACCCGAGGCCGGACCCGTGTCCGGGCTGCCCTTCGCCGGCCGCGGTCTGATCGCCTGCTTCCGGGCAGGCGCCCGGCGCTTCGGCTGGGCGGAGCGCGATCCGCGCCCCGGCGTGCGCCGCGACGGCCGCTGGCTGCTCGGCACCGGCACGGCCGCGTGCACCTTCCACGCGGGCGCCGTTCCGTCCACGGCGGCGCTGACCGCGGAGGCCGACGGCCGCTTCACGGTCCGGATCTCCGCGGCGGACATCGGCACCGGCGCGCGGACGGCCCTCACTCTGATCGCCGCCGACGCACTGGAGGTGACGCCGGAGCGGGTCGACGTCCTGATCGGGAACAGCGACTTCGGTCCGGCGATGATCGCGGGCGGTTCCATGGGCACCAGTTCCTGGGGCTGGGCGATCACGGCCGCGGCGGAAGACCTGCGGGAGCGACTCGCCCTGAGCGCCGACATCCCGCCGGAGGGCATCACCGTGCGCTCGAACACCATGGAGGCCATCGCCGCCCTCCCGCCGAAGGAACGGCACTCCTACGGCGCCCACTTCGCCGAGGCCGCCGTCGACATCACCACCGGCGAGGTGCGCGTCCGCCGGATGCTCGGCATCTTCGCGGCCGGCCGGATCATCAACCCGCTCACCGCCCGCAACCAGTTCGTCGGCGGGATGACCTGGGGCATCTCCATGGCCCTGCACGAGGAGGCGGTCCGGGACCCGGCCTCGGGCGCCCATGTCGGCGCCGACCTCGCGGGCTACCACTTCGCGGCCAACGCGGACGTCCCGCACATCGAGGCGGACTGGCTGCCGGAGGACCCGGACGACGACGACCCCGTCCGCATCAAGGGCATCGGCGAGATCGGCATCGTGGGCGCCGCGGCGGCGGTCGCCAACGCCGTCTGGCACGCGACCGGCGTACGCCACCGCAACCTGCCGATCCGCCCCGACCGGATTCTGATGGCAGGCCGGGATGCTTGATCTCGCCGCCGAGTTGAGCGAGTGGGTCCAGGAGGGCCGGGACTTCGCCGTAGCCACCGTCGTGGCCGTCGGCGGCAGCGCCCCGCGCCCTCCCGGGGCCGCCCTCGCGGTCGACAGCGCGGGCACGGTGATCGGCTCGGTCTCCGGCGGCTGCGTGGAGGGGGCGGTGTACGACCTGTGCATGCAGGCCCTCGAAGACGGCGAGCCGGCTGTCGAACGGTTCGGATACAGCGACGAGGACGCCTTCGCGGTGGGCCTGACGTGCGGCGGCGTGATCGAGGTCCTGGTCACACCGGTGACACGGGACGCACCGGACCGGCATGTCTTCGAGGCGGCACTGTCGGCCGCGGCGCGGGAGGAACCGACGGCCCTGGCCAGGGTGGTGCGTGGACCGACCGAGCTTATGGGCAAGGCTGTGGTCGCGCCCCGTCAGGGGCGCGGGGAACTGCGCGACCAGCCACAACGGACCCGCGGCGAACCGACAACCTTTCCCACGGGTCGTGTCACCGCCGAGGCCCTCACGACACTGACCACCGGAGGCACCCGCACGCTCGAAATCGGCGAGGACGGATCGCACTGCCCCGGCGGCCTCACCCTCTTCATCGAGACTCGAGTCCCACCACCCCGCATGATCGTCTTCGGCGCGATCGACTTCGCCGCCGCCCTCGTACGGGCCGGAAAGTTCCTCGGCTACCACGTCACCGTGTGCGACGCCCGCCCCGTCTTCGCCACGCGCCCCCGCTTCCCCGAGGCGGACGAGATCGTGGTCGACTGGCCGGACCGCTATCTCCGGGGCACGGAGACCGACGAGCGCACGGTCCTGTGCGTGCTGACCCACGACGCCAAGTTCGACGTACCCCTGCTGGAGACGGCGCTGCGACTGCCCGTCGCGTACGTCGGCGCGATGGGCTCACGCCGGACGCATGTGGACAGGGAACGGCGGCTGCGCGAAGTGGGGCTCACCGATGGTGAGTTGTCGCGGCTCCGGTCACCCATCGGCCTCGATCTCGGCGCCCGGACGCCCGAGGAGACGGCTCTGTCCATCGCCGCGGAGATCGTCGCGACCCGGCGGGGCGGGACGGGGGCGCCGCTGACCGGCTCGGGGATGCCGATCCACCGTCCCACAGTGATCACGGCAGGGGAGACCGTGCAGGTCAGGACTGCTGGTCGTCGGCCCGCTCGGAGTTCTTCTTCTTGATGCGGGCCGCTTCCTTGCGGACCTCGGCCTGGGTGGCCCGCTCCTTCTCCAGCCAGTCGGGCATGTCCTTCTTCAGGACCTCGATCTGCTCGGTGGTCAGCGGCTCCGTGACCCCGCCGCGCGCGAGACCCGCGATGGACACACCGAGCTTGGCCGCCACGACCGGACGGGGGTGCGGGCCGTTGGCACGCAGGTCCTCCAGCCACCGCGGCGGATCGGCCTGGAGTGCGTTCAGCTCGGCACGCGAGACGACACCCTCCTGGAACTCGGCGGGGGTGGCCTCGAGGTACACACCCAGCTTCTTCGCCGCGGTCGCGGGCTTCATCGTCTGGGTGCTCTGGTGCGACTTCATGCTGTCAAGACTAACGACCGGGCAGGAGGCTCCCGACCACGCCGGGTAACCTGGCGGGGTGACAGGCTCGGAAGGTTCCCCATCGTTCCGGCTGGCGTACGTCCCCGGGGTGACGCCCGCCAAGTGGGTGCGGATCTGGAACGAGCGCCTGCCCGACGTCCCGCTGACCCTCGTCGCCGTACCGGCCGCGGAGGCATCCGACGTCCTGCGCGGCGGCGACGCCGACGCGGGCTTCGTACGGCTCCCGGTGGACCGTACGTTCTTCAGCGCGATCCCCCTCTACACCGAGACGACGGTCGTCATGGTCCCCAAGGACCACCTGGTGACCGCGGCCGAGGAGGTGTCCGTCGAGGATCTCGCCGACGAGGTGGTGTTCCACCCCCTGGACGACGTCTTCGACTGGGAGCGCCCGCCCGGACGGCCCGCCGTCGAGCGCCCCGCCACCACGGAGGACGCCGTCGAGCTGGTGGCGGCGGGCGTCGGCCTGCTCGTCGTGCCCCAGTCGCTCGCCCGGCTGCACCACCGCCGGGATCTGACCTACCGCACGGTCGTGGACGCTCCTCAGTCGAGCGTCGTCCTGTCGTGGCCCGAGGAGGCGACCACCGACCTGGTGGAGGACTTCATCGGCATCGTCCGCGGGCGGACGGTCAACAGCACGAGGGGCCGTACGCAGCCCGCCGCCCAGCCGCAGCCGAAGGGCAAGCGCCCCGAGGCGGCCGGCACCCGGCGCAAGCCCGCGGCCGGCAAGCCCGCCCGCGGCGGTGGCGCAAAGCGCGGCAAGCCCCGCCGCCGGTCGTAGCCCGGGGCTCACTTCGGCGGCAGGCTCGCCGCGAACGCACACCCTTCGTCGACCCACGCCGCGAGATCGGCGTCCTCCGCGAGCGTGGAACCGTCGACGAGGACCCAGCCGCGCATCGGCCGCCCCGTCATGTCGAAGATCCGGGTACCCGGGCGCGCCAGGGCCGCGTCGGTGCCGTCGGGGCCCACCCGGACCATGAGGTCGTCGCCGCTCACCCCGACGGCCATGTTGCCGTGGTGCAGGAAGGCGATGCCGCCGAACATCTTCTTCTCGGTGACCTCCGGGTCCGAGCCGAGCCTCCCCCGGATCCGCTGGGTCAGTCCTTCGTCGTACGCCATGACGGTCCTCGTTCCATGAGCCCGCGGTGCCGACTCCAGGATCCCGTGCGGGGCGGTGGGCGCGCGCCGGACGAGCGGATGCGCGCGCCCGCCGTCGGATGTCAGGGCACGTACGTCGCCCTCTCCGCCGCGCCGACGACCGTCTGCCCGTTCGCCTGGCCGAGCAGGCCGGACGACACCCAGGCGTTCACGGTGGACCGCACGCGCGCGACCAGCGCGGCCTTGTCGGCGAACGGAGCCCCGGCCCAGATCTCGTCGAGCAGCGTGGTGCCGTCGGCCTTCGCGGGGTTCGCCACACCGGAGTCGGTGGTGCCGAGGACGACACGGGGTTCGCTGCGCCGGAAGTAGGCGTGCGTCGGGTTCTCGGTGCCCTCCAGGAAAGGGGCGAACTCCGTGCCGTCGAGCGTGTAGTGGAGCGGTTTGCCGCTGACGGGGGAGAGCGAGGGGAGCAGGTCGCCGGAGAGGGCGGCGTTGCGGTACAGGCCGAACTGGAGATGGCTCGTGGCCGAGTTGCGGGCGACCAGGTTCACCGGGCCGTAGAACAGGGTTTGCAGGGACGGATCGTCGAGGGCCTTCTCGACCCGGAGCCGGAAGGGGACGGTGATCCGCACGGTGTCGCCGCTCCGCCAGGTGCGGGAGACGGCGAAGTAGCTTCCGGGGGCCGGAGTCCCGGACACCGCACTGCCGTTGACGGTCACCCGGAAGCCGCGGGTCGCCCAGGACGGCACCCGCAGTCGCAGCTCGAAGGAGGCGCTGCCACCGCCGATCGTGAGGGTGCTGCCCTGCTCCCTGGGGTAGTCGGTGGTCTGGGTGACCGTGACGCCCTTCTCCGCCCAGGTCAGGGTGGAGGGGCTGTAGAGGTTGACGTACAGGGCGCTGCCGTCGGCCTTCCTGAAGTACACCGAGTCCTGGTACTTCGTGGCGCTCTCCATACCGGTGCCCTCGCAGCAGGTGGTGCCCTGCTTGGGCGTGTAGTCCCGGACATGACCGGGCGTCAGCCCGATGAAGTACGTGACGAGCGGCTTCTCCGCGTCCGCCTTGTCCTGCTTGGAGCCGAGCACCTGGTTGTAGAGGGCCCGCTCGTAGTAGTCCATGTACTTCGGGTCCTGCTCATGGAAGAACAGCGTCCGGCTCAGCTTCAGCATGTTGTACGCGCAGCAGCTCTCCGCGGTGGTCTCGCCGATCGTGCCCGCGATGACGCCCCGGGCCCGCCAGAACTCCCCGGTGCTGGTGCCGCCGATGCCGTACATCCGCACCGGTACGACCATGCCCCAGAAGTTCTTCGCGGCGGTCAGATAGCGCGTCTCGCCCGTCGCGTCGTACAGCCGGATCAGACCGGTGAAGATCGGTATGTGCTGGTTGGCGTGCAGCCCGTCGAGGGTGTCGGTGTTCGCCGCGCAGGCGTCGATGAGCTTGTCCAGGTCGAACAGGCGGGCCAGCGCGAGATGTTCGGCCTTTCCGGTGAGCGAGTGCAGATCGACGATCGCCTCGACGATGCCGCCGAACTCGCCGCTGGAGAACAGCCCCCACATACGTTGCAGCGTGGCGGCGGGCAGCTTGGACAGCCGGGAGTACATCCAGTCGCACATGCCCGACGCGAGGTCCAGCGCCCGGGCGTCGTCCGTGGCGAGATGGGCGTCCAGCAGCCCCCGGAGGATCTTGTGGGCGGTGTAGTAGGGCGCCCACACCCGCGTGTAGTCGCTGGCCGTCATCGACTCCAGCTGGATGAACTGGGTCTCGGGGTACGCCGCCAGGAACCCGGGATGGCTGGGCGCGCCCCAGGTGCGGCGCAGGGTGGCGGTCAGTCCGCGGCCGGAGGCGTCCGCGAAGGTCGCGCCGGTGGTCTCGTCGAAGGCGTACGACGCCAGGGTGCCGCGTCCAGCCGGGCTGTCGGCGGCCCGGCTGCTCTGCAACTGCGTGATCTCGGCGGCGGTCAGGGCCCGCGACCAGACGTTGAACTCGTCGAAGGCGCCCGCGAAGACCGGGTCGCCGGCGAAATTGGAGCGACCGAGCCAGTTGTGGGCCAGCGTGCCGAGGGCCGCCGGGGTGAGCGTCATCGCCGTGTTCCGTGCCACGGCCGTGCCGTTGACGTAGAGGGTGCCGGTGCCGCCCGCGATCGTCACCGCCAGGTGGCTCCACTGGTTCAGCGCCAGCGCGGCCGTGCCGTCGATGCCCTGCTCGCCGCCGGGGCCGCTGGTCGTGACGGCGAAGCGGGGCACGCCGTTCGCGTTGCGCGCGGCCAGGTAGAGGTAGCGCGTGGTGTCGTTGCCGAAGTCGAAGATCCGGGCCCAGTTGCCGGCGTGGGTGGGCTTCACCCAGGCGGACAGGGTGACCGCGGAGGCGCCGCCCAGGGCCGCGGCGGGCAGATCGACGTACTGGTACGAGCCGCGGACGTTCTCCGCCGCGGTCCCGAACCTCCCGGCGGCCTTGAGGACCACGGGGGCGCGGCGCAACGCCTCGCGCACCTGCGTCAGCGCCCCGACCATCGTGCTGATCCTGTCGGCGAAGACCTGCTCACCGGCGCCGGCGAAGGCCTGGGACAGCATGGTCATGAAGTGCCCGGTGTAGTGCCCGCGCAGATTGCCGTTGGCCTCGCCGTCCAGCCCCTCCCAGCCGCCGGGCGCGACCGCGCCGCCCGTGGCGAGACCGGCGTTGGCGCGGAAGACCTGGAGCAGCCGGTTCACGTCGTAGCCGCGGGCGTGGTCCAGCATCAGCTGCCGCTTGTCGGCGAACACCCCTGGTCGGAGCTGCACTTCGTCGAGTGCGAACGGCTGCGTGGTCCAGGTGGCGGGTGCGTCGGCTGCGGCGGGCGCGTCCTGTGCGGCGGCGGCCCGGCCGGTGGCCGCGAAGGAGAGTGCCGGGGTCGTGGCGCCGAGTGCCGCGGCCTGGAGAAGGAATCGTCTGGAGAGGGGCGGTGCCATGTGTGCTCCTCCGCGCATCGATGTACTTGCGGGTACGTGGTGGTCGATATTTCGAACAATGTGCGAGTAATCGACCAGACGATAGGGAGGGGGCGGAAGGGCGTCAACGGGTCGGGAGCGTCGGGTTCCGGACGATCGCGTCCGGCACCGGGCTGAAGCTTGCCCGCGCCGTGGGCGGCCCCGGGTGGCAGAATCTGCCCCGTGGATTGGGGGATCCTCGAGCGCGAGCCCGAGCTGGTGCGACTGGCCGCGGCCGCTCAGGAGGCGGCGGACGGGGCCGGATCTGTGGCGCTCGTCTTCGGAGAGGCCGGGATCGGCAAGTCGAGCCTGGTGAAGGCGATGCCGGACCGGCTGCCCGGCGGCGCGCGCATCCTGGTGGGCCAGTGCGACGACCTCGCCACCCGGCGTCCCCTCGGCCCGTTCCGCGACCTCATCGGCAGCATCGGTGGAGAGCTGGCGCAGGCCGTGATGGAGGGCGTCGACCGGCATCGGGTGTACGAGGCCCTGCAAGGGGAGTTGGCCGGCGTACCGCATCCGGCCGTGCTCGTCGTCGAGGACGTCCACTGGGCCGACGAGGCGTCGCTGGACGCACTGCGGTTCCTGGTACGCCGAATGGAGCGGTTGCCCGCGGTCCTCGTCCTCACCTACCGGGACGACGAGTTGAGCCGCGAGCACCCCCTGCGGCACCTGCTGGGCCAGGTGTCCCGCGCGGACCGCGTGCACCGCCTGCCGCTGGCCCGGCTGTCCCGGGACGCGGTGCGCACCCTCAGCGCCGCCAGCGGCCTCGATCCGGCGCAGGTGTACGACGTGACGTCGGGCAACCCGTTCTTCGTCGCCGAGGTCGTGGCGGAGGGCGGCACCGCGGGAGTGCCGCCCACGGTCGTGGACGCGGTGCTGGCCCGGCTGCGCGGACTGGACGGTCCCACCGGGGACGCCCTGGAGCAGCTCGCAGTAGTACCCTCCGCCGTCGAACGTTCCCTGGTCGAAGCGCTCTTCGCGGACGGCGTCGCCGTACCGGGCGGGCGTGGTGAAGCGCCCCGCAAGGGGCGCGGGACCGTGTCCGACATGCGGCTGCCGCCGCGATGGGGGAGCGACCAGCCCCCGCCGACCCGCAGCAAAAGAACTGCCTATCCAGCGGAGCTCCTCGCGGCGGCCGAGCAGCGCGGTCTGCTGGCGGTGACCCCGGAGCGCGTCGCGTTCCGGCACGAGCTGATCCGCCGTGCGATCGCCGACTCCCTGCCCGCGGCACGCCGGATCGAGCTCGACCGCAACGTCCTCGCGGCGCTCGTCGCCCGGCCCGGGTCCGACCCCGCCCGCATCGTCCACCACGCCGCCCAGGCCGGCGACCGTGACGCCGTCGCCCGCTACGGACCCGACGCGGCCCGGGACGCCTCCGGCGCCGGCGCCCACCGTGAGGCCGCCGCCCATCTGCGGCTCGTGCTGCGGGAACGGCAGCGCTACGCCCCGGCGGAACTGGCCGACCTGCTGGAACGCTATGCGGTGGAGAGCTACACCATCGCCGACTCGGCCGCCGCCGTCACCGCCCAGCGGGACGCCGTAGCCCTGCGCCGCTCCCTCGGCGACACCCTCGCCCTCGGCTCCGATCTGCGCTGGCTGTCCCGTATCCAGTGGTGGGCCGGCGATCCCGAGCAGGCACAGGCGGCCGCGCGGGAGGCCATCGCCGTACTGGAGCACGCAGGTGACGACCGGCTGTTGGCGCTCGCCCTGAGCAACACCTCGCAGCTGCGGATGCTGGCCGACCGGTACGCCGAGGCGATCACGTACGGCGAGGGCGCCATCGAGCTGGCCCGCAAGGCCGACGACCCGGCGATCCTCGCGCACGCCCTCAACAACGTGGGCAGCGCCCGCTGGAAGAGCGGAGACCCGAGCGGGCGTGCGCAGGTCGAGGAGAGCCTCGACGTGGCGCTCGCCGCGGGCGAGGTCGAGCACGCCTGCCGGTCCTACGCCAACATCATCTGGACGCTGCTGGAAAACGTCCGGTATGCCGAAGCTGATGCCTTTCTGCCCCCGGCGATGGAACTGGCCGAACGTGCCGAACACGTCGGCTTCCTCAACTATCTGCACGTCGAGCTGGCCATCCGCCGGCTCGCGGCCGGGGACTGGGACGACGCCGAGAAGCACGCCGAGTTCGGCATGCACGACTTCGTGCCGGCCCGCTGCCCGGCACTCACCGTGCTCGCCCGCGTCCGCATCCGGCGTGGTCGGCCCGGCGCCGGCGAGCTCCTCGCGGAAGCCTGGAAGCTCGCCGTGCGCACGGGCGAGCTGCAACGCACCGTGCCGGTGGCGGCCGCGCGGGCGGAGGCGGCCTGGCTGCGCGGGGATCACACGGCCGTGGCGGAAGCCGCCGGACCGGTCCACGCACAGGCCCACCGCCTCGCGGTCGGCCCCTACCAGGCCGAACTCGGCCACTGGCTCGCCAAGGCCGGACACCGCGTCCCGGCCGACGGCTCGGACCATCCGTACGCCGTGCAGGCCGCCGGAGACTGGCGCCGGGCGGCGGCGCTCTGGCGGGCCGCGGGCTGCCCGTACGAGCACGCCGCCGCCCTCGCGGAAAGCCCCGCCCCGGCCGACAAACTGACCGCACTCGCCGCCCTCGACACCCTGGGCGCCGAACCACTGGCCCGCCTGATCCGCACCGAACTGCGCGGGCTCGGCGTCCGCCACATCCCCCGAGGCCCGCTCGCGGCCACCCGGGGCAACCCCGCCGGCCTCACCGAACGCCAGCTCCAGGTCATGCGGCTGCTGGCGGACGGCCTGACCAACCTCGAGATCGCCCATCGGCTCGTCGTCTCGGTACGCACGGTCGACAACCACGTACGGGCCGTGCTGGAGAAGCTGGACGCCCCCACCCGACGGCAGGCCGCCGCGCGTGCGGCCGAGCTGGGGTTGCTGGCGGAACCCGAAACGTAGGTATGCCGTCGGCCCGAGCTGGGTGACCCGCACGGATGCCCGGAAGGCCCTGCCCGTACTAGAAACATGCGAATCCGACCGTATTCGGACACAGGAACGGGGAACCGCATGTCCAGCACACCAGCCCAGGCGGCACGCCGCGAACTGACCGGCTTCACCGGTGACTTGATCGGACCCGACGACTCCGGCTACCCGGAGGCCCGCGCCGTCTACAACGGCATGATCGACAAGCGTCCCGCCCTCATCGCGCGCTGCGCGGACGCCGACGCCGTGGCCCGCGTGATCGCCTTCGCCCGCGCCCAGGATCTGCCGCTCGCGGTCCGCGGCGGCGGCCACCACGGAGCCGGGCTCGGCACCGTCGACGGCGGAGTCGTCGCCGACCTGTCCCCGCTCAAGGACGTCCACGTGGACCCCGAGGCCCGGACGGTCCGGGTCGGCGGCGGCTGTGTGTGGGGTGAGGTCGACCGCGCCACCAACGCGCACGGACTCGCCACGCCCAGCGGCATCATCTCCACGACCGGAGTCGGTGGCATCGCGACCGGCGGCGGTCTCGGCCATCTCACCCGCAAGTGCGGGCTGACCATCGACAACCTGCTGGAGGCCGACGTGGTGCTGGCCGACGGCCGGCAGGTGCGGGCCGCCGACGACGAGAACAGCGATCTGTTCTGGGCGATCCGTGGCGGCGGCGGCAACTACGGCGTCGTGACGTCGTTCCTGTTCCGGCTGCACGAGGTGAGCACGGTCGTCGCCGGACCGACCTTCTGGCCCGTCGAGATCAGCGCCGAAGTCCTCACCGCCTACCGTGACTTCCTGCCGAACGCACCCCGCGAGCTCAGTGGGTTCTTCCTGTACGGCAACGTCCCGCCCGCCCCGCCGTTCCCCGAAGAACTCCATCTGCGCAAGATCGCCGGCGTCGTGTGGTGCTACACGGGCGACGACACCGAAGCCGCCGCCCGTGAGATGGCCCCGCTGCTCGACGCGCTGCCGGAGCCGCTGCTGCACGCGCCCGGTCCGATGCCCCACCCCGACATGCAGTCCATGTTCGACGGGCTGTACCCGCCGGGCCACCAGTGGTACTGGCGCGCCGACTTCGTCAACGAGATCCCGGACGAGGCCGTCGAACTCCACGCCAAGTTCGGCGCCGAGGTGCCCACGATGCAGTCGACGATGCACCTCTACCCGATCGACGGCGCCGCCCATGACGTCGGGCCCTCGGACACCCCCTGGGCCTACCGCGAGGCACGCTGGGCCTCTGTCTACGCGGGTGTCGACCCGGATCCGGCCAACGCCGACCTCATCAAGCGGTGGACCGTCGACTACTTCGAGTCCCTGCACCCGTACTCGGCGGGCGGCGCCTACGTGAACATGATGATGGACGAGGGCCAGGAGCGGGTCCGCGCGAGCTATCGCGGCAACTACGACCGCCTGGCCCGCATCAAGGCCGACCGCGACCCGGACAACGTCTTCCGCCTGAACCAGAACATCCAGCCGGCCCCGAAGCCGCGGTACGAGGCCCGGCCCTGAGGGTCAGGCCGGTGACGTGGAGTGCAGGAGCCAGTCGTACGCGGTCCGTGCCGTGAACTCCGTCTGACCGCCGCGCAGGAGCATCCCCGCGGTCGCGAACTCCGGGGCGTCGGCCTGCGCGGCGACATACGGGATCGCGATGCAGCGCATCCCGGCCGCGTGCGCGGCGGCGGCACCCGGCGCCGCGTCCTCCAGGACCACACAGTCCGCGGGGGCGGCGCCGAGCCGGCGGGCTGCCTCCAGGAAGACGTCGGGGGCGGGCTTGCCGCGCTCGACCTCGTCGGCGGAGACGACGGTGCGCAGCTGGGCGTCCAGGCCGGTGCCGGCCAGGATCGCCTCGATGGCCTCGGGCGACGAACCCGAGGCCACGGCCATGGGGACGCCCTCGCCGGCCAGCCGCTCCACGAACGTACGCATCTCCGGGTACGCGCGCGTGGCGGTGCGCGCCAGCTCCAGATAGGTGCGGTTCTTCGCGGCGAGGAGTTCGGCGACCGAGGCACGCAGGCCGTACCGCTCCTTCCACAGCGCCACCGTCTCCTGCGTGCTGATCCCGACGTACCGCTCGTGGTCCGCCCAGGTGAAGTCCGGGACGCCGCGCTCGGCGAGGACCTGACGGCCCGCTTCGAAGTAGTTGGGCTCGCTGTCCACGAG
Organism: Streptomyces sp. NPDC051963; assembly: GCF_044593495.1. Lineage (NCBI taxonomy): Bacteria > Bacillati > Actinomycetota > Actinomycetes > Kitasatosporales > Streptomycetaceae > Streptomyces > Streptomyces sp. NPDC051963. The sequence continues at coordinate 1,069,926 of NZ_JBIUCC010000001.1, read as the reverse complement.
CGTTCCGTCGAGATCGAAGATGACCGAGGTGGCGCCGAGACTGTTCATGGGGACCAGGATGCCAAGGGGCGTGCGTGCCGGGTCCGGCAGGTGATCACTTCGCGGCCGTGCGGCCGATCGACTCGACCAGCGGCAGCAGCCGGTGCGGGACGCGTTCGCGCAGCGCGACCTCCGAGCGGGTACGCACCACGCCCGGCAGACTGATCAGCTTCTGGATCACATCCTCCAGGTGCGCGTTGTCCCGTGCCACGACCCGGGTCAGCAGATCCCCGCCGCCCGTGATCGAGAAGGCCTCGACGATCTCCGGTACGGCGGCGAGGGCGTCACCCACGTCGTCGAGATGGCCCTGTGTGACCTCGATGTGCACGAAGGCGAGCACCGGGTGGCCGAGGGCGGCGGGGGAGAGGCTCGGGCCGGTCCCGGTGATCACGCCGTCCCGCTCCAGCCGGTCCAGGCGGGCCTGCAAGGTCCCGCGGGCGACGCCGAGGATGCGGGCGTACTCGCGCACGCTCGTGCGGGGCTGCTCCAGCAGCAGCCGCAGGATGCGGGTGTCGAGCTCGTCCACGGCCATGGCGCGCCGCCTCCTCGTCCTTGGTCCGTTGGCCCGTCGGTGGACGTGCCGTGTCCGTTATACCTGTGCCAATGGTCCAGCATTCCGGACGGCAGTTGAGCCAGGTGGGTCGTTGATGCTGTGATGGGCACGTCGATGGCGCTGCGGATACCGCGGCGCCTTTTTCATGCCGGTGCCGAAGGGGGCGGGGAAGCAGTGCTGAAGAGGGTGTTCGTGGCTCCGGACCCGGGCCGGATGCGGCTGCGCTTCGCCGTCCGTGCCGTCCTCGGCATCGGCCTCGCGGTCGTCGCCTGCGGCCTTGCCGGACACTCCCTTCCCGGTGCCGTCACCGGCGGGCTCGCCGCGCTGCTCGCCCTGTTCACGGTCACCGACGCCACCGTCCGCGGGCAGGCCGTCACCACCGCGCTGCTGCCCGCCGTCGGCCTGCCCGTCCTCGCCGCCGCGGCCGAGCTGCACGACCAGCCTGTGGCCCGGGACCTCACCTTCCTCGCCGTGGTCGGCGCGGGCGTCTACGCGCGCCGCTGGGGGCCGCGCGGCCACAGTCTCGGCGTGTTCGCTTTCATGACCTACTTCGTGGCCCAGTTCCTGCACGCCACCCCGGGGCAGCTGCCCGAGCTGTACGCCGCCGTCCTGCTGTCCGTGCTCGCCGCCTCGGCGGTGCGCTTCGGGCTGTGGTGCTACGAGCGCCTCCTGCCCCCGGCGCCCGTGCCCGCCCCGCCGGCCGGCACCGGACTGTCCCGCGTGACCACCCGCCAGGCGATCCAGGCGACCGCCGGCGCGGGCTTCGCCCTCGTCGTGGGCCAATTGCTCTCCGGGGAGCGCTGGTACTGGGCCGTCGGCGCCACCTGGTGGGTCTTCGTCAACACCACCTCGCGCGGCGAGACCCTCGTCCGTGGCTTCCGCCGCGTCCTCGGCACGGTGATCGGCATCGGCCTCGGCCTGCTCGTCGCCGTCCCGCTGCACGGGTCCGCCGTCCCCACGGCCGTCCTCCTCGCCGCCTGCGTCTTCGGCATCTTCTACACGGCCGCCGTGTCATACACCTGGATGATGCTCTGCGTGACGGTGCTCGCCGAGCTCCTCTACGGCCTCCTGGGCGTCCTGGAACCCGCGCTGCTCGCACTGCGGCTCGCCGAGACCGGTGTCGGGGCGCTCGGCGCCGTACTGGCCGTGCTCTTCGTGCTGCCCGTCACCACCCACACCGTCACGCACGCCTGGATCCAGCGCGCCCTGCGCTGCGTCCACGCCTGCGCCGCCGAGGCAGCCGCCCGCCTCGCCGGAGACGACACGGCCGACCCCACCGCCCGGGTCGCCGACCTGGAGCAGCTGCTGGGCCGTGTGCGCCTCTCCGTCGCCCCGCTGGTGCACCCGCTCAACCCGATGCTCGGCCGCAAGCACCGCGCCCGCCGCGTCCTCGCCCTGCTCGACGACTGCGCCCGCGAGATCCGCGGCCTGGCCGCCATCACCGCCGACCCCGAGGCCTCCCACGACGCCCGCCTCGCCGCCGCGTGCTGGCGAGTGGAGGCCGCGGTCGAGGCGCTCACGGGAGGTGGCGACGTCGCCGTGTCCACCGCCGGAGCATTGGCGACGGAGCCTGCGCTGGCGCATCTCCATGGCGTGGAGCGGGCCCTGGGGGACTTGGCGAAGCCGTTGCGAGCGCCGTCGCGGTCGCCGCTCGTCGGGGCGTGAGTTCGCACGACGCGCGGCTCGCCGTGGCGGGTCGGCGAGTGGAGCTCGCCGTCGGGGCAACCACGAACCCGTTGCGGGCGCCGTCGCGCTCGCTGCCCGTCGGGGCGTGAGTTCGCACGACGTAGGGCTCGCCGCGGCGTGCCGGCGAGAGTGGCGGCCCTGGTCGAGGCGCTCAGTGGAGGTGGCGACATCGCCGTGCCCGCCACTGGCGAAGCTCCAGCGGGCTCCTCGCGATCCCCGCTCGCCGGGCCGTGAAACCGTTCGCGCCCCCTGGGCCCGCTTGGTCTAGACCGATCGTGATCGACTGCTACCGTCACCCGGGACACCACAGGGCGCCGAGAGGGGACAGCGGTGGGAGACGGTGGCAGGCGGCAGCGGCGGGCCTTTATCGGGTCGTTCACGGCGGCCGGAGGCCCAGGGATCGTGACGGCGGCCGTGGACCCGCACACCGGCGCGCTCACCGTCCTGAGCAGCGTGGACGGTGTGCCCGACCCCTCGTTTCTGGCCCTGTCGCCCGACGGGGACACGCTCTACGCGGTCAGTGAGACGGCCGAGGGCGCGGTGGCCGCGTACCGGATGAACGGCGACAAGCCCGAGCGGGCCGGACAGCCGGTGCCGGTCGACGGCAGTGGGCCCACCCACCTCAGCGTGTTCGACGGACACGTCCTGACCGCCAACTACGGCTCCGGCAGCGTCAGCGCCGTGCCCGTGCGCGCCGACGGCACCCTGGCCCCGGCCCCGTCCCACGTGCTCCGGCACACCGGCTCGGGACCGCACACACCCCGCCAGCAGGGCCCGCACGCCCACCAGGTACAGCCCGACCCGAGCGGGCGATGGGCGGTCAGCGTCGACCTCGGCACGGACTCCGTCCGCGTGTGCACGCTGACCGACGGAAGCCTCGAACTGCACCGGGAGATCGCGCTGCGCCCGGGCTCCGGACCGAGGCACCTGGCGTTCCACCCCCGCGGCACCTACGCGTACGTGCTCAACGAACTCACGCCGACCGTCACCGTCTGCCGCTGGGACGCCGTGGACGGCTCGCTGAAGCCGCTGGCCGAAACTCCGGTGCTGGCGGGGCAGCCGGCCGGCGACGCCTACCCGTCGGGCATCGCCGCCTCGCCGGACGGCCGCTTCGTGTGGACCGTGACCCGCGGCGAGGACGTGGTGTCCGCGTTCGCCGTCGAAGGCGAGGAACTGCGGCTGGTGGGCACGGTGACCTGCGGCGGCCACTGGCCGCGGGCCCTCACCGCGGCGGACGGCTTCCTCTACGCGGCGAACGAGCGCTCCGGCGACGTCACCTGGTTCACCGTCGACCCGGACTCCGGCCTGCCGCGCCCCGGCGGTCTGATCGAGGTGACGGCCGCCTCCTGCGTGGTCATCGGCTGACCCGCGGCCGACACGCCGAGGGCCCGCTCCGTTGCCAGGAGCGGGCCCTTCGGCGTCGTACGGAATCCCGCGAGGATCAGCGGACCGGCGTGCCCTGCGGCTGCTGCGGGGCGATGCCCAGCGCCGTCGTGTACTTGGCCAGCGCGAGCTTGCCGATCGCCGGGTACGGACCGAGCGGCTCGGCGGCGGAGCAGCCCGCCTCCTTGGCCGCCGCCTCGACCAGGCCCGGGTCGATCTCGGGACCGATCAGATACGGCGCCAGGGCCAGCTGCTGCGAGCCCGAGTTGCGCAGCTGCTCGGCCACGGACGAGATCGAACCCTCCTGGTCCAGCGCCGCCGCCATCACCGGCACGGCGAGGCGCGCGGCGAGCAGCATGCCGGTGATCCCGGCCGCCTGCACGGCCTCCTCACCGCCGACCGAGGCCAGGACGATGCCGTCCGCGGCGGTTGCCACCGTGAACAGACGGGCGCGGTCGGCGCGGGCCAGACCGGCCTCCGACAGGCGCACGTGCAGTGCCTCGGCGAGCAGCGGGTGCGGGCCGAGCACATCGGCCAGATCCGCCGCGACACGGCTGTCCATGACGGCCTGGCGGACCCGGCGCAGCAGCGCGGCGTCCGGACCGGCGAGCAGCGGTACGACGACGGCGACCGGGCCGTCCGGCTCCTTGGCGTCCACACCCGCGGCGCGGGCCTGCTCATAGCGGGCCGTGCGCTCCTGCGCGGCGTACGCGAGCACGGACGTGAGCGTGGGGAACTCCGCGTCGTCGCCGTCGAGGTATCCGATCCGCGCGTCCAGACCGGGGAGCTCGGAGCGGGCGATGCTCACGACCTCCTCGGACAGGCTGCGCGTGGCCGCGCTGGGCGTGCCCGGCACGGCGAGCACGAGCGCGGGCGCGCCCTCGGGAGCCGCCAGGGGCTCGGGTCGGCGGTGCCGCCCGGGCTGACGAGGTCGCGGCATTCGTACTGGCAGGCCGGACGCGGGCCCAGTGGGGGAGCTCATGGCGAGGCATGTTACTGGCTTCCTGGGCTCCCCTGTTCGGGGAGGGTGCAGGTGAGCGGTATCCGTCCGGTTTTGTCTGATGAGTTACGGTCGGATCAGCAGTGCTCAGCGGGTACCGGTCGGATTGTGGGTCAGTCCCCCTTCGTGGTGACCACGGTCAGCATCGCCTCGTCACCCGGCAGGGTGAGTGCGCCCGCCGCGAGGTCGGTGGCGATGCGCACGGCCCCGTCCAGCGGATCGCCGGCGGACGCGACCCGGCGCGCCTGCGGCAGCCGTCGGGCCAGCTCCTCCTCCAGCGGTACGACGAGAGGGGCGCCCATCTTCAGCAGCCCGCCGGTGACGGCGACTCGGGCGTCCGCGCCGGCCGGGCAGACGGCGGCCGCGGACTCGGCCATGTGCCGGGCGGCCGTGCGCAGGATGTCCGCGGCGACCGGGTCACCGCCCGCGCACTCGGCAACCTGCGGCACGAAGGAGGCCAGGACGGCGGGCCGGTCCGGGCGGGGATACAGCTTGCCGGGCAGCCCGGGCATCGGGCCGAACGTCTCCTCGGCGCACGCCAGCAACGCGGCGGACCCGCCCGGCCGGCCGTCGTACGCCCGCAGCGCCGCCTCCAGCCCGGCCCGCCCGATCCACGCGCCGCCCCCGCAGTCGCCCAGCAGATGGCCCCAGCCGTCGGCGCGACGCCAGCACGTCAGATCCGTGCCGGTCGCGATCAGCCCGGTACCGGCGGCGACCACGGCACCGGGCCGCGGCCCGAGCGCGCCGACATACGCGGCGACGGCATCGGCGACGAGCGCGACCGTCCGCACACCGAGCTCGCGCCGCAGCGCACCCGGGAGTTCGGCGCGCAGGGCATCGCCGAGCGTGGAGAGCCCGGCGGCATCGATGGCGGCCGTGCCCAGATCCTCCACGCCGGTCTCTGCGGCCAACGCCCGGACCATGGGCAGCAGTTGCTCCATCAGATGCCCGGGATCAATGCCACGGGCCCCGGTCCGCACCGGCTCCCGCGACTCCCGTCGGGCCGTCACACCCCCGTCCAGGCGCGCCACGACGACACGCAGGCCGGAACCGCCCGAGTCGACGGCGAGGAAACCGCCCGTGGCCGCGGAATGTGCGGGACGTACGGGAACAGGCGGGGCCGCATCCGCTCCGGCCCCCGCACCTGTCACGGCAGACGCCAGTCCACCGGCTGACCGCCCTGTTGGATCAGCAGATCGTTGGCCCGGCTGAAGGGACGGGAGCCGAAGAAGCCGCGGTCGGCCGACATGGGGGAGGGGTGGGAGGACTCCACCGACGGGAGGTTGCCGAGCAGTGGGCGGAGGTTGCGGGCGTCACGGCCCCAGAGGATCGACACCAGAGGCTTGCCGCGCGCCGCCAGCGCCCGGATCGCCTGCTCGGTGACCTCCTCCCAGCCCTTGCCGCGGTGCGCGCCCGGACTGCGCGGGGCCGTGGTGAGCGCTCTGTTCAGCAGCAGCACGCCCTGCTGGGTCCACGGTGTCAGATCACCGTTGGACGGCTGGGGCAGCCCCAGATCGGTGTTCAGCTCCCGGAAGATGTTGATGAGGCTGCCGGGCAGCGGACGCACGTCGGGTGCGACCGAGAACGACAGCCCCACCGCGTGTCCCGGCGTCGGATAAGGGTCCTGTCCCACGATGAGGACACGGACGTCGTCGAGGGGTTGCTGGAAGGCCCGCAGGACATTCGGTCCGGCCGGAAGATAGGTGCGTCCCGCGGCGATCTCCGCACGCAGGAACTCGCCCATCTCGGCGATCCGTCCGGCGACGGGTTCCAGGGCCTTGGCCCAGCCCGCTTCGACGATTTCATGCAAGGGTCGTGGTGCCACGGGCGTCACCCTACTGCCGTACGGGCAGCGGCGATCAACCGGTGGCCAAGGCCGGCCGGAGCGCTCAACCCACCACCGCCGCACGGACACACAGCACATCCGGCAGATGCGACGCGAGCTGCTCCCAGCTGTCGCCGTCGTCGGCGGAGGCGAACACCTCGCCGTTGCGGTTGCCGAAGTAGACGCCCGCAGGGTCCCCGTCGTCCGTGCACAGCGCGTCGCGCAGCACCGTGCCGTAGTGGTCCTCCTGCGGCAGTCCCGCCGACAGCGGCTCCCAGGTCTTGCCCGCGTCCGCCGTGCGGAAGACCCGGCATCGGTGGTCGGCGGGCACGCGGTCCGCGTCCGCGGTGATCGGGAACACATACGCCGTGTCACCGCGGTGGGGGTGGGCGGCCGCCGCGAAACCGAACGTGGAGGGCAGGCCCTCGCCGATGTCCGTCCAGTGCGCGCCCGCGTCGTCGCTTCTGTAGACCCCCCAGTGGTTCTGGAGATACAGCCGGTCCGGGGTCGCCGAGTCCTGTGCGATCTTGTGGACGCACTGCCCGAACTCCGGGTTGGGATCCGGCAGGAACACCGCGGAGACACCGGAGTTGGACGGTGACCAGCTGGCGCCGCCGTCGCCGCTGCGGAACACGCCCGCGGTCGAGACGGCGACCGTCACGGCCTGGGGGTCGCGCTTGTCGGTCACCACGGTGTGCAAGCCCTCACCGCCACCGCCGGGCACCCATTTCGAGCGTGTGGGGTGTTCCCACAGAGGGCGGACGAGCTCGAAGGTCTCGCCGCGGTCCTCGGAGCGGTACAGCGCGGCCGGTTCCGTGCCCGCGTACACCACGTCCGGTTCCGCGGCGGCCGGGTGCAGCTGCCACACCCGCTCCAGTGAAGCGCCGGTGTCCTTGGGGAACTTGACGGCCGGCTGGGACGGTTCGGTCCAGGTCCGGCCGAGGTCGTCGGAGTGGAACACGGACGGACCCCAGTGTGAGCTGTCGCCGCCGGCCAGCAGCCGCGGGCGGTCCCCACGCGTGTCGACCGCGACCGAATAGATGGCCTGGGCGTTGAAGTAGGGACTCTCGTCGAACTCCCAGGCACCATCGCGCCTGCGCCCGATGAACAGGCCTTTGCGCGTGCCCACGGCGAGCAGTACCTCGGTCATGCCGATCACCTCCGCTGTGCTTCGACGTCTTTGTCTCAGACACCGGCCAGTCTGCACCCCACCACTGACAGTCACCTCTGGAAACGACGGCCGCGCAGGTCAGGGTGGTGCAGTGGCCGCAGTGGGGCGGCGCACGGCTCTGGTCTCCGTGCCGATCCCGGTACGACCCGGTCACTTTCGGTCAGATGCCCGTAAGCGCGTCGGGCCCGTGGGACCGTCGGTTCGGGGGACTATCCCTGAGCATCCGCGAGCCGTTCGCCGTATGGAAGGACGGTCGGGGATGTTCGTGCGCTCATGAGGAGGAAGCCTTCGATGGCGTTCCGTGGTCCGAAGGTGTGGCTGTGGCGCTGGCGGCGCAACCCGTTGAAGCGTCAGGCCGACATGGTGGAGGCCTGGGTGCTGCTCGGTGCCTGGGTGATCACCCTCCTCGTCGGGGTGTGCGCGGGTCTGGCGGTGAACCGGTCCGTGGAGCACGGGCTGGCCAGGGAGCGCGTCGAGTGGCGTCCCGCTGCGGCCCGTCTCACCGAGCAGGCGGCCGGTCAGGCCCTCGCGAACTCGGGCGCGGTCAGCGGCGAGCGGGTGTGGGGCAAGGTGCGCTGGACCGCGCCTGACGGCTCCGTGCACACCGGCCAGGCCCGGGTCCGGACGGGCAGCGCCGTCGGCACCACGGTCACGGTGTGGACGGACCGGAAGGGCCGCCTGGTGACCAGGCCCGCCACCGCGTCCCAGGCCCGCTCACAGGCCGCGATGACCGGTGCCCTGATGGGAGTGGGCGCGGCGGCGGTTCCCTTCGTCTGCGGGCGGTTCCTGCACGGCCGACTGGAGCGCAGGCGGATGGAGATGTGGGACGCGGAGTGGGCGCTGCTCGGCCCGCTGTGGGGCAGGACGACGGGCTGAGCGCCGGGACCGGGTCCCCTTCGCCTACCCACCCCCCAAAGCCTCACGGCACACCCGCAGCAGCTGTTCGTCGGCGAACACGTCATGGCTGCCGAATCCGCCGGAGGATGTCCGGTGCCGCCGTGCGGAGGCGAGTTCGGCCCGGGGCAGGTCGTGCAGGGGTGTTCCCTTCGGTCCCATGGCGGCGATGCACCCGGCGATGGTGGCGCGCGTGTGCGGATTCTCCGCCCAGGCGGAGCGCAGCACCGCAAGCACTGTGTCCGGCGCTCCGGTGATCCGCCAGACCGCGCAGGCCGCCGACGTCCGTTCCCAGACGGTGCCGGACTCGGTCAGCGGCCGCAGACCGGGCAGCGCGGGGCGTGCCGCGGGACCCAGCCGCGCCAGTACGTCGGCCGCCGCCCTGCGTCGATGCGGGGTGCCGCCCGTCAACTCCCGGAGCAGGACGGGCAGTACGGCCTCCGCGTCACCCTCCACGGACCACAGCGCGTCCGCGGCCGCTATGGCGGAGTCGCACTCCAGCAGTCCGCGCAGCGCCGGCACCGCCTCGTGCGCCGAGCTTCCGATCGCCCCCAGGGTCCGTACCGCGTTCGCCACGACGGCGTCCCGCAGCCGCGCCTCCTCCGGGATGCCGAGCAGCAGCCGCAGTACCCCAGGCACACACTCCCTGTCGTGGAGCGCCTCCAGTGCCGGCAGCACCGTCAGGGCGCGCTCATGCACATCGGGGGAGTCAAGAGGGATTCGGGCGAGCCTGTGCCGGAACGCCGGAGCCAACGGCGCCGCGGCCCGGCCCAGATGGCGGATCACCTGCCCCAGGTCGCCGGGCACGACCGGCCCCGCGAGGACCTCCGCCAGCACCGGCACCGCTCGTGGATCGCCGGTCCGGGCCAGTGCTTTGAGCGGTCCGCCCAGGGTGGGCGTGCCGCGTGTCCACTGCCGTACCCACAGGTCGGGGCGGGAGGTGACCAGTGTGTCGAGTGGGTCGGCGGCGGGCGCGGCGAGTTCAAAGAGATCCGCGAGGACGGTCACCGCCGCGTCGCGCAAACGGTCCTCGTCCTCGCCCAGTTGGGCACCGATCAACGCCACGGGTTCGGTGTGGTCGGCGCGCCACTCGCGGAACAACCCCGTCGACATCCACACGGCGTTGCACCGGTCGACAGGATCGGGGCTGGTCAACTGGCCGCACAGCAGGCCGATCCGGTCGTCCACCCGGTCGTCGAGGGCCGTGTGGAGTGTGCGCAGCAGCTGGGAGCCCTCCTCGTCCGAGGGGCGCAGCCGCCGCAGTCGGCCGACGAGCGTGTCCGTTTCCGGCCGGTCCCGGTCGCACGGACGCGTCGGCCGCCGTTCGGACCGGTCCCTGAGCAGCCGCACCACCGTGCCCACCAGGTCGTCCGGGAGCCGGTCGGGAGCGCAGCCCGCCAGCTGGCCGAGCGCGGCGATCCGCAGCCCGGGACCGTACGGCGGCGCGCTCTGCGCCGTCAGGAGGTCCAGCGCCGCGGCGGCCCGACCGGGATGCCGTCGGACGAAGAGCCCGAGGCCCTCCGTGAGGGCGAGCAGCACGGCGTCGTCCCGCTCGACCATGAGGCGCTCGCGCAACAGCCCCAGCACCGTTGCCGGTTCGTCCAGGAACCGCACCACCGCCCCCGCGGCCGCCCTCCGCACCCCGGCGTCCGGGTCCCCGGCCAGTCGTACGAAGACCTGCGCTCCGGCCCGGACCGCGGTACGGGCCATCGCGTAGGCGCCACTCAGAGTTTCCGCGCCGTCGTCCCCTCCGCCGATGCTGACCAGCAGCTCCACGATCCCGGCCCGGTCGGGCACCTCCTCCCGCCCCACGAGCGCGAACAGGAACGGCACGCAGGCGAGCGTCGAGTCGTACACGTCGCCCTGGTGGTGCACCGCGCCGTACATGCCGTCGAGCGCGGTGTCCCGCTCGGCCCGGTCCGCGGAGGCGAGGCCCCGCAGCATGCCGGGCACGTCCTCCGCGCTGCCGTACGCGTGCCGCAGCGCGGCCCAGTCGACCTCGTTGATCCCCGTGAACACGTTGTCCTCCCCAGGCGAGTACCACCTGGTCGTGAGTGTGCACCACGGCACTGACAACGAAGCGGAATCGGGGCGTGACTGTGTGCGATCCGGTCAGTCCGCCGACGGAAGGGCCCGCTCCAGGATCGCGTCCAGATCAGCGGCGTCGGGAAGGGTGCCGAAGGCGTGCCCCCAGTCGCCGCCGAGCCGGCTCGCGCAGAAGGCGTCGGCGACCGCGGACGGGGCGTGCCGGACCAGGAGGGAGGCCTGGAGGGTCAGGGCCATCTGCTCCACCAGACGCCGGGCGCCGGCCTCGGACCCCTTGGACAGCGCGCCCCGCAGCCGGTTCACGGCCGCGTCCAGTCGGGCGTCCGCCCCCTGCGCCAGGGCGAGTTCGGCGAACAGCGCGTCCGCAGCGCCGGACTCCCGGCGCAACGCCCGCAGCACATCAAGGGCGTTGACGTTCCCCGACCCCTCCCAGATCGACAACAGGGGAGCCTCGCGGTAGTGGCGGGGCATGCCCGACTCCTCCACGTAGCCGTTGCCGCCCAGGCATTCCAGGGCCTCCGCGGTGAAGGCCGGGCCCCGCTTGGTGACCCAGTACTTGCCGACGGCGGTGGCGATCCGGCGGAAAGCCGCCTCACCGGCGTCCCCGCGCACGGCCCGGTCGGCCGCGCCCGCCAGCCGCAGCGTGAGCGTCGTGGCGGCCTCCGACTCCAGCGCCAGATCGGCCAGGACGTTGCGCATCAGGGGCTGGTCGAGCAGACGCGCGCCGAACGCGCTGCGGTGCCGCACATGATGTCCCGCCTGCACGAGCGTCTGGCGCATCAACGTCGCCGACATCATCACGCAGTCCAGCCGTGTGCAGTTGACCATTTCGATGATGGTCTTGACGCCCTGGCCCTCGGGCCCGACCAGCCAGGCGACGGTCCCGTCGAACTCCGGCTCGGAGGACGCGTTGGAGCGATTGCCCAGCTTGTCCTTGAGGCGTTGGATCCGGAAGGTGTTCCGGGTCCCGTCGGGCAGGATCCGCGGCACCAGGAAGCACGACAGACCGTCAGGGGCCTGCGCCAGCACCAGGAACACGTCGCACATCGGCGCCGACGTGAACCACTTGTGCCCCCGCAGCGTGTACACGCCGGGCTCGGCGGTCGGCGTCGCCGTCGTCGTGTTCGTGCGGACGTCCGAGCCGCCCTGCTTCTCGGTCATCCCCATGCCCGCCAGCAGGCCCCGCTTCTCCGACGGCACCCGGAGCCCGGGGTCGTACTCCCGGCTGGTCAGCAGGGGTTCGTAGACCTTCGCCAGCTCCGGCTGACGGCGCAGCGCGGGGACGGCCGCGTAGGTCATGGACGTCGGACAGCCGTGCCCGGCCTCCGTGTGCCCCCACACCAACCCGCCCGCGGTCCGGGCGACATGGACGCCGGGCCGGTCCTCGGACCAGGGCGCCGCGGCGAGCCCTTCGGAGACCGCGACGCGCATCAGGCGGTGCCAGCTCGGATGGAACTCGACCTCGTCGACGCGGTTGCCGTACCGGTCGTGCGTGCGCAGCTCGGGCTCATGCCGGTTGGCCAGCTCGCCCCACTCCTGGGCCTCCACGCTCCCGGCCCGCAGCCCCAGCCGCCGGAGCCCGTCCTCGGCCCACCCGGCGCCCTCCCGGTGCAGCCCTTCCAGCAGGGCCGTGTCGGCGGACGCGTCGTACGGAGCCGGCGGAGGGGGCTGGTTGGTGACGTCGTGCGTGGCGGAGCCCAGGGGGCCGTCTTCCTGCGCGAGTATCGAGGCCATGCCGCGAGTGTTGCACTATTTCTACGGTCGTGGCAATCATGCAACATGCCGATCCGGCCCGTACAGTACGTCCCCATGCGAACGGTCCAGGCAGACGAGCTGCACCTGCGCCCGCTCTCGGCGCGCTCGGTCGTCCTGAGCCTGCTCCTCGGCACCCATCCACCCGAGATGCCGGTCAAGGACCTCGCGCGCATGGTGGAACCCTTCGGTGTCGGCGGCTCCACCCTGAGGGCGGCGCTCAGCCGGATGACGGCCGCAGGAGACCTGCGACGCACAGAAGCCGGCTACCGCATCGGGGACCGGCTGCTGGAGCGCCAGCGCCGCCAGGACGATGCCGTGGAGCCCAGCACGCGCGCGTGGAACGGTGATTGGGAGATGGCCGTGATCACCGCGACGGGCCGCGGTCCCGCCGAACGCGCCGAACTGCGCGCCCGATTGACCACCCTGCGCCTCGCCGAACTGCGCGAAGGAGTCTGGCTGCGCCCCGCCAATCTCCGCCGTTCGCTCCCGGCCGAGCTCGAAACGGTGCTCCGGTCCTTCACCGCCCGGCCCGAACAGCCCGCACCCGACCTGGCCTCGACCCTGTGGCCACTCGACACCTGGGCCGCCACGGCTCACGCCCTGCTCGGCCACATCGCGCGCGTGGACCGCCCCGCCGACCGGCTCACCGCCTTCGCGGCCGTCGTACGACATCTGCTCCGCGACCCCGTCCTGCCCGAGGCGCTCCTCCCCGCCGACTGGCCCGGCCCGCGCCTGCGCGCCGCGTACGCCGACTACCGGCGGGAGTTCACGCAGACGGTGCGGGAGCACCGGGCATGACTCGGCGGCCGTACGAAGCGCCGTGCAGGGGCGCTTCGGACGGCCGCCTTCACCGCGGGCAGATCGCCCGGGGGTCTACCTGTAGGTGATGTCCGAGGTGGAGTACAGGCAGTTGGTGCTGTCGGGGCCCGTACCGACCGCGGTGTTGTTGTTGTACTTCTGGCAGGGGATGACCTTGCGGCCGGAGTCGTTGAGGATCGTGATGCCGCGCAGCGTCGCCACGTCGCTGCGGTTGACGTTGATCCCGACGAGCCGTGCCGTCGAGCCCGTGCCGGTCACCTCGATGTTGCTGAGGTTCACCTTGCGCGTGTACTGCGTGGAGCAGTCGCCGCACGAGCGGTACAGCGTCTTGAACTCGCTGACGGCGAAGTTGGAGATGTTCACGGTGCCCGGTCCGTTGTGCTGGAAGACCTTGTCGGCGGCCTTCTTCGCGCCGCCGCCGGTCACGGTGTAGGTGGAGCCGCCGCGGAAGGTGGCGGCGTCCTCGCCGACGTCCTCCCACCACACGTTCTGGAGGGTGCAGTTGCCCTCACAGTGGATGCCGTCGGCGCCCGGTGCCCCGATGATGACGTTCTTCAGTGTCGCGCCGGCCGCGAGCTCGAAGATGGGGTCCTGGCCCTCTTCCTGGCCGTCACCGGCCAGGTCGCCGCTGCCGTAGTAGCGCACCATGCCGCCGTCCCGGACGCCGGACACGGAGATGGTGGAACTCACCGCCTGGCTGCTGGTGGGTGTCGGCCAGGTGGCGGCGCTCGCCGGTGGCGCGCCGAGTGTCATGATCATGACAGACGAGAACCCGAGTGCGGCCAGGGTGCCGGTCAGTGCGCGCCGGCGGGCTCGCGGCAGTGCTGGTGAAGTCATGTCCCGATGCCTTCTTCCAGTTGGGGGCTGGTGGGATGGAGGGCTGGTCAGATCTTTCCGGCGCCCGCGCCGGACGTCACCGAGGAGACGACCGTCGAGGCGGACTCCGCCGTGTAGCCGTACGGCGGGGCGGTGAAGGTGCCGACCTGCGAGACCTCGGTGGCGGCCCCGCCGAGGTCGTTGCCGCGCAGGTTGGCGTATCCGTCGACGTCACTGCTGCGGTTCGTGGTGACCGCGATCTTCGTCGTACGGAAGACGTTGTTCTCGACGAGCATCTGGGCGCCCATGCGCGAGTGGCAGGCGGTGTCGGCGCCCTCCACGTAGTTGTTGTAGAAGTGGCCGGTGCCGAAGCGCAGGCTGGGGATGCGCGAGTAGACGTTGCTGAAGTGGTTGTGGTGGTACGTCACCTTCAGGTGACCGGTGTCCTCGCCGGCGTTGTTGTCGCTGTGCCCGACGAGCGAGCCCTTGAAGTGGTCCTTGAAGGTGTTCCAGGAGACGGTCACGTTGTCGGCGCCGTGATTGATGTCGAGCAGACCGTCGTAGTAGTCCTTGTCGTGGTCGCGGTCCGCCGAGAAGGCGTTGTGGTCGATCCAGACCTTCGTCGACTCCTGCACGGTGATGCCGTCCGCGGGCGCGACCGGCTTGCTGATGTCGAGGTTGCGGATGACGACGTTCGTGACTTCCTTCAGCCGCAACCCGCCGCCGGTGAACCCGGACGCCGAACCGACGCCCAGGACCGTGGTGTTGGAGCCGATGTCCACCTGACCGCTCAGCGGGATCAGGCCGTTCACCCGGACGACCTTCGCCGTGTTGCCGGTGACGGCCGTCCGGAAGGCGCTCAGCGTCGAGACGGTGACCGCGGTGGCGCTGCCGCCGCCGGTCGTGCCGGCGCCGAATCCGACCGGCGAGGTCTCGGCGGCGCCGGCCGGCTGGGGGAGGGCGAGGGCGGCCGCCGTCGCGAAGGCGGCCGCGGCGGCCGTCACCAGGGTGGTTCTTGGCGCGTGTGCACGGAAGGGGCCTGTACGCATGCGGGTGCGTCCCTTCGGGAGGCCTTGAATGGACGTATTTATGAATGACGTACGTCATCTTGAACACTGGGCCCGGGGCACGCCGCTGATTGCGGCCGAGCGGGGGAGCCCGCCGGTTCAGCCTGCTGAACGGAACGTAGGGGGCAAGCGCTTTCTAGTCAACGGCTCGCGCAGAACGCATCCGGACGTCGCCGGTCAGCGGCCGACGGACCTCGAACTGTCCGTGGGAGCGCTTCCATGACGGCCATGCGCATGCCACCATGCCTGATGCTCCCTCAGCGATGCCCCGTCGATTTCCGCGTCGACGGCCCCACGAGCCGCCATCACGAAGGGACCACCACGTGCCTGTCCTCACAGCGCGCAGACCGCTTCGTTCCGTGCTCACGGCACTCTGCGGAGCGCTTGAGGCACTGCTCGCGGCAGCGCTCCTCACCGCACCCCCGGCCGCCGCCCGCACCCGGGCGCCCACCGCGACGCTCACCGAGGTCACCGGCTTCGGAGAGAACCCCAGCAACTTGCAGATGTACCTCTACGTCCCGGACAGCGTGACCGCGAACCCGGCGGTCCTGGTGGCCGTCCACTACTGCACGGGCTCCGGACCGGCGATGTACTCCGGCACGGAGTACGCCTCGCTCGCCGACCGCTACGGGTTCGTCGTCGTGTACCCGTCGGTCACCCGCGCCAGCAAGTGCTTCGACGTCTCCTCGCCCCAGGCGCTGCGCCGCGGCGGCGGCAGCGACCCGGTCGGGATCAGGTCCATGGTCGACTGGGTGACCCGGACCTACGACGCCGATACGAGCCGGATCTTCGCCACCGGCATCTCCTCGGGCGCGATGATGACGAACGTCCTGCTGGGTGTCTATCCGGACGTGTTCGCGGCGGGCTCCGCGTTCTCCGGTGTGCCGTTCGGCTGCTTCGCCACCACCGACGGCTCCGAGTGGAACAGCGCGTGCGCGAACGGCACCGTGACCCACACGCCGCAGGAGTGGGGCGACTTGGCGCGGGCCGCCCATCCCGGCTACACCGGCCCCCGGCCGCGGATGCAGCTGTGGCACGGCACCGAGGACGACGTGCTGCGCCACCCCAACTTCGGGGAGGAGATCAAGCAGTGGACGAACGTGCTCGGTGTCGGCCAGACCCCGGCCGCCACCGACTCGCCCCAGTCCGGCTGGACCCGCACCCGCTACGGCGCCACCGGTGACCGGGCACCCGTCGAGGCCATCAGCCTCCAGGGCGTCGGCCACAACCTGTACAGCTACGGCATGGCCGCCCGTGTGCTCACGTTCTTCGGCCTGGACAGCGGCGGACCGGCGCCCCAACCGCCGGCCGGTGCCTGCCGCGTGGCCACCTCGGTCAGCGCCTGGAACACCGGTCTGACCGCCTCCGTCACGATCACCAACATCGGTACGACCGCGATCAACGGCTGGCGACTCGGCTTCACCCTGCCCGCCGGTCAGACGATCACCAACGGCTGGGGTGCCACGTACACACCGGCCTTTGGAGCGGTGACGGCGACCAACGCCTCGTACAACGGCGGCATCGCCCCGAACGCGAGCGTCACGATCGGCTATCAGGCGAGCCACACGGGGAGCAGTGCGGCGCCGTCCGCCCACACGCTCAACGGCACGGCCTGCACGAGCGGTTAGTACGGCAGGATCCGCCCCGAGGGTGTCCTTCGGTCGATCGTGGTGTCGCGCGTGCTGGTGGGCCGACGGACGGGGCGGATGCGGGTCTGGCGGTTCATGACGCCCTCCTCATGACTGGTGCCACCAGCCTTGCCGTCGACCGGGCCCGGCGCATCGTGCCCGCGGAGGCATCGGCCCTGACCTTGAGGGAGCACTCCGTGGGGGTGTCGTACCCCCTGGGGAGGAGGGGAACCCCTAGTTGGCTCAGACCGACCGGTGGTACTGGTCCGGCACGTGCACGTCCCCGCCCAGTTCGCGGGCCGCGTGCCGGGCCCAGGACGGGCTGCGCAGCAACTCGCGGCCGAGGAGCACCGCGTCGGCCTCGTCGTTCGCGAGGATCTTCTCGGCCTGCTCGGCGTCGGTGATGAGGCCGACGGCCGCGACGGGCAGGGTGGTCTCCGCCTTGACGCGGGCGGCGAACGGGACCTGGTAGCCGGGGCCCGTCGGAATGCGGGCGCCGGAGACGTTGCCGCCGGTGGAGACGTCGAGCAGGTCGATGCCGTGGGCCTTGAGGTCGGCGGCGAAACGGACGGTGTCGTCCGCGGTCCAGCCGCCGTCCTCCAGCCAGTCCGTCGCCGAGATACGGAAGAACAGCGGCTTGTCGTCCGGCCACACCTCCCGTACGGCGTCGACGACCTCCAGGGCGAAGCGGGTGCGGTTCTCGTACGAGCCGCCGTACGCGTCGGTGCGGTGGTTGGAGTGCGGCGAGAGGAACTCGTTGATCAGATAGCCGTGGGCGCCATGGATCTCGGCGACCTCGAAGCCGGCGGAGAGGGCACGGCGGGCGGCCTCCGTGAACTGGCCGACGATCTCGTGGATCTGAGCCACGGTCAGCTCGTCCGGCACCGGGTGCCGCTCGTCGAACGCGACCGGGCTCGGCGCCACCGGCTGCCAGCCGTACGCGTCCGGGCCGACCGGCGCCCCGCCCTTCCAGGGCCGGTCGGTCGCGGCCTTGCGCCCGCTGTGTGCGAGCTGGATGCCGGGCACCGTGCCCTGCGAGCGCAGGAAGCGGGTGATCCGGCGGAACGCCTCGACCTGGGTGTCGTTCCAGATGCCCAGGTCGTACGGTGAGATACGGCCCTCGGGGGCGACCGCGGTGGCCTCGGTGAGGATCAGTCCGGTGCCGCCCGCCGCGCGTGCCGCAAGGTGCGCGAAGTGCCAGTCGTTCGGGACCCCGGCGTCCGGGCCCTCCGGTGCGGCCGAGTACTGGCACATCGGGGCCATCCAGACCCGGTTCGGGACGGTCAGTTCGCGCAGGCGGAAAGGCTGGAAGAGGGCGCTCATGGTGAGCTGCTCCAATCGTCATGGGACCGAAGGGCGACTCGTACGATAGGCATCGTAGTACGTGAGGTGTCAAACTACGAGACCCTTCGTACAATGAAATCCTCCCCGGACGAACTGGAGTCGCCGTGACCACCGCCACCACCAGTCGTGATCTTCCGCACCCGGCGCGCGACGAGATCCGGCTGGAGGGCATCCTCCATGCGCTCTCCGACCCGATGCGGCTGCGGATCGCGCGAGAGCTCGCCGCCGACGGCGACGAGCTCTCCTGTTCGCACTTCGACCTGCCCGTCACCAAGTCCACGACCACGCACCACTTCCGGGTGCTGCGCGAGAGCGGTGTGATCCGGCAGATCTACCGGGGCACGGCCAAGATGAACGGCCTGCGCCGCGACGACCTAGACGGCCTCTTCCCGGGACTTCTCGACGCCCTCCTCGACGCCGCCGCCCGTCAGGCCGTCCGCCTGGGCGGCTGAACCGGCCTTTGCGGGAAGGTGGTTGAAGAGCAGGTTCAGCACGATCGCCGTGAGACAGCCCGCGCTGATGCCGCTGGTCATCACTGTCTGGAACCAGTCCGGGAACTTCTCGTAGATCGTCGGCACGCCGACCGGCAGCACGCCCATGGCGACCGAGACGGCCACCACTGTCAGGTTGTCGTTGCCCTTGAAGTCGACCTGCGCCAGCGTGCGCAGTCCGCTCGCCGCCACCGTCCCGAACATCACCAGACCCGCGCCGCCGAGCACCGGCGCCGGTATCGCCGCCACCACCGCGCCCAGCTTGGGCAGCAGGCCGAGGAGCACGAGGATGCCGCCCGCGGCCGCCACGACCCAGCGGCTGCGCACCCGCGTCATGCCGACGAGCCCGACGTTCTGCGCGTACGCCGTGTACGGGAAGGTGTTGAAGACGCCGCCGAGGACGGTGGAGAAGCCGTCGGCGCGCAGCCCGTCGGAGAGGGAACGCGGCTCGACCTTGCGGTCCGTCATCTCACCGACCGCGATCAGGTCACCGGTCGTCTCGGTCATCGTCACCAGCGCCACCACCAGCATCGAGATGATCGCCGACGCCTCGAAGGTGGGCGCGCCGAAGTGGAACGGCGTGCTGATACCGACCCAGTCGGCGCCCCCGACCCCGTCGAAGTCCGTGAAGCCGAACGGCACCGCGACCGCCAGGCCCACCACGATGCCGATCAGTACGGCGATCCGGCTCAGGAACGACGGCGCGAACCGCTGCACGGCCAGCACCACCACCAGCACGAAAGCGGCCAGCGCCAGATTCTTCGGCGCCCCGAAGTCCTCCGCCCCGGCGCCGCCCGCGACCCAGTTGCCCGCCACCGGCAGCAGCGAGATACCGATGATCAGGATCACCGTGCCGGTGACCAGCGGCGGGAAGAAGCGCAGCAGCCTCCCGAAGACCGGCGCCAGCAGCATGATCGCCAGTCCCGCGACGATCACGGCTCCGTAGATCGCAGGCAGTCCGCCGCCCGTCGTACCGATGAGCACCATCGGCGACACGGCCGCGAACGTACAGCCCTGCATGATCGGCAGCCGCACGCCGAAGCGCCAGAAGCCGATGCACTGGATGAGCGTCGCGATTCCGCACACCAGCAGGTCGGCGGTGATCAGATACGCCAGGTCCGCGGGCGACAGCTTCATCGCACCGCCGACGATCAGGGGGACGGCCACGGCACCGGCGTACATCGCGAGGACGTGCTGGAGGCCGAAGGCGGCGAGTTGGCGGGCGGGCGGGACTTCGTCGACGGGGTGCACGGGTGCGGTACTTGTCATGGGCGAGACCGTAGGCTCCTTGAACAGTTTGTTGATTTCGGGGGTGTTGCCGCTTCGTGTCTCGCTGCGGGTCGTGTGTGGTTGCTCGCGCCCGCGCGGCGGAGCCGCACATTGATACCGCCCCGCGCCCCTAAGGGGCGCTGCTGTGCGCGGCGGTCATCAGTGACTGCCAGTCGGGGAGCTTCACCACTGCCCGGCCCAAGGATGCCCCGAGTGCTGCCTCGGCTCGTTCAATCGCCTGCCAGCCGGACCACTCGACAGGCTCCAAGCCCTCGGCGCGTAGTTCCGTCAGCGGATCCTCAGGCAGATCCTTTTCTACGAGCACGGTGGCGTCCTCCAGCAGGGATGTCACCGTCTCCTTGGCGTCCGGTCGGTTGGTGCCGATGACTCCCGTGGGCCCCCGCTTGATCCAGCCCGCCACGTACTCGCCCGGCGCGACGAGGTCCTCGCGCAGCACGCGGCCCGCGAGATGCGGCACCGTCCCGGTCGCCGTGTCGAACGGCAGGTCCTCCAGCGGCACTCCGCGATAACCCACCGATCGGAGCACCAACTGCGCCTCGATGTCCTCGTACCGGCCGGTGCCCGTCACCCCGCCCTGTCCGTCCGGCCGGGTCCGCTCGAAGCGCACCGCGCTCACGCGCCCGGAATCGGCGAGCAGTTCGATCGGCCGCAGGAAGAAGCGCAGCCGGATGCGGCGCGGGGCGTCCGCGGGCGGCTGTTCTGTCCAGCCGCGCAGCACCTCCACATTGCGGCGGTTCGCCGCGGGCAGCCCGGACGGGTCCGCGTAGGCCGGATCGAGTGCCAGCTCCGCCGGGTCCACCGTCGCGTCGGTGTCCGGCAGGGCACCCAGTTCGCGCAGTTCCTTCGTGGTGAAGCGGGCCTGGGAGGGGCCGCGCCGGCCGACCATGCTGATCTCGGTCACCCGGCTCGCCGCCAGCGCGGTGAGCGCCGCCTGCGGGATGTCCGTCGGGCTCAGCTCGGCCGGGCCGCGGGCCAGCATCCGGGTGACGTCCACGGCCACGTTTCCGACGCCGATGACGACCGCGGAGCGGGCGCCGAGCACGAACCCGTCGGCGGTGGCGTCCGGATGGGCGCTGTACCAGGACACGAACTCGGTCGCCGACCAGCTGCCCGGCAGGTCCTCGCCGGGGATGCCCAGATGCCGGTCCGTCGCGGCGCCCACGCAGTACACGACCGCGTGGTACAGCTCGCGCAGCCGCGCGGCCGGTACCCCGCCGGGGCCGACTCCGATGCCGCCGAGGAACCGTACGCGCTCGTGCTCCAGGACCGTGCGGAGGTTGTTCTGGAGGGACTTGATCTTCTCGTGGTCCGGTGCCACGCCGTAGCGCACCAGGCCGTAGGGGCACGGCAGCCGGTCCAGGACGTCGACGAGCACGTCGGAGTGGAGCTGGACGAGGCTCTGGGCGGTGTAGACCCCGCTCGGCCCGGAGCCGATGACGGCAACACGCAGCACGGCGGAACTCCTTACCCCGAGGGACCGTCGGAGATCGCTGATGGTTCCAGCATCGCACCGCTGATGCTCCGCTGACAGGGTGCTGTACCGGGCACACGCGTGCGTGTTCGTTCGTATGGAGTGTGATCATGCGGTTACGTTGCGTGTGTGTTGGACGCATCCTTTCTTGATCTTTCTGATCGTTGTCCGATGGACGGTTCGGTGTCCGTGTGGCCCGCGTGGGAAGTGCGGGAAGACGGGGCCGATGGGGGCGTGATGTCCTGGTGGGGCGTGCGGTTGGCGTTCCCGGACGGGGCGCAGGTCGATCTGCTCGCCGTGGTGTCCGGCGGAGGGGTCTGCATCGAGGACGTGCGGGCGCAGCCGGCGTTGTCCCTCGACGATCTCGCGGTGCTCGCCGAGTGGGTCGAGGGCCCGCTGTCCGAGGTGTGCGGCGCGGGGCCCGCCGGTGAGCCGGTGGTGTCGCGGCGCGCCCGGCCGGCGTGGCCGGGCGGTGTCGCGGGGCAGTGGCTGGTGGCCCGGGAGTACCGCGCGGCGCAGGAAGGTGGTGCCGATCCCGTCCTCGCGGTGATGGGCGCGACCGGGCACAGCCGGCGCAGATCGCTCCGGCTGATCGCCCAGGCCCGTGACGCGGGATTCCTGACGGCGCGTCATGCGCGCCGCTGAGGCGGGCTCAGCTCAGGGCAGGTCCCGCATTCGGTTGATCTCGCTGGTCTGCTGGGCGATCGTGTCGTCCGCCATCTCCTCGACCTGGACGTTGTTGCCCTGCGCCTTCACGTCCGTGGCCATGGTGATCGCCCCTTCGTGATGGGTGATCATCAGGGTGAGGAAGAGCTGATCGAATGCTTTTCCTTGTGCCGCGCGCAAGTTGCGGAGCTGACCCTCCGTCGCCATCCCGGGCATCGAGGCGTGGTCGTGTCCGCCGCCCGTCTCCTTCTCGCCGTGCGTCTTCAACCAGCCCTTCATGGCGTCGATCTCCGGTCCCTGCGCGGCCGCGATCCGCTCGGCGAGCTTTTTGACCTTGGTCGATTCGGCGCGGTCCGCGGCGAGTCCGGTCATCTCCAGGGCCTGGGAGTGGTGCTGGATCATCATCCGGGCGAACGACACGTCCGCCGAGTTGGGGGAGTCGTCGTCGACGCGCTGCTGTGCGGCGTCCTCGGCGGACAGCGTCCGGTTCTCCTCGCCGGGCTTGCCCGGAGCGATCACCGACGGCCCGCTCGCCGAGGCCTGGTCGGCGTCGGATCCGGAGTCGCAACTCCCCAGTGTCAGTACGGCGAGAGCGGCGAGCAAGACCGTGGCGAGGGGTGCGCGGGACGCACGTGACGCACGGCGAAGGGGCACGACAACCTCCAGTGGCAGGCGGGGCCAGGGGCACCTTGTGAGTGCCGATGTCCCTCTTAACACGCTTCCGTGAGCGACTGTGAGAAAACCTTGATTACATCTTCGTTGCCCCCTGTTGGTATGTGCATGATGAAGACGATACTTCGGCGTGCACGAACCGTTCTCACCCGAACGGAACGAGGGAGGAAACAGTGATCCTGTTGAACGAACCCCGAACGCGGCGCAGACGCCTGGCAGTCGGCGCTGCCGCCGCCGGGCTGCTGGCCACGTTGCTCACGGGCGGTCCGGCAGCCGCGACCCCCGACCCGGGGGACGGCCCGGCGGCGCAGAAGGACGTCTCCGCGAGCACCCAGGCCGAAGTGCGACAGGCCCTGGAGAGCGGCGAGATACCCGGCCAGGACGAGATCGTCCACTCGGCCAACATCCAGCACGTCACGAACATCCCCAAGGACGTGCTGCCCGGCACCAATTCGGACCTCGCCTTCCAGGGCAGATACGCCTTCGCCGGCAACTACGACGGCTTCCGCGTCTTCGACATCAGCAACCCGAAGGCCCCGAAGACCGTCTCCCAGGTGCTGTGCCCCGGCGGTCAGAACGACATCTCCGTCTCCGGGAACCTGCTCTTCCTGTCCACCGACGCCTCGCGCAGCGACAGCAGTTGCAACAGCACCTCGCAGCCCGCGACCGAGAAGTCGTCGTGGGAGGGCATGAAGATCTTCGACATCACGGACAAGGCGAACCCGAAGTACGTCGCCGCCGTGGAGACCGCCTGCGGCTCGCACACCCACACGCTGGTGCCCGAGCGCAAGAACGTCTACGTCTACGTCTCCTCGTACTCGCCGAGCGCCACCTTCCCCGACTGCCGGCCGCCGCACGACGGCATCTCGGTCATCAAGGTGCCGCGCAAGTCCCCCGAGAAGGCCGCGGTCGTGAGCTTCCCGGTCCTCTTCCCGGGTGAGGGCACCGATGGCGGCGGCAACCCCGGCTCGCCCACCAACCCGGGCGTCTCCAAGACCACCGGCTGCCACGACATCACCGTGCTGCCCTCCAAGGACCTCGCGGCGGGCGCCTGCATGGGCGACGGCATCCTGTTCTCCATCAAGGACCCGGAGCACCCGAAGGTCATCGACCAGGTCCAGGACAACGTCAACTTCGCGTTCTGGCACTCGGCGACCTTCAACCAGAAGGCCAACAAGGTCGTCTTCACGGACGAGTTGGGCGGCGGTGTCGGAGCCACCTGCAACGCGGCGATCGGCCCGAACCGCGGTGCCGACGGCATCTACGACATCGTCGGCAAGGGCGACAAGAGCAAGCTCGTCTTCCGCAGCTACTTCAAGATCCCCCGCCACCAGGCGGACACCGAGAACTGCGTCGCCCACAACGGCTCGCTGATCCCGGTCAAGGGCAAGGACCTCATGGTCCAGGCCTGGTACCAGGGCGGCGTCTCGGTCTGGGACTTCACCGACTCCGCGAAGCCGAAGGAGATCGCCTACTTCGAGCGGGGCCCGCTGACCACGGACACGATGACGACCGGCGGCGCGTGGTCGGCGTACTACTACAACGGCTACATCTACTCGAACGACATCGCCAAGGGCTTCGACGTCCTCAAGATCAGCGACAAGCGCACGGACCCGGCCAAGTGGGTCCGGCTGAGCGAGCTCAACGTGCAGACCCAGCCGGACTACTTCGACTGATCGGCGGGCCCTTCGCCGGTCGCGAAGAACCGCGACAGATCTGTGTCACCCGTCCCGCCGGACGCCGCCTCGGTGTCCGGCGGGACGCCCAGGTCCCAGTCCAGCCGGTAGCGCTTGAACAGCTCCGCCCGCAGCACCGGCACGGGCATCGGAACACCCGGGACCAGCGCCGCGTAGACCGCGCCCATCAGCAGGGCGCGCAGCATCGGGTAGTCGGCGTCGACGTCCTGCGACCCCGTGCGGGCGACGGTGTCCCGCAGCAGTTCGGCCAGGCGCCGCTGCTCCGGGCACGGCACGAAACCCTCGGCCTGCAACAGTCCGGCCATGTGCTGGCGCATCAGTACGGGCCGGTCCCGGGCCAGTCCCAGGATCGCGTCGATCGCCCGCGCCATCCGCTCCCGACCGTCCTCGGTACGCGGCTCGCGCTCCAGGGCCTCCTCCAGCGTGCGGTGCATCAACCGGTGTACGGCGGACTGCACGAGCTGGCGTTTGCCGGGAAAGTAGTACGACACCAGACCGCGCGCCGAGCCGGCTCTGTCCGCGATGTCGCCCAGCGTGGTGGCCTCGAACCCGTGCTCACCGACCAGCTCGACCGCCGCCTGGAGAAGCCGTTCCCGGGAACGCCGCCGCAACTCTTCATTGACCGAGGCGCTGCGCGGGGACATGCTGTACTCCTGCGTTGACTGGTTGGCAGCCAACTATACTCAGCGCATCCGGACCGGCCCCATCCATGGGCCCGTCCGGTGCTGCCGTCCTCCTCGGGCGAAACGGGGGATCGTCCGAGGCGGGCGGCCATATACGGGTGGTCATGCGGGTGGCTCAGCCCACCAGGTCCAGTACCGGCCGCAGGCCGTCGGGCCGCAGTGCCACCGGCAGATGGTCCACGAAGTGCACCTCGCACCCCAGCGCTGCCGCGCCGCCGTCCGCGCGACGGTCGTCACCGACCATGAGCACGTCCCGCGCATCGACGCCGAGCTTCGCGCAGGCGGTCGCGAACAGCCGTGGGTCGGGTTTCCTGATGCCGTGCTCGTACGACAGGACGTATGCGTCGATGTAGGGGTCGAGGCCGTGCTCGCGGAACACCGGGCGCAGGTCCCAGCCGATGTTGCTCACCACGCCGACCTGGACCCCGCGCTCGTGCAGGGCGTGCAGGACCTCCGCCGCGTCGGGGTACGGCGCCCAGGCGCCCGGCGACATATGGCGCTCGTACAGTGCGTCGTGCAACCCCGGATCGGGCAGCGGCACCTGGCGGGAGAGCCCGGTGTACGCGGCCCGGTGCAGTTCCGAGCTCTGGTCGCGGACGTCCCACACCTCGGCGACCTCCGTGGGCAGCCGCACCGGATCGGCTCCGCCGGGCAGCGCACCCGCCGTCTCCAGCGCCCGCGCCGTCTCGGTCAACTCGGTCTCCGGAAGCGCGATCCCGGCCTCGTCCAGAGCTCCCCGCAGCCAGGAGTCGGTGGACTCGACACGGAAGAGGGTCCCGGAGAAATCGAACAGCACGGCAGTCATGGGGCGATCCTACGAGGGCACGTCCTCCCGGGCGGGAAGATCGCCGCCCATGGCCGGAACACCACGTTCCGCGCGGTCACGCAAGCCACCGCCGGTGCGCCAGCACCGCCAGGGCCACCAGCGTCGCGCCCAGCAGCCAGCCGCCGACGATGTCCGAGGCCCAGTGGACGCCCAGCCACACGCGGGTCAGACCGACGCCGACCACGGAGATCACCGCCACCGCCACCGCCGTACGCCACAGGGTGCGGGCGGGCTCGTAGCGGTGCAGGAGCCACAGCAGGAGGCCGAAGACGACCGTGGCGGTCATGGCGTGGCCGGACGGGAAGGCCGCGTAGTGGGCCGAGTCGACGGGGTCGGGCCAGACCGGCCGGGCGCGGCCGACGGCCGCCTTCAGGGACTGCTGCACCAGGGTGCCGAGCGCCACGGTGACCGCCAGCCACAGGGCCGTCCACCAGGCCCGGTGTCTCCACACCAGCCACACCACGACGGCCGTGCACAGGATGCGCATCGTCCACGGATCCCAGACCCAGTCCGTGAGGATCCGGAACGCCTGCGTAGTTCCCGGACCGTCGACCGCCCACCGGTGACTGGTGCGCGCGACGTCGCCGTCGAGCGCGATCAGCGGACCCCACTCCGACGCGACCAGAACGAGCAGCAGCACCGAGGACGCCGCCAGGGCAGCGGCGGCACGGACGGTACGCCGGTGGTCGGGCGGACGGGGCGGGGAGTCGACGGACGGGGTGTGCATGCTGCGATCCTCGCCGACCAGCGGGGCGAGAGGCCAATCCCGGGGCCGCTGAATGCTCAGCCGCTTGACGCGCCGCTGGATCCGAAGACTCAGCCCAGCGTCCGCAGTGCCGGTAGGAAGATCACCAGTACGGGCACGACCGGCACGGTCGCGGCCACTGCCGTGTGCCGCAGGCGGCGGGCAGGGGCGAACAGGCCCGGGTCCTCGTTGAGTTCCACGAGCGTCGGAGCGGTGGCCGGCTTCCGGGGCGGCCGCATGCTCAGCCCAGCGTCCGCAGTGCCGGTACGAACGTCACCGGTACGGGCACGACCGGCACGGTCGCGGCCACTGCCGTGTGCCGCAGGCGGCGGGCAGGGGCGAACAGGCCCGGGTCCTCGTTGAGTTCCACGAGCGTCGGAGCGTGGCCGGCTTCCGGGGCGGCCGCATGCTCAGCCCAGCGTCCGCAGTGCCGGTACGAACGTCACCAGTACCGGCACGAGGGGCACCAGTGCGGCCGTTGCCGTGAGGCGCAGGCGGTGGGCGGGTGAGAGTCGGGTCGGGGGAGTGAGCAGGCGGTTGACGCGGTGTGGGACATGGGCCTGCGGGGTCGGGCAGGGGCCGAATACGCCCCGGTCCTCGTTGAGCTCCACGAGCGCCAGAGCTGTGGTCAGTCGGCCGAAGCGTCGGGAGGCCATGTCGTCGGCGGCGAGTTCGACCAGCCGATGCATCTCGGCGCGGAAGGCGGCGAACACCGGCACCTGCGGGAACCCGCCCGCCAGCGCGGCCGAGCAGTGCAGCAGCCAGTCGTGCCGCGCCTGCGCATGGCCCTCCTCATGGGCCAGTACGGCGTCCAGTTGCCGGCCCTTCAGCCGGCGCAACGCGGCGGTGGTGACGACCAGCCGGGGCGCCGCACCCGGCAGCCACCAGGCGTCGGGACGCTCGCCCTCGAGGACGACCAGCCGACGACTGTCGGGCTCCTCGCCGGGCAACTGCGGGGCGCGGAAGAGGAGTTCGGCCCCGCTCTGCCGACGCCGTACTCGGGCCCGTAGGACCTCGCGGACCAGCATCGCCGCGGTCCACACCCCGCCCAGCGCGAGCGCCGTCGCGGTCGTGGCCGCCCAGGGGCCGGTGGCACCGAACGCGTAGGCCTCCACCACGGCGTGCGGTGCGGGCGCGAACACATGACCGCGCACCGCCTGCCAGGCCGCCGCCGCGCTGAGCGTCATCGACAGCGCACAGCACAGCAGCACCGCCGCCACCACGCACTGCCACACCCACAGGGCGACCACGGGTTCACGGTCCGGCCAGTCGGCCCGGGCGAGCAGCCGAGGGGCGACCACGGCGGTCAGGGCGCCGAGCAGCAACAGTGCCGCGGGGACCATCATGCGAGCACCCTATGAGCGGCGGAACGCCCAGGGGTACGGCTTGCCCCGTCGAAGTGACGCAGACCACGGCCGTATACAGCCGGTACGTCAGAGCGTCAGCAGCATCGCGACCATCCCGATCCCCATCGACAGCCGGCAGGCCCGCGACAACTCCGGCCGGTCACCCCACCCGACGCTCCCGCCGCCGGCGGCGGCGACGGGCGCCAGCCGGGTACCGGACACCAGCACGTACCCCACGAAGTACGCCAGCAGCGCCCCCGTGACGAGCGGGACCCCCGAGTCGCCGTGCCGACCGGGCGAGACGGCCATCGCGAGCGCCATGTAGACCATGGCCGAGGCGCCCACCAGGTGGTGCAGATGGTGGGCGTTCGTCCGCGCCGCCCACAGCGCGTGCAGCGCGGCCCCGCCGAACACGGCCGCGTACACGGGCCACGCCCACGAAGGCGGTGTGAACACCGCGGCCGGTACGGCCATCGCGGCCATGCCGAAACCCATCAGAGCCTCGCCGCCCGCGGCACGGCGCTGCTCCTCGACGCTGCTGCGCATGCGCAGCAGACAGTAGGCGCCGGTCGCCGCGCACAGCGCGACCAGCAGCCAGCCGGGCGAAGCCGGTCCGTGCACACGCGCCTCCCCGCTCGACGTCGGACGGTCGGTCATGGGATGCCCGGGGCAGGCGGCGCGCATGCGAGCGCAAGGGTGTACGCGGGGGGCATTCGAGGGGGCACGCATGGTGAGCGATATGTTTCACGGGTAAAACACCTGCTAACGTTATAGGCATGAGCTGTGCGACCTCCACCCCCCGAATCCCGCTCGCCGGAGTGCTGCGCCTCGGCCGCCCTTCCGGCATCTGGTTCAAGCCCGCCCTCAGCGCGGTCGCCGCGGTCGCCCCGCCCAACCTGACCCTGCTGGCGCTCGACCGCCTCGATCTGGCCATGTACACGATGGCCGGGTCCCTGTGCGCGCTGTACGCCCACAACCGCCCCTACGCAGCCCGGGCCCGAGCCCTGGCCTGGGTCGTGCTCGGCATGCTCGGCGGCCTCGCCGTCGCTCTGGTCACCGCCTCGCTCACCACGAACACCGTCGCCCTGGTCGCCGTCGGCGCGCTGCTCGCCGCCGTGCAGAAGGTCCTCTGCGACGCGACCCGCATCGGCCCGCCGGGCAACGTCGTCCTCACCTTCATCAGCTCCGCCGCCCTGTTCGCGCCCCAGACCCTCGGCCAGGTCCCCGGCCACCTGGCGCTGGGCCTGGCAGCCGGCGTCTGGGCCTGGCTCGTCGCCATGGCGCCCGGACTGGTCCGCCCGCACGGCCCGGAGCGCCGCGCCGTCGCACACGCACTGAACGCAGCCGCCGCACACGCCGACGCACACCGCACGGGAGACGGCCACGCCCGCGCCGCCGCGGCCGCAGCCGTGCACACGGCCCGGCAGTCACTGCTCTCCGCCGGAGCCCGCACCGCGCCCCGGCGCGCCCTCGAACAGCTCGTCGTACGCGCCGAGATCGCCCTCGCCGCACCCGCCGACACGGACCCGGCGCGACTGCGCGGCTGGGCCCGCGACCTGCGCGGCACCGGACCGGTTCCCCAGGTCGGCGCGCCGGCCGCGGACGCCGAACTCACCGTTCAGCGCAGCCTGTTGCGGCGCGGACTCGGCCCGCTGACCCCCATTGCCGTACGCACCGCCCTCGGTTGCGCCCTCGCCGGATACGCCTCCCTCGCGCTCGGCATCGGCCGCCCGTACTGGGCCCTGGTCACCGCGGCCGCGCTCTACCAGGCCAACACGACCCTCACCTGGAGCCGGGGCGTTCAGCGCGTCGTCGGCAACCTCGTCGGTGTCCTCCTCTTCGCCGCCGTCGTGCCCCTCGCCCACCTCGGTCCGGCGGCCCTCGTCCTGTGCTGCCTCGCCTGCAACTTCGGGGCCGAGGCGCTGATGGGCCGCAACTACTGGCTCGGCAGCATCTGCGTGACCCCGATGGCGCTGCTCATCACCGAGTTCACCGGGTTCCAGGAGCCCGGACGGCTCATCACCGAGCGGGTCGTGGACACCCTGGTCGGCGCGCTGGTCGGCTTCGCCGCGGCCGTCGCCGTCACCAACCGGCGGGCCGGCCACCGCGTCGAGCACGCGCTGACCGTGGTCGAGCGCGCCCGCGAACGCGCCGCCCGCCTCCTCGCGGAGCCGCACACGGCCCCCGGCGCCCTGGCATCCGCGCGGCACGACCTCACCGCGGCGCTCGTCGAGCTGCGTGCCACCGCGGACGCCGCCGCCGGCGAGTGGTGGCAGCGCGCCCGGCCCGAGGAGCGGGTCGTGCTCGCCGAGCAGGCGGGACACCGTACGCTCGCCGCGACGGTAGGACGGGTGGGACAGAGCGAACCGACGACGGAGGACGTACGGCCATGACGGCAACGAACGGAGAGGCCGGCGCCGGTGTGCCGCAGGGGGACACGCTCGCGGCGGTCGTCCGGCAGTGGCGGGCCGTGCACCCCGACCTCGACACCGGCCCCATGGAGATCATCGGCCGTATCAACCGGTGCGCCGCGCTCCTCCAGCAGGCCGAGGACGCCCCGCTGCGCCGGGTCGGGCTCAACCGCCCCGAGTTCGACCTGCTGGGCGCGCTGCGCCGCACGGGGCACGAGCTGACCCCCGGCGAACTGGCCCGCGAGACCTTCTCCTCGGGCGCCGCCGTCACCAAGCGCCTCAAGCAGCTGACCGAGCGCGACCTGGTGGAGCGGCGGGTCGACACCCGCGACCGCCGCGTCACCCACGTCCGCCTCACGGACGCGGGCCGGGAGCTGGTCGACGGGATCCTGCCGGAGCAACTCGCCTACGAGACCACCGTACTGTCCGGCCTGGACACCCCGTCGAAGGGCGAACTCGCCGGTCTGCTGGGCGAGTTGCTCGCGCAGCTGGAAGGGCGGCTGGGCGGCCTGCGCGTCTGATCAGGGCGGTGGGGTCGTCCACCTTGCAAGCCGACGCCAGGGCCGTCGACCCGGCGTTTGCCGTCCCCTCAGCCCTCGTCTCCCGCGAGATACACCCCGAACACCGCCCCCTGCGGATCCCGCAGCACCGCGATCCGCGGCCCGTCCGGCACGGACGTCGGCTCCATGAGAACCGTGCCGCCCGCCCCCGCCGCGGTGGCCGCGGTGACGTCCACGTCGGCCACGGCGAAGTACGGCAGCCAGTGCGGCGGCACCTCGGGCGGGAACTTGTCGTCCATCGTCGTCATACCGCCGAAGTCGGCGCCGTCGATGCCCCACTGCGTGTAGTGCGCCGAGGAGTTGACGCTCCAGCCGAACACCGTCGTGTAGAAGGACTCGGCCCGTTCCGGGGCCCGGGTCAGCAGCTCCACCCAGCCCAGCGCCCCGGGCGCGTTGAACAGCCCGGCGCCGGGGAACGCCCGCGCCTGCCACAACTGGAAGGCCGCACCGGTGGGATCGAGGACCACCGCGAACCGCCCCACGTCGAACACGTCCATCGGCCCGACCAGGACCGTCCCGCCGGCCCCCGCCACCTGCTGCGCCGCCTCGTCGACGTCCGCCACCGCGAACGACACGTTCCAGGCGACGGGCTGGCCCTCCTGGTACAGCGGGGTCAGCGCGGCGACCGCGGAATCGCCGAGGTGGGCAACCGTGTAGCCGCCGGCCTCCTGGCGTGGGTCCGTCTCGGAGCGCCAGCCGAACAGCTCCGCGTAGAACCGCCGGGCGCCGGCCACATCACTGGTCCCCAGTTCCGTCCAGCAGGGCCCGCCGGGCACCGGCTTGTCGAGTTTCATGGCGTTCCCTTCCGTAAGGCAGCCGCGGGAGCCCCCTTCGGCACGCTATGCCCGGCCCGGGTGTCCGGCCATCCGACGCGAATCCACTGGTGCCCTGCGCGGCCGCCGACGTACGCTCGGCCCCGTACCGCATCGCATGGCGGCCTCCAGCCCGGCACGTTCTCCCGGAGGTCCCGCATGCCCGCGCCCACCGTGCGCCCCTTCCGTCGCGCCGACCGCGACCAGCTCACCGACCTGATCAACGCGCATGTCGCCGCCGTCGTACCCGGTGTCTCCGTCTCGGTGAACACGGTCCTCAGCAGCCTGGAGCGACAGCCGGACGAGTTCATCACCGACCCATGGGTGCGGGAGCGGACGACACTTGTCGTCGAGCAGCGCGACCACGTCGTGGCCGCCGCGCATCTGCTGCGGTACCGCGACGACTCCGAGGTGGGCGAGGGATATCGCGACATCGGTGAGATCGACTGGTTCGTCTGTCACCCGCCGGCCTCGTTCCGGCCGGACGCCGATGACGCCGCCGACCTGCTGATGAGCGCCTGCCTCGCCCGACTGGCGCGCTGGGGAGTCCGCGCCCGCTACGCCAGTGGCGAGATCCCCGCCCCCGCCGTCTACGGCCTGCCCCGCAACTGGCCGCACATCCGCGGCGTCTACGAACGCGCCGGTTTCCGGCACGTGGGGGACACCGAGGTGATCCTCCTGGCGCGGGTGGCCGACCTGCCGGACCCGGAACCCTGGCCGGACGTCACGGTCGAGCGCACCCTGGGGGAGTGCGGCACCCGTCTCACCGCGCACGCCGACGGCGGCACCCTCGGCTTCATCGAGGTCGACACGGCCTTGGCCCGCCCCGAACGCCAGGCCCGTGCCGCCGGCCTGGCCGACATCGGCAATCTGCACGATCCGGCCCGGTACGGCCAGGGCCTGGAGCGCCGGCTCCTCGCCCAGGCCGCCGACTGGCTGCGCCTGTGCGGCGCGGACCGGCTGCTCGCCTACGAATCCGCCACCGACACCGCGATGCTCGACCACCTGCTCGCGGCGGGATTCCGCGAACTGACCCGCACGGATCGCTGCTGGGCGCTCCGCGGGGGGTGCCGCCGGGAAGTGCCGCGCTAGGCCGTCGATCGTCTGCGGGGCCGTCGTGGCTGGCCGCGCCCGCGCGGCGCAGCCGCGTAGTGATACAGCCCCGCGCCCCTTTGGGGCGCTGCCCTGCTCAGCGCTGCCCGCTCAGATCCCCGGCCGGTACCGGATCGGATGGTCCGCGGGTACCTCCACCAGCACGATCCGCGTTCCGTCCGGATCGGCGATCCACATCTCGATCAGCCCCCACGGCTCCTTCACCGGCTCCCGCACGACCTCGACGCCCTTCGCCCGCAACTCCTCGTGCGCCGCGGCCACATCCCCGACCTGGAGCCACAGCTTCACGGCCGGGGACGGTGGAGTGTCGGACCGTCCGGAGACCTCCAGAAAGCCGCCGCCGAGGAAGTAGACCGTGCCGCGCTCCGGCCCGGTACCGAACTCGCGGTAGACGGACAGGCCCAGCTGCTCGCCGTAGAACATCCGGGACCGCTCGGGATCGGTCGGTCGCAGGAGGATACGGCTGCTCAGTACATGCACCATGCATCCGGAGCCTAGTGGCTGCGTTACCCTCGTCCGTGCCTGAGCCGCGCCGGAGATCGGAGTCGTCCCCCATGGAGACCGCAGCCACCGGACTGACGTTTCGAGACGCAGTCGACGCCGATGTGGACACACTGGTCGCACTGATCGAGTCGGCGTACCGCGGTGACTCCAGCCGGGCCGGTTGGACCACCGAGGCGGACATCCTTCAAGGGCAGCGGACCGACCCGGAGGGTGTGCGGGCCGTGATCAAGTCGCCCGACAGCCGGCTGCTGACCGTCGAGCGGGCCGGCGAGGTCATCGCCTGCTGCCAGCTCGAACACCGCGGGGACCACGCCTACTTCGGGATGTTCGCGGTCAGCCCGCGAGTCCAGGGCGAGGGTCTCGGCAAGGTGATCATCGCCGAGGCGGAGCGCGCCGTCCGTGCGGACTGGGGCGCCACCGAGATGCACATGACGGTGATCTCCGTACGCAACGACCTCATCGCCTGGTACGAGCGGCGCGGCTACCGCCGTACGGGACGGATGACGCCGTTCCCGTACGGCGATGAGCGCTTCGGCATTCCCCAGCGCGATGACCTTCAGTTCGAGCTGCTGGTCAAGGAACTCGCCTGACCGCTACGCCGTGAAGCGGCCGGTGCGTTTGATCTCCGGGTAGTCGGTGGTGGCGCCGTCGAGCTCCAGAGCCCGTACGAGACGCAGGTGGTCCTGTGTGTTCACCACCCAGCCGATGATCCTCAGGTCCGCCTTCCGCGCGTGCTCCACCACCTCCAGCGTGAGCCGGCGGATGTTGAGACAGACCGTCCGCGCACCGGCTTCTACGGCACGGTCGACGATGTCGGTGCCGAAGCGGCTGCCGATGAGCGCCGTGCGCACCCCGGGCACCAGCCGGGCGATCTCGGCGATCGCCTCGTCGTGGAACGAGGACACCTCGACCCGGCCGAGCAGATCCCGCCGGTGCATGACCTCGGCGAGCGCACGCGCCGCCGCCTCGTCCTTGATCTCGGCCTGAAGCGGGCACTTCACCGCGTCCAGGACCTCCTCGAAGACCGGCACGCGCTCCCCGCGGCCCGCGTCCAGGGCGCGCAGTTCGGCGAGGGTCTGCTCGGCGATCGGGCCGGTTCCGTCGGTCGTGCGGTCCACGTCCGCGTCGTGCATGACGACGAGGGCGCCGTCCTTGCTCAGGTGCAGATCGAGTTCGATGACATCGAGGCCGGCCTGCTGGGCGGCGACGAAGGAACGGAGGGTGTTTTCGGGTTCGACACCCATGACTCCGCGGTGACCGATGGTAAGGAAGTTCAAGGTTCCAACTCGCTTCCGTCGACGGCGGCTCGGGCACGCGCGAAACGGAGCGGACGTTTCGCGCGGCAGGGCCGCAGCCTAACGGCCCCTACCCGCGATGTACCCGCACGTTCACCGGGGATTGGCGTGCAGCGCACGGCGAACCTGCCTGCCCGGGCCCCCGCACGGTCACCCGGGCGTGGGCGAGTCCTGTGCGGATTGACCGCAGGCAGTCGTCGATCCCGAGTCCCGTCTGCCCGCTCACAGCCGAAGTAATCGCCGTCGCGGCATCTGACAGGAAAAAGTTCGGTGACGATGGGGTTCAGGCAGGATATTTTCCCGAGGATCCACTTGCTGGAGGAAACCCCGTATGCATACGGTGTCCTTACGCGAGGTTCTCCCGTGGAGGGTGAGGTATGACGGAAATTCTTGTGCAGGTGGGTGTGGAGGGTCAGGTTCCTCCCGTGGCCAGGGTGGTGGAGCACCCGGCATGGCCCGTCCTCAAGGATGCCGTGGAGCAGATCCGGCCGTGGCAGTCCAAGGACGGATCGATCGACTTCGAGACCGAGGGCGCCCCGGAATCCGCGGACGCCGAACTCGCCGTACGCCGGATCACCGACGCCGTCGCGGAGCTGTCGCCGCTGCTCCCGCACGACCGCGCCTACCACGAGGCCCTCGTCGAGGATCTGCGCCGCTGGTCCGACGGCGGCTTCCAGGTGCCGGACTTCCTCGACTCGCTGCTGGCCTTCCAGCCCGCCGCGCATCGCGCGGACGGCCTCCAGCACCTGGTCGTCTTCCCCATGTACACGCAGAACGGCAACCCCGACCGCAACCTCGAAGCGGTCGTCCTGCGCATGGTCTGGCCGGACTGGCTGGCCGAGCTGGAGCGCACCCGCTACGACAACCCGCTGTTCTGCGGCATCACCTTCGAGGACTTCACGGCCGGCTACGACACCAACTCCGCCGTCCTCTTCCCGGAGACCATCGCCGTGCGCGAGGCCCCCGAGCGCTTCTCCTGGGGCGGCATCTTCTGCGACCGAGAGGCAGCCCGCTTCCGTCGCGTGACCGCGGCCGCCGTCGACATCCTCGGCCTCGACCTGCCCGCCGACATCGCCGCCATGGTCCACGACCAGAAGCGGTGCCAGGAGGCCTTCGTCCTGTGGGACATGGTCCACGACCGCACCCACAGCCACGGCGACCTGCCCTTCGACCCGTTCATGATCAAGCAGCGCCAGCCGTTCTGGATGTACGGCCTCGAAGAGCTGCGCTGCGACCTCACCGCCTTCAGGGAGTCCGTGCAGCTGGAGGCCGACGGTGTCTCGCAGGCCCGTGACGTGCAGTTCGCGGTGCTGTTCGACCGGATGTTCCGCTTCCCGGTCACCGGTGAGCGCGTCCGCAACTACGACGGCCTCGGCGGCCAGCTCCTCTTCGCCTACCTCCACAAGCACGACGTCGTCCGCTGGACCGACAACAAGCTCTTCATCGACTGGCAGCGCGCACCCCAGGTCACCAACCAGCTGTGCGCCGACATCGAGAAGCTGTACCGCGACGGCATCGACCGCCCCAAGCTCGTCCACTGGTTCAAGGGCTACGAGCTGGTCTCCACCTACCTGGCTCCGCACCCCGGCTCCAAGTGGGCCAAGGGTCCCGAGGCCCTGGACCTGACCCTGCCGCCGCGCAAGCTCGTCGATGACGTGCTTCCGGACGAGTTTCCGCTGAGCATGTTCTATGAGGCACTGTCCAAGAAGCTCAAGAACGTGATTGCCTCGACTCGGGGCATCACCGGGGACACCGCCGAGCGGGTCGCCGCGTGAGCGACCGCACCAAGAACGTGGCTCAGGAGGCGAAGATCATGGCGAACGGAGCTCTCAGCGGTGCGGTGATCGCGGTGGCCGGCGCGGGCGGACCCGCCGGGCGTGCGGCGCTGCTCAGGCTGGCCGAGGCAGGCGCGACCGTCGTCGGTTCGGACAACGACCCGGAGCGGCTGGCGGAGGCCGTGGACGCGGCCAGCTACGCGCACGGCGGCGCCACCGTCGTCGGCGACACGGTCGATCTGCTCGACCTCCAGTCCACCCACGACTGGGCCACCCGCATCGAGAAGGACTTCGGCCGGATCGACGGCCTGGTGCACCTCGTCGGCGGCTGGCGCGGCAGCGAGACCTTCACCAGGACCAATCTCGACGACTGGGACTTCCTGGAGCTGCTGCTGATCCGCACGGTGCAGCACACCTCCCTCGCCTTCCACGAGGCGTTGCAGCGCAGCGACCGCGGCCGGTACGTCCTGATCAGCGCGGCCGGTGCCACCAAGCCCACCGCGGGCAACGCCGCCTACGCCGCCGCCAAGGCCGCCGCCGAGGCGTGGACGCTGGCCACGGCCGACTACTTCCGCAAGGCCGGGGGCGAGCAGGGCCCGAACGCGGCCGCTGCGATCCTGGTGGTGAAGGCGCTGGTGCACGACGCGATGCGCGCCGAGCGACCCAACGCGAAGTTCGCGGGCTTCACGGACGTCAAGGACCTGGCCGAGGCCGTCGTCGACGTCTGGGACAAGCCCGCCGCAGAAGTGAACGGACACCGTCTGTGGCTCACCGAGAAGCCGTGAACCCTCCGAAGACCGCTTTTACGCAGGCTCGTCGCCACCACGACCCGGAGATCCGCGGTTTCGCCAGCGACAACTACGCCGGGGCCCACCCCGAGGTGCTCGCCGCCCTGGCCCTGGCCAACGGCGGCCATCAGGTCGCGTACGGCGAGGACGACTACACCGGGAACCTCCAGCGGATCATCCGCAGCCACTTCGGCGCCACCGCCGAGGCGTTCCCGGTCTTCAACGGCACCGGCGCCAACGTCGTGGCGCTCCAGGCGGTCACCGACCGCTGGGGCGCGGTGATCTGCGCCGAGAGCGCGCACATCAACGTCGACGAGGGCGGCGCTCCCGAGCGCATGGGCGGCCTCAAGCTGCTCACCGTGCCCACACCCGACGGCAAGCTCACGCCCGAGCTGATCGACCGGCAGGCGTACGGCTGGGAGGACGAGCACCGGGCCATGCCGCAGGTCGTCTCCATAGCCCAGAGCACCGAACTCGGCACCGTCTACACGCCCGACGAGATCCACGCCATCTGCGAACACGCCCACGCGCACGGCATGAAGGTCCACGTCGACGGCTCCCGCCTCGCCAACGCGGCGGCCTCGCTCGACCTGCCCATGCGGACCTTCACCAACGCGGTCGGCGTCGACATCCTCTCCCTCGGCGGGACCAAGAACGGCGCGCTGTTCGGCGAGGCGGTCGTCGTCATCAACCAGGACGCCGTCAGCCACATGAAGCATCTGCGCAAGCTGTCCATGCAGCTCGCCTCCAAGATGCGCTTCGTGTCGGTCCAGTTGGAGGCGCTCCTCGCCAAGGACCTCTGGCTGCGCAACGCGCGGCACTCCAACGAGATGGCCCAGCGGCTGGCGGAGGGCGTGCGCGCGGTACACGGCGTCGAACTCCTCTACCCGGTGCAGTCCAACGCCCTGTTCGCGCGCCTCCCGCACGACGTGAGCGAGCGCCTGCAGAAGCGGTTCCGCTTCTACTTCTGGGACGAGGCCGCGGGCGACGTGCGCTGGATGTGCGCCTTCGACACGACCGAGGAGGACGTGGACGGGTTCGTGGCGGCGCTGAAGGAGGAGATGGCGCGTTAGGCCGTCTCCTCCCTCCTCACCGTTCAGCCGTTGACGACGATCGCCGCCGTGTTGTTGCGCAGGTTCGGATCGAATTTCCTGATCTCCAGCTCAGGCATGTCGTTGACGGTGGAGACGGTCGCCCGGGCACCGCGTACCACCCGCTCGATCTGGAGCGGGATCTCGAAGGTGTGGGACGACCCGTCGTGCAGCCAGACGGGCGTCGCGCAGAAGTAGTCGGTCACGGGGCCGGGATCGTCCGGCTCCGACGACCAGCACTCGTCCATGTCGAGCACCTTGGTGCCCTCCGGCGCCTGGAAGCGCACAACGGCGACCGGCGCGCCGACGCCCAGCGACGCCACCCAGGCCGGGCCGCGGTTCGACACGGTCACCCGGGCGGTGACCGTGTCTCCGACGGCCCCGCGCACCCTGCTGCCGGTGAGCTTCAGGTCGGCGGTGTTCTTGGCGTCGAGGATGACGGTCCGGTAGTTGTCGGACAGGTCGAGGTCGTTCTCCGCGGCCGCGGCCGGCTGCCCGGTCATGGGCCGCAGGTTCAGCTCGGCGCCCGTTCCCCGGGTCCACGCCCCGTCGCCGCGGGCTTCTTCCAGCGCCGCGTCCGAATAGGGCAGGACGGAGTGGTCGAACCGTTCGTACAGCGCCCTGCGCCCGACGCCGAGCTCGGTCACCAGCGCGTACTGCTGACCCGGAGCCACCGCCTCGTCCAGCACGCACAGCGCGAACGTACCGGTGTCCTGCTCCTGGTACTCGCAGTTGGCGTGCCGCTCCTTGAACCGCAGCCCGTAGGAGGCGTAGAGCGACAGCAGCGTGCGATCCACGGCGCGGTTGCCGTTGTTGGCGACCGTCGCCCGTACGCGGGTGGCCGTGCCCGGAGTGAGCCCGCGCTGGTTCTCGGCCTGGCTGAGGCCGAGATCCGGTCCGTTGCCGAGGGTGATCAGGGTCTCCGCCGGGCTCGAGGTCAGCTCCCCGGCGCCGGCCGTGTAGCGCAAGGACCCCGACGCGCCGAGGTCCGCGTCCGGCAGCGCGCGGAGCCCGAGCTCGGCGGCCGGCACGCGCTCCGTCCCGGCCGGCATCTCCGGGAAGGTGCAGAGCGCCCTGACGTCCGACTCGGGCACGCAGTTGGCGGGCCACGACACCCGCGCGAAGGCGGCGATCTCGCTTGCGTCCACCGTCAGTTGCCCGCCCGGCACGCTGTTGTCGAGGTTGTCGTGGGTGACGTCCACCGCAAGGTTCCGCTCAGGTGCGCTGCCGTCCGCGTCCGGCCCGGGCAGCACCGTCTCGGACGGCACGCTGATCCACAACTGGTCGGAGACGGCGTGCGCCGGCCCGACTCCGACCGCCGCCAGGGCACCCGCGGCGAGCACGCCCGCGAGAAGCCGGTATCTCACACGTCGTGTCGGCCCGGTCTGCTGGTCCTTCATGAATTCCCCCTCGTCGACGGTCTGCCGGTGGCCGAGACCGACGGCGGGGTGCAACGGTTGTGCTCGGATGTCTGGTTGCGGCGGTCTTCAGCCGTTCTTCAACCGATCGTGTACTGCATAGGTATGCGGAGCTTAGAAAATTCATTGACTTGCCTCGACCTGCATATCTAGGCTCCGCAGGTATGCAGCTGATCCAGGAAAACCCTGACCTGTCCGCCTACTTGGCCGCCGACGAGGTTATTGACCATGAGCATCCGGTGGTAAGGGCGACTGCGGCCCGACTCGCCAAGGAGGCTGTTGACTCGTATGCCTATGCGCGGGCCGCCTTCGAGTACGTGCGTGACGCCATCCCGCACTCGCAGGACTCCGGCGACCTACGGGTCACCTGGCGTGCCTCGGACGTCCTGGAGCAGGGCACGGGTATCTGCTACGCCAAGGCGCACGCCCTGGCGGCGCTGCTGCGGGCCGAGGACATTCCGACGGCGCTCTGCTACCAGCGGTTCGAGGTGGTGCACGGTCTTGTCGCCGTCCGGTTCAACGGCGCCTGGCATCGGCAGGATCCCAGGGGCAATAAGCCCGGCGTGGACGCCCAGTTCTCCCTCGACGGCGAGCGGCTGGCCTTCGTGCCCGACCCTGAGTCCAATGAGATGGACTACCCGGTGTTGTACGCTGAATCACACCCGGTCGTGCTCGACGCCCTCAAGGCGGCGCGTGACCGGCCGCACCTGTGGCAGACGCTCCCCACCGCACTCTGAGGCAAGGCCGACCATGACTCTCACGCTGACCGTGTCCGATGAGGTGCGCGACCTCGTACCCGGCTTCACGCACATCGCCATCGAGGCGCACGGCCTCGTCAACGGACCCAGCACCGCAGACAGTTCGGCGCTCCTGGACGACGCGGCCCGCCGGCTCGCCGTACGTCTGGACGGGCGGGCGCCGCACGAGGACGCGCACATCGCCGCATGGCGGGAGGCCTACACGGCGTTCGGGTCGAA
This sequence comes from Streptomyces sp. NPDC051963, assembly GCF_044593495.1. Classification (NCBI taxonomy): domain Bacteria; kingdom Bacillati; phylum Actinomycetota; class Actinomycetes; order Kitasatosporales; family Streptomycetaceae; genus Streptomyces; species Streptomyces sp. NPDC051963. The sequence goes on along the minus strand of NZ_JBIUCC010000001.1, from coordinate 1,029,269 downwards.
GCCGTCGCGGACCCGCAACTCGGCGGAGGCGCTGGCCAAGCGGGCGTTGTCGGAGGCGGGCCTGCCCCGGATCAATGTGCTTGTCGACCTCTACAACGCCATCAGCGTCGCCCACCTGATCCCCGTCGGCGGCGAGGACCTGGACCGCATCCAGGGCGGCATGCGTCTTGTACGGGCCACGGGCGACGAGGACTTCGTGACCGTCGCCGGTGGTGAGGAGGCCGTTGAGCACCCGGACGCCGGCGAGGTGGTGTGGTGCGACGAGGCCAGTGTGACCTGCCGCCGCTGGAACTGGCGCCAGGGACCGCGCACCCGGCTCACCGAGGAGAGCACCTCGGCGCTCTTCCTGCTGGAGAGCCTGGCTCCGATGCCGGTCGCCGACGTCGAGGCGGCGGCCGCCGAACTCGTAGAACTGCTGGAGAAGTTCAGCCCGGGGGCGCGGGTGACGGTGCGCCCCCCGACCGGCGGCACGGAGCAGTAGTCCCGGCGAAGCGCTAGCGGGCCTCGGCCGCGCGGACTTGCTCCGGTGTCGGCGCCGTACCGCCGAGGTGCGCCGGCATCCACCAGGTGTCCTGGGCGTCCTTGGGGCGCACGGGGTAGGCCCGCTGCGCGGCTTCGAGGAGTTCCTGTACGGCATCGCGCAGTTGGCGCGTAATCGCTCCGGCGTACTTGTCGCGGGAGGCCTCGATCGCCTCGCCGACCCGGATGGTGATCGGGGTGTGGCTGCGCTTGAAGTTCTTCGGGTGGCCCTTGGTCCACAGCCGCTGTGTGCCCCACAGGGCCATCGGGATCAGCGGAACGCCCGCCTCCTGGGCCAGCCGGGCGGCGCCCGACTTGAAGCTCTTCAGCGTGAACGACTCCGAGATCGTGGCCTCCGGGAACACCCCGATGACTTCACCGGAGCGCAGCGAGTCCAGCGCGTGCGCGTACGCCGCCTCACCTTGCTTGCGGTCCACGGGAATGTGCTTCATCCCGCGCATCAGCGGTCCGGAGATCTTGTGCCGGAACACCGACTCCTTGGCCATGAAGCGGACCAGGCGCTTCTGCGGGAGCGCTGCCAGGCCGTCGAAGATGAAGTCCAGATAGCTGATGTGGTTGCTCACCAGCACGGCGCCGCCCGAGCGCGGAATGTTCTCCGACCCCTTGCAGTCGATCTTCAGGTCCCACGCCTTGAACAACGTGACGGCGAGACCGATAACGGGGCGGTAGACAAGCTCTGCCATGGACGGGGTGAACCCTTCCTTCTCTGCCAGGTAAAGGGCTCCCGGCGGGAAAGTTACGCAGCCGTAGGTTTACGGCATCTCGCAGATCGTGCCCGAAGAACGGACGGACAGCCAGTGTTCGTGCCTGTGAACGGCGAGATCCTCGTCACTTCGACCCCATGATCCACCTCGGGCTTTTACGCCGCCTTTACTCCGTGCGTACCGCAATCCTGCGGATGAGCAGGTACATCTCGCACCCCAGGCAGTACCCGAATGCAGCATTGAGAAAGGCGGCGGCGAGCGCGGCCCCCGTCGCAGCGAGCCCCAGCCAGAGCGGCCCCACCGTGTAGCCGACCAGCCCGAGCCCCGCGAAGAGGAGCCCCACCGCCTGCGCGAAGCGGGGCGGCTCCGGCGGCTCGAACTCGGTGGGCGGCCCGATCCGGGGCCGCACGGCCTTCCGGAAGAGCAGGCCGTACGGTGACCGGCTCACCCCGCCCGCGGCGCCCAGCGCGAATGCCAGCGTCTGCCAGGCCAGCAGCCAGGCGCTGCCGGTGATCAGAACGACCGCCAGTACAACGGTGCTCACGGCCGCCCCGAACCGCGGCCCTCTTGCGTCGATGTCCATGGGAATCAAGCATTCCGCAGCGGAAAGGATTCGGGGCGTCGGGAATCTTTGCAGTCGTGTGAATGCTTGAGGAGACGATGACCGGACTTGTGGTGTGTGTGGCGGTGCTCGTGGTGGCGAGCGCCTACGGAGTGCTGCATCGGTGGCGGAACGGGAGAGTGCGGGTGCGCGGGCGCGACGACGGAAAGCTGCTCGGCGCGGCCGAGTTGGGCGAGGATCTCGGCGAGCGCGCAACCCTCGTGCAGTTCTCCAGCGCTTTCTGCGCACCCTGTCGCGCGACCCGGCGGATTCTGGGCGAGGTGGCCGAGATGGTGCCGGGCGTGGCCCACATCGAGATCGACGCCGAGGCCCGGCTGGAGCTCGTACGCCGACTCGGCATCCTCAAGACCCCGACCGTGCTGGTCCTGGACGCCGACGGTCAGGTGGTGCGGCGGGCCACCGGTCAGCCGCGCAAGGCGGATGTGATCGCGGCCCTGGGGGAGGCGGTCTGAGCGCGGTGAGGCATCTCCCATATGCCGGGACGTACTTGACTGCGCGCACCACCTATCGTGACCCTGGCCTTATGCCTCAGGAACTCCTTCTCTTCGGGCGGGTGCACATAGACCTGGCCCGCCATGCGAGCGCGCGCTGTCCGGGCCGTTGACCCTCCCAGGACCGCTCGCCGCTCTCCCCGCAGAAGGACAACTCCATGACGACCACGCCCGATCTGGTCACCCGTCAGCTCACCACCACCGACCTGTTCCGCTCCGTCTTCCGGCGGCACGCGGCGGGCGTCGCCGTCATCACCGCGCTCGGTGACAGCGGCCCGGCCGGCTTCACCGCCACCTCCCTGACCTCGGTCTCGGCCCAACCCCCGCTCGTGTCCTTCGGAATCGGCACGGGCGCCTCCAGCTGGCCCGCGATAGCCGGGGCTGAGCATGTCGGCGTGCACATACTCGGCGAGCACCAGCGGGAGCTCGCCGCGACTTTCGCCCGCAGTGGCGCCGACCGCTTCGGCGCGTCCACCACCTGGCGGGAGGGGCCGGAAGGGGTCCCCGTCCTCGACGACGTCCTCGCCTGGCTCGTGTGCCGGGTGCACGCGCGCGTGCCCGCGGGGGATCACCGCATCGTGCTCGCCGAGGTCGTCCACGGCGACCCCGCGGGACCCGGACGTCCGCTCGTGTACCACCAGGGGCGGTTCACCGCGCTGCGTGACTGACCGGGCCCCGGACTCTTCTGCGGGACCGTCGAGTTCCGGTTACGCTGCGTTGCAAAGGTCACAGTTCAAAGCGCTTGCTTAGCGGGCAGGAACTGGGTGTACTGGCGAGTAATATTTCGGTCGGTGCGCAGGCCGCCCCGACCGGGATCGGCCGCTTGGGGCGCCTATGCTGCCTGCAAGTAGGCAGCCGAAAAATGACGATGCAGTAGGAGAGCCGGCGTGAGCTTGAGGATCGTTGTCACTGTGAAGTACGTGCCCGACGCCACTGGCGACCGGCACTTCGCCGATGACCTGACCGTCGACCGGGACGACGTGGACGGTCTGCTCTCCGAGCTCGACGAATATGCCGTCGAGCAGGCGCTGCAGATCGCCGACGACGCCGACGACGCCGAGATCACCGTCCTGACCGTGGGCCCCGAGGACGCCAAGGACGCGCTCCGCAAGGCCCTTTCGATGGGTGCCGACAAGGCGATCCACGTCGAGGACGACGACCTGCACGGCACCGACGCCATCGGCACCTCGCTGGTGCTGGCCAAGGCGATCGAGAAGGCCGGTTACGACCTGGTCATCTCCGGTATGGCCTCCACCGACGGCACCATGGGCGTCGTACCGGCGCTGCTGGCCGAGCGCCTGGGCGTCCCGCAGGTCACGCTGCTCTCCGAGGTCTCCGTCGAGGACGGCTCCGTCAAGGGCCGCCGGGACGGCGACGCCGCCTCCGAGACCCTGGAGGCATCGCTGCCGGCCGTCGTGTCGGTCACCGACCAGTCGGGCGAGGCGCGTTACCCGTCCTTCAAGGGCATCATGGCGGCCAAGAAGAAGCCGGTCGAGTCCTGGGACCTGTCCGACCTGGACCTGGAGGCCGAGGAGGTCGGCCTGGAGGGTTCCTATACGGTCGTCGACTCCGCGGCCGAGCGCCCGGCCCGTACGGCCGGCACGATCGTCAAGGACGAGGGCGAGGGCGGCAAGCAGCTCGCTGAGTTCCTCGCGGGCCAGAAGTTCATCTAGCCGCTGCGGGTCCGGGGGTCGCCCCCTGGCCGACCCGGCATCCGAGGCCCACCCGCCTACGCCCCCTCAAGCCCTCGCAATTCGCAGGAGAGCATTCCCATGGCTGAAGTTCTCGTCTACGTCGACCACGTGGACGGTGCCGTCCGCAAGCCCACCCTGGAGCTGCTGACGCTGGCCCGCCGTGTCGGCGAGCCCGTCGCGGTCGCCCTCGGTGCCGGCGCCGCCGACACCGCCGCCACCCTCGCCGAGCACGGCGCCGTGAAGGTCCTCACCCACGAGGCCTCCGAGTACGCCGACTACCTGGTCGTCCCGAAGGTGGACGCCCTCCAGGCCGCGGTCGAGGCCGTCTCCCCGGCCGCCGTGCTGGTGCCGTCCTCCGCCGAGGGCAAGGAGATCGCCGCCCGTCTGGCGCTGCGCATCGGCTCCGGCATCATCACCGACGCCATCGACCTGGAGGCCGGTGACGAGGGCCCGGTGGCCACGCAGTCGGTGTTCGCCGCCTCCTTCACCACCAAGTCCCGTGTCGCCAAGGGCACCCCGGTCATCACGGTCAAGCCCAACAGCGCCGCCGTGGAGGCCGCTCCGGCCGCCGGCGCGGTCGAGGCCCTCGCCGTGTCCTTCTCCGAGCAGGCCGCCGGCACCAAGGTCACCGCCCGCACCCCGCGCGAGTCGACCGGCCGCCCGGAGCTGACCGAGGCCGCGATCGTGGTCTCCGGCGGCCGCGGTGTGAACGGCGCGGAGAACTTCGCGATCATCGAAGGGCTCGCCGACTCCCTCGGCGCGGCCGTCGGTGCCTCGCGTGCCGCGGTGGACGCCGGCTGGTACCCGCACACCAACCAGGTCGGCCAGACCGGTAAGTCGGTCTCGCCGCAGCTGTACATCGCCTCCGGTATCTCCGGCGCCATCCAGCACCGCGCCGGTATGCAGACCTCGAAGACGATCGTGGCGATCAACAAGGACGCCGAGGCCCCGATCTTCGACCTCGTCGACTACGGCGTCGTCGGCGACCTCTTCGACGTCGTCCCGCAGCTCACCGAGGAGATCAAGACCCGCAAGGGCTGATCCGTCGAGCGCTGAACGAGGCCCCCGCGACCGTGCCGACGGTCGCGGGGGCCTTAGGGCCTGCTCTGAGTTGCCTCGCCTGCGCACCGAACGCTGCTGCGCCCGCGCTCCGCGTGGACGACGGGGCAACTCAGAACAGGCCCTGGCTCATCCCAGGGTCAGCGACGCCTGCACCGGCAGGTGGTCGCTCGGGAACTGGCCGTTCACGGCGAAGGTGTTGATCGACGCGCGGTGTGTCGTGACCCCCGGTGTGGCCAGGATCCAGTCGATGCGGTCGCCGTCCGGCGTCAGCGGCTTGTAGCCGTGGAAGGTCGCGTACAGCGGGCTGCGCTCGGCGGCCGTGTCCCAGGTGTCGACGAGGCCGGCGCTCAGCATGGTGTCGTAGACCGGGTTCTTGTGGGCCGCGACATTGAAGTCTCCCGTCACCAGGAGGGGCAGCGAGGGGTCCAGTCCGGCGATCCGCTGGACGGTCAGCGCGGCGGCACGCGCGCGTGCGTTCTGGCTGGCGTTGTCGAGGTGGGTGTCGAGGAAGTAGAACTCCCGGCCGCCGTCGGCCAGATCACGGAAACGGACCCAGGTGACCATCCGGATGGAGCCGCCGCCCCAGGTGTTGGAGCCGATGACGTTCGGGGTGTCGGAGAGCCAGAAGTGGTCGTACTCGAGCGGGGCGAGCCGTCGGGTGTCGTAGAAGATCGCCATGAACTCGTCGCGGCTGCCGCCCGCGCGTCCGGTGCCGATCCAGTCGTAGTGGGCTCCGAGATCCGACTCGATGTCCCTGACCTGCTGGTAGAGGCCTTCCTGGGTGCCGATGAGGTGGAGGCCCTCGCGGCGCAGCAGTTCGCGCATCACCGGTCTGCGGACGGTCCAGCTGTTGGGTTCGGTGGTGCTGGCGAAGCGGAGGTTGAAGGACATGACCTCCAGGCGGCCGTTCGCGGACCGGGATTCCTCCGCGGAGGCGGACGGTCCGGACAGTGCTGTACTGGAGAGCGGGACGGCGATCGCCGCCGCCAACGCGGTCTTCAGGCCCAGACGGCGCGTGACTCGGCTGTGCTGCGGCACGGGGGCTCCTTCGGTGGGGGCTGCCGGACGAGTCGTGCGTACGGAAGTGTTCTATCGCCATGTGAGATGGACGTGAACATGTCGAAAGCCTGGAGTGGACCGGTTCGGAAGTGGTGTTGACCGGCGGGAAGGTCCCCGGATAACTTCGTTCTACGGATTGTTGATTCCGTACTGCGGAAAACAGGAGGGTGTGGGATGGGTCAGGGCCAGCAGGAGAAGGCGGCGACAAGCCTCGCGGGCGCCGTCAGCGAGGAGATCAGCGCCTCCCTCGCGCCGGTCGACGCCGAACTGGAGCGCCGCTACCCCGGCGACCCCGGCACCCGTCAGCCCGTCCACACCGTCTACGTCCCCGGTGACGTCTTCACCGCCGACACCATCCGCTCCTGGGGCGACCAGGCCCTCGCGGCCCTCGACGAACACGCCCCGGACGCCGCCTCCTTCGCCGCCGTCCTCGGCCTCGCGGACGACCTCGCCGAGCCCGTCCACGCGCGCGTGCGGGCCAAGCTGGAGCGCGAGCCCATCGAAGACCTGCGCGTCGACTTCGAGGACGGCTACGGCCCGCGCCCCGACGCCGAGGAGGACGAGGCGGCGGCCCGTGCGGCCCGGCTGATCGCCGAGGCGTACGCGAACCGCACGGCGGCTCCGTACATGGGCATCCGCATGAAGTGCATGGAGGCGCCGGTACGGGACCGGGGCATCCGCACCCTCGACATCTTCCTGACCGGGCTGATGGAGGCGGGCGGGCTGCCCGACGGGCTGGTCCTGACGCTGCCCAAGGTGACGTACGCCGAGCAGGTCACCGCCATGGTGCGGCTCCTGGAGGCCTTTGAGAAGGCGCGCGGTCTCGAGCCCGGCCGGATCGGCTTCGAGATCCAGATCGAGACCAGCCAGTCCATCCTCGCCGCCGACGGCACCGCCACCGTCGCCCGCATGATCGAGGCCGCCGAGGGCCGCGCCACCGGGCTGCACTACGGCACCTTCGACTACAGCGCCTGCCTCGGCGTCTCCGCCGCCTACCAGGCCAGCGACCACCCGGCCGCCGACCACGCCAAGGCGATCATGCAGGTCGCGGCGGCGGGCACCGGCGTACGCGTCTCGGACGGCTCCACCAACGTCCTCCCGATCGGTACGACCGAGAAGGTCCACGACGCCTGGCGGCTGCACTACGGCCTCACCCGGCGCGCCCTGGCCCGCGCCTACTACCAGGGCTGGGACATGCACCCCGGTCACATCCCGACCCGGTACGCGGCCGTCTTCGCCTTCTACCGCGAGGGCTTCGAGCAGGCCGCGGCCCGCCTCACCCGGTACGCCAACCGGGCCGGCGGCGACGTCATGGACGAGCCCGCCACCGCGAAGGCGCTCAGCGGGTATCTGCTGCGGGGCCTGGACTGCGGCGCCCTCGACATCGCCGAGGTCGCGCGCGCGACCGGGCTGACCCGGGCCGACCTGGAGGGCTTCGCGGCGCCCCGGCGCGGGGATCTGACGGCATCCGCCAAGTGACGACGTAGCGGAGCTGTCACAGCCGAGGTCTCCTGACCGCGCTGTCACTGGCGCCCCGTAGTCTGTACGGCACGAAAGGCGTGTCACAGGAACGGGGCAGCGGTGTCTTCGGGGGAGAACGGACAGACGGACGAGGCCGGTCGACTGCTGGCCGGGCGCTATCGCGTCGTGGCCCAGCTCGGTCGCGGCGGCATGGGCGTGGTCTGGCGGGCAGTCGACGAGGTCCTCGGTCGCGAGGTCGCCGTCAAGGAACTGCGCACCTACACCGACGCGGACGGCCCCGAACTCGCCGATCTACGGCTGCGGATGCAGCGTGAGGCGAGGGCGGCGGCCCGGGTGCGCCACCCCGGAGTCGTCGCCGTGCACGATGTGACCGAGGTCGACGGCCGCCCGCTGATCGTCATGGAACTGATCGACGGCCCGTCGCTGGACGCCGTCCTGCGCGAGCGCGGCACGCTCGACGCGCGCGAGGCGGCCGACATCGGGGCCAAGGTGCTGGACGCGTTGGCCGCGGCCCACCGCGCCGGCGTCCTGCACCGCGATGTGAAGCCGGGCAACATCCTGCTCGAGCACTCGGGGCGTGTGGTCCTCACCGACTTCGGCATCGCCACGATGGACGACCCGGGCGACGGCTCGGCCACCCACCTCACCCGCAGCGGCCATCTCGTCGGATCCCTGGACTACATGGCTCCGGAGCGGGCCCAGGGCGCCGATCCCGGTCCGGCCTCCGACGTCTGGGCCCTGGGCGCCACGCTCTACGCGGCCGTCGAGGGCGTCGCGCCCTTCCGCCGTACGTCGACCTTCTCCACCCTCACCGCCATCGTCGCCGAGCCGCCGGCGGAGCCGCACCGGGCCGGGCCGCTCGGCCCCGTGCTCCAACGCCTGCTGGACAAGCGGCCTGAGGGCCGTCCGGAGGCCGACGAGGCACGGGAACTGCTGCGGCGGGTGGCGGACGGTTCGGGGACGGACGTACCGACGACGACACTTCGGGCGAGCGGCGCTCCTCCGGAGGAGGCACAGCCCGGCGTTCCTCCGGCGGTGCCGTCGGCGTTCGGGCCGCCGGAGTCCGTCGCGCCTGTGGCACAGGGGGCGGAAGCGCCGGCACAGCCCGGGGAGGAAGGACAGGCCGGTTGGGGGACACAGGGGACCCAGGGGACACCGGGCTTCGGTTCGTCGGCGCAGACCGGGTCGGGGATGCCGGGCTTCGGCCCCGCCACGCCCGCCGCCCAGGACCCCTCGGCGCCCACCGGCCCCGTGGCCGCGTCGGCCCCCTCCCGCCGCCGTACCGGACGCGTCCTGCCGGCCGTGCTGGCCGTGGTGGCCGTCTTCGCGGCAACCGGAGTCGCGGTCGCCGTGCTGAACGACACCGGTGACACGCAAGCCGGCCCACGGCCCACGTCCTCCGTCACATCAGCCGGTGCCACCTCCCCGGCGTCCGGCAGCCCGGACGCCGACCGCTCCGACACCGCCAAGCCCACCGAGCAGGGCGACGAGAAGACACCCGCCCCGACGGCGGCGCCGTCCGAGAAGGGCGAGGGCACGTCCGGCGGCCAGGACTCCACGCCCGCACCGACCAAGACGGCCGGCGGCGGCACGACGGGAGGCGGCACCGACAGCGGCGGCGCGACCGGCGGGGGCGGCGAGACCACCCCGGCGCCGACACCCGCCTGCGTGTCCGTCGGCGGCGGCAAGTACAACTGCGAGGTCTGGCGGACCACCACGTCGTACACCGCCGACGGCGCCGAGGCCGGCACCCTGAACGCGGGCACCAACTACTTCTACTGCCAGGCGAATCTGGGGCGCCGGGAGACCTCCGGCGACTGGACGAACGTCTGGTGGGCCAAGACGGACGACGACAGCGGCAACACGGGCGTCTACATCAGCGACGTCTACATCCAGGGCGGTGACAACGACCAGCCGGTCCCCGGACTCCCGACCTGCTGAACCGGCCCGTACCGCTCCAGTCCCGAGGCCGTCACCAGCCCCTCCTCGGCGAGCAGCCGCGTCCCCGCCGCGCACAGCCGCCGGTCGGCGCGGGCCCGCGAGCAGAACTCCTCCGGTGTGCCACCGAACAGCTCCCTCAACCGCGCCGAGCCCGCGAGGAGTTCGGTGAGCAGGGCACGCTGTCCCGGATGAGTGCGCGGAACGCCAGTGCCGTCGTGCAGGACACCGTGGCGGTTGACGTACACGAACGCGCCGGGAAGGCCGGTGCCGTCCTCCAACTCCACGAGCACCTCCGGCGCGGGCAGCCAGGCACGGCCGTAGTTGCCGTCCGGCAGCGGCACGCCCTCGCTCGCGTCGACGACCGCGAGCTGCTCGGCATCCAGCCAGGTCACGAACAACTCCCGGACATGTCCGGGCGCTTCGAACGGTGACGCGGACACATACCCCAGGCGGCTCACATGCGCGGAGACGCCGACCTCGATGCCCGTGACCCGGGCCTTCACCATCGGCACGGGGGAGGTGATGCCCGACTCGGCCATCTTGTGCCGCATCTGGGCCGGGCAGGCGTTGGACCCGACAGCGAGGACGGGGACGCGGTCCTCGTGCACCGGACGGTCCAGCGGCAGCAGCCGGTCACCGTCCAGGAGGCCGGACTCCCTCGGCCACGCGCCCGGGTAGAGCAGCGGATGATCGCGCGGAGCGTCGGCCAGGCCCAGCGATTCCAGGGTGCGGTCGTCCACGGGCGCCCTCAGTCCGTCGGCGCCAGTTCGCCCGAGCCACGGGTGATCAGCCGGGTCGGGAGCTCGATGCGCTCCGGGACGACCAGGGAGCCGTCCAGCTGGCGGAAGAGGCGCTCGGCGGCGGTGCGGCCGAGGGTGGCGGCGTCCTGGGCGACGACCGTGACGCCCGGCTCCAGCAGATCGGCGAGCTCGATGTCGTCGAACCCGACCAGGGCGATCCGGCGGGAGTGCTCGGCGAGCACCCGGATCACGGTGACCGTCACCCGGTTGTTGCCCGCGAAGACCGCGGTCACGGGCGAGGAGCCGGTGAGCATCTCCTCGGTCGCCCGGCGCACCCGCTCGGGGTCCGTCACGCCCAGGGACATCCACGCGTCCTCGACCGGTATCCCCGCGTCCTCCATGGCCGCCCGGTAGCCGCGCAGCCGCTCGGCGGCCGTGTGGATGCGGGGCATGTCGCCGATGAAGCCGATCCGGCGGTGGCCGTGGGCGATGAGGTGGGCCACACCGTCGCGGGCGCCGCCGAAGCTGTCCGAGAGCACGACATCGGCGTCGATCTTCCCGGCCGGACGGTCCACGAACACGGTGGCCACGCCCGCTCTCAGCTCCGGCTCCAGATAACGGTGGTCGTCACCGGCCGGGATGACGACCAGCCCGTCCACCCGCCGTGCGCACAGCGCCAGCACCAGCTCCTGCTCACGGTCCGGGTCCTCCGCGCTGGAGCCGTTGATGAGCAGGGCGCCGTGTGCGCGGGCCACCTCCTCGACCGCGCGGCTGAGCGGACCGTAGAACGGGTCCGCGAGGTCCTCCAGGACCAGGCCGATGCTGGCGGTACGGCCCTTGCGGAGCACCCGCGCGCTGTCGTTGCGGCGGAAGCCCAGGGCGTCGATGGCCTCCTGGACGCGGCGCTCCGTCTCGGGTGTGACCCCCGGCTCTCCGTTGACCACGCGCGACACGGTCTTCAGTCCGACTCCCGCACGCGCCGCCACGTCCTTCATGGTCGGACGATTGCCGTAGCGGTTCCCGGAGATGCGGTCTGCGAGGCGATCTGCACGGCGGCTGGTTTCGGGCACAGTGCGGTGTCCTGTCCTGTCGTCCACGGGGATGCGTCGGGCCATGGTCTTGTATGAGGATGTGGCGTCGAGCATAGAGCCTGGACAACGTTGTCAGATGCGGGAGAGACTGTCCACCGCAATCTCCGGCCTGCGTCCCCACCGTGAGACCGGCCCACCCTTTTCCCGTTGCAGACGGGGAGATCCGATCCTTGACGGGGAGATCAGACACTGATGCACACCGACCTCGTGGCCGCGCTCGACATCGGCGGCACCAAGATCGCCGGAGCGCTGGTGGACGGCCACGGCAGCATCCTGGTGCGTGCGCAGCGTGCGACACCGGCGCAGGAGGACGGCGAGACCGTCATGCGCGCCGTCGAGGAGGTGCTCGGCGAACTCACCGCATCCGAGCTGTGGGGCCGGGCGACCGCCCTCGGTATCGGCAGCGCGGGCCCGGTGGACGCCTCCGCGGGCACGGTGAGCCCGGTGAACGTGCCCGGCTGGCGCGACTACCCGCTCGTACGGCGCGTGCGGACCGCCGCCGGAGGGCTGCCCGTCGAGCTGATCGGCGACGGCGTCGCGATCACGGCGGCCGAGCACTGGCAGGGCGCCGCCCGCGGCCACGACAACGCGCTGTGCATGGTCGTCTCCACGGGCGTCGGCGGCGGCCTGGTCCTGGGCGGACAGCTGCACCCCGGGCCGACCGGCAACGCGGGCCACATCGGCCACATCAGCGTGGACCTCGACGGCGACCCGTGCCCGTGCGGTTCGCGCGGCTGCGTGGAGCGCATCGCGAGTGGCCCGAACATCGCCCGGCGCGCGATCGAGGGCGGCTGGCGTCCGGGCCCCGACGGTGACACGTCCGCCGCCGCGGTGGCCGCCGCCGCCCGCGCGGGCGACCCGGTCGCCGTCGCCTCCTTCGAGCGCGCCGCCAGGGCCCTGGCCGCCGGCATCGCCGCCACCGCGACCCTGGTCGAGATCGACATCGCCGTCATCGGCGGCGGTGTCGGCAAGGCGGGCGATGTGCTGTTCACGCCGCTGCGCAAGGCGCTGAGCGACTACGCCACCCTGTCCTTCGTCCAGCGCCTGACGGTGACGCCGGCGCAGATGGGGACGGACGCGGGACTGGTGGGTGCGGCCGCGGGGGGGCGCGGCCCGGGGGGGGGGGGGGGCCCCGCGGGGGGGGGGGGGGGGGGCGGCCCCGGGGGGGCGCGCGGGGGGGGCGCCCCCCCCCGCGGCGGGGGTGTGAGGCGGGGAGGCCTCGACAGGAACGTTCAGCCGGAGGCCGGCTGCGAAGGTGCCGGCCTCAGCAGCTCAGCTGGGCGTTCGCCCAGTCGGCGTGGTCCCAGGTGGAGCCGTCGCCGCCGTCGGTGACGACGAGGCGGATCGTCGCGGCGCCCGTCACATCCGCGGTCAGCGGCTGGGCGGGCATCGCGGTGGTGAGAACGCCCGTCGAGGCGGCCTTGGTGCCGTCGGCCCAGATCTCGAAGGCGACGCTGCCGGTCGTCTGTGCCTCGTCATCGACACCGACGTCCGCGCTGACCGTCTCGCACCCGCCGCCGGCGTAGTACTCGACCACGCTGTCGGCGTGCACACCGAGTCCCTTGTCGTACACGACTCCCTCGACGGTGATGGGATTGCCGTCGCCCAAGCTGCTCTCGCCGTTGCTGGTATTGCGCTCGACCGGCCCCCAGCCGTTGCTGGTCGACAGCCACGGAAGATCACCGAGCCCGGACGTCCCCGAGGATGGTGCCACCACCACGGACACGGCAATGGGCACCGAGCTGACGACCCGGACACCGGAGGGCGACTGATAACTCGTCTTGAGTGCCAGGTCATACGATCCCCCAGGCGTCCCTGACGGGGCGGTGACCGACCACTTGGTGCGCAGCGAACGGCCCGTCGGCAGTGCCGCGGTCGTCGTCGGTGACTTCGCCTTGACGGTCCATCCCGCGGGCCCGGTCAGGGCGACGGAGGCGCGCTTGGCAGGTGTGCGTCCCAGGTCGGTGATGGTGGACGTCAGCGTGGCAGGCTCGCCCGCCTCGAACAACGGGCTGCCGTCCAGGCCGAGTTCGACGGCGGGCGGGTGCTTGGCCCAGCGGGGGTCGGCCGCGACCCGTACGAGAACGGTGCCGTGCGCCGGGACCGTGGCCGAGATCGCGCCCGCGGTGTTGTAGCTCTTGTGCTGCCACAGGTCGCGCAGGGTGTAGGCGCGGGCCTCGGGCAGGCCGACGGCCGACGCGGACGTGGTGACGCGCTGCGCCCTGGCGGACTCGTTGAACAGCGCCACCGCGCGGCTGCCGTCCTGCATCTCCTTGGCGACGACCCAGCGTCCGCCCTCCGACGACACGACCGTGCCCTGCTTGCCCAGCGGGTCCTGGTCGACCCCGATGACCTCCTTGTTGCCGAGGATCTCGAAGGTCTCGTCGGACGCTCCGCGCAGGTCGGAGCCGATCAGCAGCGGCGCGGCCATGATCGACCAGAGCGAGAAGTGCGAGCGGTACTCGGTGTCCGTCATACCGCCGTTGCCGACCTCCAGCATGTCGGGGTCGTTCCAGCGCCCCGGACCGGCGTGTTCCGCGAGTGGGAGGTTCTGCTTCAGGATCGACAGCATCGAACTCCAGCTGTCGCTGATGTCGCCGGTGGTGCGCCACAGCTGTCCGACGTCTGCCGCCCACTCCCAGGGTTTGTTCTCACCCCATTCGCAGATGCTGTAGACGATGGGCCGACCGGTCGCCAGGAGGGCGTCGCGCATGGTGGTGTAGCGCTGCTTCGCGTCCACGCCCTGGTTGTTGCAGTTGTCGTACTTGAGGTAGTCGACGCCCCAGTCGGCGAACTGCTGCGCGTCGCTGTACTCGTGGCCCAGCCCGCCCGGGAAGCCGGCGTCGTTGCAGGTCTTCGTGCCGGCGCTGGTGTAGATGCCGAACTTGAGCCCCTTGGCGTGCACGTAGTCGGCGACCGCCTTGAGGCCGTTCGGGAAGCGGACGGGGTCGGGCACGAGTTTGCCGTTCGCGTCCCGCGTCGGCAGGGCCCAGCAGTCGTCGAGGTTGACGTACTGGTACCCGGCGTCCTTGAGGCCCTTCTCGACGAATATGTCGGCGATTCCCTTGACCATGGCTTCGTTGAACTCGGCCCGACAGTTCGTGGAGTTCCAGTTGTTGAAGCCCATCGGCGGGGTGAGGGCGAGGCCTTCGGCCGGTGTTTGGGCCGTGTCTTCGGCGGCGGCCGTGGCCGCGTGGACGGGTGCGGCGAGTCCTGCGGTGCACAGGAGCCCTGCCGCGAGTGCTCCGACCAATCTTCTGCGGGTTGTGCGGGTGTGAGGGTGACGCATCGTTACGCTTCCTCCGAACCACCGAAAGATAGGATGACTACATGTACGCGTCATCGGTGCCAGTGCGTTTACGGTAGGACGTGTCGGAGTCTGTTGGAAGATGCGCGTTCGATTGTGTTGGGCCGTGCTCACATTTCCGAGAAGCGGCGGGCGACGTCGCGCAGCGAGGCCGCCGCACGCTCCGCGTCGTCCCGCGGGAGGGTGGAGCCCGCCATGGCACTCAGGCGCTCGATGTCCTCGGCCATGCGCAGATGGTGCCGAGCGGCGTGTTCGCGGCAGGGCAGGCAGGTGACGCTCTCCGGACGCGAGGACGTCATCGCGTACGGCACACGCAGGCCGCATCCCGTGGTCACGGTGGCCGGGAGGTCGGCTGCGAGACCGAAGCCGGCCGCCAGGATGTTGCGCGTGGCGGCACTGTCGCGCACCGCCTTCGCGTCGACGTGGATGTGGTCGCTCTGCCCGCTCATCCGCTCTCCTCGTCATCGCCGCCGAGCCGAGCATGCCAGGTCGGGCCGATGAAGTCCTCAGCGGTTCCGTCGGGAAGCGTTGCGTGACCCCGGCCCGGTTCCCGCAGTTGAAACCGGCATGAAGAAGCGCAGCATGCTCGCCATCGCCTCCCTTGCCACCGGTTTCGTCGTCGCGGCCGTCTCGCCGTCCCACGCCCACGGGGACGACCCGGCTCTTCCCCACGGTCCGGCCGCTCCCGACGGGCCGGCCGTGCTGGACGGTCCGGCCGTTCTCCACGGTCCGGCCGTTCTCGGCAGCAACCCGGCTGTGGTCCATAGTCCGGCTGTCCTCGACGTCGACGGGACCATCGGCACCGTCGACCCGGTCCTCGCCAAGGAGTTCCGTATGGCGATGGATGACACCCCGCATGTGAAGAAGGGCAAGGGCAAGGTCGGCTGACGAGTCCGACGGCCGGAGCACGGCGCCGGTGACCCCCGCTGTCGGGGTTCACCGGCGTCGCCGTATCTGCGCCCTAAACGACGGCTGGTTTTGGTGGCAGGGTGGAGCGGGCAAGCCACAGGGGGCCAACAGAAGAGGGGGAACCGTGATCGTCTGGATCAACGGTGCGTTCGGTGCGGGGAAGACGACCACCGCACGGGAACTGATCGACCTGATCCCGAACAGCACGCTCTTCGACCCCGAGGTCATCGGCGGAGCACTCGCGCATCTGCTCCCGCCCAAGCACCTCGCCGAGGTCGGCGACTACCAGGATCTGCCGATCTGGCGGCGACTCGTGATCGACACGGCGGCCGCGATGCTCGCCGAGCTCGGCGGGACCCTGGTGGTCCCGATGACCCTGCTGCGCCAGGACTACCGCGATGAGATCTTCGGTGGTCTCGCCGCACGCCGGATCAGTGTCCGGCATGTGCTGCTCGCCCCGGCGGAAACGATCCTGCGGGAGCGAATAGCGGGGCGGGAGGTCCCGCCGGACCTGCCCGACGGTGAGATGCGCGTACGGCAGTGGTCCTACGACCACATAGAGCCGTACCGCGCGGCCCTGGCCTCCTGGCTCAGCGCCGACGCCCACCCCGTCGACTCCGGCACTCTCACCCCGTACGAGACCGCGGTCCGTATCGCCGACGCGGTCGGCAGCGGTACCGTCCCCGCCTGCGACATCGTGCAGACCCCGGAGCCCACCGCCGAGACGGTCGCCGCAGGTGTCCTCCTCTTCGACGAACACGACCGGGTGCTGCTCGTCGATCCCACGTACAAGGCCGGCTGGGAGTTCCCGGGCGGTGTCGTCGAACCCGGCGAGGCGCCCGCCCGCGCGGGCATGCGCGAAGTCACCGAGGAGACCGGGATCCGGCTCGACGACGTACCCCGGCTGCTCGTCGTGGACTGGGAACCGCCCGCCCCGCCCGGCTACGGCGGCCTGCGCCTCCTCTACGACGGAGGCCGCCTCGACTCCACCGACGCCGACCGGGTGCTGCTGCCCGGCCCCGAACTGCGCGACTGGCGTTTCGTCAGCGAGGCGGAGGCCGCCGACCTGCTGCCGCCCGTCCGCTACGAGCGGCTGAGGTGGGCGTTGCGGGCGCGCGAGCGCGGGGCGGCGCTGTATCTGGAGGGCGGGATCCCGACGCCGTGACCCTCCGTCGTCACGCGTCCGTGGTGAGCGCCGTCCGGAGTGCCTCGTACGGAAGCGGCGTCTCCCGGCTCTCCTCCTGGAGCCGTCCGATGAACTCCACCATCAGCACGGCCGTCCGCGCATGCCGGGCCACGATCCGCGCCGCGACAGGCGGCAGCCCCTCCGGCGGCGCGCCCTCGGCGCACGCACGCATGAAGGCATCACGCTCCTGGCCGCCGCAGCCCCGCAGGGTGCTGACGAGCCAGTTCGCGAGATACCCGGTGGCATACGCCCGGTCGTAGTCACGGTGCCGGTCGTAGAAGTCCCTCTCCTCAGGGGTGAGTCGGAAGCGGGAGGAGAGGGCGAGGCCGTAGTCGGCGAGGTAGAGGCGGTGGCCGTCCGTGAGGAAATTGGTGAAGTGGGTGTCCAGATGCAGGAGTTCCTGGCCCCGCAGGAAGGTGATCACTGCCTCGAGCTCGCTCTCCACGAAGGCGCAGGCGCTGTCGTCCGTGGTGAGTTGCCCGGCGAGCCAGTCGTGCAGTGTGTACGGCACGTACTCCAGGAACAGCGTCAGGCTCGCGGAAGCGGACGCCAGGGCCTCGATCCGCGCCCGCACCTGCTCGGCGCCGCGCGGATAGGAGGCCACGGCCCGCTCCACGTCGGCCAGTTCCTCGGGGAGCGGCTGGACCGCGTCCGGCAGCACCCGCCAGTGGTGGAGCAGAGGGAACCCCGCGAACCGGCCCGACACCACCCAGTTGGTCGTCATCTCGTGGGCGGCCAGCTCCCGCCAGGCCCCGAACCCCGGGCCGCCGATGTTGTACTGGCAGACGGACGGCAGCCCGAAGAGGTTCGCGGTGGAGCGGCCGTTCGCCGGACGCAGTTCCAGCTCCGTGAGCGGCACCCGCTTCACGAAGACACGGCGGCCGGCGACCTCCGTGACCGCGCCGCGCCCGCCGATGCCCGTGGTGACGGAGGAGCTCTCCGCCACCAGCCCGGCGAGTTCGTGGTCGCTGAGGAGAGCGAGACAGGTCGCGATGGAGCCGTGGGCGTCGAGGCGCGCGGCGCGGGACACGGCGGGGTGGCTCAACTGCCCGCGTAATTGCGCAGGAACAGCGCCTCCGCCACCGAGAGCCGCTCCAACTCCTGCGGCGACACGCTCTCGTTCACCGCGTGGATCCGGGCCTCCGGCTCGCTCAGACCGATGAGCAGGATCTCCGCGTCCGGGTAGAGGGCGGCGAGGGTGTTGCACAGCGGGATGGAGCCGCCCTGGCCGGCGTACTGCATCTCCTGGCCGGGATACGCCACCGCCATCGCCTCGGCCATCGCCGCATAGGCCGGGCTGCTGGTGTCGGCGCTGAACGCCTGACCCTGGCCGACCTGCTCGCTCTGCATCCGGGCGCCCCACGGTGTGTGCGCCTCCAGATGGGCCTGGAGCAGCTTGGTCGCCTCGGCCGCGTCCACGCCCGGCGGCACCCGGAGGCTGATCAGCGCACGGGCGCTCGCCTGCACGGACGGGGTGGCACCGACGACCGGCGGGCAGTCGATGCCGAGGACCGTCACGGCAGGACGCGCCCAGATGCGGTCGGCGACCGCGCCCGAACCGATCAGCTCGACGCCGTCGAGGACCTTGGCGTCCTCGCGGAACTGCTCCTCGTCGTACTGGATCCCGTCCCACGACGTCTCGTCGGTGAGCCCGTCGACCGTCGTCGAACCGTCCTGAGCACGCAGCGAGTCCAGTACGCGGATCAGCGCGCCCAGCGCGTCGGGTGCGGCGCCGCCGAACTGGCCCGAGTGCAGGTTGCCTTCGAGGGTGTCCATCCGCACGCGGAGGAGGGTCATGCCGCGCAGGGTGGAGGTGACCGTCGGCAGGCCGACGCGGAAGTTGCCCGCGTCGCCGATGACGATGGTGTCGGCCTCCAGGAGGTCCGGGTGCTCCTCGGCGTACCGCTCCAGACCGCCGGTGCCCATCTCCTCGGACCCCTCCGCGATCACCTTCACATGCACCGGCACGCCGCCGTTCGTCTTCAGGGCGCGCAGCGCGAGCAGGTGCATGATCACGCCGCCCTTGCAGTCGGCGGCGCCACGGCCGTACCAGCGGCCGTCACGCTCGGTCAGTTCGAAGGGCGGGGTGGTCCAGGCGGCCTCGTCCAGCGGCGGCTGCACGTCGTAGTGCGCGTAGAGCAGGACCGTCTTCGCGCCCTCGGGGCCGGGCAGGTAGCCGTACACGGACTGCGTGCCGTCAGGGGTGTCGAGCAGGGCCACGTCCTGGAAACCCTCGGCGCGCAGGGCGTCCGCGACCCAGTTGGCGGCGCCCTCGCTCTCGCTCTTCGGGAACTGGTCGAAGTCCGCCACCGACTTGAACGCCACCAGTTCGGTGAGCTCCGCCCGCGCCCTGGGCATCAGGGAGGCGACGGTCTCGGCGACCGGATTCGACGACATGGGCACGCTCCTTGTGGGTGCGACGTTGTGACGAGTAAGTGGTGTGATCCTCCCACAGCGGACTGCGGCGAAAGCCGCCGTAGGATGCGGGAGACAGGTGCGGCAGCGGCTTGATCAGGAGCAGTAGACCATCGTGAGCAGCGAGAACTCTTCGGCGGACGACGTACAGCAGGTGTGGGACGTCGTCGTGGTGGGCGCGGGACCCGCGGGGGCCTCGGCCGCGTACGCGGCGGCGGTCGCGGGGCGGCGCGTGCTGTTGCTGGAGAAGGCCGAGCTGCCGCGCTACAAGACTTGCGGCGGCGGCATCATCGGCCCCTCGCGCGACTCCCTGCCGCCCGGCTTCGAGCTGCCGCTGCGGGACCGGGTGCACGCGGTGACGTTCTCCAACAACGGACGTTTCACGCGCACGCGCCGCTCCAGGAAGATGCTGTTCGGCCTGATCAACCGGCCCGAGTTCGACCAGCAGCTCGTCGAGCACGCGCAGAAGGCGGGCGCCGAGCTGCGTACGGGCGTCACGGTGGCGCGGGTCGAGCAGCACGGCTCGGCGGTGCCGGACCGGCGCACGGTCGCCGTCCTGCTGCAGGGCGGCGAGACGCTGCTCGCCCGTGCGGTCGTCGGGGCCGACGGCAGCGCCAGCCGGATAGGCGCGCACGTCGGCGTGAAGGTCGACCAGGTGGATCTGGGCCTGGAGGCGGAGATCCCGGTGCCGGAGACGGTCGCCGAGGACTGGAAGGGCCGGGTGCTCATCGACTGGGGGCCCATGCCCGGCAGTTACGGCTGGGTGTTTCCCAAGGGGGACACGCTGACGGTCGGGGTCATCTCGGCGCGGGGCGAAGGCGCGGCGACGAAGCGCTACCTGGAGGACTTCGTCGGGCGACTCGGCCTCGCCGGATTCGAACCGAGCATCTCCTCCGGCCACTTGACGCGCTGCCGTGCCGATGACTCGCCGCTGTCGCGCGGGCGGGTGCTGGTGTGCGGGGACGCGGCGGGGCTGCTGGAGCCGTGGACACGCGAGGGCATCTCGTTCGCGCTGCGGTCGGGGCGGCTCGCGGGGGAGTGGGCGGTGCGGATCGCCGAGGCGAACGACGCGGTGGACACCCGGCGCCAGGCCCTGAACTACGCGTTCGCCATCAAGGCGGGCCTGGGCGTGGAGATGGCCGTCGGCAAGCGGATGCTGGCCCTGTTCGAGCGGCGCCCCGGCCTCTTCCACGCGGCGCTGTCCGGCGTCCGGCCGGCCTGGAAGGCCTTTGCGGACATCACCCGCGGCTCGACGTCTCTCGGCGAGCTCGTCCGCTCGCATCCGATGGCCCAGCGCGCCCTGACCGCGCTGGACCGCCGACCCGTCGGCGGCGAGGCCGACGGCGTCAGCGACGTCAGCTCGTGACCGTGATCCGGAACACCGGGTGGTCGGGGGCGATGCGACGCAGCTCCTCGTCGGACGAGTCGGGGCCGACGCCCTTGAAGAACACGCCGACCTCGGCCTTCCAGCGCTTGAGGTAGGCGCGCAGCAGCGGGGCCTTGTCGTCGTCGGCGACCTCGGTCGCCGTGAACGTCTCCACGTTCTTGCCGAGCCGCAGCTCGCCGCCGCCCGCGGCCCGCATGTTGTGCGTCCACTGGACATGACCGCGGGGCGCCACCAGGTACTGCGTGCCGTCCACGGTGAGCAGGTTGACCGGCGTCGTGCGCCACTCACCGCTCTTGCGGCCGCGGACGGCCAGGACCCGGGAGCCCCAGATGCTGAGGCCGCGGCGCGTCATCCAGGCCACGGAACGGTTGAGGACGTTGATGGTGAACCAGCCGGGCTTCTGGACGTGGGTGGATGTGGACATCGGGGTACCCCCAGAGATGGTGGAAGAGCGGTGCTCGCTTGGGTGAGCGGCGCTCGCTTTTGTGAGCACTGCTCTCGCTTCCTGTGTAGTGTGCCCGAGATCGGTGATCCAAAGCAAGAGCACTGCTCTCTTTTGTGTTCGCTGCTCTTGTTTGTGTGCAGTGCTCCGAAACATGGAACACTCTGTCGTATGAGTACCGCACAAGGAGCCCGCGCCCGAGCCAGGATCGAGGTCACCGCCGCCATCAAGGACGAGGCGCGCAAACAGCTCGCGGCAGAAGGTGCCGCCAAGCTCTCGCTCAGGGCCGTGGCCCGCGAACTCGGCATGGCCTCCTCCGCGCTCTACCGCTACTTCCCCAGCCGCGACGACCTGCTCACCGCTCTCATCATCGACGCCTACAACTCCGTGGGCCAGAGCGCGGAAGCGGCGCACGAGAAGGCCGCGGACGCCGGGCCCGCCCGGCGCTGGGTCGCGGTGTGCGAGGCGGTACGCGCCTGGGGGCTCGCGCATCCGCACGAGTACGCGCTGATCTACGGTTCGCCGGTCCCCGGCTACACCGCACCCGACGACACCGTCCCCGCCGCCTCCCGGGTCGGCCACGTCTTCATCGGCATCCTCCGCGACGCGCACCAGGGCCTCGGCCTGGCCAAGCCGCCGCTGCCCGCCGAACTGCGCCCCGAGGCCGCACGGATGACGGCCGACCTCGCCCCCGACCTGCCGCCCGAGACGGTGACCGCGCTCGTCGCGGCCTGGGCGCAGCTGTATGGACTGGTCGGGTTCGAGCTGTTCGGTCAGTTCCACCGGGTCGTGGAGGACCGCGAGACGTTCTTCCGGCATGCCGTGGCCCAACTCGCCCACGGCGTGGGCCTGGTGTATCCGCAGCAGGGCCGGGCCTCCGCCCGCTAGCGGAGCGACGGCACCGGCGGCGCGGGCGACGACAGCGTGGGCGACGGCAGCAGCAACTCGACCGGACGCTCACTCAGAGGGTGTGCCGCCATGAGCCGTACGAGTTCATGGACGTACTTCACGGGGAGTACGTGTGATCACCTCGCTCGGCTGACGTCCGGGGTGGTCCCCGGCGTCTAGCGTTGCGGGCATGGACAGGCTTCACGGACGTGGCGACGGCCCGTCGCGCTGGTGGCGACACGGGCCGCCGTGGGCACACCGCTGGGACGACGAGGAACGGGGCGCACGGTGGCCGTGGCGCTCGACTGCGGCGCTCACCGTGTTCGTGATGGCCGGGTCGACCTACGCGGCGCAGGAGCAGGTCGGCGAACGCGCGGCGCTGGACCCCTTCGCGCGGGCGCTGCTGGTCGTGGCCTGCGTCCAACTGCTGTGGCGCAAGCGGTATCCGGTTCCGGTCGTCTTCGGTACGGCGGCGGCCGCGATGATCTACTTCGGCGCCGGGTATCCCTACGGACCGATCTTCCTCGCCGTGGCCCTGGCCTGCTTCAGTGCCATCGTCTCGGGGCACCGCCGGGCCGCGTGGGCGGCCGTCGCGATGCTCTGGGCCGGACATGTACTGATCGCCCACTGGCTGTACCGCTGGCTGCCGCCGTCCGGGGACGGCCCTCAGGCCTGGGGGCGGGAAGGGGTCGTGGCCGCCTGGGTGGTCGCCATCGTGGCGCTGGCCGAACTGGTCCGGGTCCGGCGTGAGCAGTGGGCCCGGGAGCGGGCCGAGCGCGCCCAGGCGGCCAGGCGGCGCGCCGACGAGGAGCGGCTGCGGATCGCACGCGAGCTGCACGACGTCCTCGCCCACAGCATCTCGGTCATCAACGTCCAGGCGGGCGTGGGCCTCGCGCTCCTCGACTCCGACCCGGAGCAGGCGCGCACGGCCCTCACCACCATCAAGGCCGCCAGCAAGGAGGCGCTCGGCGAGGTCCGCCAGGTGCTCGACACGCTGCGCACGCCGGGTGACGCGCCGCGTGCGCCCGCGCCCGGACTCGATCGGCTGCCCGAGCTCGTGGAGCAGGCGGCGAGCGCGGGCCTCTCGGTCGAGATCGAGGGCGCGTCCCCGTCGCTTCCGCCCGGCACGGACCTCGCCGCGTTCCGCATCGTCCAGGAGGCCCTCACCAATGTCGTACGGCACTCGGGTTCGCGGCACACGCGCGTGCACCTCGATCACGGCGGCGGCGCGCTACGGCTGCGCATCGACGACGACGGGCCCGCGACCGGCGCCGACGCCGGGGGCAGCGGCAACGGACTGGCCGGAATGCGGGAGCGGGCCGCGGCCCTGGGTGGCACGATCGAGGCGGGACCACGCGACGACGGCGGATTCCGCGTGCTCGCGGTACTGCCGCTGAAGGTGAAGGCGAAGGAGGACGACCGGTGATCCGCGTACTGCTCGCCGACGACCAGTCCCTGGTCCGCGCCGGTTTCAAGGCGCTGCTCGACGCCCAGCCGGACATCGAGGTGGCCGGCGAGGCCGCCGACGGTGAGGAAGCGCTGCGGATGGTGCGCGAACTGCGCCCCGACGTCGTCCTCATGGACATCCGCATGCCCCGGCTCGACGGACTGGCGTCGACCCGCCGTATCAGCGACGACAGCGCGCTGGAGGACGTCAAGGTGGTCATGCTCACCACCTTCGAGCTCGACGAGTACGTCTTCGAGGCGATCCGTTCGGGAGCCTCCGGCTTTCTGGTCAAGGACACCGAGCCGGAGGAACTCCTGCGTGCCGTACGGGCGGTGGTCGGGGGAGACGCGCTGCTCTCGCCGGGCGTCACACGCCGCCTGATCGCCGAGTTCGCGGCCCGCTCCAAGGAGCCCGCGGCCGCCGACGCCCTCGCCGAACTCACCGAACGGGAACGGGAAGTCATGGCCCTGGTCGGCATCGGCCTGTCCAACGAGGAGATCGCCCGCCGCCTGGTCGTCAGCCCCCTCACCGCGAAGACCCACGTCAGCCGCACGATGGTGAAACTGGGCGCCCGCGACCGCGCCCAACTCGTCGTGCTGGCCTATGAGTCGGGGCTGGTGCGGCCGGGGTGGCTGGGCTGAGGCAGCGGCGCCCGCTGGTACCGCACCAGCACGTTGATCACCCGGGCGAGAAACAGCACCGGCGCGAGGACCGGCCCGCCTCGCAGCAACATCGTCTCCATGACGTCCGGGAGTTGGAAGAGCAGGGCCGGACCGGCGACGGCTCCGTGGACGACGGCGGCCGCGAACGCCGCGCTGAACAACGCGTATCCGATCTCGACGGTGATCGCGTCCCGCCGGGCCTGATCATGCCGCCCCCCGTATTCGCTCATCCGCGCGGTCTCACAGGCGTGCGCCCGGCGGAGCAACAGCAGCCCCCGTCGGGCGCACGGTGTGGGAGGCGTCCCCCTAGTCGCGTACCGAAACGCGCTCCGCCTCCTTCGCGGTGGACTTGGCGACCACAACGGACTGCTGCGGACGACGGGCGGTGCGCAACCCGGTCAGCGTGATCAGCAGCCCGGCGACGGCGATGCCCGTGACGACGACCAGGCCGGGCCGGTAGCTGTCGAGGACGGCCTGCGGGGTGGCGTTCTCGGGCGCGCCCGCGGTGACCACGGCCGTCACGACGGCCAGGAAGATCGCGCCGCCCACCTGGACCGAGGTGTTGAGCAGACCGGAGACCATGCCCTGCTCGTGGTCCTCGACGCCGTTGGTGGCCTGGATGTTGAGTGACGGGAAGACCAGCGCGCAGGCGGCGCCGATGAGCAGCATCGAGGGCAGGATCACGGCTGCGTAGACCGGGTCGAGGTCGACGCGCAGGAACAGCGCATAGCCGACGACCATCAGCGCGAAGCCCGCCGCGATCAGCCGCTGCGTACCGAACCGGTCGACGATCGAGCCCACCTTCGTCGACGAGAGGGCGACGAGCGCGCCCGCGGGCAGGAAGGCGAGCGCCGTGTGCAGCGCGGACCAGCCGAGCAGCGACTGCATGTAGAGGGTGACCAGGAACTGGAAGCCGACGTATGACCCGAAGAAGGCCATGGCACCGAGCTGGGCGCGGATCTGGCTGCCGGAACGCAGTACACCGAGCCGGATCAGCGGGCCCGGCGAACGCCGCTCGACCAGGACGAACACCGTCAGCAGCACGGCGACGGCGAGGAAGGACAGCAGCGTACGGGCGGACCCCCAGCCGGCTTCCGGGGCCTGTACGACGGTGAAGACCAGCAGCAGCATCGATGCCGTGCCGAGAACGGCGCCGGGAACGTCGTAGCCGTCGTGGTCCTTCTCGCGGACGCTGCGCGGCAGCAGCTTCAGGCCGGCGATCAGGGCGATCAGGGCTATGGGCGCGGGCAGCAGCATGGTCAGGCGCCAGCTGGCCTCGGTGAGCAGACCGGACAGCACCAGGCCCATCGAGAAGCCGGTGGCCGCGCAGGTGGTGTAGATGGACAGGGCCCGGTTGCGCAGCGGGCCTTCGGGGAAGGTCGTGGTGATGATCGACAGGCCGGCCGGCGCCGTGAACGCCGCGCTCAGGCCCTTGATGAAGCGGCTGGCGATCAGCAGCGGGCCCGAGTCGACGAACCCGCCGAGCAGCGAGGCGAGCGCGAAGACACCCAGGGCCACCAGGAAGACCTGGCGTCGGCCCAGCAGGTCGGCGGTCCGTCCGCCGAGCAGCAGCAGGCCGCCGTATCCCAGGATGTAGCCGCTGACGATCCATTGCAGCGTCGAGGTGGACAGACCGAGATCGGCGCCGATGGACGGCAGCGCGACCCCGACCATCGACACGTCCAGCGCGTCCAGGAACATCGCGGCGCAGAGCACCAGCAGGGTGCCCCACAGACGAGGGGTCCAACGCCCCTGGGACGTGGGAGTGGTGAGCGGAGAGGTCATGCCACAGAGACTACATGCGCATGCATCTGATGCAAGCGCATTTAATTCGGATGCAACAAAGTGGCGTCTCTGCTACGGTGCCGCGCTATGGCGGCGAAGAAGCCCGAACAGGCGCTCGTGGAACAGTGGCGGGACATGCTGGCACTGCATGCCCGCACGCAGTGCGAACTCGACCGCGCACTCCACCAACACGGCCTGTGCGCAAGTGACTTCGAGGTACTGGATGTGCTGTCCGGAGACTCGTGTGCCTACCGGGTGCAGGAGATCTCCGAGCAGGTCCATCTCAGCCAGAGCGCGCTGTCGCGGCTGATCGCCCGCTTGGAGAAGGACGACCTCGTCGAGCGCGCCATGTGTCCGGAGGACCGGCGGGGCGTCCGGGTTGCCCTCACCGCGAAGGGGCGCGCACTGCACGGCGAGGTGCTGCCGGTGCAGCGCGAGGTGCTGACGCGGATGCTCGCCGGAAACGGTTCCACTTGACGGCGGATCTCAGCTCCACGTGATGGTGGTTCTGTCGGTCTCAACTCCACGTGACGGCGGACTTCTCCCGCCACAGCTCGGTGAGTGAGGCGTCGCCGGTGACGGCGGGAAACGGCAGCCGGTTCCAGAGGGACAGATAGAGCCGAGCCGCCGGACCGCTGATCTCGCAGTCGACGGCCCGGGCATCGTCGCGGGTGGCAACGGGCGGCTCCGGGGACAGTCGTACGGTCCACACCGCGCCGTCCGTGTCCGTCGCCCGTACCCGCAGCACTCGGGGCGCGTCGGTGCGGACCGCGCTCCTGGGGCGGGCGTGGAAGCCGAGCAGCAGCTCGCCGATGCCGTCGACGGCGAAACCGGGGTCGATCTCGGACGGCGTACGGCCGCGGGCCAGTTCGGCGTCGAAACGGTGCACGGTGGTCTCGTGCGCCTGCCTCCGCGCCCAGAACGCGAGCGGCGACGGCGCGGGGAGGAAGTGCCAGCACTGCACGTCGGGAGCCGCGGCGGAGAGGGTGCCGACGAGATGGCGGTGCCCCTCCCGGAACCAGGTCAGGAGCTCGGCGCCGTCGAGGTCGGGCAGATCGGCGGCGGGGTGAAAGCGGGTGTGCCCCTCGTTGACGAATCCCGCCGCCCACCGGTGCACCATCCCCGTGTGCCGCAGCAGGTCCCGCACCTGCCAGTCCGGGCAGGACGGCACCTTCGCGTCGGTCCCCGCCTCCTCGGCGGCCGCGGCCAGCAACCGGCCCTCCCGGTCCAGGGTCCCTACGAACTCGGGTGTCTCCATGCGCCGAGTGTGCCGTATGGAGTGCGGTCGAGGGGAAGAGCGCAGCGGCCGGTTGCCGGGTTCCCGGGGAACGCGGTGCGTGCACCTTAGGCTGCCCTCGGCCCTGTCGGGGTTTCGCGAAACGGAGGAGTGCCGATGGGCGAGCGGGATCGGGACGAGTCACTGGCTCGGTGGCAGCGGAGTCACTGGCAGCGGACGTACGCCGGTCATCCGGGGATGTACGGAGATGAGCCGTCCGCTCCCGCGACGCACGCAGCCGGGGTCTTCCGGAGGACCGGAGCGAACGAGGTGCTGGAGCTGGGTGCGGGCCACGGACGGGACGCCCTGTACTTCGCCCGCGAGGGCTTCGCCGTGCACGCCACGGATTTCAGCGCCGAGGGCCTGGAGCAACTCCGCGTCAGGGCGGCCGAGTCCGGCCTGTCGGTGACGACGACGGTCCACGACGTACGCGAGCCGCTACCGCTGCCCGACGCGTCCGTGGACGGGGTATTCGCGCACATGCTGCTGTGCATGGCCCTGTCCACGGAGGAGATCCACGCGCTCGTCACCCAGGTCCGCCGCGTACTGCGCCCGGGCGGCGCCCTCGTCTACACCGTCCGCCACATCGGCGACGCCCACTACGGCGTCGGCGTCTCCCACGGCGACGACATCTTCGAGCACGACGGCTTCGCGGTGCACTTCTTCGACCGCACGCTGGTGGAGGAGCTGGCGGAGGACTGGGAAGGAGTCGACGTGTACGCCTTCGAGGAGGGGGAACTGCCGCGTCGGCTGTGGCGGGTGACGCAGCAGTTGCCGAGCTGAATCATTGGATCCTGAGCCGGTGAGCGATCTTGTTGCTTACGTGGTCCCGGTGAACCGTTGAGATACTCCGGCCATGGGCGGAACGAGTGCGCGGGTGGACGGAATACGGCTGGGCCAGGCGGCGCCGGCGACCGGGTCGGGCGCTGCCGCGGTATGGGCGTTGCGCCCTGCGCAGCCGGCGGATGTCGAGGCGATCGCGGAGCTGCGCGCAACGGTGATGCGAACGGACCTGGAGCGGTTGGGACGGTTCGACGAGCATCGGGTGCGGCAGCGGCTGCGGGACTCCTTCTCCCCGCAGCACACGTCGATCATCGTGGCCGAGGGCGCCTTCGCGGGCTGCGTCACGGTGCGCCCGGCGGACGACGGGCGGTGGCTGGAGCACTTCTATCTCGCTCCGGGCCTCCAGGGCCGGGGGCTCGGATCGGCTGTTCTTCGCACACTGCTGGAGCAGATTGACGCCGACCGCATGCTCGTCCGCCTGAACGTCCTGCGGGGCAGCGCCGCCCGACGACTGTACGAGCGGCACGGGTTCACCGTGGAGACTCAGGACCCCATCGACGTCTACATGGTGCGACGGCCTGGTACCGCCGCCCTCGGAGCCGGAGCGTAAGAAGGACTCCGCCGGAAGGCCCACGTGATCCTCGGTTCCACGGCGAAGCGGAAGACGCGCCGTACGGGTGGGGTGCACAGCACGGTGATGATGCCGGCCGCCACCACGGTGACGGCGATCGCGCCCGGTGGCCGATGGATCCAGGCGGGGTCGTACCAACCCCAGAACTTGGCGCCCTGGGCGAGGAACCCGTGCAGCAGATAGCCGCACAAGGTGCCCGCGCCCAGCACGGTGAACCACATGCGCCGCCGGGGCACCCAGGCCAGGAAGCAGGCGACCAGGAGCAGCGAGCAGCCGAAGGTGACCAGGGTCATGACGGGCCCGGACCAGGCAGGTGCGCCGAGTTCCTGGGCGCTGTCACGGTGGTAGAACCAGGCTCCGGTCATCCGCGGCACCGCCCAGTACGCCGCGACGAACGCGCACAGGAAAACCGGCACGGCCAGCATGCGCACCTCGCGGCGGCGGACCAGCCGGAAGTGCTCGGGTTTCAGACACAGACCCAGCACGAAGTACGGCAGGAACTGGAGCGTGCGTTGCAGGTCGAGGTCCTTGCCGATGGCCGGCGCCAGCGTCGCCAGCATCGCGACGGCCAGCGCGAGGGGCAGCGGCCGACGCACCAACCGCCACATCGGGGTGGTCAGCCGCCAGATGAACAGCGCCGCGAGGAACCACGTCAGATACAGCGGATCCAGCAAGCTCACGGGGCGGTCCGGCACCTGGTCGGTCCACCTGGTGAAGAGGGTGTACGCCGTCTCGAAGATGACGTACGGAACGGCGACACCGGTCACCAGCCGCTTGAGCCGCTCCGGGCTCGCATCGAAACCACGCGAGAAATAGCCGGAGATGACGATGAACGCCGGCATGTGGAAGGCGTACACGAGCGTATAGAGCGCCGTGACGCTCCGGCTTCCGTCGCGCAGCGGCTCCCATGCGTGCCCCATCGCCACCAGCACGATCGCCAGATACTTGGCGTTGTCGAAGAAAGCGTCCCGCTCTTTCGCCCCTTCACGAGCCTGGGGCATGTCGCGATCAGGCGCAGTGCCGGTCGCCTGATTCACCACGCCGTCCCCGTCCCCAGCACACGCCGTGGGGAACGCACGCGGCCCGATACGGGTCTGGCCGGTGGTACCGCCGTAACTGCTGTGATGGCTGTGACTGCTGTGGCAAAGCGCGGGGACATCCGGGACGCCTCACCGTTTCTGGGCGATGCAAACCAAGCGCTTTGGGAGCGGGTCTTCCGATGGGCGAGGAAGGCGAAGACCGCCAGAACCACTCCGCCGACTGCGGCGAGCGTGATCCATCGATGCACCCTTCCGCCGCATTCCGCCACCGCTCCCTCCGCATTCGTAAGAAGAGGGTTGGGCCGGTAAGCCGGCGCCTACGGGCTGCCGACTACGTCGCCGACCGCGGCGGCGTAGTGCGGGTGAGTTCTTTCCGAACCGGAGGTGGGGGATCAGCGCTCTGTCGCACGTCGTGTGCTGAAGCCGATGACGGCTGCCGTGGCGGCAAGGGCCGCCACGCTGGTGAGGGCGCCGGGCAGGGAGAACCAGTCCGCCATGAACCCGATGGCGGGCGGGCCGAGGAGCATGCCGCCGTAGCCGAGCGTGGACGCGATCGCGACTCCGTCGGGGCCGGCCAGGGTGCCGGCGCGTTCGATGGCCACGGGGAAGAGGTTGGCGAGGCCGAGGCCGGTGATCACGAAGCCGAGGAGCGCGGCCCACAGGGAGGGAGCGAGCGCGCCGAGCAGCATGCCGACCGCGGCGGTCGTGCCGCCGTACACCAACGTGCGGGTCTGGCCGAGGCGTTGGAGCAACTGTGTGCCGGTGAGCCGCCCGATGGTCATGGCGAGCGCGAAGCAGGAATAGCCGATGGCCGCGACGCCCGCTGCGGCATCCAGGTCCTGTTCGAGGTGCAGGGCGCTCCAGTCGGCCATGGCTCCCTCGCCGTAGGCCGTGCACAGGGCGATGAGCCCGAAGGTGATCACGAGGGGACGGGTGCGCGTACCCGGGCGGGGCGGCGCGGACTCGTCCTTCGGCGTGCTCTCAGGTGTCGGCGGGGGCTGGATACGTAGCAGCGTACGGCCCATGAGGAGCGTGACGAGCAGGCCGATCGCCGTGAGGCCGAGCAGGTGCTGCGTGGGGGACAGCGCTCCTGCGACCAGTGCGCCGAGGCCGGCGCCGGTCATGCCGCCGAGACTGAAAGCGGCGTGGAAGCTGGGCATGATGGGGCGTTGCAGGGTCCGCACCAAGTCGACTGCGGCACTGTTGAAGGCCACATTTATCCCGCCGTATGCGGCGCCGAAGACCAGGAGTACGGCGCCGAGGGCCAGGGCGGAGTGCGTGAGCGGCGGCAGGGCGACGCTGAGGGAGAGCAGGATGCCGCAGATCACGGTGACCGGGTGGCTCCCGAAACGTCGACACAGGCGGCCGGTGAGCATCATCGTCACGACGGCGCCGGCCGAGACACCCAGCAGCGCCAGGCCGAGGGCGCTGGCGGAGGCGCCGGTCTGCTCCTTGATCGCGGGAATGCGGACGACCCACCCGGCGAAGATGAAGCCGTCGAGGGCGAAGAACACGGTCAGGGCGACGCGGAGCCGGGTGAGGTCGCAACCCGGCACGGCGTTGTGCGTTCGGGCTTTGTTTATTTGCGGCACAAAGTCAGGCTAGGCGGGGTGCCCGGATGGGGCAAGGCTGTTGTCTCGGCCTCGGATCTCAGTCGTCCATGAAGTCCTCGGCTGCCGTGAGTTGGGCGACCCCAGGGCAACAGCCGGGCATCCTGTACGGGGGCGACTCAGGCATCCAGGCATGGTGTTCCCGGCATGTCGCTCGATCCTGCTCGTGACGGCGGGTGCTCCTCAGTCCGCTCGCGCATCGCGCACGCATCCCGCCCGTCCATCTGGTTCGCAGGGGAAGCCGCTGGCCATTCGCGATGTGAAGGTGAGCAGCCGCTCTGCGGGCCTGGAGGCGCAAGCCGGCATGTCAGGTTTCGCGCGCCGCGAGGTATCGCCGGGCTACGGCCCATACGTCTTCGAAGTCCTGGAGGGTCAGGGACTCCTCGACGTGGCCTTCCCAGTCGGCGACGGGCGTCTCGGCAGTGAAGCCGTACCGAGTGTCGTTTTCCTCGGCCGAGGCGGCTGCGACGGGGCGTAGCGCAGGCCCTTCGAGTTCGACCTGCCGGGTCACCCATCCGTCGTCGCCGACCTCGAAGTAGAACCAGGTGTGGTCTTCGTCCCAGTAGCTGCGGAACCATCTTGTCACCGGCTCATCCTGGCCCAGGAGTGTCGTGCCGCGGTGGCTGTGTGGTCAGCCCAGAGAAACTCCGCCGCCGCCCCACGCGCAGACACGCCGCCACCCG
Source organism: Streptomyces sp. NPDC051963 (assembly GCF_044593495.1). Lineage (NCBI taxonomy): Bacteria > Bacillati > Actinomycetota > Actinomycetes > Kitasatosporales > Streptomycetaceae > Streptomyces > Streptomyces sp. NPDC051963. The sequence goes on along the minus strand of NZ_JBIUCC010000001.1, from coordinate 997,392 downwards.
GAAGCGGGCCCCCGCGTCACGCCATCCCACCCCGACCGCGCCCTCAGTCCTCGACCCCGCCCGGCAGCCACTGCAAGGCGAACCAGAGTTCCATGCGTACGCCGGGGTCCTGGAGGTCGACGTCGAGGAGTTCTGCGACGCGGGCCAGGCGGTGGCGCACGGTGTTGCGGTGGATGTGCAGGGTCGTGGCGGTGCGGTCCCAACTGCCGTGGAGGGTCAGCCAGGTTCGCAGGGTGTCGAGGAGGACCGGGGCGCCGGGCGTGCCGGCACGGTCGAGTGGGGCGAAGCGGGTGCGGGCCAGGTCGCGGGCGTCGGCAGGGGGGATGAGCCCGTGAACGGTGAGCGGGTCCTTGGTGTGCACGGCGGCGGGGACTTGGCCGGTGATCGCGCGTTGGAGGGCGCGTTCGGCCTGACGATCGGCGTGCGGCAGCTCGGAGGGCGGCACGGGTGTGCTGAAACCGAGGACCCAGCCGAGGTCTGCGGCTTGCGCGGGAGCCGAGGGGCGGGCGTCCGGTGCACTGGGGACCAGTGCCGTGAGTTCGGAGCCGTCGACGTAGAGGTGGGGGGTGCCCAAGGCAGTGCCCAGGGCGGCCAGTTGGGCCGGGTCGTCGCCCGGATGCGGTGCCGGCGTGGAGCGCAGGGGGGTGTGTCGGCGGCCGTGGACCACGATCCAGTGGTCGCCCGCTTTCGTCGTACCGCCGGGCGCGAGGGCGGGGGCGACGTCGGCCGGGGTGGCTCCGAGCATGAGCCGTACCAGCGCGCCGGCGCTGTGGGTGTCGGTGCCCAGGGCGTGCCGGGGGCTGGTGAGCAGGGCCAGCAGGACGGTCGCCGTGCCGGTGATCTGGCGGTGGACGAGGGTCGGCGCTGTGGTGGCGGCCTGGCCGAGGGCGAGCGTCGTGGTGGTGCCGTCCGCTCCGGGCAGGGTGTGGACGGTCAGGTGGGTTCCGCCCTGGTGATCGGCTGCCGCGGCCGGTGCGGATCGTCCCGCGGGGCCGGTGCGGACGCGGGCGGCGGTGCGTACGGCGAGGTCGCGTACCCGTCCCGGTGTGGGGGAGTCGGGTCGGGGGCCGGCGCTGAACAGTTCGTTGCCCTGGGCGTCGTAGAGGACCGCCCAGGCGCCGGTGTGCGCGCTGAGCCGGTCGAGCACGGCTTGGTGGGCGTCCGGCCGGGCGGCGGCCGCGGCCAGCGCCGACTGTGCTCGGGAGATCTCGCGGAGCTCACGGTTGCGGGCCTCGGCGATCGCGGCGTAGGCGGCCTGCCCTACGGCCACGAAGGGGGTGGCCGGCGGCAGTCGTAGGAGCGGGAGCCCGTGGCGGTCACAGGCGGCGACGAGCTCGGGCGGAACCTCGTCGTGCACAGGGGCGACGCCGAACCCGAGCGCGCTCACCCCGGCGGCGACGACCCGCCGTACATACGTGTCGATGCCCGCCGCGTCGAGCGGCAGCCGCACGCCCGCGGTGAGGAGCAGTTCGCCGCCCACCAGGTACGGCGACGGGTCCTCGATCTCCGTGGTGCCGACCGTACTGACCTGCTGGTTCCCCACAGGTCCTGCGACCTGGCGCAGGTCCAGGGCAGGGTCGGCGAGCAGCACGCTCAGGGGCACGGACGGTTGCTCGGACTCGGTCATGAGGTGACATCCTCCCGGTCCGGCGCCTTCGCACACGACTGACGGAATCATCCAATGGGCGACTCCATATTGGACAGAACCGCCACTTCGGCGCCGGCGCGAACGCCGATAGCGTCGTCCCACTCCCAGGGCACCCCCACTCCCAGGGCGCCCCGGCCCGGCCCGCACCCGGTCGCCGACCTCTCCGCATCTTTCCGCTCCCGGAGGACTCTGATGACCGTCGACTACTTCGTCATGGCCGCATACCTGCTGGGCATCATCGGCGTCGGCTGGTGGGGCAAGAAACGTGCCGCATCCAAGAGCGACTTCCTCGTCGCCGGCCGGCGACTGGGCCCGCTCATGTACACCGGCACGATGGCCGCCGTCGTCCTCGGCGGAGCCTCCACCATCGGCGGCGTACGCCTGGGCTACACCTACGGCATCTCCGGCGCCGCCATGGTCTTCGCCATCGGACTCGGACTGCTGGCCCTGAGCGTCTTCTTCTCCGCCCGCATCGCCCGCCTGAAGGTCTACACCGTCGCCGAGATGCTCTCCCTGCGCTACGGCGACACCGCCGCCGTGATCTCCGGCATCGTGATGTGGATCTACACGCTCATGCTGGTCGTGACCTCCACGATCGCCTACGCCAGCGTCTTCGACGTCCTGTTCGACGTGCCCAGCTGGGTCGCGGTGCTCATCGGCGGCACGGTCGTCGTCGGCTACTCGGCGCTCGGCGGGATGTGGTCCATCACCCTCACCGACATGGTGCAGTTCGTGGTCAAGAGCCTCGGTGTGCTCGTCCTGCTGCTGCCCATCGCCGTGGTCAAGGCCGGTGGCTTCGCTGCCATGGCCGACAAGCTGCCGAACGGCTATCTCTCCCCGACCTCCATCGGCGGCCAGACCATCTTCACCTTCGTCCTGATCTACACCTTCGGCATGCTCATCGGGCAGGACATCTGGCAGCGGGTCTTCACCGCCCGCTCCGACAAGGTCGCCGCCTGGGGCGGCACCGTCGCCGGTGTCTACTGCCTGGTCTACGCCCTGGCCGGAGCCTTCATCGGCATGGCCACCAAGGCCCTCTACCCCAACCTCGCCGCCGCCGACCAGGCGTTCGCCACGATCGTCCGGCACGCACTGCCCACCGGCGTCCGAGGACTGGTCCTGGCCGCCGCCCTCTCCGCGATGATGTCCACCGCGAGCGGCGCCCTGATCGCCTCCGCGACCGTCGCCAACAACGACATCCGGGCCCGGCTGCGCGGCCGTACCCACCCCGCCGTCACCGGCTCGGGCGAGGGCGACGAGATCCGCTCCAACCGGCTCGCCATCGTCGTCCTCGGCGTGGCCGCCATGGGCATCGCCTGTGTCCTGGGCGACGTCATCGAAGCGCTCACCGTCGCCTACAACCTGCTCGTCGGCGGCCTGCTCGTGCCCATCCTCGGCGGCCTCGTCTGGAAGCGCGGCAACCTGCCCGGCGCCATGGCCTCGATGATCGCGGGCGGCACCACGGTCATCGCCTTCATGGTGACCGACGGACTCCTCGCCAACGAGCCGATCTACTACGGCCTGCTCGCCGGCCTCGTCGCCTACGTGGCCGTCAGCCTCCTGACCAAGCCGACCGAGGAGGCCGTCGTGGACGCCTGGCGCCGCCGCCTGGCGGGCGAACCGGCCGCCGTCGCACCGGAGTTCAGCGTGGCCTGACCGGTCCGGTCCCGCAGCACCGAATCCGCCCCGGGCGCACAGCCCGGGGCACACACTCATTCCGCACCTCGAAGGAGAGCCACCGATGACCGAGCCGTCCCAGCGCCCCGACCGCACCGCCGCCTCGACCGCGGCCGGCGAGGAACTGCGACTGCGCCGCGAACTCGCCGCGGTCTACCGCCTGGTGGCCCACTTCAGGATGACCGACCTGATCTTCACCCACATCTCCGTCCGGCTCCGCGGCCCGGAGCAGCACTTCCTGATCAACCCCTACGGCCTGCTCTTCGAAGAGATCACCGCGTCGAACCTCGTCAAGATCGACCTGACCGGCCGAGCCGTCGAGGAGAGCCCCCATCCGGTCAACCCCGCGGGCTTCGTCATCCATGGCGCCATCCACGCCGCCCGGTCCGACGCCCACTGCATCCTGCACACCCACACCAAGGCCGGCTGCGCCGTCGCGGCCCAGGGACACGGCCTGCTGCCGCTCAACCAGATCTCCATGGAGTTCTACGGCAGGCTCGGCTACCACGACTACGAAGGCGTCGCCCTCAACCTCGCCGAACAGCGGCGGCTCGTCGCCGACCTCGGTGGTCACCCCGCGATGATCCTGCGCAACCACGGCCTGCTCACCGTCGGTGAGACCCCCGCCCAGGCGTTCCTGCGCATGTACTACCTGGACAAGGCCTGCGAGATCCAGACCGCGGCCACCGCCGGGGGCGCCGAACTTGTCACCCCGAGCCCCGACGTCTGCGCGCTCACCGGGCGCCAACTCGCGGGCGAGGACGACAGCTCGGACCTCCAGGACGACAAGGCATACGACCTCGCCTGGTCGGCACTGCTCCGACTCGTCGAGCGCATCGCCCCCGACTACAAGGACTGACCCAACGACGGAGATCCCGGCGCCGGGCCTGGGGCCCGGTGCCGGGATCTGTTTTCTGCTCTTGTTTCTGCTCTTGGCCGCCTACGCGAACGTGACGTGCTTAGAAGGCGCTGTTGCTGCAGCCCATGCCCGCACCCAGGTGCGTGCCCTGGCCGCCCGAGTTGCCCTCGCCGTTGAGGCCCTGGCCCAGCACGCCGTTGAGCACCCCGACCTGGCCGAGGACGTCGACGTTCAGGTCGTGCGACTTGCATTCGGAGCTCTGCAGGACGTTGAAGTTGCCGCCGCCCTTGCCGCCGTGACCGTCGCCGCCGTTGGCGACGGCGGTGCCGGCGCCGAGCAGTCCGACGCTGCTGACAGCGGCGACCAGGACGGCAGCCTTGCGAAGCTTGTGCATGTCATCTCCGGTGAGTGAGGTGGGTGCGATCCGTGAGAGATCGACTTCGTACCGTGACGCGGAGATTAGTACCAAATACTACAGAAGGTCCGGTATGGCACGCCGGACTTCATGATCTTGTCGTGAAAGCACTCCGACGCCGCAGCCGTGGCGTCGCTGCCTTCGGTCGGCCCTTGTGATCCGACACGGCACACGTACGTGCCAAAGATCCGAAATCGCCACGTTTTGTGTGCATATGATCACACCAAATTGCCAAGCCAGGGCTTTGTGCCCGCCTGAGAAAGGGTCAACTATGCGCAAGATTCAGCGTGCTGTGGTCGTTGCGGCAGTGGTCGCGGGGCTGTCCGCCCTCGGTGTCGGCGTCAGCTTCGCGGGCGACCACGACAAGGACGCTCCGGACGTCACCGCGGTGGCTGTCTCGACGGCCAACGCTGTTGCCACGTGGGACGGTCAGCACGAGGACAAGCACGACAAGTAGTCGAGCACGGCGGCCCGGACGCGCCAGAACCCCACCAGGGGGCGCGGCCGGGCCGCGGCATTTCTCGCCGGAGGATGATTGATCCCTGCCGCGCACAGGCAGCCGAGGTCGGCCTCCTGCTTCACCCTGTGCTGAGTCCACGAGCACCCTGGGTGAGCAGCGGGCCGGTGCGCCGCCTGCGCACCGAGCCGCGGCTGCGCGCCGACTGTTCGGGTGCCGTCCGAGGTGCGACGCTGGGGACGAGAGGTATCCGCCGAGGGAACTCGGGAGGGCGCGATGGGACGTGACGTGCCGGCCCTGGTGTTCACGCGGGAGGACCGCCGCCTGTACCGGGAGAAGATGCACACCTGCCTCGATGTGCTGGCCCAGATGCTGCGCGAGTCCGCCTTCGAGAGCGAGCGACCCCAGGTCGGTCTGGAGATCGAGCTCAACCTCGTGGACGACGCCGGGCGGCCGGCGATGCGCAACACCGAGGTCCTTCAGGCGATCGCCGACCCCGCCTGGTCGAGCGAGCTGGGCCGCTTCAACCTGGAGATCAACGTTCCGCCCCGGCAGCTGACGGCCGGCGGCCCCGGCGCCTGGGAACAGGCGATCCGCGACGCACTCAACCACGCCGAGGAACGCGCCTCGGCCGTGGGCGCGCATCTGATCATGGTCGGGATTCTGCCGACCCTGGGCGAGTCGGACGTGGGTGAGACCGCTCTGTCCGGTGATCCGCGGTACCGGCTGCTCAACGAGCAGATCTTCGCGGCGCGCGGCGAGGATCTGCGGATCAGGGTGGACGGCGTGGAGCGTCTGTCGATGTACGCCGACGTCATCACCCCCGAGGCGGCCTGCACCAGCACCCAGTTCCATCTCCAGGTCGCCCCGAAGGAGTTCGCGGACTACTGGAACGCGGCCCAGGCCGTGGCGGGCGTGCAGATCGCCCTGGCGGCGAACTCGCCCTTCCTCTTCGGCCGGGAGTTGTGGCGCGAGTCCCGCATCCCCCTGTTCGAGCAGGCCACCGACACCCGTCCGCAGGAGATCAAGTCACAGGGGGTACGGCCTCGGGTGTGGTTCGGAGAGCGGTGGATCACCAGCGTCTTCGATCTCTTCGAGGAGAACGTCCGCTACTACCCGGCGCTGCTGCCGCTGTGCGACGACGAGGACCCGCAGGAGGCGCTGGACCACGACAGCGTTCCGCAACTGGGGGAACTGACACTGCACAACGGCACGATCTACCGCTGGAACCGACCCGTCTACGCCGTCACCGACAGCGGGCCGCATCTGCGCATCGAGAACCGCGTACTGCCCGCCGGTCCCACCGTGGCCGACATCATCGCCAACGGCGCCTTCTACTACGGCCTGACCCGTGCCCTCGTCGACGAGGACCGGCCGATCTGGTCGCGGATGTCGTTCTCGGTCGCCGAGGAGAACCTCCACACCGCGGCCCGCGACGGCATCGACGCGCGCCTGTACTGGCCCGGCATGGGCGAAGTGCCGGTCACCGAGCTGGTGTTGCGGCGCCTGCTGCCGCTGGCCCATCGGGGTCTGGAGCTGGCCGGCATGGACGCGACCTGGCGCGAACCCATGCTCGGCATCATCGAGCAGCGCTGCGTCACCGCCCGCAACGGCGCCCTGTGGCAGGCGGAGACGGTCCACCACCTGGAGAAGACCGTCACCTCGGACCGGTGGGAGGCGCTGCGGCTGATGACGACGACGTACAAGGACTACATGCACCTCAACGCCCCTGCGCACACGTGGCCCGTGGACTGACCCCCGTCGGCGTCAGCCCGCGACGGTTCCTCTCCACTCCTCGGCAGGCGTCAGCGGAACGGGTACGGGTGGCTCCGCCGACGTCGTCAGTTCGATGCGCCGCCCCTCGGCCGACGAGCGGAGCAGGGCGTCCATCGTCTCCAGCACATGCAGGGCGAGGTCACCGTTCGCGCGAGCTGCCCGCCGGCCGTCGGCGGCGATGAAGTCGAGCAGACCGATGCCCCGTGCGGCGTCGACGTAGCCGGCGGAGGGCGGGAGCGTACGCCACCGCGTGCCGCCGAGTTCGAAGAGCCGTACGGCGCCGTCGAAGCGGTTCGGATCCGGCACGGAGAGGGTCCCCGTCTCGCCGTGGACCTCGATCGGCGCTGCCGTGGTGGCCACACCGTCGAAGCTCGTCGTGATCGTCGTCAGGGTCCCTCCCGCGTGCTCCAGCACACCGGAGACATGGCTGTCGACCTCGACCGGTATCCGCTCGCCCGCACGCGGGCCGGAGCCGATGACGCGCTCGGTGCGCAGCCGACCGGCGGCCCCGATCACGGCGCGCACCGGGCCCAGCAGATGGATCAGGGACGCGAGGTAGTACGGGCCCATGTCCAGCAGGGGGCCGCCGCCGGCGGTGTAGTAGAAGTCGGGGTGGGGATGCCAGCGTTCGTGTCCCGGGGTGACCATCACGGCCGTGGCGAACAAGGGGCGTCCGATGCTCCCTGCCTCCACCGCCGCCCGCGCCGTCTGGACTCCGGTGCCCAGGACGGTGTCCGGCGCGCACCCCACACCGACGGCCGCCCGGGCGGCGGCTTCCATGACGGCGTGGGCGTCGACGAGTTCGGCGGCCAGCGGCTTCTCGCCGTAGACGTTCTTCCCGTGGGCGATGGCGCCGAGGGCGATCCCGGCGTGGGCCGCGGGGACGGTGAGGTTCAGTACGGTGTCCACGTCGGGGCTGCTCAGCAACTCCTCGACGGTCAGCGCCTGCGCGCCGGACAGTTCGGCGGCGACCGCGGCCGACCGGGAGGCGTCGAGGTCGGCGACCGCGGTGATCCGTATGGCGGGATGGCCGCCGAGGGTGTCCAGGTACGCGCGGGAGATGACTCCGAGACCTACGACGCCGATGCGGTGCGCGTCGCCCACAGCATGCCCCTCTCGATGATGGTGCGCACGCTGGGGTTCTCCAGGACGTCGAGGCTGTGTCCCGGTGTCGTCACCACGACGCGTCCGGCGCCCCACCGACGGGTCCAGACCGCCGGCGAGGTGACCGGCCGGTGCCAGGGCTGCCACGTCCGGTCGGGATGGGTGGTGGTGGCCAGTACGTCGATGAGGTCGTCGTGCAGGACCCAGTACTGCTCGGTGCGGAGCTCGAAGTCCCCGACGCCCGCCGTGATGGGGTGCTGTCGGCCGAGCTCCGTGATGTCGACGGTGTACGGCAGGAAGTTGTCCTCCGCCTCCCCCTGACGTTCGCACGGCTCCTTGCCCGGGTGGGTCGCGAACTGCCCTCCCACCAGGTGGAGATAGTCGGAGGAGGCACGGAACGAGTCGCAGATCCCGCCGTGCCAGCCGGTGAAGCCGGTGCCGGCCTCGACCGCCGCGCTCAGTCCCGCCAGCTGCTCGGCGGTGATCTCCGACATCGAGATGCACTGAAGGATGAGATCGGTGCCGGCCATCTCGGCGGCGTCGGCATAGACGTCGGTCGACTCCTCGATCCGGACGGTGTATCCGCTGCTGTGGAGGAAGGGCAGGAACAACTCCGTGGCCTGGACCGGCCGGTGTCCCTCCCAACCGCCTCGGACGACCAGGGCGTTCTTCCGTGTCATCTTGTTCCTTCATCGGGCGCATAGAACGGCGCCCTCACTATGCGCCTGTCGCCCGCGCCCGGAAAAGGGTTGCCGGATACACGAAAAGTTTCGGAGCCGGCCGGCCCCGACCGCACCCCGAGATCGGGGTTGTGGGCGTGCTTCCGGGTCTGGCACGATCGCTGCTTCTGTCCGCCACGGCAGCCCATGGCGGCCGTCGAGGAGGTCCGGTGCGCAGACGGTGGCTGTTCATATCGGCGGCCGCGGCGGTCATCGTCGCCTCCCTGATCGTCGTACTCCTCCCGGACCGCGACGCGGACGCGGGACCCGCCCCGGCCACACCCGTCGCCGGCTCCCGCGCGAACCGCCCGCCTGCGACGGCCTCCCCGCCCGCGACTCCCCGTCCGACGGACACCTCCGCGAAGCCGTCGGCCGAAGAAGCCCCGCCGAAGGCCGCCGCCTCTGCGAAGCCGTCGGCCACGCAGACGTCCCGATCGGCGTCCGGCACAGCGCCGTTGGCCGACCGCATACGACCCGGCGCCACCTACCGAGGAGTCGCCACCTTCTACGACTCGGACGGCAGCGGCGCCTGTCTCTACGACCCGAGCAGTGACGTGCTGACCGGGGCGATGAACCACACCGACTACGAGTCGGCCAAGGCATGCGGGGCGTATGTGCTCGTCCGTGCGGACAACGGAGCCGCCATCACCGTCCGTATCACCAACGAGTGCCCAGGGGAGTGCGCGCCCGGTCAGATCGACCTCAGCGCGGAGGCTTTCGCCAAGCTCGCCGCGCCCTCGGCCGGGCGCATCCCGATCGCGTGGCAGCTGGTGAGCCCGAGCAGCGCGGGCACGCTCTCCATCCGGTACAAGACCGGATCCAGCCGGTATTGGTGCGGCATCCAGGCGATGGGCCACCGCAATCCGGTGGCCCGGCTGGAGGTCCGCACCAGCGGCGGCTGGCGTCAGTTGCCGCGAACGGAATACAACTACTTCATCTCCGAGGACGGCAGCGGATGTGGCGGCGCGATCAGGGTCACCGACATCTTCGGAGAACAGCTCACCGTCACTGGCATCGCGCTCCGGCCGGACGCCGTGCAGGCGACCCGAGTCCAGTTCGCGATCCACTGATCACCCGGACGACGCTCGGGCGCTCACCGTCCAACAGGCCCCGGTGAAGCGGACTTCCGTGCCCTGCACAAAGGTGTCGAACGCCGCGCGGACCGTCTCGACGACCTGCGCCCGGGTCTGCTCGTCCGCCTCGCGCAGGGTCATGCCGACCGGTCCGAGTCGCGTGAAGTAGCCGACCAGTTCGCTCTTCGGCAGGGAGCAGGTCACGTCCATCGGCCTGATGTCGATCCCGGCCCATCCGCTCTCCGCCAGGATGCTGTGGATTCTCTCCGAGTCCGCGAGGGCGAACTGGCCGGGCTCGTCCGGTCGTCGGGCGGGGAGGTTCGGCAGGAGCGGTGCCGCGGCGCGCTCGGCCGTCGTCATGAACGGATTCTCCGCGGGGCCGCGCCAGGCGATGAACCGGCGAAGGCCCGGACGGGGTCGTTGAAGAACATGACGCCGAAACGCGAGATGACGGTGTCGAAGGCGGCGGGTTCGAAGGCGTACTCCTGTGCGTCGGCGCAGATGAAGGACGCCGGTGTGCCCTCCTGCTCGACGCGCTGCCGGGCGGCGGTGATCACTGGTTCGGAGATGTCGACGCCGACGCAGTGACTCGTCGGACCGAGCCGTCGTGCGACGGCCAGCGTGGTGCCGCCGGTGCCGCAGCCGACATCGAGCACTCGGCCTCCGTGCTCGTCGGACACCGCTTCGACCAGCAGTTCCTCGAACGGCCTGAGCACCTCGTCCAACACCGCCTGTGCCTCGACCCAGGCGTGGCCGGCGGCCCCCTTCCAACGAGCCGCCTGTCCGTCGTCGGTCCTGCGCGTGACGTCCATGATCATCTCCTGTGCTTGCCTTCGTCGGGTCGGGCTGCCAGCGTTCTACTTCAAGCCGACTTGAAGTCAAGGGGATGACACACCTGGACATCGCCGAAGTGGCACACCGCGCCGGGGTTCGCGCCTCGACGCTGCGCTTCTACGAGGAAAAAGGGCTGATCGTCTCGACGGGCAGACGAGGGCTGCGCCGTCAGTACGATCCCGGAGTGCTGGAGCGCCTGGCGCTGATCGCGTTGGGGCGCACCGCGGGTTTCTCGCTCGACGAGATCGCGCGCATGCTCACGCCCGACGGACGGCCGCACATCGACCGGCAGATGCTCGCGGCCAAGGCGGAGGAGCTGGACGGGCGGATCCGTGAACTGGGCGTACTGCGTGACTCCCTTCGGCATGCCGCCGACTGCCCCGCCCCGAGCCACCTGGAATGCCCCACTTTCCGCCGCCTGTTGGAGGCCGCCGTGTCCGGCGTGGCAGCGGTGCCGAGGAAGCGGGTTCAGGGGCCACCGTGACACCCCGGCCCTGTCGCACGTCGGCAGGGCTGGTCCGTACCAGACCCTTGACAGGGCATTCCCTCACTCCTTAGATCATGAGGTGAACTAAGTGGGTGCGCTGGTCTGTCATGCACCTGCAAATTTCATCCCCCCACGCGAAACGGACCGAAATCCGATGACCAAAAGGCTTCTGTACACAGCAGCCATCGCCGTCCTGCTCACCGGCGCGGGCGCGACACTCGCCGACGCGGAAGAGCCGGCGCCCACCGCGTCCATGGCCGTCGCGCCGTACCTCTACAACGGCTGGGGCAGCCCGCCCGACCCCACGACCGTGATGAACGAGACGGGCGTCAAGTGGTTCACGCTGGCCTTCGTCCTCAGCAACGGCACCTGCAACCCGCAGTGGGACGGCAGCCGTCCGCTGACCGGGGGAGTCGACCAGCAGACCATCGACACCGTCCGTGGAGCCGGCGGCGATGTCATCCCGTCCTTCGGCGGCTGGAGCGGCAACAAGCTGGAGAGCTCCTGCGGCAGCGCGGACGAACTCGCCGCCGCGTACCAGAAGGTCATCGACGCCTACGGGCTCAAGGCGATCGACATCGACATCGAGGCCGAGGCCTACGACAGCCCGACTGTGCAGCAGCGCACGGTCGACGCCCTGAAGGCCATCAAGGCCGCCAACCCCGGGATCAAGGTGTACGTCACCTTCGGCTCCGGCCAGAACGGCCCCGACAGCAGCCTGATCGACAAGGCGGCCGCGTCCGGGCTCAGCGTCGACAGCTGGACGATCATGCCGTTCAACTTCGGCGGCTCCGGCCAGAACATGGGCGACCTCACCGTCCAGGCCGCCGAGGGGCTGAAGAACACGGTCAAGAGCGCCTACGGCTACACGGACGACGAGGCGTACCGGCACTCCGGCATCTCCTCGATGAACGGCATCACCGACAACAACGAGACGGTGACCGTCGACGACTTCCGCACCATCCTCGGCTACGCCCAGGAGCACCAGCTGGCACGGCTGACGTTCTGGTCGGTCAACCGCGACCGTCCGTGCAGCGGCGGCCCGGCCGACTCCTGCTCGGGCATCTCCCAGCAGCCCTGGGAGTTCACGAAGGTCTTCGCCGGATACGACGGCTGATCCCCCCTTCCCGACCCACCCCCCCCACACCCGCCGCTTCGGCGGCACAGGAGAAGACGTGCTCCGACTTCCCAGGCGACCCTTCAGCGGCCGCCACCGTTTCATCAGGTCCCGCGCCCCGTGGGCAGCGGCCCTCGCGGCCGCGGCCGCCACCACCCTGGTCCTCACCCTCCAGCCCGCCGGGGCCGCCCAGGAGAGCGCCGCACAGGGTTCCCAGGTCACGAACGCGAACACCAAGGCAGAGGATGTCGACCTCGGCCCCAACGTGGTCGTCTTCGACCCGTCCATGTCGTCCTCGACGATCCAGAGCCGGCTGGACGAGATCTTCCAGCAGCAGGAGACCAACCAGTTCGGCTCCGAGCGCTACGCCGTGATGTTCAAGCCCGGCACGTACGACGCCGACGTCAACGTCGGCTTCTACACCCAGGTCCTGGGCCTCGGCGCGTCGCCCGACTCGGTCACCATCAACGGCGCCGTGCACGTGGAGGCCGACTGGTTCCCGCCGCAGAACGCCACCCAGAACTTCTGGCGCGGCGCCGAGAACCTGTCGGTCAACCCCACGGGCGGAACGGACCGTTGGGCGGTGTCGCAGGCCTCCGGCTACCGGCGTATGCATGTCCGCGGCAACCTGGAGCTGAGCGACGGCGGTTGGTCCAGCGGCGGCTTCATGGCCGACACCAAGATCGACGGGCAGGTCGACTCGGGCAGCCAGCAGCAGTGGCTGACCCGCAACTCCCAGCTCGGCAGCTGGACCGGCTCCAACTGGAACATGGTCTTCGTCGGCAGCCAGGGCGTGCCCGGCAACAGCTTCCCCAACCCGCCCTACACCACCGTGGACGAGACCCCCACGGTGCGGGAGAAGCCCTTCCTGTACGTCGACGACGCGGGCACCTACCAGGTGTTCGTACCGTCCCTGCGCGCCAACTCCTCGGCCACCACGTGGGCGAACGGTGACGCCGCGGGCACTTCGCTCGGCCTCGACCAGTTCTACGTCGTCAAGCCGGGCGCGACCGCCGGACAGATCAACGCGGCTCTGGCCGAAGGCAAGAACCTGCTGGTCACTCCGGGCGTCTATCACCTGGACCAGACCCTGAAGGTGACCCGCCCCGACACGGTCGTCCTCGGACTGGGCCTCGCCACGTTCATCCCCGACAACGGCGTCACCGCCATGACGGTCGCCGACGTCGACGGCGTGAAGCTCGCGGGCGTCCTCTTCGACGCCGGGACCACCAACTCGAAGACGCTCGTGGAGCTGGGCGAGTCCGGTGCCTCCACCGACCACTCGGCCAACCCGACCTCCCTGCACGACGTGTACTTCCGCGTCGGCGGGGCCGCCGTCGGCAAGGCGACCACCAGCCTCGTCGTGAACAGCGACGACGTCATCGGCGATCACATGTGGATCTGGCGCGGTGACCACGGCTCCGGTATCGGCTGGAACAGCAATACGGCCGACACCGGACTGATCGTCAACGGCGACGACGTGACGATGTACGGCCTGTTCGTCGAGCACTACCAGAAGCACCAGACGATCTGGAACGGCAACGGCGGCCGGACGTACTTCTACCAGAACGAGATGCCGTACGACCCACCCAACCAGGAGGCCTGGATGAACGGCTCCACGCAGGGCTACGCCGCCTACAAGGTCGCTGATTCGGTCACCAGCCATCAGGCCTACGGCCTCGGCAGCTACTGCTTCTTCAACGTCAACTCCAGCGTCACCGCCGAGCATGCCTTCGAGGTTCCCGACAACCCGAACGTGCGCTTCCAGAACATGGTGACCGTGTCGCTCGGCGGCACCGGGACGATCCGGCACGTCATCAACGACCGAGGCGGCCCGTCCAACTCCTCCACCAACGTGGCCAACCTGGTGAGCTACCCGTGAGGCGGCTCGCGGCACGACTGGTGCTTCTGCTGGCGCTGGTGCTGGGGTTCACCGCCCCGGCCCACGCCGGGCCCCAGGCCCCCGACTTCAAGGTCGTCGCCTTCTACAACGGCACCTGGGACGCCGCCCACATCGACTTCGTCAAGGAGGCCAACGAGTGGTTCCCGCGGACGGCCGCGGAGAACAACTTCAGCTACACGGCGACCACCGACTGGAACCTGCTCGCGAACGGCGGTGTGAACGACTACCAGGTCGTCCTGTTCCTGGACGACGCCCCGCAGTCCGCGGCCCAACGGACCGGCTTCGAGCGGTACATGCGGGCCGGAGGCGGCTGGATGGGCTTCCATGTCTCGGCGTTCACCACGAACGCCGGCGGCTGGCCTTGGTACTACAACCAGTTCCTCGGCAGCGGGAACTTCAGGTCCAACACCTGGGGGCCGACCACGGCGATCCTGCGCACCGAGGACCGCACCCACCCCGCCACCACCGGGCTGCCCGCGACCTTCACCTCGGCCGTCAGCGAGTGGTACAGCTGGTCCAACGACCTGCGGACCAACCCGAACATCAAGATCCTGGCATCCGTCGACCCGGCGAGCTTCCCCCTGGGCACGGACCCGAACCAGTCCTGGTACAGCGGCTACTACCCGATCCTCTGGACCAACTCCCAGTACAAGATGCTGTACGCGAACTTCGGCCACAACGCCATGAACTACGAGACCAACACCCGGCTGTCCTCCACGTTCGCGAGCCCCACGCAGAACCGCTTCCTGATCGACGGGCTCAAGTGGCTCGGCGGTGCACAGGCGAAGTAGTCACCTTCCCCGGCAGCCCCCCGACCAGGTCACCGGTCGGCCGGGGCTGCCGTTTGCTTTCCCGCGCACCCGTTTCGACCGCTTCTACACGCCCACCGCGATCTGCGCCCCGGCCCGCGCCAGCCTGCTCACCGGCCAGGCGCCGTTCCGCCACCGGATGCTCGCCAACTACGAACGCAACGTGGGCTACTTGGAGGATCTGCGCGAGGACGCCTTCACCTTCCCATCCGCCCTGGCCGACCGGGACCCCCAGCTGGGCCTGATCGGCAAGTGGCACGTCGGCACCCACCGGAACGCCGCCTCGTACGGCTTCGACGGCCCCGACCTGCCCGGCCGGCACAACCCCGTCGACCACCCCGACTACCTCGCCTACCTGGAGGGTGCGGGCCGCCACGAGCACGGACGGGGAGCACTGGACCTGGACCGGCGTGTGGACCCTGCGCGACGAGCAGCCCCTCAGGATCGGCCTGGTCTCCCAGAACACTGCCGGCGGCATCGCACGCTTCGACTACGTGCGCACTTCGAAGAATTCGAAGAACTTTCCCCGGTGACCGCTCAGTTCTGCGACGGGGCTCGGTCTTACTCCACGAAAGGCACACCGAGCCCCGAAGCCGAACAGGAGACCCAACCATGAGCGTGACCGTGTCCCAGACCCAGACCCTCGCCCAGTCCGCGTCCACGCCCCGCCGTACCACCCGCTTCCTCGACAGCCGCCCCGTATGGCTGGTCGGTGTCCTCGCGGTCCTCGCGGGCGCCGTCGTGACCGAGGCGTTCTCGCTCGTCTGCCGGGCGGCCGGAGTGCCGATGGCAGCGGCGAGTCCGGGTGCAAAGGAGGCCGCGGAAATCCCGGTGGGCGGCTTCGCCGGCGGAGTGATCTTCTGGTCGGTCGCCGGGGTCGTCCTGGCCGTGGCCCTCGCCCGGTGGGCCGGCCGGCCCGCCCGCACCTTCACGGCGATCACGGTCGCGCTCACCGCGCTGTCCCTCGCCGGACCCGCCGTCGCCCCGCACACGGCCACCTCCACACAGATCGTCCTGTCCGTGTCGCACGTAGTGGCCGCCGCCGTCATCATTCCCCTGCTTGCGCGCCGGCTTGCGCCCCGGAGCCGGTGACCCGGAGATCGACGCCGACCGACCAGCCCCGCCTTCGGCAGCCGCCGAGGAGCGGGGCTGTCAGCTGTCGAGCCACCACCGTGGTGCCGCCCAGGCCAGCGCGTAGCTGAAGGCATTGACCGACCAGTGCAGCGCCGCGGGCGCCAGCAGGCTGCCCGAACGGCGGCGCACCTCGCACAGGACGACGCCGGCGGCGGCCGTGGCGGCGATGGCCACGGCGACGGTCGAGGCAACCGCCGCCGGGCCGTCTCCGAAGACGGAGGCGACGGCGGCGTTCGAACGGTTGAGACCATGGGAGGGCAGCAGGTGCCAGAGCCCGAACAGCAGCGACGACACGGCCGTGGCCCATGCCGTTCCGTGCCGACGCCGGATCATGGCCCACAGCACGCCACGGAACGCGGTCTCCTCCAGCAGCACCGTGCCGAACGGCACCCGCACCAGCACTCCCCACAGCAGCCGTCCCAGCGACAGATCGGCCGCCCGGGAGTCCCGGAACGCCTCGCGGCTCGACGGCACGGCCACGAGGAGGAGCAGGACGAGGAGAACGACTCCGGCCAGGACGGGAGCCCACCGCAGCCCCCGGCGCATCCCCGCCGCGTCCAGTCCCAGCTCCTCCGGGGTGAGGCCGTCCCAGCGGGCGATCATCAGCAGCGCCGCCGTGGCGGTCACACAGGTGATCACGTACATGACGGGGTTCCGCGCGAGCCAGTTGTTGAGCAGGTTCGCGACGGCCATGACGACAACGACACACACGATCGGCATCGGCTACAGAATCCCCGACACGGCGGGGCTGGGCGACGGCTACGGCTTGATGCCCACCCCCGTCCACAGGCTGACCTCGGCGTCCGAGGCGGTGGGCGCGTCGTCCGGGCGCCAGCGGTGGCCGACGGTGACGCCGGGGTCGAGCAGTTCGAGTCCGTCGAAGAAGCGGGCGACGTCCTTCTGGGAGCGGAACTGCACCGGCGTACCGGCGTTCGTGTAGATGTCGGTGACCTTCTGCCAGGTGGCCGGGTCGAAGTCGGGGGTGCAGTGGCTCAGGGCCAGCGCGCTGCCCGAGGGGAGAGCGGCCAGCAGACGGCCCAGGATGCCGTGCGGGTCCTGGGCGTCCGTGACGAAGTGCATCAGGGCGTTGAGCGACAGGGCCACGGGCCGGTCCAGGTCGAGGACCTCCGCCAGCTCGGGGGCGCTCAGCAGCGCGTCCGGGTCGTTGACGTCGGCCTCGATGTACGTGGTGAGGCCCTGGGGCGTGCTGCGCATCAGGCGCTCGGCGTACTTCAGGACGAGGGGGTCGTTGTCGGCGTAGACGACGCGGGCCTCGGGGACCGCCGACTGGGCCACCTGGTGCAGGTTCGGCTCGGTGGGGATACCGGTGCCGATGTCCAGCCACTGGCGGATGCCGTGCTCCTGCGCGAGGACGCGGGTGGCGCGGTGCATGAACGCACGGTTTTCGCGGGCGCACACGAAGATGCCGGGGTAGGCCGCCGCCACGGTCTCGGCGGCCTGCTTGTCGACCTCGAAGTGGTCCTTGCCGCCGAGGTAGTAGTCGTACATCCGGGCGGAGTGGGGCCTGCTGGTGTCGATGTCCCGCGCGGCGTGGGGGTTGGTCATCCTGTCCCTTTCGGTGAGGTGCGTGGGGGGCGTCGGGCAGGTCGTGGCCGGGGGGCGGCTCGGTCCTTCCCGCAGATGAGAGGGGTCAGCCGATTGCCAGGTGGTCGGCGAGACCGCGTTTGACTCCGGCGACGAACGCGGCCATCTCGGCCGGGGTGTAGATCAGCGCGGGGCCGGCGGGATCGGTCGACTGCCGCAGGGCGACGCGGCCGTCGGAGAGCTGCTTCGTCTGTACGCACTGGCCGCCGTTGGGGCCGCTCCAAGGAGACTCCCAGCCGTGCTCGCCGAGGTCCGACGCGGGCATTCCGTTGTAGACCTGACCGTCGATGGTGGTCATGAATACTCCTTGCGCATGCGGTTCAGGAGTGCCCTGCTGTCCGTGTCCGAGGTCAGCAGGGACATGCGGTTGTGCGCCTCGAGATGGGCCACGACATCGGAGCGCTGGTCCAGATACATGGCACCGGACAGGATCTCCGTGTAGACGATGTCGGGCAGTTCCGGTTCCTCGAAGCGGAAGTAGGTGTACGGCGCGCACACCCCGACATGGGCGCCGGCGGTGAAGGGCACGACGTCGACGCTGACGTGCTCCAGCCGGGAGACCTCCAGGAGCCGCTCGATCTGCTCCCGCATGATCTCGGAGCTGCCGACCACCCGGTGCAGTACGGCCTCCTCCATCACCACCCACAGCGTGGGGGCGTCAGGTCTCTCCAGCAGGCCCTGTCGACGTAACCGCAGGTCCACACGGCGCTGAAGATCCTCGTCGCCGTCGTTGGGGAACCCTCCGCTCAGCACTCCGCGTGCGTACCGCTCGGTCTGGAGCAACCCGGTGACGTAGTGGGGCTCGTAGGTGCGCAGGGTCTTGGCGCCGGTCTCCAGACTCACGTAGGCGCTGAACCAGTTCGGCAGCACATCGCGGTACGCATGCCACCAGCCGGGTTCGTTGGCCCGCTCGGCGAGGGCGACGAACTCGTCGATCTCCTGCCGGTCGGCCCCGTAGGTCTCGAGCAGCTTCTCCACGTAGAGCGGCTTGAGGGCGACCTCCGCCTTCTCCAGGCGGCGGATGGTCAGGGACGTCACGCGCAGGGCCTTCGCCGCGTCGTCCAGCGACGCGCCCGCCTCCCGCCGACGATCTTGCAGCCGTCGGCCGAGGATCATGCGGAGAACGGTGGGTGCGCCGGCGTTGCCTGCGCCCGATCGACCTTCGCTCACGCCCTACCTCCTGATGGACCGTCATCAGTGTGACTCTGACAGTGACTTGCTGATTCAGCCAGAGCGATACCGGCTTGCTGAAATTATCAGGGAGTCGGTTGCAGCTTGAACTAGGGTGCGAGCATAGTTACTTGTGTGAACCGTCCCGCCACACGCGAGCCGCTTCATCGCCGATCTCTCATGCCCCTCATGAGAGTTGGTATGCGCCGATACCCACGGCGCCGGGCCCGTCAGAACAGCACACCCCTCCCGCGCAGGCCTTTCGCTGACCTTCCTCCGCTCCCCGCGGCGACCGCCCCCCACGGAAGGCGAAACCGTGTCCCCCCACACGACCTCCACCCCGCTGTCCTTGGACGCCTTCAGCCCGGACCGGACCCATTGGCTCGAACTCCCCGCGCAGCGTTCCAGCGTCGGAGTGGCCCGGCGCTCGATGAGCGCGCGACTGAACGCATGGCAGCTGCCGGGCGAGCTCTGCGCGGACGCCCTCCTGCTGCTGTCCGAGCTGGCCACCAATGCCGTCCGGCACACCCTCAGCGCGCGCATCCTGTGCGGCATGGGCCTCGTCACGGACAGATGTCTGCGTGTCGAAGTGCACGACCGCAATCACCTGCGCCACGGTCTGCCCCCGTGCGAGTCGGGCCCTGACGACGAGGGCGGTCGCGGACTGTTCCTCGTGGATCAGCTGGCCGAGACCTGGGGAGTCGACCGGTCGAGGCTCACCGGCGGCAATGCCGTGTGGGCGACCTTAAGGGGCTGAGCCGGCGGCGGGAACACCAGGTCGGCTCTCGTTCGTTCCGCGAGTGCCATGGCCCGTTCCCGAGCGCGTCCCGCTTTCCTGGCCGGCGTCGGCATCGCCGTGCTCCTCGGCTGCTCCGGCGGCGAGGGCACCACCGGCGACCAGACGCGTGCCCGGGAATCGTGGTCCCCCGCGACGAAATCGGCTGCACCCCCACAGCAGTCCCCTTCGGCGCAGCCGGCTCCGCCCAAGACCGGCGACCCGCGTCGGACCGCCTCGCTGACCATTGAGGACATCGGCGTCGAGGGCCTGCGCGTCGTCCCGTACGAGGGGACGACGGACGACGAACCGGGCACCCGGATCCAGAACCGCGGCCTCGCGGCCAGCCCGTACGGCGAGCGGGGCGGTGTCGGCCCGGGGGAGGTCGGCAACTACCTCGTCACGGCCCACCGCCTCTCCGCCGGCGGCCCCCTGCGGCTGCTTC
Source organism: Streptomyces sp. NPDC051963 (assembly GCF_044593495.1). NCBI lineage: Bacteria > Bacillati > Actinomycetota > Actinomycetes > Kitasatosporales > Streptomycetaceae > Streptomyces > Streptomyces sp. NPDC051963. Next base: position 977,385 of record NZ_JBIUCC010000001.1, on the reverse strand, counting down.
CGGACCTTGACGTGGGCGACCCGGTCTTCGTCACAGCGGGCGGCACGCGCTATGAGTACGAGATCACCGACACCAGAACGACGTCCTTCCGCTCCGCGCGCTCGCTCGCCGAGCAGCGGGCAGCCGTGCCGGGCTCCCCGGGCGAGCGCCCCACCCAGGCCATGATCACCGTCTCGACCTGTCTGACCCCCGAGGACAACGCGGCCGGAAACTACTGGCGCGACGACAGGGGCAATCCCGAACACCGTGTCGACAAGATCGGCGTGCTGACGTCCGCACAGCCGGCGGAGTGAGGACCGGTGCCCTTTTCGGCCGCAAGGGTGTAAGCATGTAATCAGCCCCTTGGGCAAGCGGGTCCCTTGGGCAGGCGGAAGGTACCGCTCGTGGCCGAGACAGTCTCCGAGCCCGACCGCTCCGGCATGGAGCAGGCCGCACTCGACACCTACTCCCTGATCGTCACCGAGGTCGCCGCCGAACTCACGCCCAAGGTGGCGGCCCTGAACGTCGCGCACCGCAGGTCCAGAGGGCGGTTCGTGGTCGGCACCGGCTCCGCGGTGGTGTTCACCGACGACGGTTTCCTGCTCACGAACGCCCATGTCGTCGGGCACTCCGACGCCGGCACGGCGTCGTTCGCCGACGGCACGACCACCCCGTTCCACGTCATCGGCGCCGATCCGCTGTCCGACCTCGCGGTGGTCCGCGCCGACGGTCCCACCCCGCCCCCGGCCAGGCTGGGCGAGGCCGACGGGCTGCGCGTCGGCCAGCTGGTGGTGGCCGTGGGCAACCCGCTCGGACTGGCCGGCAGCGTCACCGCCGGCGTGGTCAGCGCCCTGGGGCGGTCGCTGCCCACCAGTGCCGGTGCGGCCGGCCGCATCATCGACGACGTCGTCCAGACCGACGCCACGCTCCACCCGGGCAGCTCCGGCGGCGCACTCGCCACCGCCGACGGGCGGGTCGTCGGCATCAGCACCGCGATCGCCGAGGTCGGCCTCGGCCTGGCCATCCCGATCAACGCGACCAGCCGGCAGATCGTCGCCACCCTGCTCGCCCACGGCAGGGTGCGCCGCGCCTGTCTCGGGGTGGCCGGTACCCCCGCCCCGCTGCCGCCACCGCTGCGGGAGCGGACCGGCCGGCGCACCGGCCTGCGCATCGTCGAGGTCGTACCCGCCTCTCCCGCCGCCCGTGCCGGGCTGCGCACCGGTGATCTGCTGATCACCGCGGGAGGCGAGCCCGTGACCAGCGCGCAGACACTCCAGCGCCTGATGCTGGAGGACGCCATCGGGCGTCCACTCGCGCTGACCGCACTGCGCGGCGGTGCCCTCGTGGACGTCATCGCCACGCCCGTGGAGCTGATCGCGGACGACTGAGGCGGATCAGTCCTGCGCCGCCGCCTTCTTGATCGCTTCGCGGATCCGGGAGTAGGTGCCGCAGCGGCAGACGTTCTCGATCCGGTCGATGTCGGCGTCGCTCGGTTCGGGCGTCCGCTTCAGCAGTGCCGCCGCGGCCATGATCTGGCCCGGCTGGCAGAAGCCGCACTGCGCCACGTCCACGTCGAGCCAGGCCTGTTGGACGGGGTGCAGGGTGTCGCCGTCGGCCAGGCCCTCGATGGTGGTGACCTCGCGTCGCGCGCAGTCGGCCACGGGGACGACACAGGGCTGGATCTCCGCGCCGTCGAGATGGCTGGTGCAGGCACGGCAGACGCCGACACCGCAGCCGTACTTGGGGCCGGTGACGTCCAGCAGGTCGCGCAGCACCCACAGCAGCGGCATGTCGGCCGGTGCCTCGACGGTGACCGGCTTGCCGTTCAGGACGAAGGAGTAGGACGGCATCGGCACCTTCTCAGAAGTCGACCGGGAAGCGGCGGGGCCGGGTCCCGGTCGCGCGGGCATAGGCGTTGGCGACGGCGCCGGCCGCGGCCGGGACACCGAGTTCGCCGGCTCCGCCGGGTTCCCGGCGGGAGGGCAGGATGTGCGCCTCGAAGTGGAGCGGGGCGTGCTGCTGGCGGGCGTAGCGGAAGTCGGCGAAGCTGCCCTCGCGGACGGCGCCCCGGTCGATGTGCAGTCCGGCCTGGAGCACGGTGGAGATACCGTCGACCGCGGTGCCCATGAGCTGGGCCTCAAGACCGCGCGGATTGACGGCCGTTCCGACGTCGGCCGCCATGACGACCCTGGTCACCCGGGGCTGCTTCGGATCGGTGGCGTCGATCTCGACCAGACAGGCCACGCAGGAGCCGTACTCCTCGTGTACGGCCACTCCCTGCGCCTGCCCGTTCGGCAGCGGCCGGCCCCAGTTCCCGGCGGTGGCGACCTTGTCCAGTACGGCCTTGACGGCCTTGCTCCTGAGTGTCGTACGGCGGAAGGCGACCGGATCCTTGCCCAGGCTCCGGGCGACCTCGTCGACGACGATCTCCTCCGCGGTCCGCACCGTCCCCGAGTCCACGGAACGCCAGGCGCCCAGCGGCATCGCCAGCTCCACCGAGCCCGAATCCCCGGACAGACGCCCGAAGTTGTAGAGGCCGCTGTCACTGGGCAGCGGGGTAGCGCCGCCCTGGCCGGTCAGCCCCTTCTCGTCGTACGACTCACTCACCGAGGCCGTCGCATGGGCGAACGCCACCACCCTGCCCCGCGCGTGGCTGGCCCGGATCCGATGGTGGGAGGCGGGGCGCATCCTGCCGTGCCGGGTGTCGTCGGCGCGGCTCCACATCAGCTTCACCGGCAGCCGGGCGGCCTTCGAGATCAGGGCCGCCTCTATCGCCACGTCGTCGTTGAGCCGCCGTCCGAACGATCCGCCGCCCCGCACCACATGGACCTTCACCTTCGAGGCCGGCACGCCCACGACCGAGGCGATGGTGTCCCGTGCGCCCATGGGGCCCTGGGACGAGAACCAGATCTCGGCCCGACCGGCGCGCACGTCCGCCACCGCGGTCAGCACCTCCATCGGCGCATGGCTGACGAAGGCGAACTCGAACTCGGCCGCGACCTGTGCCGATCCGCTCGGCGGTGCCCCGAGAGCGGGGACGGCAGCCCGCAGCCGGCTGCGGATCGCGGCGTCGGACAGCCGCGCCAGCGGACCCGGAGCCCACTTGATCCGCAGGGCGTCCCTGGCCTTGAAGGCGTGGTGGAAGGACTCCGCCACGACGGCGACACCGGTGTCCACCTTGACGACCTTCAGGACCCCAGGCATCGCGCGCGCCGCCCGCGCGTCCACCGAGACGACCTTCCCGCCCAGCGTCGGCGGCCGGGCCACGACGGTCGGCTTCGCTCCGGCCACCGACAGGTCTCCGGTGTACTTCGCCCGGCCGGTGACGATGTCCCGCGCGTCGATCCGGCTCGTCGGCCGCCCGATCACCCGGTGCCGGGACGCCGGTTTCGGCTTGCTGGGGACGGCCGGACGGCGGACTCCGGCGGCGACCGCTGTCAGGGACCCGTACGTGGCCGTACGTCCGTCCGGCGCGACGACCATGGTGTCCCGGGTACGCAGGGTCCGCGCCGGGAGATGCCACCGCCGGGCGGCCGCGGTCACGAGCCGGGCGCGTGCGGTGGCCGCCAGCCGGCGCGCGGGGCCGTACAGCGAGCTCACCGAGCTCGAACCGCCAGTGAACTGGTTGCCCTTGGTGCGGGCGTCGGCGAGCGGGATGCGCACGTCCACCAGCCGGGCGTCCAGCTCCTCGGCGACCATCATGGCGACCGCGGTCGTGATGCCCTGGCCGACCTCGACCCGCGGCAGCCGTACGACCACCTTGTTCGCCTCGGTGACCTCCAGGACGAGCATCTCGTCGTCGGTGCCCCGCACGACGACGTCGGAAGCCCCGCGCGTGCCCTGAGCGGCCGTCTCGGCACCCTCCGCCCGCGGCCCGTCGCAGCCGAGGGGGGCCGCGACGGTCAGTGTGGACGCGGCGAGCGTGTAGACCATGAACCCGCGGCGGGACACCCCGCGCCGGGGCCGCCCGTCCTGGGACGCGGCACCCACGGCGGAAGACTCGATGCCGTCCAACGGACCACTCCTCTGCGTGCGTCGCCCTCTGCCTTCGTTTAGAGGGCCCGGATCGCTTCGGGGTTGCATGTCATGTGAGTTGATGCCGCGGCCTGTGCGGCACCGGCGCTCAGCCGGCCGCGAGGACCTCGTGCAGCCGCAGCCACTGCCCCGGTGACGCCTCGCCGACCAGCGTGCGCGGAGGGAGGCGCGCGGCCCGGAACGCCGCGTCGACGCGGCGCCCGGGATGGGCGCGGCGCAACGAGGCGTGCAAGGAGCCGCCGACCCCCGAGAAGCCCAGCTCGACCAGGCGCGACCAGGAGCCGTACGCGTCCGGGGCGATCAGCGGGGTGCGGCGGCGCTCGATGCGTACGACCCCGGCGTCGACCCGGGGCACCGGCCGGAACCGGGTCCGGGCGACGCGTCCGAGGAACCGCCACTCGTGGCGCGGCCAGCTCCGGATCGTCAGCAGGGTCCAACTCCCGTAGTCCCCGGTGCGTTTACGGGCGTACTCGAGCTGCGTGAGGAGCGTGGCGTCCGTCAGCGCGGGGGCCCGCAGGCACCAGTCGACGACGTCCGCGGTACGGGAGAAGGGCACGTTCCCGGCGACGGAGAAGGGGGCACGCGGGGGCCTTGCGGCGAGGAAGTCGCCGCCGATGACCCGGACGTGAGGAGCGGTGCCGAACCGGGCGCGCAGCCCCGGAACGAGCCGGGGGTCGATCTCGTAGGCGAGCAGCTCCCGACAGCGGGGGGCGAGCGACTCGGTCAACGCGCCCTGTCCCGCACCCACTTCGACGACGAGGGTGTCCCGCCGCGGATACGGGACGGCGAGCCGGGCGAGCCGGTCGGCGGTGGCGTGGTCGGCCAGAAAGTTCTGCGAAAGCGCGCGGGAAGCGCGAATGGTGCGGGCCATGGCCTGCGGTCCTTGTCTTCCGTGAAGGGCATACGGGCAGACGAAGGCCCCGACCGGAGACAGGAGGATGAGGAGAGGAAAGCCCTACGGTGCAACCGTCAGAAGGCGTGGTTCCCCGGGCCGGTCAGGGCACCGGGGGCGCGGCGCGGCCGCATGGCCTGCGCGCAGCCCCGGCCGAGACCGGAGTTCACGATCGCGTTGATTCCCACGTGCAGCACGCTAGGGGCAGGGAGGTGGGCGGGACAATTGAATTTCGGCGGGGAGATCGCGGGGACCGTCGCCGGACCGGATCAGTCGGAGTCGCGGGTGCACCGCCCCGTCGGGTTCGTCGCCGGGGGCCGGCACTGGAGGGCGAAATCGGCCGGGCTCGCGCTCAGATAGCGGCCCATGCACCCGTTCGCCGTGGTACGGCCGCGCTCGGCGCAGAAGGCCAGCGCCGCGCGACCGTCGGTGAAGGGGCCCGGGGCGTAGATCACCCAGAAGCCCGGGCGGAGGGAGGCGTAGTCGTCACTGCGGACGAAGACGGCCTCGGGCACGGACGCACGGATCTGGGCGAGGCGCTGATCGCGGGCCGCGGTGCCCGAGGAGAACGGTTCGGAGTGGAGCTGGGCGATCCAGCCGCCGTTCCCGGCCGGTGCGGCGGACGGCGACGCGGACGGGGTCGGTGTGGGCGACGGGCTCGGGGGAGTGGTGACGGCGCCCGGTGCGGAGGAACCGGTCTCGGCGGTGCCGCTCTCCGCGGCACCGCCGACGTGCTTCTTCTCGTCGCCGGTGCCGCGCAGGGCGAGGACGAGGGCGACGGCCGCGCCGACGGCCAGCACGGCGGTCACGGCGACGAGGACCGGCGTACGACGGCGGGCCGACTGCGCGGGGCGCGTGGTGTCCTGGGGCGTGGGCGCCGGCGTCGGCATGGTCGCGGCGGTGAGCGTCGGCCGCACCCAGAGCGGTGCGGCGCCGGACTCGACCTGCTCCAGCATCGCGTCCAGCTGCTCGGCGCGGGGGCGGGCCGCCGGGTCGTGCACCAGAAGGGCCTGGAGCACGGGGGCGAGCGGGCCGGAGCGCACGGGTGGGGGCACCGGGTCCTCCAGCACGGCGGTCAGCGTGGCGAGCGTGCTCGCGCGGCGCAGCGGACTCACCCCCTCCACGCACACATACAGGACCAGCCCCAGGGACCACAGGTCGGACGCCGGGTTGTCGTCGCGCCCGCGGAGGCATTCGGGAGCGATGTACTCGGGTGAGCCGACGAACTCGCCCGTGGCCGTCAGCGTGCCGGCGCCTTGGAGAGCGGCGATGCCGAAGTCGGTGAGCACGGCCGTGCCGTCGGGACCGAGCAGGATGTTCGCGGGTTTGACGTCCCGGTGCCGGATGCCGGCCGCGTGCGCGGTGCGCAGACCGGAGAGCACCTGACGGCCGATCCGCGCCGCCTCCACCGGGTCCAACGGACCGTCGGCCAGCCGCTGTTGGAGCGAAATGCCCGGCACCAGCTCCATCACGATCCACGGGTGGGGCTCCGCCTCGATGATCTGATGCACCGTCACCACATGCGGGCTGTTGAGCCGCGCCAGTGCCCTGGCCTCGCGCATGACCCGCTCGCGTACGACCGGGGAGGCCTCCGCGTCCGGGCGTACGGCCTTGAGGGCGACCTCGCGATGCAGCACGGTGTCCCGGGCCCGCCACACCGTGCCCATCCCCCCGCTGCCGAGCCGTTCGAGCAGCTCGAAGCGTCCGTCGACCATGTCCCCTGGTGCGTTCACCCGCACAGATTAGGGCAGCGGCCGGCTCCCGGGCGCGTTCGGTCCGCTCGCATGCTCATGCCATGGATACGTCATTGGTGCGGCGCTGTAACACTCCTGACGGAGGCTCGTGCGGTACCTCCGGTCTCAGCAACAACTCGCCCCCCACGTGACCGGGTTGATCGGACGATGTCGCGTCCGGACCGTGGGCGCGGGCTGGGAGGACTGCATGGCGGACGAGAGATCCATGGCATCTCGGCGGGACCTGTTGCGTTCCGTGGGGATGGCCGGCGGTGCGGGGGTGCTCTACTCGGCGATGGGGGCGCTGGGCCTCGCGCCGGTGCCGGACGTACGGGCCGCGGAGTACCGGGCGCCTCGCAAGAGCGACTTCGCACTCAGCGGGCGCAGTGCGAAGCAGGTCCTGGTCCTCGGCGGCGGCATCGCCGGCCTGGCCACGGCGTACGAACTCGGCAAGGCGGGGTACGACTGCCGCATCCTGGAGGCGAAGGACCGGCCCGGCGGCCGCAACTGGACGGTGCGCGGCGGCACGACCCTGACCGATCTGGACGGCCGCAAGCAGACCGCGTCGTTCTCCAAGGGCCAGTACATGAACGCGGGGCCCGCCCGGCTGCCCCAGTCGCACATCACGCTCGAGTACTGCCGTGAACTCGGCGTCCCCGTCGAGGTGTTCACCAATCAGAACGCCAACGCCTACATCTACCACGAACGCAGCGCAGCCCTCGCGGGACAGCCGATCCGCTGGCGCACCGCGAAGGCCGACGTCTACGGCTACGTCTCCGAACTCCTCGCCAAGGCCACCGACCAGGGCGCCCTAGACGCGCAGCTCACCACCGCCGACAAGGAGCGGCTGATCGCGTTCCTCCAGAACTTCGGCGCCATCAAGGGCAAGGCGGACGGCTACGCCTACACCGGCACCGACCGGCGTGGCTACTCCGTCGAGCCGGGGGCCGCGTTCGAGGAGGGCACGGTGCTGGGGCCGGTGCCCTCGCTGTCGGACGTCATCGCGAGCGGCGTCGGACAGCGCTTCTCCTTCGAGTTCGGCTACGACCAGGCCATGCTCATGTTCCAGCCCGTGGGCGGCATGGATGCCATCCCGTACGCCCTGGCCGAGGCGATCGGACGGGACCGGATCACCTACGGCGCCCAGGTACTCGAGGTGAAGAACCTCGCGGACGGCGCCGACGTCACCTACCGGGACGCCCGGGGCCGTACCCGCACCCGGCACGCCGACTTCGTGGTCGCCGCCCTACCGCCCATGGTCATGGCCCGCATCACACACAACCTCGGCGCGGACATCACGGCCGCACTGAAGTATCCGGTCGCGACACCCGTCGGCAAGATCGGCCTGGAGTACCGCAGCCGCTGGTGGGAGACCGACGAGCACATCTACGGCGGCATCACGCCCACCGACACGGACCTGGCCACCATCTGGTACCCGTCCTACGGCCACTTCGGGCGCCGCGGCACCCTCATCGGCTACTACAACTTCGGCGCCGACGCCCTCGCGTACAGCGCCCTGCCGCACGAGGAACGCCTCGCGCGGGCGGTGAGCCGCGGTGTGCGGATCCACGGTGAGAAGTACCGCACCGAACTCGACCGTTCCTTCAGCGTGGCCTGGCACCGCACCCCGTACATCGAGGCCGGCTGGGTGGCCTGGCCCTCGCAGAACGGCCCCGAGTACAAGCTCCTCAACCAGCCCGCGGGACATGTGCACTTCGCGGGCGACTGGCTCAGCCATGTCATCGCCTGGCAGCACGGCGCGTTCAGCTCGGCCCGCAAGGTCGTGACCGACATCCATGAGAGGGCGATGGCCGCATGAACCGACGTACGAAGGTCGTCATCGGTACGGCACTGACCGCATCCCTCCTCACGGGCGGCAGCGCGCTCGCCGACGCCCGGGGCTGGTGGCCCGGCTCGAAGGAGGTGCGCGTCATGCTGCCCGACGGGCAGTCCAACCCGGCCATCGCCAACGGCGTGGCGACGGGCGGCGAGGTGGCCGTGTACCAGAGCAGCGGTCTCGGGCCTTCGGCGCTCAACCCCGCCGCGCCGGAGGGCACTCCGGAGCGCTACACCGACCCCTCCCTCACCGAGGGCGCCGAAGGTGTGACGATCACCGAGGCGCAGGCGCTCGTCGTGCTGCGCAACATCAGGTCCAACCTCACGGCGGCGGGGCTCACCCCGTCCGACGTCATCACGATGAAGTGCTATCTGATGAAGCCGCCCGGCGCCGCGACCGCCGACTACGCGGGCTGGAACCGCGCCTATCGGCAGTATTTCGCCAACATCGACCTGACGACCCATCAGGTCGTCCCGGTGCCCATGGGTACCTCCGCCCCGAAGCCGCCGTTGCTCGCCAACAAGGCCCGCCCGGCGCGGGCCACGATGGAGGTCGCCTCCCTGGCGGTCCCGGGCTGGCTGGTGGAGGTCGAGGTCACCGCGGTGTACCGGAAACGCTGAAGGCCAAGATCGGCCGAGAAACGCCGGGGCGGGGTCCTCAGCCGGACTCCGCCCCGTACGTTGCCCTCAGTGGTCTCTCCTGTCCGGCACTCCAACTCCGTGCACTGGGAGCTCTTTTGGACACCGAAGGCACCTCGGCCGCCCTCCGTTTCGGCCCCCTCTCCCGCCGTAGATTCCTCCAGGTCACCGCCACGGCCACGGCGCTCGCCACCGTCACCACGCCGGTCGCGGCCGCCGCCTCCTCTTCCGGTACGACCCTCTCCTTCACGGCGGCCACCGGCGGCTCCGCGACCCTCGCCCCCTCCGGCGACCGGCTGATCGCCGAGGTCCAGAACGTGCTCTGGTCCGTCCCGCGCGACGGCGGCCCGGCCGTCGCGCTCACCCCGCCCGGCCTCGAACCCACGCGCCCGCAGTTCTCGCCCGACGGCAGCCGGCTCGTCGTGTGTGCGTACCGGGGCGGAGGCTTCCACCTCTGGACGCTGCGGCCCGACGGCACGGGTCTGGTACAGCTCACCGACGGGCCGTGGGACGACCGGGCTCCGGCCTGGTCACCGGACGGCACCCGGATCGCGTTCGCCTCCGAACGCGGTGGCGACACCGTGACCGGTGCCCCGTACCGCATCTGGATCGTGGACGTGCGCACCGGAGCGCTGACCCGGCTCACCGGGCGTCCCGGCCAGGAAGGTCCCGGGCAGGACGCCGGCTGGGAGGACTTCGACCCCACGTGGTCGCCGGACGGTGAGCGGGTGCTGTTCGTCCGCGGGGCCGTCACCGCCGCGGGCACCCTCAGCGCGACCACCGTGGCGTCGGTGGCCGCCGACGGCTCGGGCCGTGTCGGCACCGAGCACAAGGACGACACCGGCGCCCAGGTCATGACCCCCGCCGTCTCGCCCGCCGGACGCCTGGCCTACTTGCGCACCACGGCCGCACCCGCCGCCTCCTGCACCCTGGTCGTGGACGGTGAGCCGGTCGCCGTCGAGGGCGACGTCCTGCCGGCACCGCCGCGCTGGGCGGACGACGAGCGGCTGCTCCTCACCGTCGACGGCCACTTCCGGCTCATCGACCCCGGCACACCCGGCGACGGCGAGGAGATCCCCTTCGCGGCCACGCTGTCCGTGGACCGGCCGCGCTACCGGGGCAAGGCGTACGACTTCGACGGCGCCGGCACCCGACCCGTCCGCGCGTTGCACCTGCCCGCCCTGTCCCCGGACGGCCGCACCGTCGCCTTCGCCGCGCTCAACGCGCTGTGGACCGCCGACACCAAGGGCGGCCGCGCACCGCACAAGGTCCTCCAAGTCCCCACCACCCGCTATGTGTTGGCGCCGACGTGGACGCCCGACGGAACCGCGCTGGTGTACGCCGACGACCGCGACGGCCTGTTCGGCGTACGGCGCCACGACCTCGCCTCCGGCAAGGAGACCGTGCTCGCCGAGGGCGGCCGGGTCTTCCCCGCCCTCTCACCCGACGGCACCCGGCTGGCCTGCCTGGACATGTCCGGCAACCTCGTGCTGCGCGAGCTGTCCGACGGCACCGAACGGATCCTCGCCGCCCCGCTCGGATCGGGCGGGCTGCCCGGCCGCCCCAGCTGGTCGCCCGACGGCCGGTACCTGGCGCTGTGCGACCGCAACCGCCTCAACCAGCGCTTCCGCGAGGGCTACAACCTCATCCGAGTCGTCGACACGACCACCGGGACCGCCGCCCTGCACGCCTTCGCCCGGCACACCTCGCTCTCCGACCGCTACGACTCCGGGCCCGTCTGGTCCCCGGACGGCCGCTGGATGGCCGTGGTCGTCGAGTCGGCGCTGTGGCTGCTGCCGGTCCGGCCCGACGGCACCCCCGACGGCGAGCCCCGCCCGCTCACCACCGAACCCGCCGACCACCCGTCCTGGTCCGCCGACTCCCGCACCCTGCTGTATCTCTCCGCGGGCACACTGCGCCTGATCGACATCGCAAGCGGCAAGGCCCGCACCGTCCGCGTCCCGCTGGACTACCGCCGACCGCGGCCGGCCGACACGGTCGTGCACGCGGGCCGCCTCTGGGACGGCACGGGGTCGGAGGTCCGCGAGGACATCGATGTCGTGGTCCGTGACGGCCGTGTCGCGGAGGTCTCCGCCCACCGCGCCGGACGCCGGGCCGCACGCCACATCGACGCGAGCGAGCGCACGGTGATCCCGGGGCTGTGGGACGCGCACACCCACCCCTGGCAGTCCACCTACGGTGGCCGCCAGACCGCGCTCCAAGTCGCCTACGGCGTCACGACGGCCGTCTCGCTGGGGGGATTCGCCTACGAGCAGGCCCGCGTCAGGGAGGCGGTCGCCGCCGGCGCCCTCGCCGGACCCCGGCTGCTGGCCACCGGCGAACTCCTGGACGGCACACGCGTCGCCTACAGCATGGGCCGCGCCCACCGCACCCCCGAGGGCCTGCGCCGCTCACTGGAGCGTGGGGCCGCGCTGGACTGGGACTTCGTGAAGACGTACGTACGTGCCCCGGGCTGGGTGATGAAAGAGGCCGCCGACTTCGGGCACGACCGGCTCGGTGTGCGCAGCGGCAGCCATCTGTGCTCCCCGGGAGTGCAGCTGGGCCAGGATCTGACGACCCATCTACAGGCCACGCAGCGACTGGAGTTCGGGCATGCGACCAGCGCCTCGGGGCGGGCCTACCAGGACGTCGTGGAGATCTACACCCGGGCCGGCTTCCATCTCGTCGCCACCCCGTTCACGGCATTTCCCCTGCTGGGCGCCGATCCCGCGCTCGCGGACGACCCACGCGTCACCGTGCTCATGCCGCCGTGGGACACCGCACTGGTACGGCAGCAGGCCGCGCTGGCGCCCACCGACGCCCAACTGGCAACGCTGTCCGTGGAGATGGACGTGTACCGGCGGATCCTGGCGGGCGGCGGGCTGATCGCGCTCGGCACCGATCAGCCGATCGTCCCGGTCGGGCTGCATCTGCACCTGGTGCTGCGCGCACTGCACCGCGCCGGACTGTCGCCTGTCGAAGCGCTGCGTACCGCGACTGTGCTGCCCGCGAGGGTCTTCGGCGCCGACGCCGATCTGGGCACGGTGGAGGAGGGCAAGCTCGCCGACCTCACCCTCGTCGACGGCGACCCGTTCACCGACTTCGCCACCCTGATCCGCACGCCGGCGGTCCTGCGCGGCGGCGTCCTCTTCGAGCAGGCGGACCTGGTCGACGCCTTCGACTCCGCGCGGCCGTACGGCGCGTCCTCCGCGCAGGACTGGCTGGAGGTCAGTCACCGGATGCGGCGCGAAGGGTGCTGTGACCCGGAGAGCGGGGCCTGAGCCACCCTCAGACGCGGGCCAGCTGTTCGGTGACGTGGTGCCGGACGGCATCCCATGCGGTGGCGTGCAGGGTGCCGAGGTCGGTGCGGTGCAGGGCGTCGAGCACGTCCGCGGTGTCGGCGGCACATGGGGTGCTGCCGGTGAGGACCTCGTAGCCGTCGCGGACGGCGACGCGCAGACGGTTGCGCTCGCCGTCTTCGGCGTGCACGGCGGAGGCGACGACGAAGGGCGGCGGTCCGCCGGCCTCGCCCTCCAGCTTGCGGTAGCCGCTGACGATCGGCTCGCGCCAGCGCAGGCCGACCAGCAGGAGGCGCTTGGCCAGCACCTCGGCGAGGTCGGTTTCGTAGACGCCGTCCGGTTCCAGCACCACGGCACGGGAGTCCAGTACGGATGCCGCGGGCAGCAGGCAGCGCAGTGTGCTGCCGACCAGATTGCCGCCGACCGTGGCCGTGCGGCGCACCGCTCCGGTCCCGACACCGGACGCCGCCTGGCGCAGTACCTCCGGCACACGGTCGTCGACCTCGTGCAGCACGACGGCCGCGCCCAGCTCCACGGGCCCGATCGTGTTCGCCTCCGGCAGCCGACGCAGCGACACGGCCTGCTCGGGAAACCCGTCCCGCTGCCAGATGGCCCACACGAGAGTCGCCCCGCCTATCGGCACCGCCCCGTCAATGAGGCACTCCTGCGCTTCGGGTATGGACGTGGGCAGACGCAACTGCACGGCAACCGACCTGCTTTCCCGGAAAGTTCGCGGTGGGGGAGGTACCAGGACACCCCGCTCACATGATCACTCCTATGGCGCATTCTTACCCACGCCTGCGGGGCGCATACAGGGCTCAACCCAGCACCTCGTGCGCCCCCTGGGCGGCGAGGTCATCCATAACGACTGCTTCGTTGCGTTCGTACGGCCCTCCCGGGTCGGCTCGCCGCGGCGGCATGCCGCCGTCCGGGGTGCGGGCTTAACCCGTGTGATCGCCCCGGATGGTGGGACGGTCGGGTTCGGCTGACGGTGGATCACGTCAAGGCCGGGTCACTTCAGCTGGCGAAGCGTCAGCTGCCCGGGTGTGACGGAAGGATTCACAGATGCGTTCAGCACGCATGCTGGCCGCGGCTGCGGCCACGGCCGCGCTCGCGATCGCCGCACCCGCCTACGCCGATTCGACGGGTGAGTGGGACCACGAGGACTCCTCCTACAGCAAGGAGCACGACGAAGACTCTTCCTACGGCAAGAAGCACGACAAGGACAGCAGCCACGACTCGCCGCGCGGCGGAATGCACACGGGTGGCGGAGCGCTGGCCCTGGTGAACAACGAGGACGGCTGGGCCGAGGCCAAGGACCCCAAGCACGACCCGGACACCTACCGTGACGACCACGACGGTGAGCACGGCAAGGACTGGGGCGGCGACCACGACGGTGGCCGCGAGGGCGAGCACGACGGCGGTCGCGAGGGTGGGCACGACGGCGGTGACCACGACCGGGACGCGGGGCGCGGCGACCACGAGGAGCCCTGGAAGTCCGACCACGACAAGCCGCACGGTGGTGTGCACACCGGAGGCGGCGCGCTCGCCTCACCGGAGGTGACGACCGCCGGGCTGGCGGTGCTGGCGGTGGCCGGTACCGGTCTGTACGTGTTGCGGCGGAAGAAGGCCTCCGAAGGCATGGCCTGACCGATGCCCGACGACATAACCGCCGCGGCCGCCGCACGTACCTCTCACGTCGCGGCGGCCCGGCTCGCCCCTCCTGCGTGATGTCTCCGCTGCCCCGCCCGAGTGAGATGGTGTCCGATGTCAGCCAGCCCTCCTTCCCCTACCGATGCTGAACCAGTGCCTTCGTGGCTGAGATCCCGCAGAGGCTCGACGATCTTCTGGAGCGCGGTTGCCGTCGTCGTCGTGGCGGTGAGCGTGCTCGGCGGTGAGGACCAGCCGCCCGCCACCGGGCACGCGCACCATGCGGCTCCGGCCGCCACGTCGTCCCCGTCCGTGACGCCCCGGGCCGGAAAACATCTGCCCCGGGCCAGACCGACCCGTCTGCGCATCCCCAAGATCTCGGTCGACGCGCCCTTCACCTCGCTCGCCATCGGCTCGTCCGGTGAACTCGAACCCCCTCCGGCCGACGACGTCAATCTCGTGGGCTGGTACGCCAAGGGCGTCTCCCCCGGTGAGCCGGGCACGTCGATCATCGCCGGGCACGTGGACACGGCGACGTCTCCGGCGGTGTTCGCGGAGCTCGGCGAGCTGGAGGAGGGCGACCGGTTCTATGTGAAGCGGGCCGACCGGCGCAGGGCGACGTTCGTGGTCGACAGCGTGGAGACCTTCCACAAGGACGACTTCCCCAGCAAGCGGGTGTACGCCGACACCCCGCAGGCGCAGGTCCGTCTCATCACCTGCGCCGGGGACTACGACCGCCAGGCCAAGGACTACACGGAGAACCTCGTGGTCTTCGCGCACCTGAGTTGACGACGGCTGGTGTTTGCCCCGTGTGGGCCTCCGGGACGGGCCGTTGTCAGTGCCGCGCGCTAGCGTCCTTGACAGCGGCTTTCCAGCCACATTCCGGGAGGATCCATGGCCTCGCGCCTCAACCCGTACCTCAACTTCGACGGCGACGCCAGGCAGGCGTTGGAGTTCTACAAGGAGGTCTTCGGCGGCACGCTGACCGTCAACACCTACGGTGAGTTCGGCCAGGGGGACGCGCCGAACGCCGACAAGATCATGCACGGCATGCTGGAGACCCCGGGCGGGTTCACCTTGATGGGCGCCGACAGTCCGCCCGGGATGCCGGTCAACCCCGGCACCAACTTCTCGGTGAGCCTGAGCGGCGACGACGACGCCGAACTGCGTGGCTACTGGGAGAAGCTCTCCGAAGGCGGCTCGGTGTCCGTGCCCTTCGAGAAGCAGATGTGGGGCGACGTGTTCGGCATGTGCACGGACCGCTTCGGCATTCCCTGGATGGTCGACATCGTCCAGCGGAGCGCCTGAACGCAGCCGCCCGCCGACGGTCCTGTGTGTACGGGACCGCCGGCGGGCGTGGGTGCGGGTGCGGGGAGAGCGTCGCGCCGCTTGCTCGTGTGCCGCGGCCTAGTCGGTCGGCGTGGCGCCGTGCCGCGAGACTTCTTCCATACGGTCCTCCTGGACCGCGCTGAGGGCACGGACCATCAGGGCGCCGGCCACGGCGGCACCCACGAGGGCCGCGTCGGCCGCCAGCAGCAGCCCGAGATCGCTGTAGGCACGCGCGATGACCTCATCCGTGGAGTCGGTGTACATCAACCCCACTCCACTGACCAGCCCCACCAGCCACAGTGCCCACCACCAGTTCACGACGCTGGGCAGGGGCCGCTCCGGGGCGCCGGTGCGGTGAATGTCGGCGATCAGGGCGCGGGGAATCCACAGGTTCGCGATGGGGACGATCCAGCCGAGGTAGGCCCAGGGCCAGGAGTAGCGCAGCCGCTGCGAGGAAAGAGCGAGTGCGTTGTCCCGGACGCGCCCCAGCCACATCAGGAACACGATGGCGCAGAGCACCGTGGCCGCGTCACCCAGGGAACTGACGAAGTGGTACGCGTCCTCCAGGGCGGTCAGCGGGCGGTGCCAGCCGTCGCCCTGGTCCGGTGGTCCGGACGACGGCTGTCCCGCTGCCGCGAGGCGGATCTGCCAGACCGCTCGGGCCGTCCAGGCGGCGCCGACGAGAGCGAAGGCGGCGACGGCGCAATGGGCGGTTGCCCGGACCGGGCGCAGAGCCGACTCGGCTATTTGATCTTTCATTCGGTCATGATGGCGTACAGGCGTTTCAGGAACTCCGCGTGATCAGATCGCCGTCGCCGGGTAGGTCGGGTACTCCACGCCGGAGACGTGCTGGACGACCCGGATGACCTGGCAGGAGTAGCCGAACTCGTTGTCGTACCAGAGGTAGAGGATCGCGTTGTCGCCGTCGACCTTCGTGGCGCCGGCGTCGACGATCGAGGCGTGGCGCGAGCCGATGAAGTCGCTCGAGACGGCGTCGGGGGCGTTGGTGAAGTCGATCTGGCGCCGCAGGGGCGAGGTCAGCGAGACGTCCCGAAGGTGGTCGAGGACCTCCTCGCGTGTGGTCTCCCGGCCGAGCCGCAGACTGAGGATCGCGATCGAGACGTCCGGGACCGGGACGCGGATCGAGCTGCCGGTGATCGGCGCCTTGAGGTCGGGCAGCGCCTTGGCGACGGCCGACGCGGCACCGGTCTCGGTGATCACCATGTTCAGCGGCGCGGAGCGGCCGCGGCGGTCGGCCTTGTGGTAATTGTCCAGCAGGTTCTGGTCGTTGGTGAAGGAGTGCACGGTCTCCACGTGGCCGCGCAGCACGCCGAACTCGTCGTCCATCGCCTTCAGCGGCGGCACGATCGCGTTGGTGGTGCAGGACGCGCAGGACAGGACCTGCTCGTCCGGCTTGACCGTGTCGTGGTTGACGCCGTGCACGATGTTGGGGACATCGCCCTTGCCCGGCGCGGTCAGCACGACCTTGTCGATCCCGGGGCGCAGATGCTGGGACAGGCCCTCGCGGTCGCGCCACTTGCCGGTGTTGTCGATGAGGATGGCGTCCCTGATGCCGTACGCCGTGTAGTCGACCTCGGACGGGTCGCCCGCGTAGATCACCTTGATCTCGTTGCCGTTGGCGATGATCGTGCTGTTCGCCTCGTCGACGGTGATCGTGCCCTGGAACTGGCCGTGGATGGAGTCGCGGCGCAGCAGCGAGGCGCGCCTGACGAGATCCTCGACGGCCCGTTCGCCCCCCTGGCGGACGACGACCGCGCGCAGTCGCAGGCCGTTGCCGGAACCGGACTTCTCGATCAGCAGCCGGGCGACGAGGCGGCCGATGCGGCCGAAGCCGTAGAGGACGACATCACGCGGCTCGCGGCGCTCGATCTTGTTGGCTCCCGTGGCGCCGGCGACGGCCTCGGCGGTGAACTCCGCCACCGACAGACCGCGGTCGTCCGCCCGGTATGTCTCGGCCAGCCTGCCGAGGTCGATCTGGGAGGGGCCGAGATCGAGCGCGGTGATGGCTTGCAGGAAGGGCAGGGTGTCCGTCACCGAGAGCTCCTCGCCGGCGATCTGCCGGGCGAAGCGGTGTGTCTTGAGGATGCTCACCACCGACTTGTTCACCAGGGAGCGGCTGTGCAGCAGGACGGTCACGTCCCGCTCGCGGTGCAGCTTCCCGATGATCGGGATCATCGACTCCGCGATCTCCTCGCGGTTCTTCCAGTTGGTGAACGAGTCCTCGTTGACAGTCACAGGATCCATCTCTTCCGAGCTAGGTAGCGCTCAGATGCTAACCGGACGAGATTTCGATCAACGCAGTCGGGTCGCCGGATATCCGGTACGTACCGTTCCTTTGCACTGGACACCCTTGACAGTGTGCATGCTGTTTCGCGACGTTTGATCCCTGCAAGGGGGAACTGGGGGGAGGGGTCGCCCATGCGATCCAGGGGGAAGCAACGGGACATCACCATCCACAGACCCGAGGAGCTGAGCACCCCGCTGCGCCGGGTCTGGCACGAGGCGATGGACGAGTCGCCCGACTACGCCAATCCCTTCCTGTCGCCGGAGTTCGCGGCCGGGATCGGCATGCACCGCGGTGGGGCGCACGTGGCCGTCCTGCATCAGGGCGGGGAGCCGGTCGGCTTCCTGCCGTACGAGCGCAACTCCTTCGGCGTCGGCCGGGCCATCGGCCTCGGTCTCTCCGACTGCCAGGCGCTCGTGCACCGCCCCGGGGTCATCTGGGACATGCAGGAACTGCTGCGGGCCTGCGGGCTGTCCGTCTTCGAGTTCGACCATCTCGTCGACGAGCAGAAGCCGTTCGGCAGGTTCGTCACCGGGACGTTCGCCTCACCCGTGGTCGACCTGACGGACGGCGCGGGCGGCTATGCGGACTGGCTGCGCTCCACCTATCCCGGGGTGGCCAAGACGACGCTGAAGAAGGAACGCCGGCTGGGGCGCGACGTCGGCGAGGTGCGCTTCGTCTTCGACGAGCGCGACCCCCGGATGCTGCACCGGCTCATGGAGTGGAAGTCCGCCCAGTACCGCAGGACGGGCCGGATGGACCGGTTCTCACGGCCCTGGATCGTGGACCTGGTGGACCACTTCTTCCAGGTCCGCGAAGAGCACTTCACCGGTGTGCTGTCGGTGCTCTACGCCGGCGACCGGCCGGTGGCCGCGCACTTCGGCCCGAGATCGCGCACGGTGTTCGCGGCCTGGTTCACCACGTACGACCCGGAGCTCCGCTACTACTCGCCCGGCCTGATGATGCACCTGCACATGGCGCATGCCGCGGGCGGCCACGGGGTGCGGCTCATGGATTTCGGGCGGGGCGACAAGGAGTACAAGGACTGGCTGAAGACCCGCGAACTGCGCGTGGGCGAAGGGTTCGCCACCCGCCCGCACCCGGTGGCGGCGGCGCATCGGCTGTGGCGCAGACCGGTGCGCGGTCTGCGGAACACGGTCCTGGCCCACCCCGGACTGCGGGAGCCGGCCGACCGGTTACTGAAGACGGTCGGCACGCTCCGTACGTCGGGCCTGCGAGCGCCCTGAGTTGAGTCTTTCGTACGTCCTTCTACGTCCTTCTACGGCCGTTCGACGGCCCTTGACGGAAGCAGGTGACGATGCCGTACGGATCGCGGCTCGCCGCGATGGTGACACGGCGACTCGGACGCGAATGCGTCTACACGCCCTCGGCGCGGCTGGCTCTTTACCTCGCCCTGCGGCGCTGGTGTCGCCCGGGCGGCCGGGCTGCGCCCGGTGCAGGCCCCCGTCTCCGTGTGGGACGGAAACATCGACCCGGACGCCGTACCGGAATCGACCTGGCGGAACGTGGACGCCGTCCTGACCACCAACCTGTACGGCATGCCGGACCGGGTCGTCGAACTGCGCCGCCACTGCGACGAGTTGGGGATCCCGCTGATCGAGGACGCGGCGCACGCCATCGGCACGCACGTGGACGGACAGCGGATCGGGACCTTCGGGAACGCGGCCGCGTTCAGTCTGTCCAAGCATGTGGCGGGGCTGGCCGGGGGATTCCTCGCCGTCGAGGACGCGCGTACCCGACGGGAGTTGGAGCTGTTGCGCGATGATCTCCCGGTGCCGGGCCGGCTGCGCGCCGACCTGGCCGTGACGCTGCGGCCGCTCGCGCGCTCCTCCGTCCGTGCCCTGCATCTGGTGCGTCCGGTGTGGCGGACCATGCAGCGCCTCGGCTTGCTGGAGCGGGACGCGTTCCGGATGGCCCTGCAGACGCCGCGACTGAGCGGCTGTGCGCGCGAGGCGCCGAGCCTGGCCGCGTTCGAGTCATGGGTCCGCGTCGATCTGCACGGCTTCCGGGAGCGCCACGGGCCCGTCGTCCGGGGGCAGTTGACGCTGCGGCTGTCCCGGCTCGACAGCGCGGCACACGACGGCCCTCCGCCCCTGTTCCGCGTTCCGTTCCTGGTCGACGATCGCGACGCCCTGGTGGAACGTCTGGTGCTCCACGGCATGGTCTGCGGTTGCGTCTACGACCCGCTGCTCGACGACCACGCGGGCGCGGAGTTCGTGGAACCGTCCCCCGACCCGTCGGCCGCCCGCTGGTTCGCCTCCCATGTGCTCCCGGTCGATCCGCACCTGGCACGGAGGGCCACCGGTGCGCTCACGAAGGAACGGGCATCGGCCGCGTTTCCCGATCCCGTCCCGGACCTCAAGCGGCGCACGCCCATCGGGCGATAGGGCAGTGGCGGGACCGGGCGGCAGCGCCCCGGTCCCGTCACCGTGACGATCAGCGAGGTCCGTACGCCTTCGGCAGCCGCATACCGCGCTCGGCCATGATCTCCCGTACCTTGTTGGGGTAGTTGGTGATGATGCCGTCGACCCCGAAGTCCATCAGCGCCTCCACGGTCGCCGGGTCGTCGCAGGTCCAGGGGACGACCTTCAGGCCCCGGGCGTGGGCCGAGTCGACCATGGCCTCATCGGCGTAGAAGCGGAATCCCGGGTCGCCGACCTTGCCGCTCTGCGGGAAGCCGTAGTTGGGGGAGAGGGTGGTGACGCCGGCGATGCTGTCGGCGGCCTTCACGAAGTCGCCGCCGTAGTCGTCGGCGTCGATGCCGCCGAGCCAGGGTGAGGCGCCGGGCTGTCCGACCTGGAGGAAGTCGTAGTTGGTGAGCGCCACCAGCGGCCACCTCGGCGCGAGCTTGTGCATCGCCTTGAGCGCGCCCCAGTCGAAGGACTGGATGGTGACCTGGCGCTCGATGCCGGAACGGTGGATCTCCTCGTGGACGCGGCGCACGAACAGCTCGCGGGGCGCGGTCTGTTCGGGGGCGCCCGCCTCGACCTTCGTCTCGATGTTCAGGGTGACCTGCTTGGCCTTGTAGCGCTTGACCAGGTTCAGGACGTCCCTGAGCTCCACCATCCGCAGGCCCTTGATCTGCTCCTGCTCGGGGAAGCCCGGCAGTTGCTGGAATCCGCAGTCCATGGTCTTGATCTGGGCCAGCGTCAGGTCCTTGATGTACTTGCCGACGTACGGGTACATCGGGTCGCCCGGCGTGAGGGGCGCCGTGTCCTTGCACTTCTGGGCGCTGACCTGGCGGTCGTGGGTGACGACGACCTTCTCGTCCTTGGTGATCTGGGTGTCCAGCTCCAGGGTGGAGACGCCGAGGCGCAGGGCCTTGCCGAAGCCTTCCAGGGACTCCTCGGTCGTCATCCCGATGCCGCCGCGGTGGGCCTGGAGGTCGAAGGAGGGCCTGTGGTGAGGTCCCCCGGGGGTGTGCGTCGTCGTCGCGTGAGCGGCCGCCGGGAAGGCGAGCGCCGGCACCAGGGCCAGGCCGGCGAGGACATGTCTTGAGGACATCGAAACCTCACTCTTGTTCGGTTCGGGGGGCGACCCGAAGACGCTAGTGCGGTCCCGGGGAGCGTACGACGACCTGGATATGAGGGCGCTGTGAACGCTGGGGAAACGCGCGCGTCCGTCATCCGAGGGACCTGAAGGTGCGCAGACGCAGGGAGTTGGCGACGACGAAGACCGAGGAGAACGCCATGGCCGCACCGGCGATCATCGGGTTGAGCAGTCCGGCCGCGGCGAGCGGAAGGGCGGCGATGTTGTAGGCGAAGGCCCAGAAGAGGTTGGACCGAATCGTGCCGAGGGTCCGGCGGGCCAGCCGGATGGCGTCGGCGGCGGCGCGCAGATCGCCTCGTACGAGGGTCAGGTCGCCCGCCTCGATCGCCGCGTCGCTGCCGGTGCCCATGGCCAGTCCCAGGTCGGCCTGGGCGAGCGCGGCCGCGTCGTTCACGCCGTCGCCGACCATGGCGACCGAACGGCCCTCGCCCTGAAGGCGCTTGACGGCGGCGGCCTTGTCCTGCGGCAGCACCTCGGCGAGCACGTCCTCGGGCGCGATGCCGACCTGGGCCGCGACCGACTCGGCCACGGTCCGGTTGTCGCCGGTCAGCAGGATCGGCCGCAGACCGAGGGCGCGCAGCCGCTCGATCGCCTCAGGGCTGCTCTCCTTAACGGCGTCGGCGACTTCGAGGACCGCCCGTGCCTCGCCGTCCCAGGCGACGGCGATCGCGGTGCGTCCGGCCGCCTCGGCCTCGGACTTGGCCTGCTTCAGCTCCGCCGGCAGCTCCAACGCCCAGTCGGCGAGCAGTTGTTCACGCCCCACGAGGACGGCGTGACCGTCGACGACGCCCTGCACACCCAGGCCGGGCACGTTCGCGAAGTCCTCGGGCGTGGGCGGCGGACCCAGCTTGTCCATGGCGCCGGCGGCCACGGCACGGGCCACCGGGTGCTCGGATGCGTGCTCCAACGCGCCCGCCAGTCGCAGGACTTCGGACTCATCCGTGGTGCTGTGCACGGCGAGCAGGGTCATCCGGCCGGTGGTGACGGTGCCCGTCTTGTCGAGGACGACCGTGTCGACCTTGCGCGTGGACTCCAGCACCTCCGGGCCCTTGATCAGGATTCCTAGCTGGGCACCCCGCCCGGTGCCGACCAGCAGCGCGGTCGGCGTGGCGAGGCCCAGGGCACACGGACAGGCGATGATCAGGACCGCGACGGCGGCCGTGAACGCGGCCGTCAGCCCGGCGCCGTTGCCCAGCCAGAAGCCCAGGGTGCCCAGCGCGAGGGCGATCACGACCGGCACGAACACGGCGGAGATCCGGTCCGCGAGCCGCTGCGCGGCAGCCTTGCCGTGCTGTGCGTCCTCCACCAGCTTGGCCATCCGGGCCAGTTGGGTGTCCGCGCCGACCCGGACGGCCTCGACGACCAGCCGCCCGCCCGCGTTGACCGTGGCGCCCGTGACCGGATCGCCCTGGGACACCTCCACCGGCACGGACTCGCCGGTGAGCATGGAGGCGTCGACGGCGGAGGAACCCTCGACGACCGTGCCGTCGGTGGCGATCTTCTCCCCGGGACGCACCAGGAAACGGTCGCCGACCTTCAACTCGGCGACGGGGACGATCCGTTCACCGCCGTCCGGGCGCAGCACGGTGACGTCCTTCGCGCCCAGCTCCAGCAGCGCCCGCAGAGCGGCTCCCGCCGTGCGCTTGGAGCGGGCCTCGAAGTAGCGCCCGGCCAGGATGAACGCGGTGACTCCCGCGGCGGCCTCCAAGTAGATGTTTCCGGCGCCGTCGCCGCGGGCGATGGTCAGCTCGAAGGGATGCGTCATGCCCGGCGTGCCCGCGGTGCCGAAGAACAGCGCCCACAGGGACCACAGGAACGCGGCCGACGTACCGACCGAGATCAGCGTGTCCATGGTGGCCGCACCGTGGCGCGCGTTCGTGAACGCCGCCTTGTGGAAGGGCCATCCCGCGTACGTCACGACGGGCGCCGCGAGCGTCAGGGACAGCCACTGCCAGTTGTCGAACTGGAGGGCGGGAATCATGGCCATCGCGATCACGGGGACGGCGAGAACGACCGAGGTGAGCAGCCGCTGCCGGAGGGACTGGAGCTCATGGTCGACCTGCTCGGGCTCGGGGTCGGCCCGCGCGGGTTCCTGCGCGGTGTACCCGGTCGCCTCGACCGTGGCTATCAGATCGGGGACGGAGACCTCGCCGGTGTAGCTGACCTTGGCCTTCTCGGTGGCGTAGTTGACGGTGGCCGTGACCCCGCCCATGCGGTTCAGCTTCTTCTCGACGCGCGCCGCGCACGAGGCGCAGGTCATGCCGCCGATGACGAGTTCGACCTGGTTACCGGCCATCATCGCTCCTGATTGCATACGGGGTGGGGGTATCCTTCGTTCGTGATCCTGTATACCCCTGTGGGGTATCGAGCGCAAGCGCGGCAGGGCCTTGACTTCATACCCCCTGGGGGTATGGTCGGTCGTATAGAGATCTCGAGATCGGAGGGCCCCATGCACACCGGACTGAAGATCGGCGCTTTCGCCGCCGCGCTGGCCGCCACCTTCGGCACCGCCTACGGCGTCGGCCAAGGCGTCGCTCCCGTCGTGGAGGATCGCCCGCCCGCGAGCCACGACAGGCACACCGAAGTGTCACCGGAGGGAGGCGACGGCCATGGCGGGCACGAGGCGACCCCGGCCGGCGGGCTACAGATCTCCGAGGGCGGCTACACCCTCGATCTCCGGACACCGCGTGTCACCGCGGGGAAGCAGAGCGAGCTGCGCTTCGCGATCCGCGACGACAGCGGCCGCGCCGTGACCGCGTACCGGCGGGAGCACGAGAAGGAACTGCACCTCATCGTGGCCTCTCGCGATCTGGTCACTTACCGTCACCTGCACCCCACCCGCGCCGCCGACGGCACCTGGAGCATCTCCGTCGAACTGCCCCGCGCGGGCGGCTACCGGGTCTTCGCCGACTTCACCCCGGGGAAGAAGGGTGCCGAGAACCTCACCCTCGGCGCGGATCTGGCCGCCTCGGGCCCCTACGAGCCGAAGGACATGCCGTCGCCTGCCTCCACCGCCTCCACCGATGGCTACGAGGTCGGACTGTCCGGCGGTCTGCGCCCCGGCAAGGAGGGCGAGCTGAAGCTGACCGTCTCCCGGAACGGCCGGCCGGTCACCGACCTCCAGCCCTACCTCGGCGCATACGGCCATCTCGTCGTCCTGCGCTCGGGCGACCTCGCCTACCTCCACGTGCACCCCAACAGCACGACGAAGCCCGGCCCCGACATCTCCTTCACGGCCACGGCACCGAGCAGCGGGACCTATCGCCTGTTCCTCGACTTCAAGCACGAAGGCACCGTCCACACCGCGGCGTTCACGGTCCGTGCCGGACAGGCGTCCGCAGCAGAGCCGACGCACGACGCCGGCCACGGCCACTGAGGCGGCAGGCCGGTCAGATCTGCCCCGCCCGCCGCCGGCGCCGTAGCAGCAGTCCCAGATACAGCCCGCCGACCACCGCGGTCACCACGCCCACCGGCAGCTGGGCCGAGGCGTGGATGTGCTGGGAGGTGAAGTCCGCGGTGACGACGAGGAGGGCGCCGGCGCAGGTGGCGGTGGACAGGTTGGGGCCGGGGGCGCGGGTGAGGCGGCGGGCCACCTGGGGCGCGACGAGGGCCACGAACGGGATCGGGCCGGCCGCGGCGGTGGCCACGGCGCAGGCCGCGGTGGCCAGCACGAGCAGCATCAGCCGGGTGCGCTGGACGGGGACGCCCAGACCGCCCGCCACGTCGTCGCCCATCTCGAGGATCCGCAGCCTGCCCGCGCCGAGCGCAACGAGCGGCAGGACGGCGAGCAGCCCGACCGCGACCGGGCGGACGTCCGTCCAGTCCCGCCCGTTGAGGCTGCCGTTGAGCCACACCATCGCCTGCGCCGCCTCGGTGATCTTGGCCTGGGCGAGCAGGTAGGCGTTGACGCCCTGGAGCAGCGTGCTCACGCCGATGCCGACCAGCACGAGCCGGTAGCCGTGCACCCCGCGCCGCCAGGCGAGCAGATACACCAGCAGAGCGGTCGCCAGGCCGGCGCCCACGGCCCCGAACGCGACCGCTCCTCCGGTGCCGGAGGCGAGCAGGATGATCAGCAGTCCTCCGGTGGCCGAGCCGTAGGTGAAGCCGACGATGTCCGGGCTGCCCAGCGGATTGCGGAACAGGCTCTGGAACAGGGCGCCGCTCAGTCCGAGCGCCGCACCGACCAGGATGCCGGTCAGCAGCCGGGGCAGGCGCAGCTCGTTGACCACGAAGTTCGTCTGCCGGCTGCCGTTGCCCAGCAGGGTGCGGACCACGTCTGCCGGCGAGATCGCGAACTCCCCGGTGCCGAGCGCCAGTACGCCCACCCCGACGGTCGCGACCAGCAGGACCAGACAGACCGACACCGCGCGCACGTCGACCCGAAGCGAGAACGCATGCGACCGGCTCCGTACGATCCGCGCGCGCCGCTCGGCCGGACGGGCGGGCGAGGCCGTGCCGGTCACGCGGCGACCACGCGGCGGTAGCGCACGAGGGCGATGAAGACGGGCGCGCCGAGCACCGCAGTGACCACCCCGGCGTCGAGTTCGTTCGGGCGGACGGCGACCCGTCCGAGGATGTCCGCGCAGAGCAGCAGGGCCGGGGCCAGCAGCATGGACATCGGCAGCGTCCAGCGCTGGTCGGCTCCGACGAGTGAACGCGCGATGTGCGGCACGGCGAGGCCGACGAACACCAGCGGGCCGACGGCCGCGGTCGCCGCGCCGCACAGCACGGTGACGGCCAGCATGCCGAGCAGCCGGGTCCGGTGCAGCCGGGCGCCGAGGGCGCGGGCGGTGTCGTCGCCCAGCGCCACCGCGTTCAGCGGGCGCACCAGACAGAGGGCGAGCAGCAGGCCCGCCACGACGAACGGGGTGGTCGCCGTCAGCGTCGAGCTGTCGGCCCGGGCGAGCGAACCCACGCTCCAGAATCGCATCTGGTCCAGGGTCTGGGCGTCCAGCAGCATCATGGTCTGGCTGAGGCCGGTGAACACGGCGGCGATCACCGCGCCGCCCAGAGCGAGCCGCTCGGGAGTCGCACCGCCGCGTCCGCCCGAGGCCAGCGAGTACACCAGCAGCCCCGCCAGCACCGCACCCACCATGGCGAACCACACCGACGACCACAGGCTCGTCAGCCCGAAGGCAGTGATGGCGAGGACGACTCCGGTGGCGGCGCCCGCGTTGATCCCGAGCAGGCCGGGATCGGCCAGCGGATTGCGGGTCAGCGCCTGCATGAGTGCACCGGCGACGCCCAGCGCGGCGCCGGCGGCGATCCCGGCCAGGGTGCGCGGCAGCCGTACGTCCCAGATCACGGAACTCGCGGTCGAGCCGTCGTCGTGCAGCAGCGCGTCGACCACGACGGACACCGGCAGTGAACGCGAACCGACCGCCAGGCTGAGCAGGGCCGCCACGATCAGCAGGAGCAGGGCACCCCCCACCGCCAGGGTGCGGGTCGAGTGCCGGTGGCGTGCGGGTTGCGGGTCCGGTCGTACAAGAGCGGTGGTGCCACCGCCCGGCTCACCCTTCACCACTGCCCTCCGAGCTCAGCCGCGCGGTGATCAGGCGGCCGAGCGACTTCTTGTCGATCTTTCCCACCGAGGTCCGGGGGAAGATGTCGAGCAGTTCCACGCGGTCGGGCAGCTTGTACGCGGCGACGCCCCGGTCGGTGAGGAAGGCGGCGAGTTCGCGCTGGGTCGGGGCCTGTCCGCGCGGGACGAGGTAGGCGCAGGTGCGTTCGCCCATCGTCTCGTCGGGCATGCCGACCACGGCGGCGTCATGCACGCCGGGGTGGGCGAGAAGGTGGTTCTCCAGCTCCTCGGCGGAGATCTTGTCGCCGCCACGGTTGATCTGGTCCTTGGCCCGGCCCTCGACGACCAGATGGCCCGAGGGCAGGACGCGCACGAGGTCGCCGGTGCGGTAGAAGCCGTCCGGGGTGAAGGACCGGGAGTTGTGCTCGGCCGCCCGGTAGTAGCCGCGCAGGGTGTACGGGCCGCGGGTGAGCAACTCGCCGGTCCCGCCCGGGGGTACGTCGTGTCCCTCGTCGTCGACCACGCGGACCTCGTCGGCGGGGGACAGCGGACGGCCCTGGGTGCCGGTCAGCAGCTCGGGGGGATCGTCGAGGCGGGTGTAGTTGAGCAGCCCCTCGGCCATGCCGAAGACCTGCTGGAGCGTGCAGCCGAGAGCGGGTTCCACACGGGCCGCGGGCTCGGCGCCGAGCTTGGAGCCGCCGACCTGGAGCAGCCGCAGCGAGGACAGGTCGGCCTCCTCCCACTCCACCGCGTCCAGCCACAGCAGGGCGATCGGTGGGACCACGGCGGTGGCCGTGACCTTCTCCCGTTCGATCAGCGCGAAGGCGTCGTCGGGGCTCGGCGTGGGGGAGAGGACCACCGTGCCGCCCACCATCAGCGTGCCGAGCAGTCCCGGGCAGGCCAGCGCGAAGTTGTGCGCGGTCGGCAGGACGACTAGGTAGACGGTGTCGCCGTCGAAGCCGCAGACCTCGGCGCTCGCCCGCACGTTGTAGGTGTAGTCGTCGTGGGTTCGCGGGATGAGCTTCGGTTTGCCGGTGGTGCCACCGGACAGCAGCAGCACCGCCACATCGCCGGGATCCGGCGCGGGCAGTTCGACCGGGTCGGCGTCCACGTCGGCCAGCGCGGTGAACTCCGCCGGGTCGCCCGCCACCAGGACGTGTTCGACGCCCGGCACCGCCTTGCGCACGGCCCGGGCCGGCCCACGGTGGTCGAAGCCGTCCAGCGTGTCCGGGACCGCGAGGGCGGTGGCACCGGACACCTCGGCGACATGGACGAGTTCGCTCTCCCGGTGCGCGGGCAGCGTCAGCACCGGGATCGCACCGGCCCGCAGCAGACCGAAGAACAGCACCACGAAGGCGTCGGTGTTGGGCAGTTGGACGACCACGCGGTCGCCGTCGCCGATGCCCAGCCGCCGTAGTCCCGCCGCCGTACGGTCGACCCGCAGATCGAGTTCGGCGTACGTCCACCGGTTGCTGCCGTCGCCGGCCACGAGCGCGACCCGCTCCGGAGAGCTCACGGCCCGATCCCGCAACAGCCGGTCCAGTGGCCGCCCCGCCCAGTACCCCTCGTCCCGATACCGCTCGGCGAACTCCTGAGGCCAGGGCACCCAACCGTCGAGCATCCTCAACTCCCGCCTGCTATTTAGGAAAGGCTTGCCTAATGTGCGATCGGGGTCAAGCCTGGGGGTGTGATCGCGGTCGAGTCTGAAGGTGTGACAGGGGTCAAGCGGGGTGTGATCGGGGCGGCACCCTGGACGCGCCGTCGATGCGGAGGCTACGGTCATTGTCGGTTAGGTTAGGTTAACCTAAGTTCGCCTGGGAGGTAGGTCCCTTGCTGCGTTATCGGAGCGCGGAGACGGAACTGCCGGGGGACCCCGTCCAGTTGGCCGCACAGCTGGCCGAGTCCGCCTTGTTCGACCAATACGTGGTGTATGAGCGGGAGGGCGACTGCTGGTTCGCCGGAGGGGCGCTCGGCGAGGTCGTTGTCGGCCGCTCCGGGGTGCGCTCCCGATGGCTCACCGAGGAGTCCACCGCGCCGCTCGGACCGCATCCACTCCGTCAGGTCCAGGAGAAACTGGACGAGATGGGCGTCGGGGCGTGGAACGCCTACGGCTGGATGGCCTTCGAGTTCTCCCACCTGTACACCGACCGGCCGCACCGCGCGGGCGACGAGGACCTCCTGCATCTGGTCGTACCGCACACCGAGGTCAGGCTCCGGCGCAGCGGCGCCCTGGTCCGCAGTGTCGACGAGGGGATGCTGGACGCCGTCCTGCTGCACCTGGCCGAGCCGGTGGCGCCGCGTCCGGTCGACCCCCGCCCGATCGACGTCGAGGACTCCGCGGGGAGTTACCCGGGGGTGGTGGCCCGTGCCATCGAGGAGATCCGGACCACCGATCTCCAGAAGGTCATCCTCTCCCGGACCGTGGAGGTGCCCTTCCCGGTCGACTTCGCCGCCACTTTCGTGCACGGCCGCTCCAGGAACACCCCGGCCCGCTCCTTCTTCCTCGACCTGGGCGGCCGCCGGGTCGTCGGCTTCAGTCCCGAGACCGTCGCCGAGGTCGACGCGGCCGGCGAGGTCGTCACCCAGCCACTCGCCGGCACCCGCGCCCGCGGCCTGGGCGACGCCGAGGACGCGCGGCTGCGCGCCGAACTCCTCGCCGACCCCAAGGAGATCTCCGAGCATGTGCTCTCCGTCAAGCTGGCGGAGGAGGAGATGGCGGCCGTGTGCCGGCCCGGCACGGTCTCGGTGCGCGATCTGCTGAGCGTCCGTCAGCGCGGCAGCGTGCAGCACCTCGGATCCAGCGTGCACGGCCTGCTGGGCGAGGGCACCACCGCCTGGGACGTCCTGCGGGCGGTCTTCCCGGCCGTCACCGCCTCGGGCATACCCAAGGGTCCGGCGTACGACTGCATCTCCCGCCTGGAGACCGAGTCGCGCGGGATCTACAGCGGGGCCGTCCTGATGGCGGGCAGTGACGGAGCGCTCGACGCGGCCCTGGTGCTGCGGAGCCTGTTCGAGGAGGGCGGCCGCACCTGGCTGCGGGCCGGTGCCGGAATCCTCTCCGGGTCCGTTCCGGAACGCGAACTGGAGGAGACCTGCGAGAAGTTGCGCAGCGTCGCCCCCTATGTGGTGCCCGCGCGGGTCGTCGCACCCTCGCTCGGGCGTTAGGGGCCGGGGTGAGACTGGGAGAAGTCGTCGTCGACGTCGCTCCGTTGAGGTCGAGCAGGGACTTCCGGCTGGTGTTCGCCACCCAGGCGATCTCCATGGTCGGCACTCATCTGACTTCGGTGGCGGCGAGCCTCCAGGTGTACGCCCTGACCGGATCGACGGTCCAAGTCGGCCTGATGAGCCTGGTGCTGGGCCTCTCCCTGCTGGTCGGACTGGTCGCGGGCGGTGTGCTCGCCGACCGGGTCGACCGGCGCCGGCTGATGCTCGTCACCCGGTCGATCACCGCCGTGGTGGTCGCGGGACTCGCGGTGAACGCCGCCCTGCCCGACCCCAAGGTGTGGTTCGTCTTCGTGGCGGCCGTCCTCGCCGGCGGGACGGCCGGACTCGGCGGGCCCGCCATGATGGCGGCCACACCGTCCCTGGTGCAGCCCGGCCAGCTCGCCGCGGCCGGCGCGCTGACCACGCTCACCGCTCAACTCGGCGGCATGATCGGTCCGTCGCTCGCGGGCGTCATCGCGTCCGGCCCCGGGGTCGCGATGTGCTTCGCGATCGACGCGGCGGTGTACGTCGTAGGACTGGCCCTGCTCGCTCCGCTGCCGGCGCTGCCGCCCGAGGGGACGGCCGAGGTGCAGCATCCGCTGAAGGCGATGACCGAGGGGCTGCGCTTTCTGCGCGGCAACCAGGTCGTGTCCGGGCTGCTGCTGATCGACGTGTGCGCCGTGGTCTTCGCCATGCCGTACGCGCTCTTCCCCGAACTGGGCACCGAACACTTCGGCGGCGGACCCTCCACCGTCGGACTGCTCTACACCGCCCCCGCCGTCGGCTCGTTCTTCGGCGCGCTGACCAGCGGCTGGACCGGGCGGGTGCACCACACCGGGCGGGCGCTGATCGGTGCGGTGGCGGTGTGGGGCGTGGCGATCTCCTGCTTCGGTCTCAGCTCCAACCTGTGGCTGGCGCTCGCCTTCCTGGCGCTGGCCGGGCTCGGCGACACCGCCTCGGAGATCCTGCGCCGGGCGCTCCTCCAGCACTACACGCCGGACCGTCTTCAGGGCAGGGTCGGCAGCCTGTGGCTCGCCCAGGCGACCGCGGGACCGTCCGTGGGCAACCTGGAAGCGGGCCTGGTGGCCAGGGCGCTGGGGTCGTCCGCCGGTGCGGCCGTCCTCGGGGGCGTCGTCTGCCTGGCGGGCGTGGCGACCCTTGCCGTCGCCATGCCCGGGTTGCGGAAGGCCACCCTGCACGAGCTCTCGGACGCCGAGGAGCCCGCCGACTCCATAGAGAAGACGTGAGGTGGGCGCCTGCCATGCCGAGTGCGCAGATCAACGGAATCCGGCTGCACTACGAGGACAGGGGCGCCGTCGGCACCGGCGACCCCGTGGTCCTGGTGATGGGCCGGTCCGCCGGCGGCCGCTCCTGGCATCTCCACCAGGTGCCCGCGCTCGTCGAGGCCGGACACCGGGTCGTCACCTTCGACAACCGCGGTATCCCGCCGAGCGACGAGTGCCCCGAGGGCTTCACGATCGACGACCTGGTGGCCGACACGGCCGGACTGATCGAGCACCTGGACCTCGCGCCGTGCCGGGTCGTCGGCGTCTCCCTGGGGGCGTACGTCGTCCAGGAGTTGATGCTCGCCCGCCCCGAACTCCTCAGCCAGGGCGTGCTGATGGCCACGCGCGGCCGCACGGACACACAGCGCGAAGCCATGGCTGCCGCCGAACGCGCCCTGTGCGACAGCGGCGTGGAGCTGCCGCCGGCCTACGCGGCCTGGGTGCGGGCGCTGACCAACCTGTCGCCGGTCACCCTGGACGACGAACAGCAGCTACAGGACTGGCTGGAGCTCTTCGAGTACGCGCCACCGGCGACCGGCCCCGGCGCAAGAGCCCAGCTGGAGCTGCGTGTTCCGGACGGGAGGCTGGAGGCCTACCGGAGGATCGAGGTGCCCTGCCTGGTCCTCGGCTTCGCGGACGACGTGATCCTGCCCCCGCACCTGGGCCGCGAGGTCGCCGAAGCCATCCCCTCGGCGACGTACCACGAGATCAAGGGCTGCGGGCCACTACGGCTACCTGGAGCGGCCGCACGAGGTGAACCGTGTGGTGCTGGACTTCTTCCGCACGCGAACAGCTTGAATTAGGTTAGCCTCACCTAAGTTTCGATTCAGGGGGTACTGGTGCACCGCACCTTGCTCAATGGAAAGATCCATCGCGCCACCGTCACCCAGGCCGATCTGCACTACGTGGGGTCCCTGACCATCGATCAGGACCTCATGGACGCCTCCGACATCGTCGAGGGCGAGCAGGTCCAGGTGGTCGACATCGACAACGGCGCCCGACTCGCCACGTATGCCATCGCGGGCGACCGGGGCACCGGCGTCATCGGGGTCAACGGCGCCGCCGCCCATCTCATCCACCCCGGTCACCTCGTGATCATCATGTCCTTCGCCGCGCTCGACGAGTCCGAGCGGGCCGCCCACCGGCCCCGGGTGGTCCACGTCGACAAGGCCAACCGGATCGTCGCCCTCGGCGCGGACCCCGCCGAACCGGTACCCGGTGCACCCGGCCAGTTCTCCGGATCCTTCCGCGAATCCGGGCCCTTGCGTGCACAGGAGAGGAACTGATCCATGGTCAACCCGTTCGACGACGAGAACGGCCTCTTCCGCGTCCTGGTCAACGACGAGGGCCAGTACTCCCTGTGGCCCGACTTCGCCCTCGTCCCCGCCGGCTGGCGATGCGTGCACGGTATCGACGGCCGGGCCGCCTGCCTGGAGTACATCGAGCGCGAGTGGACGGACATGCGCCCGCGCAGCCTGGCCGAGGCCATGCGCGAGGCCGGGTCCTGATGGCGGCCCGCCCGGGCGTGGAGGACGTACTCCCCCTGTCGCCGATGCAGGAGGGCATGGTCTTCCACGCGCTCTACGACGCACACGCCCGGGACGTCTACACCGGACAGCTCACGCTCCGTCTCGAAGGGCCGCTGGACCCCGAGCGGATGCGCACGGCCGCCGAGGCGCTGGTCGCACGGCACGCCAATCTGCGGGCCGCGTTCCGCACCCAGCGGTCCGGGCGCCCGGTCCAGGTGGTCCGCACCACGGTCAGGACGCCGTGGTGCGTCACCGACCTGTCGGCCCGGCCGGCGGGGGAGCGCGAGGAGGAGTTCGAGCGGCTGCTGGCAGCGGACCGGGACGAACGGTTCGACCTGGCCCGCCCGCCGCTGCTGAGGTTCCGGCTGGTGGTGTGCGGCGAGCGGGACCACCGGCTGGTGCTCTCCTCGCACCATCTGCTCTGGGACGGCTGGTCCGCCCCCGTCCTCGTGCGCGAGCTCTTCCAGCTGTACACCGCGGGCGGTGACCCCGCCGCCCTGCCCCGGGTCCGGCCCTACCGCGACTACCTCGCCTGGCTGTCCCGGCAGGACCCCGAAGCCGCACGGCAGGCATGGCGGGCCGCCCTGACGGAACTTGACGAACCGTCACTCATCGCGCCCGAGGCCCGCGAACTCGCGGCCGAGCAGCCCGAGCGGCTCGTCCTGGAGCTGTCGGAACAGGACACCGCGGCGCTCACGGACACCGCCCGCGCCCACGGACTGACGGTCAGCACCGTGCTCCAGGGCCTGTGGGCCGTCCTGCTGGGCAGACTCACCGGCCGCACGGACGTGGTCCTCGGCGCCACCGTGTCCGGCCGCGACGCCGAAGTCCCCGGCATCGAGTCGATGGTCGGCCTCTTCATCAACACCCTGCCGGTACGGGTTCGGCTGCGGCCCGCGGAACCGGTCGCCGCTCTGCTCTCCCGCCTCCAGGCCGAACAGTCCGCGCTGCTCGACCACCGGCATCTCGGCCTCGCCGACATCCGGCGCGCCGCCGGACACGGCGTCCTCTTCGACACCCTGCTGGTCTTCGAGAGCTACCCCATCGACGACGACGGCATCGCCCGCGCCCTGGGAGACGACGGCCTCCGCATGGCCGACGTCTCCGTACGCGACGCCACGCACTACCCGCTGACGCTCACCGCCCTGCCGGGTGCCCGGCTGACGCTGACCCTCGCCCACCAGCCCGCTGCCGTCGACCGACCGACGGCGACGGCCCTCGCCGAACGGCTCCACGAGCTGATCCGGACCTTCATCGAGGACCCGGCGCGCCCTGTCGCCCGGCTCATCGAGGAAGAACCCCGGGCCCTGTCCGGGCGCACGGAGCCCCTCACCCACCCCACGGTCCGGGCCCTGTTCGAGGCCCAGGCCACCCGCACCCCGCACGCCCCCGCCGTCCTGGACGGCGACAACACCGTCACCTTCGCGGAACTCGACGCCCGCGCCGACCGGTCGGCCGCCGCCCTGACCGCGCGCGGCGCCGGACCCGAGTCGATCGTCGCCGTGGCCCTGCCCCGCGGTCCCGACCTGGTGACCGCGCTGCTCGCCGTACTCAAGGCAGGGGCCGCCTGTATGCCGGTCGACCCCGGCTTTCCGCCCGAGCGCATCGCCCTGATGCTCGGCGACGCGGACCCCCGCCTGGTGATCTGCGATCCGGCGACGGCTCAACAGCTGGGCATCGACCAGGAGTTGGTGTGCAGCCCGGACGCGGTGGCCGCCGTACCGGAACAGCGTGCCCCCGTGTCGCCCGAGCACCCGGCGTACGTCATCTTCACCTCCGGCTCCACCGGCCGCCCCAAGGGCGTGGTCGGCACCCAGCAAGCGCTGGCCAACCGGCTCGCCTGGGGCAGGGAGTTGCGGCGGAACGCGCCCGGCGTCCGCGTGGCCAAGAGCCCGATCAGCTTCATCGACGGACTCACCGAACTCCTCGGTGCCCTGACCGCGGGCGAGGCCGTCGCCCTGGCCGACGACGAGGCGACCAGCGACCCGACCGCCCTCGCCGCCCTGGCCGACCGGCACGGCGCCACCCTTCTCACCGCGGTCCCCAGCCTGTACACGACCCTGGTCGAATCCGCCCCGCCGGACACCTTCACCTCCGTACGCACCTGGATCTCCAGCGGCGAACCCCTCCCAGGCGAGCTGGCCGAGGCGATGGCCCGCCGGTGGCCGTACGCCCGGCTGATCAACCTCTACGGCTGCTCCGAAGCCGCCGGAGACAGCCTCATGCAGGAGTACGGCGGTGACGAAGGCCCCGTCCCGCTGGGCCGGCCGATCGCCAACACCCGCGTCCACGTCCTCGACCCGTTCCTGCAACCGCTCCCCGTCGGCGCGACCGGTGAGCTGTATCTCGCCGGGGTCGGACTCGCCCGCGGCTACCTCGACCAGCCCGGTCGCACCGCCGAACGCTTCGTCGCCGCCCCCTTCGGCCCTCCCGGCAGCCGCCTCTACCGGACCGGAGACCTGGCCCGGCTGCGCGCCGACGGCACCGTGGAGTTCCTCGGCCGTGCCGACGACCAGGTGAAGATCAGGGGCTTCCGGGTCGAGCCCGGAGAGATCGAGACGGCCGCACGGAAGCTGCCGGGAGTGGGCCGCGTCGCGGTCGTGGCCCGTGAGGACGGCCCGTCGCCCCGGCGGCTGGTGGCCTACGTGGTACCGGAATCCGGCGCCGCCGTCGACCCGTCGGCCCTGCGCCGGGCGCTGGCCGAACGTTTCCCCGGCCACCTCGTACCGTCCGCCGTCGTGGTCCTGGACGCGCTACCCCGTACTCCCAGCGGCAAGCTCGACCGCCGCGCCCTGCCCGCCCCCGACTTCACCGGGGCGAGCACGTTCGAACCCCCGCGCACCGAACGGGAGAAGGTGCTCTGCGGGCTCTTCGCCGAGGTGCTCGGGCTGCAACAGGTCGGCGTGCACGACGACTTCTTCGAACTCGGCGGCGACAGCATCGTGTCGGTCCGCCTCGCCGACCGCGCCCGCAGAGCGGGCCTGCCCCTCACTCCCCGGGACGTGTTCACCCACCGCACGGCAGCCGGCCTCGCCGCCCATGCCGACGAGGGACCCGCCCTCGAAGGCTTCACGGCGACCGCGGCACCGCTCGTGTCGCTCAGCCAGTCGCAACTCGACAACGTCAAGGCGAGGTGGAGGACCCGATGAGCAACGCGCCTGGGGAGGACGGCTCCCTGGTCGAGGACGTCCTGCCGCTGTCCCCGCTGCAACAGGGCCTGCTGTTCCACGCCCTGTTCGACGAGGGCGCCCAGGACGTCTACACCATGCAGTCGCTGGTGGAGATCGAGGGCCCGCTGCGGCCCGCGCTGCTGCGCATCGCCGCCGAGGAACTCTTCGCCCGGCACGCCAACCTGCGCAGCGCCTTCCTCCACGAGGACCTGGACGAACCGGTTCAGGTCGTCCTCAAACAGATCACCGCCGACTGGACCGACGTCGACCTCTCCGAACACGCCGACCCCGAGACCGAGTTGGCCCGTCTCTGCACCACGGACACCACGACCCGCTTCGACCTGACCGACCCACCGCTGCTGCGCCTCACCCTGGTGAACCGGGGCGCCGAACGCTGGCTCCTCATCCTCACCAACCACCATCTGCTGCTCGACGGCTGGTCGATCCCGCTGCTCGTACGGGAACTGCTCCAGCTGTACGCCACCCAGCTCGCCCCCGGCCGTTCGGCCCCCCTGCCCGCCGTACGCCCCTACCGTGACTTCCTCGCCTGGCTCGCCGCGCGTGACCGCGGAGCCTCCGCCGGAGCCTGGCAGGAGGCGCTGGCCGGGGTGACTCCGACGCTGCTGGCACCCTCGGCGGCCGGGCTCGTCCCCGTACAGCCCGAGCTGCACACCCTGCGCCTCTCCGAGCAACTGACCGCCGACATCCAGGCGTTGGCCCGCAGCCGCGGCATCACCGTCAACACGGTCGTACAGGGCCTGTGGGCCCTGCTGCTGGCCCGCCTGACCGGCCGGGACGACGTGGTCTTCGGCGCCACCGTGGCGGGCCGACCCGCCGAACTCGCCGGTGTCGAGTCGATGATCGGGCTGTTCATCAACACCGTGCCGGTACGGGTGTCCGTACCGCCGTATGAGCCCGCGGACGCGTTCCTCCGCCGGGTACAGGACGAGCAGTCCCGGCTGATGGACCACCACTACATGGGTCTCACGGAGATCCAACGCGTAGCAGGAGCAGGGGACTTGTTCGACACCCTGCTGGTCTTCGAGAACTACCCCATCGACCAGGCGGCGGTGGCCGAGGCCGAGACGGCCGCCGGACTGCGCATCGCCGAGGTGAAGGGCGCCGGTGCCACCCACTATCCACTCACGCTGGCGGTGCTGGCTGAGCGGCAGTTGGGTGTCGTCTTCGAGTTCCGGCCCGATTCCTACGACCGTCCGGCCGTGGAGCGCCTGGCCCGCCGCTTCGAACGACTGGTGCGGGAGGTGGTGGCGGCACCGGACACACCGCTGGCCGCACTGGACGTGCTCGAAGTGGAGGAGCGCGCGGCGCTGCTGGCCGCAGGTGCGGGTGAGCGGCTGCCGGTGCGTCACGCGACCATGCCGCAGGTGCTGGAGGCACAGGCGGCACGGACGCCGGATGCGATTGCGGTGGTGGGGGAGGGGAAGCGGCTGACCTTCGCGGAGTTGAACTCCGAGGCCAACCGCCTGGCCCGGATGCTGATAGAGCTGGGCGCGGGCCCGGAGCGAATCGTGGCGATGGCCTTGCCCCCAACTCCGGAGACAATCACCACGCTTCTGGCCATCCAGAAGGCAGGGGCCGCTTATCTGCCACTGGATCCGGAGTGGCCTGAGGATCGAATCGCCGGGATGCTGGCGGATGCAACCCCGGTAGCGCTGATAGCGACGACGACTACAGCGCCCCGTCAGGGGCGCGGGGAACTGCGCGACCAGCCACAGCGGACCCGCAGTATTGATACGACCGTAGTCCTCCTGGATGCCCCTGCCACTCAACAGAGGCTGGCTTCCACGGACACCACCAACCTCACCGCCACGAACCTCCTCCCGGAACACCCCGCCTACGTCATCTACACCTCAGGCTCCACCGGCCGCCCCAAGGCCGTAGTCGTCCCCCACCGAGCCATCACCAACCTCTTCACAGCCCACGACGCCGCCCTGTTCAACCCTGCCGAAACGGCCGCAGGCCACCCCCTCCGCATCGGCCACGCCTGGCCCACCGCCTTCGACGCCTCCTGGCAGCCCATGCTCTGGATGTTCGCCGGCCACGAACTCCACCTGGTTCCGGAGGACATCCGTCGCGACCCGGACGCCCTGAGTGGTTTCCTCGCCGAGCACCGCATCGAGTTCATCGAACTCTCCCCGTCCCTGTTGGGCGAGCTGGTGGCCCAAGGCGGCGACTGGCAGGGCGAGTTGAAGGTATTGGGGGTCGGCGGCGAAGCCGTACCGCCGGATCTGTGGCGGACCTTGAGGGACACGGACGGACTGGTCGCCCACAACCTCTACGGACCCACGGAGTGCACGGTCGACTCGGCCGACTGCGACTTCTCGCTCAGTGACCGCCCCGCGATCGGCCGCCCCGTGGCGGGCGGGCGCCTCTACATCCTGGACGGGCATCTGAACCCGGTGCCGACGGGTGTCGAGGGCGAGTTGTACATCGCGGGGGAGGGACTCGCCCGCGGCTACCTCGGCCGACCGGGCGCCACCGCGAGCCGCTTCATGGCGGACCCCTTCAGCGACCGGCCCGGCGCCCGGATGTACCGCACCGGCGACATCGCCCGCTGGACCGAGGACGGTCTGGTGGAATGTCTGGGCCGGGTCGACGACCAGGTGAAGATCCGGGGCTATCGGATCGAACCCGGCGAGATCGAGGCCGTGTTGCTCGACCACGAGCTGGTCGAACGGGCCGCGGTGATCGTACGGGAGGACACCCCCGGAGTACGCCGACTGATCGCGTACGTCATCACGCCCGCGTCCGACGAAGGGACGGCGGAGCTGCTCCGCCGGGCCGTGGCCGCCGTACTGCCCGACTACATGGTGCCGTCGGCCTTCGTCCCGGTCGACGGCTTCCCGCTCACCCTCAACGGCAAGCTGGACACCGCCGCGCTGCCGGCCCCGTCCCGGTCCGACGGACCGGTGAGAGAGCCGCCCCGCGACGCGGTCGAGGAGCGCCTCGCCGCGCTCTTCGCCGGTGTGCTCGGACTGGACGCGGTCGGCGTGCACGACAGCTTCTTCGCGCTCGGCGGCGACAGCATCGTGTCCATGCGGCTGGTCAGCCAGGCGCGCGCGGCCGGGCTGGCGATCTCGCCGCGTGACGTCTTCGAGGGGCCGACGGTGGCGGGACTCGCCCGACGCGCGGACACCGGTCCCAGCCGGGTGGCCGACCCGGACGCGGGCACCGGCGACATCCCGCTCACCCCGATGCTGAGCTGGCTCATCGAACAGGGCGGACCCTTCCGGGGGCTGAGCCAGGCGCGCTTCCTCAGGACCCCGGCCGGGCTGGACCTCGACGGCCTGCATCGCACCGTAAAAGCCGTGCTGGACCGGCACGATCTGCTCCGTGCCACGTTCGGGGCGGCCGCGGACGGGACGTGGCGGTTCCATGCCGCTCCCGTGGGCGCGGTCCGCGCAGCCGACTGCGTACGTCGGATCGCGGCCGAGGGACTCGACCACACCGCGATGGGCACGCTGGTGCCCGACGCGTTCGACGAGCTGGTGGCCGAACTCGACCCGGCGGCCGGGGCGGTGGCTCGGTTCCTGTGGTTCGACGCAGGGGAGGGCCGCGAGGGGCGGCTGCTGGTCGTGCTGCACCACCTCGTGACCGACGCGGCGTCCTGGGGCGTGCTGGTCGCCGACCTCGCCGCCGCCTGGGAGCGTGCTCCGCTGTCGCCGCGCGGCACCAGCGTCAAGGAGTGGGCGCAGGCACTGCGGGCCGAGGCCCGGACATCCCGGCGAACGGCCGAACTCGCCCTGTGGAAGGGGATCCTGGACCGACCTGAACCACCCCTGGGTGCCGGACCGCTCGACCCCGCCCGGGACACCAGGGCAACGGTCCGCAGGCACTGGACCACCCTCGACTCCGATGTCACCGCACCACTGATCTCCGGCCCGGTCCGGGAGACCCTGCTGACCGCGCTGGCACTCGCCGTCCCGGACTGGCGGAGCTCGCAGGACACGTCGGTATTGATAGCACTGGAGGGCCACGGCCGGGAGGAACAGGTGCTGCCGGGTTCGGATCTGTCCGCCACCCTCGGCTGGTTCACCACCGTGTTCCCGGTCCGGCTCGATCCGGGCCCGCCGCCGGAAGCCGACCAGGTGCGACGCATCCGCGACCAGCTGGCGGTCCTGCCCGACAAGGGAATCGGCCATGGACTGCTGCGCCACCTCAACCCGGACACGGCCTCGGAACTGGCTCAACTGCCCGAGCCGCAGATCGAGTTCAACTACCTCGGCAGGATGACCGTGGGTGAGCGCGAGGACTCGGCTGTCTTCACCAGCGCACCCGAGACCGGGGCCATGGGCAGCGGCGCGGACCCCGGTATGGCCGCGCCCTACCCCCTTGTCGTCGACGCGGTGATCACCGAAGGGCCGGCCCTCAGCGTGTGCTGGCAGTGGCCGGAACGGCTCTTCACCGAGCGTGAGATCCAACGGCTGGCCGAGCTGTGGACCAGCTCTCTCCAACGGCTGCTGAAAGGCGAAGTCCGGTGACGCAGACACCCGCCGCCCTGCCCGGCGACGACCTGGCGGCCCGCAAGCGCGCACTGCTGCGCCGCAGGCTGGAGAGCGCCGGCCTGGCCCACTCCGAGAGCATTCCTCCCCGCCCGGCAGACGTCCGTTCACTGCCGCTGTCCTTCGCGCAGTCCCGTATGTGGCTGCTCCAGCAACTCGACCCGGCCAGTCCGGCGTACAACGTGTGCCTCGCCATCCGGCTGCGCGGCCCGCTCGACCCGGCCGCGCTGCACACCGCCCTCCAGGGCCTGGTCACCCGGCACGAAGTGCTGCGCACCCGCTATCCGGCCGCCGAGGACGGTACGCCGGAACAGGTGGTCGACGGTGCGGCGGAGGTGGACTTCGCCACGGCCGACATCGGTGAACTTGACCCGGAGCGGAGGGAGTTGCGAGCGGCGGAGCTGGCGCGGAACGCCTCGGCCATGGCCTTCGATCTCGCCGAGGAGCATCCCTTGCGGGCCCTGCTCATCCGTCGCGACACACAGGACCACTGCCTCGTGTTGACGGTGCATCACATCGTCTGGGACGGCGGGACCTTCAACGCTCTCTCCCGCGATCTGAGCGCCCTCTACCGGTCGGCCGTCACCGAGGAGCCCTCGGGCCTGGAACCCCTGCCCGTCCAGTACGGCGACTTCGCGCTCTGGCAGCGCACCACCTGGAGCGACGAACGGCTCGCCGAGCACCTGGACCACTGGCGCGGCGCGCTGGTTCCGTCGCCGCAGCCGCTCGCGCTGCCCATCGACGCTCCGCGCGGCGCCCAGCCCACCGCGGAGGGCGACCGCCGCCACCGCACCTTCGCGCCCGAAGTCACCGGGCGCCTCACCGACTTCGCACGGAACGCGGGCGTCACCCCCTTCATGGTGCTGCTCGCCGGCCTGACCGCGCTGCTCCACCGCACCACCGGCGCCACCGACGTTCCGATCGGCTCGGCCGTCATGAACCGCGACCTGCCCGGCCTCGAAGGGATGATCGGCAACTTCGGCAACACCCTCGCCCTGCGCGCCGACCTGGACGGCGACCCGGCCTTCGCCGAACTCGTCGAGCGCGTACGCCAGGTCTGCACCGACGGCTACGCCCACCAGGACATGCCCTTCGACAAGCTGGTGGAGCAGCTGAGCCCGCCGCGGCAGCCGGCCCGCTCCGTCTACTTCGACGTGATGCTGCTGTTCCTCACGCAGGGACTCCAGGGCCCACAGCTCCCCGGAATCACCACCGAATGGGAGACCGTCCACAACGACACCACCCAGTTCGACCTCTCCCTCGAAGCGTTCCTCACGGACGGGCGGCTGCGGATCGAAGCGACCTACCGCACCCCCCTGTTCACCCCGAACACCGTCGACCGGCTGCTCCGGCACCTGGAGACCCTCCTGGCCGCCGCGCTCGCCGACCCGGAACACCGCGTCTCCGCCCTGCCCTTGATGGCCGAGGACGAGCAACAGCGCGTCCTGGAGGCCTGGAACGCCACCGCTCACCCGGTACCCGCCACGACGCTCACCGAGCTGCTGGGTCAGAAGGCGGTACGAACCCCCGACGCCCCGGCGCTGATCGCCGACACCCGGCTCGACTACGCCGCTCTCCACGCCCGCGCCAACCGTCTCGCCCGCCTTCTCG
Source organism: Streptomyces sp. NPDC051963 (assembly GCF_044593495.1). Classification (NCBI taxonomy): domain Bacteria; kingdom Bacillati; phylum Actinomycetota; class Actinomycetes; order Kitasatosporales; family Streptomycetaceae; genus Streptomyces; species Streptomyces sp. NPDC051963. Next base: position 935,274 of record NZ_JBIUCC010000001.1, on the reverse strand, counting down.
TCGCCCAGGGAGTCGGCCCGGAACGACTGGTGGGCGTCGCCCTGGACCGCGGCCCCGACCTCGTCGTGGCCTTGCTCGCGGTGGTCAAGGCGGGCGGTGCTTACGTCCCGCTGGACACCGGGTACCCCGCCGAGCGGCTGGCGTTCATGGTCGAGGACAGTGCACCGGCCCTGGTGATCACCTCCACTGCCGCCGCCCGCACGTTGCCCGCGGACGCGGTGCCGCTCCTCCTCGTCGACGATCCCGCCGTACAGGAGCAGTTCGCGGCAACCGACGGCGGTGAACTCACCGACGAGGAGCGCCTCCGGCCGCTGCGCCCCGAGCACCCCGCCTACGTCATCTACACCTCCGGCTCCACCGGCCGTCCCAAGGGAGCCGTCGTACCGCACGCAGGGATCGTCAACCGGCTGCTGTGGATGCAGGACGCGTATCCGCTGGGGCCGGACGACCGGGTGCTTCAGAAGACACCGGCCAGTTTCGACGTCTCCGTCTGGGAGTTCTTCTGGCCGCTGATCACCGGCGCGGTGCTCGTGCTCGCCCGTCCCGGCGGACATCGCGACCCCGGCCACCTCGCCGAGCTGATCCGTGAACAGCGGGTGACGACCGCCCACTTCGTGCCCTCGATGCTGCGGGCCTTCCTCGACGACCCGGCCGCCGAAGGGGTCCGGGGCGTGCTGCGGAGGGTGGTGTGCAGCGGTGAGGCGCTGCCCTCCGAACTGGCCGAGCGGTGTGCGCGGTTGCTGGACGGCACCGAGATCCACAACCTCTACGGTCCTACCGAGGCCGCGGTCGACGTGACCGCCTGGCCGTGCGCGGAGGGCACCCGGTCCGCCGCCGGTTCGGTACCGATCGGGCGGCCCGTCTGGAACACCCGCACCCTGGTCCTGGACACGGCGCTGCGCCCGGTGCCGCCGGGCGTGCCCGGAGAGCTCTACCTCGGCGGAACCCAGCTGGCCCGCGGCTATCTCGCCCGCCCCGCCCTGACCGCCGACCGCTTCGTCGCCGACCCCTACGGCCCACCCGGCGCCCGCCTCTACCGCACCGGTGACCTGGTCCGCTGGAGCGCGGAGGGCATGCTGGAGTTCCTCGGCCGGTCCGACGACCAGGTCAAGATCCGCGGCTTCCGGGTCGAGCCGGGTGAGACGGAGGCCGCGCTCGCCGCACTGCCCGGCGTCTCCCAGGCGGCGGTGACCGCACGCGAGGAAGAGCCGCAGCTGGTGGCGTACGCCGTCCCGCGGCCCGGCGTCCGGCTGGAACCCCTCCAGGTCCGGCAGGACCTCAAGGCGTCCCTGCCGGACCACCTCGTGCCCGCGGTCGTCGTCGTCCTCGACGAACTGCCCCTGACGCCCAACGGCAAGCTGGACCGCGCCGCGCTGCCCGCCCCGGACCTCGCCGCCCTCACCACCGCCACCGCACCCCGCACCCCGGCCGAGGCAAGGCTCTGCGAGTTGTTCGCGGAGCTGCTCGGGCTGCCCGACGTCGGCATCCACGACGAGTTCTTCGCCCTCGGCGGCCACTCCGCCCTCGCCACCCGCCTGGTCGCCCGGATCCGGGCCGAACTCGGTGCCGTCGTCCCGCTGCGGGCCGTGTTCGACACCCCCACCGTGGCCGCGCTCGCCCCGATGCTGGACATCCCCTCCGAGCGGCGTCCGGCTCTCACGGCGCTGCCCCGCCCCGATACCGTGCCGCTGTCGTCCGCGCAGGCAAGGCTGTGGTTCCTGCACCGGCTCGAAGGCCCGAGTCCGACGTACAACATCCCCACCGCGATCCGTCTCACCGGACCGCTCGACCCCGGCGCGCTGCACGCGGCGCTGGACGATGTCGTGGGCCGCCACGAGAGCCTGCGCACCGTCTTCCCCGACGAGGACGGCACACCCCGCCAGGCCGTCCTGCCGCACGAAAAGGCCGCCGTGCCCTTCGACGTGGTGCCCGCCCGCGCCGACGATCTCGACGCGCTGCTCCGCGAAGCCGCCGCCCACTGGTTCGCGCTGGACGCCGAGATCCCCGTACGGGCGACGCTGTACGCGCTGAGCGGCCCCGGCGAAGTCAGCCGCGCTTCGGCAACGCCCCGAGGGGGCGCGACCAGCCATATCGGGCCCGCGGAGCGCTTGGCAGCCGACGAGCACGTCCTGCTGCTGCTCGTGCACCACATCGCCACCGACGGCTGGTCGGCGGAGCCGCTGCTCCGCGACCTGGAAACGGCCTACGCCGCCCGACGGGACGGCAAGCGCCCCGAGTGGCCGCCGCTTGCCGTGCAGTACGCCGACGTCACGCTCTGGCAGGAGGCACTCCTCCACGAGACGACGTCACGGCAACTGGACTACTGGACCGGCCGGTTGTCCGCTCTTCCGGAGGAACTCCAACTCCCCGTGGACCGCCCACGCCCGGCCATCCACGACTACGGAGCCGGGGCGGTCGACTTCACAGTGGACGCGGAGACTCACGAGGCCCTGCGGGCGCTGGCGGCGGACGTGGGCGGCACCGCCTTCATGGGGCTCCAGGCCGCACTCGCCGTGCTGCTCAGCCGCCTCGGCGCGGGCGACGACATCCCGCTGGGCACCCCGGTGGCCGGACGGGGCGACCCTGCCCTCGACGACCTCGTCGGCCTGTTCGTCAACACGCTCGTGCTGCGCACCGACGTCTCCGGCGACCCGACGTTCCGTACCCTCCTGGCCCGGGTGCGCGAGGCCGACGTCGACGCCTACGCGCACCAGGAGTTGCCGTTCGAGCGGCTCGTCGACGCGCTGAGCCCGACCCGTTCCATAGGACGGCACCCGCTGTTCCAGGTGATGCTGGCCCACCAGCAAGCACCCGACGACAACCGGGAGTTCGCCGGTCTCACGCTCCGCGAACTGCGCGTCGACTTCTACACCGCAAAGACCGACCTGGCCTTCCATCTCTTCGAGCGGGCGGACGGCGGCGGCATCAGCGGCTCGCTCGTCTACGGCAGCGACCTGTACGACCGTGCCACCGCACAGGACTGGGTGGAGCGCTACGTACGGCTCGTCGGCGAGCTGGCCCGGCGGCCGGACACCCCCGTGCGCGCCGCCGACGTCCTCACACCGCGCGAACGCACGCAGCTGCTCGGGGAGTGGAACGACACCGCGCACCCGATGCCAGCCACCACCCTCACCGCCCTGGTCGAGGAGCAGGCGGCGAAGACCCCGCACCTCACGGCCGTGGAGTACGGGACGCAGGACCTGACGTACGGCGAACTCAACGCCCGCGCCAACCACCTCGCCCGCCGGCTGACGGCACTCGGGGTGGGTTCCGAGGCCTGCGTCGGCATCCATCTCGAACGGTCCGTGGAGATGGTCGTCGGGCTGCTCGCCGTCCTCAAGGCGGGCGGGGCCTTTGTGCCGCTGGAGCCGTCCTGGCCGGCCCTGCGGAAGAACGAGGTGTCCCGCAGCGCGGCCCTGACCGCGGTGCTGGGCCGGCCCGGCGAGGACTTCGGCCCCGACGGCCCGCCGGTCGTCGTGGTCGACCTGCGAGGCGCGGTGCCCGACGACGACAACCTCGACGTCACGGTCGACCCCGAGGGACTGGCCTACGTCATCTACACCTCCGGCTCGACCGGTGTCCCCAAGGGCGCGATGATCCGGCACCGGGCCATCGCCCACCGGCTGCTGTGGCAACGGGAGTTGCTCCGCTTCGGCACCGAGGACGCCGCCCTGTTCAAGGCGCCGCTCGGCTTCGACATCTCCATCAACGAGATCTTCCTGCCGCTCGCCAACGGCGCCCGGGTCGTGATCGCCGAACCCGGCGGCGAACGCGACGTCGACTACCTTCTCGACACCATCGAAGGACACCGGGTCACCTTCACCTACCTGGTCTCCTCGATGCTCGACCTGCTCCTCGAACTGGACGGCTTCGCGGCGCGGGCCGGCTCGCTGAAGCACGTGTGGTGCGGCGGCGAGGTGCTCACCCCCGAGCTGTTCGCCCGCTTCCGGGCCGCGAGCGGGGCGATCATGTACCACGGGTACGGTCCGGCCGAGGCCACCATCGGCGTCAGCCACGTCGTCTACCGCACCGGCGCGATCCGCAGCGCCGTCTCCATCGGGCGGCCCAACGGCAACACCCGGCTGTACGCCCTCGACGAACGGCTCCAGCCCGTCCCGGTCGGCGTACCGGGGGAGTTGTACGCCGGTGGCGTCTACCTCGGCCGCGGCTATGTGAACGACCCGCGCCGCACCGCCGACCACTTCGTCGCCGACCCCTTCGGCCCGCCCGGCGAACGGCTGTACCGCACCGGGGACCTGGTGAGGTGGCAGCGGGACGGCACGCTGGAGTTCCTCGGCCGCGCGGACCACCAGGTCAAGATCCGCGGTATGCGGGTGGAGCTGGAGGAGATCGAGGCGATCCTCGAACAGCATCCCGGCGTACGGCGCGGAGTCGTCGTCATCCGGGAGGACTCGCCCGGCGTGAAGCGGCTCGCCGGATACTGCCTGGGCGCCGGTGAGCAGCTCGCCGCCGACCTGCGCGGCTGGTTGCGTGAGCGGCTGCCCGAGCACATGGTCCCGGCCACGCTCACCGTCCTGGACGCCTTCCCGCTGCTGCCCTCAGGCAAGGTGGACCGCGGCGGGCTCCCCGCCCCCGAGATCGCCGCCGCCGCACCGACACGGGCTCCGGCCGACGCACGCGAGCGGCGGCTCACCGAGCTGTTCGCGACAGTCCTCGGGCTGCCGCGCGTCGACGTGGACGACAACTTCTTCGAGCTGGGCGGCGACAGCATCGTCTCCATCCGGCTGGTGACCCTGGCCCGCAAGGCGGGTATCGCGATCAGCCCGCGCCAGGTATTCCAGACACCCACTCCGGCAGGTCTGGCCGCCGCTGCCGCCCGCGCCTCGGACGCGCCCTCCACCGCCCCCGCCGACGAACCCGTCGGCGAGGTGGAGCTCACCCCCGTCATGCGCTGGACGGCCGGCTCCCACGACGGCCTCGCCCAGGCCGTCCTGCTCGTCACCCCGCCCGAACTGACCGACGACGCCGCCGTCGCCGTACTCCAGGCAGTCCTGGACCGGCACGACATGCTGCGCGCGAGGCTCGACGGGGACCGGCTCGTCGTACCCGCCGAAGGGACCGTGCGCGCCGGGGAGTTGGTGCGGCGGGTGCCCGGCGAGGACGTTCAGGGCGAGTTGGCCGCCGCTGTGGCACGCCTCGATCCGCGTGCCGGGCGCATGCTGGACGCCGTCCGGTTCGACGGGCTGCCCGGCCGACTCCTTCTCGTCGCCCACCACTTGGTCGTCGACGGAGTGTCCTGGCGCATCATCGGCTCCCAACTCGCCGACGCATGGCAGGCGGTGCGGGCCGGTGCGACACCGCGGCCGGAACGGACGGGAACCTCCTTCCGAGGGTGGAGCAGGCTGCTCGCGGAGCAGGCACGGGCGCGCGTGCCCGAACTGCGGTGGTGGACCGAGACGTTGGCGGAGACGCGGCCGCTGCGGGACCGGGCGGTCTCCGGGGGGCGGCGGGAACGGACACTGGTGCTGCCCGAGGACGTCACCGAACCGCTGCTGACCGCGGTGCCCGCCGCCTACCACGCCGCCGTCCCGGACGTCCTGCTGACGGCGCTCGCCCTCGCGGCCGGCGCCTGGCAGGGCGGCCCGGCACCGCTGCTCATCGGCCTCGAAGGCCACGGACGTGAGGAGGGCATCGCCGAGGGTGTGGATCTGTCGGCCACCGTCGGGTGGTTCACCACGTTCTACCCGGTGGCCGTCGACCCCGGACCACTCGACCTCGACGAGGCGCTGTCCGGGGGAACCGCGGCCGGGACCGCCCTCAAGCGCGTCAAGGAACAACTGCGCGCGGTGCCGGACAACGGCCTCGGCTACGGCCTGCTGCGCCACCTCAACCCCGACACCGCGCCCGAGATGGAGAAGCTGCCGGAGCCCCAGGTCGCCCTGAACTACCTCGGCCGTTTCGCGGCGTCGCACGACGGCCACTGGGACCTCGCCCCGGAGGCCCCGATGCTCAGCGTGCCCGCGCCGGCCTCCCGGTTCGGCCTGGAGATCAACGCCGTCGCCGTCGAGGAGACGGACGGCGCACGGCTGCACATCCACGCGGCCTGGCCCGAGGAGTTCCTCACGGACTCCGAGGCGGACGAACTGCTCACGCTGTGGCAGCGCGCCCTGCGCGGACTCGTCCGGCATGCCGAGGAGTCCCCGACGGGCGGACTCACCCCTTCCGACCTGCCCCTGCTGACGCTGACCCAGGAAGACATCGACGACTTCGAGAACGACGACTTCGGACACGACGATTTCTGAGCGGAGGAACCGGTGACGCACCCCCCGACCGCGGACGAACTGCTCCGTTCGGTCACCGACACAATCGGATCTGAGACGCCGCCGAGCGAGGACGACAGCCTCATCTCCTGGGGCCTGGACTCGATCACCCTGATGAAGATCGCGAGCGGCTGGCGCCGGCAGGGCGTCCGGGTCAGCTTCGCCCAACTGGCCAAGGAACCCACCCTGCGCGCCTGGCGTGCGCTGCTGGCGGAGGTCCAGCCGCCCGCGGCGCCCGATCCCGCCCCCACGGCCACCGTCGCCCCCGCCGCCGACCCCGACGAGCCCTTCCCGCTCGCCGTCATGCAGCACGCGTACTGGATCGGCCGTGGCGACGACACCACCCTCGGCTCCGTCGCCGCCCACCTGTACGTCGAGTTCGACGGCACCGGCGTCGACCCCGAGCGGCTCGACACGGCCGTACGGGCCCTGGTGGCGCGGCACGGCATGCTGCGGGCGCGCTTCACCGACGACGGCCGCCAGCAGATCCTGCCCGAACTCACCCGCCCCGCGACGACGGTCGACGACCTGCGGGCGCTGGACGCCGAGACCGTGGAAGCCGCTCTGGAGAAGGCCCGGCACTCCTCCTCGCACGCCCGGCTGGATGTCGCGGCCGGTGAGGTGTTCGCCGTACGGCTCTCCCTGCTGCCGGACGGGCACACCCGGCTGCACGTCGACGTCGACATGCTGGCCGCGGACGCGCTCAGCTACCGCGTGCTCCTCTCCGACCTCGCCAAGCTCTACCGGAACCCGGAAGACCCGCTGCCGCCGATCCGCACCAGCTACCCCGAGTATCTGACGGAGCGTGCGACCGTACGGAGGCTGAGCCGTGAGCAGTCCCAGGAGTGGTGGCGGCGCCGGGTCCCCGAGCTGCCCAGCGCTCCCGAACTCCCGCTCGTCCCCGAGGCGGAGCGCGCCGCCCCGACCCGGGTGACCCGGCGCCACCACTGGCTGCCGCCGGCGGAGAAGCAGCGGCTGACGGCCCGCGCCCACCGGCACGGTCTGACCCCCGCGATGGCCGTGGCGACCGCGTTCTCGGAGGTGCTGGCCGCCTGGAGCGCCCAGTCCCGCTTCCTGCTGAATGTGCCGATGTTCGACCGCCGGGGTTCCCACCCCGACGTCGACCTGCTGGTCGGCGACTTCACCAGTTCGGTGCTGCTCGACGTCGACGTGGCCGACGAGGCCACGTTCACCGAGCACGCGCGGTGCCTCCAGGACCGTATGCACACCGATGCCGCACACGCCGACTACTCCGGCGTGGAAGTGCTGCGGGACCTCTCCCGCCACCGCAGCGAACAGGTCCTGGCGACGGTGGTGTTCACCAGCGCGCTCAACCTCGGGGAGCTGTTCGACGCGGGTGTGCGGGACTCCTTCGGCACGCCCGCCTGGATCATCTCCCAGGGCCCGCAGGTCCTGCTCGACGCCCAGGTCACCGAGGTCGACGGGGGACTGCTGGTCAACTGGGACGCACGCGAGGACGCCTTCCCCGCCGGGCTCATCGACGCGATGTTCGCCGCCTTCCACGGGCTCGTCACCCGGCTCGGCACCGAGGACGAGATCTGGGAACGGCCGGTCCCCGCCCTGCTGCCCGCCGAGCAGACCGCCGTCCGGTCCACCGTGAACGGCACCGCCGGGCCACGCAGCCACCGGCTGCTCCACCAGGGCTTCTTCACACGTGCGGCCGAGCGGCCCGACGCGCCCGCCCTGCTGTGGGGCACCGAAGGAGCGCTGTCCTACGCCGAGTTGGCGGACCGCGCGCTGCGCACCGCCGCCGCCCTGGCAGGGCGCGGGGTAGGCCCCGGGGACACGGTCGCGGTCAGCCTGCCCAAGGGGCCGGACCAGATCACCGCCGTCCTCGGCGTGCTGGCGGCGGGCGCCGCCTACGTCCCGATCGGCGTGGAGCAGCCCGCCGCCCGCCGGGACCGCATCCGGGCCACGGCAGGGTTCCGTGTCGCGCTGACCGACGGACGTGAGGTGACGGGCCTGGATGCCCTTCCGGTGGCCGAGGCACTGGGCCACGACCCGCTGCCGGAACCGCTCATGGGGGACGAGGAGCAGCCCGCCTATGTGCTGTTCACCTCCGGCTCCACCGGCGAGCCCAAGGGCGTCGAGGTGCCGCACCGGGCGGCCATGAACACCGTGGACGACCTCAACGACCGTTTCGAAGTGGGCCGTTCGGATCGCTGCCTGGCCCTCTCCGCGCTGGACTTCGACCTCTCCGTCTACGACCTGTTCGGGCTGCTGAGCGCCGGCGGCGCGGTCGTCCTGGTCGACGAGGCCGACCGTCGCGAGGCGCGGCAGTGGGCCGACCTCGTACGGACCCACCGGGTCACGATCCTCAACTGCGTCCCGCCGCTGCTGGACATGCTGCTGCTCGCCACCGCACCCGGCGAACTCGCCGGACTGCGGGCGGTGTTGCTCGGCGGCGACTGGGTGGGCATCGATCTGCCGGGACGGCTCGCCATGGGGGTCCCCCCGCTCGAGCGAAGCCGAGAGTGGGGGAGGGCGCCCGGCTGCCGGTTCACGGGACTTGGCGGTACGACGGAGACGGCCATCCACTCCACCGTCTGCGAGGTGACGGGTGCTCAAGTGCCCGCGCACTGGCGGTCGGTGCCGTACGGCACACCCCTGCGCAACGTCCGCTGCCGGGTCGTCGACGGCCGCGGCCGGGACTGCCCCGACTGGGTGCCCGGTGAGCTGTGGATCGGCGGGGACGGAGTGGCGCTCGGCTACCGGGCCGATCCGGCGCGAACGGCCGAGAAGTTCACCGAGCGGGACGGCGTGCGCTGGTATCGCACCGGCGACCTGGCCCGCTACTGGCCCGACGGCTCACTGGAGTTCCTCGGCCGCCGCGACCACCAGGTGAAGCTGAGCGGCTTCCGGATCGAGCTGGGCGAGGTGGAGGCCGCGCTCGCCGGACATGACGGCGTACGGCGGGCCGTGGCCGGACTGACCCGGGCGCCGGGTGTCCAGCTGGCCGCGGCGGTGGCGGCGGAGCCACACGTCACAGAGGACGAACTCCGCGACTGGGCACGGTCGGTGCTGCCCCCGCACATGGTCCCGGCGCGGATCGCCGTCACCGGGGACCTGCCGCTCACCGCCAACGGCAAGCTGGACCGGCGCGCCGTCGGCGAGCTGTGGGAGGCGGTGGCGGAACGTGCGCACCGTACGCCCGGAACCGCACTGGAGACGGTCGTCGCGCGAGTGTGGGCGGATGTCCTCGGCGTGCAGGTCGTCGGCCTCGACGACGGGTTCTTCGCCCTCGGCGGCGACTCGGTGCTCGCCACGGTGATCGTCGGCAGGCTCCGTGAGGCGCTCGACACCTCGGAGGTCTCCGTCCGGTCGCTGTTCGCCACGCTCACGGCCGGCGGCATGGCCAAGCGGCTCACGGCCGAGGAGGAGACCCCCGGCCGGCTGGAGCAGGTCGCCGCCATCCACCTGGAGATAGAGGGGATGTCGGCCGAAGAGGTCGACTCGGCGCTGCGGGAGGCATAGCGAACGGCGGGGCGCCCTCGGCGCCCCGCCGTCGTGTCACTGCCGTCGTGTCACTTGTCGAGCTTCGCGAACCCGGGCTCCAGGTTGTCCAGCGCCCAGGGGATGCCCAGCACCGAGGGGCTGCGCAGCTGGCTGATCGTCGCGACGTCCGTCACCACGTAGTTGCCGGACTTCACCGCGGCCATGTTCTTCACCAGAGCGCTGGACTCGAACGCCTTCTTCAGCTCCGGTGTGGTGAACGCGATGACGACCAGATCCGCGTCGAGCCTGTCCAGCTGCTCGAAGGACAGCTCACCCGTGGGACTGCCGTTGACCGTCTTGATGTCCTTGACCGACGGGGTCAGGCCCAGGCCGAGCTCGCTCATCAGCTTGGCGGCGAAGTCGTCCTCGGAGGCGATGGTGAAGATCTTGGCCGGGGTGTTGCCGATGGACAGGCTGTAGGTCTTGCCGTCCAGCCCCGGGTGCTTCGTCTTCACCGCGGCGACGCTGTCCTCGGTGTCCTGGATGACCTTCTCGGCCTCGCTCTCCTTGCCGAGGGCCTTGCCGACCACCTGCACATGCTCCTGCCAGGTCTGCTGGCCCCAGGCCGTCTCGTAGCCGATGGTCGGCGCCACCGCGGCGAGCTTCTTGTAGTCCTTGTCCAGGGTGAAGTCGGAGGTGGCCAGGATCAGATCCGGCGAGAGAGCGGCGATCTCCTCGTAGTCGACGGCGTTGAGCGTGTCGAGGAGCTTGGTCTTCTTGGTGTCGATCTTGTCCTTCAGCCACGGATAGACGCCGTCGGAGCTGAGGGCGTCCTTGGAGATGGCGACCGGCGTGACACCCAGGGCGTAGAGCGCGTCGATGTCGTCGGTGCCGCCGTTGCCGACCACGACGACCCGCTCGGGCGCCGTCTTGATCTGGGTGCTGCCGAACTTGTGCTTGACGGTCACCGGGAACGCGGACGACGAGGCCGCCGCGTTCGCGGAGGAACCGTCGTCCTCGTCGTCCACGGAGCCGCAGGCTGCCAGCCCGGCGGCAAGGACGATGGTGAGAAGGGTCGTGCGGAACGATCTCGACATGGCCATGCATCCCTTTTCGCCAGGCACGGGCACGAGTCAGTACGGCCGCCAGTAAAGCAAGGTAAGGCTTGCCTTAGCAATGACTTTCGGACATGTCGGAGTCCGTGGCTGGCGCACTGGCGGCCCCTCACGCCCCCTGCGGGGTACGGGTGTTGGATTCCTGGGGCCGCACGGTGAGGTACCCGCCCATGGCGTGGAAGTAGTCGGTGGCGGCATGTTCCGTGCCGTCGTCCGTGCGCAGCCGCAGTACGAGGAGTCCCCGGCCGTGTCCGGTGTGGGAGTCGGGGCCCGCCACGATGACGACGCCGTCGCCCTCGCGGATGAAGATGCGGCCCGGTGTGCCGCCGTAGCGGCCCTCCGAGGCCGTGGCCGAGACGATCCTCAGGCGCTGTCCCCGGTGGAAGGTGTACGCGTTCGGGTACGGGTCCGACTGGGCGCGCACAAGGCGCTCCAGACGCTCCGCCGGCCAACTCCAGTCGATGCGGCTGTCCTCTGCGGACCGCTTGTGGAAGAAGCTGGCCCGGCTGCGGTCCTGTGGCTGCCAGTGTGTGGTGGCCCGGCCGGAGGCGATGAGGTCGAGGGACTCGCGGACGATGGGCGCGATGAGGTCGACGGTCCGGTGGAACAGGTCGGTCGCGGTGTCGGCCGGCCCGACCGGCACCGCGCGCTGCACCAGGATGTCCCCGGCGTCGAGCTCGGGGTTCATGCGGTGCGCGGTCACGCCGACCCGCTCCTCGCCGTTGATCAGGGCCCAGATGATGGGCGAGAAGCCCGCGTAGGCCGGCAGCAGCGAGTCGTGGATGTTGAGCGTGCCGTGCGGGGGGAGGTCGAACAACTCGGGCGGCAGCCAGGTGCGCCAGTTGTTGGCGACGATGACGTCGGGTCGGGCTTCGTGCAGCGCGGTGAGGAGTTCGGGGTCGTCGGTGCGGTTGCGCAGCAGGACGGGAACGTCGTTCTTCTCGGCGAGTTCGGCGACGGAGTCGTCCCAGATCTTCTCGTAGGCGTGCTCGCTCTTGGGGTGGGTGACCACGAGAACGACCTCGTGGTCGGAGTCCAGCAGTGACTGGAGTGTGCGGTGACCCCAGGTCTGGTAGCCGAACATGGCGACGCGCATGCGGTTCTTCCCTCCGGCGGCTCCATTGCAAGGTTAGGCTTACCTTATCTAACATGTGGCTGCCTGAGGGAGGCGATGCAACGGTGAAGTCACCGCTCATGGGACCGGATACCACCCACGACGTCCTCGGAATTGGCTTCGGACCGTCAAATCTCGCACTGGCCATAGCGATTGAGGAACACAACGCGCAACTCCCGCCCGGACGGCGGCTCGACGCACGTTTTCTGGAACGACAGCCCCGCTTCGGCTGGCACCGGGGCATGCTCATCGACGACGCGACGATGCAGGTGTCCTTCCTCAAGGACCTGGTGACGTTGCGGAATCCGACCAGCGACTTCAGCTTTCTGTGCTTCCTGGCCGAACGCGGCCGACTGATCGACTTCCTGAACCAGAAGACCCTCTTCCCGCTGCGCGTGGAGTTCCACGAGTACTTCGAGTGGGCGGCGGAGCGGGTGCGGCACCTCGTGGCCTACGACCATGAGGTGACCGCCATCGATCCGGTGCGCGACGAGAGCGGTGCCGTGGTCTGCTTCGACGTGGTCTGTGGTTCTCCGGGGGTGACCTACCGGGCGCGCGACCTCAGCGTGGCCGTCGGTCTCGAGCCCCATGTGCCGCCGGGCGCCGAGCTGTCCGAACGGGTCTGGCACAACAGCGAGTTGCTGTCCCGGGTGCGTGAACTGCGCGCCTCGGGCAGGCCGGTGCGACGCGCCGTCGTGCTGGGTGCGGGGCAGAGCGCCGCCGAGACGGTCGACTATCTGCACCGCAACTTCCCGGACGCCGAGATCTGTGCGGTCTTCGCGAAGTACGGCTACACCCCGGCCGACGACAGCCCGTTCGCCAACCGCATCTTCGACCCGGACGCGGTGGACCTGTACTTCACCGCTCCTTCCGAGGTCAAACAGTCCCTCTTCGACTACCACCGCTCCACCAACTACTCGGTCGTCGACATGGAGTTGATCGAGTCCCTCTACGCGACCGCGTATCAGGAGAAGGTCGCCGGCCGCGAGCGGCTGCGCTTCCTCAACGTCTCCAGGATCCGTGATGTGCAGCCCCGCGCGGGCGACTCGCTCGAGATCGCCGTGGAGTTCCTGCCGACCGGCGAGCAGCAGATGCTGGAGGCCGACCTGCTCGTCCATGCGACCGGGTACCGCCCCCGGGATCTGACGACCGTGCTCGGTGAGGCGGCCAAGGTCTGTCTGCGCGACGACGAGGACCAGATCCGGGTGACCCGGGACCACCGCGTGGAGACCACCCCGGATGTGCAGGCGGGCATCTATCTCCAGGGCGGCACCGAGCACACGCACGGAATCACGTCCACCCTGCTGTCGAACACCGCGGTCCGCGCGGGCGAGATCCATCGCTCGCTGGAGTTGCGGGCGGACTGAACCCCTTCACTCCGTGAACCCTTCACCCGGTGAACCCTTCACGTCGGTCGCCCGGAAGAGTGTTCCAAGTATTGTAAACAATCCTGTCGCGTATCTTGCTGGCACTGTGCCGCGCGGTTACGTTCTCGCCAGCCCCCTTGCCATCAGCCCGCACGCAGAGAGCAGGGACACCAATGAGAGCGATCACCGCCCTGCGCGGCAGAGTCCGCGCGACCCTCGCCGTCGTGAGCCTCCTCGCCCTGGGACTCACGGCACCCGTCGTGGCCCGGGCCCAGTCGCCGGACCCGGCGTCGCGGCCCACCTCGACCACGGTGGCCACCTCCGACGGCAAGGTCCGCGGCGCCCAGCGGACCGGCTACGACGAATGGCTCGGCATCCCCTACGCCGCCGACGCCTCCGGCGCCAACCGGTGGAAGCCCCCGCAGCCGGTCACCAAGTGGCCCGGAGTGCGCGACGCCACCGCGTTCAGCAACCGCTGCGCCCAGAACAGCGGCTGGGACCCCGGCTACGAGAAGACCATCACCACCGAGAACTGTCTCTCCCTCAATGTCTACGTCCCCGACAGCGCCCGGGCCAGGACCCCGGTCCTGGTGTGGATCCACGGCGGCGGCTTCACCGGCGGCGCGGGCCAGGACACCAACCCGCGCAAGTTCATCGGGCAGACCGACGCCGTCGTCGTCACCATCAACTACCGCCTCGGCGTGCTCGGCACGCTGAACCTGCCCCAGCTCCAGGCCGAGAGCAAGGACGGCCCCGGCAACTACGGCCTCCTCGACCAGCAGGCGGCCCTGCGCTGGGTCAAGGCCAACATCTCCCGTTTCGGCGGCGACCCGAAGAACGTGACCATCGCCGGCCAGTCCGCCGGCGCCGGCTCGGTCTGCGACCACCTCGCCTCGCCCACCGCCAAGGGCCTGTTCGCCCGCGCCGGCATCATGAGCGGCGGCTGCAACCTCCAGACCGCCGCCTCCGGCCAGGCGCAGAGCGCGGCCTTCGTGAAGGAGATCGGCTGCGCCACCGCCTCCGACACCGTGGCCTGTCTGCGTACCAAGCCCGCCGCCGACCTGCTCGCCGCACAGAAGAAGGCGGGCGTCTCGCTCTCCGTCGGCGGCAGCGCCTTCCCGGTCAACCCCGCAACGGCCGTCCAGTCGGGGAAGTTCAACCGCGTACCCGTCATGGTGGGGCAGACCGACAGCGAACGCGGCCTGTTCACCTTCCAGAACTACGACTATCTCGGCACCCCGATGACGGCCGCGACCTACGAGGCGGCCGTTCGCTCCGCGTACGGCGACGACGCGGACGCGGTGCTCGCCGAGTATCCGCTCAGCGCCTACGACACCCCGGGCGAGGCCTTCACCGCCGCCCAGAACGGCTCCACCTCCTACACCCGGCAGCAGCTCTTCGCCACGCTGTCGAAGTGGGTGCCGACGTATGCGTACGAGTTCGCCGAGAGCGACACCCCGCACTTCACCTCCATCTACCTCATCCAGCAGAAGAGCGAGGCCGCCCGCACCTTCCCGTTCGGTGGCGCGATCCACGTCGACGACCTCGGCTACCTCTGGGACTACCTCGGCCAGACCCTGCCCTACGACGACGACCAACTGGAGCTGTCCGAGCAGATGATCACGTACTGGGGCAGGTTCGCGGCCACCGGCGACCCCAATGGCTCCCGTACGCCGCACTGGCCCAAGTACGGCCAGAGGACCGAGGAGTTGATGTCGCTGGTCGCCTGCGACACGGCACCGTCCAGCGGTGCGGCGCCGGCGGCCTGTTCCAAAGCGAGCCGGGACTTCGGCGAGGAGCACAACCTCGGTTTCTGGGAGAGCCTTTCGCCCTGACGACGTGTGGACCCGCCGCGCCCTCGGCTCTCAGCCGAGGGCGCGGTCGAGGTTGAACGCGGCGCTGATCAGCGCGAGATGGGTGAACGCCTGCGGGAAGTTGCCCTGTTGCTCGCCGGTGTGGCTGATCTCCTCGGCGTACAGGCCGAGATGGTTGGCGTAGGTGAGCATCTTCTCGAAGGCGAGGCGTGCCTCGTCGATCCGGCCGGCGTGGACCATGGCCTCGACGTACCAGAACGAGCAGATCGAGAACGTGCCCTCGTCGCCGCGCAGTCCGTCCGGGCTGGCCTGCGGGTCGTAACGGTAGACGAGGGAGTCCGAGACCAGGTCGTGGGTGAGGGCGTCGAGGGTGGACAGCCACTTGGGGTCGGTGGGCGCGATGAACTTCGTCAGCGGCATCATCAGGACCGCCGCGTCCAGCACGTCGCTGTCCTCGTACTGCACGAACGCCTGCCGTGTCTCGGACCAGCCGTGCTTCATGATGCGCCGGTAGATCGTGTCGCGGGACTGCCGCCAGCGGATCAGTTCGGCGGGCAGACCGCGCCGGTTGGCCATACGGATGGCCCGCTCGATGGCCACCCAGCACATCAGCCGCGAGTACAGGAAGTTCTTGCGGCCACCGCGGGTCTCCCAGATGCCCTCGTCGGGCTGGTCCCAGTTCTCGCAGACCCAGTCCACCAGGGCGCACACATCGTCCCACTGGTCGCTGGAGATGGGCTTCGCCCACTTGTCGTAGAGGTAGATCGAGTCGATGAGCGCGCCGTAGATGTCGAGCTGGAGCTGTTCGGCCGCGGCGTTGCCGACCCGTACCGGCGCGGACCCCAAGTGGCCTTCGAGGTGGTCGAGTTCCTGCTCGGTGAGGTCGGTGCGTCCGTCGATGCCGTACATGATCTGCAGCGGTCCCGAAGGCCTGCCGTCGCCCGGACTGACATGCCGGGTCACGAAGTTCATGAACGCCTCGGCCTCGCCGGTGAAGCCCAGCCGCAGCAGCGCGTACACACAGAAGGCGGCGTCGCGCACCCACACGTACCGGTAGTCCCAGTTGCGCTCGCCGCCGATCTGCTCGGGCAGACTCGTCGTCGGCGCGGCCACGATCGCCCCGGTCGGCGCATACGTGAGCAGCTTCAGGGTGAGCGCGGAGCGGTGCACCATCTCCCGCCAGCGGCCCCGGTACTTCGACTGGGACAGCCAGCGCCGCCAGTACGTCACCGTGGTGTTGAACTCGCGCTCGGCCTCGGTGCGCGCACACCCGCGCGGAAACACCGCACCGCCGACCTGGTCCAGGGCGAAGACCGCCGACTCGCCCTCGGCGAGCTTGAAGTCGGCGCGCGCGTCCAGGCCGTCGGCCTCCAGGGGCACGGTCGCGGTCAGCCCCAGCGACAGACCGTCGGAGGCGAACACCGCCACGTCACCCTCCATGCGCACGGTGTGCGGCCGGCTGCCGTAGTCGAAGCGGGGCGCCACCCGCGCGCGGAACGGGATGGAACCGCGCACGCACAGCACCCGCCGGATCAGCCGGTGGCGCTCCTCGTCGGCCTCGCCGCCGACCGGCATGAAGTCCTGCACCTCACCGACGCCCTCCTCGGTGAAGAACCTGGTGATCAGGACGTTGGTGTCCGGGAAGTAGAACTGCTTGGTCCGCGCCGGCACGGAGGCCGCGAGCTCGAAGGCGCCGCCCCGCTCCGAGTCCAGGATCGCGGCGAAGACGCTGGGCGCGTCGAAGGACGGGCAGCAGTACCAGTCGATGGTCCCGTTGGTCCCCACCAACGCCACGCTGCGCAGATCGCCGATCAGCCCGTGCTCGGCGATCGGCAGATAGGGCGAAGCCCCCGGTACGTCCTGATCGCTCGGTGTTCCGCCCATCGCAGCCTCCCTGGCCCGGCCCGCACCGCGTCACTGTCAGCCTAAGCGCTCCGCTGGAAGCGCGGTGATGCTGCATCGATATGCGGCCCCGCGCCCATTACGGGGCGCGATAGCGCACCGGACTTCGCCAAGGCTGCCCTGATCCGTCCGCGTGTCATGTCGGGACAATCGGCCACGGTCTCAGACGGTGATCACCCTGACCCCGGCCTCCTCGAACCGCTGTACCGTCTCCGACCCGGCCGCCGTGTCCGTGACCAGCGTGTCCACCGCATCGGCCGGGCAGATCCGGGCGAACGCCCGACGCCCCAGCTTGCTGGAGTCGGCGGCGACGATCACCCGCTCCGCCCGCTCGCACAGCAGCCGGTTGATCGCGGCCTCCGCCTCGTCGTGCGCGGCCGCCCCATGGGCCACGTCGAAGGAGACGACGCCGAGCACGGCCACGTCGATCGTGATCTGACCGAGCACGCCGTCCGCGAGCGGGCCGATGAGCTCGTACGACTGCGCCCGCGCGACCCCGCCGGTCACCACGATCTTGAACTGCGGCCGTACGGCCAGCTCGTTGGCGATGTTGAGGGCGTTGGTGACGACGGTCAGCGCGGGGGAGCCGGACGAGAGATCACTGCGTACCGCGAGGGCGCGCGCCACCTCGGTCGTGGTCGTGCCGCCGGTCAGCCCCACCGCCTCACCGGGCGCGACGAGTTCCGCGACCGCTTTGGCGATGCGCTGCTTCTCGGAGGCGTGCCGGGCGGTCTTGTAGCGCAGCGGAAGCTCGTACGACACCCCGTGCACGACCGCGCCGCCCCGGGTGCGCACCAGCATCTGCTGCTCGGCGAGCTGATCGAAGTCGCGCCTGATCGTCGCCGCCGACACCTCGAGGTCGGCCGCCGCCTCCTCGACGTCCAGCCGGCCGCGCTCGACGAGCAGTTCCAGCAGCGCCTTCCAACGGGCGTCGCGCGACATCCGCACCCTCTCCGATCCTCGATCTTCCGGTGACCCTAGCGCACATCCATCGAGTGTGAATGCTTGATTGTGCTTGGAAACTGGCTATATCTTGCAAGAACAATCATTGCGAGGGAGGGGCACGGCATGACTTATGTCGAGGACGAGCTGACGAGCCAGCCCGAGTGCTGGACGCGGGCCGCGGCGGAGGCAGGGCAGCACGGCGGGGTGCTCCCGGCTCCGGGGGAGCGGGTCGCGATCGTCGGATGCGGCACCTCGTACTTCATGGCGCAGGCCGCCGCGGCCCTGCGCGAGGGCGCGGGACAGGGCGAGACGGACGCGTTCGCCGCGTCCGAGTTCCCCTGCGGCCGCCCGTACGACCGTGTCGTCGCCCTCACCCGCTCCGGTACCACGACCGAAGTCCTCGAACTGCTCGGGCGATTGAAGGGCCGTACACGCACGACCGCCGTCACCGCCGACCCCGAAACGCCCGTCATGGCGGCCGCCGATGACGTCGTCGTGCTGAACTTCGCGGACGAGCGCTCCGTCGTGCAGACCCGGTTCGCGACCACCGCGCTGACCCTCTTCCGCGCCCACCTTGGCCTGCACACCGATTCGGTCGTCGCCGACGCCCGCACCGCGCTCGCCGCCCCGCTGCCCGAAGGGCTGGTCGACTGCACGCAGTTCACCTTTCTCGGCCGCGGCTGGACCGTGGGGCTGGCCAATGAGGCCGGACTGAAGATGCGCGAGGCCTCGCTGGCGTGGACCGAGGCCTACCCGGCGATGGAGTACCGGCACGGCCCCATCAGCATCACCACCCAGTCCACCGCGACCTGGATGTTCGGGGAGCCGCCCGAGGGCCTGGCCGAACAGGTGCGGGCCACCGGCGGGTCGTGGGTGGCAGGCGATCTCGACCCGCTCGCCGAACTGGTCCGCGCCCAACGCCTCGCGGTCGCCGTCGCCGCGGCCCGCGGACTGGACCCGGACCGGCCCCGCCACCTCACCCGCTCGGTGATCCTCGCCGACTGAAGGGACCGACCGTGCCCCTGACCACCACCGGCGAGCTCGTCACCCGGGCCGCCGCGGCGCACTCCGCAGTCGCCGCCTTCAACATCATCACGCTGGAACACGTCGAGGCCGTCATCGCCGGCGCGGAAGCCGTGGACGCGCCGGTCGTCCTCCAAGTCAGCGAGAACGCGGTCAAGTTCCGCTACGGACGCCTGCTGCCCCTCGCCAGCGCCGCCCTCGCCGCCGCCGAACGGGCCGCCGTACCGGTCGCGTTGCACCTCGATCACGTACAGAGCGACGAGCTGCTGCGTCAGGCCCCGGGCGCCGGGTTCAGCTCCGTGATGTACGACGCGTCACGGCTGCCGTATCAGGAGAACCTCGCGGCGACCCGGGCCGCCGTCGACTGGGCGCATGCCCAAGGGCTCTGGATCGAGGCCGAGTTGGGCGAGGTGGGCGGCAAGAACGGGGCGCCGCCACTCGACGCCCACGCCCCCGGCGCCCGTACCGACCCCGCCGAGGCCCGCGCCTTCGTCGCCGACTCGGGCGTCGACGCCCTCGCGGTGGCCGTCGGCAGCTCCCACGCCATGACGACCCGCACGGCCATCCTCGACCACGACCTCCTCAAGCGGCTGGCCGCCGTCCTGGACGTCCCGCTGGTCCTGCACGGCTCCAGCGGCCTCCCCGACGCCGAACTCACCGCGGCCGTCGCGGGCGGCATCGCCAAGGTGAACGTCGGCACCGCCCTCAACCTCGCCATGACCGGCGCGATACGCGAGCACCTGGCCGCCCACCCCGAGGCCGTCGACTCGCGGAAATACCTGAGCGTGGGGCGGGAGGCGATGGTGCGGACGGTGGCGGCGATCATCCGGGTGCTGGACGGGCGGTGAGCACCGGCTGGTAGAACCCGCTGGACGCGGGAGCGTGCCAGGTGACATCGGTGAATCCGGCCGCGGTCACGAACTCCGTCAACTGCCCGCGGGTCAGCGCCCAGTAGGCGGTCCGACGGACGCGGACCTGCCGGCCGTCGCCCGTCGGGATCAGCTGGAAGTGCTCCAGGGCGTAGCGCTCACCGTCCTCCTGCCAGTGCCACAGCTGAAAGGTGATCACCTCGCCGTCCGAGGTGTGCGAGACCTGGGGTGGGGTCGCCGCGGGCCTGGTCCGACGGGCCTCGTCGTAGTCCCGGACGGTGAGCACCAGCAGCCCGTCCTCGCGCAGCACCCGTCGGACGCCCGTCAGCGCCGCCTCGACGTCCCGCGCCGACAGCAGGTGCGGGAGCGAGTTGTCGGCGCAGACCACGACGTCGAAGACGGACCGTGCGAACGGCAGCATCCGCATGTCCGCGACGGCCACGGGAAGGCGCAGGCCACGTGTGGTCGCTTCGGTGGCCGCGCGTGCGGCCGCGACGGGACTCAGGTCGCTGCCGACGACCCGGTGTCCCTGCCGTGCCAGCCCGATCGCCTGGGTGCCGATTCCGCAGGAGCAGTCCAGGACCCGGTGCGGTCCGGCTCCGAGTCGCGGCCGGATCAGAGCGTCCAGCGCTGTCGCCTGGCGCGCCATGCTCGCGTCCCAGTCCGGGAAGATCAGGTGGTAGTCCGGGGCCAGCTCGTCGTAGAAGTCCCGCACCGAATCGTCGGACACGCTCACCTCGGCTATTGCTTGACGGCCTTCAGTACGACGAACTTCGCGTCGCTCGCGACGAGTTCACTGTTCCCGAACAGCCGCCGCAGCTTCACGTGGTAGCCCAGATGCCGATTGCCGATCACCCACAGCTCACCGCCGGGCCGCAGCGCGCCCAGCGCCCCGCTGAACATCCTCCACGCCGTCGCGTCCGTCGTCGCCTGGTGGGAGTGGAACGGCGGATTGTTGAGCACCAGGTCGACACTGCCGGCCGGCACCCCTGCCAGCCCGTCCCCGACCCGGAACTCGGCGTGCCCGGGCACGCCGTTCGCCTTGTACGTCGCCTCCGCCGAGGCCACGGCCTGGAACGACTCGTCCGTGAACAGCACCTCGGCCTCGGGATCGGCCAACGCCATCGCCGTACCGACGACGCCGTTGCCGCAGCCGAGGTCGACGACGCGGGTGCCGCCGCCGCTGCTCGGCAGATGCTTCAGGAAGAAGCGGGTGCCGACGTCGAGCCGGTCGGCGCAGAACACGCCCGCGTGATTGACGACGGTGCCTCCGGAGGCCGCGCCGATGCCGTCGGGGAGCGTGTAGCTGTACGGCCAGGGGCTGGCGGGCGTCTCCTGGGCCCGGGGCGTGCAGAAGATGAGGCGGGCCTTCTTCTCGGCGAGCGAGGTGCGGGTAGGGCCGAGGATCCGCTCGAACAGCTTCAGCGTGGAGGTGTGGATCTCCTTCACCATGCCGGTGCCGACGACGACCGTGCCCTTGTGCACGGCGGGCGCCAGCCGCAGCAACTGGTCCTCCAGGAGCGCCAGGCTCTTCGGCACCCGGACGAGGAGGACGTCGACCCGGGCGGGCGGCGGATCCTGGGTGGTGAGCAGGGTGACGGTGCCCGTCTCGATGTCGTGGCGTGCGAGGTTCGCGCGCGTCGCCTCCTGGGTGAGGTACGAGTCGGTGATCTGCACCGGCCGGTGCGCCGCGAGCGCGGTGACCAGGGCGCCCCAGCGGTCGCCGAGGACCACGACCGTGCCGGACAGCGGGACCCCCTGCTCCGCGAGGTGCCGCAGAAGGTACTCGTCGGAGGCGTCCCAGGCGCGCAGCTGCTCGCGCGGGTCGTCGGGGAAGCGGATCGGCGCGAGCTCGCCCCAGGGCGTCGTCATACGGTCGTTCATCGTGCGACCAGGCTAGCCGAGCCGCAGGTGAAGGCCGGTCGGGCAGGATGGGGGCATGGACGCCGAGCTGTTCCCCAGGGGCCGTACGGAGGTCGCGCCGGGCGCGGTGCACGTGCCGGGCTGGCTGGATCAGGGGCGGCAGCGCGAGCTGCTGGAGGCCTGCCGGGCCTGGGCGCGCCCGCCCGCCGGGCTGCGCACCGTCCGCACACCCGGCGGCGGCAAGATGACCGCCCGGCAGGTCTGCCTCGGCTGGCACTGGTATCCGTACGCCTACGCCCGCACCGTCGTCGACGGCGACGGCGCGCCCGTGAAGCCGTTCCCGGACTGGCTGGGGGAGCTGGGCCGGAGCGCGGTGAGCGACGCCCTCGGCAAGCAGCCGCCGCCGTACGACATCGCACTGATCAACTTCTATGACGCCGACGCCCGTATGGGCATGCACCGCGACAGCGACGAGAAGTCGGACGCGCCCGTGGTGTCGCTGAGCCTCGGGGACACGTGCGTGTTCCGCTTCGGCAACACCGGGACCAGGGCCCGGCCCTACACGGACGTGGAGCTGCGCAGCGGCGATCTGTTCGTGTTCGGCGGACCGTCCCGGCTCGCCTACCACGGGGTGCCGCGGGTGCACCCGGGCACCGCGCCGCCCGAGTTGGGGCTGACCGGGCGGCTGAACGTCACGCTCAGAGTCAGCGGCCTGTAGCCCTCCGTACCGGCGGATCATGGGAGACTCGCCCTCATGAGCGGGAAGGCGGACCCCCGGACGGCGGGGGAAGGAACCACCTCGAGGACACGGTTGGACCGGGGGCGCGGTGCGCTCGGGCCCGCACTGGAACTCGTGCACACCGGGCGGGCGCCGACCCGGGCCGTGCTCACCGCCGAGCTGGGGGTGACTCGGGCGACGGCGGGCGCGGTGGCCGCGGAGCTGGAGGCGCTCGGGCTGATCCGGGTGGACGCCCGCCCCGGCGCGGCGGCCGGTTCGCAGGGGCGGCCCTCGCACCGGCTGTCGGTCGCCGAGGACGGGCCGGTCGTCCTCGCCGCACAGGTGCACGCCGACGGGTTCCGGGCGGCGCTGGTCGGTCTCGGCGGCCGGATCGTCGCCACCGCGCCGGGCTGCGAGACCGTCGACGCCGACCCCGCGAAGGTCCTCGGGTCCGTGGTGGAGGCGGGCGCCGACCTGCTGGGCACGACCGGGCGGCGCTGCGTGGGCGCCGGGCTCGCCGTGCCGTCCGCGGTCGCCGAGCCCGACGGTCTGGCCCTGAACCCGCTGCACCTGGCCTGGCCCGTGGGTGCGCCCGTCCGCCGGATCTTCGCGGAGTGCGTGCGCGCGGCCGGGATCACCGGACCGGCGTTCGCGGGCAACGACGTCAACCTCGCTGCGCTCGCCGAACACCGGCACGGCGCGGGACGCGGCGCCCGGGACCTGCTGTGCGTGGCCACCGGGCACCGGGGTGTGGGCGGCGCGCTGGTCCTCGACGGGCGCCTGCACACCGGCAGTTCGGGCCTGGCCCTGGAGGTCGGCCACCTCACCGTCAACCCGGAGGGCCGCCCCTGCCACTGCGGCAGCCGCGGCTGTCTCGACGTGGAGGCCGATCCGCTGGCGCTGCTCACCGCGGCGGGGCGCGACCCGGGTCCCGAGGTGTCGCTGTTGCAGCAGGCGATCGACCTGATCCGGCTGCACTACGCCGACCCGACCGTCCGCAGGGCCACCGAGGCGCTGATCGACCGGCTCGGTCTCGGCCTCGCGGGCCTGGTGAACATCCTCAACCCGGACCGCATCATCCTCGGCGGACTGCACCGCACGCTGCTCGACGCGGACCCGGGGCGGCTGCGTGCCGTCGTCGCCGACCGCAGTCTGTGGGGGCAGAGCGGCGGTGTGCCGATCCTCGCGTGCACGCTCGACCACAACAGCCTGGTGGGTGCGGCGGAGCTGGCCTGGCAGCCGGTGCTGGACGATCCGCTGGGGGCGCTAGTCCACGAGTGACTGGGTGCCGACGACGCCGAGCAGGGCGAGGCGTTCGGCGTCCTCCGTGCCCGGCTCGGCCGTGAAGACCATGATGCGCAGGTCGCTGCCCGCGACGCTCAGCACATCGCAGTCCAGCGTCACCGCCCCCACCTGCGGATGGTGGACGGTCTTGCGGGCGGCCGTGTGCCGGCCCACCGCACCCGCGTCCCACATCTCGGCGAACCGTGGGCTCTTGGCCCGCAACTCCGAGATCAGGCCGCGCAGTTGGGCGTCGGCCGGATAACGTGCGGCGGTCTCGCGCAGGTCGGCCACCAGCGCCGCCTGGAAGACCCGCTTCTCCTCGGGCGTCTGCCGGATCCTGCTGTCGTCGCCCAGGAAATGGCGCCACACGCCGTTGCGTTCATAGCCGCGCCAGCCCGACGGGTCGCCCTTGAGCGCCGCATACAGCGGATTGGCCAGCAGCAGCGTCCAGGCCGCGTCGGAGACGGAGACAGCGGCGCCCGTCATCCGGTCCAGGAGCCGCTGCACGCTCGGGGTGATGTATCCGGGCACCGTGTCGGGTCCCGGCGGCACGAGCCCGGCGGTCCGGAAGAGGAACGAGCGCTCCTCCCCGGAGAGGCGCAGCGCCCGGGCCAGGGCTTCGACGACCTGCGTCGACGGGTTGACCGCCCGGCCCTGTTCGAGGCGGGTGACGTAGTCGACGGAGATGCCGGCGAGCATGGCCAGCTCCTCGCGGCGCAGCCCGGCCGCGCGCCGCTGCCCACCCACGGGCAACCCGGCGGCCTCCGGTCGGACGCGATCCCGCCAGCGCCGCAGCGCCTGCCCGAAGTCCGTCGACGTCATGCCCCCAGTGAACACCGACGGACACGCATGTGCCTGGTACTGGGAGTCCCAGGAAGACGGGACTCCTGGCTGTCCGCGCCGCCGCGAGGGACCGTGGAGTCATGACAGCAACACTGATCACCGGAGCGAACAAGGGTCTCGGCTTCGAGACCGCCCGCCGCCTCGTCGCCGCGGGCCACACCGTCTACGTCGGCAGCCGCGACCCCGAACGGGGCCGGCGGGCCGCCGACGAGCTGGGCGCCCGGCTGGTTGTCCTCGACGTCACCGACGACGCCTCCGTCGCCGCCGCGGTGAAGACCGTCGAGGCCGACGGAGGGCTGGACGTCCTCGTCAACAACGCCGGGGTCGAGGCGCGCGGCGAGGGCAACCGTGTCATCGGCGCGGCCGAGGTGACCGCCGACTTGATGCGCCACACGTTCGATACGAACGTCTTCGGCATCGTCCGCGTCACCCACGCCTTCCTGCCGCTCCTCCAGCGCTCCGCCGCACCGGTCGTGGTCAACGTCAGCAGCGGACTGGCCTCCCTGTCCCGCGTCGCCGAAGAGGGCACACCGGCGCACGCCTACCCCGGCGTCGCCTACCCGGCGTCGAAGGCAGCGGTCAACATGCTCACCGTCCAGTACGCAAAGGCGTTCCCCGGCATGCGGATCAACGCGGTCGAACCCGGCTACACCGCGACCGACCTCAACGGACACACCGGTACCCAGACCGTCGAGCAGGGCGCCGAGATCATCGTCCGCATGGCACAGGTCGCCCCGGACGGCCCGACCGGCGGCTACTTCGACGCGGAAGGTCCGATTCCCTGGTGAGCCCTCAAGCTGCCTGACCCGTCAGGCTCCACAGGGCAGCCACCAACGGCCGCCGCAGATCCGCCCGCCGTACGCACAACCCGATGGGGAACGGCTCCGGCGGCGGATCGGCGGGGAGCACCGAGAGCCGCTCGCGCACCGCACTGTGCTCCAGTACGAGACGGGGGACCACGCCCGTGCCGCAGCCCAGGGCGACCAGCGTCAACAGTCCCTCGTGGCCGTCCGGCTCGCAGGCCACGTCGGGGGTCGTACCGCGGACGCGGAACCAGCGGTCGGCCGCCTCGCGGACCAGACCACGGTGGGGGAGGACGAAAGGCCCGTCGAGCCCCGGGTCCGGGCGCTCCCGTGCGGTGACCAGGACCAGCTCGGTCACCGCGACCGTCCGGCTCACCAGCGGCTCCGGCAGCCTGGCCGGAATCCCCGCGACGGCCACATCGACCTCGCCCTCGTCGAGGCGGGCCGGCGCGGCCGCCGCGTCACCGGTGCGCAGATCGAGCCGCACCTGGGGGTGGGCGGCGCGGAACGGCGCCAGCAGGTCGGGCAGCAGCGCCTGGCAGGCGGTCACCGTGGCGAACACGGCCAGACGGCCGGTCAGTTCGGCCGGGTCGGGGTGCTCCACCCGATAGGAGCGCCACAACTCCAGTGCCTGGACGGCGTATTCGCGGAACCGATGCCCCTCCGCCGTCAGCGACACCCCGCGCGGCCCCCGGTCGAAGAGACGGTGCCCGAGTTCCGCCTCCAGCCGCTGCACGGTCCGCGTCAGCGTCGCCGGGCTGACATGACAGTCCAGGCTCGTCCGGCCGAAGTTCAGCGTCTGTACCAGATGCAGGAAGAGACGCAGCTCCCGATGATCGTCACGCACGCCGTCACCTGGCCCTTTCACTTCCCGCAACACCGCGCTCCACAAGTTGCGCTTGCCGCAATTCCCGGCGGGAGCCTACAACTCCACCATGACCTCGACCACGTACACCTCCCGCGTCTTCCCGCTCGAAACGATGGGTGTCCCCGGCGGCACGGAGACCATCCTGCGCGGCGGCCGGCACCTGTTCCCGTTGCTGCCGAAGGCCCTCGCGGGCGTGCGCCGCATCGGCGTCGTCGGCTGGGGCCCGCAGGGCCGCGCCCAGGCCCTCAACCTGAGGGACTCGCTGGCCGGCACGGACATCCGGGTCGCCGTCGGCCTGCGCCCCGGCTCCCGTTCGGCCGCCGACGCCCGCGCCCACGGCTTCACCGAGGACAACGGCACGCTCGGCGACTGGCTCGCGGTCGCGGCCGACAGCGATCTGGTGATCCTGCTGATCTCGGACGCCGCGCTGGCGGCCCACCATCCGCAGATCTTCAGCGCGCTGCGACCGGGCGCCGCGATCGGCCTCTCGCACGGCTTCCTGCTCGGCCACCTCCGTGAGACCGGCGGCGACTTCCCGCCCGGACACCCGGTGATCGCCGTCTGCCCCAAGGGCATGGGCGACTCCGTGCGGCGCCTGTACCAGCAGGGCGCGGAGATCAACGGCGCCGGGATCAACAGCAGCTTCGCCGTGCACGCCGACCCCGACGGGCGGGCCACCGACCTCGCGCTCGGCTGGTCGGTCGCGCTCGGCTCGCCGTACACCTTCCGCACCACTCTGGACAGCGAGTACCTCTCCGACATCGTCGGCGAACGCGCCATCCTGCTCGGCGCCGTGCACGGCATCGTCGAGAGCCTCCACACCCGCAGCCGCCTCGCCGGGGACGACGAGACGACGGCGTACGAACGGTCCTGCGAGAACGTCACCGGCCCCATCGCCCGCACCATCTCGCGCGCCGGGCTGCGTGCGGTGCGCGAGGGGCTCGACGCGGCGGGACGGGACGTCTTCGACCGTGCGTACTCGGCGACGTACCGGCCGGCCCGCGAGATCGTCGCGGAGATCTACGACGAAGTCGCCGACGGCACCGAGCTGCGCAGCGTGCTCCTGGCCGAACGGCGGCTCGGCGCCCGCCCGATGAGCGAGATCGGCGGCTCGCCGATGTGGGCGGCGGGGGAGCGGGTGCGCTCACGACGAGCCGAACGCGACCTGCCCGTGGACCCGTTCACCGCCGGCGTCTTCGTCGCCACCATGACCGCGCAGATCGACGAGTTCGCCGAGCGCGGCCATCCCTGGTCGGAGATCGTCAACGAGTCGGTCATCGAGGCCGTCGACTCGCTGCTGCCGTACATGCACGCCCGGGACGTGGCCCACATGGTCGACAACTGCTCCCGCACGGCCCGCCTCGGCGCCCGCCGCTGGGGGCCGCGCTTCCAGGCCGCCTACGAGCAGATCGCCTTCCCGGCCGCCGAACACCCGGCGGACACCGCCCTGTTGGCGGCCTTCGACACCCACCCCGTCCACGACGCCCTGGCCGCGGCGGCGAAGCTCCGGCCGTCCGTGGACATCGCCGTGGCCTAGTCCCCGTCGACGTACTGCGCCGCTCCATGTCCCAGCGACCAGTCGACCGACTCGTTCTCGGTCAGAGTCACGAACACGTTCCGCGGCTCGGTCCCCGCGTAGTCGTGGGCGAGTTCGGCGATCCGCCGGTACAGCGCCTGTTTCTGGGCGGGCGTGCGGCCGGCGCGCAGCGTGATCGCGACGAAGACGATGCCGTCGTCGCGGTGGACGTCGAGGTAGTCGTCGTAGCGCAGTGTGCTCGTGGTGCTGTCGTGACCGGTCAGGACCTGGAAGCGGTCGTCGGGCGGGATGCCGATGGTCTCCACGAGCGCGTCGTGCACGGCGCGGCCGAGTGCGTCGAGCCGGTCCGGGTCTGCGCTGAGGGCGTCGATGCGTACGAAGGGCATGTCAGCGGTCCTCCTTCGATGATGGCCGGGCGAAGGCGCGGGCCGGGTTGTCCGTCAGGATCCGGACCACCAGCTCGGCGCCCAGGGCGACTTCGAGCCGTGGACGCACCCGGCGCAGAAGGCAAGGCATGCCCGGGCCGCCGTTGACCGAGCGGGCCGCTGCGGTCGTCGTGTCACCGCCGATGAGGATACGGGCGCCGAAGCCGGCGTCGGCGAGAGCCCGTACGGCCTCCGGCATGCGCCAGTCCGTGGCGTGGTGGGCGCGTGACGGACCGTCGAAGGCGAGATAACAGCCGGTGGATGCGGCCTCGCGGTGCACGACCAGGTCGGGGGAGCGGTTGAGGTGACCGAGGATGACGCGCTCGGGCGATACACCCAACTCACCGCACAGCAAGTCGAGTACGTCGAGTGCACCCGTGCCCAGCTCCAGATGCACGGCGACGGCCGCTCCGGTCGCGCGGTGCGCCTCGGCAGCCGCGCTCATCGTCCACCGCGTATGCGCGTCCAGGGCGTGAAACCCGCCCGCGACCTTGATGAACCCGGCACGCACCCCCGACGTCCCGATGCCTTGGGTCAGTTCCGCGACGAACACGTCGGCGAGCGTGCCGCGCAGCCCGGCGAGTGTCGCGTCGTCGTAGTGCACAGCCTGGTGCAGCCCGGTCGCGGCGACGACATGCACCCCCGTCTCGCGCGACAGCAACGGCAGATCGGCGGCCCGCCGCCCCATGCCGTACGGCGTCCACTGCACCACGGCCGACCCGCCGGCCCCGCGGAACGCCTCCAGCTCGGCCCGGGCAGTCGAGGCGTCGTTCAACTCCTGGCCGGGCAGGTGCGGGCTGCGGAGAAACAGATGGTCGTGTGCGTCGACCACGCCCAGCTCCTCGGGGCGCACGTCCCCCAGAACCGTACGGACGGCCGTCACCACTGCCGACCCCGCGGCAGGTCGCCCCTTTCCGGCGACGACAGATGCAGGACCTCGTACACCTCGCCCTCGGCCTTCGGCGTGTCGTGCTCCCAGAGCGAGAAGTGGACGACCTCCCACGCGCGCGTGTCGACGACGGCCGCCGCCAGGACGGCGCCGTCCTCCCGGGCCAGCCGCTCGGTCTCGCGCACCGCGTCCGCCATGAACGCGGCCAACTCCACACCGTCCGGCACCGGTCGGCGCCGCCGCACAGCCGACGCCGCGGGGGAGTGGGCCGCACCGCCCTCCTCGTACGCGAGCCCCGTCCACTGGTGGACCCGCGGCCGCCCGAAGTCGTCGACGGGCCCCTGGAAGGCGCCGCCCCACAGGAAGCTGTTCATGCCCCGCAGGGTGTTCCAGAGGTAGAACGGCCCGTACTGGTTGACCGGCGAGCCGTGCACCCCGCGCTCGCGCAGCAGGTACGTCTTGATGCCGAGGCCGTCCCAGTCGTCCAGCAGATGCCCTACGCGGGCGACGCGGGAGCGGACGATGCCCATGTCGTAGTCGGCGGGCAGGGTGAACTCGTACTGCATGGCATGCATGCCAAGTCCCTTCTCAGGCCGGGTAGTCGGTCACGTGCGCGTCCCAGTCGGCGGTGGTGCCGTCGGCTGCGGCCTCGACGACCGCGAGATGCGTCATGAAGGCGCGCGGCCCGGCGCCGTGCCAGTGCCACTCACCCGGCTCGATCCACACGGTGTCGCCCGCCCGGATCGACTCGACGTCACCGCCTCTGCGCTGCACCAGCCCTTCGCCCTCCTGGACATGCAGCACTTGACCGTGCGGATGCCGGTGCCACGCGGTATGTGCGCCCGGCGCGAAGTGGACGTTGAACATGCGCAGTCGGGACGGAGCGGCGGGCGCGGCGATCTCGTCGATCCACACCGTCCCTGCGAAGTTCTCCGCCGGGCCCTGCCGGGTGTCGGGCCGAGTCCTCGTGATGTGCATGTGTCTCCGGTCTCCTATCGAGGGGCGAGCAGGGAGAGCAGTCCGCGGACACCGGTGTCGAAGGCGGCGGGGGAGGCGGAGGCGCGGGCGAGGACGTAGCCGCCCTGGACGGTCGCCACGATGACCGCCGCGATCTCCT
This sequence comes from Streptomyces sp. NPDC051963, assembly GCF_044593495.1. Classification (NCBI taxonomy): domain Bacteria; kingdom Bacillati; phylum Actinomycetota; class Actinomycetes; order Kitasatosporales; family Streptomycetaceae; genus Streptomyces; species Streptomyces sp. NPDC051963. Next base: position 905,041 of record NZ_JBIUCC010000001.1, on the reverse strand, counting down.
CGCCGTCCAGGGAGGGCGCGAACTGGCCCTGTTCCTGGCCCTCTTCGACGATCCCTGCGATCCGTTCGCGGAGCCAGTCGAGCGTGTCGTCCACGGGGGCGCGCAGCTCGGGGCTGGACACGACGTCCGGGTCCATCGTCAGCCGTCCGACCGGGCAGCCGCGCAGCACATCTCGCTCGCGCCGCAAGTACGCCTCGATGCGCTCGTACGGAGTGCCCGGCCCGCCGAGTACTCCCTCGGCGGTAGCCCGCATCTCCTCGGCCGTGCGCCTGATCGCGGCCAGGGCGAGGTCGGGCTTCCCCTTGAAGTGGTGGTACATGCTGCCCTGTCCGGCGCCCGAGCGCTCCAGGATGGCCTTGGGGCTGGTGCCCACGTAACCGCGCTCCCACAGCAGCTCACGGGTGGACTCGATCAGTCGCTCCGGGGTGCTCATGCGATCACTGTACATACTAGTAGTTACAGAAGTCGAGGCGCGCGCGGAGCAGCACAGGACAGCCTTCGTACTCCCCGGGAGGTACACGCACTGCCGCTGGCCGTACGACGACCCGCACCCCTCCCCGGAGCCAGTCTCGAAGCATCACCGGAAGACCCCTCTAGGGAGATGAACCGAGATGCAGACCCTGGCGAACTGGGACGGCGGGCCCGGCCCGTGGATCCTGTTCTTCCCGCTGATCTGGGCGGCCGTCGTCGTCGGCGCCGTCACGCTGCTGCGCCGCACCGTCTGGCGCGGCCGCCGCGGACCGTGGCGCCCCATGGACGACCACCGGCCGTCCGGCGACTCGCCGATCGCCATGCTCGGCCGGCGCTTCGCCTCCGGCGAGATCGACGAGGACGAGTACTGGCGCCGGCTGTCCGTCCTCGACGAGCAGTTCGGCCGCACGGGCAAGGACGGTGCGGCATGACGGTCACGACCGAGGTGCGCACCGCCGCACGTGTCGTCGACGCAGTGAAGGTGTACGGCGGTGGCGACACCGCCGTACGCGCCCTCGACGGCGTGAGCGTCGACTTTCCGGCCGGTCGCTTCACCGCGATCATGGGGCCCTCGGGCTCCGGCAAGTCCACCCTGATGCACTGCGCGGCCGGCCTCGACACCCTCACCTCGGGTGCCGCCTACATCGGCGACACCGAGCTGGGCTCCCTCGACGACCGCCGCCTCACGCTCCTGCGCCGCGACCGCGTGGGCTTCGTGTTCCAGGCGTTCAACCTGGTGCCGACGCTGACCGTCGCCGAGAACATCATGCTGCCGCTGGACCTTGCGGGCACCAAGGGCGACCCGGAGTGGACCGACGCGCTGATCGACGTGGTCGGCCTGCGCGACCGGCTCCACCACCGGCCCTCCGAACTCTCCGGCGGCCAGCAGCAACGCGTCGCCGTGGCCCGGGCGTTCGCCGGACAGCCGGACGTGGTCTTCGCCGACGAGCCGACCGGCAACCTCGACTCCCGCTCCGGCGAGGAGGTCCTGGGCCTGCTCGGCCGCGCCGTCCGCCACACGGGCCGCACGGTCGTCATGGTCACCCACGACCCGGCCGCCGCCGCCCACGCGGACGAGGTCGTCTTCCTCGCGGACGGCCGGCTGGTCGACCGTATGGAAGCCCCGATCGCCGACAAGATCCTTGACCGCTTGAAAGCCTTCGAGGTGCCCTCATGAACGCCTCAGTACGCCTGAGCGTGTCCTCCCTGCGCGCACACAAGCGCCGCTTCGCCGGTACGTTCTTCGCGGTGTTCCTCGGCGTTGCCTTCCTGGCCGGGACGCTCGTCATGGGCGACACGCTGCGCGCCAGCTTCGACACCATGTTCGGCAACGCCACCAGCGGCACCGACGCCGTGGTCCGCAGCGCCGACGCCATCACCACGCCCGGTGAGAGCGAGGGCGTGCGGGAGCCGGTCGCCGCGGACCTGGCGGACACCGTCGAGCAGGTGCCGGGCGTGGCGGCCGCGGCACCAGACATCCAGGGCGCCGGCCAGCTCGTCGGCAAGGACGGCGACCCCATCGGGGGCCAGGGCCCGCCCACCCTCGCCGGGAACTGGATCACCGACCCGGAGCTCAACTCGTACCAACTCGCCGAAGGCCGTGCCCCGAAGAAGTCCGGAGAGGTCGTCGTCAACCGCGGCGCCGCGGAACAGGGCGACCTGAAGATCGGCGACACGACGGTCCTGCGGACGCCCGACCCCGTGCAGGTGAAGATCGTCGGCCTCGCGACCTTCGGCGGCGAGGACGGCATGGCGCAGGTGACGTACACCGGGATGACGCGCGCCGACGCCGAGAAGTACCTCACGGCCCGCCCCGGTGAGGCGTCGAGCATTCTCGTGCGGGCCGGTCCCGGCGTCAGCGAGCAGGACCTGGTCGACCGGCTGACTCCCGCACTGCCCAAGGGGGTTGAGGCCATCACCGGACAGGAGTCGGCCGAGGAGAACACGGAGATGATCTCCAGCCAGTTCCTGGCCGTATTCACCACCCTTCTGCTGGTGTTCTCCGGCATCGCCCTGCTGGTCGCGACCTTCTCCATCCACAACACCTTCGCGATCGTCGTCGCCCAACGCACCCGGGAGAACGCCCTGTTGCGTGCGCTCGGTGCGTCCCGCCGGCAGGTGACCGCATCGACCCTGGTCGAGGCGAGCGTTGTGGCCCTGACCGCGTCGGTGGCCGGTCTGGCAGGCGGGATCGGCATCGCCGCGGGGCTCCAGTTGCTGTTCCCGGCGATCGGGTTCCCGTTCCCCGAGGGCGACTTGGTCATCAAGGCACTGTCGATGGCGCTGCCGCTGGCGGTCGGCGTCGTGGTCTGTCTCGGCTCCGCCGTGCTGCCCGCCGTACGCGCGGGAAGCACCGCACCCCTGGCCGCGCTGCGCGAGACCGCAGTCGACCAGTCGGGCGCCTCCCGCCCGCGCGCCGTCCTCGGCTCGGGCCTGGCCGCCCTGGCCGTCGCGGTGACGCTCACCGGCGTGCTCGTGTCCCCGTCCATCTGGCTGGCCGGCACCGGCGCCGTCCTGGCCCTGGTCTCCTTCGTGGTCCTCGGCCCGGTCGCCTCCTCGACGGCCGTACGGATCCTCGGCGTTCCGCTCGACCGGCTGCGCGGCGTCACCGGCGGGCTCGCCCGGCGCAACGCCCTGCGCAGCCCGAAGCGGACGGCCGCCACCGCGAGCGCCCTGATGATCGGCGTGGCCGTGGTCTCGCTGTTCACCGTGTTCGGGGCCTCGCTGAAGGCGACCATGGACCAGACCGTGTCGCGGTCCTTCGCGGGCGACGTCGCCGTGAGCACCCCGTCGTTCGGGGCGGGCGGCAGCGGACTGAGCCCCCGGCTCGCCGGAGCCGTCCAGGACCTCCCCGAGGTCGACACGGCCGTAGGACTCGGCCGAGGCGTGGCCGAAGTCGACGGCAAGGGGCGAGCGTTGACCGTCACCGACCCGGTCGCCCTGGAGCGCACCTTCGACCTCGGCAACGTGCAGGGCTCCCTGCGTGACCTCGGCACCGACGGCATCGCCATCACCAGGAGCGAGGCCGACAAGCAGAACCTCAAGACCGGCGACACCGCCCGACTCGTCTTCACCGACGGCGAGAAGGAGACGTTCACCGTCCGAGCGGTCTACGGCCGGTCGGAGCTCGCGGGCGACTACGTCATCACCCGCGCCGCCTGGGCCCCGCACCGCACCCAGGACTCCGACACCCTCACCGCAGTCTCCTTCAAGGACGGCGTGAGCGCGGACGCGGGCAAGGCCGCGGTGGAGAAGGTGGCCGACCAGTACGGCAGCCCGGAGGTGCAGACCCGCGACGACTACGCCCAGTCCGCGGCCGGCGGCATCGACATGATGCTGACGCTCGTCTACGCGCTGCTCGCCCTCGCGGTCCTCATCGCCCTCCTCGGCATCGCCAACACGCTGACCCTGGCGATCCACGAGCGCACCCGCGAACTGGGCCTGCTCCGGGCCGTCGGCCAGACCCGTTCCCAGTTGCGGGCCATGGTCCGCTGGGAGTCGGTCCTGGTCGCCGCGTTCGGCACGGTGGGCGGCCTCGGCCTCGGCGCCTTCCTCGGCTGGGTACTGGTGAAGGCCTCCGACGGTGCGAGCGACAGTGCCTTCGCCTTCGCGATGCCGCCGCTGCAACTGGCGGTGGTGGCCCTGGTCGGACTGGCGGCCGGAGCCCTGGCGGGCCTGCGTCCGGCAAGGCGCGCGGCTCGGCTGGACGTCCTGCGGGCGATAGCGACCGAATGACGGCGAGTGCTCACCATCGCCCACTGTGCCGACGCGTCGGCACGTAACGAAGGAACCCTCACCGCCCGGTCAGCCGGCAACGGCCGACCGGGCGGGAGCATGTCCGGACCGATGGGCGTCGACCGTGCGCTCGACCTCCGCGAACACGGGCACGGGCGTGGTGCTCTCCGCGCGGCGACGCGGGGGGCACGCGGCGGCCGCGGAACGCGCGGCCGCGGGAGTGGGCAGCGTGAACCACACGACCTTGCCTGACTCCCCGTCCGGTCGCACTCCCCAGCTCTCGCTGACCGCGGCCACCATCGCCAGACCTCGCCCACAGGTCGCGAGCGCATCGGCGTCGTTGACCACAGGGAGACGCGGGTCGTGGTCGCGCACCGAGACCATGAGCCGGTCGAGGAGCAGTTCTATCTCCACGGTGCACATCTTGTCGGGCTGCGCGTGCTGGTGGACGTTGGTCAACAACTCCGTCACACCGAGCGCGGCCCGGTCGATGAGAGTGTCCAAGTGCCAGTACCGCAACTGTGCCGATACGATTCTGCGGACCTGTCCGATCCGCGACGGCAGGGCTTGGAGCTCCACCGTGCAGTGTCTGCTTGGGTGACTGATCACGGCTGCGACTCCCCGACGTGAGGTGGGAAGAACACGAACGTACGGATCCAGCAGGATGCGTGCGTGAAGCGGCCGCCTGCTGTCGTGGCCGGCGGGCTGGTTCGCAGCGTTATCGCCGGTAAACCCAGAGTGACGTGAGACCAGCGTGACGCAAGGGGTGCAGTACCGCAACTCGCGGTGGTTCGGCCGACGTGCCGTGCAACGGCTCAGCGATTACGTCCCGCGGCCCGGTGTACCGCCTCGATGAACCGGCGCGCCGCGGGCGGGCCCGGCTCGCCCGGTGCGGGGTCGTGGTCGCCCAGGGTCAGCAGGTACCGCTTGCCGTTGAGGTCCGCCAGTGCCCGGTCCTCGGGCGCGAACCAGGGCCGGGACGCGCGCACCGCCTGTACCGGCGCGCTGTCGATCTCGCTGCCGTAACTGGTGAGCAACTCAAGCCTGCCGCCACTGATCCGGACCTGTCCGGCCCGGGTGAGCGAGCGCAGCCGCTTCCCGATCCGCACTCCGTCTGCCTTGAACTCCGGCTCCGCCATTCCGCCCCGCCCCCTCGTGCGTATCGGTGTGCCGGCCATGACCCTCCGTGGGCCGTGGACCGGCTCCTGTCGTGATCCAGTGTGCGTCCCCATGCAGGGTCCGTGTCCCCTTCCGGACCGGCGCCCCGACCGGGCCCCTGTCCGTCCGGTGCAGTCTGCCCGCAGCCGACGTCCAGCACCAGTACGCACGTCACGCTCGGCCTGGGCGTGCGGAGCACTCGCGCGAATGCGCCCCCAGGCTGCCTCCAGGGTGGCCTTTGGGGTGCTCAAAGGTACGTTTATGCAGGTGAGGAGCGTGCGGAAGGTGTTTATGATCGGTACTACGGCCGCGCGAACCGTCGTGGACGACAGCCGTGAGGAGCACCGCCGTGAGCACTGCCGAGCAGACCCCGACCGGCGTGACCCTCGATGTCGACCACAGTGACGCCGCGTACCGCCGCTGGCTCAAAGAAGCCGTCCGCAAGGTCCAGGCCGACGCCAACCGTTCGGCCGACACGCACCTGCTCCGCTTCCCGCTGCCGGAGAAGTGGGGCATCGACCTGTACCTCAAGGACGAGTCCACCCACCCGACCGGCAGCCTCAAACACCGGCTCGCCCGCTCGCTGTTCCTGTACGGCCTGTGCAATGGCTGGATCCGGCCGGGCCGCCCGGTGATCGAGGCGTCCAGCGGCTCCACGGCCGTCTCCGAGGCGTACTTCGCGGGGCTCATCGGCGTGCCCTTCATCGCCGTCATGCCGCGCACGACGAGCGCCGAGAAGTGCCGCCTCATCGAGTTCCACGGCGGGCAGTGCCACTTCGTGGACGACTCGCGCAAGATGTACGAGGAGTCGGCCCGCCTCGCGGTGGAGACCGGCGGCCACTACATGGACCAGTTCACCTACGCCGAACGGGCCACGGACTGGCGCGGAAACAACAACATCGCCGAATCGATCTTCCGTCAGCTTCAGCTGGAGCGGTTCCCGGAGCCCGCGTGGATCGTCGCCACGGCCGGCACCGGCGGCACCTCCGCGACCCTCGCGCGCTATGTGCACTACATGCAGTACGACACGCGCATCTGTGTCGCCGACCCGGAGAACTCATGCTTCTTCGAGGGCTGGACCACCGGCGATCCGGACGTCACCTGCGACTGCGGCTCGCGTATCGAGGGCATCGGCCGGCCGCGCATGGAGCCGAGCTTCGTGACCGGTGCCATCGACCGGATGATGAAGGTGCCCGACGCGGCGAGCGTGGCGGCCGTCCGCGCCCTGGCGCAGGCCATCGGCCGCAGAGCGGGCGGCTCGACCGGCACCGGGCTGTGGAGCGCGCTGAAGATCGTCGCCGAGATGGTGGCCGAGGGGCGGCAGGGGAGCGTGGTTACCTTGCTGTGCGACCCGGGTGACCGCTATCTCGACAAGTACTACTCGGACGCGTGGCTGGCCGAGCAGGGCCTGGACATCGCGCCGTACACGGCGGCGATCGACTCGCTGCTGGAGACGGGGATCTGGCCGTCCTGAGTCAGCGCGCCGCCAGCCGCCGGTCCAGCGCGGTGACCGCGTCCCGGAACGCCCGGCCCAGTCCCGTCCGGGCCAGTTTCAGCACCATGCGGAACGGCGGCGTGCCGTCGGCGGCGAACGTCCACTGCACGCGGGTGCCCGTCCCGGCCGGCGTCAGCCGCCACTCCTCGACCAGCGCACGTGCCCCGGGCGCGTTGCCCTCGTCGACGCGGTAGGCGTACACCTCGGGGCCCTTCGCGGCGAGGATCGTCTCCTGGAAGCGTGTGCCGCCCTTGAGCCGGATCTCACGCCCGGCGCCGTCGTTGGTGGGCCGGGCCAGCGTCACCGCCGAGAACCACTCCGCCCAGCCCGGCACATCCTCGGCGAGCGCGGAGAAGACCGCCTCGGGCGGTGCGGAGATCTCCCGCGCGAAGACGAGACGTACGGGCGCTGAGCCGATGAAGTCGAGCCCCACCGGGCGCAGACGGTGAGCCATGGACGACAACCTTCATCAGAGAGGCGGGCGTTGACCGGGCAGCCTCACCATAGCTGACGTGCCGTCAGCTGTCTGCGTCCTCCTCGGGCTCGCCCGCCACCACCAGCCGACGCAGATGCTCCGCGACCTCGTCGCGTGCCTCGGCCGGCAGTCCCGCGTCCGTCACCAGGGTGTCGACCTGCTCCAGCGCCGCGAACGAACTCAGGCCCACCGTCCCCCACTTGGTGTGGTCCGCGACCACCACGACCCGCCGCGCCGACTGCACGAGCCGCCGGTTGGTCTCGGCCTCCGCGAGGTTCGGCGTCGACAGGCCGGCCTCCACCGATATCCCGTGCACACCGAGAAACAGCACGTCGAAGTGGAGCGCGGCGATCGCCTGGTCGGCCACGGGACCCACGAGGGAGTCGGAGGGCGTGCGTACACCTCCGGTCAGGACCACCGTCGCCGCGCCCTGCCGTGGGCCCGAGGTGCGCTGCGCGGCGTGGAAGACGTCGGCGACCCGGACCGAGTTGGTGACGACCGTCAGGTCCGGCACGTCGAGCAGATGGTGCGCCAGCGCGAAGGTCGTCGTGCCGCCCGACAGGGCGATCGCGGTGCCCGGCGCGACCAGTTGCGCGGCGGTCCGTGCGATGTCCTCCTTGGCCGTCAGCTCCAGGCCGGACTTGGCCTCGAACCCCGGCTCGTGCGTGCTCGCCTCGACCAGCGGGACCGCGCCGCCGTGCACCTTCTCCAGCACACCCTGCCGCGCGAGTGCGTCCAGGTCGCGGCGCACGGTCATGTCCGACACGCCGAGCTTGCGGGTCAGCTCGTTCACCCGGACGCCGCCGCGACGCCGCACCTCGTCCAGGATCAGGGCGCGCCGCTGCTCCGCGAGGAGGTTCTGATTCTCACTCACGTACGCTCCGGTTCCTTTCGTTCAAGGGCCGTCCGACACGCCCGGAACACCCTCCCCCGAGCTCTCGACTCCGCTCGAGCCCGGGAGAGCCCATCGACAGCACATTGTCCCCGGTCCGGGGCGTAGACGACCCATCCTTTCATGTGTCGGTGCGCATCGCGTCACCGCCCGTATCGTCGCGCGCATGTCACTCGCGCACCATCCGTTGTCCGTCTGTCACTCGGATCGGGGAGATTCCGTGACGAGAGGTGTGCGGACCACACGAAGCGGAGATCCTTAGGCCCGCACGGGCACAAGCCGACGGCGCGTCACGGGGGAAGTGCGAGAACAGTGGAACGTGTCTTGTCCGAGGGGGCGGACGGACCCGCCCAGAAGTCCGGGAACCCCGGCATCGCCCTGGAACTCCTGGTCCACGGCGTGGGCGGCGCCACACCCGAGAAGATGCTCGACGATCCACGGACGGTCCGGATCACCGGCGACGACACGGCGGCCGTCTACCGGCGCGCCGACGACGCCGAAGCCGAGACCAGCCCCGGCGAGCCCCGCAGCGGACCGGTGCCCGAGGCCTACGTCTGGTCCAACCTCACATCCGGCAACAGCGCCCGCGCCCTGTGGCTGCTGTTGCTGCCGTTCATGGTGGTCAACCTCGCCCACTGGATGCGCCCCAGCGCCCGGGGCCGTGACCGCACGGTGCGGCTGTACGGGCTGCTGGTGCGGCTCGCCGGACTGACCTTGACGGTGCTGCTCGTCGCGGCCGCGTGCGAGGTCGCCCTCGATCTGACGGCGTGGCAGTGCGCGGGCACGCGCGCGTGCGCCGAACGGCACACCTGGCTGGGCTTCCTGTCCCCGACGGACTCCGACGGCGGCTGGTGGAGCCCGCCAGGCCGCCGGCTCGCGCTCGCCGCCCTGGTGCCCGCCACGCTCACCGGCCTGCTGTGGTACCTCTCCCGCCGCACCTGGAGCGCGTACGAGTCGCAGCAGCCGATCTCCCGCACCGCCGAGCCCGACGAGGACACCGGCCGCACCGCCCTGGGCCGGCCCGGCTTCTGGTACGGGCGGCGCCTGGTGGCCCGACTGCGTGCCGCACACACCGCGGCGGGCCTGCTGACGGTCGCTGCCGCGGTGTCCACTCCGGCGGCCGGGTTCGACCGCAGGCCCGGCGGGCCCGCCCTTCTCGACACGCTGGGCTGGCTCCTCGCCGGGGCCGTCGTCGCGGGCGCGGCCGCCGTCCTGTGGGTCGTCTGCCGCAGGGGCCGCAGCGAGAACCGCCTCGACCGGGAACTCGACGAGCACCTCGTACGACGGCTGCCGCTCGGCGCGCTCCTCCTGCTCGCCCTCGCCATGCTGTACGCCGGGTGGGAACGCCCGGGCTGGGTGTCACAGGGCCGCCTGCCGGGCGACGCGACCTTCGGCGGAATCGCCCTGCTCCAGGGACTGCTCGTCATCGTCCTGGCCGTGGTCGCCCACCTGCTCTACCGCACCCACCCCGAACCCCGCGCCGCGATGCACGGCCTCGGGGGACCCGCCGTGGCGATGCTGGCCTGTGCACTCGGCGGGGTGATGTCCGGCGGGCTGTCGCAGCGGGTCGCCGACTGGCTGGACGGCACGCGCACGTCCGTTCCCGGTCCGCCGGTCCTGCTCACCTGGCAGTCGTCCGTGATCCCGCCGCTGCTCATCGTCCTGCTGCTGCTCTGCGGCCTGCTGGGATGGCGCACCTGGCTGCTGCGCCGTACCGAACTGGCAGCGGTGCGAACCGACCGCCCGGACGCCCCCGAGGACCCCACGCGCACCCGCCGCATCGCGAACACCCTCGCCATGGCCACGCTCACCGACCGGGCGCCGCTCCTCGTCGCCGTCATCTCCACCACGACCCTGCTCCTGGGCGCCGGAGCACTCGTGGGCGCCATGGTGAGCGACAAGGTGCCCAGCGCGGCCACCGAGGCGACACACCCCTTCCTCCACGGCGCCGCCGAGACGGCGCAGGCCCTGGGCTCCTGGCTGATCGGGCTCGGCTTCATACTGTTCGTCACCTGGGGCCGACGCGCCTACAAGGACGCCTCCGCGCGGCGCACCATCGGCATCCTGTGGGACGTCGGCACGTTCTGGCCGCGCGCCGCCCACCCCTTCGCCCCGCCCTGCTACGCCGAGCGGGCCGTGCCCGACCTGACCTGGCGCATGGCGACCTGGACCGACGCCACCGGCGGACGGCTCGTCATCTCCGGCCACTCCCAGGGCAGCGTGCTCGCAGCCGCCGCGGCCTGGCAGCTTTCTCCGCCCGTGCGCAAGCGGGTCGCGCTGCTGACGTACGGCTCCCCGCTGGAGCGCCTCTACGGCCGTTGGTTCCCGGCCCACTTCGGACCGGCCGCCCTCAGCTCGCTGCACCACGACGTCGACTGCTGGCGCAACCTCTACCGACTGACGGACCCCATCGGCGGCCCGGTGCGGCTGCCCGGTGACTGCGGCCCCGAGGTGGACCACGACGCCCTCAAGGACCCCCTGGCCTACGGCCGCACGGAGACGCATCCGCTGCCCGCCCCCATCCTCGGCCACTCCGACTACCAGGCCGACCCGGAGTTCGCCGTGGAACGGGAGCGGCTGCTGGCGCGGTTGCGGCCGGAGCTGCCCGCACCGCGCCGCAAGCGGGACGCTCAGGGCGACTCGGGCAGGTCCTCGGCGTAGAGAAGCGTGAGGTCGTCCGTGCTCGGCTCCTCGAAGTGCGCGACCCGGCTCGCGTGCCGTTCCACCATGGCCTCGAAGGTCTGGCGGGCGGTACGGCCGTTACCGAAGGCCGGGCCCTTGGGGATCACCGTGAAGTACTTCAGCAGGGCGTCCGAGGCGCCGGGTGCCAGCCGGTACTCGTGCTCCTCGGCCTGCTGCTCAACGATACGCAGCAGTTCCTCGGCGGTGTAGTCGCTGAAGGTGATGGTCCGGGAGAAGCGCGAGGCCACGCCCGGGTTGACCGACAGGAACCGCTCCATCTCGGCCGTGTAGCCCGCGACGATCACCACGACCGCGTCCCGGTGGTCCTCCATCAGCTTCACCAGCGTGTCGATGGCCTCGCGGCCGAAGTCCCGGCCCGAGTCCTCCGGGGACAGCGCGTACGCCTCGTCGACGAACAGCACACCGCCGCGCGCCCGGTCGAAGGCCTCCTGGGTGCGGATAGCCGTGGAGCCGATGTGCTCGCCGACCAGGTCGACGCGGGACACCTCGACGAGATGGCCCTTGTCCAGCACACCGAGCGAGGCCAGGATCTCGCCGTAGAGACGGGCGACCGTCGTCTTGCCGGTGCCGGGCGAGCCGGTGAAGACCAAGTGGCGCTTGACGGATGCCGCCTTGAGGCCCGCCTGCTGGCGGCGCCTGCCCACCTCGATCATGTCGGTCAGCGCCCGCACCTCACGCTTGACGCTCTCGAGGCCGACCAGTGCGTCGAGTTCACCGAGGACCGCCTTCGAGGTCCGCGTCGGCTTCTCGGGCATGGTGGCGGCGACGAGCGGCTCCTGCTCGGTGGTGCGCTGCCCCGGGATCGCGCCGAGCAGGCCCGGCGACTGGCTGACCGTCTGCGTGGCGGGCTCCCGCGCGGCGGGCGGCTTGAGGCCCCCGCTCTCGTCGCTGGTGCAGTCCTCCACGACCGGACCGGCGCCCGCTGCCTCGGGGCCGGCGTCGGCGAACTCGTACCCGCCGCGCGCGCATCGCTCCGTACGGCACTTCTTCAGCGTCGTACGGCAGCCGTCGATCACATGGAAGCCGTAGCCGGAACTGCCCGTCACCCGGCAGTTCAGGAAGGTGCCGCGTCCGCCCGCCGACACATAGAAACCGGCTTCCGCGGGGGAGTCGACCGTGCATCGCTCGATGGTGGGGTCGGCGCCCTTGGTGACGATCACGCCGGTCTGCATGCCGTCCAGCGAGCAGCCGTTGAGTGTGCCGCCGCTGCCGTGGTCACGGAACCAGGCGCCGGTCGCCGCGTCCCGGATGCGGCAGTCGTCGAGCTGCGCGGTGGCGCCGTCGCTCACCGACACGGCCGTGTTGCGCACCTGCGAGAGGTCGCTGTCGACGACGTCCGCGCGGGAGCCGCGGTCCAGGACGAACAGCGCGTCCGGCACGTCGTGCACCCGGCAGGAGTCGAGGACCGCGGTGGCGCCGTCACTGACCCACACCGCCGGATAGTCGCCGGTGCTGTCGAAGATCTCGCACTGGTTGGCGTCCACGCGGGTGCCCGGGTCCCAGACCGACAGGCCGTTGCGGCCGAACTGACGCACCGTCGTCCGGGTCAGCGTCAGCACGGAACGTGAGCGCAGGTCGACCGCGTTCTCCGGGATGTCATGGATGCGGCAGTCGGCCAGGGTCAGCACGGCGTCCGTGTCGAGGGTGACCCCGTCGGCGGTGGTGCGGTGCACATCGCAGTCGGTCAGGTGCGCGGTGGCCCGGCCGGTGACCTGTACGCCGCTGCCCCGGATCTCGTACACCTCGCAACCCACGGCCTCCAGCGCGGAGTTCTCGCCGGTCGCCGACAGGCCCGCGCCCGAGGTGTGGTGGATGCGGCAGCGCTCCAGGCGCGGGTGGGCGCCCCCGCGCACCGCGACGCCGGACTGCCCGGCCGCGACGACCTCGCACTCCTCGAACACCCCGCCCCCGCCGTCGAGTACGGCGATGCCCACGCCGGCCGGATTGTCCACGGTGCAGCGCCGCACGGTCGGCCGGGCGCCGCCGCGCACCTCGATGCCGGCCGCGGACCGCGTGACGATCCGCACGTCGGACAACTCGGGGGCGCCCTCTTCGACGAGCAGTGCCGGCGCGGCCGTGTCCTGGCCCTCCACATGCACGTCCTGGACCACCGCGGAGGCGCGCACGGTCAACGGCACCCCGTCCACGGGCGCGATGCGCACGGAGCCTGGGGAGCCCTCCGGGCCGCGCAGGGTCACCGCCCGCTGCACCACGAGGTTCTCCCGGTAGGTGCCGGGGGCGACGGTGAGGACGTCGCCGTCGGCCGCGGCCTCCAGGGCGGCGGCGAGCGATGCGTACTCACCCGTGCGGCGACGCCACCGCGATGTGCCGGTGTGCGTCACCTGGACCGTGCCCTGTGCCATGGCGTTGCTGTGCCCCCACCTCGGTCGTGCTGATGGCTCGTCGCCTTCGGGACGCTGAAGCGGCCCCTGCGGCTCACTCGCGCGGGTTGACGCCGAAGCGAGTCCGGCCGGTCCACCGTAGCGTGCGCGCAGGCAGTGGGTTGACCAGAGCTGGAAGGCCGTCAACTACCGGTGCCGGTCCGGCCCCAGTCGGGACCCGCCCGGTCCCATGCCTGGTCCCAACGGGCGTACCGGCGGCGGACCATGCGCCAGACGATCAGCCGCCGAAGGCCGTCGATCAGGCCCGCGGCGAGCAGAGTGGCGCCGAATCCGGCGAGGACCGCGTGCGTCGTCGCCGTGGCGGGATCCAGCGGGCGGGCCACGACGCGGCCGTGGTCGTCCGTCCAGAGCGTGAAGTTGTCGCCCGCGTGCGGGTCTTCGACATGGGCCATGACCGGCCCGTGCTGCGCGGTGCCGTCCGGGGCCGTCCAGTCGGCGAGGACGCGACTTCGTATGTCCCGCCCGGTGGACGTCTCGGGGTCGGCGTCCAGTGGGGAGCGGTTGAGTTTGCGGACCACGGTGGCCGTCACCACGTGGCGGGACTCCCGTTGGTCCCGGACCGACTGCTGGAGAGCGTCCTGCGCGACACTGCCGACCACGGAACCCGTCATGGGCGCGGCGAACAGGATGAGCAGCAGGGCGACCAGGGCGACCCAGGCCTCGGTCAGATCGGTCTTGCGGCGCAGCGGATTGTGTCGCCAGCGCCAGAGTCCGCTGATGGTTCGCACGGTTTTGGCACCCCCTTCCCGCTCCGTGATAACCCCCCGCGGAGCCGTTCACGCAACGGCCCGGTCAAGAGAGAGCGAAATCACCCCGATCGGGGCCTCTCATGAACTTCTCACGAAATCCACCATCACAACGCGCCGACCCCCGAGCCGAGTTCCCGCCCACGGAGTCGGAGCGGGTCCTGGTCAGTCCAGGATCGTGACCGGGTCGCCCACCCGGATCGTGCCGCGGGACTCGGGCACCAGGTTCTGTCCGAAGACCAGCTTGCCGCCGAGGCGGCGGTGTCGGCCGAGGGTGTGCAGGGGCTCTCTGCCGCGTCCGGCGGTGCCCTGGTCGGTGGTGGTCACGACACACCGCCCGCACGTCTTGGCGACGCGGAAGACGACCTCGCCGACGGCCAGGCGTGACCAGTCGTCCTCGGCCCAGGCGGCGGTGCCCGACACGACCACGTTCGGCCGGAAGCGGTTCATGGGCAGGGGGCCCTCGTCCGGGTGGTCACCCTGCGCGATCAGGGAGTTGAGGGCGTCGAGGGAGGCGGCCGAGGCGAGCAGCAGTGGGTAGCCGTCGGCGAAGGTGACGGTCTCGCCGGGCAGGGCGTACTCCGGGTCGACGGGCCGGCGCATGGCCGGGTCGTCCATGTGCACGAGGCGCACCTCGATGCCGAGATAGTCACTGCACCAGGTGTGCGCCGCGGCGTCCGTGGCCGGGAATGCCTCGACCTTGTCGCGGAAGATCTCCACCATCACGGTGCCGATGGGCTCCGGGACGGGCACGGTCAGAGCGGCCATGCCGGGTGCGGACAGACGGACGCCGCCGCCGGGCAGCAGCTCGGCGGCGGCCAGCGCGAGGCGCGGCTGCTGACGTTGCGTGACGACCTTTCCCCCGTCGTCGATCAGCGCCCAGCGCCGATCTCCGGCCAGGCCCCAGGGCTCCACGACGGCCTCCCGGGGCGCCTGGCCCCGGACCGCCTTGACCGGATGAACGTGAATCGACTGCAGCTGCGCGTACCCCATGAGGCCATCGTGCCAGCAGGCACCGACAGTCCCGGTGGAGGAATCAGTAGCCGCGGTACTGCTGCTGGTTGTTGTACGGGTCCTGGTACGGAGCCGGGGTGGGCCGGGGAGCCGCGGGGCGCATCGCCTCGTAGCCCGTGCCGGGGGCCATCTGGCGCGGCTGCTGCTGTTGCGGTCCGGGATAGCCGCGGGGCGCGGACGCCTGCTGCGGGATGTACGCCGCGGGCGCCTGCTGGAGAGGAGAGGGTTGCTGTGCCTGCGGGTAGCCGTACGAAGCCTGGGACGGGCCGGCCGGGAGGGCCGGAAGCGCCGACGGCAGCGCGGGCAGATGGCTGCCCGGCATGTCGTACGCCGCGGGAACCCGGATCGGGGCGATCTGCGGGGTACCCCGCTCGGCCACGAGCTTGTCGTAGATCGGAGTGTCCGGGAAGGAGGCGGAGTAGTAGCCGCCGCCATAAGTGGAGCGGGGGGAGGTCATGGCACATAAGTTAAGCCCACGATGTGCTGGTTGGGGAGACCGATAAGAGGGTTGTTTTCCGTGTCGGCAGTGACGCGGGATCCCCAATGCGAGCGAACTCGGCAAAAAGGGGCGGCGGTCGACGTTCGGATCCTGTAAAGGCCGAGTTCCGCGCTGGTTACCGGGGATTGGACGGCGATCTCCCGGTGGCTCCTCATGGGAGTTCGCCGCACCGGGGAATAGGTTGGTCATGTGGTGAACCCAATGGGCAGCCGGGGTGCGACGACCTGGCGCGGTGACTGGTGATGGGGGCGGACATGTCAATGCCAAAAGGATCGAATGTTCCGGTGCCGACGACGGCGCTGCGGGTCGAATTGGGCCGGCGATCCGGACCGGGTGTGCCCGACGCGGACGCGTCGGCGCTGCTGCTGGTGGGCGGCAAGGTGCGGTCCGACAGCGACTTCGTGTTCTACAACCAGCCGGAGCACTCCTCCGGCGCGGTCCGCCACGAGGGCAAACGGGACATCGGCGGCGTGGTGGTCGACACTCTCCTCGTCGACCTCGCGCGCGTGGAGCCCGCGATCGAGACGCTGGTCCTGGCCGCATCCGCGGACGGCGGTACGTTCGGACAGGTGCCGGACCTCTACATCGAGGTCCGCGATGCCGCCCAGAACACCGTGGTCGCCCGGTTCGACAGCACGGGCGCGACCGTGGAAACCGCTTTCGTCCTCGGCGAGTTCTACCGTCGCCAGGGCGCCTGGAAGTTCCGTGCCGTAGGCCAGGGGTACGACAGCGGGCTCGTGGGCCTCGCCACGGACTTCGGTATCTCGGTGGACGAGCCGCAACAGGCCGCCGCCCCTGCGTCCGCGCCCGTCGCACCGCCGGTGACCGCGCCGCCTCCTCCTGCCGCACCCCCCGCGGCACCGATCAGCCTCAGCAAGGTGACGCTGACGAAGGCATCGCCCTCGGTCTCGCTGACCAAGCAGGGCGGCACCTCGGGTGCCATGCGCGTGAACCTCAACTGGGAGGTGCGCAAGCAGTTCTCCGGCTGGGGCAGCAAGCTCGGCCGTGCCGTGGCCATGCACTCCGACCTCGACCTCGACCTCTGCGCGCTGTACGAACTCACCGACGGCAGCAAGGGAATCGTCCAGTCGCTCGGCAACGCCTTCGGCGCCCTGCACCAGCCCCCGTTCATCCACCTCGACGGCGACGACCGCACCGGAGCCATGGCGAGCGGCGAGAACCTCACCGTCAACCTCGACCACAAGCAGGCCTTCCAGCGCATCCTCGTCTTCGTGACGATCTACGAAGGAGCGCGTTCCTTCGCCGATCTGCACGCCACGGTCACCCTCACACCGCAGCACGGCGCCCCGATCGACTTCTCGCTCGACGAGTGCACCGTCCCCTCCACGGTGTGCGCGCTCGCCCTCATCACGAACACGGGCAGCGATCTGGTCGTCCAGCGCGAGGCCCGCTATCTGGTGCCCGAGCGCGGGGTGAGCCCGCAGCGGACGATCGACTACGCCTATGGATGGGGCATGAACTGGACCCCCGGCAGGAAGTGAGCCGCTCTCAGCCCTCGTCGGGGACGGCGCCCGGACGTGCGTAGGTGCGGCCCTTCCAGGCCGCGCCGCGCCCCCGATAGTGCTGGACCGCGGAATCGACCGTCATGAGGAGATACAGGGACGCGGTGAACGGCAGCAGAGGAGCGAGCCAACAGGGCTGCCGGTAGTAACGGAGCATCGGGACGTACGTCCCTGTCATCACCAGCCACGCGAGGGCACCGACGACCGCGGCAGCCGTGTCCCCCGCGGCCAGGCCCCAGACCAGAGCCACGGGCGGCACCAGATAGACCAGCGCGAGACCCGCGACCGTACCGGCGAGCAGCAGCGGATTGTGCCGCAACTGCGCATACGCGCTGCGCGAGACCATCCGCCACAGGTCGTGCAGCCGTGGATAGGGGCGCACACTGTCCACCCGGTCCGCCAGCCCCAGCCAGATGCGTCCCCCACTGGCCTGCACGGCACGCGCCAGTGCCACGTCGTCGATGACGGCGTGCCGGATGGCGTCCGGGATGCGCGCCCGCTCCGCCGCGTCGGCACGCAACAGCACACAGCCACCTGCCGCGGCCGCCGTCCGCGCCCTCTTCTTGCCGATCCGGCGGAAGGGATACAACTGGGCGAAGAAGTAGACGAAGGCGGGGACGACGAGCCGCTCCCACACACTCGCGACCCGTAACCGGGCCATCTGCGACACGACGTCGAACCCCCCGGTGTGCGCCGCCGCGACCAATTCCCGCAGGCTGTCCGGCGCATGCGCGATGTCGGCATCCGTGAGCAGCAGATACTCGGGGTCACGCGCGCGTGCCAGGTCGATGCCATGGCGCACCGCCCACAGCTTGCCGGTCCAGCCCGTGGGCGGCTCGCCGGGTGACGAGACGGTCAGCGGCAGGCCGCCGTGCCGCCCCGACAGCTCCCGGGCCAGTTCCCCGGTGCCGTCCGAGCTGCCGTCGTCGACCAGGAAGACCTCTGCCCGCCCCGGATAGTCCTGGGTGAGTAGCGACGGCAGGCTGTCGGGCAGTACGGCGGCCTCGTCCCGGGCCGGGACGACGACACAGACAGGGGGCCACGACCCCGGCTCGCGACGCGGTGGCAGGCGTACGTCCGTACGCCAGAAGAAGCCCTGGCCGAGCAGCAGCCACAGCCAGGCGGCCAGTGCTGCGGCGGCGATCCACACGATGGCACTCACCCGCGCAGTCTGCCCCACCGGCCAGGCCCCACACGGCCCATCGTCTATCGTGGCCGGGTGAAGATCGCGCTCATGGACTCCGGAATCGGTCTGCTGGCAGCCACCGCCGCGGTACGGCGTCTGCGACCCGACGCAGATCTCGTCCTCTCCCTGGACCCCGACGGTATGCCCTGGGGACCCAGGACCCCCGAGGACCTCACGGAGCGCGCTGTCGCCGTCGCCGAGGCGGCCGCCGCCCATCGGCCCGACGTGCTGATCGTCGGCTGCAACACCGCGACCGTCCATGCGCTGACCACCCTGCGCTCCCGCCTCGAACCCGGTATCCCCGTCATCGGCACCGTCCCGGCGATCAAGCCGGCCGCGGCCGGTGGCGGCCCCTTTGCGATCTGGGCGACCCCGGCCACCACCGGCAGTCCCTACCAGCGCGGTCTGATCCGGGACTTCGCCGACGGAGTGGAAGCCACCGAGGTGCCCTGCCACGGCCTGGCCGAGGCCGTGGAACACGCCGACGAGGCCGCCATCGACGCCGCCGTCGCCGCGGCCGCCGCACTCACCCCTGACGATGTAAAGACCGTCGTCCTGGGCTGCACCCATTACGAACTGGTCGCCGAGCGCATCCGCGCCGCCGTGCAGCGCCCCGGCCGTCCGCCGCTCGTCCTGCACGGGTCCGCCGGAGCGGTCGCCGCCCAGGCGCTGCGCCGGATCGGTGAACAGCCCGCTCCCGAGGCCTCCGCCGACGGCACCCTGACGGTGCTGCTGAGCGGACGGGAGGGGGCGCTGCCCGTGCCCGCCCTGGCCTACGCCGAGGGCAGGCTGCTCCAGGCGGTCAGCCCCGCCAGGTGACCGACAGTCACAAAACGGACGTCGGTGCTCCGACGGGCACCCTCCCGGAGCAGTCACCCTGTGCAACGTGGTACCCGCGCAGCGAAACCTGAGTAACCTCTTAGCCATGAGGGACCACCCCCGCGATGCGAAGGCCCCGCACCCCGACATCTGGACCGGACGTGCCACGAACCGTGTCCAATGGCTGCTCGCGCTCGTCGGCGCGGGCTGCATGGCGCTCGGGGTCGAGTTGGCCGTCGACTCGGCGTGGACGTCGGGCATCGCCCCCCTCGTCATGGCGGTCGTCGGCTGTATCGCCGCGGGCCTGCTGGTTCTCTTCGGCACCCTGGCCTTCGTCCACGTCGACCTGAAGCTCGACAAGGAGTGCGTGGAGGTCCGCTGCGGCCACATGGGTCTGCCGCGCCGCCGCATTCCGCTGGCCCATGTCGCCGGCGCCGACTTCGACCCGCAGATCACCCCGCGGCACTGGGGCGGCTGGGGCTACCGCTGGCGGCCCGAGAAGGGCACCGCGGTCGTCGTACGGCGTGGCGAGGGCGTGGTGCTCCGGCTGTGGGACGGCCATACGTTCACGATCACGGTGGACGACGCGGAGGCCGCCGTACGGGCCATTCGTGCCCGACTGCGGCCGAGCACAGCCGGACCGGTGCACTGAAGTCTTACGCGCGCGGGTCCGTTCTTCGACGTCATGGCGCCAGGCGGTCACCGCGCGGGCGGGTGTCCCAGGTCTGCTGGGGTGCCTCGTCGGTGAGTGGGCGTGCCGTGGCCAGTCCCGCGAGCAGCCCAGCACCCACGGACACCGCGGTGAAGCTGAGCGCGTTGCCGACCGCCGCGATCGCCGCCAACGTGGTGAGTGCGGCGCCCGCGGTGAGTGCGATCGGCGTGGAACGGGGGGTGCGCCACAAGGCGTGGAGCACCCAGCAGAAGGCCATCGCCAGCAGGATCACGCCGATGACACCCTGTTCGGCCGCCTGTTGCAGGGGCGCCGAGTGGGGCTTGCCATCGGACAGCAGAGTCTGTGTGGCCGTGGTGCTGAGCTCCCCGAAGCGTCCCGGGCCGACGCCCAGGGCGGTATCGCTGTGAACCATGTGCACGGCGTCGTGCCACAGCCCGATCCGGTGCGGGGTCAGCTGGCCCTCCAGGGACGCGGCGAGCCCGTCCGGCACCGCGTTCTCGGCCACCGCCCAGGGCAGGGCCGTCACCAGGCCCGCCGCAAGGGCCAGCCCCGTGATGCCAAGGCCCCGCCGCTGCATACGGCCCGCGGCGAGCGAACACAGCAGCACCGCCACGCAGAGGACGAAACCGGTGGTGGAGCCCAGGACGCCCGCGGTCACCGCGATTCCGGCGGCCAGTCCGCGCAGGGCGAGCCGCAGCGCGGGCGCGGGCGTCGCCCAGGCGGCGCAGCACGCAAAGCCGGCGGACAGGGTCAGTACGGCGGCGGTGGCGCCGGTATGGCCGAGCGGTGCGACGATCTCCGGCCCCGGCGCCAGATGCGGAACGGCCACCGTCAGGGTCAGTCCGGCCAGCGCCGCCGCACAGGGCGCGGCAACCGGCAGCAGCACCCCGGTGATCCGCCCCGCGGCATAGCCGGCCGCCACCGCCAGGATCGCGAGCAGCACGCCCTCGGGACGGCCGCCGTGCACGGTCGCCGTGACCAGCGACCAGACGGCGCAGGCCCCGAGCACTGCCACGCCTGCCGCGTCCGAAACGTTTCGTCTGTCGCCGACCCCTTCCGAACCGGCCGCAGACGTCATCCCCGTGGAACCCACCCCGCCCCCCGAACCCGGTCCCCCGACCTGTGACGTACCCCGGCCGTCCGGCTGAAAGAAGCCGTACGACAAAGGCTCCGGCACACCGTAACGGCTGATGAAGACTTTGTGGATGAGTTGCGCCGGGTTGCGCAGGAATGATGTGGCGCCCGAGCTGGGGGAACGCCCGTACCGGCCCGCGGACCGCGCTGTCGGCGGCAAGGTCACCCGCCGTACACTCCGGGAGTGACCGTCACCGTAACCTCCGTGGACGAGTCGGACCAGCTGCCACCGCAGAACGCGCCCGTCTCACGCCGGGCGCGGCTCGCGCGCCTCGTTCCGGCCGCCGTCGCGGCGCTCTCCGGAGTGCTGCTCTACGTCAGCTTTCCGCCACGCACCCTGTGGTGGCTCGCCCTGCCGGCCTTCGCGGTCTTCGGCTGGGTGCTGCGCGGCCGCAGCTGGAAGGCGGGCCTGGGCCTCGGCTATCTGTTCGGCCTCGGCTTCCTGCTGCCGCTGCTGGTGTGGACCGGTGTGGAGGTCGGCTCCGGGCCCTGGCTCGCGCTGGCCGCGATCGAAGCGATCTTCGTGGCACTGGCAGGCGCAGGCATTGCCGCGGTGTCCCGGCTGCCCGGCTGGCCGGTGTGGGCGGCCGCTGTGTGGGTCGCCTCGGAGGCGGCACGCGCGCGTGTCCCGTTCGAGGGTTTCCCGTGGGGCAAGATCGCGTTCGGACAGGCGGACGGGATCTTCCTGCCGCTCGCCGCGGTCGGCGGCACCCCGGTGCTCGGCTTCGCGGTCGTCCTGTGCGGCTTCGGTTTGTACGAGGTCGTACGCCTGGCCGTCGAGGGCCGGCGTACCCGTGTCGTCCGGCGGGGCGCCGCGGCCGCGGCGCTGCTGAGCGTGGCCGTCCCGGTGATCGGGGCCGTGGCCGCCCGGCCGCTGGTCAGCGACAAGGCCGAGGACGGCACCGCGACCGTCGCCGTCATCCAGGGCAACGTGCCGCAGGCCGGGCTGGAGTTCAACGCCCAGCGGCGGGCCGTACTCGACTATCACGCCAAGGAGACGGAACGGCTGGCCGCCGAGGTCAAGGCGGGCAAGGTCGCCCAGCCCGACTTCGTGCTGTGGCCCGAGAACTCCTCGGACATCGACCCGTTCGCCAATGCCGACGCTCGCGCCGTCATCGACCGGGCCGCCAACGCGATCGGCGTGCCCATCTCGGTCGGCGGCGTCGTGGAACGGGACGGCAAGCTCTTCAACGAGCAGATCCTGTGGGACCCGGCCAAGGGGCCGATCGACACCTACGACAAGCGGCAGATCCAGCCGTTCGGCGAGTACCTCCCGCTGCGCTCGCTCATCGGGGCCATCAACAGTGACTGGACCAGCATGGTCCGCCAGGACTTCAGCCGGGGCAGCAAGCCGGGTGTCTTCACCATGGACGGCGCCAAGGTCGGCCTGGTCACCTGCTACGAGGCTGCCTTCGACTGGGCCGTACGTTCCGAGGTCACCGACGGCGCGCAGATGATCTCCGTACCGAGCAACAACGCGACCTTCGACCGCAGCGAGATGACCTACCAGCAGCTCGCCATGTCCCGGGTCCGCGCCGTCGAGCACAGCCGGACCGTCACCGTGCCGGTGACCAGCGGCGTGAGCGCGATCATCATGCCGGACGGGAGGATCACCCAGAAGACGGGCATGTTCGTGGCCGACTCGCTGGTCCAGAAGGTGCCGCTGCGCTCCTCCGAGACACCCGCCACGCGGCTGGGCATCCTGCCGGAGATCGCTCTGGTCCTGGTCGCCGCGGGCGGACTCGGCTGGGCGATCGGAGCGGGTGTGCGCGGGCGACGCGCCCGTGACATGTAGCCGTACGCCCTCGGAACGATCTCGAGGTGGGGGAACCGGCCCGTTAGGGTCGGGCGCATGGCTACCCCTGACTTCATCTCCACGCTTCGGGCCTCGGCCGGTCAGCAGCTGTTGTGGCTCCCCGGAGTCACCGCCATCGTCTTCGACGACGACGGCAGAGTGCTGCTGGGCCGCCGTTCCGACAACGGTCGGTGGTCGGTGATCGGCGGCATCCCCGATCCGGGTGAGCAGCCCGCGGCCTGCGCGGTGCGGGAGGTCCAGGAGGAGACCGCGGTGCACTGCGTCCCCGAGCGGGTCGTCCTGGTGCAGGCGCTGGACCAGGTCACGTATGCCAACGGCGATGTCTGCCAGTACATGGACATCACCTTCCGCTGCCGGGCCGTCGGCGGTGAGGCGCGGGTCAACGACGACGAGTCGCTGGAGGTGGGCTGGTTCGACGTGGACGCCCTGCCCGAGCTGAACGAGTTCGCAGTGCTGCGGATCAAGCAGGCCCTGTCGGACGCACCCACATGGTTCGACCCTATGAGCTCCAGCTGAAGTATGGGTTCTGAGCACATGTGGCGGGGAGTGGACGCTGCCTAGGGTCGTGCCATGACGGCAAGCAACGCCCTCGCGGGACCCCATACCCCCTCGCTCGACCTCGGTGGCCGTACCGCCCTCGTCACCGGAGCCGCCGGCGGCATCGGCCGAGCCTGTGCGCTGCGGCTCGCGGCCGCCGGGGCCAAGGTGAGAGCGGTCGACCGGGAGGCCGAGGGCCTGGAGTCACTCGCCGAAGGGGCCCGAGACCTCGCGGGCACGGTCGAACCGCATGTCCTCGACCTCACCGACCTGGACGCCGCGGAAGTCGCCGCCGCGGGTACGGACGTCCTCGTCAACAACGCTGGGCTGCAACTGGTCCGCCCCATCGAGGACTTCCCGCCGGACGTCTTCCACACCGTGCTCACCGTGATGCTGGAGGCACCGTTCCGGCTCATCCGCGGCGCCCTGCCCCATATGTACGGACAGGGCTGGGGCCGGATCGTGAATGTGTCCTCCGTCCATGGGTTGCGCGCCTCAGCTTTCAAGTCGGCCTATGTGGCCGCCAAACATGGGTTGGAAGGACTGTCCAAGACCGCGGCCCTCGAAGGCGCAGCCCATGGAGTCACCTCGAACTGTGTGTGCCCCGCCTATGTGCGCACACCACTGGTCGAGAAGCAGATCGCCGACCAGTCCCGGGCGCACGGCATTCCCGAGGAGCGCGTCCTGTCCGAGGTACTGCTCCAGGACAGCGCGGTGAAACGGCTGATCGAACCGGAGGAGGTGGCCGAGGCCGTGGCCTATCTGTGCGGCCCGCAGGCCTCCTTCGTGACCGGCACCTCGCTCGTCCTCGACGGCGGCTGGACCGCCCACTGAGCGGGCCGTCGCCGAGACGCCGTCGAGTTGTCCACAGGGCTGACGGGGCGACGGTGCGATGGGGAATCCTGTGACCATGTCCCGCGATCACGTGCAGTCCGCCGAACGTTCCGCCGCCCGTTCCGGAGCGACCGTCGGCAGCGCAGAGGCACCGTTCCTCGACCTGCTGGCCCGCGGCGCCTCCGCCGAGGCCTACGAGCAGCCGGTCTTGCAGGCCCGCGCTGAGGGCCGCCCCGCCGAGTGGGTCGCCGCGCTCGAGCGCGCCAAACTGAGCGCCTTGCGCGTGCGCGCGGAGCTGGAGGGACGACGCCGACGCGAGGCCGAGCTGTCCGCCCTGTTCGAGACGGCCCACGACCTGGCAGGACTGCGGGACCTGGACGCCGTGCTCCAGGCGATCGTGCAGCGCGCCCGCTCCCTGCTCGGCACGGACGTCGCCTACCTGAGTCTGAACGACCCGGCGCAGGGCGACACCTACATGCGGGTCACCGAGGGCTCGGTCGCGGCACGCTTCCAGCAGCTGCGGCTCGGGATGGGGGAGGGGCTCGGCGGCCTCGTCGCCCAGACGGCCCGGCCGTACGTCACCGAGGACTACTTCAAGGACGGCCGCTTTCAGCACACCCTCACCATCGACGCGGGCGTGCGCGACGAGGGGCTGGTCGCCATCCTCGGTGTGCCCCTCATGCTGGGGCACCACGTGATCGGCGTGCTCTTCGCCGCCGACCGACGGGCCCGGGTCTTCGAGCGGGAGCAGATCGCGCTGCTCGGCTCCTTCGCCGCCCTGGCCGCGGCCGCCATCGACGCCGCCAACCTGCTCGCCGAGACCCGCTCGGCCCTGGCCGACCTGGAGAGGGCCAACGAGATCATCCAGGACCGCAGCGGCGTCATCGAGCGTGCCTCCGACGTCCACGACCGGCTCGCCGAACTCGTGCTGCGCGGCGGCGGGGTCCACGACGTGGCCGCCGCCGTCTCCGAAGTCCTCGACGGCACGGTCCAGTTCACCGACGCGACCTCCACACCCACCCAGGCCCTGGAAGCGTCCCGTGCCGAAGGGCATGCCGTGCGGCACGCGGACGACTGGATCGCCGCGGTGGCCGCCGGCGGCGAACTGCTCGGCGCGCTCGTGCTGCGGGGCCATCCCGGCCTCGACCCCGTCGACCAGCGCACCCTGGAACGCGCCGCGATGGTCACCTCTCTTCTGCTGCTCGCCCGACGCTCCGCGTCCGAGGCCGAACAGCGGGTCCGCGGTGAACTCCTCGACGACCTGCTGGACGCCCGGGACCGCGATCCCCGCCTGCTGCGTGAGCGTGCGGAGCGACTCCACGCCGACCTCGACGCCGCCCACGTGGTCCTCGCTGCCCGTCTCGACGGCGTTGCCGCCGACGCCGACCAGGAGGCCGCGGCCCGACGGCGCCTGTGGTCCGCCGCCTCCCACCTCGCCGCCACCCGGCACGGGCTCGCCGCGGCCCGCGACGGCGGCACGGTCCTCCTGCTGCCCCTAGACCAGGGGGACACCGCCACCGAACTGGCCCGCCGCACCGCCGTACACCTCGGCACGGCCGTCCACGAGGCGGTCACCGTCGGCGCCTCCGCCCCCGTGGCGGATCTCGCCGCCCGCCCGGACGCGGTCGCGGCGGCCTACGAGGAGGGCCGCCGCTGCCTCGACGCCCTGCGGCTGCTCGGCCGCCACGGCGACGGCTCCGCCGCCGAGGACTTCGGATTCCTCGGACTGCTCCTCGCCGGCGGCCGGGACATCGCGGGATTCGTCGACCACACCATCGGCCAGGTCGTCGCCTACGACGAACGCCGCGGCACCGACCTGCTGCGCACCCTCGACGCCTACTTCGCCTGTGGGATGAGCCCGGCCCGTACCAAGGACGATCTGCACGTCCATGTGAACACCGTCGCCCAGCGCCTGGAGCGTGTCGGCCGTCTCCTCGGCGACGACTGGCAGAGCCCGGCCCGTGCCCTGGAGATCCAACTCGCCCTGCGGCTGCACCGGTTGTCGGCACCGCCACCGAAGTGACGACCACGACGGCGGCCCCGCGCGCACGGGCGTACGGGGCCGTTTGCCTCAGGGAGCAGGGAGCAGGGAGCAGGGAGCAGGGAGCAGGGAGCCGATCAGGCCGTACGCGCGTCCGCGGCCTGCGCTGCGGCGGGCGCCGCGTCGGAGGGCTGCTCGACCTCGGCCAGGTCACGATGGCGGGTCTCCTTGGCCAGTGCGACAGCCACGATCGTCAGGACGGACGCGCCGATGACGTACAGCGCGATCGGCGTGGAGCTGCCGTAGTCCGACAGCAGCGCCGTGGCGATCAGCGGCGCCGGCGCGCCCGCCGCGACCGAGGCGAACTGAGCGCCGATGGAGGCACCGGAGTAGCGCATCCGCGTCGCGAACATCTCGGAGAAGAAGGCGGCCTGGGGCGCGTACATCGCCCCGTGCAGCACCAGACCGACGGTCACGGCGAGGATCAGGTTGCCGAAGCCGCCGGTGTCGATGAGCGAGAAGAACGGGAACATCCACAGCCCGATTCCGACGGCGCCCAGCAGGTACACCGGTCGGCGGCCGATCCGGTCCGACAGCGCGCCCCACAGGGGAATCACGGCGAAGTGCACGGCGGAGGCGATGAGTACCGCGTTCAGCGCGGTCTGCTTGGAGACGCCGGCCGAGGTGGTGGCGTAGACGAGGATGAAGGCGGTGATGACGTAGTAGCTGATGTTCTCCGCCATGCGCGCGCCCATCGCCACCAGCACATCGCGCCAGTGGTGCCGCAGCACGGAGACGAGCGGCAGCTTCTCGGCCGCGGCGGCCCCGGTGGCCTTGCGGGCTTCGGCCTGCGCCAACGCCCGCTTGAAGACAGGCGATTCATCGACAGACAGACGAATCCACAAACCGACGATCACCAGCACGCCGGAGAGCAGGAACGGGATCCGCCATCCCCAGCTGCCGAACGCGCTGTCCGACAGCACGGCGGTCAGGAACGACAGCACGCCGGTGGCCAGGAGCTGTCCCGCGGGCGCCCCCGTCTGCGGCCATGAGGCCCAGAATCCGCGCCGCCGAGCGTCCCCGTGCTCGGACACCAACAGCACGGCCCCGCCCCACTCGCCGCCGAGCGCGAAGCCCTGGACCAGACGCAGCACGGTCAGCAGCACCGGAGCGGCGGAGCCGATGGTCGCGTGCGTGGGCAGCAGCCCGATCGCGAAGGTCGCCCCGCCCATCAGCAGCAGACTCAGCACCAGCAGCTTCTTGCGCCCGAGCCGGTCGCCGTAGTGCCCGAAGACGAGCGCGCCCAGTGGCCGCGCGGCGAATCCGACCGCGTATGTCAGGAACGACAGCAGGGTGCCGACGAGCGGGTCGGAGTCCGGGAAGAACAGCTTGTTGAAGACGAGGGCGGCTGCGGAGCCGTACAGGAAGAAGTCGTACCACTCGATGGTGGTGCCGATGAGGCTGGCGGCGACGATGCGCTTGAGGTTGGACGGGGGTGGTGGAGCGGTTTCTGCTGTCGAGGCCATGTGCGCCACTTCCTCGTGTGCCGTGGGGACGGGTATGTGTTCGCACACGGTAGGAATCTGCAGGTCAGCGTCACATGTGGTGGGACTACATAGTTCTTGGGTGGGGTGTGCGTGTCGGCCCTATGTCTGCACTTCGAGGGCCGACACGCGGGCTTGATCGCTTCTCGGTCAGGACAGCGGCTCCACCCAGACATTGCGGAAGCGGACCTTGTTGCCGTGGTCCTGGAGGCGGATCGCACCGAGCGCGGCCGACTCGGGGTCACCTCCACCCGTCGGCCCGTCGACGGCCACGTCGTCGTGGACCTTCTCGCCGTTCCAGATCACCGTGACCCGCGCGTCCGAAGTCTTCTTGCCGTCTCCGTCGAAGCGCGCGGCACGGAAGGTGATGTCGTACGTCTGCCATGTCTCGGGAGCCTTCGCGGCGTTGAGGTCGGCTGCCTTCTTCAGGTAGATCGACGCCGCCTCGTTGTTCGCGAGATCCGTGTCCTCGTACGAGTCGAGGATCTGCACCTCGTACCGGTCCTGGAGGTAGACACCGCTGTTGCCCCGGTCCTGGCCGGTGACGTCGTCCGGGAGCTTGGGGACGCGGAACTCGGCATGCAGCTTGAAGTCGCCGAAGTGCTGCTTCGTGCGCAGGTCGCCGCAGCAGACTTCCATGGACTTCTCGGCGGTGTGCGGCCATTCGGCGCTGCGGCCGTCGGTGTGCTGCCAGGCCGTGGAGATGCTGCCGCCGGAGAACAGGTCGATCCGTGTGCCCGGGCGGCGGATGTCGACCGCGTCGAGGTTGACGTGGCCGGTGTCGCCTTCGCCCACGGAGTACGTGATCGTGTTGCGGCCCTTGCGGAGATCGAGGCGTTCGGTCTTCGTCGACCAGCGGTTCCACACGTCCGTCGACGGCAGGCTCGTCTGCCTCGCCTCACCGCCGTTGACGGAGACGCTGATCGTCTTCGTGCCCGGGGCGGGGTGGGGGCCGTTGGCGTAGCGCAACCCCACCTCGTATGCGCCCTGCTCGCCGACCTCGACGTCCACGCTGACCTCGGCGCCCTGCTCACCGAAGCCGTCGACGAAGCCGCCGCCGGTGTACCCGGCGTGCTCGGTGGCGGTGCCCGCGCTGCCGGAGAGGCGGCCGGACTCGGCGTCGTACATAGTGACGGGCTCATCGGGTCCGGGCTTCGCGTTGAGCGTGTACCAGGCCTCGGTGGACCACAGTTGCTCGCCCTCGGTGGAGGAGAACGGGCGCGGCGAGCGGACATGTACGACGCGGTCGGTCCTGAGCCCGGGGATGGTGAGCTGGACCTTCTTGCGGTCCTTGGAGAGCTTCGCCGACGTGACCGGCAGTGACTCCTCGTCGATCTTCGGGCCGCCGTACGCCGGGGTAGGTGCGTAGCGCCACTGCTCGACGGAGTACGCGCCCTCGGTGAGCTTGGCCGCGGTCTCCTCCGACAGGGGCTTGGTGTAGGTGAGGTCGAAGCCGCTCGGGGTCGCGCGCATCGTCTTGATGTCGAAGGCGGTCTCGCCGTTCGGGGTCAGCTTCTGCAGGCCGAAGCGGAGCTTGCCCGCCTGCCCCCAGTTGCCGTCGGCGCCCAGACCGCCGGTGTAGATCGCACCGTCGGGCCCCTCGCTGATCCGGGTGATGCCGGACTCCAGGCCCTGCGTGTGCCGGAACACCGCGCCCTGGTACTCGCCGTCGACCTTCTCGAGGTCGGCGCGTTGCAGTCCGCCATAGGTGACGTCACCGAACACCATCTGTCCGGCGAACGGGCCCTTCTTCAACTGCATCGGTGTGCTGGGCGAGTTGGCGATCTCATTCTGCGGCAGCCAGAGCACCGGCTTGGTGACGGGCTTGTCGTCGTACGGGCCGTCCGGGTTCATGTAGTGGTTGAAGAACCGGTCCTGCTTGATGTGCACCAGCTTGGAGGCGGGCAGCCAGCCGCCCTGGTTGTCGGTGACGAACAGATCGTTGCCGGGGCCGCGGCCGATGCCGTTCGGGGTGCGCAGGCCGCCGGCCAAGTAACTGACCCTGCCCGTGGCCTTGTTGACCTTGATGGTGGTGCCGCGGTTGGCGGCGGGCTGCGGGTCGGTGGTCGCGCCGCCGTAGTTGATGGCGACGGACAGGTTCAGATAGAAGTCGCCTTTGTCGTAGAGCAGTCCGAAGGCGAACTCATGGAAGTTCCCGCCGAACGGCCACTCGGCGATCTTCTTCTTCTCATCCGTCACATCGTCGCCGTCGGTGTCGTTCAGCTCGGTCAGCTGATGCTTCTCCGACACATACAGCTTCCCGTCCACGTACTTGATGCCCATGGGTTCCTTGAGCCCGTCGGCGATCTTCTTGTACGTGACCTTGTCGGGTCCTGTGTCACCGGTGACGTGGTCCAGGAGATACACCTCGCCCCTGGTCTGCTCACTGCCGCCCCACGTGGAGATCGCGAGCCGGCCGTCGGGCAGCCAGTCCATCGCGGACACCTGCGGCTCGAAGCCCTCGGGCCGCAGATTCGTCAGCGTGTAGCCGGGGTTGACCTCGGTCAGGGGCAGCCCGTCGCCCGGGGTGTCGTAGGTCCCCTCGCATTCCTTGCGTCCGGGAGCCGTGACCCTGACGACCCCGGCGTCCGTGCTCAGCACGGAGTTCGGCACGACCGTGAACTCAGCTGCCCCCGGCGGCTTCCACTGCAACGTGACCTGTTGACCGCCGCCCGCGTCGAAGTGGTCGATGCGCAGCGAGGTGTAGCCCGGGTTCAGCGTGATCTCGCCGTCCTTGGGTTCGGCGCCGTGCAGTCCGTCGTGGTCGATGACCTGCTGGTCGCCGAGGAAGAGCCGGGATCCGTCGTCACTGATCAGCCGGAAGGTGTACCCGCCGGACTCGGGCACGTTCAGATTGCCGATGATCTGCGACACGAAGTTGTCGCTGAAACCGAAGCCGTCGGTGGACGTCCAGTCGGCCGTCGGAATCAGCTTGTCGACATTGGGCGTCTGTGCGGGCTTGAGATCGCACAGTTTGCCGAGCGGGGACTGGATGTCGAACACCCGCAGGGTGACGCCTGGTTCCTGCGGCGGAAGGTCGGCGAAGGGCCGGGGATCGTCGTCGGCCGCGGCGGGGGTGACGAGGGCGCCGCCGAGGAGCGCGGTGAGCAGCAGTCCCGTGGCTCTTCGAAATCTGTGCCGGAAGGGGCGGGATATGTGCCCGGGGGATTCGTGGCGCTCGGGGCGTGGCTTCACTCTTCCTCCTGCGTTGTTCGGGGGCGACGCACGCAGACTTCTGTGGCAAAGCGACGCTCAGCGTAGGGACGTGACTCCTGTGCGTCCACACTTTGTCCACAGAAAGGAAAAACTGCCGTCGGTGGGTGAGGCGGTCGGAGGAGGTTGCCTCGGGCTCGAACTTAAATCGTTTCATTGATGCCGCCCTGAAACATCATCAGGAAGCGCCGAGGGATGGATCCCCCTGGGTATCAGGCGATAGCTCACCTCACGCAAGACTGGGGCATGCAGGCCCATTGACTTCGTAAGGGCGTCACCTCTAGCTTCCGAGGCGCAACCTCTTTGAAACCTTTCATGATGTCGGGGGATGCCGGCCCACTCGTGGTGAGGAGCTCCCATGTTTCGGCCCGCACAGTTCGTCGAGATCGCCTACCAAGAGAGCGAAGCGTCATGAGCCGAAACTGGAACCGTCGTGTCTTCCTGCGCGCCGCCGTGACCACCGCGGCAGCGGGAGCGGCATCGGCGTTCGCCACCGTGAACCAAGCAGCCGCGCAGGCTCCTCACGAGCCCGCACTGAGAGCAGGACGGCTGCGTGTGGAGCGGACCACGGTGGAGTACGCGGAGAATCTCCTGGGCACGGACTCCGCGACTCCTCGTCTGAGCTGGGAGCTGGCCGCCGATGGCAAGGGGGCGCGGCAGAGCGCCTACCAGGTCCGGGTGGCCGACGATCGGGAGGGCCTGAGCCGTCGGCCGCTCTGGGACTCCGGCCGCGTCAACTCCGAGCGTACGGTGGGGATCCCGTACTCAGGTCCTGCGCTGCGCGACCGTACCCGCTATCACTGGCAGGTCCGCGCCTGGGACGAGCAGGGGCGCGCCTCGGCCTGGAGTGCGGTGCGCTGGTGGGAGACCGCGCTGCCCGCCGATGGCTGGCAGGCCCGCTGGATCGGCGCGGAAGCGCCACCGGCACCGCCGGGCGTCGAGGGCACCTCATGGATCTGGGCGCCGGGCCCACCGGTCTGGAGCACGCCGGTCGGATCGCGCTGGTTCCGGGCGGCACTCGAGCTGCCTGCCGACGCCGACGTCACCCGGGCGAGAGTGACCGCCACCGCCGACGACGACTTCACCCTCCATCTCGACGGGCGGCAGGTGCTGCACCAGCCGGAGCGCACGGACGCCTGGCGCACCGCTCTCACGGCCGATGTCACCGAGCTGGTGCGTGCGGCGGGCCGGCGGATCGTGGTGGCGGTCGTCGCCACCAACCGTGGCAGCGGCGTCAATCCGGCCGGGCTTTTGCTCCGGCTCGACGTGGAGACGAGCGCAGATCGCCACGAGCTCGTCACGGGCGAGGGATGGCGGGCGATCGAGACCGAGCGGGAAGGCTGGCAGCGGCCCGACCACGACGATGGCGACTGGCCCGCGGCCACCGTTCTCGCGCCGTACGGCGAGGGGCCGTGGGGCCGGGGCGTCAGCATCGGCACCCCGGAGCTGCCCGCGCCGCTGCTGCGCCGGGAGTTCACCGTGGGCAAGCCGATCGCGCGCGCCCGCCTGTACATCAGCGGACTGGCCTACTACGACGCGGAGATCAACGGCAGACGGGTCGGCCGGCAGGTCCTCGACCCCGGCTTCACCGACTACGACGAGACCGTCCTGTACGCGGTCCACGACGTCACGGAACGGATCAACCGCGGAGTCAACGCCCTCGGAGTCACCCTGGGCCGGGGCTTCTTCGGCATGACCACTCCGAACGTGTGGAACTGGCACACTCCTCCCTGGCACGGGGAGCCCCGGCTCCTCGCCCAGTTGGAGATCGACCACCCCGACAACACCCGCACCATCGTCGCCACGGGCCCCGACTGGCGGTTCACCGAGGGACCGACTCTCAGCAACTCCCTCTACGCGGGCGAGACCTACGACGCACGGCGCGCGGCGAGCGGCTGGACCCGGCCCGGCTTCGACGACCGCGACTGGGGGGCCGCCGCAGTGCTGAGTGCCCCGAAGGGCACCGTACGCGCCCAGCCGCACGACCCCATCGAGATCACCGAGACCGTCCGTCCCACGGCCATCAGCGAGCTGAGCCCCGGCGTGTACGTCGTCGACATGGGCCGCACTCTGGCGGGCTGGACCCGGCTCACCGTCACCGCCGACGCCGGGACCACGATCCGGCTGGTGCACGGCGAGAAACTCAAGGACGACGGCAGCGTGCATGCCCAGACGGACCATGTCCCGGGACGCTTCCAGACGGACGAATACGTGTGCGCGGGAAGCGGTGAAGAGGTCTGGGAACCCAAGTTCTCCTACAAGGGCTTCCGTTACGTCCAGATCAGCGGCCTGCCCAAGCGCCCCACGCCCGATCAGGTCCTCGGCAGGGTCGTGCACACCAAGGTCGAGGAGGTGAGCCGGTTCCGGTGCTCGGAGCCGTTCTACGAGAAGCTCGACCAGGCGATGCGGCGCACGATCCTCAACAACCTTCACGGCATCCCGACCGACACGCCCATGTACGAGAAGAACGGCTGGACCGGTGACGCCCAGCTGGGGGCGCCCGTCATGGCGTACGCGTTCGGGGTCCACCGCTTCTTTTCCAAGTGGCTCGGCGACCTCGCGGACAGCCAGCTCGCCGACGGGCATCTTCCGGTCATCGTCCCCAGCGGCGGCTGGGGATACAACGAACTGGGACCGTCGCCGGAGTGGACGACCGTCTACCCCTTCGTGATCCGGGAGATGTACCGGGCCTACGGCGACGACCACCTCGCCCGGGTCCACTGGCCGACACTCACCCGCTATCTCGACTGGGAGCTCTCCCGGCTGCGCGACGGTCTCGCCGTCACCGCGCTCGGCGACTTCCTGCCCCCCGGCTACGAGGGCCTTCCTCCCGAAGACACCCGGCTGACCGCAACCGCCTATCTTCACCGGGCCCTCATCCACACCGCGGAGATGGGCGAAGTCATCGGTGAGACGGCGACCGCGGACGACTACCGCGCGGCGGCGGAGAAGCTCAGGTCCGCCTTCAACACGGCCTTCCTCGACTCGGCAGCCGGTCACTACCGCACCAGCAAGGACCCTGAGTACCGACAGACCAGCAACGCGATACCCCTGGTCTTCGACCTCGTTCCCACGTCCGCCCGCGCGAGCGTCACCCAGAGCCTCGTCGACGACATCACCGCCCGCGGCAACCACCTCAACACCGGCGCGCTGGGCACCAGCGTGCTGCTGCGGGCACTGACCGCCGGGGGACACCCGGAGGTCGCCCACGCCCTGGCCACCCAGCGAACGTATCCGAGCTGGGGATACTGGTTCGACCAGGGCGCCGACACCATGTGGGAGATGTGGCAGCTCGACTCACGCTCGCGCGACCACTACTTCCACGGCACGGTCGCCCAGTGGCTCCACGAGAACGTCGCCGGTCTGCGTCCCGGTGACGCGGGATACCGCACCTTCACCGTGCGCCCCGATGCCCGTACGGGAGTGGACTGGGCGCGTACGTCGATCCGGACGGTGCGGGGCAGGGCTTCGGTCGACTGGGCCCGCTCCGGGGGCCGGCTGCGTCTCACGGTCGAGGTGCCGGTGGGCGCGGAGGCCGAAGTCCATGTGCCGGCGGCCCGGCGACTGGACACAACTGCGCCCCGTGGAGCGGAGTTCGTGCGATCGGAGCCGGGCCACACCGTCTACCGCGTGCCGCACGGCGAGTGGGAGTTCGCTGCGAAGGCCGGGTCCGTCTGACCGTGCGCGGGCAGAACGCAGCCTGAACATGCGGGAGTTGCTCCAGGCCGTTCCGGCGCCGATCCGCGGCACCGGAACGGTCTGGCCAGGTCCGTAGCCTGTCGGGCCGATGCAAAAACCCGTTGGCGGACGAGTGCGGCCACTGTTACGTTTCCGGAGGCCGTGCGAGAGATCGAGGAGGTGGTACCCGTGAACACAGTATCGACATGGGTGCTCCCCTCCGGGGTCACGGTCGGGCGATAGGCAGGTCGTCCGGGAGCGCCGTTCCAGTGCACTCCCGAAAGGCACGACCATGCATTTCACTTCCGAGCAGCGCCTTGACGACGGCGTCCTCGAACGCGAATTCACCCTCGGTGAGATCCCCGGAATCCTGTGGACACCCACCCCCACACCCGCATCCGCGCCGGTGCCGCTGATCCTGCTCGGCCACCCTCCCCTCGGGCTGCGCGGGATGTACCCCCGACTGGTGGCCCGGGCCCGGCACTCCGCGGCGGAGGGCTTCGCCACGGCCACCATCGAACTCCCCGGAAGCGGCGACCGGCCCCGTTCGCCCGCCGCCGAGCAGGCCCGCGCCGATCTGCGCCGGGCGATGGAGGCCGGCGAGCCGGTCGGCGACGAGATCGTCGACGCCCTGGTCCTCCCCATGGTCGACAAGGCGGTCCCGGAATGGCAGGCCGCACTGGACGCCCTCCTTTCGCTGCCCGAGATCGGCGGCCCGGTCGGGTTCTCGGGGGGAGTGATCTCCATCGGCATCCGGCTCGCGGTGGTCGAGCCTCGTATCTCGGCCGCCGTTCTGTTCGCCGGGAGTTTTGTGCCTCGCGCCCTGTTCGAGGAGGCCCGGCAGGTCACCATTCCACTGCACGTCCTGTTGCAGTGGGACGACGAAGGGAACGACCGGCAGGCGGCCCTGGACCTGTTCGACGCCTTCGGCTCCAAGGAGAAGTCCCTGCACGCCCATCTCGGCGGACACGCCGGCGTCCCGCAGTCCGCGGGGGACGCCGCGGCCCAGTTCTTCACCCGACATCTGAAGTGAGGCCGGGGGGCCGTCGGCCTCTGCACCGTGGGCCCCTGCCGAACTCTCGGCAGGGGCCCATACTGCGTGAAGCAAGGATCTGGTGATCCGGGAGATGGTGATCTCCCTGCTCAGGACGCCGGCCCCCAACTCTGAGTGCTCGGACGTGCCGCGCGGGTGGAGGTCAGCGGCAGGTTGACATGGGACGCCGCACCCGCGGACCGCTCGATGGAGTAGACGCCGCCGGAGAGATCGGCGAGCTGCTGTGGGGTCGGAGCCACGGGGTAGTGGAAGTCGGCCGGTGTCTGGCTGGTGAGGGCGATCCGGATGCGGAACCCGGCCGGGATCTCGGTGAGGCTCGGGAGCAGGGCGATGTCGTAGCGGGTGGTCGTCCCCGGCACGACCGGCCGACGGGACTGCTCGGTGAAGGGGTGACTCGGCTTGAGGAGCGCCCCGTTGCTGCCGTACCAGCTTCCGCGACGGTCCACGGAACGCTGGCTGCCGAGGAGGACGCCGTCGGCCTGCTTGGTGACGGTCTCGTCCGGCGCCACGATGCTCAGCGTGGCTGACAGCTGGGTCTCCGGCGTGGTCGATGTGGCGTAGACGGTGACGTCGGCCGGCCCGTTCAGCAGGCTCGGCTTCGTGAGAGGAGCCGTGCTGTAGGTGAGGGTGTTGTCGGCGGTCGCTGCCGCCCAGGTGAGGCTGTCGCGGCCCTGGCCTGTCGGTCTCGTCGCCGTGAGTGAACCGTCTCCGAGGTAGTAGGTCCGGGCGTCCGTCGACAGGGGCCAGGCGGCGCTGTCGACCCACCTGTTCGCGCCGTTCTCGAACAGATGTAGGGGAGTTGAGGTGGCAGCCATTGGGGTGGGGGCGTTCTTGAGCCAGGTCTCGAACCACTTCAGACGGATGGACTGCAAGGTGGGCTCGTCGACGTGCTCACCGTGCGTCCATGGTCCGACGATCGCCTGGTACCGGCCGGTGACGGCGTCGGAGTTCTCGATCGGATCGGTCAACGGCCTGCCGAAGTAGGCGTTCTGGGCAGCCGCGTACGCGCCGAGGTTTCCGCCGGGGAAGAGGTCGTACCAGCCTGCCTGCGAGAGTGCCGGAATCCCGTTGCGGATGATCCGCGGCATGAGCTTTTGCACGTTCAGGTCCTGCCAGTACGCGTTGTTGTACGCGCGAGGGCCGCCGCTCGCCTGCTGGGCGATCGTCTCGGACAGCGGGTCCGTCGCCGGATCGTCCTCGGGTCCGCGCGGCAGGCCCTGCCCGATGGACGCGACGAAGTCGGTGGGGATACCGCCGTTGGCCGTGAGGTCGTTGTAGAAGTCCGAGTCGGTGCAGAAGGGCGCGATGGCCTTGAGGGGCGACTTCCTGCCCACGGCCGCCGCGGTGAACCACTGGTTGACCCCGAGGTAGGAGCAGCCGTCCAGACCGACCTTGCCGTTGGTGTCGTCCAGTGAACGGGCCGCCCAGTTCACCAGGTCGGCGCCGTCCTCGGCCTGCCGGTCGCCGAACCAGTCGGCCTGTCCGCCGGAGGCCGCGGTGCCGCGCACCGCGGACGCCACATAGATGTAGCCGCGCTGCACGAAGTAGGTGCCGCTGTCGGTGGGGTCGGAGCGCTGCTTGCCGTACGGGTTCTGCGTCAGCAGCACGGGGAAGTCGCCCGACGCGCGCTGGCCGGTGCCCGGATCCGTCGGGTAGACGACGTCCACGGCGATCTTCACGCCGTCGTCCATCGTGACGGTCATCGGGATCGGTTCGCCGGCACCGTACGTTGCCCTGGGCGGCTGCCAGGCGGGGGTCTTCGCCGGTGCGGCCGCCGTCGTGGTCTGTCCGGCCACCACCAGGATCAGGGCCGATGAAGCGCCCGCAAGGACGGAGACGGTACGCGGCAGCCGGTGTCTGCCGCTGGTCGTGGCCTGCGTCACGAGGGTCCTGCCTTTCTTCATGCGGGTTCGAGCCGGCCGGCCCCGGACTCGGGCGCCGGCCGGTGTGCCGGGGTGGCTACTTCTCGTGCGGGGCCTTGTACGCCTTCGCTTCGTCGGCCTCGAACAGGGGCTGCGCTGAGCGGAGTCCGCCCTCCACCGCGGCGTCCGGCCGGGCGATGTACACCTGGCGGGTGGCCGGGGCACCCGGCTTGGAGTAGTCGAGGGTGGCGACGAGATCGCCGGTGTCGGCGGAGGTGGTCTGCTGCATGGCCTCGAGGATGCCGTCGCGGGTCAGATCCTTGTTGTCACACGCCGTCTTCAGGATCGAGCCCCACACCTCGGCCACCGCATAGCCGTACGGCACACCGGCGTTGGGCGGCTCCGCGTACCCGGCCGCCTTGTACGCCGTGGCGATCTCCTTGGCCTTCGGGAGATCGGCGGAGTACGGCACGGTGCTCGCCGCGACGTACAGCTTGTCCAGGGCCTTCGCGGCCGGCCCCTCGTGCAGCACCGGGTCGAAGGCCGGGTTGTTGGCGAGCACCGGCACGTCCAGACCCAGCGCCTTGTTGGCGGCGAGGGCCGATCCGGTCTGGCCCGGCGTCGTGGTGAGCAGGATCGCCTTGACGCCGTCGCCCTTCAGGCTGGTCACGACGTTGGTCAGATCGGTGTCCGTCGACGTGATCTTGACATCGCGCAGCTTCAGCTTGTGCTGCTCCGCGTAATAGCGCGCGCCGCGCAGCCCGTTGGCGCCGTACTCGCCGTCGACATAGATGTGCCCGACCGTGTCGCCGTCCTTGATCATGCCTTCCTTCTGGAGGTAGGACAGCCCGTCGATCATCTCGATGTCGTACGTGGTGCCGACGACCATGACGTACGGGTTGCTCAGCAGCTCGGACGACCAGGAGGCCGGCGTGGTGGTGACCTTGTCGGACTGCACGTCGCCGGCCAGCGCCGCCACGATCGGGGAGCCGGTGAGCTGAAGGAAGCCGAGCACCTTCGGCTCCAGCTGCGGATACAGGGTCTTGGCGGTATCGGCCTTGTAGCCGTGGTCGACGACTTCGAGGTCCACCTGGCGTCCGCACACCCCGCCCGCCGCATTGAGGTCCTTCACCCACAGCTCGTTGCCGCGGGTGATGGCGGTCGCGAGGCTCTTGAACACCCCGGTCTTGTCGGTCATCACACCGAGGGTGATGGTCTTGTCCGTCACCCCGACCCCGGTCTTCACCCCGTCGGCCCCGGACGAACCCTCCTCGTTGTCCGCCGCCTTGGTGCTGCAGGCGGTGGCGAGGATCAGCAAGGCGCAGCACGCCGCGAACCGTTTCATGCCCGTCTCCTTATGGACTGTGTGAGCCCCCGGCCGATCGCGGCCAGTCCGCCCGGTGCGAACAGCACGATCAGGACGATCGCCGTGCCGTACACGAAGGAACCGACGAGGACCGGGGTGAACGCGCCTTCTCCCGTGCCGGCGAACCAGCCCAGATCCACGGAGTACAGCGCGAGGATCTGCGGCAGGCCGTTGACCAGGGCGGCACCGGCCAGCGCACCCGGCACCGAGCCGAGGCCGCCGATGATGGCCATCGCGAGATACGCGATGGAGATATTGATCCCGTAGGTGCCGAACTCGCTCTCGTCCGGCTTGAGGATGTCGAACCACAGCACGGTCATCACGCCGGCGAGCCCGGCATACGCGGAGGACACCGCGAACGCGCCGGCCTTGGCGCGGCCCACGTCGACGCCCATCGCCGCCGCGGACGCCTCGTTGTCCCGTACCGCCCGCCAGGCCCGTCCCACCCGTCCGGTCACGGCTCCGCGGGCAAGGGCGTAGGCGAGGACGACGAGGGCGAGGAACAGGTACCAGACCCGCTCGGTCTCCCCGAGGGGCACACCCGCGATCGCCAGGTTCCCCTCGTCGGAGAAGGAGAAGCCGAAGAGCTCGAAGGCGGCGGGCGGCCGGCCCGTCGACGTACCGCCGGTGAACGAGGTGATCTCCTGGCCCAGATACAGGCCGAGGAACACCAGGGAGAGCGAGGCGACACCGAGATAGATCCCGCGCAGTCGTCCCGCCACGGGAGCGAACGCCAGCCCCAGCGCCGCGGTGATGACGACCGCGCCGACGAGCGCGAGCAGCGGATTCCAGCCGAGCCCGACCAGGCCGCCGGTCGACGGCCCGGCGAGGACGGTGTACGAGGTGGCTCCGGCGAGCACGAAGAAGGCGTGGGCGAGGGAGAGTTGACCGGCCTGACCGCTCAGCAGGGTCAGCCCGATGGCGCCGACGGCGCCCACCATCATGAACTGCCCGGCCTTCAGCCAGGGCGCGGTGAGGTACAGCGGCAGGACGAGCAGCACCACGAGGGCCCCGGCCCAGCCGGCCGCTCTGAGCCCGGAAGCGGGTATCGCGAATCTAGACACGGGCCGTCTCCCCCGTACCGAAGAGTCCGGCGGGGCGGACGACCAGGACGACGAGCATCACCAGGAACACCGCGCTCTTGGCGAAGGCGAACGAGATGTAGTGCGCGGACAGTGCGTCCACCAGGCCGACGATCAGCCCGCCCACCACCGCGCCCGCGGTCGAGTCCAGGCCGCCGAGGATCGCCGCGGGGAAGGCGGCGAGCGCGATGGAGTGGGTGCCGCGCGACAGGCCCGCGCCGGAGAAGTCCTGGGTGGCGATGAACAGCACCGCGACACCGGCCAGTACACCGGCCACCAGCCAGGCCGCCGCGGTCACCTGGGAGCTGCGGATACCGGCGAGCGCGGCGGCCTCGCGGTTCTCGGCCTGGGCGCGGATACGGATGCCCCAGGTCGAGTAGCGGAAGGCCAGGAAGAACGCGCCGATCAGGACGGTCGCCACGACCAGGGCCACCAGATGGGTCCGGAACAGGGTGATGCCGCCGACGGTGACCGGGTGGGAGTCCCAGCCTTCGCCGAGGAACGGCACGGACACCCCGAGCCGGCGCACGATCTCCTCGGTGATCACCACATCCGCGCCGATGGTCAACAGCGCGAGACTGAACGGATCGGCGTGCCGGGACCGGGCCATCAGCCGCTCCAGGCACAGCGCGAGCAGCCCGGCGCAGACGATCCCGATGACGGCCGCCGCCACCCAGCCGACCTCGTCCCGGGTGGCCACCACCACACAGCCGCCGAACATCACGAACGAGCCGTGGGCGAAGTTGACCACCCCGGTCGCCTTGAAGATCACCACGAAGCCGAGGGCGAGCAGGGCGAACACGGCGCCCTTGCCGATCCCGTTGACCGACAGTTGGACGAATGTGTTCACGCCGCAGCCTCCGTACCGAGATAGGCCTTGATGACCTGGGGATCGTTCTGGACCTCGGCCGGCGTTCCGTCGGCGATCACCCGGCCGAAGTCGAGAACGGTGACGCGGTCGGCGACGCCCATCACGAGGTTCATGTCGTGCTCGACCAGGAGCACCGAGATACCGAGCCGCTCGTTGACCGACTGGATGGTGTCGGCGAGTTCTTCCGTCTCGGCCGTGTTCATGCCGGCGGCCGGCTCGTCGAGCAGCAGGAGCGAGGGTTCGACCGCGAGGGCGCGGGCGATGTCGACGCGTTTCGCCTTTCCGTACGGCAGCGAGCCGACGGGGGCGTCGAGGATGTCGCCGAGTCCGAGGAACGCGCAGATCTCCGCCGCCCGCGCCGTGTGCACGCGCTCCTGCCGGGCGGTCAGCTTCAGGGCGCAGGACAGGAATCCGCCGCGGGTCAGGGAGTGCCGCCCGAGCATCACATTGTCGAGGACCGTGGAATGGGGTGAGAGCGCGGTGTTCTGGAACGCCCGGCCGATCCCGAGTCCGGCCCGCTGGTGCGGCCGCAGAGCGCGTAGGTCCTTGCCGTCGAAGGTCAGGGCGCCTTCGGTGGCGCGGTAGAGCCCGCCGATCACATTGAAGCAGCTGGACTTTCCGGCGCCGTTCGGCCCGATCAGGGCGTGCAGGCTGCCCCGGGTGACGGTGAACGACACGTCGTCCAGCGCCCGTAGGCCGCCGAAGCGCAAACCGACGTTCGCCACGCGGAGTTCCGTCACCGGGACCACCTCGCGAGGGAGCGCGTCTTGGGCGGCGTCCAGGCAGGGAGGGTGCGCCGCCGGTCCGGTGCGGTGGTGGTCGCCGTGTCACCGGCGCCCGTGTCCGCACCGTTCGCCTGGCCGCCGCCCGCGTGGCCCCCGAGGTACAACCGCCGCAGCTCCTCGCTGCCCGAGACCTCCGCCGCCTGCCCGGACAGCGCCACCTTCCCGACGTCGAGCGCGACGACCCGGTCGGCGACGCTCAGCGCCATCATGGCGTTCTGCTCGACGAGCACCACGGCCGTGCCCTGGGCGTGGATCTCCCGGATCGTCGCCGCGATCCGCTCGACCATCTTCGGCGCGAGACCGAGCGAGGGCTCGTCGAGCAGCAGCAGCCGGGGGCCGGACATCAGCGCCCGTCCGATGGCGAGCATCTGCTGTTCACCGCCGGACAGCAGCCCCGCCCGCTGCCGCGAGCGCTCCGCGAGCACCGGGAACAGGTCCAGGACCCGCTCCTTGGCCGCGGCGCGTGCGGAGGCGGAGGAGACGGTGACGCCGCCGGCCCGGAGGTTCTCCTCGACGGTCATCCGGGCGAACACCTGGCGCCCCTCGGGAACGCCGACCACACCCATCCGTACGATCGCGGCCGGATCGAGTCGGTCGATCCGCCGGCCGTCGTAGTGGATCTCTCCCTCGGTGACCGCACCCCGGTGCAGGCGCAGCGTCGCGGAAATCGACCGGAGTACCGTCGACTTTCCCGCTCCGTTGTTTCCGAGCAAGGCGAGTACTTGGTCGTCGGCCACATCGAATCGGATGTCGTGCAATGCGGCGGCCGACCGGCCGTACCGCACACACAGTCCTTGAATGGTCAGCACGCTGAGCCTCCGCTGCGAACTGGCGGCGTTGCCAGTGGCCGTATTGTGCGAAGGGCTCTGCGCGGGCCATACCCCCAAGTGGAGAGGTGGATAGGGCGATCTGTGCCAGTCGGCGGGTGGTCAGAGCAACCCGGCCTCGCTGGCCTTTCTGATCGCTTCGACCCGGTTGCGCGCACCGAGCTTGTGCAGCGCGGACTGGAGATAGGTCTTCACGGTGTTGCGGGTGAGACCGGTCGAGTCGGCGATCTCCGGATTCGTCTTGCCCTGCGCGGCGAACCGCAGCACCTCGTACTCGCGCCGCGTCAAGCCGCTGCGAGCGAGGTTGTCGGAGCGCTGCGAGGTGTCCGGGAAGATCCGCGGATCCACCACGCGTTCACCGCGCAGCACCCGCCGTAGCGCGCTGACCAGATCGGTACCGGCCACGTCCTTGAGCAGGCCGCCGTCCGCGCCGGCCTCGATCGCGGCGATGACTCCGCCGTGGTCCGCGTGCGCGGTGAACACCACGATCTTGACCGCCGGATGGACCTGCCGCAGCCGGGTCACCACCTCCGGCGCGAGCATGTCCGGCAGCCGCAGATCGAGCAGCACCAGATCGGGTTGCAGCTCCATCGCCTGCTCGATCGCCGCAAGCCCGGATTCGGCGGAGCCGACGAACACCAGGGACGGATCCGAGCGAAGCAGCAGTGTCACGCCGTCCCGCACCACGGGGTGGTCGTCCACGACGAGCACGGACCCGGTCACGCGGGATCCGGCAGCCAGGCGCGCAGGGTGCACCCGCCGTCCTCGTCGCGTACCAGGCTGACCCGGCCCGCCATCCGCGCGGCGCGCTCGGCCAGCGACCGTACGCCCATCCCCGTGCCGTTCGTCTCCGCCGCCGATGCGCCCCCGCCGTCGTCCGCGACCACCAGCTGGACGCCGCCGTCACACGGGCCGAGGCTGACGATCACCGAGTGCGGTCGCGCGTGCTTCTCGACGTTGAGCAGTCCTTCCCTGACCGCGGCGAGCAGCAGTGCGGTGCGCTCGGAATCCATCGGGGCGATCTGCCCGAGCTCCACGAACCGGGCGGGTACACCGGTACGGGCCTCGAAGGACCGTGTGCACGCGGTGAGTTCCACCGGCAGCGCACGCTCGGGCGTGGTGTCCGACAGGGCCAGCAGTGATTCCCGCAGAGCGCTGGACGCCGCCGAAATATCGGACTCCAGGCGGGACAGGCGTGTCTCGAGGGCCGGATTGTCGTGGATGGCGTGGTGCAGGTCACGGACCTGCACCCCG
Organism: Streptomyces sp. NPDC051963; assembly: GCF_044593495.1. NCBI lineage: Bacteria > Bacillati > Actinomycetota > Actinomycetes > Kitasatosporales > Streptomycetaceae > Streptomyces > Streptomyces sp. NPDC051963. The sequence goes on along the minus strand of NZ_JBIUCC010000001.1, from coordinate 861,412 downwards.
ATGGAGAACAGCAGTGCCCCCACCGAGTCGTGCAGCGCGTTCTGCATCCGCTGCCGCTCCGCCGTGACCGCGCCGGTCGCCTTGGACTCGGCGGCGCCGGCGATCTGCAGCGCGGTCGCGGCCTGCTCGGCGATGCTCTCCATCCGCTGCACGGCCATGTCACCGAAGTCGGTCGCCGAACGCATCGCGGCGTAGGCGACCGCGACCGTCCGGGACTTGCTGATCACGGGCACGGCGATCATCGCGCCGAGGCCCTCGCCGCGCACCTGCGCGTCGAAGTGGTGCGTGATCTCGGGTGAGGTGACGTAGTCGCTCACCCGCACGGCCCGGCCGAGCGCCATGGCCCGGCCGCCGATGCCCTGGCCGACGGGGACGGTGAGACCTTGCAGCAGGTCCGTTCTGGTGCCCGACATCCACCGGACCACCGCCTGGCCGGGGCTCTCCAGATCGGCCACGAACCCGGAGTCGACACCGGTGGTGGCCCGAATGAGCCGGGCGGTGCCGTGCAGCGCCACGATGCGGTCCATCACCGTGAGCAGACCGTCCCGCTCGCACAGCAGCGCGTCGAGCACGTTGATCTGCTCGACGGCACGTTCGACGGGCCGTTGCCTCATGGCGGCAGGGTGACACAGGGACACAGGTGCGGGACATCCCCAGATGGAGATATCTTCAGGCGCTCCCGACCCGGCCTTCGCGCAGGTCGACCACCCGGCGCAGCTTGCCGGTGGACCGCTCCAGCGACCCGGGCGGGACCACCTCGACATCGACGCGAATGCCGATGTCCCGTTTCGCCATGTCGGCGATGCACCGTGCGACCGGCGTCCGCAGCTCCGCGCGAGCCTCCACCTCCACCGTCAGCTGATCCAAGCGGTCACAGGACGTCAGAACGATCCGGAAGTGCGGCGACGCGCCGGCCGTCGTGAGCACGATCTCCTCGATCTGCGAGGGGAACACATTGACGCCCCGCAGAATGATCATGTCGTCGGTGCGTCCGGAGATCTTCTCGATCCTGCGGAATGCGGGATACGCCGTGCCGGGAAGCAGCCGGGTCAGATCGCGCGTCGCATAGCGGATCACCGGCATCGCGGTCTTGCTGAGCGACGTGAACAGCAGCTCGCCATGACCGCCGTGAGGCAGTACGTCCGCGGTGGCCGGGTCCACGACCTCCGGATAGAAGTGGTCCTCCCAGACGTGCAGACCGTCCTTGGTCTCGACGCTCTCCTGGGCCACGCCCGGACCGATCACCTCGGACAGCCCGTAGATGTCGACCGCGTCCAGCCCGAAACGCTCCTCGATCTCCGCGCGCATCCCCTCGGTCCACGGCTCGGCGCCGAAGACGCCCACCTTCAGCGAACTGGTCCGCGGATCGATGCCGGCCCGCTCGAACTCATCCGCCAGCGCGAGGAGATAGGACGGCGTGACCATGATGACCTCCGGCTGGAGATCAGTGATGAGCCGCACCTGCCGCGCGCTCATCCCGCCGGACGCCGGGATCACCGTACAGCCGAGCCGCTCCGCTCCGTAGTGCGCGCCGAGCCCGCCCGTGAACAGCCCGTATCCGTACGCGACATGGACCGTGTCACCCGGCCGCACACCGGCCGCCAGCAGGGAGCGCGCCATCACCTCGGCCCACACGGAGAGATCCCCCTCCGTGTAGCCGACCACCGTCGGCTGCCCGGTGGTGCCGCTGGACGCGTGCACACGCCTCACCTGGTTCCGCGGCACGGCGAACATCCCGTACGGATAGTTCGCGCGCAGGTCCTCCTTGGTGGTCGTCGGGAACCGGGCCAGATCGTCCAGGTCCCGGCAGTCCTCGGGACGCACCCCGGCCGCGTCGAACTTCTTCCGGTAGAAGGGGACATGGTCGTACGCGTGCCGCAGCGTCCACTGCAACCGTTCCAGTTGCAGCTCACGCAGCTCCTCCGGCTGCGGGGCGGGGATCGACGACTGACTGCGGCTCCATCGCTGCACGGCTCGCACACCTCCCGGGACGCGGGCACCTCGCCCGACCCGCCGCATCGTGCGGCAGGCGAAGGCCGCCTCAGAACCCCCATGTGGAGAGGTGCTCACATCCCGACGACGAACCCGGACTCCCGTCAGTTCACCCCGCGTTCGCGCCCCTCCCAGTAGGGCGCGCGGAGCTTGTACTTCTGGAGTTTTCCGGTGGCCGTCCGCTCCAGGGCACCGCGGAACTCCACGGAGGTGGGCGCCTTGTAGCCGGCCAGGCGTTCCTTGCAGTGCCGGATGAGCTCGGCCTCGGTGACCTCGGATCCGGGGGCGCGGACGACCAGGGCCTTGATGGTCTCGCCCCACTTCTCGTCCGGTACGCCGATCACGGCGACCTCGGCGACCTCGGGGTGGCTGAAGAGGGCGTCCTCGACCTCGATGGAGGACACGTTCTCGCCACCGGTGATGATGACGTCCTTCCTGCGGTCGCTGATGGTGAGGTAGCCGTCGTCGCCGAGGGTGCCGCCGTCTCCGGTGTGGAACCAGCCGTCCGCCAGCGCCTCGGCCGTCTCCTCGGGCTGTTGCCAGTAGCTCTCCAGGATCACGTTCGAGCGGGCCAGGATCTCGCCGGAGGCCGAGGTCCGCAGGGTCACGCCGAGGGCGGGAGCGCCGGCCCGCGCCAGGTTCTCCGCCCGCTGCTGCGGGTGCAGGTCGTCCCATTCCGCGCGAGAGCGGTTGATCGTCAGAAGGGGCGAGGTCTCGGTCAGGCCGTAGATCTGGATGAACTCCCAGCCGAGCTCGCTCTCGACCCGCGCGATGGTCCGGGTCGGTGGCGGTGCGCCGGCGCAGATGATCCGCACCCGGTCCCGCCCGGGGATCTCACCCGGCCAGCTCTCCGCAGCGGTGAGCACGGCGTTGACCACCGCGGGCGCGGCGCACATCACGGTCACGCCGTGCTCGGCGACCCGGCGCAGGATCTCGGTGCCGTCCACCTTCCGCAGGACGATGTGGGGGACTCCCAGGGCGGTCATCGCGAAGGGCATGCCCCAGCCGTTCGCGTGGAACATCGGCAGGGTGTGCAGATAGACGTCCCGGTCCGAGACACCGGCGTGCAGGGCGAACGTCATCGCGTTGACCCAGATGTTGCGGTGCGTGATCTGTACGCCCTTGGGGCGCGCCGTGGTGCCGCTGGTGTAGTTGATCGTCGCGGTCGCGTCCTCCTCGGCCTCCCACGGCGCGGGCTCGACGTCGAACCGGTACAGCTCCGCGTCGGACTCGGCCCCCATGACGAAGCGGTGCTTGCAGGCGACCCCGGCCAGACGCTCGGCGACGTCCGGGTCGACCAGGAGCACGTCGCACCCGGAGTGGCCGACGATGTAGTCCACCTCCTCGGCGGACAGCCGGAAGTTGACCGGCACCAGCACCCTGCCGTGGCCGGACACACCGAAGAACGAGGTGAGCAGCCGCGCGCTGTTCTGCGAGACGATCCCGACCCGGGCCCCGTGCGGAACCCCGAGTGCGTCCAGCCCCGCGGCCTGGGCTCGCGCGAGTTCGCCCACGCGACGGTAGGTCAGCTCCCGCCAGGGGACGGCGGGTTGGTCGGGTTCGTCGACGATGCCGACGCGGTCCGGATACACGGTCGTGGCGCGGTCCAGAAAGTCACGCACCCCGAAGGGAACGAACATAAGGGGCCTCCCGGCGCTGCGAGGTGACGCTGCATGGTGGATCAGACTGCCATCCGATCCGGTTCCCAGAAGGACGGGTACCCCCGGGCGGGGGTGTCTTGGTACACCCCCTGTCGGTAGTCGTGAAGGTCAGGCACCCGCCTCCGTCTGATGCGCCGGCAGTGGCTGCTCGGCCCAGATGGTCTTCCGGTTGCGGCCGTAGCGTGTGCCCCACCGCTCGGACAGCTGGGCCACCAGGAAGAGACCACGTCCGCCCTCGTCGTTGTTGTGGGCCTGCCGCAGGTGAGGGGAGGTGCTGCTGCTGTCGGAGACCTCGCAGATGAGATGGCGGTCCCGGATCAGCCGCAGCAGCACCGGGCCGCCGGCGTAGCGGTAGGCGTTGGTGACCAGTTCGCTCACGATCAGTTCGGTGGTGAAGGCGAACTCCTCCAGCCCCCACTCGGTCAGCCGGTCCCGCACCAGCGTCCGCGCCCGACCGGCCGCGGTGGGCTCGGCCGGCAGCTCCCAGCTGGCCACCTTCTCCGCCGCGAGTACCCGGGTCCGGCCCAGCAGCAGCGTGACGTCATCGGCGGGCCGGTCGGGCAGCATCGCGTCCTCCACCGCCTTGCAGGTGTGCTTCAGCGAGGGGTACGGACCGGCCAGCGCGGAGCGCAGCAGCGCCAGGCCCTCGTCGACGTCACGGTGGTCGGCGAGGAGGAGGCCGTCGCTGTACAGGGCGATCAGGCTGCCCTCGTCCAGTTCGAGTTCGGTCATCTCGAACGGCAGGCCGCCCAGGCCGAGCGGTGGTCCGGCGGGGACGTCGATCGGGCGCACCCGGCCGTCCGGGCCCAGCACGGTCGGCGGCGGGTGTCCCGCGCGAGCGATGGCGCAGTGCCGGGAGACCGGGTCGTAGATCGCGTACAGACAGGTTGCACCGACGATCTGGGGGGTGTTCCCGTCGGTCTGGAGCTGTTCGGTGGCCAGCTGGTCCACCAGGTCGTCGAGGCGGGCCAGGACTTCGTCCGGTGCCAGGTCGAGGAAGGCCAGGGTGCGCACGGCGGCGCGCAGCCGGCCCATGGTCGCCGAGGCGTGCATGCCGTGACCGACGACATCGCCGACGACCAGTGCGACACGCACCCCCGACAGCGGGATGACGTCGAACCAGTCGCCGCCGACACCTGCGGAGATATGCGCGGGCAGATAGCGGTGCGCCGTCTCGACCGCCGGGTGCTCGGGCACCTCACTCGGCAGCAGGCTGCGCTGGAGGGCCTCGGCGGCGTTGTGCTGCTGGGTGTAGCGGCGGGCGTTGTCGATGCAGACCGCGGCCCTGGACGCGAACTCCTCCGCCAGGGTGAGGTCGTCCTCCTCGAAGGGCTCCGGCCGCTGCGAGCGCCACAGGCAGACCAGGCCGAGGATGACACCGCGCGCGGCCAGCGGCACCACCATCAGCGAGTGGACACCCATCGTGAGCGCCCTCTCGGCCCGTGCCGAGTCGGCCGAGAACCATCCGCTGTTGCCCTCCTGGAGGGTGGGCTGGAGGATCGGACGCCGTTCGGCCAGGCAGCGTGCCGGCCCCGTGTCCTCGGGGAAGGAGAACAGATGGCCCACGGGATACATCACCTGCTGCGCCTCGGGCCGGATGCTGCGCACCGCCATCCTGAGCACCGGGTCCGTGGCGTCGGGAGCCGGCTCCTCCCCGCGGGTCACGGGTTCCAGCAGGTCCACCGAGAGGGCGTCGGCGAGCTCGGGGACCGCGGCCTCGGCCAGTTCGTGCGCCGTCCTGGCCACATCCAGGGTGCTTCCGATCCTGGCGCCGGCTTCGCTGAGCAGCGCGAGTCGACGGCGGGCCCGATGGCGGTCGGTGACGTCCTCGACGATCTCGGTGACGCCCAGGACGCGGCCGGAGGGGTCCTGCATCCGGAACGCGGACACGGAGACGAACAGTTCCTTCCGGGGGTCCCGCAGCAAGCGGCAGGGCTGCTCGGCGAAGATCATGGGCCGGCCCGTCTCCAGCACCCGCCGGAGCCTTTCCTCGACCAGATCCGTGTCCAGGCCGAGCAGGAAGTCGGCGGTGCGCAGCCCGCGGTACGCCTCGGCCGGCAGCCCGCCGAACCGTGCGATCGCCCGGTTCACCCGCAGGATGCGCAGATCCGGCCCCAGTACCGCGACACCGACCGGGGACCGGCTGAAGAAGCCGTCCAGTACGGCCCGGTCGATCTCCCACTGGGTGATGTACTCGGCGAGCGAGCCGACGAGGAGCCACTCGACGGTGGAGTCCAGCCGCCGCACTCTCCGGGCTCGGAACCCCACGTAGACGCGGTTGCCATCGCGATCCCGGACCGGCAGCAGCCCGAACCATCCGTCGTCCCGCACGCATGCGGCGCTCGCCTCGGCGATCACGGCCTCGTCCCCGGGGTCGATCAGGACCTCACGCACGGTCCTGCCCAGCACCTCGTCGGCCCGGTGCCCGAGGAGCGCGGTGGCCTGGTCGCTCCATGCCACGACCCGTCCGCGGCCGTCCAGGACGGCCGATGCGGATCGGATGACCGAGAACGGATCCTCCGGGCTCTCGCTGAGCGACGTCGGGGATGTGTTGTGCATCGCCACCCATCTTGCGTCGTTCGCGGGGCCGGGGCCCGTCGTGGCGTGCCCCGGGGCGCTCCTGCCGTTCCGCTTGCCTGCCTTTGCAGTGGCTCACTTCCAGTATCGGCCGTGCGGGCAGGACGTGCCTCGTCGTCGCGGCCGGGACGGTTCGTCGGGCGCTGGTCGCGACGGTCCGACCTCCCCGCTTCACCGGCTCACCGGGGGAGTGCCCGGGCCAGGAGCACCGCCACGTCGTCGTCCGCCACCTCGGGCATGACATGGGCCAGGAGGTCGTCGCAGAGCTGTTCCAGAGGACGGCCGGGGTGCCGCAGTGCCTGTGCCAGCCGGCGCATGCCCTGGTCGAGGTCCGTGCCACGGGTCTCGATCAGACCGTCGGTGTAGGTCACCAGGAGGCTGTGCGGCGGAAGGAGTACCCGCTGGACCACGCCGTCCTGTCCGCCCACGCCGAGGGGCGGGCCCGCGGGTCCGTCCAGGAAGGCGACCGTTCCGTGCCCGTCGGCGACCACGGGCGGCGGATGGCCGGCCCTGGCGATCAGGCAGTGGCCCTCGACCGGATCGTGAACGGCGTACAGGCAGGTGGCCATCTCGTTGTCGCCCAGGTCGGCCACGGCGGCGTCCAGGAAGCGCAGCACCTGGTCGGGCGCGGTGTCCCGGCGTGCCAGGGTCCGCACCGCCGTGCGCAGCTGGCCCATGACCGCCGCGGCGTGGATGCCGTGCCCCATGACGTCGCCGATCACCAGTGCCGTCCGGTCGTCCGGCAGGGCGATCGCGTCGAACCAGTCGCCGCCGACCTCGTGGTCGCCGGCCGGCAGATAGCGCCCGGCGAGTTCCAGTCCGCTGACGGTCGGCAGGGAGGTGTTCATCAGGCTGCGCTGGAGGGTGAGTGCCGCGTCGCGTTCGCGGCCGTACATGCGAGCGTTGTCGATGTTCAGCGCCGCCCGGGCGATCAGTTCGTCGATCAGCAGCGTGTCCTGTTCGTCGAACGGCTCTCGATCCCGGGTCCGGGTGACCACGACCGCGCCGAGCACGGTGCCCCGCGCCACCAGCGGGACCAGGCGCGCCGAGCCCACGCGCGCGTGCAGGAACTCCCGCAGCCGGTCGGCGCCGGCGGCCGGGATCAGGCGGTCGATGTCGCTGAGATAGAGGCTCATGGGCAGCCCCGCGCTGATGACCTTCTCGTACACCGAGCCGGGCGGGACCTGAAGGGTCGTGCCGACCGCGAGGTGTTCGGCCGGCGCGGCCGGATCGGTGAACGACACCGCGACACGGCGGACCACGCCGTGCGCCGACGCGGCGGTCTCGTCCGGTGCCATCGCCTCCTCCAGCAACTGGACGTCGGCGGAGTCGGCCAGCCTGGGCACCAGTACGCGGATCACGTCCTGCGCCGTCTGCGTCAGATCCAGGGTGGCACCCATCTGCGTTCCCGCCTCCGCCAACAGCGCAAGCCGCCGCCGTGCCCGCTCCGCCTCCAGGTGGGCGCGCTGCCCCTCCGTGATGTCGATCAGCGAAGCGATCACTCCCACCCGTTGGCCGGCCCCGCCGAGCAAGGGGGCGTAGGAGCAGGACCATGTCCGCCGCCGGCCCGGGTCGCCCGCGCCGGCGGTGTGGCGGAAGTCCACCACCGCCTCACCCCGGTCGAGGACCTGCCGCATCACCGACTCCAGCGCCCCGGCGCCGGGGGCGACCTCGGTCACGCGTCGGCCCACGTGCTCGGCCACGGGGACACCGTCCATCCTGGCCAGCGCCTCGTTGACCCGGAGGAACCGCAGGTCGGGTCCGAGCATGGCCAGGCCGATCGGGGACTGGGTGAACAGTCCCTCCAGCGCGGCCAGCGCGTCCCGCATCCGCTCCACGGCGGAGGTCTCCGCCGCGATGGCCAGCACACCGGTACGCCCCCGCACATCCGCGATCGGACAGTGCCACATCTCCATGTCGACCAGGGATCCGTCGCGATGCCGGACCGGCAGCCGTGCGACCACCGCCGCACCCGTCCGCAGTGTCCGGGTCAGACGGTCGGCCAGCTCCAGGTTCTCCTCGGGCACGAGTACGCGCCTGGCGTCCTCGCCCACCATCTGCTCCGGTGTGTGACCGAGCAGGTCCTGCGCGGCGAGCGACCACTGCACCAGGCGCCCGTCGGCATCGACCACCCAGAGCGCGAGCGGGAGCAGGTCCTGGAACACCCCCGCATGTCCCGCCCCGGACGCACGCCGATCCGGCGTTTCACCGATCGTGTCGTGGGCACGTGCACCGCGGTGACTCGCGTCGGCCATAGGGGCACCTCGCTCACATCGCCCTTGACCACAGGAGGCTCAAGGACAGCCTAGGCCCGTCCGGGCGAACGACAGCCTGTGATCGATCATCGATAAGTGGCCGGGCTCACATGGCGTGAGGTGGGCGTCACCGACACCATGGGTGCTCCGTCACCGGGCAGGCTGAAGGGATCAAGGATGTTCCGCAAGGTGCTGGTAGCCAACCGCGGCGAGATCGCGATTCGTGCGTTCCGGGCGGGCTATGAGCTGGGTGCGCGCACCGTCGCCGTCTTCCCGCACGAGGACCGCAACTCCCTGCACCGGCTCAAGGCCGACGAGGCCTACGAGATCGGGCAGCCCGGGCACCCGGTGCGGGCCTATCTGTCCGTGGAGGAGATCGTCCGCGCGGCACGCCGTGCGGGAGCGGACGCCGTCTACCCGGGGTACGGATTCCTGTCCGAGAACCCCGACCTGGCCAAGGCGTGCGAAGAGGCGGGCATCACGTTCGTCGGACCGAGCGCGGACATCCTGGAGCTGACCGGCAACAAGGCCCGCGCGGTGGCGGCCGCTCGGGAGGCCGGCGTGCCGGTGCTGGGTTCCTCGGCGCCCTCCACCGACGTGGACGAACTCGTCCACGCCGCCGAGGGCGTCGGCTTCCCCGTCTTCGTCAAGGCCGTCGCGGGCGGCGGCGGGCGCGGTATGCGCCGCGTCGAGGAGCCCGCCCAGCTGCGGGAGGCCATCGAGGCGGCATCACGTGAGGCGGCGTCCGCGTTCGGCGACTCCACGGTCTTCCTGGAGAAGGCCGTCGTCGAGCCCCGCCACATCGAGGTGCAGATCCTCGCCGACGGACAGGGCAACGTCATCCACCTGTTCGAGCGGGACTGCTCCGTGCAGCGCCGGCACCAGAAGGTGATCGAGCTGGCGCCGGCACCGAACCTCGACCCGGAGCTGCGCGACCGCATCTGCGCCGACGCTGTGCGCTTCGCCCGCCAGATCGGCTACCGCAACGCCGGCACCGTGGAGTTCCTGCTCGACCGCGAAGGCAACCACGTCTTCATCGAGATGAACCCGCGCATCCAGGTCGAGCACACCGTGACCGAAGAGGTCACCGACGTCGACCTGGTGCAGGCGCAGCTGCGCATCGCCGCCGGCGAGACGCTCGCCGACCTCGGCCTCGCCCAGGAGACCGTCACGCTGCACGGCGCCGCGCTCCAGTGCCGTATCACCACCGAGGACCCGGCCAACGGCTTCCGCCCGGACACCGGGAGGATCAGCGCCTACCGCTCGCCGGGCGGCTCGGGCATCCGCCTCGACGGCGGAACCACCCACGCCGGTACGGAGATCAGCGCCCACTTCGACTCCATGCTGGTGAAACTCACCTGCCGGGGCCGGGACTTCAGCACCGCGGTGGGCCGTGCCCGGCGTGCGGTCGCCGAGTTCCGCATCCGCGGCGTGGCCACCAACATCCCCTTCCTGCAAGCCGTGCTGGACGACCCCGACTTCCAGGCCGGCCGGGTCACCACATCGTTCATCGAGCAGCGCCCGCACCTGCTCACCGCCCGCCACTCCGCCGACCGCGGCACGAAACTGCTCACCTACCTCGCCGATGTCACCGTCAACAAGCCGCACGGCGAACGGCCCGCCCTGATCGACCCGTTGACCAAGCTGCCCGCGCTGCCGGCCGGTGAGCCGCCCGCCGGGTCCCGGCAGCGGCTCGCCGAACTCGGCCCCGAGGGCTTCGCGAGCCGGCTGCGCGCCTCGCCGACCATCGGCGTCACCGACACCACGTTCCGTGACGCCCACCAGTCGCTGCTCGCCACCCGGGTGCGCACCAAGGACCTGCTCGCCGTCGCCCCGGTGGTGGCCCGCACCCTGCCCCAGCTGCTGTCCCTGGAGTGCTGGGGCGGCGCCACCTACGACGTCGCCCTGCGCTTCCTCGCCGAGGACCCGTGGGAGCGCCTGGCGGCGCTGCGGGAGGCCGTCCCGAACATCTGCCTCCAGATGCTGCTGCGCGGCCGCAACACCGTGGGCTACACGCCGTATCCCACCGAGGTGACCGACGCGTTCGTGCAGGAGGCGGCGGCCACCGGCATCGACATCTTCCGCATTTTCGACGCCCTCAACGACGTCGACCAGATGCGGCCCGCCATCGACGCCGTACGGCAGACCGGGACGGCCGTCGCGGAGGTGGCCCTGTGCTACACCTCCGACCTGTCCGATCCGTCCGAGCAGCTCTACACCCTGGACTACTACCTGCGGCTGGCCGAGCAGATCGTGGACGCGGGCGCCCATGTGCTCGCCGTCAAGGACATGGCCGGTCTGCTGCGGGCACCGGCCGCGGCGAAGCTGGTGTCGGCCCTGCGCCGGGAGTTCGACCTGCCGGTCCACATCCACACCCACGACACCGCGGGCGGCCAGCTCGCCACCTACCTCGCCGCCGTGCAGGCCGGCGCGGACGCCGTGGACGGGGCGGTGGCGTCCATGGCCGGGACGACCTCGCAGCCTTCGCTGACCGCGATCGTGGCCGCGACCGACCACTCCGAGCGGCCCACCGGCCTGGACCTCCAGGCGGTCGGCGACCTCGAGCCGTACTGGGAGAGCGTCCGCAAGGTCTACGCGCCCTTCGAGGCGGGCCTCGCCGCGCCGACCGGCCGTGTCTACCACCATGAGATCCCCGGCGGGCAGCTCTCCAACCTGCGCACCCAGGCGGTCGCGCTGGGCCTGGGCGACCGCTTCGAGGAGATCGAGGCGATGTACGCCGCCGCCGACCGGATGCTCGGCCGACTGGTGAAGGTCACCCCCTCCTCGAAGGTGGTCGGCGACCTGGCGCTGCACCTGGTGGGTGCCGGCGTGTCCCCGGCCGACTTCGAGGACGAGCCGGACCGGTTCGACATCCCCGACTCCGTCATCGGCTTCCTGCGCGGCGAGTTGGGCACCCCGCCCGGCGGCTGGCCCGAGCCGTTCCGCACCAAGGCGCTGCGGGGCCGCGCCGAGGCCAAGCCGATGCGGGAGCTGAGCGCCGACGACCGTGAGGGGCTGGCGAAGGACCGGCGGACGACACTCAACCGGCTGCTGTTCCCTGGACCGGCGCGCGAGTTCGAGACCCACCGTGACGCCTACGGCGACACCAGCGTGCTGGACAGCAAGGACTTCTTCTACGGGCCGCGCCCGGGCAAGGAGTACGCCGTCGACCTCGAACGCGGTGTGCGGCTGCTGATCGAGTTGCAGGCCGTCGGTGACGCGGACGAGCGCGGTATGCGCACCGTGATGTCGTCCCTGAACGGCCAGTTGCGGCCGATCCAGGTCCGCGACCGGGCGGCCGCCTCGGACGTCCCCGCCACCGAGAAGGCCGACCGGGCGAACCCCGGTCATGTCGCGGCGCCGTTCGCCGGCGTGGTGACCCTCACCGTCGCCGAGGGGGACGAGGTGGCGGCCGGTGCCACGGTGGCCACCATCGAGGCGATGAAGATGGAGGCGTCGATCACCGCCGCGAAGTCCGGCAGGGTGACGCGACTGGCCATCAACCGCATCCAGCAGGTCGAGGGCGGAGATCTGCTCGTGGAACTCGCCTGAGCCGCCTGCCGCCGCACGTCGTCACCGCAACCCGTCGCCCCTCGCGCAAAGACACCTGCGCGGGGGGCGGTCTCTTGTCCCGTTCATGGTGATGAACATCGCTCACGTGGGTGTACATGGCGGCTTCTGTCATGCAAGGCTCAAGCAACTCCTTTCCCCCGTTGACCAGTTGGAGTGATCGGTATGAGTGTTTCCCGTCGCACTGTGCTGGCTACGGCGGCCGGTGCCGCAGCGGTGTACGCCTCCTCGACACCGGCCGCGGCCGCGGACGCAGCCACGGGTCCGACACCGGCACCGAGCCTGAAATCCCTCAGCACTGCGGCCGACTACGCCGTCCAGAAGCTCCGTGCCGTGGCCCCGACCGTGACCGCCTTCCCCGTCGGCACGAAGTTCGAGAAGTGGGTCCACTCGCAGAACGGCGACTGGGTGGGCGGGTTCTGGCCGGGCGCGCTGTGGATGGCCTGGCTCCACAGCAAGGACGACGCCTTCCGCACCTGGGCACTGGCATCCGCGCAGAAGCTGGCCCCGCGCCAGTACGACACCGGCACGCATGACCTCGGGTTCCTCTTCTACCCGTCATGGGTCACCGCCTGGCGGCTGACGGGCGACGACAAATGGCGGACGGGCGCCGTACGGGCGGCCGACTCCCTGATCCAGCGGTACAACCCGCGCGGCCGCTTCATCAGAGCCTGGGGCGCACTGACCGATCAGAACAACGCGGGCCGCGTCATCATCGACACGATGATGAACCTCGACCTGCTGGCCTTCGCGAGCCGGCAGACCGGCGACGCGAAGTACTTGAACATCGCCGTGGAGCACGCCAAGACCGCTCAGCGGGTCTTCCTGCGCCCGGACGGATCGACCCCGCACGTCTACGACTTCGACCCGGCCAGTGGCGCGCCGATCGGCCCGAACACCGTGCAGGGGTACAGCCCGACGTCCTGCTGGTCGCGCGGACAGGCGTGGGGGCTCTACGGGTTCACCACGATGTACCGACGTACCGGGAACCCGGAGTTCCTGGCCACCGCGCGCAGACTCGCGGACTTCGCGGTGCGATCCCTGAGCCCGGACGACGTTCCCGTGTGGGACTACCGCGCTCCGCAACAGCCGTACGACATCAAGGACGCATCGGCCGGCGCGATCATGGCGTGCGGTCTGCTCGACCTCGCCACGGCCACCGGCAGCGATGCGTACCACGCGGTGGCGCTGCGGCTGCTCACCGCGTTGTCGGAGACCTGTCTGACGAAGAACTCGGCCCGTGCGGAGGCGGTCGTGGCCCGGTGCACGCGCAACCGGCCTGCTGAGGACGGGATCGAGATCTCCCTTCCGTACGCCGACTACTACCTGTTGGAAGGAATCCTGCGAGTGCTGAAGCCGCAGGACGTCGACCGGGCGATCGACCTGTCCACGGTCTGACCGCCGGTCGGCGACGGCATCACGCCGGGGAGTCGTGTGGACGCGTGGTGGCGAAGCGTCTGCGGTACACGGTCGGGGTGGTGCCCAGGTGGCGGGCGAAGGCGCGGCGGAGGGTCTCGTCGCTGCCGAGCCCGCTGCGATGGGCTGCCGAGGTCACGCTGTGCCCGTCGAGCAGGAGTTGCTGCGCCCGGTCGAGACGGACGCGTTCGACCCAGCGGGCGGGCGTGGTGTGCAGTTCCGTCCGGAACAGCCGGGTCAGATGCCGCGTGCTGACGGCGGCGGATGCGGCCATCGCGGGCAGGCTGTGGTCCGCGGCCGGGTCGGCGAGCACCGACGCGGTCACCGAGCCCAGCAGGTCGCTGCGGGCCGGCGGGGTCGCCAGCGCCGTGGAGAACTGCGACTGTCCGCCCGGGCGCTGCATGAAGACGACCAGTTCGCGGGCGGCCTCCCGGGCCGCGTCCGCTCCGTGGTCGTCCTCGACCAGCGCAAGGGCCAGATCGATGCCCGCGCTGATGCCGGCGGAGGTGACGTACCGCCCGTCGCGGATGTGGAGGGCGTCCGGTTCGACCTGCACTGCGGGGTAGCGATGGGCGAGCGTCTTGGCATGCCGCCAGTGTGTGGTCGCCCTGCGCCCGTCGAGCAGGCCCAGCTCGGCGAGGACGAAAGCGCCGGTGCAGACGGAGGCGACGCGTCGCGCCCGCTCGGCGAGGATGGCGGCCGCGGCCAGCAGCTCCGCCTCCGGTGACTGCTCGGCCAGCCGGTCGGCTCCGGCGACCACGAGGGTGTCGACCGGCCCGGCCTCGGCAGGAGTCGTCGTCCGGGCCAGCGCCAGGCCCGAGGAGGTCGTGACGTCGCCGCCGCATGGGGAGACCAGCACCGGTGTGTAGGGGTGGCCGAGCCGTCCCGCCTGGTGCAGCACCTCCAAGGGGCCGCTGACGTCGAGCAGGGTCACATCGTCGAACGCCAGGAACGCAACCCGATGCGTCATGTCTGAATGTGTGGGATGGATGGCCGCAGGGACATGGCCCCAGGATAGGGCACCGGACGACGCTGAAGGAGAACCGATCGAGCAAGGACAGGAAGGCCGTCATCATGGGCGAATCGATTGCAGGCGTGCGGATCCCGGACAGCACACTGACGCGAGCGGCGACGGAGCTGGTACGGGACGTCGCCTCGCCGCTGCTGTTCGACCACTCCCGGCGGGTGTTCCTGTTCGGGGCGCTGCGCGGCGGGGAGCAGAAGCTGGACTTCGACCCCGAGCTGCTCTACGTCGGCGCGATGTTCCACGACCTGGGGCTGACGGAGCGCTTCGGCCGCACCGACCGGCGTTTCGAGATCGACGGTGCCGACGAGGCCCGCCGCTTCCTGCAGGCCCACGGCATCGCCGATGAGCCGGCCGACCGGGTCTGGACGGCCATCGCCCTGCACACCACCCCGGAGATCCCCCTGCACATGGCGCCCGAAGTGGCCCTGGTGACCCGTGGCGTGGAGCTGGACGTCCTGGGAATCGGCTACCACGCCGTCTCCGACGAACAGCGCGCGGCCGTCGTCGCGGCCCACCCCCGCCCGGACTTCAAGAACCGGATCCTCGCCGCTTTCACCGAGGGCATCAAGGACCGCCCCGAGACGACCTTCGGCAACGTCAAGGCGGATGTGCTGGCCCACTTCAGCCCCGGATTCGTACGCGGCGACTTCGTGGAGGTCATCAAGAACTCCGACTGGCCCGAGTAGCGGCCCGGGCGTGCCGACAGCACGGTGCCCGGCGATGGCGAGGGGGACTCAAGACCCCCTCGCCGTCGTCACGTCCAGGCGAAAGAACTGCGCGCCGACGCGAAAGACGTCGGTGCCGTGGGCTTGGCAGAGTCCTGCACAGGTTCACCGAGCCGCGAGACCGCACCTCACCCCACGGCACTGAAGGATCCCTATGACGTCCACCCCGCAGGTTCAGACTGTCCGCGGCCCTGTGGCAGTTGATGACCTCGGCACCGTACTGATGCACGAGCACGTCTTCGTGCTCAGCGAGGAACTCCGGCAGAGCCTTCCGGAGACCTGGGACGAACAGGAGCGCATCAGCGACGCCGTCACCCGGCTCAAGGCACTTGCGGCGACCGGCGTCACCACCATCGTCGACCCCACGGTCATCGGACTCGGCCGCAACGTCGCGCGCGTGGCCCTGGTGAACGAACAAGTGGACCTCAACATCGTTGCCGCCACGGGCCTTTACACGCTGGCCGACGTCCCCGACTACTTCCGCTACCACGGGCCGGGAACGCTGCTCGGCGGCCCCGAAGCCATGACAGACCTGTTCGTCCGCGAACTCACCCAGGGCATCGCCGACACCGGCATCAGGGCCGCGTTCCTGAAGTGCGCGATCGAGGACGAACTCACCCCGGGCGTCGAGCGGGTGATGCGAGCGGTGGCCCAGGCACATCTGCGCACCGGTGCCCCGATCACGGTGCACACCAGCGCAGGCTCCCGTACGGGACTCGTCGCGCAGAACGTCCTGCGCAGCGAAGGCGTGGACCTCGGCGCGGTCGTCATCGGCCACAGCGGTGACACCGCCGACCTGGACTATCTGCACGAGCTCATCGACAACGGCTCGTACGTCGGCATGGACCGCTTCGGCCTCGACATCCTCCTGCCCTCCGACCAGCGGGTGGCGACCGTCGCGACGCTCGCGGGCGAAGGTTTCGCCGAACGCATGGTCCTGTCGCACGACGCGTCGTGCCACATCGACTGGTTCCCGCCCGGCGTACGGGAGCAGATCGCGCCGAACTGGCATCACACCCACCTGCACGACGAGGTACTCCCGGCGCTGCGCCGGGCCGGCGTCACCGAGGCGCAGCTGACCACCATGCTGGTCGACAATCCACGGCGGTACTTCAGCTCTTCCGACGGCTGATGCCCTGCCGGGCTTCGCGAGGCGTCATGCCGAACTCCGCCCGGAACGCCGTGGCGAACGAGGCGTGACTGCCGAAGCCGCAGGAATGGGCGATCTCGGCGATCGAATACGTGGCCCAACCCGCGCTGACCAGCCGGGTTCGGGCGACGTCCAGCCGTTCGCGGCGGATGAGATCGCGTGCGGTGGTGTCGGCCGCCTGCAACACCTGCTGGACATAGCGAACCGACCAGCCGAGCGCCCGCGCGATACCGACGACGTCCAGATCTCTGTCGCAGGCGTGCCGGCGGACGTAGCGGCGGATCGCGGCCTCGACCGTGGCCCGTTGGCCTGTGGGCGCGGTGTCGCCGGCGCCCTCCGCGGCCAGACAGACCAGGTCCAGCAGCCGGTCGCACGCCATGTCGAAGCCGGTTTCGGAGAGCTGCTCGCGCTCCTCGTGCAGCGTCGTCGTCAACTCCCGGATGATTCGGCCCAGTCCGCGGACACCGCCGAGCAGGTGCGGCCCCGTGGCCGCGAGCGGACTGCGTGCGGCGACGTTCTCGCCGGACACCATGAAGGAGATGCTCAGGAGATCGTCACCGTGCGCGAACGTCAGCGGGCGGTCGATGTCGCACAGCACCATGCTGCCGGGCCCGATCTCGCCGGACGACGCCCCCTGCTCCACCCGGGCCGTCCCGGCCAGCGGTACGAGGAGTTCGTAGGTGCCCCGGGGGTCGGACCGGATGTGCCGGGTGTCCCTGTCGACCTCTTCCTCACCGCCGGAGCACAGGGCGAGTCCGTACGTCTTCGACTGCTGCCATTCCAGGCGTCCGGCCCATGGAGCGTGCCGATCCGGCACCTTGATCCGGCTCGCGCCGTGGAGGCCGGTGAAGACCTCGTCCCAGGCACTCGCCGAGGAGAGGGTGAGCGCTTGGCTCCTCGAAGACACAGGTCGTCCCATCCGCCCGAGAGGGCGTGATCGAGGTCACATCTTCCGGATCGAACTCTGAGGTCCGTCATCCGTCTTGTCTGCGCTCGGCGATGCACAGACACAGAAAAAGAGTACGTCGATCTCCGAACGAGTCGAAAGGAAAGGCATGTTCGACCGCGTTGCGGGCCTTACGGTCCGGCGGCCCAGAGTTGTGCTTGCAGTAGCTGCCGTCCTCGTTGCTGCGATGAGCGTCGTGGGTGTGGGCGCTTTCGGGAAACTGGTGGGCGGTGGTTTCGATGACCCGGACTCGCAGTCGACACGTGCGAGTGAGGTCATCGATGAGGAATTCGGGGGAGAAGCGAACCTGGTGCTGCTGGTCGGCGGCGGCGCCCAGCGTGTCACCGACTCGGCGGTCGAGCAGGACGGCGAGCAACTGGTGGCCGAACTGCGCAAGGAACCGGAGCTCAGCAACGTCGTCTCGTACTGGGACACGCGCAGTGACTCCCTGCTGGCCCGTGACGGCCGTTCGGCCATGGTCCTCGCCCATGTGAAGGGCGACGAGTCCACGCGTGAAGAGCACGCACACGACATCATCGACGCGTACACGGGCCGGTACGAGGGACTCACCGTGCGGGCCGGCGGCGGTACCGCGGTGGGCGCCGAGCTGTCGGAGCAGGTTCTGAAGGACCTCCTCCTTGCGGAGATCATCGCCGTCCCCGTGACGCTGCTGCTCCTGCTCGTGGTGTTCGGGGGTGTGGTCGCGGCCTTGCTGCCGCTCGCCATCGGCACGGTGGCGGTCGCCGGGACCTTCGCGGAACTCTCCCTCCTGGGCAGCGTCACCGACGTGTCGGTCTTTGCGATCAACCTGACCACGGCCCTCGGGCTGGGGCTCGGCATCGACTACGCGCTGTTGATGATCAGCCGCTTCCGGGAACAGCTGGCCGACGGCATGAGCGTCGCCGACGCGGTTCGTTCGACCGTGCACACCGCCGGACGTACGGTCGTGTTCTCGGCGGGTACGGTCGCCGTCGCGCTCACCGCACTGCTCGTCTTTCCGCAGTACTTCCTGCGCTCCTTCGCCTATGCCGGCGTGGGCGTCGTGGTCATCGCCGCCATCGGCACCCTGTTCGTGATGCCTGCCCTGCTCATGCTGTTGGGGCATCGCATCAACAGCGGCAGGCTCCCCTGGCCCAAGGCCGACCGCCATCGCCGGCGGGCACCGTTCTGGGGCCGACTGGCCGGGAATGTGATGCGCCGGCCGGTGCTGACCGCCGTACCGGTCCTGGCGGTGCTTCTACTCGCCGCGGCCCCGCTGATGGGCGTCACGTTCGGCACCCCCGACGAACGGGTCCTCCCCGAGGACGCGCCGAGCCGACAGGTGTCCACGGCACTTCAGGCCGACTTCCAGGGAGATGACGAGGCGGCCGTCCAGGTCGTCGCCCGCGGGTCCATGGACTACGAGACCGTGGACGCCTACGCGCAGCAACTGGCGCTCCTCAACGGGGTCGTACGGGTCGAGGCGTCGACCGGCACCTATCAACAGGGAAGCGCGCAGGCCCCCGGCCCGGCGAACGAAGCCCTGGACGGCCGCGACGCGCAGCGCCTCAGCATCATCGGCTCCGCACCGCCCAAGTCGGACGGCGCCCAGTCTCTCGTCCAACTGGTCCGCGAGGCCAAGGCACCCGCCGGCTCCGAGGAGGTCCTGGTGGGAGGCGGGGACGCCGAACTGCTCGACGCCAAGGACTCGATCGCGAGCCGCCTCCCCTTCGCCGCCGGCCTCGTCGCCGTCACCACCTTCATCCTGCTCTTCCTGTTCACGGGAAGCATCGTCCAGCCGCTCCGCGCGCTGGTGTTGAACATGATCAGCCTCGCCGCGGCGATCGGCGCCATGACCTGGATCTTCCAGGACGGCCATCTCAGCTCCGTACTGGGATTCACCCCCCAGCCCATGGACACCTCCATGACGGTCCTGCTCTTCTGCATCGCCTTCGGTCTGTCCATGGACTACGAGGTGTTCGTCACCAGCAGGATCAAGGAACTCCACGACGCCGGTGAGAACACCGAGACCGCCGTCGTCCACGGCCTCGGGCACACCGGAAGGATCGTGAGCGCCGCGGCCTGTCTGCTCGCCGTCGGATTCTTCGCCTTCGCCACGGCGAAGGTCAGCTTCATGCAGATGTTCGGCCTGGGAAGCGGGCTGGCCATCCTCATCGACGCCATCGCCGTACGCGGAGTGCTGCTGCCGGCCGCGATGTGTCTGCTGGGCCGCTCGGCCTGGTACGCCCCGGGACCTCTGCGCAGATTCCACCAGCGCTTCGGGATCAGCGAGAGCGACCCCACGGCCACCCACGCCTTCGCCGCATCAGAAACCCACGACGGAATGTCCATGAAGGGGGCTGCAAGGAATGCGTGACCTTGCGAAGTTCAGCATCGCCACCGCCGGTCTCTGCACTGTTCTGCTGACCGGCTGCACGAGCGACGACTCTGCCGACGACGCGTCAGCCACCAAGTCGTCGACGCCGACGACGAGCACGATCGCGGAGTCTCCGAGCGCTGCCGCACCGTCGAGCACCACCCTTGACGGCGGCTGGCTCGGCGACTCCGATGTCGACCGGACGGCCATGATCATTCAGGGCAAGAAGGTCATGCTCGCCTTTCAGAGCACGGACGGCAAGAAGCGCCAGGCATGCGAGGGCCTTCTTCAGCAGGAGCAGTCGATCCTGCTCAAGTGCGTCGACAAGAGCCAGGACCGTGTGAAGGGCACCATCGAAATAGCGAGCGGTGAGAAGATCGCCATCGCCTGGACCTCCGGCAAGAAGGACGTCCTGACGAAGAGCGGCAATGGCGAGTTGGACTTCTCGCAATGGGGTCTTCCCTCGCCTCCGACGGCGGGGTGATTCCATCCATGTCTATGACACGACGCTTCGTCGCGCCGGTGGTTCTGCCGGCCGACCCCGCCTGTTCCGTACTGCGTGATGCCGTGGTCGACGTCGGACCCGACGGGCGCATCACCTACTGCGGCCCGGCTGCCACCGCCCCTTCGATCCCGGACGACATCCCGCGCAGCTCCCTGTCCGGCATACTCGCTCCCGGCCTGG
Source organism: Streptomyces sp. NPDC051963 (assembly GCF_044593495.1). NCBI lineage: Bacteria > Bacillati > Actinomycetota > Actinomycetes > Kitasatosporales > Streptomycetaceae > Streptomyces > Streptomyces sp. NPDC051963. The sequence goes on along the minus strand of NZ_JBIUCC010000001.1, from coordinate 841,052 downwards.
TCAACACCCACGCGCACTCTCCGATGACCCTGCTGCGGGGACTCGGCGGGGACCTGCCGTTGATGGCGTGGCTCCAGGACGTCATCTGGCCGGCCGAGGCACGCATGCGGCCGCAGGATGCCCAAGCGGGGATGCTGCTGGGATGCGTCGAGATGCTCGGCTACGGCGTGACCACCAGCGCCGAGATGTACGCACACGCTGAACACGTGGTCGACGCGGCGCTCCGGGCGGGAAGCCGTGTCCTCGTCGCACCCGCCTACTTCGACCGGCCCGGAGGGGACTGGCGCGGTGACCTCGCGGCGATAGGGAAGTGGATGGACGCGGACGGCCTGCGCTTCGGGCCGGGCGATCGCATCGAACTCTGCTACGGGCCGCACTCCGCCTACACCCTGCCGCCCGAGGCCCTCTACGCAACCGCGGAGGAGGCCGCGCAACGCGGGGCCCTGGTGCACATCCACGTCGCGGAGACCCTGGACGAGGACGTCGCACAGCGCGAGCGACACGGGTCGGTGCCTCAACTGCTGCGTACCAGCGGCCTCCTCGACGGTCGGCTGCTCGCGGCCCATGCCGTGCATCTCTCCGACAGCGACATCCAGTTGCTCGCGGAGTCAGGGGCCGGTGTCGCGCACTGTCCGGGCTCGAACGCCAAACTCGCCTCCGGAACGGCCTCCCTCGGGGCGCTTCGCGCCGCGTCCGTTCCCGTCGGTCTCGGTACCGACGGACCTGCGAGCAACGACGATCTCGACCTGTGGGAGGAGGCGCGGCTTGCCATGATGTTCTGCCGCCTTTCCACAGGCGACCCGTTGGCCCTCACGGCCCAGGACGCCTTCCTCATGGCGACTTCGGGCGGAGCGGCGGCTTTGGGCAGGACGGACATCGGATCTCTTCGCACCGGAAACTGGGCGGACATGATTCATATCTCCGTGGACGGCCCTCACTTCGCGGCAGGTCTGGATGTCGCGGACAGCCAGTTGCTCGCCAATCTGATGTGGGCGGCCGGCTCTCGCGCGGTCAGCGACGTCTGGGTCGCGGGTGAGGCCGTCGTCGAGAACGGTGAGACGGTCCGCGTCGACCGGATCGCCGCGCAGCGTGCCGCCGGTGAAGCAGCAGCACGCCTTGGGTGAACCACCTACGTGAAGCAGGACACTCACTTGGGAGGCTTCATGTCATCCCCGATACCGCCTGACCCGAAGGGCAACGACAAGAGCGCCGACGACTCCCATGGGAGAGCCGCCGGTCGTCTCGTCGGTCGATCAGCGGAACTGGCGGTCGTCGACGGCCTCTTCGGCTCGGCCGTGACGCGCGGAAGCGCGCTGCTGCTGACCGGAGAGGCCGGGGTGGGCAAAAGCGCGCTGCTGGAGGCCGCGGCGCTGCGTGCGTCCGAGGCCGGCTTCCGGGTACTGCGTGTCGTCGGCTCGCAGTTCGAGGAAGGTGTCAGCTTCTCGGCACTGAACCAGATCCTGCAGCCGCTGGCCGGGGAGATCCCGGCTCTGCCGTCCCGGCAGGCGGAAACCCTCCAGGCAGTCCGGGGGTTGTCCGAAGGGCAGCCCACCGAACTGCTCGTGATCGCGAACGCTGTGCAAGGCCTGCTGACCCGGGCGGCCGGCGCGAGCAGTCCCATTGCGCTCATCGTCGATGACGTGACGTGGCTGGACCGACCCAGCGCCGCGGTCCTGGCCACCGTCGCCCGCTCCGTTCACACCGGCTCCCTCGCCCTGCTCGCCGCGTCCCGGACCGGCGACGAGTCCTTCCTGAGCAGCACCGGGACGGCCGCACACGAGGTTCAGCCCCTGGACGACGTATCGGCGCACGAGTTGGTGAGCGAGCGGTTCCCCGCCATGGCGGCCAGGGTCCGCCGGCGGCTGGTCGCCGAAGCCCGGGGAAACCCCCTGGCGCTGCTGGAGCTGCCCGTCCCGCTCAATGACGCACAGCAGACGGAGCGCGGAACGCTGCCGGCCGTACTGCCGTTGACCGAGCGCCTCAAGAGGATCTTCTCCTCCCGGGTCGAGGCGCTCCCGGACGCCACCCGGAGACTGCTGCTGCTCGCCGTCCTGGACGGCTCGGGCGATCTGCACATCCTCCAGCGGGCCGCGGCCGACCCGGACGGGCTGCGCGGGCTGTGCCCCGCCGAGCGGGCCGGACTCGTGCAGGTCGACAGCCTTACGGGCCGGCTGGTCTTCCGGCACCCGCTCACCCGTTCCGCGGTCATGGATCTGTCGACCAGCGCCGAGCGCCGGTGGGGACACCTGACGCTCGCCGGGGAACTCCCCGAAGGGTCCGAACGCCGGGCCCGCCACCTCGCCGACGCCGCCATCGGCCCCGACGACCAAGTGGCCGCGCTTCTGCACGAGGTGGCCTACAGCACCCTGCACCGCGGCGACGCCGTCGGCGCCATCTCCACCCTGCTGCGCGCCTCCGAGCTGAGCAGCACAGGGGAGGCCAAGGGCAGACGGCTGGCTGAAGCGGCCTGTCTCGGCGCCAACATCACCGGCGATCTCGGCAACGTACGCGCTCTGCTCGAGAATGCCGGCCGCGCCGATCCGGCCGGTACCGAGTCCCTGGCGGCGGCAACCGCGGCGGCCAGTCAACTCCTCAACGGCGAGGGCGACGTGGACACGGCCCATCGGCTGCTCGTCACCGCCATCGACACCCACGCCCGGCCCGGGGACACAGACGACAACATCCTCCGCGAAGCCCTGAACAGCCTCCTCATGGTGTGCTTCTTCAGCGGACGGCCGGAACTGTGGCACTCCTTCGACAGCGTCGTGAGGCGCTGCCGGCCGCCCTCTTCGAACCGCATGCTGCCGGTGATCCTGGGTGCCTTCGGCGATCCCGCGTACGCGGCCATGCCCGTACTCGACCGTCTCGACGAGTTGATCTCCGGCCTCCATCAGGAGTCCGACCCCGTACGCGTCTTCGGTGTCGCACTCTCGGCCGCCTATGTCGACCGCCTGTCGGGCTGCCGCAGTGCACTGCGGCGTGTCATCGACGACGGCCGGAACGGCGGAGCCATGGCCCTGGCGATCCAGGCGCAGTTCCTCCTGGCGAACGACGCCTACGCCGGCGGCCAGTGGGACGACCTGCTGGGGATGACCGAGGAGGGCCTCGGGTGGTGCGCGACGTACAACTACCGTCTGCCGGCGTCGTCGGGCCACTTCCTGCGGGGGATGCTGGCCGCCGCGCGAGGCGACGGCTCCACCGCACGCGAGATCGCGGACCGCCTCGTCTCCTGGGGCAATCCCCGAGGACTGGGGGCACTCCGTGTCTACGCCGCTCACATCCGGGCGCTGTCGGCGCTCGGCAGCGCGGACTTCGACACCGGCTACCGCCTGTTGAGGGCCCTTGGCGCACCCGGTGAGGTGCCGCGGTACCAGCCGCACGCGCTGTGGCTCCTGCTGGATTTCGCTGAAGCCGCGACTCGGACCGATCACCGCGACGAGGCGGCCGCGCACGTGAAGGGGATCAGAAAGACCGACATCCCGTCGATCTCCCCACGTCTGGCCATGCTGACCGATGCCGCCGAGGCCATGGCCACCGCGGGCTTCATCGACCACGAGCTGTTCGAAGCGGCCATCGCCACGCCCGGCGCCGAGCGCTGGCCGTTCGACTGGGCCCGGATCTGTCTGGCCTACGGTGAGAGACTGCGCCGGGCCAAGTCGGGTGTCGCGGCCCGCGTACACCTGGAGGCCGCGCTCGGTACGTTCGAACGCTTGGGAGCGGCGCCCTGGAGTGCGCGAGCCGCGAGTGAACTGCGGGCGAGCGGGATCCTCACCAGGACCGTGATACCCGGCGCGGGCCAGTCCTCCCAACTGACCCCGCAGGAACGGCAGGTGGCACAGCTGGCGGCCACAGGACTGACCAACAAGCAGATAGCCGCCCAGCTCTTCCTGTCTCCCCGCACCGTGGCCGCCCATCTGCGGGGAGTGTTCCGGAAGTTGAACGTCACCTCGCGTGCCGGACTGCGCGACGCGCTGAGCGGCGTCACGCCATGAGGCGCCAACTCCAGTTGCGGCGCTCGTACGCCATCTGGAAGCCGAGGCGGAGCATGTTGTGCAGGGAGGAGTTGTGGGTCCCGGGGTCCTCGGCGCCGGTCTCGGCGATCAACACCCGACACCCGAGCTTCTGCGCCAGCCGGGCCCGGGCCGCCAGCAGGGCCGTCTGGCCACCTCGCTTGCGCGCATGCGGCAGCACACCGCCGGCGAACATCTGCGCCGTCTCACCCCGGACGAGCATGGTTCCGGTCCCTACGATCTGCCCGTCCAGCCAGGCGGCGAACGGATGCCACCCCGGCCGGGTCGCGGACGCGGCGCCCATCCCCGAGTAGTGCGCGACCGGCGCACCGAAGGCGCGCATCATGACCGCGCCCCACTCGAGGGCCCGGCCGGCCTCCAAGCGGGCAACACGGATTCCGTCGGCAGGCACGTCCAGGGCGTCGGCGCGGGCGACGGCCTCGTCGGTCGGGCACACGAGCTTCACCAAGGACGATTCCGCGACGATGCCCTCCCGTTCACAGATCTCCGGCCACTCCTCGGGAAGAAAGGCGGGCGCGATCTGGAAAGCGGCCCGCGGAGTCTGCTCGGCCCGGTAGAAGTCGCAGACTTCCCTGATCAGTTCGGCGGTGACGGGGGCGGTGACACCGAAGCCGAGCGCTTTGCTCCAGTAGCGGGTGGGGTCGTTGCGCATCGACAGCACCACTCCGCCACCGATCCGCGTGCCGCGCATTCCCAGCGCGGTGCGGACGGTCTCGGGGGCGCCGGTCTCGAATTGGTAGAGCGCTTCGGCCTCGGACTGTTCGGCGACGGACGGCTGAACGACGGTACTCATGAACCTGTTTCTCTTCGAGGAGCGAATTCTGGAACGGGAGCGGAGCGAATTCGGGAGCGGATGCGGACAGCCCACCTGGCATGAGGCGGGCTGTCGCTCGGGTTCTGCGGTGCTGACGATCAGACCTGGTGGGCAGCGGCCTGCTTGATCAGGTCGGCCACCGCTTCCGGCTGGGAGACGTAGATGGCGTGGCTTCCGGCGGCCTCGCTCACGGTGGCTCCGGCGCGCTCGGCCATGGAGCGCTGCGCCGGCGGGGGGATCATACGGTCGTCGGTCGCGACGAGATACCAGCTCGGCTTGGTACGCCAGGCGGCCTCCGTGACGGTCCCGCCGAGCGCTCCCACACCCCACGGAACCTGCGAGTCGGCCATGAACCGGGCGTCCTCGGGCGGCACATCGGCCGCGAACGACGCGGCGAACTTCTCCCGGTCCAGGAACAGGAATCCGTCCTGGGGCGGCAGGATCGGCGGAACGGGCGCACCGGGAGGCGGGTCGGAGATCAGGGTGTTGACCGACTCGTCCTTGTCCGGCGCGAAGGCCGCGATGTAGACGAGCTTGGCCACTCCTTCGTGCCGGCCGGCCTCGGTGATCACGGCGCCTCCGTAGGAGTGGCCGACGAGCACGGACGGCCCCTCCTGGGCGTCGAGGACCTGGTGTGTGACCGCCACGTCGCCTTCGAGGGAGTGGGTCGGGTTCTGGACGACGCTGACGTTGAAGCCGTCGCGGGTGAGGATGCGGTACACCGACTGCCAGCCGGAGCCGTCGACGAATCCTCCATGGACGAGCACGACGTTCTTCACGGTACTCATGTGATTGCTCCTCTTTTGCCGGAAACCTTCCGGACAGTTACAAGCTAGGGCGCACTGCCCGCTCCGGCTTCGACCAAATGACCTAGTTGCCGTGGGCCTTCACAAAACGCGCCACTGCCTGCGCGAAGACCTCCGGCTCCTCGATGTGACCGAAGTGCCCGCTGTTCTCCAGGATCAGCAGTTCCGATCCGGGGATCAGCCCGTGCAACTCCTCGGCCCAGCGCACCCCGCAGATGAAGTCGTGGCGGCCGACGACGACGAGGGCGGGCACGGTGAGTGAGCCGAGGTCCGCACGGTCGTCGACGACGGTCGGGGCGAGATCCTCGTCCAACCAGGAGATATGGGTGGCCTTGAGGGAGGCACGCAACAGTGCGTACTCCTCCTCCCGGCCCCAGTAGTCGGCGAAGTACGCGGGGAACAGCGCCTTTGCGACGGCCGTCTGCGCCGCGTCGTCGGAGATGGTGGGAATCGTCTGGAAAGCCGCCAGGATCTCCGGGAGTTCGGGGTGGTCGGCATGGAGTGCCGCGAACGACTCCACCTGGCGCATGGTCTCGGCGCCGTGCTCGGGTCCGGTCACCGGCGAGCTCTCGTAGAGGATCACCCCGGCGATGCGCTCGGGTCGGTGCAGGGCGTGGTACTGGGCGACGAAGCCGCCGTGCGAATGCCCCAGAAGGTGCACCTGCGGGACACCGAAGTGCTCGATCAGTGCATCGAGGAACCGGCTGTAGCGGGGCCGCGTGTAGCCGTTGGGGTGGGAGGACAGGCGGCCGGAGGCGCCGGAGCCGATGGGCTCCGGGTAGACGACCGTCAGGTGCCGCTCCAGCGCGGGCATGCGCAGGTACTCCCAGAAAATGCCCGGTCCGCCGGAATGGGCGACGCACACCGGTCCCGTGCCGTGCACGTGATAGCGCTGCACGACTCCGTCGATTTCGACGGTGTGCGTGCCGATGGCCAGTGGATCAGATGAATTGGTCGAAGTGGTCGAGTTGGTTGAACTGGTCGAAGTGGTGGTCATGGGGTCTCCTGTCCCGCAGATGTCGACGACACCGGCAGGACGCTGGAGACAGAACGAAGTTCGACCCGAATCGTGTGATGACCGTCACACGGGAAGCAGTGGGCTGGTGGCCCGGTAGGGCTTGGGGTGGAACAGCCGCAGCCGGTGCACCCGGCCGACGTCGTCCAGGGTCATCAGCCAGGCCACCGAGGGCGGGCAGTGCTCCGGAGCGTCGACGGGATTGGTGATGTCCATCTCCCAGATGACCAGCGACCGCCCGGCCACGACGTGGACGAGACGCTGTCGTACGCCGACCTCGACATCGCTGTCCATGGCGTGCACCAGCAGGCTGTGGCCACCCACCCGGTCGTCCCCCTGAAGGAGCGCGATCTCGGGGGACCAGCACTCGGTCAGCAGCTTGCCGAAGTGTCCGCTCTCGGCGGCGTCCAGCGTCTCGCGCGCCTCGATACGGCTGGCACGGGTCCGTTGCGCGATGTCCGCGTGCGAGGTGTCCGCCTTGGCGGCGAGGGCTGTCACGAGCTTGGCCCGTGCCTGGTTCAGTCTGCTGCGGACGGTTCCGACCGGGACTGCGCAGACGTCGGCTATCCGCTCGTACGACGTGACAGTGGTGCTGAAGTGACGCAGCACCAGCGGCAGACGCAGGGTCGGGGACAGCTCCTCGACGGCCTCCCAGATCCAGTCCCGCATCGCGTGCTGCTCCAGCAGTCGCTCCGGACCGGAGTCCATGGCGGGCAGGTGCAGGTCGTCGAGCGGCTGGAGGGGAACGGAGCCCCGCACCAGGGAACGGCAGGCGTTGCGCACGATCATCCGCAGCCATGCGCCCACGGCCGCCGGGTCCCGGACGCCACCCACGCGCCGCAGCGCGCTCACGGCGGCGTCCTGGAGTACGTCGTCGACGTCGGGCCCCGGTCCCAGGATGCTCAGCGCCACCGCGCGCATACCCGCCCGGTGCCGTTCCAGCAGCAGCCCCAGCGCCGTCACGTCGCCCGCCTGCGCGGCGCGTGTGAGCACCGCGTCCTCGATGCGTGCGACCTCGCCCGCGTTCAGGCTCATGGGGGTGATCCTCTTCCAGCGTCCGGCGTCCCGCGTGGTGACCGTACTGCGCGCGGCCTACCGGGTCTGTGCCAGGTGGGCCCCGAAGAAGTCGGCCATCCTGGAGACCGCGGGGCCCACGTACTGCTCCTTGTCGTAGAGGTCGACATGGCTGGCGCCGTCGATCCAGTGCAGTTCCTTGGGGCCGCCGGCGACCTGGAAGGCCTCGATGCTCATCCACGAGGTCACGGCCTCGCTTCCGACGATCATCAGCAGCGGGCGCGGCGCGATGAGGCCGACGAACCGGAAGGCGTCGAAGGAGACCATCCGGTCGACGCTGATCCAGGGCAGGGACTTCAGCGAGCGCGGATGGAATGCGCGGTCGGTGCAGTAGTACTCGAAGCCCTCCCAGCCGTGCCGGCCGCCCATGGCCCTGGCCTGCTCGGCCGTGTCCGGGAAGAGCGGGAAGCGCCGGATCTCCTCGCCGTGGGCCGCCGCGGTGCGTGCCGCGGCGGCCACGTCCAGCATGCCCTGGATGACTGCGGGGTCCTGGGCACCGTCGGCGCCCAGACGGAACTGGCGGGCGATGTCGGCAGCGCTGACGGTGGCGACGACCTTGATGCGGTGGTCGGCCGCGGCGGCCGAAAGGGCATATCCGCCGGAGGCGCAGATGCCCAGTGCCCCGATGCGCTCGGGGTCCACCTCGTCACGGGTGGTGAGGAACGACACCGCGGCCTTGATGTCCTCGACGCGGTGGGCCGGGTCCTCCAGACCACGCGGTTCGCCCTCGCTCTCACCCTGGTAGGCGGCGTCGAAGGCGAGCGTGACGTAGCCCTGTTCGGCCAGGCGCCGCGCATACAGGCCGGCGGTCTGCTCCTTCACACCGCTGCCCGGGTGGCCGACGACGATCGCAGGGTGCGGGTCGGCCGAGGCCCGGTCCGGCGTGTACAGGTGACCGGCGAGCTGCAGGCCGGCGCTGGGAAAGGTGACGTCTGTCTTCATGGTGGTGCTCTCCAGGTGCGCGAGAAATCGGGGGCATCGGCGGGAAGGGGGGTACTGCCTGAGCCCCGAAGCCATGTCCTCACCGTCGCGCCGCCCGGTGGCCCGTGCCAGGGAGGGGCCTGCCTATGCAGATCAGTACCAGGCACGCGATCGCGGTCCTGCGCACACTGGAAGCATGGAACAGCCCGGCATCTCTCCCAGCGACACCGAACTGGGCGCATTCCTTCGCTCCCGGCGCGCCGCCCTCCAGCCGCACCAGGCGGGACTGCCCGACGACGGCCGGCTGCGCCGGGTACCGGGCCTACGCCGAGAGGAGCTGGCCCAGCTCGCGCACGTCAGCGTCGACTACATCGTCCGGCTGGAGCAGGGACGCACCCGCCGGGCCTCCCGCCCCGTCCTCGACGCGCTCGCCGATGCGCTGCAACTCGCCCCGGACGAGCGCGGCTACCTCTTCACCCTGGCCGATGTCGCACCCGCCACGCCCGCTCGACGGTCCGGTCGGCCGGAGGTCGCTCCGCGGCTGCGTCAACTGCTGGAGACCATGCACGATGTGCCTGCGCTGGTGCTGAGTCGCGGCATGGACGTGGTGGCCTGGAACCGGGGGGCCACCGCACTGCTGGGCGACTTCGGTGCCCTGCCCCCGGCAGAGCGCAACCTGATCCGGCTGACGTTTCTCGACGACGCCTTCCGGTCCCTGTACGCGGACTGGCCGCGCGTCGCCCGCGAGTGCGTCGCCGTCCTGCGGATGGAAGCGGGCCGGCACCCCGAAGACCCGGCGCTGACCGCCCTGACCGACGAACTGAACGCCCGTGACCCGGACTTCCGCACCTGGTGGGCCGACCATCAGGTGCGTGGGGCGCGACAACTCACCAAGACCTACTGCCACCCCGTCGCCGGTACCCTCACCCTCGACGTCCAGCAGTTCTCCGTCGACACCCACCCCGACCAGCTCCTGGTCGCCTACACCGCACCGGCCGACTCGCCGTCCCACGACGCGTTGCGCTTCCTCCTCCAGTGGGCCACCGGCCGGGACACGGCGGCGAAATAGTGGGGGCAACGGAGTTTCCGCTGCCCCCGCGCCGCCTGTGTCAGATCCGGTCGGCTGCGATCAGGAGATAGTGGAAGCTGCCCTCCTTGTACGCCGTCAGGAACGACTCCTCGATCCCCGTCGCCACCTCGGACTGTGCACGCAACTCCCAGTACGGGATCGTCGCCGGCGTCAGGTCCACCACATCGATCGGTACGAGGCCGTTGGCGGCCAGGGCCCGGAAGTACTCACTGCGCGGGTGGATGTTGCAGGTGTAGTGCTCGTCGATCCTGCTGACCGCCTTGGACCGCAGCCCCTGGACGTCGTTGGAGCAGCCGGTGATGCACACATACCGGCCGCCGTACTCCAGCAGCCGGGCGAACTCCCCGTACAGCTCGAAGAGATCGACGTACATCGTCGTCTCGTTCGTCCAGATACCGCGCCGCGAGCCGGTGTCGAAACCGGTGTCGAGCATGTTCCGGAAGTGGAAGCGCACCCGGTCGTCGACGCCGTGCCGGCCGGCCTGGTCGTTGGCGAAGCCGACCTGTTGCTCGGAGATGCTGACCCCGTCGACATGGCAGCCGAAGCGTGCGCCCGCCATGATGCTGGTGCCGCCGCGGCCGGAACCGGCGTCCAGGAGGCGGTCCTCGGGGCCGATCTCGCCCAGGTGGTCGAGGAGTACGTCGGCCTGCGAGGTCTCCAGCCGGTGCATCTCCTCGATCATGCGCTGCTCGCGGGTGCCGGCCGGGCCTTCGAGGACGGACGGGTCGTACTCGCCGAGGCCGTAGTGGTGGTGGTACAGGTCGTCGACCTCACCGAGGCGGAGGTTGACGGGGTTCTTCTCGGCGTTCCAGTAGGCGGCGACGGACTTCTGGTAGGCGGTGCGCAGGACGCGGTGTGCGGTGTTCGAGGGCATCTCGGTGATGGACATGCTGGATCGATCTCCTTGCTGGTAAGGGGATATGAAAGGGCGTCAGGCAGCTGTGGAGTAGCGGGCGCTACGGGCGTGCCATTCGCGGCTGCCGCCGAGCCAGGCCCAGGTGCCGGCCAGGAAGCGGCGCAGCTCGGGGGAGCCGGTGAGGGCGAGGGCGGCCGCTTCAGCCTCGAAGGTGTGCATGAGTTCGTTGTGCAGGTCGACGGTGCGGTCGACGGCCTCCTCCAGGGAGCAGTCGTCCTCGGTGGCGATCAGCCGGGGAAGGCTGAAGTCCGTCGGACTCTCCTTGCCCATGGAGTACAGGTCGTTGACGATGACGCTCGCCGATCCGGCCATGGTGAACGCCCGGCGCACGCGGGGATCGGCGAACTCGCCCTGCGGCAGCTCGTATCCGGCGACCGCGTCGACGAGCACCATGCAGGGCACGAAGCTGTTCTCGTGCCGGTGCATCAGGAACTCCCAGACCGGCGGCCGCTGTTCGCCCGTGTGCCAGACGGCCTCCTGGTTGTACGCCACGAACATGATCGCCAGCTCGTGGCGGAGCCGACGCACCTGCGTGGTGGTGGCGTACCGGGCGAGGCCGTCGAGGCCGGAGCGCAGCGCCCGCATGACCGGGTCGGCCCGGACGACCTCCTCCAGCCGAGCGGCGTACGACAGCGGCAGATGGGCCTGGTCGATCACCGAGTGGGCGATCGCGAGGCGCTGCCCGAGCAGTTCCGGCCGGGCCACCTCCACCTCGCCGTCCATGTAGTGGTCGTCGACGGACCATTCGGCCAGCGCGCACTTGGCCGCCGCCAGCAGCCGGTCGGGATCGTCCGACTCGGGATGCGCCAGCATGATCAGCCGGCCGAAGTCCGCCCGGTGGACCTTGTCGAGCTGGCCGGGATAGATCCCGACCTCCTCGGCCCACTCGACCAGCCGCTCGTTGACGGTCTCGCCGAGTGCGGGGTCGTCACGGACGGCGGGCGGACAGTGCAGTCGCGCGCCGGGTTCGACGGGCGGTGCCTCCGGCGGCGGACCGGGCGCGAACGCGCGGGCGGCCGACGTGCCGAGACCGGCGGGACCGGTCGGCAGACGGGGCCCCGGCAGTCGTACGACGCCTGCGGGCGGCGGCGTGGGCAGAGCGGTCGCGACCGGCCGTGCCGCCGACGTGCCCGGTCCGGCCGGAGCGGACGGGAGCCGCAGCGGCGCGGTGACCCGGGCCGACAGCAACGACGTCACCAGCTCGGCCAGTTCACGGCTCGCCGGGGGCGCCAGGGCCCTGGAGATGACGGACACCGGCGTCAGCTCCCGCTCGGACGGGAGACCTCGACGTTCTCCAGCAGGCCCAGCGCGTCCGGCACCAGCACCGCTGCCGAGAAGTACGTGCTGACCAGGTAGGAGATGACGGCCTGCTCGCCCAGGCCCATGAACCGCACGTTCAGGCCCGGCTCGATCTCGTCCGGGATCCCGGTCTGGAACAGGCCGATCACGCCCTGGTCCTCCTCGCCGGTGCGCATCGCGATGATCGTCGATGTACGCGCCTGGCTCACCGGGATCTTGCCGCACGGCAGGATCGGCACCCCGCGCCACGCCGGCAGATGATGGCCGCCCAGATCGACGCTGCCGAAGTACAGGCCACGCTTGTTGCACTCGCGGCCGAACGCGGAGATCGCCCGCGGATGCGCGAACAGGAACCGCGTGCCGCGCCGCATGCTCAGCAGCTCGTCCAGGTCGTCCGGGGTCGGCGGCCCGGAGTGGGTGGAGATCCGCTGGTCGTATTCCGCGTTGTGCAGCAGCCCGAAGTCCCGGTTGTTGACCAGCTCGTGCTCCTGGCGCTCGCGCAACGCCTCGACGGTCAGTCGGAGTTGCTGCTCTGTCTGGTTCATCGGCTGGCTGTAGAGGTCCGCCACGCGTGAGTGCACCCGCAGCACGGTCTGCGCGACGCTCAACTCGTACTCGCGCGGGGCGAGTTCGTAGTCCACGAAGGTGCCCGGCAGGTCCGGCTCGCCGACATGCCCCGAGCTGAGCGCGATGGCGGCCTCGCCCGACCGGTTGGTGGGCCGGTGATGGTCCGCACCGGCCTGGAGGACATGCGCATGCAGGTCCTGATGCCGGCCCGCCACCGCCTCGTACGCGGCGCGCGGCAGCGCCAGCACCGTGGTGGCCGTCGCGGCGCGCGCCGTGAAGTCCCAGGCCCCGTCCGCCCCGGCGAGGACATGGCCGCCGAAGGTGTCCCCGTCCGCCAGCAGGCCCACGACCGCCTCACCGCCGTAGGGGCCCGCGCCGATCTTCTCCACCTTGCCGTGCGCCACGAGATACACATGGTCGGCCGGGCCGCCGGCGGTCACCACGACCTGGCCCGGGGCGTACTCCCGCTGCTCGAACCGCTCGGCCAGCGCACCGAGCGCGTCACCGTCCGAGAAGCCGCGCAGCAAGGGGAGTTCGCACAGCTCCCCCGGGACGACCCTGACCTCCGATCCCGTCTTGACGAAGGTGACCCGTCCGTCGCCGATCGTGCAGGACAGGCGCCGGTTGACCCGGTACGTGCCGCCCGGCACGTTCACCCACGGCAGCATGCGGGTCAGCCACCGGGAGCTGATCTCCCGCATCTGGGGTACGGACTTGGTCGTGGTCGCGAGGTTCCGCGCGGCGGCGGTCCCGAGGCTCTGCTGCGCCCGTTCCGCTGTGTCCGCCGGGGGCGCCGTATCGGTCTCGACCGACATGGTTCCTTCTCTCCTGTCGCGATGTGTGACGGCCCATTTGCGGACCGTCATATTCCGCGGCTACAGCTACCCGTGGCGGACCCCGTCGAGTGATGCCGGCGGACGGCGCACGAGGCACGCCCCGCACCCAAGTGCACCCGCACCACCCGGGATTCCTTCATCTGCACCTACTTGGCGGTATCCGGTCGGTACCTCGAAGCGCAATGCCGTGTTCAATCGCTCATATCGCGTCACGAACGGACACGGCCCGACACGTCAGGAGACACCGTGATCGCCGCTCCCGAACCCGGACTGACCGAACACGAGATCATCGAACGGGCCGCGGCGCTGCGGCCCGCGCTGCTCGAACGCCAGCCGGAGACCGAACGGTTGACGCACTACCCCAAGGACACCCACGACGACTTCCTGCGGGCCGGCTTCTACCGGATGCTCCAGCCCCGCCGGTACGGCGGCTACGAGTTCGCGCTGCCCGTGTTCTACCGCGTCGTCACCGAGATCGCCCGCGGCTGCCCCTCCACCGGCTGGGCCCTGTCGCTCACCGCCGCCCATGTCCTGCAGGTCGCCTCGGTCTTCGAGGAGCGGGCGCAGGACGAGACCTACGGCGCGGACGGCGACTTCCGGGCGGCGTCCACGGTCATGCCCGTCGGCATCGCACAGCCCGACGGCGACGGCCGGATCGTCCTCGACGGCACCTGGCCGTACTCCTCAGGCGCGCCCTACTCCACGCACTACGTCGGCCAGAGCCTGCGCGCCCCCGAGAAGCCCGGCGGCCCACCGGGACCGCCGGTGCTGTTCGTCGCCCCGCGCTCGGTGTGGACGGTCCTGGACGACTGGTACGGCGTCCTCGGCCTGCGCGGCACCGGATCCAACAGCATCCACATGGAACAGGCCCGCATCCCCGCGTACTGCACGATCGAGGCGAGCCTGCTCGACCTGCCGGTCGAGGGCGGCAGCATCGGATCCCGGCTGCACGGCAACCCGATGTACGCCGGGCGTGCGCCGAGCTTCTTCCACGGTGAGCTGGCCGCCATCATGATCGGCACCGCGTACGCCGCCGCCGACGAGTACGCCCGGATCGTCGCCGCCCGTCCCCTCGTCCTGGAGCCCGACCGCACCCGCGCCGAACTCCACGACTACCAGCGGCTCCTGGGCGAGGCGCTGGGTGTCGTCCACACGGCCGAGGCCGCACTGCTGCGCACCGCGGAGGACTGGATGGAGGCCTGCCAAAGCAACGCGACCGGCGGCGCCCCCTTCACCCTCGCCGACGACAACCGGCTCGCGCTGATGTTCCTGAACGCCGGACGCATGGCCTGGGACGTACTCCAGGGCATCCTCTTCCGCACGGCCGGCTCGCGGCACGCCCGCGACGGCGAGCGGATGCAGCGCTACTTCCGGGACGCGGCCACGTACTGGACACACGTGGGCCCGAGCATGACCGAGCCGCTGCACCGGCGGGTCGGCTGCGACCGCCTCGGTCTGCCCTCGGACCACATCCCTCTGATCTCCTGAACCCGGATGAATGCGCTGCTCCGGATGGGGTACGCGAGCAGGGCCCGGCTCTGTTCGGAGCGGGCCCATACCACCGCTGCTACCAGGGAATCTGCCATGGAGACACCCCACACGACCACCGCGGCCGAGCGTGCACTGGACGCGCTGGCCCAGAACACCGAGGACACGACGGCGCTGGCCACGCTCGCGAGCAGTGATGTGCTGGTGCCCGTGCCAGACGACGTCAGCGAGGAGGACGCCACCGATCCCGGTGCGGTGGCGCTGCCGGTGATCGAGCAGCCGGGAGGCGAACCGACGGTGCCCGTGTTCACCTCGGAACCGGAGCTCGCCGGGCTGCTGCCGTTCGTCTCCCGCTACCGCCTGGTGCCCCTGGGTGCCCTGGCCGCGCAGTGGCCGACCGGTGATCTGGCCCTCACCATCGACGGCGCCTCCCGGCATCCGCTGACACTCACGTCCGAGGGAGTGCGGACACTGCTGGCCCACGGCGGCCAGTAGTACGCCGTCGCGGTCAGAGCCCCTTTCCGGGGTTGAGGATCCCCCGCGGATCGAACACCTCCTTGAGCCGCCGCTGCAATCCGTGGGCGGCGGGCCCGAGTTCCTCGGCGACCCACTGCCGCTTGAGCACCCCCACGCCGTGCTCACCGGTCAGCGTCCCGCCCAGCCGCAGTGCCAGCGCGAAGATCTCGCCCGCGGCCTCCCACGCCGCGTCCGGCAGCCGGTCCAGGGCCGGGTCCACGACGACGATCGGGTGCAGATTCCCGTCCGCGGCGTGCGCGATGGTGTAGACGGGAACGTCGTGACGTGCGGAAATGGCCCGGATTTCGCGTACCGCAGCCGCCAGCCGGGAGCGCGGGACCGCGATGTCCTCGATCAGCGGACGGCCGAGCCGCTCCAGCGCGGGCAGGGCCAGACGCCGAGCGGCGAGCAGCGCCTCGGCCTCGGCCGGATCCTGTGTCGTCGCCACCTCCACGGCCGGCGGTGCCAGCAGCCGCGCGACCGCTGCCGCCTCCGCCGCCGCGCCCGCACCGTCGCACTGCACCACCAGCAGCGCGGCGCCCCGCTCCCGCAGCGCGGGGTCGACGGCGTGCAGCACGGGCCCGTCGACCAGCTCCGCCAGCGCGGGCTCGACCCCGGCCCGGGCGATGGCGTACGAAGCCTCCGCGGCCGCCTCGAAGGAGTCGAAGTACGCGGCGAGCGTGGCCGTCGCCACCGGCACGGGCCGCAGCCGAAGCGTCGCCGAGGTGATCACCGCGAGCGTGCCCTCCGAGCCGGTCAGCAGACCGGTGAGGTCGTATCCGGTGACGCCTTTGACCGTACGGCGGCCTGTGCGCAGGACCGTTCCGTCGGCCAGGACCGCCTCCAGTCCCAGCACACTGTCCCGGGTCACCCCGTACTTCGCGCAGCGCAGCCCGCCCGCGTTGGTCGCGATGTTCCCGCCGATCGTCGAGAGCGCCGCGCTCGCCGGGTCGGGGGCGTACCGCAGACCGTGCGGACCCGCCGCCCGGTCCAGGTCGGCGGTGATCACACCCGGTTCGACGACGGCGAGCTGGTCGTCGGCCGACAGTTCGAGGATGCGGTTCATCCGGGACAGGTCGAGGACCAGGGAACCCTCGTCCGCCGTGGCCCCGCCGGACAGTCCGGTGCCGGCACCGCGCGGCACCACCGGCACGCGCAGAGCATGCGCGTGCCGCAGCGTGACGGTCACGTCCTCGGTCCGCCGGGCGTGCACCACGGCCAGGGGGTCGCCGGCGGGGCGGGTGCCGGAGCGGTCGGTGGCGTGCGCGGCCAGGGCGGCCGGGTCGGTGGTGAGCCGGTCGGGTGGCAGATCGCGGGCGAGCAGTCCGAGGAGCTGCGCGGACGTGGTCGTGGGAGGTGCGGTCATGGGTTGAGCGCCTTCGTTCCGATCGCGAGGAGGGAGATGTCCTCCTGGGGTGCGTGCACGGGTGCGCACTGGATGTCGCGGAAGTGCCGCTCCAGGGGATTGCCGCGGGCCAGGCCGGGATTTCCCAGCAGGCGTACGGCCAGTTCCACCGCCCGTACGCCGTGCCGGTCGGCCAGCACACGTGCGCCGAGGGCCTGTTCGGGGGTGTACGCGGAGTCGCCGGCGTCGAGTTTCGCGGCGCCGGCGAACACCAGGTGCTCGGCCGTGGCGAGCAACAGCTCGATCTCACCGGCCGTCCTGCGGAAACGTTCGGTGCGGGCCACCGGATGACCGAGGTTGGCGGGCACGCGCGTGTGGGCGAAGGTGTGGAAGAAGGACTGCGCGGCCCGGGCCACCCCCAGGTACAGGGCGGCGAGCGGGAGATGCAGGGCCGCGCCCGCCCGATTGTCCTGCTCCGCCGCCGGTCCGTACGGACCGAGCCCGACGACGTGCTCGTAGGGGATCTCCACGTCCCGGAACTCCACGTCGTGGCTGCCGCTGGCGCGCAGGCCCAACTGGTCCCATCGGGCGGTGATCCGGAAGCCGGGGGAGCCGCCCGGCACCAGGAAGGTGCCCACCCGTGGCTCGGGTTCGTCGGTGGTGGCCCACACCAGGAACCAGTCGAGTCCCTCCGCGCCGGTCACGAAGCGCTTGTGTCCGCTGATCGCCCAGCCGGCGCCCGTGCGCTGGGCGATCGTGGCGGGCAGCCCGCCCCGGGCGGGGGAGCCCAGATCGGGCTCCACGCGCGCGTGGTTGATGAGCACCGGACGTTCCCGGGACTCCTTCAGCACGCGCGCGTACAGGTCGTCCGGCCAGTGCGGCTGTGCGGCCTGCCGGGTGTGCGTGGCGAGGGTCATGGCCGTGATCAGGGCGACGGAGGGGTCGCCCTGCCCGAGCGTGTGCAGGATGCGCGCGGTCTCCTCGACTCCGGCGCCCCGGCCGCCGTACTGCTTCCCGACGGTCGCCGTGAGGAGCCCGGCCTCGTGTGCGATCCGGAGGGACTCGGTGGGGAAGGCGCCCGTACGGTCGTACTCGCCGGCCAGTTCGGCGATGGGGGCGATCACAGCGCCTGCTTCAGGTCGGCGTCGAGGTCGGTGGTCCAGAACGACTTCACATCCAAGTGCGACTTCAGCGCCCCGAGTTCGGCGAAGGCATCCGCCACCTTCTGCTGTGACGCGATCGCTGCGTCGTCCACCGTCCTGGCCTGCGTCGGACGTTGTGCCTGGGCGTCCACGAAGTCCTTGCGCGCCTGGACGACCGGCTGATGCGTGGTCTGCGCGATCACCTCGGCGAACTCGCTCTCGTGCCCGTCCCTGACATACGCGTACGCCTTGGTGATCCGGGCGATCAGATCGGCGGTCGCGGCCTGCTGGGCGGGGCTGCCGAGCACACTGTCGCGCGCCGACCACAGGAAGTTGCCCGACAGGATGTCCCGGCCCGTGCCGACCGTGACGGCGCCCTGCTGGTGGGCGGTGATGATCGAGGTGCCGTAGGAGGCGAAGGCGTCGATGCCGCCGCCGTTCAGGGCCGCGAGGCCGTCGTTGGGGAGCAGCGGCTTGGCGTCGATGTCGGACCACTTCAGGCCCGCCTGCTTCAGCAGCTGATAGAGGAAGTAGTGGGCGGTGGTGTTCTGGACGTAGCCGACCTTCTTGCCCTTCAGGTCGGCGATGCCGGTCACCTTCGAGCCCTGGGGAACGACGACCTCCTGGTTGAGGGTGGCGCCGCGCTGCACGGCGACGACCTTGAAGTTCGGCTCGCCGTCGGCGGCCGCGAAGACGGGCGGGATCTCGCTGGACGAGGCCACGTCGAGCGCTCCGGCGCGGATCGCCTGGAGCTGCTGGTCGCCGCCCTGGAACAGGCTCCACTTCACGTCGTAGGGCGTGTCGTCGAGGTGGGCGAACTTCAGGATCGCCTCCTCGACCTTCCAGCCGGTGGCGCCGACGCGGAGGGTCACGGAGGAGACGTCGGAGGGGGACTCGGCCTGGGCCTGGCTGCCGCAGGCGGCGGTGAGGGCGAGCAACAGGGCGGCGGCGGACGTGCGCAGAGCGCGGGAGAACAACACGGCAGCTCCATCAGGCGGCTTGGGTCGTGGCGCGGTGGGCGAGCTCCTGCCGCACCAGCGGAAGGACGTGACGGGCGTAGTCGATCGCGTCGTTGAGCGGGTCGTAGCCGCGGATCGAGAGCAGGTCGCAGCCGATGTCGACGTAGTCGAGCAGCGCCTTGGCGACCGTCTCCGGAGAGCCGACCAGTGCGGTCGACGCGCCGGCCGCGTTGGTGGCGACCGCCGGGGCCGTCCACAGGCAGCGGTCGTGGACCTCGCCGCGCTCGGCGATGTCGAGCAGGCGCTGCGAGCCGACGTTGGCCGGGCGCCCGGTGGTGCGGTAGTGGCGCAGCAGCTCCGTGCCCGCGGTCTGCTCCTTCAGGACGCCGAGAGTGCGGTGCGCCTTCTCCCAGGCCAACTCGTCGGTGGGCGCGATGATCGGGCGGAACGAGACCCAGATCCTGGGGTGCGGGCGCCCGGCGGCATCGGCGACGGCGTTGACGGCGGCGATCTGCTCGGCCGTCTCCTTCAGCGGCTCGCCCCACAGCCCGAAGATGTCGCCCTGCTGACCACCCACCCGGTAGGCGTCCGGCGAGGAGCCGCCCACCGAGATCGGGACCAGCCCGTTCACGGGCTTCACGTCCGAGGCGTAGCCCTCGAACCTGAAGTACTTGCCCTCGTGGGAGACGGGCCCTTCGGCCTGCCAGACCTTCCTGAGGATCTGGATGTATTCGTCCGAACGCTCGTACCGTTCCGCCTTGTTGAGGTAGTCGCCCTCGCGATGCTGTTCCTCGTCGCTGCCGCCGGAGATGATGTGCACCGACAACCGGCCCCTGCTGATCAGGTCGAGGGTCGCGAGGGCCCGGGCCGCGTGCGTGGGGAAGATGACGCCGGGCCGGTGCGCCAGGATCGGGCGGATGCGTTCGGTGTGGGTGGCGACGAACTGGGCCACCTGGAAGGCGTCCGGGGACGCCGAGTGGTAGGCGACCAGGGTGTGGTCGAAACCGCCGTCGTCCAGGGCCCGGGCGTACTTGCGCAGAAAGTCCGGGTCGAAGCCGGTCCGGCTGCTCGCGGAGGGGCTGTTGGTGCCGGAGTCGGTGTGGACGGCGCTGATGAACTCGACAGGCATGAGCAACTCCAGTCGGCTGCTTGAGGGAGGATTGGGTCGGCTACTTGAGGAGGGAAGTGTCGGCCGACTTCGCCACGTCGACGTTCGGTTCCAGGACTCCGATGCCGTTCATGAGGTCGGCGACGCCCTGCACGGTCGTGGTCACGTCGTCATCGATCGGCAGGACCTGGCTGTACGCCGCCGAGGCCAGCGTCTTCGCCACGGAGGCGTCGGCGCCGTTGCGGGTCTCGATGGCCTTCGCGTAGTCGTCCTGGTGGGTGCTGGTCCACTTCAGGGCCGTACCGAGGCGCTTCAGGAAGTCCGCCAGCGCGGCCTTCTTCGCGGAGTCGCCGAGGGCGTTGTCGGAGGCGTTGATGAAACCGATTCCGCTGACCCGGCCGTCCGCGCCGTCGACGAGGAGCTTTCCGCCCTGCTCCAGTCCGACGGCCTGGTAGACACCGAAGGTCGCCCAGGCCTTGATCTTCCCGGAGGCGAAGGCGGCCTGTGCGTCGGTGGGCAGCAGGTACTGCACCTGGACGTCCCGGTAGCTGAGGCCGTTCTGCTTGAGGACGTTGGCCAGCAGGTACTCCGAGATGCTGCCCTTGGCGGAGGACACCACGACCTTCTGGCCCTTGAGGTCCTTGACGCTGTCGATGCCGGAGTCCTTGCCGACGACGATGCCGACATGGGTGCCGTCGTTCTTGAGCGCGGCGACGTTCTTGATCGCCACCCCGCCGCTGAGTGCTTGCAGCGCCGGCAGATCGGCGGAGTAACCGGTGTCGGCGGCGCCCGCCTGCACGGCCTGATAGAGCGGGGCGGCGCCTTCGAACTCGGCCCACTTCACCTGGTACTCGGCGCCCTTGAGCGCATCCGACGCGGCGATGATCGTCTGGAGGGTCTTTGCCTGGTCGCCGATGGTCAGGATGGTCTGCTTCGACGAGGAGGCGTCCGCCGAGGAGTCCGCGCCGCAGGCGGTCAGCGCCAGCAGGGCGGAAAGGCTCAGCGCGGCGGCTGCGAGTCGGCGTATCACGAGGGGGTTCCTTCCAGGGTGCGGGTCACGCCGAGCCAGTTCAGGAGGCGGGCGCGCAGGGTGACGAACTCGGGGGCGGTGAGGTCGCGGGGGCGGGGCAGGTCGACGGTGAGTTCGTGGGCGATGCGGCCCTCGTCCATCACCAGGACGCGGTCGGCGAGCAGCAGCGCCTCCTCCACGTCATGGGTGACGAGGAGGATCGCGCAGCCGTGTCGCTGCCACAGCTCGGCGACCAGCTGCTGCACCCTGCCCCGGGTCAGCGCGTCCAGGGCGCCGAACGGCTCGTCCAGGAGCAGCAGTTCGGGCTCGCGCACCAGGGCGCGGGCCAGCGAGACCCGCTGGGCCTGGCCGCCGGAGAGCGTCTTGGGCCACACGGTCGCCCGGTCCGCGATGCCGACCTCCTCCAGCGCCCGCCCGGCGAGAGCGCGGTCGGGTCGGCCGGGCAGACCGAGGACGACATTGCGCCACACCTTCAGCCACGGCAGCAGCCGGGGCGACTGGAACGCGGCGCTCCGGCGGGCGGGCACCGTGACCTCGCCGCCGATCTCCTCGTCGAGTCCCGCCAGGATCCGCAGCAGCGTCGACTTGCCGCAGCCGCTGTGTCCCAGCAGAGCCACGAACTCGCCCTCACGGATGTCGAGATCGAGGTCGTGCAGGACGGTGGTGTCGTCGAAGGCCCGCGAAAGGCCCCTGATTTCCACACTGTTGGCCATGGCGCTATGCCTCGCCCTCGAAGTTGGCCCGCCAGGTCAGCAGGCGGCGTGACAGGATCCGGACGGCGAAGTCGCAGGCGAGACCGAGCAGTGCGTACACGACGAGGCAGAGCACGATGACATCCGTACGGAAGTACTGCTGGGCGTTGCTCATGAGGTAGCCGAGTCCGGCGTCCGCGTTGACCTGCTCGGCGAAGACGAGCGCGAGCCATGCGGTGGACAGGGCGTACCTCAGGCCCACGAGTGCCCCGGGCAGCGCGCTCGGCAGGATCACGTACCGGATCAGCCCGAGCCTGCTCAGCCCCATCATCCGGGCGGCTTCGACGAGTTGGGCGTCCGTGGAGCGGATGCCGCCGTAGATGTTGAAGTACAGCGGATAGGTCACCCCGAGTGCGACGAGGGCGACCTTCGGGGTCTCCTCGATGCCGAACCAGACGATGAACAGCGGGATCAGCCCCACCCAGGGGATCGCCCGGAACATGCCCATCGAGGAGTCGATGACGTCCTCGCCGAGCCGGAACAGTCCGGCCAGCAGCGACAGGCTCAGCGCGATGGCCGCCCCGATCAGGAATCCGGTCGCGGCGCGGCGGCCGGACGCGGCGATGGCGCTCGGCAGTTCGCCGTTCCGCGTCAGGTCCACGGCCTGCTTCAGCACGTCCATGGGAGACGCCAGCACGGTTTCGGGGAGTACGCCGGTGGCCGAGGTCAGGAACCAGAGCAGAACCAGGCCGACGGGTCCGGCGGCACGGCGGACGGAACGCGGGACGGTGACACGGCGGGTGCTCCTGGTCGTGCCGCGGATGGTGACACGAGTGGCCGGAGGAGCCTCCACGGCAGGCGTGGGCTGCTGCGTGGGCACCGCCGTGTCCGCCGTGTCCAGGGGGTTCGTCGTCATGGCTGATCTCCCTTCGCGGCGGGGCGGGCGGGATCGGCGGACCAGGCGGACCAGGACCCGGGGAAGAGCGCGGCCGTGAACCCCGCGATCTCCAGCGCGGCGATCTGGTGGGCGGCTGTGACGCCCGAGCCGCAGTACGCCCCGATGCGACCGGCCGCATCTGCGCCCAGTCCCTCGAAGCGCTTGCGCAGCACAGCGGGCGGCTGGAAGGACCCGTCGGCCGCGAGGTTCCCTCCGGTCGGCGCCGAGACCGCGCCCGGTATGTGTCCGGCCCGCGGATCAACCGGTTCGATCTCGCCGTGATAGCGTTCCGCGGCTCGCGCGTCCAACAGCAGCCCGGACTCGGCGAGTTCGGCGACACCGTCAGCGTCCGTGACGGGCAGGGCACCCGTCCGCAGGACCACATCCCCGGGCCGCGGGGCGGCGGGGAGCCCGGTCGCCAGTGGCAGCCCGGCCGACCGCCAGGCGCCGAGCGCCCCGTCGAGCAGCGTCACGTCCGCGACCCCCGCCCACCTCAGCAGCCACCAGGCCCGTGCCGCGGCGGTGTTGCCCGAGTCGTCGTAGACGACCACGGGCTGCCCCTCACGGAGCCCCCACCGGCGTGCCGCGCGCTGGAGGTCGGCGCTTCCGGGCAGCGGGTGCCGTCCGCCCTCCGCGCTCGGCGGCGCGGCCAGTTCGGCGTCCAGGTCGACGAAGACGGCGCCCGGTATGTGTCCGGCGGCGTAGTGGTCGCGGCCGTGCGGATCGCCCAGCGCCCAGCGGACGTCGAGCACAGCAGGCGGCTGCGCGGAGGCGAGCAGCTCGCGCAGTCGGGCGACAGTGGTGGTCACGCTCATCCCACGACCTCCGCGATCACCGGCAGTTCGGAGGACAGCCGCAGCCGCTCCAGGAACAGCACGACCGAGGCGGCGGCGGTGCGGTGCAGCGCGTCGTTGAGCACGTCGTGCCGGCCGCCGTGGAAGGTGATCGTCCGTACCCCCGCGTGCCCTTCATAGGCGCTCAGTGCCTCCGTCACCGGGCTGACGGCGTCGTCCGTGCCGTGCAGGGCCAGTACCGGGACGTTCACTCGGTCGAGGTGGAGCGCGGGCAGCTCCGGCGTCTTGTCGAGCGCCCCGCGCCGGAAGTGCGAATCCTCCGTGAGGCGTGCCTGGTGCGTGGGGCAGGCGGTGCGGGCTTCGACCTCGTCCTGCCAACTGCCGGAATTCCAAGGGGTGGTGGGCAGACCGGCCAGGATCAGCGCGTCGACACCGACGGTCCGCTCCGCGGCCAGCTGAGCCGCGAACAGGGCACCCGTGTCCGAACCGACCAGCACCTTCGGGCCGGGCAGCGACTCGTCGGCCAGGACCTTGGCGGCCAGATCGAGCACGGACGGATCGGCGGTCGGATCACCGAGGGCGCGCACCCGGTAGGCGTCGAAGGCGAGACGGCGGCCGAACCGCTCGTACACATCGCCGTGTTCGCCCCGCCCGGCCAGCACGACGAGCGTGCCGCGCGCGGCGAGACCTTCGGGTTCGTCCCAGGAGAACAGGGGGGACTGCGAGGAGGGCATGAGGAAGTACTCCCGTTTTTCGGGCAGCGGACATCCGTGCGGAAGAGGGCAGACCAGGGCAGATGACGACGCCTGTCACCCATCGGCGGACAGGAGGCGCGACCGGCTCAGGGCCGGGAGGGGGATACCGGTGTACGGCGGGTGATCAGCGACAGAGCGCGCTGCACGCCACGCCGAAGTCGATGACTCGGCGCTGCGTCAGAAGGGCAGCGGAAGCGGTCGCGTGCAGCATGCGGACATCATGACCGGCCCCGGGGGACCGCGTCCAACGAAGATTCCGCATCGAAACCGATCAGGAATCGCGATCGGTTCCGTGAGCGGCTACCGTCACCTGCATGTCCCGACCCGTCCTCGACCTCGTGGCCCTGCGCAGTCTGACCGCGATAGCGGACTGCGGCGGCTTCCACCGTGCGGCCCGGACGCTGGCACTGAGCCAGTCCGCGGTGAGCCAGCACGTCCGCAGACTGGAGAAGACGCTCGGGCGGCCGATCGTCGAACGCGAAGGGCGCGGCACCCGCTTCACGCCGGAGGGGCGCCGGCTCCTGGAGCAGGCCCGCCGGATTCTCGCCGTGCACGACGAGGCCGTCCGCACCCTGCTCGACGTGGACGCGGACACCGTCACCGTGGGCACCACCGAGCACGCGGCCGACCAGTTCCTGCCCCGGCTGACGGCCGCCGTCCAGCAGGTGCGCCCCGGCTGCCGGGTCCGCTTCCGCATCGACCGCTCCGCCCGGCTCGTCGAGGCCGTGGAACGTGGCAGCGTCGACGTCGCGGTGTACGTCACCGAGGCCGCCGCCACCGAGGGCACGTCCGTCGGCGGGCTCCCGCTCACCTGGCACGCCGTCCCGGGCTGGGCGCCGCCGGCCGCGCCCGCTCCGGTGCCGCTCGTCGCCATCGAGGATCCGTGCGCGATCCGCCGCCGGGCCATCGCGACACTCGCCGCGCACGGCGTGCCCGCCGCGGTCGTCGGCGACGCCGGATATCTCGCGGGCGTCCTGGACATCGCCCGCACCGGCCAGGGTGTGGCCCTGCTCGCGGCGGTCGGTCCGGCCCCCGACGGACTGGCGCCCTACGACGGTCTGCCCCCGGTCAACCCCATCGCGATGAGCGCCCTCGCCCGGCCCGGCGCGGACCCGGCGACGGCGGAGGCCGCCGTCGCGGCCGTACGGGATCTGCTGCGCTGACGCGCCGCCGAGTCCGTACCGTGCCGGTCCGGTGTCAGCCGGCCAGCATCCGGGCCAGCACCTGCCGCTGAAGTGGCAGCGCCTCCGAGTGCAGGTCGCGGCCCTTGCGGGTCAGGGCGACCCAGACGCCGCGCCGGTCCTCGACGCACATGGAGCGCTCCACCAGGCCGTCCTTCTCGAGTCGGCCGATGAGCCGGGACAGCGCGCTCTGGCTGAGGTGGACGCGTCCGACCAGGTTCTGCACCCGGCAGTGGTCGCCCTCCCCGGTCGACTCGGAGGCGAGCATGTCGAGGACCTCGAAATCGCTCGCCCCGAGCCCGTGCGGATGCAGCACGCGATCGATCTCGCACATCGTGCGCGCGTGCACCGACAGGATGTCCCGCCAGCGTTCCTCGAGCCGGGCCTCGGCCGTGTCGACTGCCATGTACGCAATGTTAATGCACATGCATCAACAGCTGAACGTGCTCGACGGTGGACTCAGGCCGAGGCGTCCTGGAGGAGCCCGACCAGGTTGCCGTCCGCGTCCCGCACGAAGGCGATGAGCCGTCCGCCGCCGACGTCCTGGACGTCCTGGAGCAGCTCCGCGCCGGCGTCCAGCAGGGCCGCGAGGCGGGCCCTGATGTCGGTGACGGTCCAGTACGGGACCGGCCCTGTCATCCCCTTCGCGTGACCGTTCGGGTCGAGGCCCACGTCCTGGCCGGCGGCCTTGAAGCCCACGTAGTAGGGCTCGTCGGCGTACGGCTCCACCTCCAGCAGCGCGCTGAACAGGGCCTTCGCCTTGGCGATGTCCTTGACGGGATACATGATCGTGTGGAGACCGGCGGTCATGACGTACTCCTTCGAAGCGTGGGCCGACGAGGTGCGTCGGGTTCGTGCCGAGGTTTTCGGCACTGGTCTCACGCTAGGACGGGGGAGCGGTGGTCGGCTTCTTCGATCCTGATCGGTTGCTCCGGTCCGCTCCCCGCGACCTGGTCACGTCGAGTCCCGCTTCACCAGTTCCGTCGGCAGAATCACCGCCGCCGGGTCCTCGCCCCCGATCTGGGCCAGCAGCACGCGGACCATCTCGGCGCTGATGCGGTCGTAGGGCTGCCGGATGGTGGTGAGCTGGGGGCGGGCCGCCAGCGCGGCGGACGAGTCGTCGAAGCCGCCGACCGCGACATCCTGCGGCACCCGTCGCCCCGCCCGCTCCAGTGCCGTCAGCACGCCCTGCGCCATCAGGTCGGACGCGACGAACACGGCGTCCATGTCCGACGCCTGCGTGAGCAGCCGCTCGGCGCCCGCCTCACCGCTCGCCCGGCTGTAGTCGCCGGAGACGATGAGGCGCTCGTCGACGCCGACACCCGCCTCGGTGAGTACCTCCTTGTAGCCCGCGAGGCGCTCGACACCGCCCGGGGTGTCGAGCGGACCGGTGACGACACCGATGCGCCGGCGCCCCAGCGACAGCAGGTGCCGCACCATGTCGCGGGCGCCGTCCCGGTCGTCGGCGGCCACGTAACTCACCTTGGAACCCAGCCCGATCGGCTTGCCGCACGCGACCAACGGCACCCCGGCCTCGCGCAGTTCCTCGGCGACGGGGTCACCGGAGTGGCTGGAGACCAGCAGTACCCCGTCGACGTGACCGGCCGTGATGTACCGCGTGATGCGCCGCCGTTCGTCGTCGGTGCCCGCCAGCATCAGCAGCAGCGGGATGTCGTGCGCGGCCAGCGCCTGGGTGCAGCCGCGCAGCAGCACATTGAAGTTGGGGTCCTCGAAGAACCTCTCCTGCGGCTCCGTCAGCAGGAAGCCGATGGAGTCCGAACGCCCGGTGATCAGTGAGCGGGCGTGCCGGTTGACGACGTAACCCGTCTTGCGGATCGCGGCGTTGACCGCTTCCTGGGCGGTCGGGCTGACGTAGTGCCCGCCGTTGAGCACACGCGAGACGGTGCCCCGTGAGACCCCTGCCTCGCGCGCCACGTCGTGGATCGTCGGCGGTTTCCGCCGGCCCCCCGTATTGCTCATGGTCATGACTTTACGGCTCCGGAGAGCAGATCGAGGCTCCAGAACCGCTGGATGACCAGGAAGAGCGCGACCAGCGGGATGACCGCGAGAAGCGCGCCGGTGATCACCAGGGTGTACAGCGCCGGGGTGTTGGCGCCCTGTTCGAGGAGCGTGAAGAGACCGAGCGTGATCGGGAACTTCTCGTCGTCGCTGAGCATGATGTACGGCAGCAGGAAGTTGTTCCACACGGCCACGAACTGGAACAGGAACACCGTCACCAGCCCCGGCACCATCATCGGCAGCGCGACCCGGGTGAAGATCCGCCACTCGCCCGCGCCGTCCATCCGCCCGGCCTCGACCACATCGGTCGGTACGGCGGCGGTGGCGTAGATCCGGGCCAGGTAGACGCCGTAGGGCGACAGGATCAGCGGCAGCAGCACGGACAGGTACGAGTCCGTGAGGTCGGCCTTCGCCAGCAGCAGGTACTGGGGGATGGCGAGGATCACCGGCGGCATCAGCACGCCCGCCAGCAGCACGTTGAAGATCGTCTCCTGGCCGCGGAAGCGGTAGATCGCCAGCGCGTAGCCGCTGAACGCCGACACGACCGTCGACAGCAGGGCGCCGACACCGGCGTACAGGGCGGAGTTGCCCATCCACTTCCAGTACACGCCGTCGCGGTAGGCGTTGAGGTCCTTGATGTTGTCGGCGAAGCCGCTGCCCGGCAGGAAGGTGAAGGTGGAGAACAGCTCGCTGCCGGACTTGGTGGCCGCGATCACCACCCAGGCGACGGGCAGCAGACAGTAGATCGCGCCGATCAGCAGCGTGATCGTCGGCACCAGCGCGATCCGGCGCCGCAGCGGCGGACCCTGGGTGGTGCCGGGCGTGGTGCCCGCGGTGGGCGAGGCCTTGCGGACGGCAAGAGAACTCATCGTGCTGCCTCCTGCTTGGTACGACGGTTCGCTGCCCGCAGGAAGCCGAAGGACAGGACGAGGGTGACGAGGGCGATGATCACGGCCTGGGCGGCGGCCGAGTAGATGTCGCCCTTGCCGAAGGCGTCCACATACACCTTCATCAGCGGACTCCAGGTCGTGCTCACGGAGTTGGTCAGGGGTTTGAGGGTGGTCGGCTCGTTGAACACCTGGAGCGTCGCGATGATCGAGAAGAAGAAGGTGAGCACCAAGGAGGGCGCCACCATCGGAATCTTGATCCGCAGCGCGATCTGGAGCGGGGTGGCGCCGTCCAGCCTCGCCGCCTCGTACACCTCGACCGGGATGGCCTGGAGCGCGGTGTAGATGACGATCATGTTGAAGCCGGTGCCGCCCCAGACCGCGATGTTCGACAGGGCGATGTACAGCGGACCCCCGTCGAGCAGGTCGGGCTGCGGCATACCCAGCTTGTCGAGCACGAAGTAGAACGGGCTGACGTCCGGCAGATACAGAAAGCCCCACAGCAGCGCCGCCACGACACCGGGAATGGCGTACGGCAGGAAGATCGCGAGCCGGGTGAAGGGGGCGAGCCGCACCTTGTCGGTGTCCAGCATCAGCGCGAACAGCAGGGCGAGGCCCAGCATCACCGGGACGACGATGCAGCCGTAGCCGAGCACGCGCAGCGCGCCGGCCACGAGTTCGCTGTCGGTGAGGGCGTCGGTGTAGTTCTCCACACCGGCCCAGACCTCCGAGCGGGCACCGGCACCGAGGCCGAGACCCGAGACCTTCACCTTGCGGAAGCTGAGCCACAGCGCGTACCCGATGGGCAGCGCGAAGAACAGGAGGAAGAGAACGACGGCCGGGAGGAGGAAGGCGTACGGGGCCCCCTTGACCCCGTACGACTTCCGGCGTGCGCTGGTCACTCGGAGACTCCGAAGCCCTGCTTCTTCAGGTCGGCGACCGTGTCGTCCTGCATCGTCTTCAGGGCGGCGGCGAAGTCCGACTTGTTCTTGGCGGCGGCGCCGAACGCGTCCTTGAAGGTCGTGTAGGCGACGTTCACGTTCGGGCCCCACGCGGACGGCGCGGTCGTCCCGGCGATCTTGGCGGCCTCGGTGTAGAAGTCGGCCTGGTTGGAGAAGTAGTCCGGCGGGGTCTGGAAGGCGCCGCTGAGCTGGGCGGATGTGGAGGCCGGGTAGATGCCGCCCTCCTTCGCCAGCGCGTTGAGGGCGTCGCCGTCGGTGTTCAGCCAGGCGGCGAACTTCGCGGCGGCCTCCTTGTGCTTGGAGTCCGTGGTGACGCCGGTGGAGGAGCCGCCCCAGCTGCCGGTGACGTTCTCGCCGGCGGACCACTGGGGGAGCGGGGCCATGGCCCACTTGCCCTTGGTGTCGGGCGCGGCCGTCGTCAGGGTGCCCGGCGCCCACACGGCGGAGACCCAGGCGATCTGCTTGCCGGTGTTGAGCGCCTTGTTCCAGGCCGGGGTGTACATCGGCTGGTTGTCGATGGCGCCCTCCTTGACGAGGCCGCCCCAGAAGTCGGCGACCTTCTGCGTCGCCGCGTCGTCGATGCCGACCTTCCACTTCTCGCCCTCGGTGGTCCACCACTTGGCGCCCGCCTGCTGGGCGAGGCCCGCGAACAGACCGGAGTCGTTGGCGGAGAACGTCGTGAGGTCCGTGTCCGGGTCCGCCTTCTTCAGCTTGCGCGCGGTCTCGGCGAACTCGTCCCAGGTCGTCGGAACCGTCAGGTCGTACTTCTTGAACAGGTCCGCGCGGTAGTAGAACATCATCGGCCCGATGTCCTGGGGGACCGCGTAGACCGCGTCCGTGCCCAGCGTCGTCTGCTGCCAGACACCGTCGGCGAACTTGCTCTTGGCGTCGCCGACATCGCCCGCTATGTCGGCGAGCGCGTCATTGCTGACCAGGGTCGGCAGCGCCTGGTACTCGGCCTGGACCAGGTCCGGCGCCTTGCCCGCCTTGTGCGCGGTGAGGATCTTGGTGACCAGTGTGTCGCCGGACGCCTGCTTCTTCACCGTGACGGTGATCTGGTCCTTCTTGCCCTGGCCCTTGTTCCACAGGTCGACGACCTTGTCCATGCCGGGCGTCCAGGTCCAGTACGTCAGCGAGACCGGCCCCGATTCGGTCTCGCTGTCGTCCTCGGACGAACCGCAGGCGGCGAGGGCGGTGGCGCCAAGTGTGACGGCGACCGTCGTGGCTGCGATTTTCCCGAGCCGCCGGCGCTTTGTGTTCGGCATGGATCTCTCCCCTGACCTGGGTCCTCGCCCGTCGCAAGGACCTGCCACGCTTCTGTGAGCGTTCACAGTAGAGAAACATCCCGGACACTTGTCAATGGTTGTTGCTGTGCGGTTATGTTGGGCTCGAAGCGCCGCCGTTGTGTGTGCACGTTCCCAAATGATCGATAAATCGGGAGAGATCGATGCCGGAGACCAACCCCAGGGGCCTTACCGGGCTCGCCTTCGGTGGGGACTACAACCCCGAGCAGTGGCCGGAAAGCGTCTGGCCCGAGGACGTCCGGCTGATGCGGGAGGCCGGCGTCACCATGGTGAGCGTCGGAATCTTCTCCTGGGCCCTGCTGGAACCCTCGCCCGGGGAGTACGACTTCGGCTGGCTCGACCGTGTGCTCGACCTGCTGCACGAGAACGGCATCCGCGTCGACCTGGGCACGCCCACGGTGGCCCCGCCCGCCTGGTTCTACCGGGCGCACCCCGACGCGCTGCCCGTGACCGCGGAGGGCGTGCGCTACGAGTTCGGCTCCCGTGCCGCGATCTGTCACAGCAACTCCGAGTACCGCGCGGCCGCCGCGCACATCACCACGCGGCTCGCCGAGCGCTACGGCGACCACCCGGCGCTGGCGATGTGGCACGTGCACAACGAGTACGGCGTCCCGGTCTCGTCCTGCTACTGCGACTCCTGCGCCGCCCACTTCCGGCGCTGGCTGACGACGACGTACCGGACGGTCGACGCGGTCAACGAGGCCTGGGGCACGGCCTTCTGGGGCCAGCGCTACGGGGACTTCGAGCAGATCAACCCGCCGCGGCTGGCCCCCACGGTCGGCAACCCGGCCCAGGCGCTGGACTACAAGCGCTTCGCCGACGCCACCATGCGCGAGAACTTCGTGACGGAGCGGGACATCCTGCACCGACTGTCACCCGGCATCCCGGTCACCACGAACTTCATGACCGCGCTCAGCCAGTGCGACTCCGTCGACTACTGGGCCTGGGGCCGCGAGGTCGACATCGTCACCAACGACCACTATCTGATCACCGACGGCCGCCGCACCCACGTCAATCTCGCGATGGCCGCCGACCTCACCCGCTCCGTCGCCGACGGCGCCCCCTGGCTGCTCCTCGAACACTCCACCTCGGGCGTCAACTGGCAGGCCCGCAACCCCGCCAAGGCCCCCGGCCAGATGGCCCGCAACTCCCTCGCCCATGTGGCACGCGGCTCCGACGGTGCCCTGTTCTTCCAGTGGCGGCAGTCCCGGCGCGGCGCCGAGAAGTTCCACTCGGCGATGCTGCCGCACGGCGGCACCAGCACCCGCGTATGGCGGGAGGTCGTCGAACTCGGGGCCTCCGTCGGCTCGTTGAGTCCGCTCCGCGGCACCCGCACACAGGCCGACGTCGCCGTCCTGTGGGACTGGCACTCCTGGTGGGCGCAGAACCTCCAGTGGCGCCCCACCGAGGACCACGACGCGCGCGAGCGTGCCGACTCCTTCTACGAGGCCCTCTTCGACCGCCATCTCACGGTCGACTTCGCCCATCCGGAAGCCGACTTGTCGAGGTATCCCCTTGTCGTCGTGCCCGCCCTGTACCTGATGACCGAGGCCGCCGGGAACAACCTGCGCGAGTACGTCGAGAACGGCGGCACCCTCGTCGTCTCGTACTTCTCCGGCATCGTCGACGAGCACGACGCCGTGCACGAGGGCGCCTGTCCGGGCCCGCTCAGGGACGTCCTCGGGCTGACCGTCGAGGAGTTCGCACCGCTCCTCAAGGGCGACACCGTCCGTATCACCGGCCCGGACGGCTCCGAACTCACCGGTGACGTGTGGACCGAGTTCGTGGTGCCGGGCGACGCCGAGACCGTGTGGACGTACGCCGAGGGCCTCACGGCGGGCCACCCGGCCGTCACCCGGCACCGCCTCGGCGAGGGCACCGCCTGGTACGTGTCGACCCGCCTCGACGCGCACGGCCTGGACGCCCTGCTGGGCTGGGCCACCGAGGACGCCCGCATCGCACCGCGCGCCGACCTGCCGCACGACGTCGAAGTGGTGCGCCGCACCGGCGAGTCGGGCACGTTCCTGTTCGCCATCAACCACAGCCCGTCCGACGCCAAGGTGCCGCTGGAGGCACACGGCACCGAACTGCTGACGGGCGAACGCGCCGCGGGCCGCCTCGCGGTCCCCGCGGGAGCCGTGCGGGTCGTACGACTCGACGGCTGAGCCGACTCCCCTCCGCCCGCGCGTGCCACGAGAGCCGCGGGCGGAGGGGGACCCCTCACCTCCTTGGCGAGGGGCAGCACCACCATCCCCATTCACGTCGAAGGGACGACGGACGACGATGTTCCATCCCAGACGCACCCTGAGAGCCCTGCTGCTGCCGCTCGCCGCCGGACTCGCCCTCACCGCCCTGCCCGCGCAGACCGCGCAGGCGGCAAGCACCCTCACCAACACCGGGTTCGAATCGGACGGTGCGGGAGCCGCCACACCGGCCGGCTGGTCGGAGTACGGCAGCACCGGCGCCTCGTACGTCGAGGCCGGCGGCCACAGCGGGAGCTACCGCCTGAGCCACTACTCGTCCGCCGCCTACAAGGTGGAGACGTACCAGTACCTGTCCGGGCTGACCAACGGCGCCTACAAGCTGACTGCCTGGGTCCGCTCCGGCGGTGGGCAGAACTCCGCGTACATAGCCCTGAAGAACTGCGGGAGTTCGGAACAGCGCACCGACCTTCCGGTGTCCGCCAGCGGGTGGATCCGGATCGTCGTGCCGATCAATGTGACGAACAACCAGTGCACCATCAGCATCAACAGTGACGCGAACGCGGGCAACTGGATCAATGTTGACGACCTGAGCTTCGCATCGGGTACGTCCAGTACGTCGATCCATGGCGCCGACATCTCCTCGATCGCCAAGAGCGAGGCCAAGGGCGGTGTCTACAAGAACAGCTCCGGCACCACCGGCGACGCCCTCGCCATCCTCAAGTCGAACGGCATGAACTACGCGCGCCTGAAGGTCTGGGTGAACCCGGCCGACGGCTACAACAACAAGACGCGCGTGCTGGCGACGGCCAAGCGCATCAAGGCCCAGGGCATGAAGCTGCTGGTCGACTTCCACTACTCGGACATCTGGGCCGACCCGGGCGTCCAGACCAAACCGGCGGCGTGGGCGGGCCACTCGTACAGTCAACTCAAGACGGACGTGTACAACCACACGTACGACGTGTTGAACGCGTTGAAGGCGCAGGGCACCACCGCCGACATGGTCCAGGTGGGCAATGAGATCAACGGTGGCATGCTGTGGTCCGAGGGTTCCACGGACAACTGGACGCAGCTGGCCGGTCTGCTCAACTCCGGCTACGACGCCGTCAAGGCGGTCAACTCGTCCACCACGGTGGCGCTGCACCTCGCCAAGGGCGGCGACCTGTCCGGCACGCGCTGGTGGTTCGACTCGGCCGTCTCGGGCGGCGTGAAGTTCGACGCGATCGGCCTGTCCTACTACGGTTACTGGCACGGTTCGCTCTACGACTTCCAGACGACCCTGGACGATGCGGCTGCCCGCTACGGCAAGCCGGTCTTCGTCGCCGAGACGGCCTACCCGTTCCGTCTCGACAGCGAGGACTCGCTCGAGAACATCATCGACGTGAGCGGTGAACTCGTCTCCGGTTACCCGGCCTCGACGGCCGGCCAGACCAGGTGGATGAAGGACATCGCAAGCATCGTGGAGGCCGTCCCGAACGGCCGTGGCCTCGGCGTCTTCTACTGGGAGGCAACCTGGACCGCGGTGACCGGCAACGGTTGGGACCCCACCGACGCCGCCTCCGGCAACGGCTGGGAGAACCAGGCCCTGTTCGGCTACGACGACAGGGCGCTTCCGGCGATGGCATGGTTCAGCCACCGCTGAGAGCGTGACAAAAGGGGCCCGGCCGCCGTGTGCGGCCGGGCCCTCCCGACCGGGTGCGGCTACGTGCCGAGCGCACGGACGTTCCATGTCGGACAAACGTGGCGAAGTCCCGGACGGGACGCCCCGGTCTGCGCAAGAGTGGGAACACGCGGTCCGAGGAGGCCTGGACGGAGGGGACGAGATGTTGAGGACTCCCGTCAGTGAACGGCGGCTGGACATCCTGGAGTGGCTCAAGGACCCGGCCGCGCACTTCCCGCCGCAGCGGCACGCGGACCCCGTCGAGGACGGAGTCACCGCGGTCGCCGTCGCCGCGAAGCTCGGCGTGTCACGTCAGGTCGCGGAAACCCATCTCGGCCTGCTCGCCGCCATCGGCCTGGTGCGCACCAGGAGGATCCGGCTGCGCACCTACTACCGGCGCGACGAGATGCGGATCGCCGAGGTGGCGCGGATGTTCGAGAAGGGCTGGTAGCGGCGTACACCTCCGACGGTGAAGGGCAGGCACGCATGGACCGTCCCACCGCTCTCGTCCCCCGCCACTACGTCGCGATCGGCGGCCGCGGCCCCGAAGACGTGGTGGCCGACGCCCGCGGCCGCGTGCTGACCGGCGTCGAGGACGGTCGTATCCTGCGCCTCGACGGACTCACGGAGCCGTCCGCCGCGCGCGTCGAGGTCCTCGCCGAGACCGGAGGCAGGCCGCTCGGGCTCGAACTCCTCACGGACGACGCCCTGTTGGTGTGTGACGCCGTGCACGGGCTGCTCCGCGTCGGACTCACCGACGGAGTCGTCCGTATCCTCGTCGACTCGGTGGCGGGGGAGCGGCTGGGGGTGTGCAGCAATGTGATCGCCCTGTCCGACGGCAGCGTCTTCTTCACCGTCTCCAGCCGCCGTTACCGCTTGGAGCACTGGATCGGCGATCTCGTCGAGCACACCGGAACGGGCCGCCTCCTGCGCCTCGCCCCGGGCTCGGACACGCCCGAAGTGCTCCTGGAGGGCCTCCAGTTCGCCAACGGGCTCGCCGCCGCCGGCGACGAATCGTTCCTGGTCGTCGCCGAGACCGGTGCCCGCCGCCTCACCCGCTACTGGCTCACCGGGCCGAAGGCGGGACGCCCCGAACCGTTCGCCGAGGACCTCCCCGGCATGCCCGACAACATCTGGCGCGCCGGACCGGAAGGGCCGGTGTGGGTGTCCCTGGCCGGACCGCGTGTCCCTCCGCTCGACCTGCTGCACCGCGCCGCCCCCGCGGTCCGCCGCGGCGCCGCGCGCCTCGCCGTGCGCGCCCCGTACCGCCCGACGGGGTGGGCCGGAGTGCTGGCGTACGACGACGAGGGTGCCGTCGTGCACCACCTCACCCGCCGCCACTCGCGCTTCCGCATGGTCACCAGCGTCTGCGAGACCGACGGCCATCTGATCCTCGGCAGCCTGTGGGAGCGGGGCGTGGCCGTGTGCGAGGCGCCGGTCACGAAGTGACCCCGGCGAACGGCCGGAGTTACGCTGATGGCCGGCCGCGATCACTTCTCGCGGCACGGCGGTGGGGCCCGCCTTACTCGAACCGCGGCACCGGTGCCGCCAACGGTCCCTACTGGAGACCGCAGTAGGAGACGCGCGACATGACAGCCCCCAGGACCGCAAGCCTCCGTACGCCACGCCGGATCGCCCTGCGCGGTCAGGCGCCCGTCGTCGCGGTGATCGCGCTCGGCGGAGCCATCGGCGCGGTGGCGCGCTACGCGGTCTCCCTCTGGTTGCCCGCGCACTCGGGCGCGTTCCCTTGGGCGACCTTCTGGACCAACGTCGTCGGCTGTGCCGTGATCGGCGTCTTCATGGTGGTGATCACCGACATATGGGCTGCTCACCGCCTGGTGCGCCCCTTCTTCGGCACCGGCGTGCTCGGCGGATTCACCACCTTCTCGACGTACGCCGTCGACATCCAGAAACTGGTGGACACAGGCCATCCCAGTACCGCACTGGCCTACCTCGCAGCGACCCTGCTCGCCGCGCTCACAGCGGTGTGGCTCGCGGCCACGGCGACGCGCCGGGTGCTGAAGTGGAGGCAGTCATGACGAGGCTGACCGGCGGTGCTCTACGGGTGACCGTCTTCATCGGCGAGAACGACACCTGGCACCACAAGCCGCTCTACA
Organism: Streptomyces sp. NPDC051963; assembly: GCF_044593495.1. Classification (NCBI taxonomy): domain Bacteria; kingdom Bacillati; phylum Actinomycetota; class Actinomycetes; order Kitasatosporales; family Streptomycetaceae; genus Streptomyces; species Streptomyces sp. NPDC051963. Next base: position 804,586 of record NZ_JBIUCC010000001.1, on the reverse strand, counting down.
CGGAGATCGTGCACCGGGCCCGCGCGGCCGGTCTCGCGGGTGCCAGCGTCTTCCGCGGCATCGAGGGTTTCGGCGCGTCCTCCCTGATCCACACCTCGCGGCTGCTGTCCCTCAGTGAGGACCTGCCCGTCGCGATCGTAATCGTGGACAGCGAGGCGCGCGTCCGCGGGTTTCTGCCGCAGCTCGACGAACTCGTCTCCGAAGGACTCGTCATCCTCGACGACTGCGAGGTCATCCGGTACATCGGCCGCGACACCGGATCGGGTGAATCGGACGCGAAGGGTGAGAAGTCGTTGTGAACTGGCTGCTGGTCGTCGCGGGTGCCATGGTCGGCGCCCCGCTCCGCTACCTCACCGACCGCGCGGTGCAGTCCCGACACGACTCGGTGTTCCCCTGGGGCACCTTCGCGGTGAACGTCGCCGGCTCCCTGATCCTCGGCCTGCTGACCGGCGCGGCGGCGGCCGGCGTCGCGAACTCCCACGTCCAGCTGCTGCTCGGCACCGGTCTGTGCGGGGCCCTGACGACGTACTCGACCTTCTCGTACGAGACCCTGCGGCTCACGGAGACCGGGGCGGGGCTCTACGCCGCCGCCAACGTCGCCGGGAGCGTGGCGGCCGGGCTCGGCGCGGCGTTCGCCGGGGTGTGGATCGCCCGGACGGTGTGGGTGTAGCTCCCGGGATCACACCTGCGCCCGGTAAGACTGTTCACCGCACTGTCGGTCACCTCGCCAGAACTGGATCCCATGAGCGTCATCAACGTCGGTCAGGCCGTCGTCCTCGGAGCAGTCGAGGGGGTGACCGAGTTCCTGCCCGTCTCCTCGACCGGCCATCTGAAGATCGTCGAGGGCCTGATGGGCATCCCTGTCGACGACGACGCGGTGGTCGGGTTCTCGGCCGTCATCCAGGTCGGGGCGATCGCCGCCGTGCTCGTGTACTTCTTCAAGGACATCGTGCGGATCATGACCGCCTGGTTCCGTGGCCTCGCCGACCGGGAGGAGCGGTACCACCACGACTACAAGTTCGCCTGGTGGGTGATCGCCGCGACGATCCCGATCGTGGTGGTGGGTCTTGCCGCGAAGCCGCTCATCCAGGGACCGCTCGCCTCCCTCTGGGTGGTCGCGGGCTCGCTGATCGTCGGCAGCGGAGTGATGTGGGCCGCGGACAGGATGGGCCGGCACAAGCGGGGTGAGGACGACACGTCCTTCAAGGACGCGATGCTCGTCGGGAGCTCGCAGATCCTCGCCCTGCTCTTCCCCGGCTTCTCGCGCGCCGGCGCCACCATGTCCACCGCGCTGATGCTCGACCTGGACCGCGTGGCCGCCACCCGCCTGTCGTTCTTCCTCGGCATCCCCGCCCTGACCGGCGCCGGCATCTACGAACTGAAGGACGCCCTCGGCACGGGCGCGGACCCTGCCCCGCTGATCGTCGGCACTCTGGTCTCCTTCGTCGTGGCGTACGCCTCGATCGCCTGGCTGCTGAAGTTCGTCGCCAAGCACTCGTTCAACGCCTTCGTCATCTACCGCATCGCCGTCGGCCTGCTGCTGTTCGGTCTGCTCGGCACCGGCGTCCTGAACAGCTGACGGCGGGGCCTTGGGGTGTGAGGTGGCATTCGCGCCTCACACCCCCTGAACTTCTTCTTTCACCCGCCTTGACAGCACCCTCCCGCGGCCCGGAGTATCACTCCCGTGAACCTGTCAGACAGCCGGACAGCCAGTCAGCCTCCGCGGCGGATCAGCGCCATGGAGGCGGTGCTCGGCCACCTCCGCGGCGCCATCGAGCGCGGTGAGTACGCCATCGGCGACAAGCTGCCCTCCGAGGCGGAGCTCTGCCGCACCCTGGAGATCAGCCGCCCCGTGCTGCGCGAGGCGCTGCGGGCCTTGCAGACGATGGGTCTGACCGTCTCCAAGACCGGCAAGGGCACCTTCGTCGTCGCCAACGCCGTGGAGGACCCCACCTTCGGCGACTACGCGGCCAGCGACCTCCTGGAGGTGCGCCGCCATGTGGAGATCCCGGTCGCCGGGTACGCGGCGGCGCGCCGCACCCCGGAGAACCTGGATCATCTGGACCACCTCCTCGACCGCATGGAGCGGGAGACGGACACCACCGCGTGGGTCGCGATGGACACCCTTTTCCACCTGGCCGTCGCCGAGGCCGCCCAGAACCCGGTGTTCCGCCGGGTCATCGAGGAGATCCGCGACGCACTGGCCCGCCAGTCGGCGTTCCTCAACGAACTGGGCGGCCGGCGCGAGCAGTCCAACCGCGAGCACCGGGCCATCGTCGAGGCCCTGATCGACGGCAGTGAGCAGGACGCGGTGGAAGCCATGGCCCACCACCTCGACCGGGTCGAGACGACCCTCACCGACATCGTGCGCTCCGCGCGCACGGACACCCCCACGGAAGGCGGACCCGAGGCGTGAGCGAGCAGTCCCTGCGCGATGGCATGCAGAAACGTTCCGTCCATGTCGATGCCGGAGACGAGGGCTACAGCAAGTCCCTGAAGTCCCGGCACGTCAACATGATCGCCATCGGCGGCGCGATCGGCACCGGCCTCTTCCTCGGCGCGGGCGGCCGCCTCGCCGACGCCGGACCGTCCCTGTTCATCGCCTACGCGGTCTGCGGAATCTTCGCCTTCCTCGTCGTGCGGGCCCTCGGTGAACTCGTGCTGTACCGGCCGTCGTCGGGCGCCTTCGTGTCGTACGCCCGGGAGTTCCTGGGGGAGAAGGGCGCGTACACGGCGGGCTGGATGTACTTCCTCAACTGGGCGACGACCGGCATCGCCGACATCACGGCGGTGGCCACCTACACCCACTACTGGGGCATGTTCTCCGACATCCCCCAATGGGTGATCGCATTGATCGCGCTCGCGGTCGTGTTGACCGTCAATCTGATCTCGGTCAAGATCTTCGGCGAGCTGGAGTTCTGGTTCGCGATCGTCAAGGTCAGCGCGCTGGTGATCTTCATGTGCATCGGGATCTTCCTGCTGGTCACCCAGCACCCCGTCGACGGTTCCGCCCCCGGCCCGTCCCTGATCACCGACCACGGCGGCATCTTCCCCAACGGCCTGCTGCCCATGCTGCTGATCATCCAGGGCGTCGTGTTCGCCTACGCCTCCGTCGAGCTGGTCGGTGTCGCCGCGGGGGAGACCGAGAACCCCGAGAAGATCATGCCGAAGGCGATCAACTCGATCATGTGGCGCGTGGGCCTGTTCTACGTCGGCTCGGTCGTCCTGCTGTCGATGCTGCTGCCGTGGAACAAGTACAGCGCGGGTGAGAGCCCCTTCGTGACCGTGCTGTCCAACATCGGCATCCCGGCGGCGGGCGGCGTGATGAACCTCGTCGTCCTCACCGCGGCCATGTCCTCGCTCAACTCCGGCCTGTACTCCACCGGCCGCATCCTGCGCTCCATGGCCATGAGCGGCTCCGCGCCCAAGTTCACCTCCGTGATGAGCCGCAGCCAGGTGCCGTACGGCGGAATCCTGCTGACGAGCGGTATCTGTGTCCTCGGCGTCGGACTCAACTTCGTCGTCCCGGCCGACGCGTTCGAAATCGTGCTGAACTTCGCCGCGATCGGGATCCTCGCGACCTGGGGCATGATCATGCTCTGTCACCTGTTCTTCTGGCAGAAGACCCAGAAGGGCGAACTGACCCGGCCGGACTACCGTCTGCCCGGCTCCCCCTGGACCGAACTGGTGACGCTGGCCTTCCTGGCCTCCGTCCTGGTCCTCATGTACGCCGACGGCGGCGCCGGACGCACCACCGTGCTGTGCCTGCCGCTGATCGCCGCAGCGCTGGTCGCGGGTTGGTACGCCATCCGAGGCCGTACAACGCGCAAGCCACCCACCGGAGCCGACACGTGACCCGTGTATCGGCCGAACACAACCAGGTAGTGATGTACAGAAGTTCCCTCGCGGACGCACCCCTGATCCGTGAACCCCTCCACGCCCCCGTCGCCCACCTCATACGCGGCGGGGTGATCGAGGGCATCCACTACGGCTCCGTCGTCGTCCTCGACCCCGACGGCCGGGTCCAGCTCCAACTCGGCGACATCGAGGCGGCCTTCTATCCGCGCTCGGCGCTCAAGCCCGTCCAGGCCGTCGCCATGGTGCGCGCCGGGCTCCCGCTCGACGGCGAACTGCTGTCGCTCACCGCGGCCAGCCACTCCGGCGAGGAACGCCACCTCGCCGGGTCCCGGCGGATCCTGGAGCTGGCCGGCGTCACCGAGGACGACCTCCGCAACGTCCCGGACCTGCCCTTCGACCCGGTCGTCCGGGACTCCTGGGTGAGGGAGGGCCGACTGCCCTCCCGGCTCGCCCAGAACTGCTCCGGCAAGCATGCGGCCATGCTGTACACCTGCCGGCTCAACGGCTGGCCCCTGGAGGACTACCTCGACCCCGGCCATCCTCTTCAGCAGGCGATCGCGGAGATCGTCGAGGACCTCACGGGGCAGCGGATCGCCCAGGTGACCGTCGACGGCTGCGGGGCGCCCCTGTTCTCCGTGTCTCTGCACGGACTCGCCCGCGCCACCGCCCGCATCACGACCGCCGTGCCCGGTACTCCCGAGGCGCGCGTGGCCGACGCGATGCGTGAGCACGCCGAGATGGCGTCCGGTTCCGGCCGTGACGTGGCCGCGTTGATGCGGGCCGTGCCGGGGCTGCTGGCCAAGGACGGGTTCGAGGGCGTTCAGGTCGCCGCGCTGCCCGATGGACGGGCTGTCGCCGTGAAGATCGCGGACGGGGCGAATCGGGCGCGTGTGCCGGTGGCTGCGGCGGCGCTTGCCTTTGCCGGGGTCGATCCGGAGGTGCTCACCGAGTTCCAGGGGGAGGCGCTGCTCGGGGGCGGCCGGGAGGTCGGGCGTGTGCGGCCCGTTCGGTCGCTGGAGCCTGTTGCTGTTTCGGCTTGCGCCTGAGGATGTGCCGGACTGCTTGTTCGGCGGCTGCGGGCCGTATGTGGCTGGTCGCGCAGTTCCCCGCGCCCCTGAAGGGGCGCTCACCTTCACCCCCTCTGCAGAAAGAGGACCCTCGCCCTCATGACCGCCGTCACCCGCCGCGAACACGACCTCCTCGGAGACCGTGACGTCCCCGCCGACGCGTACTGGGGCATCCACACCCTGCGCGCCACGGAGAACTTCCCCATCACCGGCACCCCGATCTCCGCCTACCCGCATCTGATCGACGCGCTCGCCGCAGTCAAGGAGGCCGCCGCTCTCGCGAACGAGGAACTCGGGCTGCTGGAGCCGAAGAAGGCCGCCGCCATCGTCGAGGCGTGCCGTGAGATCCGCGACGGCAAGTTGCACGACCAGTTCGTCGTCGACGTCGTGCAGGGCGGCGCCGGCACCTCGACCAACATGAACGCCAACGAGGTCGTCGCGAACAGGGCGCTGGAGCTGCTGGGCCACGCCAAGGGCGAGTACGGGTACCTGCACCCCAACGAGGACGTCAACCTCGGCCAGTCCACCAACGACGTGTATCCGACCGCGGTGAAGGTCGCGACGGTGTTCGCGGTGCACGGGTTGCTCAAGGCGATGTCCGTGTTGCAGGACGCCTTCGCGCGCAAAGCCGTCGAGTTCCGCGATGTGCTCAAGATGGGCCGTACACAGTTGCAGGACGCGGTGCCCATGACGCTCGGCCAGGAGTTCTCCGCATACGCCGTCATGATTGACGAGGACCGCAGCCGTCTTGACGAGGCCGTCGAGTTGATCCATGAGATCAATCTGGGCGCCACGGCCATCGGCACCGGCCTCAACGCGCCCGCCGGATACGCCGAGTCGGCGCGCCGCCACCTCGCGGACATCACGGGACTTCCGCTCGTCACCGCCGCCAACCTGGTCGAAGCCACCCAGGACTGTGGCGCGTTCGTCCAGATGTCCGGCGTGCTCAAGCGGATCGCCGTGAAGCTCTCCAAGAGCTGCAACGACCTCAGGTTGCTGTCCTCGGGCCCGCGCGCGGGTCTGGGCGAGATCAACCTGCCGCCGGTGCAGGCCGGTTCGAGCATCATGCCCGGCAAGGTGAACCCGGTGATCCCCGAGGTCGTCAACCAGGTCGCCTTCGAGGTGATCGGCAACGACGTCACCATCACCATGGCCGCCGAGGCCGGACAGCTCCAGCTCAACGCCTTCGAGCCGATCATCCTGCACTCGCTGTCGGAGAGCATCACGCATCTGCGCGCCGCCTGCCTCACCCTCGCCGAGCGGTGCGTGTCGGGCATCACCGCCAACACGGAGGCGCTGCGCGCGAGCGTGGAGAACTCGATCGGCCTCGTCACCGCCCTCAACCCGCACATCGGGTACACGGCGGCCACCGACATCGCCAAGGAAGCCCTCGCCACCGGACGGGGAGTCGCCGAACTCGTCCTGGAGAAGGGCCTGTTGCCCGCCGAGCGGCTCGCCGACCTGCTGCGCCCGGAGGTCGTCGCGGGCAGCGGATCACCTCTCGTCTGACCTGCGAAAGCGCACCGGGACCGGTCCGGAGGCACAATAGTGATCATGACGTCCCCGACCTTCGCACCGGTCCTGGAACGCATCGCCGACGAAATCCGGCGGCTGCCGGGCCGCGGCCGCCCCGCCGACTACATCCCGGCCCTCGCGGCCTGCGACCCGCGCAGCTTCGGCATGGCCGTCGCGGAGCCGGACGGCACCGTGTACGGCGTGGGGGACTGGCGGCAGCCGTTCTCGACGCAGTCCATCACCAAGGTCTTCACCCTCGCGCTCGACCTCGCCCGCGAAGGAGACGCACTCTGGGAGCACGTGGGCCGCGAGCCGTCCGGCAACCCCTTCAACTCCCTTGTGCAGCTGGAGTACGAGAACGGCATCCCGCGCAACCCGTTCATCAACGCGGGCGCGCTGGTCGTCACCGACCGCCTGCACACCCGTACCGGCGACGCGGCCGGCGAGTTGCTCGCCTTCCTGCGCGCCGAGAGCGGCAATGCGGACCTGGACTTCGACAAGGACGTCGCCGCCTCGGAGACCGCGCACGGCGACCGGAACGCCGCCCTCGGCCACTTCATGGCGTCGTACGGCAACATCGACAACCCCGTACCCGTCCTCCTCGACCAGTACTTCCGCCAGTGCTCCGTCACGGCCTCCTGCGCCGACCTGGCCCTGGCCACCTGCTTCCTCGCCCGCCACGGCATCCGCGCCGACGGCACCCGCCTCCTCACCCGCAGCCAGGCCAAGCAGGTCAACGCGGTGATGCTGACCTGCGGCACTTATGACGCGGCAGGCGAGTTCGCCTACCGGGTGGGCCTGCCCGGCAAGAGCGGCGTGGGCGGCGGCATCATCGCCGTCGTGCCGGGCCGTTGCTCGCTGTGCGTCTGGAGCCCCGGGCTGGACGAGCGGGGCAACTCGGTGGCGGGCGTGGCGGCGTTGGACCGTTTCACGACACTGACGGGCCTGTCGGTGTTCTGAGAGGGGCTTGTGCAGCGCCGGTGAGGGGTGTGGTCGGTCCTCGCACACCCGTCGACAACCGACGACCTGCAACAATCACACACCGGTAACACGTCGGCCCCCGCCCCGTGGGCGGCTCGTCGCTTTCCGGCCACCCGACGTTGACACGCTTACCGAGTGTTGGCCATGGCTTTCCCCGTCGATCTCCGTCGCTGCCAGGCTCTCGGTCTGGCCGGTACCGCCTTTCTCGCACTGGGAGGTGAGACGGCGGGAGCCCTGCCGGTCCGTGAGCTGATCGCGCCCTCGTCCGCGCACGCGGCACTGGGCGTGGTCGGCGTGTACTTCGGCATCATTCTGCTGATCGCCGCCTGGGCGCTGCTCGGCCGGCTGATCCGCAGTGAGCAACCGCCCACCCCGCGCCCCCTGTTCCTCGTCCTCGCCGTCTGGGCGGCCCCCTTGCTGCTCGCGCCGCCGCTGTTCAGCCGGGACGTCTACAGCTATCTCGCTCAAGGCGCGATGGTCGACGCCCACATGGACGTCTACGCGCACGGCCCGGCGCGGCTCGGCGGCCCGCTCGCGGACGAGGTGTCCCCGCTGTGGCAGCAGACCGGCGCGCCGTACGGTCCGGTGTTCCTCGCCGTCGCCTCCGCCCTGTCGGGCATCACCCGGGGTGAGCTTCCGGCGGGGCTGTTCGGTATGCGGCTCGTCGCGCTGCTCGGTGTGGCGCTGATGGCGGCCGCGCTGCCCCGCCTCGCCCGGCACAGCGGAGCCGACCCGGCGGCCGCCCTCTGGCTGGGCGCCCTCAACCCGCTGGTGCTGCTGCACCTGGTGGCCGGCGCCCACAACGACGCCATCATGCTCGGACTGCTCGGCGTCGGACTGGTCGCGGCCCTCGGCCGGTGGCCGGTACTGGGCGCGGTCCTCGTCACGCTCGCCGCGCTGGTCAAGGCGCCCGCCGTGCTGGGCCTCGCCGCGGTCGTGGCCCTACAGATCCGCGCGGGCCGCAGTCCGGTACGGGCGGTGCTCTCCACGGGCGCCGCGGCGGCCGCCACCACCGTCGTGGCAACGACCCTGGCCGGCACGGGGTACGGCTGGATCGGAGCCCTGAAAACCCCGGTGTCCCCGCAGAACTGGGCGCTCACCAGCCTCCTCGGCCGCGCGACCGGAGTCGTGCTCACCAAGCTGGGCCTCAGTGATCTGGCCGCCCTCGCCGTGCCGGTCTGGCATGTGCTCGGCCTCGTGGCCACCGCTGTGGCCATCGCCGCCATATGGCTGCACCGTCCGCGCTTCAGCCCGGTCTACGCACTGGGTCTCAGCTTCGCCGCGGTGGTCGTTCTCGGCCCGGCGATCCGGCCCTGGTACGCCCTGTGGGGGCTGTTCCTCCTCGCCGCGGCGGCGCCCAGCACTTCGCTGCGGCACCGGCTGGCGGCCGTGACCGGGGTCGTCGCGCTGCTCGCCATGCCGAGCGGCCTCCCGGCGGGCACCGGGGAACTGGTACTGGCCGTCTCCGGCGGCGTGCTCGCCGTCGTCGTCCTCTGGCAGGCCCACCAAGCGGCCCAGGCACCGTTGCGGGAGAGCACCGTATGAGACTGCCCCGCACCGACCGCGGGCGCGCGCTGCTCGTGGCCGCCCTCGCCGTCGTCGTCATCGTCTTCACCGCGACCGTTCCGCTGCTGCGTGACTGGTTCGACCTGCGGGTCTACTACGGGGCCGTGGACACCTGGGTCCACCACGGCGGCCGGCTCTACGACTACCGGGTGCCCGGAACGACGTACGGCTTCACCTATCCGCCCTTCGCGGCCGTCTCCATGCTGCCGATGTCGCTGCTCGGCCTGCACGCCGCGATCGCCGTCGGACTGCTGCTCAACCTGGGGGCGCTCGCGGTCGTCGTGCGCGTCCTGGCCGGCCGGTCCTGGCGGAAGTACGGCTGGTACGGCTGTGCGCTCGGCGTCTGCGCCCTGGCGCTGTTCGAGCCGCTGCGCGACACCTTCAGCTTCGGCCAGGTGAACATTCTGCTGCTGGCCCTGGTCCTCTTCGACTCCTGGCTGCTGGCCACGGGACGCGGGCGCCTGGCGGGTGTGGGGATCGGCCTCGCGGCGGCGATCAAGCTCACTCCGGCGCTGTTCATCGGTCTGCTGCTGCTCGCCCGCCGCTGGCGGGCGGCCGCCGTCGCGACGGTCGTCACCGTCGCGGCGACGGGGCTCGCCGCCCTGGTGGCGCCGAACGCGTCGCGGTTCTACTGGACCGAGGCGATGTGGGACACGACCCGGATCGGCCGCCTCGACTATGTGTCGAACCAGTCGGCGCAGGGGATCCTGGCGCGGCTCGGCGAGACGGACCGCACGGTCTGGGCCGCCGTGGTCGTGCTGCTGCTGGGCGTGTGGGTGGTCCGGGCGCGCCGGGCGGTCGTCGCCGGGGACTGGGCGGCGGCGTTCGCCCTCACCGGGCTGACCGCGTGCCTGGTCAGCCCGATCACCTGGGTGCACCATCTCGTCTGGCTGCTGCCGGCGTTCGCCGTGCTGGTCCGCGCCGGGCACGTGCGGGTCGCGGCCGGCCTGTACGCGGTGCTGTGCACCAGCGTGGTGTGGCTGTGGTTCGACGACGCGTCCGGCATCGACGGATTCCTCGGCAGCAACACCTACGCGTGGATCACGCTCGGCCTGCTCGTGTGGCTGCCGGTCGGTCAGCCCCGCTCGATCCGGACGCCCAAGAGCCGCAGCAGCAGCGCCACCGCAGCGGCGCCCAGCACGGCCGCGGCGGTGATCACGCCGGTCGCCGCCCAGCCCAGCCCGGTGTCCGGGGCGGCCGCGGCGAACACGGGCATGGCGTCCGGAGCCGGCCTCGGCCTGACGCGCAACGCGTCCAGCGACCCCACGGGTTCGACCCGCCCGGCGGCGTCGAACCCCCAGTCGAGCAACGACCGCGCCTCTTCGTAGACCGCGGACCCGCCGCCCGACTGGGGGTTCATCACCGTCACGACGAGGGTGTGCCCGCTGCGGCGGGCGGCGGCGACGAGCGTGTAGCCCGCGTTGCTGGTGTAGCCGTTCTTGATGCCGACCAGACCGGGGTACGGGTCCACACCGTCGGCGCCGGACAGCAGCCGGTTGGTGTTGTGGATGTCGTACGACCAGCCGCCGCCCCCGGGGAACTGCGCCTCGACCGTGGCGCAGTACCGCGCGAAGTCCCGGTGGCGCAGCCCCGCCCGGCCGAACACCGCCAGGTCGTACGCCGAGGACACCTGGCCCGGGGTGTCATAGCCGTCCGGCGACAGGACGTGGGTGTCGCGGGCGCCCAGGGCGCGGGCCTTGGCCTGCATCCGCTGGGCCGTGGTTTGCCAGCCGCCGTTGAGGCTGGCCAGGACGTGCACGGCGTCGTTGCCGGAGTTGAGGAAGACGCCGTTCCACAGGTCGCTCACCCGGTAGGTGCGGCCCTCGGCGACGCCGACCAGGCTGCTGCCGGGGCCGAGGTCCGACAGCTCCTCCGCGTCGACCGTGTGGTGGATACCGCCGGGCAGCACGGGCAGCACGGTGAGCGCGAACAGCGTCTTGAGCGTGCTGGCGGGCGGCAGTTTCCGGTGCGCGTCGTGCGCGGCGAGGACCTCGCCGGTGCGGGCGTCGGCCACCACCCAGGACAGCGCGGAGACCTCCGGGATCTCGGGCACCCGGGGGTGCGGCCGGACCTGTGTGCCGGAGCGGTAGAGCAGGGACGGCTGCGGTGCGGCCGGTCGCGATCCGGGCGTGTCCGGGTCCACGCCGGGGTGGGCGGCGGCGGGCGCGAGGGCCAGCAGGCCCGCTGCACAGAGCACGCAGGTCGACACGGCGACACGGGACGCAAATCCGAAAGTCATACCGGCAACCTAGAAACGCACCTGCCCTGAGCTGCGCTGCCCGGGCCGAGCGCGGCGCGTGAGCACCCGGATGCCGCACACGCCGGATCAGGCGGCGGGCAGCGTCGGCTGGATCCGGCGCAGGAAGGTCGCGTTGTCCGGGGTGTCGCGCATCCGCTCCAGCAACGTCTCCAGACCGGCCTGACCGTCACGGGACTGAAGGACCCGTCGCAGCCCGCGTACGGCCGTCAACTCGGCCGGGGACAGCAGGAGTTCCTCGCGCCGGGTGCCGGAGGGGTTGATCTCGACGGCCGGGAACACACGGCGCGCGGCGAGCTCGCGGCTGAGCCGGAGCTCCATGTTGCCGGTGCCCTTGAGCTCCTCGAAGAAGAAGTCGTCGGCACGCGAGCCGGTGTCCACCAGCGCCGTGGCGAGGATCGTGAGGGAACCGCCCTCCTCGGCCAGGCGGGCGGCGCCGAAGAACCGCTTCGGCCCGATCAGCGCGGTCGCGTCGACACCGCCGCTGAGGGTGCGGCCACCGGCGGCGGCCGCGTTGTTGTGCGCCCGGCACAGCCGGGTGAGTGAGTCGAAGAGGATGACGACGTCCTCGCCGGCCTCGACGAGCCGCTTGGCCCGCTCGATCACCAGCTCGGCGAGCGCGATGTGCTGCTTGGGCCCCCGGTCGAACGTCGAGGCGTACACCTCGCCGTGCACCGAGCGCCGCATGTCGGTGACCTCCTCGGGCCGCTCGTCGATCAGCACCACCATGAGGTGGCACTCGGGATGGTTTCCGGCGACGGCGGCGGCGATCTGCTGGAGCAGGACGGTCTTGCCCGTCTTGGGCGGGGCCACGATGAGCCCGCGCTGGCCCTTGCCGACGGGCGCGATCAGGTCGGCGACACGACCGGTGAAGCCGGCCGCCGGGTGTTCGAGGCGGAGCCGCTCGCGGGGGTGCAGCGGCGTGAGGTCACGGAAGTGACGGCGGCCGCGCAGCTCCTCGGCAGGGCGGCCGTTGACCCGTACGACTTCGGTCAGCGCCCGCTGTGTGCCGCGCACGCCGTCTACGAGGTCGCCCTTGCGCAGGCCGTGACGGCGGATCAGCGCCGCGGGGACCTGGAGGTCGGAGGGGGAGGGCAGGCAGCTCTCGGTGCGCAGGTGGCCCTTTCCGCCCGCGTCGATGTCGAGGACGCCGGTGGCGGCCCGGGCCGGGAGTTCCTGCTGGAGGGGAGGGTGTTCGAGTGTGGTGGTCATGATGGTCTGTCCTTTCACGGACGGGAGGCATGGGACATGCGGAAGGAAGGGGAGAGAAGCCGCGAACCGGAGGGCATACGACGCGCCTCGGGGCGGCGGGGAACATCACCTCGGGTACGGCAGACGAACGCTGCCGCGAGGTGGTGTCAGAAAGCCGAGGCACCGGTCCCGGAAGGGCGGGCGGTTCGGCGAACTGGAGAGAAGAACTGGCACCGGCGCCCACAGAGGGGGCGAACACGAGTGCTGACGGCAGCGTAGCACCCAGTGCGCTGCCGTGTCTGTGAGACGAGACTCAGCGGCCGGCCAGCAGGCCGAACAGGAGCGGGATACGCGGCTGTGGCAGCCGCCACCAGCCGGAGGCCGTCTGCACCATCTGCGGCCAGCGCTGCCAGGGGAGCTCGTCGCTCTCCCGCAGTCGTCGGACGGTCAGTCCCGCATGCGTCAACGCATTGAGGACCTCGTCCATTCCGTGCATCCACTCGTAACTGTCGGTGGCGCCTTCGACCGCCGGACCGTCCGTGTAGGTGTGCGTCGCGCTCCGGTGCACGGGGCCGTCGCCGCCCAGATAGTCGTGGCGCAGCAGCAGCTCGGGACCCTCGCCCGGAGCGGGCTTGGGGCCCAGGGAGTTGAGCAGCGGATGGAACTCGACCACGTACAACCGGCCACCGGGCCGCAGGAGTCGAGCGACGACGCCCGCCCAGCGATCGAGATCGGGCAGATAGCACAGGGCGCCCTTCCCGGTGTACACGACGTCGAACTGCCGTCCCTCCAGGGCCTCCACGGCGTCGTACACGTTCGCCCGTACGTACGTGACGTCGAGGCCGGCCTTCGCCGCGATGCCGGTCGCCGCCGCCACGGACGCCGCCGAGAAGTCGAGGCCGACGGCCCGTGCGCCGCGCCGGGCGAACGCCAGCGTCTCGGTGCCGAGGTGGCACTGGAGATGGAGCACATCGCGGCCCGCCAGCTCGCCGAGGTCCTCCCACTCGAAGGCGGCGAACCAGCGATCGGGGTCGAGGTCCTGGTCGAGGCCGTAGAACCGGCTGGCGAGGTGGACGGGGGTACGGGCGTCCCAGTTGGCCTGGTTGGCACGCATCAGCCGCGTGGACTCGTCGGTGGTCATGGGGACATCCAACCGTGCGCGGGCGGCCCGGCGAAAAAACTCGCGTGAAAAATAAGGGAGGCGGTGTCGATTCGGCGGCGGTGCGTTCGTCGGTGGGGTGTAGGAAGCTCATGAGCACCGGGAGGACCCATGAAGTACATGCTGCTCGTCTGCGGCGACGACACCGCCGACGCCTCCGGCATGGCCCCTGTCGAACCCTGGGTGGAGGACCTGGGCGACCGCGGCATCCGTATGCACGGCCACCGCCTGGCACTCCCCTCCGAAGCCGTCACCGTGCGGGTGCGCGGCGGCGAGGTGCTGCGCACCGACGGGCCGTTCGCGGAGACGAAGGAGTACGTCGCCGGATACGACATCCTCGACTGCGACAGCCTGGAAGAGGCGATCGAGGCCGCATCGAGGCACCCCGTGGCCACCATCGGTGCCATGGAAGTGCGCCGGTTCTGGGAGGACGAGGACCCGGCGGGCGCGATCCGCCGCCTGGACGCGGAACTGACCGAGGCGGCCCGGGAACGGGACGTCGAGCGGGCGTTGGCCTGCTATGCGCCGGACGCCGAGGTGTTCGTCCCGGAGGGTGGCGCCCACAGCCGGGACGCCCTGCGCAAGGCGCAGGAAACCGGATACGCGGGACTGACCGGCGCCGCGACCCGCGAGGTCCTGGAGTTCCGCCTCCGCGTGGACGAGAGCGTCGCCTTCTCCCACGCGCTGATCCGCATCCGGGCGACCCGCACCGACGGAACGCCGCTGGACGAGACCCGGCGTGTGACGACCGGCTACCGCACGCTCGCCGACCGCTGGTTCATCGCCCACGAGCACCACTCGGCCACCATCGAGGAGGCCCGGTCATGAAGTACGTGCTGATGATCTGCACCTCCGTCGACGGCGAAGAACTCAGCCCCGAGGAAATCGCCGCGGACCCCCGTTTCAGCGAGTACATCGACCTCGTGCACAGCCGCGACATCGTGAAGGGCGGCGCACGTCTGCGTCCCTCCTCCGATGCCACGACCGTCCGGGTGCAGGGCGACGAAGTCCTGCTCACCGACGGGCCGTTCGTGGAGTCCAAGGAGTATGTCGCGGGCTTCGACATCATCGAGGTGGCCGATCTCGACGAGGCCATCGCGGTCGCCTCCCGGCACCCCGCGGCACTGTTCGGCGGCTCGGTCGAGGTCCGGCCGGTCTGGGAGTGAACTCCGCGGACGGCGTCGAGGAGGCGGTGGCGGCCGCCTTCCGCGAGGAATGGGGCCAGGTCGTCGCCACCCTCATCCGGGTGACCGGCGACTGGGACCTCGCCGAGGAGTGCGCGCAGGACGCCTTCGCCCAGGCCCTCGACCGGTGGCGGCGCGACGGAGTGCCGCGCCGCCCCGGCGCCTGGCTGACGACGACGGCCCGCAACCGCGCCCTGGACGCCCTGCGCCGGGAGGCCGTGGGGGCGGCGAAGCTGCGGGAGGCGGCGGTGCTGACACGCGACGGGCACGGCGAATACGACGACCATGGCGCGAGCGGCGTCGAGGACGACCGACTGCGGCTGATCTTCACCTGCTGCCATCCCGCGCTCCCCATCGAGGCCCGGGTCGCCCTGACCCTGCGCACCCTCGCCGGACTGACCACCCCCGAGATCGCCCGCGCCTTCCTCGTCCCCGAGGCGACGATGGCGCAGCGCCTGGTGCGCGCCAAACGGAAGATCCGCAACGCCGGCATCCCCTACCGCGTGCCGCCCGCGCACCTCCTGCCCGAACGCACCACGGGCGTGCTCGGCGTGCTCTACCTGCTCTTCAACGAGGGGTACGCCGCCACGTCCGGCGCCGACCTCATCCGCACCAGCCTCTGCGCCGAGGCCCTGCGCCTCACCCGTCTGCTGGCCCGGCTCATGCCCGACGAACCCGAGGCGCTCGGCCTGCTCGCGCTTCTGCTGCTGCACGACGCCCGCCGGGAGACCCGGGTGGACGCGGCGGGCGAGCTGGTGACACTGGAGGACCAGGACCGTACGGCGTGGGACCGCACCGAGATCGACGAGGGCACCATGCTCCTGGAGACCGCTCTGCGCCGGGGCAGTGCGGGGCCGTACCAGATCCAGGCCGCGATCGCCGCCTGCCACTCCACCGCGGCCACGGCCGAGGAGACCGACTGGGCCGACATCGCCGCGCTGTACGGCGAGCTGACGCGCTTCGTGCCCTCCGCCGTGGTCCGGCTCAACCGCGCGGTCGCCGTCGGCATGGCGGAAGGAACGGACGCGGGCCTGACCCTGGTCGCGGAACTGGAGTCCGGGGGAGAACTGGCCGGGTACCACCTGCTGCCGGCCACCCGCGCGGATCTGCTGCGCCGCAGCGGTCGTACGACCGAGGCGGCCGAGGCGTACGAACGGGCGCTGGAACTGGTGGAGAACGACGCGGAGAGGCGATTCCTCGAAAAGCGGCTCGCGGAGTGTCGATCGGCGTAGGGGCCGTTCGTCGGTGGGGTGACAGCACCTCACCGACACCGGAGGCTTTCGATGAACGCCCTTGTACGCAAGCTCCTCACCCGGCTGCGGCAGCCCGTCGCCCCACGCGAGGAGACGCCTCCGGGCACCCCGGACGTCTGGCTCGCCGGGCCGCGCCTGGGAGGCTGACCATGACGCGCCGGCCCTGCTCTTCCTGCGCGTCGAGACGCGCTCCTCGGCACCGCTCGTACCGCTGCGGCTGCTGCGCTCACCGTCGGTGAGCGGCCGCAACCTGGTGGTGTTCCTGCTGGGTTCCTGCGCCTTCGGGATGTCGTACACGCTGTCGCAGTACGGCCAGGGCGCCCTCGGTCTGTCCCCGCTGCGCTTCGGCCTCTACAACGTGGTGATGCCGGTCGGCGCCGTCGTCGGCTCGTACGCCGGGCAGGCCCTGGTCACCCGTGTCGGCGCGCGTCCGGTCGCGGTCGGCGGGCTCGCGCTGGTCGGTGCGGGCAGTCTGCTGCCGGCCGGGGTGCCGGTGGACGGCGGGTTCGTCCGGGACCTGCTCCCCGGGCTGCTCCTCTTCGGGCCCGGCCTCGGCGCCTGCGCGGTCGCGGGCTCCATCGCCGCCCTCACCGGAGTGCAGGAGCGGGCGTCCGGGGTGGCCTCCGGCATCAACACCGCGGCGTTCCAGATCGGCGGGGCCTTCGGCGTGGCCGTGGTGACATCGGTCGCCGTGTCGTACACGGGGCCCGTCGCCGGGTACCGGGCCGCGTTCACGGCGTGTGTCGTCCTCGCGGCGGCCGGGCCGGCGTCTGCACTGGTCCTGCTGCGCCGACCCCGGCCACCTGCGAAGCCCCGGCCGGCGGAGAGCCTCAGGGCGAGCCGAGTGCGCTCGTGATCGCCGACGGCGGCGCCACCGACTTCATGCACGGAGGCCGTCCCGCTCAGCGGCGTCCGACCCCTCGCAGCGCCGGGATCGCCTTCCGGGAGGACACTGGTGAGTGTGTTGTCGGCGCTGGCAAGGGGGTGTCGACCGATGGCGAGGACAGAGCATCCGACGGTGCGGATGTGGCGGTGGCGGCGCAGTCCGCTCCGGCGGCGCATCGATGTGGTCGAGGCCTGGCTCGTGCTCTGCGCGTGGATCCTGGCCGTCGTGTGCGCGGTGCCGGCGGGGCTGGCGGTGCGGGCCGTCATGCAGCACGACCTCGACCAGCAGCGGGTGGAGCGCCAGGAGGTCACCGCCGTCCTCGTCGAGAACGCGGGGGACAGGCCGACCGCGAGCGAGGCCGACGGAGACCTGGTGTGGGCCGAGGCCCGCTGGACGGCACCGGACGGACAACCCCGTACGGGCCTGACCAAGGTACGGCCCGACGCCCCTGCCGGGTCCCGGGTGCCGGTGTGGACCGACCAGGCCGGGATCCTGGCGGCCGAGCCCGTGTCCCCCGGTGAGGCAAGGCTCCAGGCGGCCCTGGCAGGCGTGCTGGCCGGGGTGGTCATCGGCGCGGCCGTGATCGGCGGTGCCTATGGGGCTCGGGTGGTGCTGGACCGGCGCAGGATGGCGCAGTGGGATGCCGAGTGGGAGCGCGTCGACACCTGGCGAGGTGGCAGGACGGGCTGAGGAGGGTGTCGCGGACGGGCGCGGCCGGCTCCTGTGCCGTGCGTTCCCGTCGTCCCGTTCGCCTAAGCTGACGCGGATGTTCAGCCCCGAAGGTCCCGGTCTCCGCGAACTCGCCGTCCAGGCGCTGTCGTCCGTCGAGCGCGGCTACGACCTGCTCGCCCCGAAGTTCGATCACACCCCCTTCCGGACCCCGGACCCGGTGCTTGACGCGGTCGCGCGGGCGCTGGCCCGGATCGGCCCCTTCGACGCCGGGCTCGACCTGTGCTGCGGTACCGGGGCGGGCGTCGGCGTGCTGACGCGGGTGTGCCGGGAGAGCGTCACCGGGGTCGACTTCAGTGCCGGGATGCTCGCCGTGGCACGGGAGCGGGCGCGGTCTGGCGGGCCGCGAGTCGACTGGGTCCGTGCGGACGCCCGAGCGCTGCCGTTCGGACCCGCCTTCGATCTGGCGGTGAGCTTCGGGGCGTTCGGGCACTTCCTGCCCCGTGAACTGCCCGGACTGTTCGCAC
The DNA here is from genome assembly GCF_044593495.1 of Streptomyces sp. NPDC051963. Classification (NCBI taxonomy): domain Bacteria; kingdom Bacillati; phylum Actinomycetota; class Actinomycetes; order Kitasatosporales; family Streptomycetaceae; genus Streptomyces; species Streptomyces sp. NPDC051963. The sequence goes on along the minus strand of NZ_JBIUCC010000001.1, from coordinate 786,473 downwards.
AGGTTCACTCCGTGCTGCGGCCGGGCGGCTCCTTCGTCTTCCCGGTGGTCGCACCGCCGCCTCCGGCCTCCCGCGCCTACTGGATGCTGCTGGGCTTCGACGCCGTGATGCGCGTGCGCAACGCCGTGTGGCGGCCGCCGTTCGTCATGTACTACCGGGCCTTCAGGCTTGCGGACGTCCGTCAGGAGCTGGATCGGGCGGGGTTCGAGGTCGACCTCCACGCCCTGCCCGAATTCGGGCAGCGGCAGGACGGCAGCCCGCGCGTGCGGATGGTCGTGGCGCGACGCCGGGCGACTTAGCCGGGTGAGGGGTGGCGTGAGCACGAGGGCCGACACCGACACCGACGCCGTCCGGCGCGGTGCGCTCCTCCAACTCTCGTCCCCGGCACGGCGGAGCCGAGTCCCGTACCCGCAAGGTCACAGGTCCGGTTCCTCGGACGCGCCGCCCAGCGCCAGCGCCAGTGCCGCGCTCGGCTCCAGTTCCCGGCCCTCGCGGACCGCGGTGGTGAAGCGGGCGTCGCCCAGGGTCGCGCGCAGGCGGCGTTCGTACTCCCGGTGGAAGACGGTCGTGTCGGGGCTGCCCAGCTGTGGCAGGCCCGCGGTGTGCCAGAGGCGTCTGCTGATGCCGAGGAGGCGGGCGGCGAGTTCGTCCTCGCCGCGTGCGGCCTGAGCGGCGACCAGGAGATCGGCGACGGCGGCGGCGCCGAGCCGGTCGTGCACGCGCCACTTGGCGGCCAGTGCCTCGCGGGCCGTGCTCACCGCCTCGTCGGCGTTGCCCAGGCCGATGCCGGCCAGTGAGACGAAGAAGTCGCCCCACGCCCGCATCCACAGCTCGCCCCGCTTGGCGCAGTCCTGGCGCAACCGCTCGCCGACCGTCGCACACCGCTCGAACGCGGCCTGGCCGGCCAGCAGATACGCCTGCACGGCCAGCGTCAGCAGCTGGAAGAACTCGGCGCCGCCGTCCCCCGCGGGCGCCCGGCCGGCACTGCCGTACAGCACCGCGGACCGCGCCGACTCGCCCCGCACGGCCAGACTCGCCCCGGTCAACGGCAGGGCGGGAACGGGCAGTCGGCGTTCCTCGGCGAGCCACACATACGCGGCGCTCACCGACTCGGCCGCCTCCAGGTCCTCCGGGACGACGGTGACCAGCCGGTGCGCCCACACGGCGAGCGTGTGCTCGGGCCCGCCGCTGCGAGTGGCGCGGCTCAGCGCCCGTTCCAGGTAGGCGCGCCCCTCCTCGGTGAAACCGCAGGCGAACCAGAAGTACCAGAGGCTGCCCGTCAGTTCGAGCGCCGTCTCGGAGTCGGGCGCCGTGAGGCACCCCTCGATCGCCAGGCGCAGATTCGCGTGCTCGGCGCTGAGCCGCTCGGCCCACATCCGCTGACCGGGGCCGAGCCACTCCGCCTCGCCCTGGCGGGCGATCCAGCGGTAGTAGTCACGGTGGCGCAGTCGGAGGGCCTCCTCCTCACCGAGTCCGGTGAGCCACTCGGCTCCGAAGGAGCGGACCGTGTCCAGCATGCGGTAGCGCACCGCCGCCCCGTCGTCCTCACGGGTCACGATGGACTTCTCGGTGAGCGAGGCGAGCAGCGCGAGGATCTCCTCGGCGTCCAGCGGACCGCCGTGGCACACGAATTCGGCGGCCTCGACATCCCAGCCGCCCGCGAACACCGACAGCCGCGCCCACAGCAGCCGCTCCAGCGGTGTGCACAGCTCGTGGCTCCAGCCGATGGCCGTGCGCAGCGTCTGGTGCCGGGCGAGCCGCGGCCGCGCGGGCGAGACCAGCAGGTCGAAGCGGGAGTCGAGGCCTTCCAGGAGCCGGTCGAGCGGGAACCCGCGCAGTCGTACGGCGGCGAGTTCCAGGGCCAGCGGGATACCGTCCAGACGGGCACAGACCGCGGCCACATGGCGCCGGTTGGCCTCGGTGAGCGCGAACGAGGGCACGGCCGCCGCCGCCCGCGCGGCGAACAGCGCCACGGCGTCGTCGCGTTCACCCAGCGGCAGGGGCGCCACCGTCAGCAGATGCTCGCCCGGCATGCCCAGTGGCTGCCGGCTGGTGGCCAGCACCCGCAATTCCGGGACGCGCGCCAGGAGTTCCTGCACCACACGGGCACACTCGTCCAGCACATGCTCGCAGGTGTCCAGAAGGAGAAGCTGCGGCGCCCCCGCGAGATGCTCGCCGACCGCCTCCAGCAGCGGTCGCAGCGTCTGCTCGGTCAGCCGGGTCGCCTGTGCCATGGCATTGACCAGCAGATCCGGATCACGGAGTGCCGACAGCTCCACCAGCCATGTCCCGCCCGGAAATCCGGTCTGCGCGGCATGGGCGGCACGCAGTGCCAGCCGGGATTTCCCGACGCCCCCGGGTCCCGTCAGCGTCACCAGCCGCTCGGTCCCCAACAGCCCCGCGATCTCGGCGAGTTCGGTCCGGCGGCCGACGAACGCATTCGCCTCGGAAGGCAGGTTGCCGGTCCTGCCGCCCTGCACAGAGGCCGCCATCGTCCCCCCTCAACGGAACCGATGGCGGTCACCTTAACCCCTCACGGGACGGCTGCTTCCGGCGTAGCGTGGAAGCGGTCCCGGCCCACCCAGGGAGGTGCGGGATGACGGTCGTACCCGCTCTGACAACCGTGGGACAGATGCGTCACGGCGACCATCTGCTCCTCGGCTACGACACGGACGAGGAACGCGAGACCGTACTCGCCGCGTTCCTGCTCGACGGCCTGGCCAGCGGCCACCGCGGGCTCCTGCTGCCGCCCGCCGACATCCCGGCGGGTGTCGCCCTGTCCTTTCTGGAGGTGCACGGCTGCCGGGTCGACGAGGAGGTCGCGGTGGGCAGGCTGTGCGTCGACGGACACCTGGCCGGCCCGGAAGGCCTGTGGGACCTCGACGAAGTGATCCGCCGTGAGGCACGCCGCGCGGTCGGTGACGGCTTCCTCGGCCTGCGGGTGGGCACGGAGATCCTGCGCGCCCAGGCCGGCCAGGCACTCAAGACACTGCACGACAGCGAGTTGCTGCTGGACTCGGTGTTCGCCTCGCTGCCGGTGCTCGGCATCTGCCAGTACGACCGCCGGGTCTTCGACGACGCCGAACTCGCCCCGATCGCCGGACTGCACCACGGCCGGGTCGGCGCCGACCACATCTGGCGCGACGACCTCCTCTCCATCACCCGTACCTTCGTCCCCCCGGGCCTCGCCCTCGCCGGTGAGATCGACGAATCGAACGTCACCGCCGTCGCCCGCGCCCTGCACGCCGAGCGCAACCGTGCCCTGGCCCGCACCGCGCACGGGATCCGCACCCGACTCGACCTCGGCGGCCTGCACTTCATCGACGTGGGTGCCCTGCGCCTGCTGGTGTTCTGCGCGCTCGACCTGTCCGCGGCCGGCGGCACCCTCGAACTGTCCGGCGTCGCCCCGCACATCCGCCGGGTGATGCGGGTGACCGGCTGGGACCGGGTCCCCGGTCTGCGCATCGAACCCGAAGGAGAGCCGTCATGACCCGTACGGGCTTCGTGCACCAGGCGCTGTGCTACGGCTCCGACCAGGAACTCCTCAGGGGCACGGCCGGCTTCGTCCGCGACGGCCTCGACGCCGGCGACGCCGTCCTCGCGGTGCTGAGCGGCCACCACATCGCCCTGCTGACCGACGTGCTCGGCAGTCGGGCCGGGGACGTCGACTTCGCCGACTCCCGCGACTGGTACGACTACCCCTCCCGCACCCTGGGCCGCTACCACGCCTACTGCCACCGGCAGGGCGGGGCCCGCCGGGTCCGCGTCGTCGGCGAACCCGTCTGGACGGGCCGCAGCGACTTCGAGACACGGGAGTGGATGCGCTACGAGTCCCTCGTGAACGTCGCCTTCGCCGGCACCGCCCACTGGATCCTGTGCCCGTACGACACCCGGAACCTCGCGGCCCCGGTCCTGTCCACGGCGCGACGGACCCACCCCGAACTCGCCCTGGGCGCCCGCCCGTCCGCGCCCAGCGTCGACTACGCGAACCCGGCGGCCTTCTCCGCGGAGGTCACCGCACAGAGCCGCCCGGACCCGCTGCCTGACGGGCCGGACGACATCCGCTTCAGCCGCGGCCGTTCGGCCGCCGTCCGACACGCCCTAGCCGCGTACGCCCGCCGCCACGGCATGTCGGAGCAGCGGACGTACGACATGGTGGCGGCGGCGCACGAGGCCGTGGTCAACGCGGTGCGCTACGGCGGTGGACAGGGCGTGGTCCGGCTGCGCAGCGACCCCGACCACGTCGTCTGCGAGATCCGTGACGGCGGGGCCCACACCTCGGTGCCCCGCCCCACGTTCCCCGGCCACATCCCGCCCGAGCCGCGCGCCGCGAACGGTCACGGCATGTGGCTGGTGCGGCAGTTGAGCGACCTGGTGGCGGAGCACCTCGATCCGACGGGCTCCGTGGTGCGGCTGTACTTCCGGCGCTCCTGCGTGGTCAGCCCTCCGCAGGCAGTGTGAACTCGTAGACGAGGGCGTCCTGGTGGGCGTCCACGACGAGGTCGGTGATCTCCAGCGGCCGGGCGTACTGGTCGCGCACCTGCCGGGTGACCCGTACCGACGGCGTGTCCGGGAGGCGGGTGATCGAGTCCCGGTGGTGCAGGGACAGGCCCGCCTTGCGCATCCAGTCGTAGACCCGTCTCAGCTGTGCCCCGGCGGCGCCGTCGGCCCGGTCGCGGTAGCGCCCCAGTTCCTCCACCTCGGTCAGGGCCACGGTCGAGAAGGAGGTCACGGCCGTGCGCCGTCCGTGGCCGTCGGCGGTGTCGGACTCGTAGCGGTGGACGAGGGTCGGCCGGTGCGGGGCGAGCCCCAGGGCCGCGGCATGATCGGGCGGGGGAGCCTCCCAGGTGACGGTGGCCCGGCCGACGGCGGCCGGATCGGCGGTCCGGGCGCCGACCGGGAAGGCGAGCGTGGGCGGGGTCTCGACCGGCAGGCCGGGCAGCGCCGCGTGGCTGCCCCGGCGGTCGGTGGCGACCTGACCGCCACGGCGCAGTACCTCCAGTGCCTGCCGTACGGTCTCCCTGCTGACGCCGAAGTGGCCGGCCAACTTCCGCTCCCCGGGCAGCCGTTCGCCGGGCGGGATGGTGCCGTCGCTCAGCTCGCCGAGCAACTCCGTCGCGATGTGCCAGTAGAGGGGCTGTCCTTCGGTGAGCGGATGGTCATGGGGGGTGGTGCGGGCCATGCCGCGCCTCCTGTGAGGTGACGTTCCGTAGCCGTGCGGGCTCATTGCGCCACCAGATCTAGCATTGGTCTAAACCACCAGGGAAGACCGGCCCGCCTGTTCGGCCGAAACCCACTGGCGCCGAAGTCGTCTCACAACGCGCTGTACAGGGCGTCGATCAGCGCCGTCTTCCGTGGGTCGTCGGCTATATGAGGCCCCATGCGGTTCATCACATAGCCCAGCGACACTTCCGCCTCCGGGTCGGCGAGCCCGCACGAGCCGCCGAAGCCGTCGTGTCCGAAAGCATGCGGGTTCGGCCCGTACGAGCCGTTGGCTCCGCTGAGCCACAGACCGAGCCCGACCTCGGTCTCGTTCTCGAACCCGGCACCGAGCACCAGATCCCGGCAGCTGCCCTGTCCCTCGCGCACCCGCTCGGCCGCCTCGGGGGAGAGGATCCGGTGGCCGTCGTACGCTCCGAGGCCCGCGAAGATTCCGTACAGTGCGGCGACCGCGCGTGCGGTGCCGTGGCCGTTCGCGGCGGGGATCTCGGCGGCCCGCCACGCGGGAGTGTTGGCCTCGCTCGCGCCCGCCAGGGGGTTGGCCAGCGCGGCGAGGGCCAGGGGCGTCAACTGGCTGAAGATCGCGGCCTGTTCGCTGGACGACGCGGCCGGCGGATGCGTCAGCTCTGCTGCCCGCCCGGCCTCCTTCTCCGGCAGCCCGACGGTGAAGTCGATGCCGAGCGGCCCGGTCACCTCCCGCTCCAGGAACGCGCCGGGCAGCAATCCCGAGACGCGCCGTACCACCTCGCCGACCAGGAAGCCGTACGTCAGCGCGTGATATCCGGACCGCGTCCCCGGCTCCCACCAGGGCTCCGTCGCCGCCAGCCGCCCGACGGTGAACTCCCAGTCGTACAGCTGCTCCAGCGAGTGCGGCTCACGCGGACCGGACAGACCGGCACGGTGCGACAACAGATGCCGTACGAGGACCTTGTCCTTGCCTGCCGCAGCGAACTCGGGCCAGTACGTCGCCACCGGCGCGTCCAGGTCCAGCAACCCCCGGTCGGCGAGTATGTGCGCGCACAACGCCACCGGCCCCTTCGACGTCGACCACACATTGACCAGCGTGTCGCGCTCCCACGCGCGCGTGCGTGCCGCGTCGGCCCATCCGCCCCACAGGTCCACCACGGTTCTGCCGTCCACCGTGACGGTGACCGCGGCGCCCAGCTCGCCGCGCACCCGGAAGTTCTCCTCGAACGCCGAACGCACCGCTGCGAAACGGGCGTCGCAGTGGCCGTCGACCTGCGGCTCGTGCTCGGGCATGGGCTCCTCCGTGGTTCGCCGTCGAACCCGGGCCGCGACGCTGCGACCCGGGCCCGATGAACGTACCGACTGGTCGGACCGGAGTGAAGACGCCGAGCGGAGTCTCAGGCGTGCGAACGCAGCCAGCGCAGCTTGGTCGCCTGCTGGTAGGGCCCGCCGCCCTCATGGTCGTTGAACTCGTACACCTCGATCGCCTTGTCCTCGTGCGCCCAGGCGTTGAAGGCCGCGAAGACGGTGGACGGCGGGCACGTCTGGTCCTCCAGGGCCGCCGAGAACAGGGCGGGAGCGCTCCCGCGGGGCGCGAAGTGCACGGCGTCGAAGTAGGCGAGCGTGTGCAGGACGTCGGCACTGCGGCCGCGGTGCGTCTTCAGGTAGTTGCCGATCTCGCGGTACGGGTTGCGGTCCGTCAAGGTCGTCGCGCGCGGGAAGTCGCACAGGAACGGCACGTCCGGCGCCACCGCGGCGAGGTCCGGGACCAGCCCGCCCACGGCGAGCGTGATACCGCCGCCCTGGCTGCTGCCGAGCGCGACGGTGCGCGCCGGGTCGGTCAGCGGGTGTGCACGGGCCGCCTCCACGGCACGCACGCCGTCCGTGAACACCCGGCGGTAGTAGTAGTTCTCGGGCGCGTCGATGCCGCGGGTCATGAACCCGGGATACGCGGGCGCGCCGGCCACCGGATCCGCGGTGCCCCCGCCGCCGCCCCACGCGCTGCCCTGTCCGCGCGTGTCCATCACGAAGTGCGCCCGGCCGGTGGACGCCCACAGCAGATGCTCGTGCGGCAGACCGCGCCCGCCGCCGTAGCCCACGAACTCCACGACCACCGGTACCGGCGCCTCGGCACCCACGGGAAGCGTCAGCCAGCCCTTCACCGGGTGACCGCCGAACCCGGCGAACGTCACGTCGTACACCTGCACCGTCGTCAGCCCGGTGTCGACCGGATCGAAGCGGGCGTCCAGATCGTGCTCGCGCGTCTCCTCCAGGGTCTGGGACCAGAAGGCGTCGAAGTCCCCGGGCTCTGCGGAGGCGCTGCGGTACGCGTGGAGCTCCTCCAGGGAGAGGTCGAACAAGGCCATGGACAACCACCTCTGTGTCGAATGCCTGCGGGCGATCACACCGTACGTGTGTGGTCCGACGACTGGCCAGATCTCTGATCTGCCCTGCGCCTACCATGAGGCCATGTCGTTCGCCGATGCTCCGCCGGTCCAGGACACCGAACTACTGGTCAGGGACGCCGAACTGCTTGTCGTGGACGCAGACCTGGAGATCCCGGGCGGCTGGGTTGCGATCACGGGTGGTCGGGTCACCGACGTGGGCGCATCCGGCACCGAACCCGAGGTCGCCACGACCGTCTCCGCCGCCGGACGGATCGTCACCCCCGGCCTGATCAACACGCACCACCACATCTACCAGAACCTCACCCGTTCCTACGCCCCCGCCGTGAACGGCTCACTGTTCGACTGGCTGACCACGCTCTACCCCCTCTGGTCCGGCCTCGACGAGGAGGCCGCGTACGTGTCGGCGTACGTCGGCATGGCCGAACTGCTCATGGGCGGCTGCACCACCTCCTCCGACCACCTCTACGTCCATCCGCGCCCGCGGCTCGTGGACGCCGAGATCCGCGCCGCCCGCGACATCGGCTTCCGCTTCCACGCCACACGCGGCTCGATGACCCGTTCCGTGGAGGACGGCGGGCTGCCGCCCAGGAGCGTCACCCAGACCACCGACGAGGTGCTCGCCGACAGCGAGCGCCTGATCAAGGCGCATCACGATCCCGCGCCGGGCGCGCTGGTGCGGGTCGCGCTCGCGCCCTGCTCGCCTTTCTCGGTCACCAAGGAGCTGATGACGGCCACCGCCGAACTGGCCGAGCGGTACGACGTACGGCTGCACACCCATCTCGCCGAGGACCACGACGAGGACATCTACTGCCTCGAGACCTACGGCTGCCGGCCCGTGGAGTACTTCGAGGACACCGGCTGGATGAGCGCCCGCACCTGGGTCGCGCACTGCATCTACCCGAACGGCGACGAACTGCGCCGCCTCGCGGCCGCCGGCGTCGGCGTGGCGCACTGCCCCAGCTCCAACATGCTCATCGGCGGCGGCACCGCCCCGGTGCGCGAGATGCGCGAGCTCGGGCTGCCCGTCGGCATCGGCTGCGACGGCTCAGCCTCCACCGACCACGCCTCCCTCTGGATGGAGACCCGGGCGGCGCTGCTGCTGGGCCGCTACCGCGGCGGGCCCGCGGCGATGGCCGCGCGGGATGCCCTCGACATCGCGACCCGCGGCTCGGCACGCTGTCTGGGCCGCGCCGACGAACTGGGCCATCTGCGGCCCGGGGCCTGCGCCGACCTGGTCGTCTGGGACCTGCACGAGGTGGCCCTGGCCGGTGCGCTCAGCGACCCCGTGGAGGCATGGCTGCGCTGCGGACCCGCCCGGGCCTGGACCACGGTCGTCGGCGGCCGGATCCTCGTCGACCGCGGCGAACCGGTCCTGCCGGGGCTGCGGGACGCCCTGCGCGAACACGGGCGCATCGCACGCCGGATGCAGGAGCGACAGACGTAGCCGGACAGGCCGACCGACGCGTAGAGGTCGATCAGGTGTGGAGACCGGCGTCCGTCAGCCGAAGCGCTCGATCCGGATGCGATCGACCGGCTGGCCGGCCGCGACGAGCAGGCGTGAGGCGTGTTCGGCGAACCCGTTGGAGCCGCACACATAGGCCTCCCACCCACTGGGAGGCTGCTCGGCCAGGAGCGGGGCCACATGTGCGGCCGCCATACGTCCCACCGGTACGCCGTGTGGCGCCCTCCGCGTGAACACGGGCGTCGTCTCGGCGCCGTACTCGCGCCCGTAGATGAGCTCCTCGGGGCTGCGCGCGGACACCAGCAGCCGCAGCGGCACGGTCAGGTCCCGAGCCCGGTGGTGCCGCACCATCGACATCAGCGGTACGACGCCGGACCCGGCGCCGATCAGCAGCGCCGGCCGGTCGCCGGGCCAGGCGAAGAAGCCGCTGACCGGTCCGCGCACCTCAAGCCGGTCACCGGGCCGGGCCACGGTGTGGAACCAGCCCGAGACCTCGCCGCCCTCGACGTGGTCGAGGGTCAGCTCGATGTGCCCGGAGTCGTCGGGCGCGGACGCGATGGAGTAGTGGCGCTGGGCCGCATAGCCGTCCTCGGCGGTCAGCCGCAGCATCAGGTGCTGGCCGGGCAGATGCCCCTGCCAGCCGGGCACGGCGAGCCGGAAGGTGGCGGCGTGCGGGGTCTCGCGGCGGATCTCGGTGATCGTGGCGGTCTGCCACACCGCGGCGGCCTGTTCGCTCACCGCGATCCGCCCGGGCACGGCGAAGCGCGACGGGGGAGTGAAGGTCTCAGTCACCGGAGTACCGCTGTTCCTCCCAGGGGTTGCCGCGGCCGTGATAGCCGTTCTGCTCCCAGAAGCCCGGCTCGTCGTGGTCGAGGAGCCGGATGCCCGCGATCCACTTGGCGCTCTTCCAGAAGTACAGGTGCGGCACCAGCAGTCGCGCCGGACCGCCGTGCTCGGGCGGCAGCGGCTGCCCGTCGTACTCCCAGGCGATCCAGGCCCGCCCGCCGGTCAGGTCGGCGAGCGGCAGGTTGGTGGTGTATCCCGTGTGCGAGTAGGCGACGGCATGTGTGGCGGCCACATGTGGGCGCACCAAATGCAGGAAGGCGTCCAGCGAGACGCCCCCGAACCGCACGCCGAACTTCGACCAGCTCGTCACACAGTGGATGTCGCCCTCGTACGCCGATGACGGCAGCTCGTGGGCCTGCTCCCAGCTCCAGGTGCGGGGCTCCTCGACCAGGCCGTCGATACGGAAGGTCCAGTCGGCGGGTGCCAGGTCGGGGGTGACCTCCGCGGACAGGACGGGCCAGTCGTCGCCCGCGTCGTACTGGCCGGGCGGGAGCCCCGGGTCGTCGACGCGCGGGCGTCCGGTGAAGCCTCGGGTGACATTCATGCGGGTGCTGCCTCCAGGCCGCCGCGCGTGGCGGCCCGTGGATCGGACGTGGTCGGTGCTTACGCATTCAACCGTACGTGGCCCGCAGGAATGCCCGGACCCGGGGCGCCCCCGCGATCATGACGGCCGTATGAAGTCTCCGGCGCCCGGGGAATAGCCACCAGCCGATCTTCCTTGCTGACTGTGCCGGGTTCGATGGCGCCTGCACATGGGTGCCCCGCGCGTCGGTGTCCCAGGTGACCGCGAAGGAGAGCAGAAGCGATGGCCCAGGCGTACGAGCCGGAGCAGTTCGAGGTGGAGACCCCGACGCGGCACGTCCTCGACAACCCCGCGCTCGCCGCCCTGACCGGTCCGCACGCCCACTTCGCCGAGCGGCGCGGCCGGGTACTGCGCTACCCCGTCGACGTGACGTCGTGGCTGGCCCTGCCCGATGAGCCCGACGCCGTCGACTGGGCGGATGTCGCGGCACTCGCCGGGCCCGGGGCCGAGATACCCCTGCTCGGTTTCCGGGGACGGGTCCCGGACGACTGGGAGGTCACGTTCCGGATCGAGGGCGTACAGCTCGTGGAGGACGGGCCGGCGGCCGCGCCCGACCCGGAAGCGGTCCGGCTCGGCCCCGCCGACGTGCCCGAGATGCTCGACCTCGTCGCCCGCACCAAGCCCGGCCCGTTCCGGCCCCGGACCATCGAGCTCGGCACCTACCTCGGCATACGCCGGAACGGCGCCCTCGTCGCCATGGCGGGGGAGCGGCTGCGTCCGCCGGGCTGGACGGAGATCAGCGCGGTCTGCACCGACCCCGCCGTCCGCGGCGAGGGCCTGGCGACCCGTCTGATCCTGGCTGTCGCGCACGGCATACGGGAACGCGGCGAGACCTCGTTCCTCCACACCGGCGCCGGAAACACGAGCGCCCTCCGGCTGTACGAGTCCCTGGGCTTCCGCGTGCGCCGCACCACGGCGTTCCTCGCGGCCCGTGCTCCCGAACGACTGGCGCAAGGACGGCCCGCGACCGGGGTGCACGCATGAACGAGCACCGGACTGCCGAGCTCAGCGTCCCGTGCCGGGCCACCCGTTGTACCGCTCGAGATACGCCGCGAACCGCTCCAGATCCTCCTCCGGCCAGTCCGCCAGCCGTTCCCGGAACGCCGCCCGGCGGCTCTCGGTGACCTGGGCGAGGATGTCCCGGCCGGCCTCCGTCAGATGCAGCACCTGCACACGGTGGTCCTCCGGGTCGAGCCGTCGCTCGATGAGTCCGGTTCGCTCCAGGGCGGCGACCTGACGGCTCACGGTGGACTTGTCCAGGGCGTAGTGCGCGGCCAGGTCGGTGGCCCGGCAGCCGCCGCTCTCCTCCAAGTGCCCCAGCAGCGTGTACGACACCAGCGACAGCTCGGGGTGCATACGGCCCGCCGATGCCCGCGCGCGACGGGCGAACGCGGTCATCTCGCGCTGGATGGTCTCCACGGCCGTGTCCGCACCGGCCCCGACGGCGGTGGCAACCGTCTCATCGTTCGCTTCGGCTGCATCCACGGGACCTCCCTCGCCACTCCTGGTTGCAGAATACAACTTGAGGCGGAAGTGGATGAGGTCACCGCCGCTGCGCCACGGCACCCGGCAGGCCCGGCCGGAGCACCATGTCGCGGAGCGGAAACGACGAGACAGCCGCCGTCCGATGCGGGTAATGTGCCGTCCGGCCGTGGAGTGTCCCGGCCGTGACTGCCCGAGGAGGTGAGACCCATTACCGCTGTGTCAGCTCGGGTGCTCGCCCCTCGAACCGGCGCGGATCGCCGAGGCTAGGCGGCCGCGAGAGCGCCCTTCGGCTCCCGAAAGGCTCTCGGCTTTCATGCCCTCTCTTTCCTCTCTGTCCTCCTACGACGCCGTCGTCGCGGCTCTTCGCGCCGCGGGCTGCGTTTTCGCCGAGGACGAGGCCCGGTTGATCCTCGGCGCCGCCCGTGACACCGGCGACGTGGCCGCCATGGTGCACCGTCGCGCGGACGGGCTGCCGCTTGAACTCGTCCTCGGCTGGGCGGAGTTCCGTGGGCTGCGGATCACGGTCGAACCCGGCGTGTTCGTGCCTCGCCGTCGTACCGAATTCCTCGTCGAACAGGCCCTTGCCCAGGCCCCGGACGCCACCGTGGTCGTCGACCTGTGCTGCGGCTCCGGCGCGGTCGGCGCGGCCCTGGCCGCCGCGCTCGGGCCGATCGAACTGCACGCCGCCGACATCGACTTGGCGGCGGTGCGCTGCGCCCGAAGAAACGTCGCCTCCGTCGGCGGACACGTCCACGCGGGCGACCTGTTCGAGGCGCTGCCCGGTGAACTGCGGGGCCGCATCGACATCCTCGCGGCCAATGTGCCCTACGTCCCCACCGGCGAGGTCGGGCTCCTGCCCGCGGAAGCGCGCGACCACGAGCCGTTGGTCGCGCTGGACGGCGGCGCGGACGGACTGGACGTGCTGCGCCGCGTCGCCGCCGAGGCGCCACGGTGGCTCGCGCCGGGTGGCTGTCTGCTGGTCGAGACGAGTGAGGCCCAGGCACCGGCGGCCGTCGAGGCCTTCACCGACGGTGGTCTGACGACCCGTCTGGCCGTGTCGGAGGAGCTGTACGTGAACGTCGTGACGGGCACCCGCTGACGCGGGGTCAGGTCGTCGCGCCGCTCTTCGAGGGCTCCGGTACCTTCCCGTCCCGGTGACCGGGGAACTCGAAGTGCCGGTCGCCCGGCCCCCGTTCGTCGTCCTTGACCTCCCAGAAGCCCGAAAGGATACGGGTGGCGGTCCGTGTGTCGTCGTCGGAACGGATACCGCCCAGGTACACCGTCTCGCCTTTCGTGAGCCCTCCGGTCCCCGAGCTCGACGAGCCGTCCTGCCAGACGGTGGTGTCCTCGTTCACCGTCCAGGTCCACTCGGCCCCGTCCTCGCTCTTCGCCGTGACCTGGTCGCCGCTCACCTCCTCGATGGTGCCCGACTGCCAGATCCGGACGACCCAGTCGCCGGTGTCGCCGTCCTTGACGGTCATCTCTCCGTGCGCGGCGTCGCCGCCGGGACCGAACCACTTGCCGGGACCGCGCCAGGGGCCGCGGTCGTCGGGGGAGGAGGACGCGGAGCCGGTCGCGCCGGCCGCGGGCGCGGCGCCGTCGCCCGAGCCCGACGAGGAGGTGGCGGCGTAGGCGACCGTGCCGCCGAGGGCCAGGACGACGACCGTGGCCGTCGCGGTCAGGGCGCGGAACCGCCCGGACCGACTGTGCCACCGTGCGCGCAGGGCCGCTCCCGGCGGTGTCCGCTCCGGCTCGGGTCCGCCCGGCCCCATGAGTACTTCCCAGTCCGGTCCGTGCTGAGCGGGAACCATCGGCGGCTCTGTGGGCCGGTCGGGCGGCTCGCCACCGGCGGTGGGTTCCTGGTCCGGATTCCTCGTCACGGCTTGCTCCCCTCGGGAGGGCACCCGGCATCCCTGTGCCATGGCTTGCTGTGATTGTGGAATGTGCCGGGTAAGACGGAGGTAATCAGTTCCTGTGAATCCGGCCGTCGGTCCCCGCTGTCCCGTACGGCTACCCGGGCTTCTGCGCACGGGCGATGAGCAGGGCCACGTCATCGGAGTTGTCCGGCTGGTGCAGTGTGCGCAGGAGGAGGTCGCAGAGCTCCTCCAGGGGCCGGTCGGGCCCGTCGAGCAGATCCAGCAGCGCGTCCAGCCGTTCGTCGAGGGGGTGTTGCCGGGTCTCGACCAGACCGTCGGTGTAGAACACCAGCCGATCGCCCGGTTCGAGGTCGACGGTCGTGGTGGAGAAGGCGACACCGCCGACGCCCAGCGGTGCCCCGGTGGGCAGTTCGAGCAGCTCCGGTGCGCGGTCGGCGCGCAGGCGAACCGGCGGCAGATGGCCGGCGTTGGCGATCCGGCACTGCCGCAGATGCGGGTCGTGGATGGCGTACTGGCAGGTCGCGATGGAGTGGTCCAGGCCCTGGGTGATCCGGTCGAGGTGATCGAGCAGCACCGCCGGGTCGAGATCGAGGGAGGCCAGCGTGTTCGTCGCGGTGCGCAGCCGGCCCATCGTCGCGGCGGCCGTGATGCCGCTGCCCATCACATCGCCGACGACGAGCGCGGTCTTGCCCCCGTCCAGTGGGATGACGTCGAACCAGTCGCCGCCGACCTCGCTGGTGGCCCCCGCGGGCTGATAGCGGGAGGCGACCTCGAGGCCGCCCGTCATACGCGGATGACTGGGCAGCAGGCTGCGCTGAAGGGTCAGGGCGGTGTCGCGGGCGTTCTGGTACCAGCGCGCGTTGTCGATCTGCACGGCCGCGCGGGCCGCCAGTTCACGGGCGAGCAGCAGGTCGTCCTCGCTGAACGGCAGTGGATTGCGGGTGCGTTTGAGGTCGAGGGCGCCGAGCACCTCGCCGCGTGCGATCAGCGGAACGGCCAGATAGGAGTGCACGCCCGCCCGCGCCAGCAGGTCCGCGGCCTCCGGTGAGCGGGCGATGCGCGGCAGGTCCTCGTCCTTGACCTGCGGCACCACGACCGGCCGGCCGGTGCGTACGCACTCGGTGACCAGGCGGTCCGGGCCGTATCGCGCGACCTGGCCCGGCGGGTCGGCCGCGCGGAGGGCCTCGGTGTCGTGCTCCGCGCGGACGGCCAGGGCGCGGATCACCGCCGCCTCGCTGGGGCCGAGGCTGCTGCGTCTGCCCTCGACCACGGCCTCCAACAGGTCCACGGCGGCTACGTCGGCGAGTTCCGGAACGGCGACATCGGCCAGTTCGCTGGCGGTGCGGTCCAGGTCCAGCGTGGTGCCGATGCGGGTGGAGGCGTCGGCGATGAGCGCCAGCCGGCGCCGGGCGGCCTCGGCCTCGACGCCCGCCCGGTACTGATCGGTGATGTCCACGACCGAGGCGGCCACCCCCAGCACGGTCCCGACGGCGTCCTCCAGCCGGTACATCGAGACGGACCAGGCGTGGTCCTCCTCGGGGTCTGCCGGGGTCCGGCCGAAGGTGGGCTGGTCGACGAGCGGAGTCCCGGTCTCCAGGACCTGGCGTGCCACACGCTCCATGGCCTCGGCGTCCACCCGCGGCAGCATCTCGTGGATCGTGCGGCCGAGGTGCTCCTCGGCCCGAATGCCGTTGATGCGCTCCAGCGCCGGATTGACCGAGACGTACTTCAAGTCCGTGTCCAGGACGGCCAGTCCGATGGGCGACTGGGCGACCATCCGCGTCGACAGCGCCACATCGCGCTCCAGGCCGCGCACGGTCTGCTGGTCGGCCGCGAGTCCCAGCGCGTAGACCTGGCCCTGGTCGTCCAGGAGCCGCTGGTTGCGGAACTCCACGAGCCGGGTGCCGCCGTCCTTGCGCCGTACCGGAAAGGCCCCCGCCCAGCCTTCACCGGTGTCCATGACGTCGGCGAACAGCTTGACGGCCAGCTCGGCGTGCTGTTCGTTCACCATCAGGCGGGCGGCGTACTGGCCGAGCGCCTCCTGCGCCGAGAACCCGAACAGCTCCTCGGCCTCGGGGCTCCACAGCACGACCCGCCCCTGGGCGTCGAGCAGCACGGAGGCCACGCCCAGCACGTCGAGCAGTCCGCTCGGCCGCACCGGTCCGCCGCCTCCGGCCACCGGAGGCCCGGCTGCACCCATCGCACGCACCGCCTTCGTTCTCTGCCACGGCACGTCGTCCCCCGTGCCGACTCCCCTTGTTCTACCGCGTTCAACCGTTTCTGTGGTGCCGCGGTCGCCCTCCTCCACCATCCCTCAACACGGCGGTGGCCGTCCGGTGAAGTCATCAGGAAGCGATCGAAGTCGTCGGTAAGCGATCTGTCGTCAATAAGCGATCTGTCGTCGAACGGACAGCCCCTGTTCCGTTCATTGGTCTGTACATGTCGACCGGGCGCACGCCACACTGTCCGCCGAGCGCCGCCCCCACCCCCCACCGAGGAGTCTCATGCGCCTGCCCGCCCGGCAACGTTGTCACGCAGCCCTGACCGGTGTCGTCGCCCTCGCCACCGCCGTCGTGCTGTCCGCCGCCCCGCCCGCCTCCGCCGCGGACACCTGGACCGAGGTGGGGTCCGACCGCGCCGACCCGCTGACCGAGAGCCAGGGCCTGACCTCGGTCGAGGTTCCCGCGAACAGCCCCAACCGCTACACCGGCATCGGCACCATCCCCGTCGACCTCAGCAGCCGTGGCTGGAACCACGTCGGCGACCCCGACGCCTCGTACAACGGGTACTACATCGAGCCGTACCAGGCGGACTCGGGCGGCGCGAAGATGTTCCGGGTGCAGAAGCCGGACGGGAGCTGGGCCGAGTACGTCCACAACCTCAGCTCCGGAGAGGCGCTCAACAACTCCTGGGTGGCCATCTCGCCCGACGGCCAGTGGATGCTGGCCGGCGAGTACGGCACGATGAGCCGGCTCCTGGTCTTCCCGACCCCCGGCGTCAACTCGAGCACCTCGCCCTCGGCGAACCTCCCGCAGGCCTCGACCGTCAACCTCGATCACGCGGTGCGGGACGTGCAGGGCTGCGACTTCTCCGGCCCGACGACGCTGCTGTGCTCCTCCGACGACCCGGCGGGCACCCTCTTCGGCATCACCAAGCCGCTGCTCCAGATCGACCTCTCCGCCGCGCCGAGCGGGTCGGGGGACGTCTCCGGCCATGTCACGGCGCTGCGCCAGCTGCCGTTGCGCAGCTCGTGCTCGGGCACGTTCGAGGCCGAGGGCATCGACTACGACCGCCGGACGGGCACCCTGCGCGTCATCGTCGTCTCCCCGGGCTTCTGTGTGCTGACGGACAGCAAGACGTACAGGTTCACGCGGAGCTGAGGCCTCGCCGTGGTGCGCTTCGGCGAGATGGTGGTTTGCTGAAGGTGGGCGCGGTCACTCGGGGCCCGCGCCCACCGCAGCGCGGCCACGAGAGGAGCGGTCATGATGATCGGCGAACGATCGCACCCGGAACACGTCTCGGTCGAGATCAGCGGGTGCTCCAAGGACGACGCCCGGATCGTGTTCGACACACTCTGCGCGTACTTCACGTCCGACCGATGCGCCGAGGACGTACCGGAGGAGGCCTCGGACACCCGCCCGACCGTGTGGCTCGGCACCTTCGACGTCGCCGACGCCCACGAGGGCACCCGTCCGGCCCGGCTCCAGTCATCGGTCGAGGCCGATGTGCAGGGCGGCTACTGGGCGGTCGACCGGTTCCGCGTCACCCTGGACTCCCTGTTCACCGTGCACGAGGCCACCGGTGCGTCCGGCGACCAGGAGACGGAGCTGCATCTGCGGCTGGAGAACCGTTAGCCGGACCCGTTCCAGATGGTCGTACGGCCGCTTCCGGTGGCGCGCGGGCATGGCAACGGGCCGTCCGCCCGGCACCTGCCGGGCGGACGGCCCACTGCGTCCCGGGTCAGAGCCGGTAGGGCTTCGAGCGGCGGCGCAGGAACCAGACGGTGGCGGCGACCCCGGTGGCCACCAGCGCCCCGCCGGCCACCAGAGTGATGGTGCCGTAGTCCGTGGCCCCTCCGCCCACCCCGCCCATCACGCCGCGTGACGGCGAGGCCGTGGCGGAGATCGAGGGCGTCGTGGCCGCCGAGACGATGACGGACTGGGTGCCCGCGGTGTTGTTGTTGGAGCACATGACGATGACGGTGTACGTACCGGGACTCACGCTGGACCAGGCACCCGTCTGGAGGGAACTCGTTCCCGACAGCGCCACCTGCCGTCCCTGGGCGAAGTTCGCCTGACTGCTGTTGAGCAGTGAGGCGGTGCCCCAGCTGCCGTTGATCTGGCTGCACGCGCTGGTCGTGACGGAGACCGTGGACCCGCTGGTGCTCACGGAGATCCCCGAGGCGGCGGACGACGCCGCGGCCAGGGGGAGCGGAAGTGCGGCGGCGGCTGCCACGGTCAGGCCGGAGCGGAGGAGTAGCGATCTGTTGCGCATGTTGACTGCCCTCCGGCGGCACGGTTGGCGGTACATCCCTTGCGCCGCCGAGGTCGGGAATCGCCCGTGCTGCCACAGGGGAAGCCAACGCGCCCCGGCGCCGGTCCGCATGCGGACCGCCCCCGGTCAGGTGACGGTTTCCTTCGTACGGCGGTGACGGCCGCTTTTTCGCGGTGGACGAGCGAAGCGCCGTCGAGCGCCCCGGTCCCGGCCGGCAGGGCCTAGGTGTGGGAGAGCACCAGGACTCCCGTGGCCATCACCAGGGCCCAGGCCAGCAGGCAACCGGCCAGCAGGCGCCGCCGCAGGCCGCGGTACGTCTCGTCGTACTCGCCCCGCAGCTGCCCGGCACGCAGCGCCGTGCACTGCCAGGCGTCGCGTGCCAGCACCAGGTACTCCGCCTCGAACCGGCGCTCCAGTTCCTCCCGCTCGCCGGTCGTCAGCCAGTCCAGCGGGGCGGTGAAACGCGCTGCGGCGGCCCGCCCCTGCTCCCGGGTGGCCGCCAGGAGCAGATGGCCCTCGATGTCGTTGATCAGCGCGCGGGTGTCCATGGCCGTCACCGTGTCGTCAACTCCCGCTCCGGGACCGGTGCCTGGGTGCCGTATCGGGGATGGTGGAGGTCGAACGCCGGGGACTCGCTGCGGATGCGGGGGAGGGCGACGAAGTTGTGCCGCGGCGGTGGGCAGGACGTCGCCCATTCCAGCGAGCGGCCGTAGCCCCACGGGTCGTCGACCTCGACCTTCTCGCCGTACTTGGCCGTCTTCCACACGTTGTAGAAGAAGGGCAGCAGGGACAGCCCGAGGACGAACGAGAACACGGTCGACAGTGTGTTGAGAGTCGTCAGCCCCTCCACCGCCAGATAGTCGGGAATCCGGCGCTGCATTCCGTTCACCCCGAGCCAGTGCTGGACCAGGAAGGTGCCGTGGAAGCCGATGAACAGCGTCCAGAAGGTGATCTTGCCGAGGCGCTCGTCCAGCATCTTGCCGGTGAACTTCGGCCACCAGAAGTGGAAGCCGGAGAACATCGCGAACACCACCGTGCCGAAGATGACGTAGTGGAAGTGGGCCACGACGAAATAGGTGTCGGACGTCGGGAAGTCCAGCGGCGGCGAGGCGAGCATGACGCCGGTCAGACCGCCGAAGACGAACGTGACCAGGAATCCCGTGGCCCAGAGCATGGGTGTTTCGAAGGACAAGGAGCCCTTCCACATCGTTCCGATCCAGTTGAAGAACTTCACGCCTGTCGGTACGGCGATGAGGAACGTCATGAAGGAGAAGAACGGGAGTAGCACTCCGCCGGTGACGTACATGTGGTGGGCCCACACCGTCACGGACAGGCCCGCGATCGCGATGGTCGCGCCGATCAGGCCCATGTAGCCGAACATCGGCTTGCGGGAGAAGACCGGGATGACCTCGGAAATGATGCCGAAGAACGGCAACGCGATGATGTACACCTCTGGATGGCCGAAGAACCAGAAGAGGTGTTGCCAGAGCAGGGCGCCGCCGTTGGCGGAGTCGAAGACATGCGCCCCGAATTTTCGGTCCGCCTCCAGGGCGAACAGCGCGGCCGCGAGGACCGGGAAGGCCAGCAGCACCAGGACACCGGTGAGCAGCACGTTCCACACGAAGATCGGCATCCGGAACATGGTCATGCCCGGGGCGCGCATGCAGATGATGGTGGTGATGAAGTTGACCGCGCCGAGGATGGTGCCGAAGCCGGAGAAGGCCAGGCCCATGATCCACAGGTCGGCGCCGACGCCCGGCGAGCGGACCGCGTCCGACAGCGGGGAGTAGGCGAACCACCCGAAGTCGGCCGCTCCCTGCGGGGTGAGGAAGCCGCCCACCGCGATCAGCGAGCCGAACAGGTACAGCCAGTAGGCGAACATGTTCAGCCGCGGGAACGCCACATCGGGCGCGCCGATCTGGAGCGGCATGATCCAGTTGGCGAAGCCGGCGAACAGCGGCGTCGCGAACATCAGCAGCATGATCGTGCCGTGCATCGTGAACGCCTGGTTGAACTGCTCGTTCGACATGATCTGCAGGCCCGGACGGGCCAGCTCGGCGCGCATGAGCAGCGCCATCACGCCACCGATGCAGAAGAACGCGAAGGACGTGACGAGGTACAGCGTTCCGATCGTCTTGTGATCAGTGGTCGTCAGCCACTGGACGGCCTTGATGTTTCCGAAGCTCTTCACGCCCCGCCTGTGTCCGCGCCCCGGGCGGACGTCACACTCGAGTGAGGCGACGAGCGTCACAGAAATCGGGTGTGACGATCGGCGGAGTGCCGGACACGAACGGAATATGAGCAACGACGAGATCTTCGCCGCTGCCTATCGCGAGCACTACTGGGCGGTCAGCCGCTATGTCGCGCGGCGACTGGACGGGCGTACGAGTGAGGTCGAGGAAGTGGTGGCGGAGGTGTTCACCGTCGCCTGGCGGCGCCGGGAGGACCTGCCGGCCACGCCGCTGCCCTGGCTGTACGGCGTGGCACGCAACTGCCTGGCGAACGCGGTACGCGGCTACGGGCGTCGGCGGCGACTGGTCGACCGGATGGGCAACGACGACGCCGCGCACAACCGGCACATCGAGGCCGGGCCCGACGCCGAGTCGCCCGGCGCCTGGGTGCACGACGCGCTCGCCCGGCTCGCCCCGGCCGACCAGGAGGTGCTGCGCCTGACGGCCTGGGAGGAACTCGGCGTGGAGGAGGTCGCCGTCGTCCTCGGCTGCGGCCGACGGGCCGCGTCCATGCGGCTGCACCGGGCCCGCGGCCGGCTGAGAGGCGAGATCGACCGGATGCGCCCCGCAACCGCCGCTGACGCGACACCCTCTAAGGAACACGGCCATGGCTGACGAACTCGAACTCCTGCGTCGCGCCAACCCGGTGCCGGGCGACGGTCCCCACTTCGGCGACGGACCGCTGGACCACCCCGCCGAGCGTCACCTCGACCGACTGCTGCACGACCGGCCGGCCCGCCCCCGCAGCCGTACGCGACGGGCATGGACCCTCGCGGCCTCAGCCGTGGTGGCCGCTCTGGTCTCGACGCTGCTGTTCACCGGCCAGACCACCGCGCCGGCGGTCGCCGCGCCCCGCCCGCTGGTGGTGCAGGCCGACTCCACCCCCGTATCCCTCAAGGCGATGGCCGAGCGTGCACATGCGGCCACGGGCGAAGGCTCACCGACCCTGCGCAAGGGCACACACGTCCAGTCGTGGAGCCTCGGCATGAGCGATGACGAGCCGCCGATCACCCTCCCCGAGGAACGCATCGTGCGCTGGCGGGCGGACGACAGCCACACCGAGCTCGTCGTGGCGACCGACCCACAGCATCCGGGCCGGCAGGTCCTCACGGACGAGGACGGCGAACCACGCCTGGTCGATGACGGCCACGTCATCAGCGACCGCACCTACCCGCCGAGTTGGAGCGACGCCCCGCCCCAGTCGCCCCCGCCCTCGGACGCGGCAAAGCTGCACGACTACCTCGAAGAGGCGGAGCGTGCCTTTCTGTCCGACCACAGCAAGCCGCTGAGCACGTCCGAACTTCTCGACGCCACGCAGACCCTTCTCGACAACTGGACCCTCGGCGCCCGTGAGTCCGCCGCACTGCTGCGGCTCCTGGCCGACGCGGAGGGGCTGCGGCCCGTCGGACAGGTGACCGACCGGCTCGGCCGGCGCGGGCAGGCGTACGTGTACGACGAACAGGGGACCCGCCGGATGCTGATCCTCGACACGAGCACCGGCGCCGTCCTCGGACTGGAGACCACGTTCACCAAGCCCCAGCCCGAGTACGGCGTCAAGGCAGGCGACGTCATGGATTACAGCGCCTGGACGCGCTGACACCGGCGACCCGGGCGGAACGGTCTAGCCGCCGGTCGTCACCGTCCGTTCCGCCGAGAAGCCACCCCACGTGCCGTCCGGCAGCTTCGCCCGGATCCGTACGCGGTGGGCGACCCCGGCATCGCGGCCCACGTAGAAGCTGTAGGTCGCCCGGTCGCGCGGTGCGGTGCCGCCCCAGACGAGAGAGGTGGCCGGTTGCCCTTCGAGCTGGATCTGATACTCCGTGACCACACCGTCCGTGAGGGGCGGGACCCAGGAGAGGTCGATGTAGTAGGCCCCGTCGGCGAGGTGCGTCGCCGCGCGGAAGTCGGTCGGGGCCGTGCCGCGTCCGTCGTCGGCGCCCGGAGCGGTCGTGAGGCGGACGGTGCCGGCGGCCGGTGAGAGGTTGTCGGCCGCGTCCCGGGCCCGCACGGTGAACACATAGCGAGTGCCCGGCCGCAGACCCGTCACCACGGTCGCCGTCTGGTTCCCGCCCACACTGTGGATCTTCGTGGTGCCCTGGTAGATGTCGTACGACACCACGTCCCGGTCGTCCGTCGACGCGGACCAGGAGAGCTCGACGGCCCGGCTGCCGACCACCCGGCCTTTCGGACTCCCGGGGCCGGTCGGGGCCACCTTGTCGGCCGCCACGGCCCGCGGTGTCCTCGCCCGGACCGCCTTGCTCTGCGGCCCGAGACGCCCCTCGGTGTCTCTGGCCCGCACGGTGAAGACATACATGGTGGACGGCCGGAGCCTGGTGACATCCACCATGTGCTCGGACCCCGGTACTTCCTTGACCTTCGTGGTGCCGCGATACACCTCGTACCGGCTGATGCCCTGATCCGATGAGACCGCGTTCCACATGACGTGCACGCTGGTGGCGCTCCCCGCCTCGGCGGTCACGCCCACCGGCGCCCCGGGCAGCCGTTCGCCGCCGCCGTCAGCCTTCCCGCCCCAGCCGCAGGAAGCGACCAGCGTCAGCGTGCAGAGCGCCAGGATCGCGCGCCATGGAGCGGGGGCGGGAACGACTCGCACGGCTCTGCCTCCCGGGGACGGCACGGCAGCAATGGTCCGGACCAATATGACGCCAGTGATGCGATCACATCAAGAGGGCGGTCGTTGGTGGCGGTCCCGGCGGGGTTACGTATGCTGAAGCTCCTCACGGCTGAATTCCCCTTGAGGGATCGGGAGTTCATGCCGGTGGCGCGGAACGCTGTCGTCGCTGATCCCGCGCCGGC
This sequence comes from Streptomyces sp. NPDC051963, assembly GCF_044593495.1. Lineage (NCBI taxonomy): Bacteria > Bacillati > Actinomycetota > Actinomycetes > Kitasatosporales > Streptomycetaceae > Streptomyces > Streptomyces sp. NPDC051963. The sequence continues at coordinate 763,086 of NZ_JBIUCC010000001.1, read as the reverse complement.
GCGGGCGGCCGGGTGGCCGGAGCCGATTCGGGCCCGGCCGCCCGGCCCCCGTCGGACCTCGGCATACACACTCCGGCGTTTGTCCGATCTTCAGAGGCATGCGCCGTCCGGCCCCCTAATGCTGGACGCAAGATCGAAACGGCACCAGATTGGGCCGCGTGTCCGCCTGTGTCCCCCAGGAGAGGGTCCCTCATTGTGCGTGTCCAGTCCCTGGCACTGGTCGTGGCCGGTTGTGCCGTGCTGGCCCCCACGGCGTCGCCCGCGCCGCGAGCCGAACCCGCGGTCCCCGACGGGCGGCCGGCGGTGTGGCGCGAAGGTGACGTCCTCGCCGCCGACCTGCTGGCCAGGGTGCAGGACTGCACCCCCGTCTCCCAGGGCCGCTATCGCAGCGACAGTGGCGCGCCCGCGACCATCCCGGTGTGCGGCACCGAGGACGCCGTCTTCTGGAAGGCCGACATGGACATCGACTGCGACGGTCGGCCCGGCCTCGAATGCAACGCCCGGACCGACCCGTTCTTCACCGACACCACGGCCTACCAGCAGTCCGACGGCCGCCACTTGGACGCCGAACGCCTCCCGTACATCGTCGTGCCGCTCCCGAGCCGCATCTGGGACCACCGCGCCCACGGAGTCCGCGGTGGAGCGGTGGCCGCAGTGATCCACGAGGGTCGGGTCCAGTACGCCGTCGTCGGCGACACCGGCCCGCACGACATCATCGGCGAGGCGTCCTACGCCACCGCCCGCGCCCTGGGCATCGACCCCGACCCGCAGAGCGGCGGTACGGGCTCCGGCGTCACCTACATCGTCTTCAAGGACAGCCAGGTGAACCCCATCGAGGACCACGCCGGAGCCGTCCTCGTCGGGGAGCGGCTGGCGCGACAGTTCGTCCGGGGCGGGTGAGCCGGGGTCAGACGGCCGACCAGCCGTCGTCGACGGGCAGGATCACGCCGTTGATGTTGCTCGCCGCGTCCGAGGCGAGGAAGACGATGGCTGCTGCCTGCTCCTCGGGCTGGGCCAGCTTGCCGACGTTGGCGAAGTGCGGGCGGAGCGCGGCGGGGCCGTGTGCGCCCGGATCGGCGTCCACCGCGATGCCGGTCTGCGTACCGCCCGGCGCGATGGCGTTCGCGCGGATTCCCTGCTTGCGGTACATCACGGCCAGGGACTTCGTCAGCCCCACGACGCCGTGCTTCGACGCGGTGTAGGCGGCGCCCGCCGCGCTGCCCCGCAGCCCCGCCTCGGAGGCGGTGTTCACGATCGCACCCTTGCCCGCGGCCAGCATGTGCGGCAGCACCGCGCGCGCCAGCAGGAACGGCGCGGTCAGGTTGACCCGTATGACCCGCTCCCACTCCGCGTCGCTCACCTCGCCGAGCGCCGACATCCGGTCCATGATCCCGGCGTTGTTCACCAGGACGTCCACCCCGCCGAAGCGCTCGACGGCGGTCTCGGTCACCTGGTCGACGACGGCCTGCTCGCTCAGGTCTCCGATGACGGCGACCGCGGTGCCGCCCGCCTGCTCGATCTCCTTGACGACTCCCTGGGCGCCCTCGGCGTTGAGGTCCGCCGCCACCACCCGGGCACCCTCGGCGGCGAAGGCCAGAGCGGCCGCGCGCCCGATGCCCGAGCCCGCTCCGGTGACGATGACGCTGCGTCCGTCCAGTCCGCCGGCCATGTGGTGCTCCTGTCTGTGCGTACGGGGGCCGAAGCCCTTGGCGTGTCAGGGCGTCGAGCCCGTTCGGCGCCACTCTACGACTTATTGTCTGCCAGTGACATAAAGTCGTGGGGGAGAATTCCGGGGGAGCAGCCACCGGAGCCGGAGGACCACATGACCGCCCCCAGCGGACGCACGGGACGCCCACCCCTCACCGAGGAGCGCAAGGCCGAGATCCGGCTGGAGATCGCCCAGGCCGCGGTGGACCTGTTCGTCGAGCAGGGCGTGGCCGCGACCACCGGCGAGGAGATCGGCCAGGCGGTCGGCGTGTCGGCGCGCACGGTGTGGCGCTACTTCCCGAGCAAGGAGAGCTGCGTGTCGCCGCTGTTCTCGGCGGGCATCGACAGGATCGCCGACCTGCTGCGGGAGTGGCGGCCCGGGCAGCCGCTCGACGAGGCCTTCGCACCGGAACTCGCGACCGGCCACCACCTCGTCGCCGGACCGGCCCGGACCACCATCGGGTCCCTGGTCCGGCTGACCCGCACCGAACCGGGACTGCGCGCGGTCTGGCTCCAGACGTACGACGAGGCGGAGCCCGCGTTCGCCCGCGCCCTCGCCGAGCGGGCCGGGCTCGGCGGCGACGATCTGCGGCCGACGATCCAGGCGGCGATGTTCAACGCGGCCCTGCGCGCGGCGGTCGAGCACTACGCCTGGCGCGGCGCCGACCCGCGGACCGACCCGGAGACGGCGGAGGCCGAACTGCTGGCGACCATGCGCTCGGCGCTCGCCGTCGTGGGAGAAGGGCTCACCTAGGGCCTGTCGGGCACGCAGCCGCCTCCCTGCGAGACAGGCCCCAGCGGCCGGGGCCCAAGGGTTTTCACACCTTCCGGTAGGTGTACGCCTCCACGGCCGCCGCCTCCACCGCCGCGAGGTCGGCGCCCGTGGACGCCGTCACCACCGCGGCGACCGCGCCCTCGACGAAGGGCGCGTCCACCAGGCGGGTGCCGTCCGGGAGCTCGTCGCCCTCCGCGAGCAGGGCCTTCACGGTCAGCACCGCGCTGCCGAGATCGGTGAGGACGGCGACACCGGCGCCCCGGTCGACGGACGCGGCCGCCGCGGCGATCAGTTCGGCGCTGGTGCCGAGTTCGCCGCCCTCGGTGCCGCCCGCGGGGGCGACGGGCACGGAAGTGCCGCCGCCCGCAAGGGCCTTCGCGAGCGCGGCCACCGACGCGGCGACCTCGGCGCTGTGCGACACCAGCACGATCCCGACCAGCTTGCCGTCACTCACCGGCCGCCTCCGCGAGAGCCGCGATCAGCAGCGCCGACGAGGTGGCGCCGGGATCCTGGTGCCCGATGCTGCGCTCGCCGAGGTAGCTCGCCCTGCCCTTGCGGGCCTGCAACGGCGTCGTCGCCAGCGCCCCTTCCTCGGCGGCGGCCCGTGCCGCGGCGAACGAGTCGTCGAGGGCGTCCACGGCGGGCACCAGCGCGTCGATCATGGTCTTGTCGCCGGGCGCGGCCCCGCCGAGCGTCATCACGGCGTCCACGCCGGTGCGCAACGCCTGCGCGAACTCCTCCTCACTCACCTCGGCGGCATCACCCAGCGCCTTGCCGGTCCGGCGCAGCAGCGTCCCGTACAGCGGCCCCGACGCGCCGCCCACCGTCGAGATCAACTGCCGTCCGGCGAGGGTGAGAACGCCGCCGGGCGTGTCCGGGGCTTCCTTCTCCAGGGTGGCGGTCACGGCGGTGAACCCGCGCTGAAGGTTGCTGCCGTGGTCGGCGTCCCCGATGGGCGAATCGAGGTCGGTGAGCCGTTCCGCCTCGCGGTCGACGGACGCGGCCGTCGCCGTCATCCAGCGGCGGAAGAAATCGGCGTCGAGCACTGGATCTCCTTGCGTGGTAGGTGCGTTGACTGCGTCCCTGGGCAGGCTCACATACCCCAGCGCAGGCCCGGCGTCTTCACCGGCGCGTCCCACAGCCCGAGCATTTCCTCGTCGATCTGGCACAGGGTGACCGAGGCGCCGGCCATGTCGAGGGACGTGACGTAGTTGCCGACGAGCGTGCGGGCGACGGCGACACCCCGCGTGGCGAGCACCCGCTGCACCTCCGCGTTGAAGCCGTACAGCTCCAGCAGCGGCGTCGCGCCCAGACCGTTGACCAGCACCAGGACGGGGTTGCGCGGGCTGAGGTCCGCCAGGATCGCCTCCACGGAGAAGTCCGCGATCTCACCCGACGTCATCATCGCCCGCCGCTCACGGCCGGGCTCGCCGTGAATGCCGATGCCCAACTCCAGTTCACCGGGCGGCAGATCGAAGGTGGGACTGCCCTTGGCCGGCGTGGTGCAGGCGCTGAGCGCCACGCCGAAGCTGCGGGAGTTCTCATTGACCTGCCGGGCCAGGGCCTCGACGCGCTCCAGCGGCATCCCCGCCTCGGCGCCCGCCCCCGCGATCTTCTCCACGAACAGCGTGGCACCGGTGCCGCGCCGTCCGGCGGTGTAGAGGCTGTCGGTGACCGCCACGTCGTCGTTGACGAGCACCTTGGCGACCTGGATGCCCTCGTCCTCGGCGAGCTCGGCCGCCATGTCGAAGTTGAGCACGTCACCCGTGTAGTTCTTCACGATGAACAGCACGCCCGCCCCGCTGTCCACGGCTGCCGCCGCCCGCACCATCTGGTCCGGCACCGGCGAGGTGAAAACCTCTCCGGGACAGGCCGCCGAGAGCATCCCGGGACCCACGAAACCGCCGTGCAGCGGCTCGTGCCCCGAGCCGCCGCCGGAGATCAGGGCGACCTTCCCGGGGACGGGCGCGTCCCGCCGTACGATCACCCGGTTCTCCACGTCCACGGTCAGTTCGGGATGGGCGGCGGCCATACCCCGCAAGGCGTCCGTGACCACGGTTTCCGGGACATTGATCAACATCTTCATGGGAACCTCCTGATGAACCAGGCTGACCTCGTACCTGCCCCCGCGGACCGTCGGGCATGACTGTGCTGGGGATCGACGGTCCCGGAAGCCGCTTTTGGCAGTATCGGCGCTGGAGCGGCGCTGGTCACGTGGGGCGGCACTCCCGGCGCGTAGCGGCGTGGCCCTCGCGCCTGCGGCAGGGCGCACGGGAGGGGGCGGACGGCGCAGAGGCAGGGGCAGCAGGCGGCTGCTCGTGCGCCCTGGTACGGCCTCCCGCGGCGCGCCTACAGTGTGGCGCCACGGCCCTGCGCCACGGATCCCGGCAGGGCAGCCCCACCTCGTGGTCACCGGCTATCCAGGCCCGGCCACCGTCCGGTTCCGGCACAGCTCGCCGACCGGCGCGGCGTGAAGAGCGACGGGTGCCGATGACCGCCCCGCGCGAAACGACACCCCGTGACAGCGTCCGGGCCGCGTCACCGCCGGTGCGCGGCACCCGTGCGCGTCGAGTACCCGCTGGAGGCCGCTGTGGACCGACCGTGCATCGCCCTGATCGCCGACCCGACCTCGCCCGAAGGGTGCGCCGAGGTCCTCGCCCGGGCCGTGGAGCTGCTCACCGGCGCGCCGCCGGTCCGTGTCGACGCCCGGCACTTCGCCGTCGGCGGTACCGGCCTCGGCGTCCGCGACGGAGACCGCTTATGCCTGCAAGTGCCGGAACAGCAGCTGCACTTGGTGCCCGACATCGTCCTGCTGTACGAGATTCCGCCGCACCGCCGCCGCGCACTCGCCGGCTTCCAGCGCCTCCTCGCCCGCCATGACGTGGTGACGCTCGGCACCGGGGTGACCGCCTGGCGGACCGCGACGGAGAAGGACCTCACCGTCGAGCGTTTCCGGCGGGACGGCATCGCCCAGATGGAGACCGTCGTCCTGTCCGCGCCCGACCCGCACGAGGCTGCCGCGGCCCTGGACAAGCTCGGCCGGGACGCCTGGGCCCGTCCGGTGGTCGGAACCGGCGGCAACGACGTCTTCCACATCACGACGGGCGAACAGCTGGAGCGGGCCGCCGCCTTCTACGCCGCCGGCCGCACCGCCTGGCTCCTGTCCCGGGACGCCGGGAACATCACCCCCGACGGTCGGCGTCACCAGTTCCGGGTCTTCGTGCTGGGCGGTCGTGTCATCCATGCCCGGGAGCACCTCCAGCCCGAGCCCGACACCCCCTGCAACACCTGCCAGGGCGCCACGCCCGTCGCCATCGCCCCGCACGACCTCCCCACCCGCCTCACCGACCTCGCCGTCGCCGCCACCGCCTCGGTCGGTCTGCCCTTCGCCGGCGTCGACCTGGCCGTCGAGAACGGAGGCGTCGTCTTCGAGGTCAACGTCCAGCCCGCCTTCGTGGACGGCGAACTCGACACGGTGGCCAAGCCCTACGTCCAGGCACACCTCGACGCCCTCGCATCGGGAATCGGATGGCCGGAATCGGATCTTCTGTTGGACTGCCGATGAGGGCGGGCCCACCGTCGAAGTCGGTACGAGAGCCGGGTACGCCTGAAGCACCTGCGCCGCGATCCGCGCGTGACCCTGAGCATCCTGGACAAGGACGACTGGTACACGCACGTCGGTCGGCCGGCCGTACCCGGACCGCGTTCGCGCCCGGGTCAGCGCATGGATCGAGGTCGACCGCCGGCACGGCCGGGGCGCGATGAAGGACAGCGACCAGGCGTCCACCTCAATCACTCGGTAGGCTCCGGGCCATGCGGATCTCCGTCTCCTCGGACATGGACGAACCCGTGGCCCGCGCCCTCGTCGCGGAGCTGCGCACACGGGGCCACGAGGTGGTGACACACGGGGCGCTGCACCCCGGCGCCGACCCGCAGTGGGCCGCGTGCTCGGAGGCGGCGGCACGCGATGTCGGCGCCGGGACGGCGGACCAGGCGGTGGTGTGCTGCTGGACGGGCACCGGCGCGTCGATCGCCGCGAACAAGGTGCCGGGTGTACGGGCCGCGCTGTGCACCGACGCCTACACCGCGGGCGGCGCCCGCCGCTGGAACGACGCCAACGTATTGGCGCTGAGCCTGCGGCTGACCTCCGAACCCCTGCTCAAGGAGATCCTCGACGCCTGGTTCGCCGGTAACGCCAGCGAGGACGCCGAGGACCGGGAGAACGTGGACCGGGTCGGACGACTGGACGCCGGCAGGGCATCCTCGGGCGGCGACAGCTGACGAGGAGCCCTGCGGGACTCCCGGACGACCAGGACGCCCGGCAGGTCCGGGCCGCACCGGGTTTGGCGCGGCCGGGTCCGGCTACCCGACCCGGGTGACGACATCCCAACAGGAGCTCGTCCGGTTCCTGGAGGACCGCTTCGCATGCGCGCTGGCCTGCACCGAGTGCGCACGCGCGTGTGCCCTGCGCGCGAGCCTCCTGGACCCCGACGGGACACAGAACCAGGAACTCGCACGGCGCAAGGGCATCATGTGCGCGGAGGTGTGCGACGCGACCTGCCGTGTGCTGTCCGAACAGGGCGGCCAGGACGAGGGAGTGGTGCGTATGCAGCTGGAGTGGTGCCGGACGGTGTGCCTGGAGTGCGCGCACCTGTACGACGGGCAGCCGGACGCCGAGGCGGCCGCCGAGTCGTGCCGGGAGTGTGCTCGGGCCTGCACGGACTTCCTCGCCACCCTCGGCTGACCGCGCTCGAAGCAGCCAGGCATTCGCCCTTTGCCATTCCCAATTTCTGAAACACGTTCTACGGTGTGCGCCGTCAGGACCGGCCTGGGGAAGCCTGGAGGCGCCGTGCATCTGGACTACACGCCCGAGCAGCAGCGGCTGCGCACCGAACTGCGTGCCTATTTCGCGGAGTTGGTGCCACAGCACGCCCAGGCCCGGTTCGCGGACCCCGCCACCCAGAAACGGTTCTACCGTGACACCCTGCGGCGGCTCGGCACCGACGGCTGGCTCGGCGTCGGCTGGCCCGAGGAGTACGGCGGCCGCGGCCTGACCGCGATGGAGCAGTTCATCTTCTTCGACGAGGCCGCCCAGGCCGGCGTACCTCTCCCGCTGATGGCGCTCAACACCGTCGGCCCGACGATCATGCAGTACGGGACGGACGAGCAGAAGGCGTACTTCCTGCCGAAGATCCTCTCCGGCGAGATCGACTTCGCCATCGGATACAGCGAGCCCGACGCGGGCACCGACCTCGCCGCGCTGAAGACACGTGCGGTGCGGGAGGGCGACGAGTACGTCGTCAACGGCCAGAAGATCTGGACGACCAACGGCGACACCGCGGACTGGGTGTGGCTCGCGGTGCGCACCGACCCGGACGCCGCGCCGCACCGGGGCATCACCATGCTGCTGGTGCCGACCTCCGACCCCGGCTACTCCTGCACGCTGATCAACACCCTCGCCTCGCACGACACCACGGCGAGCTACTACGAGAACATCCGCGTCCCCGTCTCGCGCCGCGTGGGCGAGGAGAACCAGGGCTGGCGGCTGATCACCAACCAGCTCAACCACGAGCGGGTCACCCTCGCCGCCCACGGCACGATGGCCATCCGCGCCCTGCACGACGTCCAGCGCTGGGCGACGGACACCAAGCTCGCCGACGGCCGCCGGGTCGTCGACCTCCCCTGGGTCAGCCGCCTCCTCGCCCGTACCCACACCCGGCTCGACGCGATGAAACTTCTCAACTGGCAGATGGTGAGCGCGGTCCACGACGGCACCCTCACCCCGCAGGACGCCTCGGCGGTCAAGGTGTACGGCTCCGAGGCCCGCCGTGACGCCTACGCCTGGCTGATGGAGATCGTCGCCGCCCCGGGCGTCCTGAAGGAGGGCTCCGCGGGCGCGGTCCTCCACGGGGAGCTGGAGCGCGGCTACCGCTCCGCCGTGATCTTCACCTTCGGCGGCGGCAACAACGAGATCCAGCGGGAGATCATCTCGTGGATCGGTCTGGGGATGCCGCGCGTACGGCGTTAGTCTGCGGACATGACGGGTGATCCGGGCCTGTTCGGCCCCGGTTCCGTGACCTGGCAGATGCACGGCGACCCGATGATGTGGGTCGCCGGAGTCCGCGCGCTCTATCTCCAGGCACTGCATCCGCGCGCCGTGCGCGGCGTCATGCAGAACTCCGACTTCCGCAGCGACGCCTGGGGCCGGCTGATGCGGACCGCCAACTTCGTCGGCACCATCACCTACGGCACCAGCGAGGCCGCCGAGCGGGCGGGCGCCCGGGTGCGGAAGATCCACAGCATGCTCGGGGCGACCGACCCGGACACCGGGGAGCGGTACGGCGTCGACGAACCCGAGCTGCTGCTGTGGGTGCACTGCGCCGAAATAGACTCCTACCTGCACGTCGCGCGCCGCTCGGGTTTCCGGCTCACCGACGCGCAGGCCGACCGGTACATCCGCGAACAGCGGGTCGGCGCCCGGCTGGTGGGCCTCGACCCGGACTCCGTACCCGCGAACCGGGCGGAGATGGCCGCCTACTTCGAAAAGGTGCGCTCCGAACTCGCCGCCGGACCCGAAGCACGCACGGTGGACGACTTCCTCCTCCACCCGCCGACGCACCCGGTGCTCATACCGGCGCGCGAACTGCTGTGGCGGCGTGTGGCACATCTGGCGTATGCCGCCCTGCCACCGTACGCCCATGCGCTGTACGGCAGACCGGCCCCGCAATCCGCCGTCGTCACCCGGCAGTTGTGTGCCACGGGCACCCTGCTGCGCTGTGTTCCCGCGCGTGTGCGTTGGCAACTCCCGCCCAAACACATCCTCCGCGCGATGGCCCGCCTCGGCCCCGGCTCGCGCCCGGCACCGTACAAACTCGGACGATAGGTCGCCATACTGGACGAGCAACGGGGGGAGTGTCACGGAAGGGTCCGACCGATCGCCGGCGGCGGGATCCGTGAGGCAGCGGGCGGGGCGACCATCGACGGGGGCGACGGCAGGAGATGGCGGAGACCAGGCTGATCCAGGGCCGGTACCGGCTGCTCGACCTGATCGGGCGCGGGGGCATGGGCGAGGTGTGGCGGGCGCGCGACGAGTCGCTCGGCCGGCTGGTGGCCGTGAAGTGCCTCAAGCCCCTCGGCTCGTCCCACGACCAGGCCTTCACCCGTGTCCTGCGCGAGCGGTTCCGGCGCGAGGCCCGGGTGGCCGCCGCGCTCCAGCACCGCGGCGTGACCGTCGTCCACGACTTCGGGGAGTACGACGGCGTCCTCTACCTCGTCATGGAGCTCCTGGAGGGCCGCAACCTCAGTCAGCTCCTGGAGGACAACAAGCACCATCCGCTGCCCGTCCCGGACGTCGTCGAGATCGCCGACCAGGTCGCCGCGGCCCTCGCCTACACCCACCAGCAGGGCATCGTGCACCGGGACCTGAAGCCCGCGAACATCATGCGGCTCACCGACGGCACGGTGAAGATCTGCGACTTCGGCATAGCGCGCCTGGGCCATGACATCGGCTTCACCTCACGGCTGACCGGCACGGGCATCGCGATGGGCACCCCGCACTACATGTCGCCGGAGCAGATCAGCGGAACGGAGGTCGACCGGCGCAGCGACCTGTACTCACTCGGCTGCGTGCTGTACGAAATCGCCACCGGGGTACCCCCGTTCGACCTGGACGACGCCTGGGCGATCCTCATCGGCCACCGCGACACGCCGCCGCAGGCGCCCCGCAGCCACCGCGCGGAGCTGCCCGAGTACTTCGAGAAGGTCATCCTTGACCTGCTGGCCAAACGGCCCGAGCAACGCCCGCACGACGCCCGCGAGTTGTGCCGCCGGATCGACGCGGGCCGCACCACGCCGACGTACGTGCCGACGGTCGTGACACCCCAGCCGGAGCTCCGCCCGCCCGAACCGGCACCCCGCGAGACCCGGCTGCCGTCCTGGACCCGCGGTATGACCACCGGTCACAAGGCGACCGGCGCCGGCCTCAGGATCACACCCCCGGACGCCGGAGCCGGCCTCACCGGCGAGTGGATCGCCCGTCCGGTCACCGGCCGGACCGAGGAGCCGGTGCAGGTGGAGCCGCCCGCCCCGCCCCCGCAGGCGCTCACCGCGCTGGCCGGCCGGCACAACGCGGGCCTCAGCCTCGGGCGGCTCGGACGCTGGGCCGAGGCGGGCGAAGTGCACCGTGCGGTCGTCGCCGAGCGCGAGCACCTCCTCGGCCCCGACCACCCCGACACCCTCGCCAGCCGCTACGAGGTCGCCTTCACCCTCAGCCGCACCGGCCGTGCCGCCGACGCCCTGCGCGAGTACAAGCACGTCGCCGCGGCCCGCACCCGGGTGCTCGGCGCCGACCACCCCGACTCGCTCGCCGTGCGCCAGGAGATGGCGTACGTCCTGGGCCAGTTGGGACGGCACTTCGACGCCCATCAGGTCTATGCGTCGGTCCTCGCGGCCCGGGAGCGCACCATGGGCGCCGACCATCCCGACACCCTGCGCTGCCGGCACAACCTCGCCTTCAACCTCAGCCGCCTGGGACGCCTGGAGGACTCGTACCGCATGGCCTGCGACGTGGCCGCCGCGCGCGCCCGCGTGCTGGGCCCGAACCACCCCGACACCCTGGTCACGCGCTACGAAGTCGCTTATGCGCTGGGCCAGTTGGGCCGCTGGCCGGAAGCCCTGGAGACCTACGTCGAAGTCGCCGAGGCGCGCGCCCAGGCGCTCGGCCCCGACCACGCCGACACCCTCGCCGCCCGCTACGAGGTCGGCATCAGCCTCGGCCGCCTCGGCCGCAGCGCCGACGCCCTCAAGCTGTACCGGGACCTGATCGAGGACCGCGGCCGCGTCCACGGCCCCGCCCACCCCGAGACCCTGCGCGCCCGCCACGGCCTCGGCGTCAACCTCGGTCGGCTCGGCCGGTGGGAGGAAGCCCTGGCGGAGTCCCGCGACGTGTGCGCGATCCGCGAGCGGGTGCTGGGCCCCGACCACCCGGACACCCTCGTCAGCCGGCGCGAGGTCGCCGTCGGCCTGGGCTGGCTCGGCCGCTGGGCCGACGCCCTCACCGAGTACCGCCGGGTCGCCGTCGCCCGTGAACGCGTCCTGGGCGCCGATCACCCCGACACCCTCGCCAGCCGCAACGACGAGGCCCACTGCCTCGAACAGCTCGGCCGGGGCGCGGAGGCGGTCGAGCTGTACCGCAGGGTCGCGGTGCTACGACAGCAGCGGGCGTCCGGCGGACCCTGACCTCGGCCCCGCCTCCCTATGGCCGACCTAGATCATCACGTGTTACGAAGAACCATGCCTGCACACGAAGGACGCACGTACGACGCCGTCATCGTCGGCGGTGGCCACAACGGCCTCGTCGCCGCCGCCTACCTGGCCCGGGCCGGACGCTCCGTCCTGGTGCTGGAGCGGCTGGACCACACCGGGGGCGCCGCCGTGTCCACCCGCCCGTTCGCGGGCGTCGACGCACGGCTGTCGCGCTACTCGTACCTGGTCAGCCTGTTGCCGAAGAAGATCGTGCGGGATCTGGGGCTGAACTTCCGGGTGCGCGGACGCACCATCTCGTCGTACACGCCCGTGGAGCGGGACGGCAGGCCCACAGGACTCCTGGTCGGCGGCGGCGAACGGCGCACCCGCGAGGCCTTCGCGCGGCTCACCGGCGGCGAGAGGGAGTACCAGGCCTGGCAGCGGTTCTACGGTATGACCGGCCGGGTCGCCGAGCGGGTCTTCCCGACCCTCACCGAACCGCTGCCCACCCGCGACGAACTGCGCAGTCGCGTCGACGACGAGGAGGCCTGGCGGACCCTCTTCGAGGACCCGATCGGTGTCGCCGTCGAGGACCGCTTCAGCGACGACCTGGTCCGGGGTGTGGTCCTCACCGACGCCCTGATCGGGACCTTCGCCGACGCCCACGACCCCTCGCTGCGGCAGAACCGCTGCTTCCTCTACCACGTGATCGGCGGCGGCACGGGCGCCTGGGACGTACCCGTCGGCGGTATGGGGGCCCTCACCGACGCCCTTGCCGCCGCGGCCCGCAACGCGGGCGCCGTCATCGCCACCGGCCACGAGGTGGAACGGATCGCCACGGACGGCCGTACCGCCGAGATCACCTACCGGACCGCCGACGGCGAAGGTGTCGCCGCCGCCCGGCACGTCCTGGTGAACGCCTCCCCGCAAGCGCTCGCCGCCCTCACCGGCGACGCGCCGCCCGAGCCCGCCGAGGGCGCCCAGCTCAAGGTGAACATGCTGCTCAAGCGGCTGCCCGCGCTGCGCGACAGCTCCGTCGACCCACGGGAGGCGTTCTCCGGCACCTTCCACATCGCCGAGGGCTACGAGCAGCTGGCCGCCGCCCACGCCCAGGCCGCCGCCGGTGAACTCCCCGCCCGGCCGCCCTCGGAGATCTACTGCCACTCGCTCACCGACCCGACGATCCTCGGCCCGGCCCTGGCCGAGCGCGGCTACCAGACGCTCACCCTGTTCGGCCTGCACACGCCCGCCCGGCTCTTCGCACAGGACAACGACGCCGTACGCGACGAACTGCTGAAGTCCACGCTGGCCCAGCTGGACGCCCACCTCGCCGAACCGCTCGCCGACTGCCTCGCGACCGACGCGGAGGGACGGCCGTGCATCGAGGCGAAGACGCCGCTGGATCTGGAGCGCGACCTGCGGCTGCCGGGCGGCAACATCTTCCATCGCGACCTCGCCTGGCCGTACGCCCAGGAAGGCGTCGGCCGCTGGGGTGTGGAGACCGCGCACGCGAACGTCCTGCTGTGCGGGGCCGGCGCGGTGCGCGGCGGCGGGGTGAGCGGCGTTCCCGGGCACAACGCAGCCATGGCGGTCCTTCAGGGGTGCGACGGCTGACCTGTCCGGGCTGAGCCGGCGTCAGTCGGCCGACCTGGTCCAGCCCGTCGCCTCGATGCGGGCCGCGTCCGCCGGGCGTGCCTCGTCGAAGAGGACGCCCTTGGCCGTCCGGACGCTCAGTGTGTCGACGTACGCTCCGCGGCCGACGTACAGCCGGTCGGTGGCGTACCGCCAGCGCAGGGTGAGCTGTCGGGCGGGCGGCAGGTCGGCGGTCAGGCGGTGCCAGACGCGGCCGGACCAGCCGGTGACCGAACCCGCCGGGTGCTGCTGCGGCTGCTCGTCGTGGCGTTCGGTGCTGAACGGGACGGGCTGCCAGGTGGCGCCGCCGTCCGTCGTGGATTCCAGGAACAGGTTGTCCGAACGGGGTTCGGTGTCCCACCACAGCGCACAGCCGAGCTGGGCACCCGCGTCGGTGTCGAGCGCGGGGAGGGCGAGGGTGGCGGTCGTGAGACTCGCCATGCCCGAGAACCAGGCCGTACGTCCGTGTGCCGGGCGGACGGCCACGGCGCGGGCCAGGTCGTTGGCGGCGGCCACCCGGGGTGCCGAGCCGGAGCGCCAACTGCGCACCGGGTGAACCGAGTTGCCGAGCACGACCAGGAACGAGTCGGTCGTCGGGTCCAGCACGAGCGAGGTGCCGGTGAAACCGGTGTGGCCCGCGGTGCGCGGGGTGGCCATCGCGCCCATGTACCAGTGCTGGTAGAGCTCGAAGCCCAGGCCGTGCTCGTCACCGGGGAAGTCGGTGTTGAAGTCGGTGAACATCAGCTCCACCGACTCCGGACGGAGGATGCGCGAGCGGCCGTAGGTGCCGCCGTTGAGCAGGGTCCGGCCGAGGATCGCGAGATCCCACGCGTTCGAGAACACCCCGGCGTGGCCGGCGACTCCGCCCAGGCTGAAGGCGTTCTCGTCGTGCACCTCGCCCCACACCAGCCCCCGGTCCAGCCCCGACCACGGTGCGCGCGCGTCCTCCGTGGCCGCGGTCTTCGGCTTCCAGGAGGCGGGCGGGTTGTAGCGGGTGCGGTGCATGCGGAGCGGCGCGGTGATCTCCTCGCGGAGGAGGGTGTCGAGGCCACGGCCGGTGAGGTGTTCCAGGATCAGCTGGAGCGAGATCAGGTTGAGGTCCGAGTAGAGGTAGGTGGTGCCCGGTGGATTGAGCGGCGCCTCGTCCCAGATGAGCTGGAGCTTCTCCTCGTACGTCGGTGCGCTGTAGAGGGGGATCCAGGGGCGGAACCCCGAGGTGTGGGTGAGCAGTTGACGGACCGTGATGTCCTGCTTGCCCGCGGCGCCGAACTCCGGGAGGTACGAGGCGACCGTCGCCTCCAGCTCCAGGGCGCCCCGTTCGATCTGCTGCACGGCGAGGATCGACGTGAACAGCTTGGAGACGGAGGCCAGGTCGAAGACGGTGTCCTCGGCCATGGGGATCTGCTGCTCGGCCGGGAACTCGACGCCGGTGTCGGTCTTTTCGTCGTACGCCGCGTAGCGCACCGCCATGCCGATCGGCTCATGCAGGGCCACTGTGCCGCCACGCCCGGCGAGCAGCACGGCGCCCGCGTACCAGGGGTACTTGGGGGAGGGGCCGAGGAAAGCCTTTGCGTCGGTGACGAGTTGACGCAGGTGGGCGGAGAGCAGGCCGGCGCGCTCGGGGGAGCCGGGGCGCAGGGTGGGGTGGCCGTGGGATGCGGCGGCTGTCGCGGGTCCGGCGGGGAACGGGGCGACGGCCAGCGCGCCGCCCACGGCGAGTGTCCGTCGGGCCAGTTGACGGCGGGTCAGTCCACGTCGTCTGTCGGGCACTGCGTCTTCGGTCATCGACATGCCTCCCGCTGAGCCACCTGAAAGTATCTTTCCGGATTGCCCTTGCGGGGTGAAACTTTTGTGTCAGGCGTGTCGGCTGTCAACCGGGCGTCGGGCCCAAAAGATCTGACGGAACGTCAGAAAAGGTCTTCCGTCGTCCGGAGGACTGCGGCATCCTGCGCCCATGCAGACGGAGCTGAGCAAGAAACTGGGAGTCGAGCACGCCGTCTTCGGCTTCACGCCGTTCCCCGCCGTCGCCGCGGCCATCAGCCGGGCCGGCGGCTTCGGAGTGCTCGGCGCGGTCCGCTATACAGCCCCCGACGACCTCAAACGCGACCTCGACTGGGTCGAGGCGCACGTCGACGGCGCGCCGTACGGCCTCGACGTCGTCATGCCCGCCAAGAAGGTCGAGGCCCCGAAAAATCAAACACTGACCGAGGCCGACGTCGAGGCGATGATCCCCGAGGGGCACCGGCAGTTCGTCCAGGACACCCTCGCCAAGTACGGGGTGCCGGAGCTGGCCGAGGGCGAGGTGTCCGGCTGGCGCATCACCGGGTGGATGGAACAGGTCGCCCGCAGCCAGCTCGATGTCGCCTTCGACTACCCGATCAAGCTGCTCGCCAACGCCCTCGGCTCCCCGCCCGCCGACGTGGTGGCCCGAGCCCACGACCAGGATGTGCTCGTGGCCGCCCTCGCGGGCAGCGCCCGCCATGCCCGCAAGCACCAGGAGGGTGGCATCGACATCGTCGTGGCGCAGGGCTACGAGGCGGGCGGCCACACTGGCGAGATCGCCTCCATGGTCCTCACGCCCGAGGTCGTCGAGGCCGTCGACCCGCTGCCGGTGCTGTCCGCCGGCGGTATCGGCAGCGGGCAGCAGGTGGCGGCCGCACTAGCGCTCGGGGCCCAGGGTGTGTGGCTGGGCTCCATATGGCTGACCACCACAGAAGCGGACCTCCACTCGGCGGCCCTCACCCGCAAACTGCTCGCCGCCGGCTCCGGCGACACCGTCCGCTCCCGCGCGCTGACCGGGAAGCCCGCGCGCCAGTTGCGCACCGACTGGACCGACGCCTGGGACGACGCGGACGGTCCCGGCACCCTGCCCATGCCCTTGCAGGGGCTGCTCGTCGCCGAGGCCGTCTCACGCATCCAGAAGCACGAGGTCGAACCGCTGCTGGGCACGCCCGTCGGCCAGATCGTCGGCCGGATGACCAGCGAACGCAGCGTCCAGGCCGTCTTCGACGACCTCACCCGAGGCTTCGAGAAGGCCGTGGACCGCATCAACCGCATCGCCGGAAGGAGCGGACAGTCGTGACCACCGGATTCTGGGCCCAGGCCGCCGAAGACCCCGGCCGCACGGTCCTCATCGCGCCGGACGGCGAGCCATGGACCGCGGGCCGCCTGCACGCCGCCGCCAACCGACTCGTCCACGGTCTGCGTGCGGCCGGACTGGAGCGCGGCGACGCCTTCGCGGTCGTGCTGCCCAACGGGCCCGAGTTCTTCGCCGCGTATCTGGCCGCATCCCAGGCCGGGTTCTACCTCGTCCCCGTCAACCACCACTTCGTCGGCCCCGAGATCGCCTGGATCGTCGCCGACTCCGGGGCCAAGGTGCTGCTCGCCCACGAGCGGTTCGCCGGTCCCGCGCGTGAGGCCGCCGACGAGGCAGGCCTGCCGCCCTCCCACCGGTACGCGGTCGGCACGGTCGAGGGCTTCCGGCCGTACGCCGAACTCCTCGACGGACAGCCGGAGTCGGCGCCCTCGGACCGCACCCTCGGCTGGGTCATGAACTACACCTCGGGCACCACCGGCCGCCCCCGCGGCATCCGCCGCCCGCTGCCCGGCAAGGTCCCGGAGGAGTCCTACCTCGGCGGCTTCCTCGGCATCTTCGGCATCCGGCCCTTCGACGACAACGTGCACCTCGTCTGTTCGCCGCTCTACCACACCGCCGTGCTGCAATTCGCCGGAGCGTCCCTGCACATCGGCCACAGCCTGGTCCTGATGGACAAGTGGACGCCGGAGGAGATGCTCCGTGTGATCGACACCCATCGGTGCACGCACACCCATATGGTCCCGACACAGTTCCACCGGCTGCTCGCCCTGCCGGACCACACCAGGCGGTCCTACGACGTGTCGTCCATGCGGCACGCGATCCATGGCGCCGCGCCCTGCCCCGACCACGTCAAGCGGGCCATGATCGACTGGTGGGGCGACTGTGTGGAGGAGTACTACGCGGCCAGCGAGGGCGGCGGGGCCTTCGCTACCGCCGAGGACTGGCTCAAGAAGCCCGGCACGGTCGGCAAGGCCTGGCCCATCAGCGAACTCGCGATCTTCGACGACGACGGCAACCGGCTGCCGCCCGGCGAACTCGGCACCGTCTACATGAAGATGACCACGGGTGGCTTCGCATACCACAAGGACGAGACCAAGACCCGCAAGAACCGCATCGGCGACTTCTTCACCGTCGGCGACCTCGGCCTCCTCGACGAGGACGGCTATCTCTTCCTCCGCGACCGCAAGATCGACATGATCATCTCGGGCGGGGTCAACATCTACCCGGCCGAGATCGAGTCCGCCCTGCTCGCGCACCCCGCCGTCGCCGACGCCGCCGCCTTCGGCATCCCGCACGACGACTGGGGCGAGGAGGTCAAGGCCGTCGTCGAAGCGGCACCCGGCCACGAACCCGGCCCCGACCTCGCCGCCGCGATCCTGGACCACTGCGCCGAGCAACTCGCCGGCTACAAGCGGCCCAAGAGCGTGGACTTCATCGCGGAGATGCCGCGGGATCCCAACGGGAAGCTCTACAAACGGCGGTTGCGGGATCCGTATTGGGAGGGGCGGACGCGGCAGGTGTGAGCGGCGACGCCCATACCGGCGTGAGGCGATGTGTGAGCTCGCCCTATGTGAGCTCGCCCCATGTGGGCCCGCCCCATGTGGGACGGGCCCACACCACCGTCACCGGTGTTCGGTCACCCGGACCACGCGCAGTGCCGGCGAGGAGGAGATGTCCTTCTCGCAGAACCGGGCGGTCACCCACTTCTCACCCGAGAACAACCGGGTCTGGTCGCTGAAGTGCGGTGAGCCCGGGTTCGAGGACTGGGAGTACGTCAGCAGCGTGCGCGCCACCGGACAGCGGCTGCCGTCCCAGCCCACGGCCTGGATGTGGCTGGAGCCGAACGAGACGTCACGGTAGCCGCCCTTGGCCGTGTCCCAGACGGGCTCGATCTTGTTCCACACCCCCAGGGACTCGGTGCCACCGCCCACGGGCAGGCGCTGCCCGTTCCGTACGACGTTCTGGTGGTCCCCGAGCCGGGCGTCCAGCGCGATGCCCGCCGCACGCAGCTCCGTCACCGTGTCGGCGAGGGCCGTGACGACACCGGGTGTGTCGGTGTTGAGCGTGTTCGGCGTGCCGACCGGGTCGGTGGGCGAGAACGGGACCTTCCAGATCTGCGCGCTGGGCACGGCGCCGCGCACCTTGCGCCAGAACCGGTCGAAGAGCAGCGCGCCCCGGCTGTCGCTGTTCATCGTGCGGTCCCAGGACTTCAGCACACCGCAGGCCTCGCTGACGTCGACCGCCTTGCCGTCGCTGCCGGTTGCCGTTCCTCCGGGCAGCGCCGCGCACGCCCGGGCCGCGTCGCCCGCGGCCAGCTCGCCCGTGGTCGAGTGGTTCGCGAACTGCTGCCGCTGGAGATCCTCGACGGTGAGCCCGCCCTTCGCCGCAAGGGCCGCGACATCGGCGACGGCACCGCGGGTCCGCGTTGAGGCGGCCGTACGGACCGGACCGAAGACCCGTTCATAGCCGGTGACCGGCTGGTCGAGGTTGGTGAGCCACGCGCTGTCGTTGGAGTTCTCGACGTACGGAGCGTCCTTCAGCGTCGGCATCCGCGAGGGTCCGAAGATACCGGGCTGTACGGCGTCCGGGTCGCTGCCGAGTGCGCAGTCCGCGCGCGAGCCGTCGAGGATCGCGATCCCCGCCGACGGATAGGTGACCTTGCCGAGCGGCGTCGAACAGCGCGTCGCCAACTCGTCGGTGATCCGAGGGAGGACCTGCGACTGGGCGAACAGCGAGTGCCCCGAGGAGTCGGCGGCGACCGTGTTCACCCAGGGGATGCCCTGACTCCGGCCGAGCGATTCGACGACGCCGTCCGTGTCGCGCGCCTTGCCGAAGCCGAGGGAGGCGTCGAAGAAGCGCAGGTTCAGCGCGTTCGGGTCGTTCAACGCGTACGCCGTCGTCGTGGTCCAGGGCAGCGGGAGTTCGCCGCCGGGTGACACGACGACGGGGCCGTACCGGGTCCACCACTGGGTGCGGGTCACCGGGGCGCCGTCCTGCACCGGGACCGTCACGGTCCGCCGGGTCATCCGCTCCGGCTTGCCGTCCACCAGATAGGTCGTGGGGTCGGCCGGATCCAGCTTCAGCTGATGGAGGTTGAGCGGCGTGCCGGTCGACACGGTGTGGCTCCATGCCACATGTGCGTTGTAGCCGATGGAGATCGTCGGTGAGCCCAGCAACGAGCCCCCGGCGACGTTCAGTTCACCCGGGATCGTCTGCTGCGCCTGCCAGAACCGGCGTCCGCCCTGCCACGGGTAGTGCGGGTTGCCCAGCAGCAGGCCGCGCCCGTTTGCCGTCGTACTGCCGTTGAACGCCACGGCGTTCGAGCCCATGTCGGTGATGCCGAACAGCTCGCGCGCGCCGGCGGCTGCCGACCGGGCGTCCGGGACGCGGGCTTCGGTGCCGGCGGCGGCAGCGGTCGGCGGTCCCGCGGCGGTGATCGCGTCCACGAGGCCGCCCTGGCCGCCGAGGACGGCCAGCGCGTACGCGCGCGTGGCGACATCGAGCGTGGTGACGGGGCGTACCCAGGCGGCGCCCGCGCAGGCGGGGTCGGTGATCCGCTTCTGCTTCAGCCATGCGTTGTAACCGGCCGCCCAGCCCTTCATGAGGTCCCGCACCGCACGGCTCGGGCCCTGGGGCGCAGGCTGTGCGAGCAGCCGCTCGACCGTTCCCGTCTTCCGCACCCCGCGGAAGTACAGGTCACTGGAGAGGTTGTCGGAGGCGTCGGAGAGCGAGAAGTCGGTGGCCGCGTCGGGCCCGAAGTAGCGCGAGCGGTCGCCGCGCAGCGTGACGAAACCGTCGGCGAGCACGCACACCTGGTCGGCGGCCTGTGCCCACCCCGTGCCGAAGCCGAGGTTCGAGTAATCCTTCGCGACGATGTGCGGAATTCCGTACTCGGTGTACCGGATCACGGCGGACAGTCCGCCGTGCGAGGGATGCTGCTGTGGGCTCTGGCGTTCTGCCGCGGCCGCCGGCAGGGCGGTGGTCGCGGTGATCAGGGCGACGGCCGCGACGGCGAGCCGTCTCAGGCGGGTGCGCATCGTGCCTCCCAACGTCATTGAGGGAAGGGGCGGTTGAGCGTACCGACGGGTATGTGCCTTGACCTCCGTCAGCGCCACAACCAGGATCATCTGTCATGACGCCTGGACACGGCAGCACGGTTGACGGGATCCTGCGACGCAGCGCCCGGCGCACCCCGGCGCGCATCGCGGTCGAATACGGCGAGCGATCCTGGACCTACGAGGAACTCGACGACGCCGTCTCGCGGGCGGCGAGCGTGCTGCTCGACCAGGGCCTCGCCCCGGGCGACCGGGTCGGCTCCTACGGCCACAACTCCGACGCCTACCTCATCGGCTTCCTGGCCTGCGCCCGCGCGGGCCTGGTGCACGTACCCGTCAACCAGAACCTCAGCGGCGACGACCTCGCCTACATCGTCGGCCAGTCCGGCAGCGCCCTGGTCCTGACCGACCCCGGCCTGGCCGACCGGCTCCCGGACGGCGTCCGTACGATGCCGCTGCGCGACGCCCCCGACTCGCTGCCGGAGCGGCTGGCGCAGGCCCCCGCATACGACGGCCCGGAGCCGCGCTCCGAGGACCTGGTGCAGCTGCTCTACACATCCGGCACCACAGCCCTGCCCAAGGGCGCGATGATGACGCACCGGGCGCTGGTGCACGAGTACCTCAGCGCGATCACCGCCCTCGACCTCAGCGCGGGCGACCGCCCCGTGCACTCGCTGCCGCTGTACCACTCGGCGCAGATGCATGTGTTCCTGCTGCCGTACCTCGCGGTCGGGGCCACGAACATCATCCTCGACGCGCCCGACGGCGACCGGCTGTTCGACCTGATCGAAGCGGGCCGTGTGGACAGCCTGTTCGCCCCGCCCACCGTGTGGATCGGCCTCGCCAACCGCCCCGACTTCGACCGCCGTGACCTCGGCGCGCTGCGGAAGGCGTACTACGGGGCGTCGATCATGCCGGTGCCCGTACTGGAGCGGTTGCGCGAGCGGCTCCCGAAGCTGGCCTTCTACAACTGCTTCGGGCAGAGCGAGATCGGCCCCCTGGCCACCGTCCTCGGACCCGGCGAGCACAAGGGCCGGATGGATTCCTGTGGCCGTACCGTCCTGTTCGTCGACGCCCGGGTGGTCGACGAGGACGGCAAGGACGTGCCCGACGGCACGCCGGGTGAGATCGTCTACCGCTCCCCGCAGTTGTGCGAGGGCTACTGGGACAAGCCGGAGGAGACCGCGGACGCCTTCCGCGAGGGCTGGTTCCACTCCGGCGACCTCGCCGTGCGGGACGCGCACGGCTACTTCACCGTCGTCGACCGGGTGAAGGACGTCATCAACTCCGGTGGTGTGCTGGTCGCGTCACGTCAGGTCGAGGACGCGCTGTACACACATGAGGCGGTCGCCGAGGTGGCCGTGATCGGCCTGCCCGACGAGCGCTGGATCGAGGCCGTCACGGCGGTCGTGGTGCGCCGGGGTCAGGTCACGGAGGAAGACCTCATGGAGCACGCCCGCGAGAAGCTCGCCCACTTCAAGGCCCCGAAGCGGGTCCTGTTCGTGGACGAGCTGCCGCGCAACGCGAGCGGGAAGATCCTCAAGCGGGAGCTGAGGGACCGGTTCGCCTAGGCGGTGCGCAGATCCACGATCCGCTTGATCTTGCCCACGGACCGCTCCAGCGACTCCGGGGCCACGATCTCGACGGCGACCGACACGCCGATACCGTCCTTGACGGCCGCCCTGATGGCCTGAGCGGCGGCGTCCCGCGTCTCCGGTGAGGCGTCGGAGCGGGCCTCCGCGCGGACCGTCAGGGAGTCGAGGCGGCCCTCGCGTGTGAGACGCAGCTGGAAATGGGGCGCGACACCCGGGGTGCGCAGCACGATCTCCTCGATCTGGGTCGGGAACAGATTGACGCCGCGCAGGATCACCAGGTCGTCACTGCGGCCCGTGATCTTCTCCATCCGCCGGAAGACCCGGGCGGTCCCCGGCAGCAGACGGGTCAGGTCCCGGGTCCGGTAGCGGACGATGGGCATGGCCTCCTTGGTGAGCGAGGTGAAGACGAGCTCCCCTTCCTCGCCCTCCGGCAGCACCTCACCGGTGATCGGATCCACGATCTCGGGGAAGAAGTGGTCCTCCCAGATGTGCAGCCCGTCCTTCGTCTCCACGCACTCCTGGGCGACGCCCGGCCCGATCACCTCGGAGAGGCCGTAGATGTCGACCGCGTCGATCGCGAACCGCTCCTCGATCTCCCGGCGCATCTGCTCGGTCCAGGGCTCGGCGCCGAAGATGCCCACGCGCAGGGACGTGTCGCGCGGATCGACGCCCTGCCGCTCGAACTCGTCGAGGATCGTGAGCATGTACGACGGCGTCACCATGATGATCCCGGGCTTCAGGTCCTGGATCAGCTGGACCTGGCGGGCCGTCATGCCGCCGGAGGCCGGGATGACCGTACAGCCGAGTCGTTCGGCGCCGTAGTGGGCGCCGAGCCCACCCGTGAACAGCCCATAGCCGTACGCCACATGTGCGATGTCACCGGGCCGCCCGCCCGCCGCCCGGATCGACCGGGCCACCATGTCGGCCCACAGGGACAGGTCGTTGTCCGTGTAGCCGACCACCGTGGGACGTCCGGTGGTACCGCTGGAGGCGTGGATACGGCGGATACGGTCCTGGGGTACGGCGAACATCCCGTACGGATAGTTCTCGCGCAGGTCCGCCTTGGTGGTGAAGGGGAAGTGCGCCAGATCGGCGAGGGAACGGCAGTCGTCGGGATGGACGCCCGCCTTGTCGAAGGACTCCCGGTAGAAGGGCACGTGGGCATAGGCATGCCGCAGCGAGGTGCGCAGCCGCTCCAGCTGGAGCGCCCGCAGCGCCTCCGCGTCGAGCCGTTCTCCCGAGTCCCGCAGGTCCTCCGCTGTATTCGCCACGTGCGCGCTCCCTCACACAACCGCATCAATCCGGACGACCGATCATTCGGTCGACTCGCTCCAGATCAGTAACCCAGGCCATCTGACCTCAGGCAAGAGCTCTGCCGCCGATTTTTCAGCGAACCCCCTTGCGGGCCGGTGCCCTCGCGGGTTGCACCAGGAGGGGGCGTTCCTCGACGCCGGAGGGATCAGCCGGAGTTCTGAGTTCCGTACGCCGTCATGAAGCGGTCGCGGAAGGAGTCCATTCCCCAGCGTGGACCGTCCGCGGCGGGCTTGAGGCCGTCCGTCCAGCCCCAGTCCGAGATTCTGTCCAGCACCTTCTGGTCACGGGCGACGATCGTGATCGGCACGTCCTTGCTGCGGTCACCCGCGGTGACCGTCGGTACGGGCTGGTGGTCGCCGAGGAAGACGAGGACCGTGTTCTCGTCGCCGTAGCGCTCGAGCCATTCGGTCACACTGCGCAGGGAGTACTCGATGGCGTGCCGGTACTCGGTGCGTACGCTCTCCGGGTTCTTCCAGACCTCCTTGGGGTCCTTGCCCTCCTTTTTGATCCCGTGGAAGACCGAGCCGTTGCCGAGGTCGTTCCAGTCGATCATGCGGGCGACGGGTGCCCAGGGGTTGTGGCTGGACGCCAGGATGATCTCCGCCATGATCGGCCGGCGGTCCGCACGGCCGTGCTCCAGGCGTTCGAAGGCCTCCAGGCTGAACTGGTCGGGCACGGGCGTCCAGCTGAAGTAGGGGCCGTGATAGCCGAGGTGCTCGGAATCGTAGATGTGGTCGAGGCCGAAGAACTTCCCCTCCGGCCAGGCCCGCCGCACCCCGGGCACGATGCCGACCGTACGCCAGGCACCCGTCTTGCCGAAGTAGTTGGTGAGGTTCATCCGATCGCTCGTGGTCAGGCTGCGGTAGCGCTGCTGGTTCTTGATCCACAGCCCGGACAGGAAGGTCGAGTGGGCCAGCCAGCTCCCGGCACCCGTGACCGGTGACCTGAGCCAGGCGCTCTGCGACGCGAACCCGGCCGCGTCGAGAGAGCGGGTGCCCTCCTTGAGGACGGCGTCGATCTGCGGTGCCATCGCCGGGTCGTCGATCGCGACCCGGCCGTAGCTCTCGATGAACGTGAACAGGACGTCCTTGCCGCGCAGACCGGTCAGCAACTGGTCCGGCGGAGTGGTCGCGAACGCGTCCACGGCGGCCTGCTTCTCGAAGACCTCCGCGTCCCTCAGGCCCGCGCGCACCTGTTCCACCCGGTTGCCGAGGAACTCGGCGTTGCCCTTGGTGGCGACCTGGACGCCGGCGACCTGCACGCTCAGCGTGACGCAGGTGATCCACGCGGTGCCGAGGATCAGCGTCGTACGGGCGGCCGCGGGACGGTGGCGGACCATCAGGTTCGTCAGGCGCACCGTCGCGAGCGTGGTGAGGACCAGTACGGCGACGAACAGGACGAGCACCGCGACCACGGCGAGTACCTGGCCGGTGCGGCCGAAGGACTCGCGCAGGAAGTCGGTCGCGTCGTCGAGCAGTATCCAGTCCAGCACCAGGTCGAAGGGCCGGGCCAGCACTTGGTAGAAGCCCATGTCGACGAACTTCAGGACGGTCAGCAGACCGAGGAACGCGCCCGAGACCACCGCCATGATCCGCCGGGGCCTGGGCGGCAGCGCCAGCAGCAGACCGGCGAGCAGGACGCCCTCGGCCGGGATGCGCAGGAACGCACCGAGGTTCAGGCGTTCGAGCCGGTTCGGCACGAGGAGGGCGAAGAGGACGAGAGCGGCGGCCAGGACGGTCGTACCCACGGTCACGCCGCGGGCGGTACGGGGGTACTTCCGGCGCCAGCCGAACCAACCGGCTCCTTCGGGAGCGGACTCGGGATCGGTGTCGGGAGCGGTCGCAGGGGCAGTCTCGGAATCGGTCTCGGAAGTCTCCGCCTCGGGTGCACCACCTTCGAGCGTCTCGGCGTCCGTTGTCCCGCTGTCAGCCGACCCGTCTTCGGCGTCCGGCAGCTGACGAGAACGAGTGACGTGCTGAGACACGAAGGTCCTTCCGTGCGAACTGTGCAAACCGCGCGAACCATTTGAAACCAGGCGATGTCACGGCGGGCCGGTTCCGGCCAGGACCCGTTCCGCCACCATCAATACGGTCGCACGTCACCCACTGTTCAAACAGACGACCCGCTGCATCCCCGATTTGGGACCCTCCCGATCACCGGTCCGCCACCACCGCCACCTCCCGCGCCCACCGGTAGTCGGCCTTGCCGCTCGGCGACCGCCGGATCGCATTCGTGATCACCAGCTGGCGAGGGATCTTGTAGCCCGCCAGATGGGACCGGCAGTGTGTCTGGATGTCGTCGAGGGAGGGTTGCCGCGCGCCCTCGCGCAGTTGCACCACGGCCGCCACGTGGTGACCCCACTTCACGTCCGGCACGCCGGCGACCAGTGCGTCGTAGACATCCGGATGGGACTTGAGGGCCTGCTCGACCTCTTCCGGGTACACCTTCTCGCCCCCGGTGTTGATGCACTGCGAGCCGCGGCCGAGGACCGTGACGACGCCCTCCTCGTCGACGGTGGCCATGTCGCCGAGCAGTACCCAGCGCTCGCCGTCCTTCTCGAAGAAGGTCTCGGCGGTTTTCCCCGGGTCGTTGTAGTAGCCGAGCGGGACGTGCCCGCACTGGGCGACGCGGCCCACCTCGCCGACGGTGACCGGTTCGCGGGTGGCCGGATCGACCACCTGGGTGCGCGAGTTGACGCGGATGCGGAAGCCTCGCTCCGGGCCGGAGTCCTCTGTGGCAGTGCCGTTGAAACCGGACTCGGAGGAGCCGAAGTTGTTGAGCAGCATCACGTTCGGGACCAGCGCCTGGAACTGCCGGCGCACCGTGTCCGACATGATCGCTCCGGACGACGACACGCTGAACATCGACGAGCAGTCGGTGCCCTTCATGGGGCCGCTCAGGGCGTCGATGAGCGGCCGCAGCATCGCGTCGCCGACGAGCGACACGCTGGTGACCTTCTCCCGCTCGATGGTGCGCAGCGCTTCCTCGGGCACGAACTTGCGGTGCAGCACGATCCGTTGCCCGAAGTTGAAGCCGATGAACGCCGTCAGTGTGGACGTGCCGTGCATCAGCGGGGGAGCGGGGAAGAAGGTGATCCCCGATCCGCCCGCCGCGACCCGCTCGGCCAGCTCCTCCGGCTTCTTGACCGGCTCACCGGTCGGTGCGCCGCCGCCGAGCCCCGAGAAGAACAGGTCCTCCTGGCGCCACATCACGCCCTTGGGCATCCCCGTGGTGCCGCCGGTGTAGATGATGAACTGGTCGTCGCCCGAACGTGCCGGGAACCCGCGCTCCGGCGAACCGGCGGCCTCGGCCTCGTCGAAGGGCACCCCCAGTGTGCCCCCGGACCCCACGCGCACCAGATGCCGTACCTTCTCCGCCCGCGGCAGGGCCGCCGCCACCCGGTCGGTGAACTCAGTGTCGAAGACCAGAGCCACCAGGTCCGCGTCCCGGTAGAGGTAGACCAACTCCTCTTCCACATATCGGTAGTTGACGTTGACCGGCACGATCCGCGCCTTGAGGCAGCCGAGCACCGTCTGGAGATACTCGACGCCGTTGTAGAGATGCAGGCCGAGGTGCTCGCCGGGGCGTATCCCGCTGTCGATGAGATGGTGTGCGATGCGATTGGCCGCCGCGTCCAGTTCCGCGTACGTCCGCCGGCGCTCCGCGCCCGTGCCCGGATGGTCGATGTACACCAGTGCCTCACGGTCCGGCACCACGTCGACGACCGACTCGAACAGGTCGGCAAGGTTGTACTCCACGGCTCCTCCTGACCTCGCTGCCCCTCGGTTGCCGGTCATCAGAGCAAAGGGCGGCACAACTGTGAAGGGTCCGCGCAACAGAAATCTGACTGACTGTCAGAAAACTCTTGAAGTGCTTCGCCGCCTCCTGCAACCTGTTCTCGTTCTGTGAGAGGGGAGACGGTCGATGGGTGGGACGGAACACCTCGCCGTACGGCGGGAAGGCGCCACACTGGTGCTCACGCTCAACAGGCCCGAGGCCAAGAACGCGCTCTCGCTGCCCATGCTCGTCGGTCTGTACGACGGCTGGATCGCGGCCGACGAGGACGACGAGGTCCGCTCGATCGTGCTGACCGGCGCGGGCGGTGCCTTCTGCGCGGGCATGGACCTCAAGGCCCTGGCCGGTCAGGGCATGGACGGACAGCAGTACCGGGACCGGATGAAGGCCGACCCCGACCTGCACTGGAAGGCGATGCTGCGGCATCACCGCCCCCGCAAACCGGTGATCGCCGCCGTCGAGGGCCACTGCGTCGCGGGCGGCACCGAGATCCTCCAGGGCACCGATATCCGCGTCGCGGGCGAGACGGCGACCTTCGGGCTCTTCGAGGTCAAGCGCGGGCTGTTCCCGATCGGAGGCTCGACAGTCCGGCTGCAACGGCAGATTCCACGCACGCACGCCCTGGAGATGCTGCTCACCGGACGCCCCTACAGCGCCCGGGAAGCCGCCGCAATCGGTCTGATCGGGCACGTCGTGCCCGACGGTACGGCGCTCGCCAAGGCCCTGGGGATCGCCGAACAGATCAACGCCTGCGGCCCGCTGGCCGTCGAGGCCGTCAAGGCGTCGGTGTACGAGACCGCCGAGATGAGCGAGTCCGACGGGCTCGCCGCCGAACTCAAGCGCGGCTGGCCGATCTTCGACAGCGCCGACGCCAAGGAAGGCGCCCGCGCCTTCGCGGAGAAGCGCCCGCCCTTCTACAGGCGTGCGTAGCCGCTGCGCTTGGCTTTGGCCGAAGGAAGGCCGTGGGTCACTGCGGGTCCGTCGTGGCTGGTCGCGCCCACGCGGCGGAGCCGCATATGCAAGAGCCCCGCGCCCCTTCGGGGCGCTCCCCGCACCCGACCTCTGAAGGAGGCCCGCTCCCCGATGCCCGAAGTTCTCAAGGCCCCGCTGACCGTTGAATTCCCCTTCACCCGCTCCCTCGGCCCCGTCCAGAGCGCTTTCCTGACCGGTCTGCGCGAACGCGTCGTCCTCGGCGTGAAGACGACCGACGGCCGCACTCTCGTACCGCCCGTCGAGTACGACCCCGTCACCGCCGACGAGATCCGCGACCTGGTGGAGGTCGCCCCCACCGGCACCGTCACCACCTGGGCCTGGAACCACGCCCCGCGCCGCGGCCAGCCCCTCGACACCCCCTTCGCCTGGGTCCTGGTCCGCCTCGACGGCGCCGACACCGCCCTCCTGCACGCCCTCGACGCCCCCACCTCCGACACCGTGCACACCGGTATGCGCGTCCGCGTCCGCTGGGCCGAGGAACGCATCGGCGCCATCACGGACATCGCCTGCTTCGAGCCGTACGACGGCGCGGCCGAACCGACCGGCCACAGCGGTGAGGTCGAGAACTTCAAGGACATGGTCACCGGAATCGTCGCCGAGGCCCGCCTCGACTACACCTACAGCCCCGGCCGCGCCCAGACCGCATACATCGGCGCCCTCTCCGAACACCGCAACGTCGGCGAGCGCTGCCCGTCCTGCCGCAAGGTGTACGTCCCGCCGAGGGGTGCGTGCCCCACATGTGGTGTGGCCACATTGGAACAGGTCGAAGTGGGTCCGCGCGGCACAGTGACCACCTTCTGCATCGTCAACATCAAGGCCAAGAACCTCGACATCGAAGTCCCCTACGTCTACGGCCACATCGCCCTCGACGGGGCCGACCTCGCCCTGCACGGCCGGATCGGCGGCATCCCCTACGACCAGGTGCGCATGGGCCTGCGGGTCGAACCGGTGTGGACCGAGGACGCCCGCTTCCCCGACCACTACCGGCCGACCGGCGAAGCCGACGCGGACTACGAGACCTACAGGGAGCTGCTGTGACCCGCGAGATCGCCGTCGTCGCCTTCGCGCAGACCGACCACCGGCGCACCACCGACGAGACCTCCGAGGTGGAGATGCTCATGCCGGTCCTGCACCAGGTGCTCGACCGGACCGGACTGAAGACCGCGGACATCGGCTTCACCTGCTCCGGCTCCAGCGACTACCTGGCCGGCCGCGCCTTCTCCTTCACCCTCGCCCTCGACGGCGTGGGCGCCTGGCCCCCGATCTCCGAGTCCCACGTCGAGATGGACGGCGCCTGGGCGCTGTACGAGGCGTGGACGAAACTGCTCACCGGCGACGCGGACACCGCGCTCGTGTACGCGTACGGCAAGTCCTCACCCGGCTCCGTCCGCGACGTCCTGACCCGGCAGCTCGACCCGTACTACGTGGCACCCCTGTGGCCCGACTCCGTCGCCCTGGCCGCTCTCCAGGCACAGGCGCTCATCGACGCGGGCCACACCGACGAGCCGGCCCTCGCCGCCGTCGCCGCCCGCAGCCGTGCGGACGCCACCGCCAACTCCCATGCCCAGCTGACGGGTTCGGTGCCGCAGGGGGACTATCTCGTACGGCCCCTGCGCACCGGCGACTGTCCGCCCATCGGTGACGGCGCCGCCGCCGTGATTCTCGCGGCCGGGGAGGGGGCCCGTGAGCTGTGTGAACGGCCCGCCTGGATCCGCGGCATCGACCACCGGATCGAGGCGCACGGACTAGGCGTCCGCGACCTGACCGACTCGCCGTCCACGCGCCTGGCCGCCGAGAAGGCGGGCGCGTTCGAACGGCCCGTCGACACCGCCGAGTTGCATGCGCCGTTCACCTCGCAGGAAGTCGTCCTGCGCAAGGCGCTCCGGCTCGACGACGGCGTCCGCGTGAACCCGTCCGGCGGCGCGCTGGCCGCCAACCCGATCATCGCCGCCGGGCTCATCCGGATCGGTGAGGCGGCGGCCCGCATCCAGTGCGGGGAGTCCGACCGGGCCCTCGCCCACGCCACGTCCGGCCCCTGTCTCCAACAGAACCTGGTCGCCGTACTCGAAGGGGATGCCCGATGAGCAAGGAGCCCGTGGCCGTCGTAGGCATCGGCCAGACCAAGCATGTGGCGGCGCGCCGGGACGTCTCGATCGCGGGCCTCGTCCGAGAGGCGGCCCGACGGGCCCTCGACGACGCCGAGTTGACGTGGGCCGACATCGACGCCGTCGTGATCGGGAAGGCGCCCGACTTCTTCGAGGGCGTCATGATGCCGGAACTGTATCTCGCCGACGCGCTCGGCGCCGTGGGCAAGCCCATGCTGCGTGTGCACACCGCCGGGTCGGTCGGCGGGTCCACGGCACTGGTCGCGGCCAATCTCGTCGCCGCCCGCGTCCACGGCACGGTGCTGACCCTGGCGTTCGAGAAGCAGTCCGAGTCCAACGCGATGTGGGGCCTGTCGCTGCCCATACCCTTCCAGCAGCCGCTGCTGGCCGGCGCCGGCGGGTTCTTCGCGCCGCACGTGCGCGCGTACATGCGGCGCAGCGGCGCGCCCGACACGGTCGGCTCGCTCGTGGCGTACAAGGACCGGCGCAATGCGCTGAAGAACCCCTACGCGCATCTGCACGAGCACGACATCACCCTGGAGAAGGTCCAGGCCTCGCCCATGCTGTGGGACCCGATCCGCTACTCGGAGACGTGCCCGTCCTCGGACGGCGCCTGCGCGATGGTCCTCACCGACCGTGCCGGTGCGGCCCGTGCACCCCGGCCGCCCGCCTGGATGCACGGCGGCGCCATGCGCAGCGAACCGACGCTGTTCGCGGGCAAGGACGCGGTGTCGCCGCAGGCCGGGAAGGACTGCGCGGCCGACGTCTACCGGCAGGCAGGCATCGCCGACCCGCGCCGGGACATCGACGCCGTCGAGATGTACGTGCCGTTCTCCTGGTACGAACCCATGTGGCTGGAGAACCTCGGCTTCGCCGCCGAGGGCGAGGGCTGGAAGCTCACCGAGTCCGGGGTGACCGAACTGGACGGGGACCTGCCCGTGAACATGTCGGGCGGCGTCCTGTCGACCAACCCCATCGGCGCCTCCGGCATGATCCGCTTCGCGGAGGCGGCCCTTCAGGTGCGCGGACAGGCCGGCGAGCACCAGGTGGACGGGGCCCGCAGGGCCCTCGGACACGCCTACGGCGGCGGATCCCAGTTCTTCTCCATGTGGCTCGTGGGGTCGCGGCCACCCGACTCCTGAAAGGTCCCCCTCACGTGGCCTGTTGGCACTCGGTACCGATCGCTAGGCTGGCCCGCGGACGACGAATCGGGAGGAGCACGGACGTGGCCGAGAGCACCATCCAGGACCACCCGCTCGCGGGCTGGGACAAGCCGGAGCTGGACCTCAGCAACGCCGAGTGGCACTCCAGCAGCCGCGGGCTGGGGGACGTACAGATTGCCTTTGTCGAGGGTTTCATCGCCATGCGCAACAGCGGCAGCCCGGAGAGCCCTTCCCTGATCTTCACACCCGCGGAGTGGGGCGCGTTCGTGTCGGGCGCACGGGAAGGCGAGTTCGACCTCACCTGAGCAGGCCGCGATCATCATGGACGGCACAAGCGGCCCCGGACAGCCTCGGTCAGAAATGGTCGGACGGGGCCGCGCGGGCGGCGCGCGGCGTACGCTGAGGCGCCTGTAGGCCGCAGTGCGCGCCCGCTCCTCGCGCGGGTGCACCACCGTGGCAGGGGGTGCACCATGGGGCAGCGCGGCGCACGGGGCAGCAGGACCCTCTTCGAGCGCGAGCACGAACTCGCCGCAGTGGACGAGGCGTTGGCCGAGCTCACCGGCCTGCGCGCGGACGGCGGCGAACGATCCGACCGGCCCCGCGGCGCCCTGCTCGCCTTTGCCGGGCGCGCCGGCATCGGCAAGACCAGCCTCCTCGCCGAGACCCGCCGCCGTGCCGCGGCCCAGGGCTGCATGGTGCTGTCCGCACGCGGCGGCGACCAGGAACAACGTGTCGCCTTCCACGTCGCCCGCCAACTCCTCCAGCCGCAGCTCGCAGCCTTCCCGGAGTCCGATCTCCGTGCCTCATTGGGCAGTTGGTACGACATCGTCGGCCCCGCGCTCGGCCTCTGCGCCCCGACCGGCGGCGCCCCACCCGACCAACAGGGCCTGCGCGACGGCCTCGACTGGGTGCTCACCCATCTCGCCGTACGGCACGCGCCGATGGTCCTCGCCCTCGACGACGCACACTGGGCGGACCCCGAATCCCTCGGCTGGCTGGCCGCGTTCGCGCCCCGGTCCGAGCAACTCCCGCTGCTGGTCGTGGTGGCGTACCGGCCGGAGGAACTCCCCGACCACGCCGAGTCGTTCAGGGGACTGCCCGGGCGCGCGGGCGGACGTCCCATCGACCTGGAACCGCTCAGCGCCGGCGCAGTCGCCCGGCTCGTGCGGGAGGCGCTCGGCGGACACGCCGACGACGCGTTCTGCCGGGAGTGCTGGGCCGTCACCGCCGGGAACCCGTTCGAGACCGTCGAGCTCATGGCCAAGGTGCGCGACCGTGGCCTCACCCCGACCGAGACCGGGGCGCACCTGCTGCGGGATCTCGCCGCCGCCGTCAAGGGCAGCGGTCTGATCGCCCGCCTCGAACGCCTCGGCACATCGACCGTCCGCTTCGCCTGGGCCTGCGCGGTCCTCGGCACCGAGATCCATCCCCTGCTCGCCGCCGCGGTCGCCGGACTCGGCCACGAGGAGGCCGCCGACGCGGCGGACGCCCTGCGCGGCGCCCGCATCCTCACCGGCGAGGACCGCCTGGAATTCGTCCACCCGCTCATCGCCACCGCCGTCTACCGGGCCATCCCGCCCGGTGTCCGCGTCGCCCTCCACGGCCAGGCCGCCTGGTCCGTCGTCAATGACGGACAGGGCGCCTCCGCCGCCGCCCGCCACCTTCTGGAGACCCACCCCGAGGGCGACACCTGGGTCGTGCAGCAACTGCGCGCCGCTGCCGAGGAGACCCTGCGGGCCGGCGCCCCCGACGCGGCCCGCACCTACCTCGCCCGCGCCCTGCGCGAACCCCCGCCCGACGAGGACCGGGCCGCCGTCCTGTACGAACTGGGCTCCGCGTCCCTGCTCACCGAACCGGCGACCACCGTCAACCACCTGCGGGCCGCACTCGCGGAGCCCATCGCCGACCCCGGACTGCGCCACAAGATCGTCTACCGGCTCGGTCAGGTCCTCGCCCACAGCGACCGCCTCACGGAGGCCTCCGACACCCTCGCCCGCGAGGTCCCCGTGACCGAGGACGCCCGCGTCAGGCTGCGCATGGTCGCCGAGCAGTTCATGTGGAACGCGTTCCGCGCCGACGAGCCCGACCACCCCTCCCGCTCCCGCCGCCTCAGCAGACTCGCCGACCGCCTGGCCGGCCGCGATCTCACCGAGCGCTACATCATCGGCCTGCGCGCCTGGGACGGAGTCCTGCGCGGCGAACCCGCCCACGTCGCCCTCCAGCACGCCGAACGCGCCCTCGCCTCGGGCCTCGGCTGGGCCGAACCCGACCGCGGCTTCGAGGTGCCCGTCCTGGTCGCCCTCGCCTTCATGTACGCCGACCGGCCCGGCCGCGCCGAGGAGCTGTTCGCCGCGGGCATCGCCGACTTCGAACGGCAGGGCTGGCGCGGCGCCCACCTCTCCTTCGGCTACACGCTCCTCGCCTACGTCCGCTACCGCCGCGGCCGGCTCGCCGAGGCCGAGGACTTCGTCCGCGCGGGACTGCGCCTCGCCGAACGCGTCGGCCCCGGCACCCCCGCCCACTGGTACGCCGTCGGCATCCTCATCGAGGTACTGCTCGCACGCGGGCGGACCTCCGAGGCCGCCCAGATCGCCGACGACTACCGCTTCGGCGAGCCCTTCCCGGCCGCCGTCGTCTTCCCCGACGCCCAGACCGTGCACGGCGAACTGCTCCTCGCCCGCGGCCGCGCCAAGGACGCGGCCGCCGAGCTCGCCGCCGCGGGACGCCGACTGGAACCGCGCGGCATGCGCAACCCCGCATGGTGCCCCTGGCAGCTCCACCTCGCCCGCGCCGAGAGCCACGACGCCCCCGAACGTGCGGTCGCCACCGCGCTCGAAGCGGTCGCCCGAGCCCGCCGGTTCGGCACCCCGTCCGCCGTGGGCCAGGCCCTGCACACCGCCGCCGAGGTCTCCTCCGGTTCGGTCCGGGTGAAGTACCTGGAGGAGGCCGTCGCCCACCTGGAATGCTCGCCGGCGGCATACGAACTCGCCCGCGCACTCGTGGCCCTGGGCACCGAACTACGCCGCACCGGCCGCCCCAAGGAAGCCGCCGAACACCTCTACCGCGGCCTCGAAACGGCTGTGCAGTGCGGCGCCGACGGCCTCGTCGAAGCGACCCGCGACGAACTCGCCGCGGCAGGCCTGCGCCCTCGCCGCCTGCACAGCACCGAGACGGACACGCTGACCACCCGCGAACGCTTCGCGGCCACCCTGGCGGCCGAGGGCCGTACGCGGACGGAGATCGCGCAGGAACTGCACATCGACGAGCAGACTGTCGTACGCCTGCTGTCGGCGGTCTACCGGAAGATGGGCACGGACCACACCGGTCTGGCGGTGGCTCTGAAGCCAAGATCGGATACAACCCACTAGGAGCGCGAGAACCACCGCAACCGCCCTCGGCCCAGCACCCACCGACCCGCCCCGGCCACGTACCATTGGCGGCATGTCGTTCCTCCGCCGCCGCAGCGCCACCCCCGCCGGGCCCGACTTCGACGTACTGGCCATGGACCCGGGCGACTGGCCCGGCAATCTGGGCGCGGGCCTGCTGCCCGCCCCCGACGGCACCTGCCAGGGCGTCTTCCTTCGGTACGACCTGTTCGGCGGCCGCGGTCCGGCGATGATCATCGGCAATCTGCCGGAGGGTTCCCCGGCCCGCGAGGTCACCGAGGGCGAGATCCCCTTCGAGGTGGCGCAGCTGCTGCTGGCCCTGGAGAACGAGGAAGAGGTGACCGTCGTCGGCGTCGACGACGTGCCCGTCATGCAGGGCGACAACCTGCTGATCGTGCGCCGCCTCAAGCTCTCCGAGAGCCGGATCTCCTGTGTCCAGTTCGACCGCAGCGACAAGGTCCTGGTCACCATCGCCGCCTGGGACCGACCCATCACCGACGACCTGTACGCCCTGCTGAAACCGCTGCCCGCGGAGCTGTTCCAGCAGGGCTGACCCCGGCCTACTCGGACGACACCGCGCGCACGTCCGCCGCTCGCACGAACGCCACCCGGTGGCCGAACTGGATCTCGTAGTACGCGTCCTTCCCGGCCACCACCTTGTGCGAGTCCGTCGCGAAGGTGACCGCGTAGTAGTACTCGCCCGGCACCTTGCCACCCGCCACGTACTTCTGCCCGGCGAGCAGTTTGTACGGCAGTGGCGACACCTCCTGCACGGGCACGTCCGCCGGGTACGCCGCCGCCTCCGGGTAGGCGCGCCCGTACACGGGAATCTCCGCCAGCCCCTCCTTGGGAGTGATGACGAGACCGGAGGCCTTCACGGCCGTCGGCTGCTTCTTCGGGTTCTCGAACCAGGCCTTCTGACCCAGGTACCAGATCGCCGTCCAGTCGCCCTGCCGGCCCGCGACCGCGTACTGCTGGCCGGTGGAGGCCCGTGAACCGATGTCGTTGACGTCGATCGTCGAGTCGGCGCCCGAGGGACGCAGACCGATGTCCTTGATCAGGGCGGAGGTTTCGTCGGGCTGGGTGTACAGCCGGACCGCGCTGGAGCCATGGGCCGCGCAGGGCTCGCCCTGCGCCGTGCAGCCCGTGTAGACGGGCCGGTGGGCGGCGTATTCGGGCAGGATCGTCACCAGGGAGCCGTCGGCCCGCGCGGTGTGCGCGAACGGGCGGCCGAGCAGGGTGAAGTAGTGCGCCCAGTCCCAGTAGGGGCCCGGGTCCGTGTGCATGCCGGGGATCGTCGACGTGGTCGGACCCGGCACGGTGTCGTGGCCGAGGATGTGCTGACGGTCCAGCGGGATGCCGTACTTGTCGGCGAGGTACTTCACCAGACGGGCCGACGTCCGGTACATGGCCTCCGTGTACCAGGCGTCCGGGTTGGCCAGGAAGCCCTCGTGCTCCAGGCCGATCGACTTGGAGTTGACGTACCAGTTGCCGGCGTGCCAGCCGACGTCCTTGGCCTTGAGGTGCTGGGCGATGTGGCCGTCGGTGGAGCGCAGGGTGTAGTTCCACGACACATAGGTCGGGTCCTGCACCAGGTCGAGGACACCTTCCCAGGCGCCCTCCGTGTCGTGGACGACGATGTAGTCGATGCTCTGTGAGGCGGGCCGGTCGCCGAGGTCGTGGTTGCCGTAGTCGCCCTCGCCGACCTCCTCGTACGGAGCCGGGATCCACTCGCAGGACACCGTCGTGGGGCATTCGGTGCCCTCGGCCGAGACCGTACGCAGCCCTGCCTGCGCGAGCTGCCCGGTCTCGGGGGCGAGGCCCGGTCGGGCGGCCAGGGTGACCAGTTGCCCGGTGTCCGTGGTGCGCTTCTCGCCGGTGCGGAGCACGTCGTACACGTCGTTCGCGTAAGCCGCCGCCGTCGTGCCGTCGTCGGCGGACGAGAAGCGGGCCACCGCTGCGTACCAGTCCGCCGGGTCGTCGCTGAGCGGCCGGCCCAGGTCCTGCTGGGCGGCGGCCAGCAGCGCGGCACCGCCCGCCACGTTGGCGGCCGGGTCCGTGCGCAGGTCCTCGGCCGGACGCCCCGTCAGCTTCGCCGCCTTCGTCAGCGTCGTGAGGCGGGCGGGGAGTTCGGTGGTCGCCGGTACGTCGGTTTCGGGCAGCAGCGGCTTGCGGGCGCCGTCGCCGCGGGCGTCCTCGGTGCCCTCGCTGTGGTGCGGGGCGGCGGCCAGCGCGGTACGGGCGTCGGTGAGGTGCATCGGGCCGTAGCCGCCGGTCACGCTCGGCGCACCGCCGTGCGTGTCCCAGCGGGACTGGAGGTAGGAGACGCCGAGGAGCACGCTCTGCGGGACGTGGTACTCGGCGGCTGCGGCGGCGAACGCCTGCTGGAGCCCGTCTGCCGGTTTCTCGGACGGTGCCGCGCCGAGGAGCGGCAGCAGCAGGGCCGCGGACGCCACTGCCTGAGCGGCTCTGCGGTGGCCTCGGTGGGGGGCGGTGGCGGATCCTGGCAAAGCAGCCTCCTGGGACGGTCGAGCGCGATGAGCCGTGCGGGGCCGGGTGTGCGTCTGTGCTACCGGTCGGCCGACGATCCGTCAATCATGCCCAGAGGGAGGTGTTTTATCGCGTAATCGTAGAGTGTGGGGCGTTTCGTTGCGGCGGTGTGCCAGGGCGCGTCGGCGCTCAGCGGCCCCCGCGCACACGAAGGTCCGCAGTACGCCGCTGTGGCGGGCGTACCGCGGACCGCCGTCCCCGTCAGCGAGTGCCGACCGCCGCGCGCACAGCCCGACGGGCCAGCTGGCAGTCGTCGTGCAGCCGCCTGAGCAGCAGCCGCTGTTCCTCGCCGGACGGCGCAGCACCCGGGTGGGCCACTCCCGGTGCCGCCGGGGTCACGTCGTGCATCGAACGCTGCACGGCCGTCTCGTAGGTACGGATCTCACGCGTCAGCACGAGCATCAGGTTCACCAGGAACGCGTCCCGCGAAGCAGGTCCCGCCGACTGTGCGATCTGGCTGATCTGCCGCCGGGCCACCGGTGCGTCCCCGAGCACCGACCACAGCGTCGCCAGGTCGTACCCGGGCAGGTACCAGCCCGCGTGCTCCCAGTCCACCAGCACTGGACCGGCCGGTGACAGGAGGATGTTCGACAGCAGTGCGTCGCCGTGACAGAACTGGCCCATGCCCTGGCGTCCCGCCGAATGCGCGATGCCGTGCACCAGCTTCTGCAGATCCCCCATGTCCCGGTCGGTGAGCAGACCCAGCTCGTGGTACCGGGAGATGCGGGCCGCATAGTCCAGCGGGGCGTCGAAGGTCCCCGTGGGCGGGCGCCAGGCGTTCAGCCGGCAGATCGCGCCGAGCGCCGCCCTGATGTCGGCACGCGGCGGCGCCTCGGCCGGGTGGCGCTGGAGAGCCGCCACCCGTCCCGGCATCCGCTCGATCACGAGCGTGCAGCTGTCCGGGTCCGCCGCGATCAGCCGGGGCACCCGCACGGGCGGGCGGTGCCGGACGAACGAGCGGTATGCAGCTATCTCGTGCCGAAGCCGCTCGGCCCACGCAGGGGAGTGGTCGAGTAAGCACTTCGCGACGGCCGTGCTGCGCCCTGTCGTCCCGACGAGGAGGACGGAGCGCCCGCTGCGGCGCAGGACCTGGACCGGAGCGAACTCCGGGCAGATGCGATGCACCGACGCGACCGCCGTACGCAGCTGCGTGCCCTGAGGGCCGGACAAGTCGAGTCTCCCGCTGAGCGGTTGGGTGCCGAGCCCCGCGGCACGCGGCGGCCGACCCGCTCCGAGCCGGGAGGGCGCGGGACGCGCGGGGTCGAGGTAGGGGCCGCTGCCCGCAGTGCGGGGGCGCAGCGACCGGGGCGGGGCGGACACGGAGGACGATGCTGCGTACATGGGCGAAACAGATCCCTTCGTGTGCCTGCGACGACGTTGCGCTACCCGGCCCGGCCCCCTTGGGTACACCCTGGGGAATGTGCCCGATGTCTACGACTGGCGACCGGGTCGGGGTGGCGCGTTCCTACCTGACACCCGATGCCCAGTGGCACACCATCTGGCGCACCCTGGCGAACCGTGGCGAATAGTCGCCCGGCAACTCTCACCGGGCTACTGTCAACTCAGCCGAGAACCTGGGGGCTTGACGTGAGCGGAGAACCCAACACTCGCCTAGCGGATCTGTTCGGCCTGGCCGGCTGGTCCAAAGGTGAACTCGCGAGGCTGGTCAACCGGCAGGCGGCGGCCATGGGCCACCCACAGCTGTCGACCGACACCTCACGGGTGCGGCGTTGGATCGACGTGGGAGAGATCCCGCGCGATCCCGTGCCGCGGGTGCTGGCGGCCCTGTTCACAGAGCGTCTCGGCCGTGTCGTGACCATCGAGGACCTCGGTCTGGTCCGGCACGGGCGTACGGGGAAACGGCAGAGCGGCGGGAGCGTGGAGCATCCCGACGGTGTGCCGTGGGCGCCCGAACGGACTGCCGCGGTCCTCACCGAATTCACGGGAATGGACCTCATGCTCAACCGACGCGGCTTGGTGGGCGCGGGTGCCGCGCTCGCCGCGGGATCAGCACTCAGCAGCGCCATGCACGATTGGCTGCACACCGATCCGACCCTCTCGGCCGACGCTCCCGACCTCGACAATCCCCTGCACGCCGACCCCGCTGGGTTCGACCGCTATGAGGCCGCCCCCATCGGGTCGCAGGAGATCGAGGAACTGGAGCGCTCGGTCGAGGTGTTCCGAGCCTGGGACGCGGCCCGCGGTGGCGGGTTGCAACGCAAGGCCGTCGTGGGTCAACTCAACGAAGTGGGCGGCATGCTCGCCTACCGTCACCCCGAACATCTCCAGCGACGCCTGTGGGGCGTCGCCGCCAACCTCGCCGTACTCGCAGGCTGGATGTCGCACGACGTCGGCCTGGAGCCAACGGCCCAGAAGTACTTCGTCATCGCCGCCCATGCGGCCCGTGAGGGCGGCGACCGGCCCCGCGCCGGGGAGGCGCTCTCCCGAGCGGCTCGCCAGATGGTGCATCTGGGCCGGCCCGACGACGCACTCGACCTGATGAAGCTCGCCAAGTCCGGTTCCGGCGAAGAGGTGTTGCCGCGCACCCGGGCGATGCTCTACACCATCGAGGCCTGGGCACAGGCGTCGATGGGCAAGGGGCAGGCGATGCGCCGCACCCTCGGACAGGCGGAGGACCTCTTCGTCTCCGACCGGAGCGACGTGCCGTCGCCGAGCTGGATGCAGATGTTCAAGGAGGAGGACCTGTACGGCATGCAGGCCCTGGCCTACCGCACGCTGGCCGAACACGAGCCGGGTGCGGCCGCGCACGCCCAGCACTACGCGGAGAAGGCCCTGGCCCTGCGGATCGACGGGCGGCAGCGGTCGAAGATCTTCGACTATCTGTCCATGGCCTCCGCCTGCTTCATCTCGGACGACCCCGAACAGGCCGACAGGTACGCGCGGTTGGCCCTGATGTCGATGGGATCCAACTCCTCCCATCGCACCTGGGACCGGCTGCGCCAGATGTACCGGCTCACCGCCGAGTACTCCAGTTATCCGAGGATCAGCGAACTGCGGGAGGAGATCAAGCTCGCGCTGCCGAAGCCGGCGCGGGGCGGCAACAGCGCACGGGCATAGGGCGTCTGTGCCGCTGGTTCAGTCCGCCACCCGGGCGATGAGCACGCAGGCGTCGTCCTCGCGCTCGAACTCGCCCAACTCCTCCAGGACCGTCCGTACGCAGTCCTGTGCGGTGCGCGCCTCGCGGAAGCGGGGGGCCAGGTCGAGAAGCCGGTGCACGGCCTCCCCTCCTCCCCCACTCTCGGCTTCGCTCGAGCGGGGGGACCCCCATCGCCTGGGCACAAGCCCGTCCGTGTGCAGCAGGAGCAGG
The DNA here is from genome assembly GCF_044593495.1 of Streptomyces sp. NPDC051963. Lineage (NCBI taxonomy): Bacteria > Bacillati > Actinomycetota > Actinomycetes > Kitasatosporales > Streptomycetaceae > Streptomyces > Streptomyces sp. NPDC051963. The sequence continues at coordinate 722,348 of NZ_JBIUCC010000001.1, read as the reverse complement.
TCGCCCGCCTGAAGGGTCTCTTCGGCCTGTTCATAGGCGGCGCCCGAGGTCGCGCCGAGCAGGACGCCGTCCGGTGCGTCGAGTGTGCGCCCCGTCCCGTTGCGGAACAGCAGCGGGGCGGGGTGCCCTGCTTGTGCCCACGCCAGCTTGCGGGTCGCGGGCTGGTAGCGGCAGCAGACGGCGCTGCCCAGGGCCGGCTGCACGGTGGCGTCGAGCAACTGGTTGAGCCAGGACATCAGCTGTCCGGGCTCGGTGCCCGCCATCGCCATCCCGCGCAGCGCGCCCAGCAGCATCGCCATGCCCGATGTCACGGCGACGCCGTGTCCGGTCAGGTCGCCCACGCTCAACAGCGTGTCGCCGTCGGCCAGTTGGAGCGCGTCGTACCAGTCGCCGCCGATCAGTGCGCTCGTCGACGACGGAAGATAGTGGGCGGCGAGGTCCAGGCTCTCGGCGCCCTGGTGCGGGAGCCGCAGGGAACCGCGCCACGGCGGCAGCACGGCCTCCTGCAGCTCGACCGCCAGCCGGTGCTCGGTCTGCGCGCGCTGCCGCTGGCGTTGCAGCGAGTCACGGGTCTCGCTCACCGTCCGCTGGTTGCGCCGCAGTTCGCTGACGTCGCGCAGTACGGCCCACATCGAGGCGGTGCTGCCGTCGGCGTCGAGCACGGGCTCGCCCATCATGTGCACGGTCCGTATGCCGCCGTCCGGACGTACGATGCGGAACTCCCCGTCGATGGGTTTCGCGTCGACGAGGCAGTCGGTGACCATCGCCGTCAGCCTCGGCCGGTCCTCGTCGAACACCAGGGACGGCAGCTCGTCGAGGGTGAGCGGGGGAGCGGCGGGGTCACGGCCCAGGATCTGGAAGAGCTCACCGGACCAACTGGCCTCGTCCGTCAGGAGGTTCCACTCCGCGCTGCCGACCCGGCTCAGCAGCGAGCCGTGCCGGGGAGCGGGCGGCACGGCACGCACTGCGGACACGGGCTCGGGTGCCATGGTGACGGGCGGCGGGCCCTCCCGCAGCTGGGCCAAGTGGGCGTCCAGATCGTTGAGTTGGTGCAGTGCCAGGTCGTACAGGGCACGCTGCCACCGCTCCTGCGGATCCGATCCCTCGCTCCGGGCATCCCGCCGTACGGCGTCCACGTCACCCTTGAGCCGTCGCGTCTGCGATATGAGCGCGTCGACCGAGCCGCGTCCGGGCGGCTGGGCGGCTGGGCGGTCCGCAGAGAGATGGGACGGCATCAGGCACTCCGAGGGGGACGGTACGACCAAGGCGGACGGAGGGACCGTTACGACTGTGGCACAGCCCGCGACGCCCTGTAAGGGATTCGGCAACACACGATACGGTGGTGCTCCCGGCATATGCCACAGTCTTCAGGGCGTGAGTCCGCGGTGTAAATGGTGTACGTCGCCGAGGGGGCAAGTCGTAGGTGGCGTACGCGACTTGACCGAGTGACGGCGGGCTCCGGGCCGACTTTCAGGTGCGTGTTCGACGTGCACTTGTTCGCGTGATGCAGGTCACACCAACTTGTTCGGCGTTTTGCGTAATGCAAAGGGCACTTGCGGGGTCGTAAGAGCACACCGGCACAACAGGCCGACCTCTCACCCGCAGTGGAGACCGACCATGGACATCAGTCTCGAGCAGCCCGCCCGCGCCCATCTGATCACGGCCGAGGAGCAGGAGCTGCCCGTGCCCGCCACGCTCCGTTACATCTCCGCCGACCCGTTGGCCGTGCACATCGACTTCCCGCCCGAGGCCGCCCTCGACGGCGAGCAGGTCACCTGGACCTTCGGCCGCGCGCTGCTCGAGGCCGGTCTGCGCGGCCCGGCGGGCACCGGCGACGTGCACATCTGGCCCTGCGGAGGGGGCCGGACGATCATGGAGTTCCACTCGCCGTACGGACTGGCCCTGCTTCAGTTCGACACCCCCGCCCTGCGCCGCTTCCTGCTGCGCACGTTCGCCGTGGTCGCGCCGGGGCAGGAGGACGTCGGCGCAGCCGTGGAGGCCGGCCTGAACTCCCTTTTCGGGAGCGTCTGAGTGCGGCACCGCGTCAGTGGCCGGCGTACAGGTCCGGGCGCGGGGCGAGGTCCACGGCGACCCGGACGCCGGTTTCCAGCGCGCGGACCCCGGCTTCGGCGACCACTGAGGCCGCGTAGCCGTCCCAGGCCGCGGGACCGGTGACCCGTCCCTGTCGGGTGGCGTCGACCCAGGACTGCACCTCGCGGTCGTAGGCGTCCGCGAACCGTACGACGTAGTCCTGCGCCACCTCCTCGCGGGCGCCGCCGTCGGCCGTGACGAGCATGGTGTGCCCCTCGCCGATCCGGGCGCTGCCCCGTTCGCAGACGGCCTCGCAGCGCACCTGGTAGCCGAACCCGCAGTTGACGAAGACCTCCACGTCGACGACGGCGCCACGCTCGGTCTCGAAGAGCACGAACTGCGGATCCAGCAGGCCCTCGGGAGCGCCGGCGGAGGACTGCGGACGCAGCACGGTCACCGCGGTCAGCTCCTGCCCGAGCAGCCAGCGGGCCGCGTCGATCTCGTGCGACACGGAGCTGTTGATCAGCATCGCGGAGGTGAAGCCGGGCGGCGAGGACACGTTGCGGTGCGTGCAGTGCAGCATCAGCGGGCGCCCCAGCCGCCCGGCGTCCAGCAGCGACTTGAGCTGCCGGTACTCGGCGTCGTACCGCCGCATGAACCCGATCTGGGCCAGCCGCCGCCCGAGTCGTGCCTCCGTCTCCACCACGCGGAGAGCGCCCGTGGAGTCGGGCACCATGGGCTTCTCGCACAGCACCGGAAGCCCGCGCGCGAACGCGGCGAGCAGCGCCTCCTCGTGGGCCGGCCCGGGCGAGGCGATCAGTACGGCCTCGACGCCGGGCGCATCGAGCGCGGCGGCCGGCTCGGCGTGTACCGCGACTCCCTCGATCCCGGCCACCGCCTCCTTGGCCCGCGTGGTGTCGGGGTCGGCCACGGCGGCGACGCGCGCTCCGCTCACCACCTGGTCGAGCCGACGTATGTGGTCGGCCCCCATGTGTCCGGCACCCAGTACCGCAACGCCCAACAGGTCACCCACGTGCGCACTCCCTTGTCGCCGGCTGTCTCCGGCGAAGGGTAGACGGGGGAAGCGCCCGACCGTCAGTAGCGCAGCACTCCCGCGATCCCGTCGGCGTCGGCCAGGGTGCCGTCCGGTACGAAGCGGACCTCGGCGCCGGTCTCCAGGCACTGCTCGACGATCTCGTCCACGATGTCCTCGCGGGCGTCGAGGTCACCGCTCTCGGCCGGGATCAGGTGGTCGCCGTCGTCCCGGACCGTCGCCCGGTAGTTCTCCTCGACGGCGAGCAGTCGCACCCGTGCCTCGCGGGCGCTCTGCCAGACCTCGTCCAGGCCGGCCGCGAACGCCCGCCGCCCGCGCGCCGATTCGAGTTCCCGGGCCACTTGGTCCGTGCTCTTGCGGTCCTCGGCGGCCACCAGCGGCCGTACCGCCTGCCAGACGGCGTCGGGCGTGCCGTGCGCGAGTCCGCCGTGCGGGATGTGCACCGCGTCCTTGGTGACACTGCCGACCTCGTCCAGCGCGGACAGTGCCGCCTGCTCACCGGTGATGTACAGCGGCCGCAGGTCATCCCGGAGGATCTTGCCCAGCGTGGTGTCGGCGTCGCGCAGGAAGTGGCGGGTGCCCTCGTCGCGGAAGGTGCTCGGCAGATCGCCGATCCGCTCCTGGCGCTCGGCGTCGAAGTTGTCGAAGGACCGGGTCAGCGGGAAGCCGCCGGCGCGGACCTCGGCGACCCGGTCGGTGCCGCCGTTCCACAGCGTGACGCGATCGGCGGAGACCGACAGCACCCAGAACGGGCGCTCGGCGGCCTGCGCGGAGACGAGGTTCCTGGTCAGGAAGGTGTCCGCCAGCACCACCCGCTCGGGCACCGGACGACCGAGCGACCACACCTGGTGCTCACCCGGCGCAGCGAAGATCACCAGGCCGTCCTCGGCGTGCGTGAGGTCGACCTCGGCAAGGGCCTGGTCGAGCTGTCGTTCGACGTCGGTGCGCCGGTCCCGGGTGACCGCGGGATCGGACTCCAACTGCTTCTTGGCCTCGGCCACGACATTGCGCAGCCGTACCGGATCCTGGGCGTTCTCCGGCTCGCGGCGGTGCGTGGGCGTCAGCACGGACACCGCCGGATACGGGCGCGGACGGCGTAGTTCGGTGAGGGTCGCGGGGCTGAGTGCGTGCTCCATAACAGCACGATAGGCCCGATTGTCCGATGGGGCACTTGGGGTAACTAATTTGCGCATTGGGGGGAATTCATCACCGGTGTGCGGCACGGCGTTCAGTCCTCGTCGTGCTCGGAGCCGCAGGAGCTGCCGCTCGCGGGCAGAGAGCCGTACAGGAGGAAGTCGTCGACCTTCTTGTGCACACACTTGGAGGCGGAGTACCCGGTGTGTCCCTCGCCCTTGTTGTCGAGCACGACGGCCGAGGAGCCGAGTCGTTTCGCGGTCTCCGTGGTCCAGCGGTACGGCGTCGCCGGGTCGCCGCGGGTGCCGACGAGGAGCATCTTCGGGGTGTCGACGTCACGCACTTCCTTCCGGATGAAGTCGGTGCCCTTGGGGCGGCCGTAGCACATCAGCACCTCGGTGAGGCGGTAGTCGCCGAAGACCGGTGAGGCCTTCTCGTACTGGGTGCGCAGCCGGTCGAGGTTCTTCGTGATCCAGTCGGCGGTCGGGCGGTCCGGGTCGTCCGCGCAGTTGATCGCCAGCAACGCGGCCTGAAGGTTGTCGTAGGGGACGTCCTCCTCGTCGACGAGGCCGCCGTCGCCGTCCCGGGCGAGGCCGCCGCCGCTGAGGGCGAGGAGGCCGTGCGGGTCGCCGTTCTCGACGAGCGAGGCGATGGCGCGTTCCAGCGTGGGCCACATGTCCCTGCTGTAGAGGGCCTGGCTGAGGGCGGCGACGAGGTCCTGCCCGGTGAAGTTGTCGCCGAAGTCGGTCGGCACCGGGTCGTCGTCCAGCGATTCGACGAGGTCCACGACATGTTCGCGGGCCATGCGCGAATCGGTCCCGAGGGGACAGGCGACGTCGTCCTCGGCGCACCATGCGACGAAGTCGTCGAGCGCGTTCTGCTGGCCCTCGGACCCCACGTACGCCTGTTTGGTCAGCGGCTCCGTGAGGGTGTCCACGCCGTCCAGCACCAACCGGCCGACCTTCTTCGGGAACTGTGTCGCGTACACGGCGCCGAGCCGGGTTCCGTAGGAGAAACCGAGGTAGTTGAGCTTCTTGTCGCCGATGGCCTGGCGTATGACGTCCAGGTCGCGGGAGGCGTTCACGGTCCCTATGTGGGGGAGCACGGGTCCGGAGTGCTTCACGCACAGGGCGGCCGCCCGCCGCAACTGCTTGAGGAGAGTCTGCGGGTCCTCGGTGATGTCCGTGTCCGTGTTCATCGCCTCGGAGGCCTGCTCGGAGCCGTCGCCGCAGCTGACCGGCGAGGATCTGCCGACACCGCGGGGGTCGAAGGTCACCACGTCATAGCCATCGGTGAGGTCCATGAAGTCGTCGCCACCGAAGGCGAGTTGGGGGACGCCCGCGCCGCCCGGGCCGCCGAAGTTCAGCACCACCGAGCCGCGTGACTTGCCCGTGGCCTTGTAGCGGGCGAGGGCCAGGTCGAGCGTGCCCGACTTCGGCTTCGCGTAGTTGAGCGGGACGGTGACCTTGCCGCACTGGAGATCCTTCGGCATCGACTCGCCGTCGCACTTCGCCCACGCGACCTTCTGCCGGTAGAACCGCGTGAGGTCGGGGTCGCCGGTGTCGGGTGCGGTCCCTGTCGGCAGCCCTGCCGCCAGCACGGCCAGTCCGACCGCACCGGTGAGCGCGGAGCGCCGGACCGTGAGGCGCGTCGTCAGCTTGGCCAGCATCCATGCCTCCAGGGCGCCTGCCGTGGACCGGGAATCGGCGCCTCAGCTCACGATAGGCGGCCCCCGGAACCGACGCCTCCGGGCGAGCGGGACTGCACGGAGTGCCCTACCCTCCGGCCGCCCTCGGTGAATGGGACGGTTTTGCCGCCAGTTCGATAATTGTGCCGCTCGATGGGGTGAAAGGCCGATAAGCCATAACTCGGATGGTTCGCCTGCGTTTTATCCGGTGCGGGTGAGTGCCCGCGACCATGTCTGGAAGGCAGGGAACCTATGAAACGGGTTACCCGAAACGGTGTGATCGCCGTCGCCGCCGCATCTGGCGCGATGGCTTTGGCAGCGCCTGTGCACGCCGACTCCGCGGCCGAGGGTGCCGCATCCGGTTCGCCCGGGCTGATCTCCGGCAACATCATCCAGCTCCCGGTGCACGTCCCGGTGAACGTGTGCGGGAACACCGTGAACGTGGTGGGGCTCTTCAATCCGGCGGCGGGCAATGAGTGCGCCAACAAGAGCGAGGGCACGAAGCGGGGCGGCAAGCCCGGCGGCGCCACGGCGGAGAGCCGCGGAAAGGATTCGCCGGGTGTGTTGTCCGGGAACGGTGTGCAGCTCCCGGTGCATGTCCCGGTGAACGTCAGCGGCAACAGCGTGAATGTGGTCGGCGTCGGCAACCCGGCCACCGGCAACGAGTCGGAGAACACCTCCGAGGGCCGGCCCGACCGCCCCTCGACGCGGCCGGCACCCAAGCCGGTCAAGCCGTCCGAGCCCCGCGCCCGCTCCCAGGCGGCCCCGCCCACGGTGGCGGCCCTCGCCGACACGGGATCGGACGGAATGCTCCCCGCGGTCGCGGGCAGCGCGGCTCTGCTGCTGGGCGGAGCCGTCCTGTACCGGCGTTTCCGCGTGAAGGCGGCACTCTGACCGGGTCCTCCCGGTGACGGACGGCCCCACCGCACCCGTGATCGGTGGGGCCCCGTCCTGGTACGGCCTCAGCCGCGCCCGCGATGGAAGCGCCGGTGCAACTCCCGGACCTCCTGGGTCAGTTCGGGCACCGGGCCGTCCACCACCACGCCGGGCGCCACCTCGTTGACCGGCAGGGGCAGCACCGGTGGCGCGGGTACGTCCAACTCGGCCAGCCACGACGTCAGTTGCTCGGACGAGGCGACGTACACGATGCGGCCGAGGCCCACCCAGGCGTGCGCGGCCGCGCACATCGGGCAGTGCTCGCCGGATGTGTACACGGTGGCGGCCGCCCGCTCCTGAGGTGTCATACGGTCCGCGGCCCAGCGTGCCAGCTCGAACTCGGGGTGCCGTGTGCGGTCGCCGGAGGCCACCCGGTTGTGGTCCTCGGCGACCGCCGTCCCGCCCGCGTCCACCAGGACCGAGCCGAACGGCTCGTCACCGGCCCGAAGCGCCTCGGCCGCCAGCTCCACACAGCGACGCAGATACGGCAGCTCGGTGTCCTTCACGACCATGGCGTACGGCCCTTCCGTGAGGTGATCTTCACAACGCAGACTACGTTCGACCGCGCGCGGCCGGAAAGGCCTGCCCGTGGCCGAGCATCACGATCGGCGATGTGTCCCGCCGCACCGCGGTGCCCACACGACGCCACATCGACGCTTCCGCGGTATTTGAGTGGTAAAGCGGTTGCCACGCGGGGATCCCGGTGCTGGAGTGAGCACATGGATCACGTCGGTGTGCTTGCCCTCTTCGACCGGGACATGCGTGAAGGCGCACAGCCGGACACTCCCGACTCCAGGGTCGAGCGTGCCGGGCGCGTGGTGCGCCAGGTGTCCTCCGCGCAGGGCTGGAACGGCGTCGTGTGGTCCGACCTGGACGAGGCGAGCGCGGACGCGGCGATCGCCGAGCAGATCGCCTACTTCTCGGGACTCGGCCGCGAGTTCGAGTGGAAGCTCTACGGCCACGACCTGCCCGTCGATCTCGGACAGCGGCTCAGGGACGCCGGGTTCACCGCCCAGCCGGAGGAGACGCTGATGATCGGCGAGGTCGCCGATCTGAGCCTCGACGCCGAGCCGCCCGAGGGCATCCGCATCCTTCCCGTGACCGACCGGGCCGGCGTCGACCTCGTGGCCGACGTGCACGAGAAGGCGTTCGGCACCGACGGCTCCCGGATGCGGCACCAACTGCTCGCCCGGCTCACGGACGACCCCGAATCGGTCGCCGCCGTCGTCGCCCTCGCCGGTGACACGCCGGTCAGCGCGGCCCGTATGGAGATGGCGCCGGGCAACCGGTTCGCCGGCCTGTGGGGTGGTGGCACGGTCGAGGAGTGGCGCGGCCGCGGCATCTACCGTGCGCTGGTCGCCCACCGGGCGCGGGCCGCCGTGGCCCGCGGGTACCGGTATCTCCAGGTCGACGCCATGAGCCAGAGCCGCCCGATCCTCGAACGGCTCGGCTTCCAGCCGCTGACCACCACCACGCCGTACGTCTACGTGCCGTAGCGCGCCGCGCCGGTCAGGCCAAGTCCGAACGCGTCCGCCAGCGAGTCCATCCGGGCCGTGAGCAGGGTGCCGCCGTCATGCCCCATGCCGCCGAACTGGCCGGACACCTCCAGCCCGACCACCCCGTGCAGGTGCGACCAGGCCGGCCCGGCGGTCGACTGCGGGCGAGTGCCGGCCCGCCCATCCCGCGACCGGGGTGTCCGCATCGGCCCAGCTCTGCATCCGCGTCACCACCGGCCGCACCGCAGCCGAGGGCTCGGCCCCGTCGAAGGCGGGCAGGAACGGCGCGAGCACCGTCCGTGCGCTGTCGACCGTCTCCGGGGGCGCGGTGTGCCCGGGCACGGGCGTGACCTGGATCAGCAGACAGCGGTGCGGCTGCTCGACCGCCCAGTCCCGGCACACCGTCGCCAGGGCCCGGTGATGCGCCGCGTCCTGCGGCGGGGGCCGTCGCGCGTGCCGCGCCGTGGCCGAGCGCGTCATGGCCGCGTGGGGACGCGGCTGCTCGCGCCTCACGAAGCAGCCGCGGCCCCACGCTGGTTGTCCCTGCCGCGATCCCATGCTCAGCGGCGGACCTTCGTCCGGTCCAGGGCGGCCACACCGACCGCGGCCAGGCCGATCTGGATGAGCCACTCGATCCAGTCGACGCCGTCCGTGTCGGCGACGTCGAAGCCGTTGGCGATCGCCGAGCCGAGCAGAGCGGCCGCGATGCCGACGAGGATCGTCCACAGGATTCCGATGCGCTGACGTCCGGGGACGACGAGCCGCCCCAGGACACCAATGACGATGCCGATGATGATGGCGCTGATGATGCCTGAGATCTCCATCTCCGCCCCTCTTTGTCGTGACCCCCGCTGCTGAGCAAGTGCCCGCTGGAGCCGGAGACAGTCCGTTCCGGTGAGTGGCGCGCAAGTTTTCTGTTCACGGCCCGGTCATGCCATGTACCTTTCAAGCGTGCCACGCGCGTAGAACGATCGGTGATGGTTCTACGCGCGCAGATTCAGCCCCCGCACTGCCTCTTCCCACCCCACACGGAGGTTCGCCGGATGCTTGGATCCAGAAGATTCCGCCGCAGATGCACAGCGGCCCTGGCCGGTCTCGGACTGCTCGTCACGGGCGTGGCACTCCAGACCGCCACCAGCGCCACCCCCGCCCGCGCGGCGACCCCGCACCGCGTCCTGTTCGACAACGCCCATGCCGAGACGGCCGGGAACGCCGACTGGATCGTCTCCACCAGCCAGCCGGACCCGCTCGGCCAGGACTCCACCCCGTCCGCCGAGACGGACTGGACGGGCGCCCTGTCCGCCTGGGGCGTCGCCCTCCAGCGCACGGGCGACTACAGCCTCAAGACACTGCCGTCCGGCGGCGCCCTCAGCTACGGCGGCTCGTCGACGACCGACCTGACCAACTTCGACACCCTGGTCCTGCCGGAGCCCAACACGTTGTTCACCAGCGCGGAAAAGACCGCGATCATGAATTTCGTGAAGAACGGCGGCGGTCTGTTCATGATCTCCGACCACACCGGCGCCGACCGCAACAACGACGGCGAGGACGCGGTCGAGATCCTCAACGACCTGATGACCAACAACAGCGTCGACTCCACCGACCCGTTCGGCTTCTCCGTCGACGTGCTCAACGTCTCCTCCGGCTACCCGGCGGCCATCAGCGACAGCGCCGACCCGGTCCTGCACGGCTCCTTCGGCAACGTCACCCGGAGCCTGATCGCCAGCGGCACGACCGCCACGCTCCGGCCCGCGAACAACCCGAACGTCAAGGGCCTGCTCTACCGCTCCGGTTACTCCGGGAACACCGGAGCCTTCTTCGCGACCAGCACCTTCGGCAGCGGGCGCGTCGCCTTCTGGGGGGACACCTCGCCCGCCGACGACGGCACCGGCCAGTCCGGCAACACCCTGTACGACGGCTGGAACGACTCCGGCGCCACCAATGCGGCCCTCGCCCTGAACGCCACCGAATGGCTCTCCGGCGGGAGCGGTGACGGCGGCGGCGACACACCCACCTGCACCAATGCCCAGCTGTTCGGCAACACCGGCTTCGAGTCCGGCGCCACCACCTGGACGACCACGAGCGGTGTCATCACCAACTCCACCGGCAAGGCCGCGCGTTCCGGCTCCTACTACGCCTGGCTGAACGGCAACGGCGCGGCGTCCACCGACACCCTCGCCCAGACGGTGACCATCCCGTCCGGCTGCTCCGCGACCCTGAGCTTCTACCTGCACATCGACACCGCGGAGACCACGACCAGCACCGCCTACGACACCCTGAAGGTCCAGGTCCTGAACGGCTCCGGCACGGTCCTCGGCACCCCGGCGACGTACTCGAACCTCAACGCCGCCACCGGCTACACCCAGCGCAGCATCAGCCTCAGCGGCTATGCCGGTCAGACCGTCACGGTCAGGTTCACCGGCACCGAGGGTTCCATCCTCCAGACGTCGTTCGTCGTCGACGACACGGCGCTCACGGTGAGTTGAGCCCTGCGGCGGCTTCGCCGGCGGCTTCCCCACTAGCCCGCCGGCGATCCGTCCGCCATCCCGTGGCGCCCCGTCACGGCGCGACCCGCGACGCCAGCTGACCGTCCGGCTGCAGGGTGACGTGCAGGCCGTTGTTCTGGCCGTGTGCGGCATGTCCCTCGGCTACAAGGGTGTCGATCTTCGTGGCGCCGGCGAATATGTCGGCTTCGTAGTGGCCGGCCGCGAGCTTGTACACCTTCGCCGTCGAAGTCCCGTCCGCCGGCGTCGCGTCGGCGACCAGGACACGCTTGGCGACGGGCTTCGGCTCGGCCCGCTCGACCGAGGAGGTGACCTTGCCGTTCGGGTGGAGCGTGACGTGGAGGCCGTTGTTCTCAGCGTGCGCGGGCGGGGCCGCCTTGCCGTTGGTGTAGAGGGTCGCGTACTTGACGCCCTTGGCCCATATCTCCGCCTCGTAGCGGTACTTGCCGGTCGTGTAGACCTTCGCCGTGGAGACCTTGTCCGCGAGCCGCACCGTCTTCACGTGGATGCGCTGCGTCTTGGAGGGGGCTTCGGTCGCATGCGCGGCGGGTGCGGCCTTGCCGGTCCCCGACGCGGGGAGGGCGATGGCCCCGGCTGCCGAGACGCCCAGCGCGGCGGTGACACCGGCGGCGACGAGGGCGGTGCGCAGAGTACGGGGAGAACGCATCAGAGAGCTGTCCTTCGGTGGTGGTTCGGGATTCCGGGAAGTGGCACCACCCCGTGGGCGGCGCGTGTTCGACGCTACGGACCGCACATCAAGGGCTTCCATACGTCGTGTAACAGTCATCCAGCGCATAGCGGACGAAATCCTCAAAATGCCCACCTTGACATGCAGGTAATTGCCTGCATAACTTTGAGTGTGCGATCAGAGAGCGACTCAACGAGGGACCGGGTCTTCAAGGCGCTGGCCGACGAGACCCGTAGGCGGCTGCTGGACCGGCTGCACGAGGACAACGGGCTCACGCTCGGCGAGCTGTGCGAACACATCGACATGGCGCGCCAGTCGGTGACCCAGCATCTGGCCGTCCTGGAGGCCGTGAACCTGATCAGCACCGTGCGGCGGGGCCGGGAGAAGCTGCACTACCTCAACCCCGTGCCGCTCCACGAGATCCAGGAGCGGTGGATCGACAAGTTCGAGCGCCCGCGCCTGCGTGCGCTCGGCGACCTGAAGCGACGAGCCGAGGAAGCCATGACAGACAAGCCGACCTACGTCTACGTCATCTACATCGAGAGCACCCCGGACAAGGTCTGGGAGGCGCTCACCGACGCCGACCTGACCGCCGCCTACTGGGGCCACCGCAACGAGTCGTCGGACTGGCGGACCGGCTCCCGATGGGCCCACGTCCGCACCGACGGCTCAGGCATCGCCGACGTCGTCGGCACCGTCGTCGAGAGCGACCGCCCGCACCGCCTGGTCACCAGCTGGGGTGACCCGCAGAAGGAGGGGCAGGAGGACACGTACTCCCGGGTCACCTTCGACATCCAGCCGCACGCCGACATCGTCCGGCTCACCGTGACCCACGAGGACCTCGCCGACGAGGGCGAGCTGGCCGATGTCTCGTCCGGCTGGCCGGCGGTGCTGTCCAACCTCAAGTCCCTCCTGGAGACCGGCAGCCCGCTGCCGCAGGAGCCGTGGTCGGTGCCCGGCCGGTGAGGGGGAGCGGAAGGCCGGTCCGCGCGCCGCGGACCGGCCGGGTGTTCGTCCCTTCCGCTGTGATCCCTACGGCTTGGGGGCGCTCTTCGCCGCCGTACCGGCGCACATCAGCCCCAGGATCACGGCCAGGGCGCCGATGATGATGTTGTTGAGCACCACTCCGGCGTCCGGGCTTTCGCCGACGATCCACGACGAGACGATCATCCAGACGCCCAGCCCGCAGAAGGCCCAGCTCAGGCCGTACATGCGTTCCGGAGCGCGGGTGAATCCGAGAGCCAGCAGCCCTATCGCGATCCCGATGACCAGGTTGTGCGGCACGAGGTCGGGCTGGCTGGTCGTGTAGTGGAGTATCCACGGGGATACTGCGCAGTACAGACCGAGCAGGAACACCGGTCCGTCCAGGAGCGTCACATCGCGACCGCCGAGCATACGGGCGTAGCGATCCCGCATTTCGGACACATCGGGGTGGCTGGTCATGTCACCTCTGGTGGGCGAGACGTTGGCCATAACTCGTCTCCTTTGACTAGCAGGCCTGACCGCGTCTGGTGCGGTATGCGGTAAGCGCCGCGTACGTCCATTCTGCTCTTATTTCTTCTTTATGTGTAGTGGTCCGAGCTGCGTCCGCCCACCGTCCGGGCGCGTGCCACGAAGGCGTCGTGGAGGTCCCGCACCCCTTGCGGCACGGGCTCGGCCCGGCGCCGCTGGAGCATGAGCAGTACCCGGATCGCGCCGCCGGCGAGCGGACGATGAGTGATCGCCCCGCACCGCTGAAGGGGATCGCCGATCACGCTGAAGTCCGGCAGCACGGTCACGCCGAGCCCTTCGGCGACCATCAGCTTGCCCATCTCGGCGCCGTCCGTGGAGTACGACACCGACGGCATCCGGCCCTCCAGCAGCCGGTGGAGGTAGCGGTGCATGACGTAGCCGGAGCGCATCGCGATCAGCGGTACGTCGAGCAGGTCCGCCACCGACACGGCGGTGCGTGCCGCGAGGGGACTGTCCGGCCGTAGACACACCACGGGACGGCCGCTGAGCAGCTCGGTGCTCTCCAGTTCGGCGGGCGTGTCGTCGCCCTCCAGATGGTTGACCAGGCCGAGATCGAAACCTCCCTCCAGCAGGGCCCGGTGGATGTCCGTCTGCTGGGCGCCGACCACCTCGACCTGGGTGAGCGGATGCGCCGCGCGGAACGCGCGCACCGTCGGGATCAGCAGGGGCACGGTCGCCGCGTTGACCGTGCCGACGCGCACCATGCGGCTGATGCGGTGCTGCTCGCCCGCCGCGGCCCGCAACCGGTCCACCGCGTCCAGCACATTGACGATGTGCGGCAGCAGCTCCCGGCCCTCCGCGCTCATCGTCGCCCCGGACCGCTTGCGCTCCAGGAGATCCACTCCCAGCTCGCGCTCCAGATTCCGCACGGTCTCGCTCAACGCGGGCTGGGAGAGCCGTAGTTCCTCCGCCGCCCGGCGCAGTGAACCGAGTCGGGTGACCGCGGTGATGTATTCCAGCTGTTCTGTGCGCACGGCAGCAGAATGCGCGCGATTTCCCGGCGCGTTCAAGGGTTTCCCTGTCACACGTTCGTGAAATTCAATGGTCCGCGATTCGAGACCGGTCGGGTTTACCTTGACGGCCTCGACGGGCGGCTGCCACGATCGAAGGCATGATGATGCGACTGGACCTCACGCGGCGACGCCATGTCGACCTCGCACGGGTTTCCAGCGCCTCCTGTTGCGCCGCGGCCTGATCCTCTTCGCCGATCCGCCGCAGTTTTCGCGCCTCCCGCAACTCCGCTCCTTCCGGGGCCGAGTGCTGTTGTGGCGTACCCGAAAACCTCGCGCCATTCCGTAACAGGAGTTCCGCATGTCCGCAGCACCCGTGAAATTCGCCTATTGGGTCCCCAACGTCAGTGGGGGACTGGTCACCAGCACCATCGAGCAGCGCACCGACTGGGGATACGAGTACAACCGCGAACTCGCCGTCCTCGCCGAGAACAACGGCTTCGACTACGCGCTCAGCCAGGTCCGCTACATGGCCAGCTACGGCGCCGAGTACCAGCACGAGTCGACCAGCTTCAGCCTGGCCCTGCTGCTCGCCACGCAGCGCCTGAAGGTCATCGCCGCCGTCCACCCGGGCCTGTGGCACCCGGGCGTCCTCGCCAAACTCGGCGCCACCGCCGACCACTTGTCCCACGGCCGCTTCGCGGTCAACGTCGTCAGCGGCTGGTTCAAGGGCGAGTTCACCGCGCTCGGCGAGCCCTGGCTGGAGCACGACGAACGCTACCGGCGCTCCGAGGAGTTCATCCGCGCCCTGCGCCAGATCTGGACCGAGGACCACACCCAACTCGCCGGGGACTTCTACCGGTTGCGGGACTTCTCCCTGAAGCCGAAACCCCTCAACACCCCCGAGCGCCCGCACCCGGAGATCTTCCAGGGCGGCAACTCCACGGCCGCCCGCCGGATGGCCGGTCGGGTCTCCGACTGGTACTTCTCCAACGGCAAGGACTTCGACGGGGTCGTCGAGCAGCTCGCGGACGTACGGCACGCCGCTGCCGAAGCGGGCCGTACGGCGCCGAAGTTCGGCCTCAACGGGTTCCTCATCGCCCGTGACACCGAGGCCGAGGCCCACGAGACCCTGCGGGAGATCGTCGCGAAGGCCGACAGCGAGGCCGTCGAGGGCTTCGGGGCGGCTGTGAAGCAGGCGGGGCGGTCCACCGCGGACGGCAAGGGCATGTGGCAGGACTCCGGCTTCGAGGACCTGATCCAGTACAACGACGGCTTCCGGACCGGGCTCATCGGCACCCCGGAGCAGATCGCCGAGCGGATCGTCGCCTACAAGCGGCTCGGCGTCGATCTGCTCCTCCTCGGCTTCCTGCACTACCACGAGGAGGTCGAGTACTTCGGTCGGCGCGTGCTGCCCCTCGTCCGCGAGCTCGAAGCCCAACTGCCGGACAACGAGGCCGAGTCCGTCCACGCCCACGCCTGACCCCACCCTCGCCTGACTCCACCCCGCCGCTCTTCGAAATTCGAAAGAGGACCCATGGCCACCGTCCTGTCCGTCTCCGGCAGCCCCTCCGCCTCCTCCCGCACCAAGAGCCTGCTGCGTCACCTCGACGACCGGCTCACGGCGCAGGGCCACGACGTCGTCCCGCTCGACGTCCGAAATCTCCCCGCCGAGGCCCTGCTCCGCGCGGACTTCCGGCACCCGGCGATCGTCGAGGCCACCGAGCTGTTCGCCCGCGCGGACGGCGTGGTCGTCGGCACGCCGGTCTACAAGGCGTCGTACTCCGGAATCCTGAAAGCGCTCCTCGATCTGCTCCCGCAGTACGCCCTGGCGGGCAAGACCGTGCTGCCGCTCGCGACCGGTGGCACCACCGCGCACGTTCTGGCCATCGACTACGCGCTCCGCCCGGTGCTCAGCTCCATGGGCGCGGGCCACATAGTGCAGGGCTGGTTCACATTGGACAAGGACATCACCGTGCACGACGACGGTTCCCTCACCGTCGCGCCCCCCGCGACCGACGCGCTCGCCCAGGTGGTCGACCAGTTCTCGGCGGCCCTGGGCAGCACCCCGCTGCTGGCCGCGGCGAGCTGAGCGTGATGCCCGCCCATGTGATCGCCGACGACGGAGAGGCACTCTCCGTCGCGGCGGCCCTGGCCGACGAGTTCCGCGCCGGAGCCTGCGAACGGGACTCCCGACGCCGGCTCCCGCGCGAGGAGTTGGACCGGCTCTCCGCCTCCGGGCTGCTCGGCGTCACCGTCCCCGCCGAGCACGGCGGCGCCGACATCCGCCAGGAGACCCTCGCGGAGCTCTTCCGACTGCTCGCCGCCGCCGACGCCAGCCTCGCCCAGATCCCGCAGAGCCACTTCGTCTACGTCAATGTGATCCGCCGTCAGGGCACGCAGGAACAGCAGAAGTTCTTCTACGGCGAACTGCTCGCCGGGCGCCGCCTCGGCAACGCCCAGTCGGAGGCGGGCAGCAAGCACGTCCAGGACATCCGTACCCGCCTGGACCCGCAGCCGGACGGCTCGTACGTCCTCACCGGCGTCAAGCACTACTCCACCGGCGCCCTCTTCGCCGACTGGATCCCCGTACTGGCCCGCACCGAGGACGACAACCTCCATGTCGCCTATGTGCCGAGTGACGCCCCCGGGCTGACCGTGGTCGACGACTGGGACGGCATGGGCCAGCGCACGACGGCCAGCGGCACCGTCCGCCTGGACGGCGTCACCGTCCCGGCCGACCGGATCCTGCCGCACCACCTCACCTTCCGAGGGCCTCAACTCCACGGCGCCATCGCCCAGTTGCTGCACGCGGCCATCGACACGGGCATCGCCGGGGGAGCGCTCGACGAGGCCGCCGAGTTCGTCCGCACCAAGAGCCGTCCCTGGTTCGAGAGCGGTACCGAGACCGCCGTGGAGGATCCGCTGCTGATTCAGCGGTTCGGTGAACTCGCCCTCCAGGTGCGGGCATCGGAGGCGTTGCTGCGTGAAGCCGCCCTGCGGGTGGATGCCGCCCGCGCGGACCTCACCGACGACTCGGCGGCCGAGGCGTCCCTCGCGGTGGCCGCCGCGAAGGCCCATGCGGGGACCACGGCCGTGGAGGTCGCCGGTGCGCTCTTCGAGGTCGCCGGAACCCGGTCCGCGCTGAACTCCCTGAACCTCCACCGGCATTGGCGCGACGCCCGCACCCACACCCTGCACGACCCCGCCCGCTGGAAGATCCAGCACCTCGGCCGGTACGTCCTGAGCGGTACGAAGCCGCCCCGGCACGGCCTGCTCTGATCGGAGATCCCCGGTGACCCTCACCTTCCACTGGTTCCTGCCCACCAACGGCGACAGCCGCCATGTCGTCGGCGGCGGCCACGGCACCCCCGCCACCCTCTCCGGACGGGACCGGCCGCCCACGGTCGCCTATCTGAGCCAGATCGCCCGCGCCGCCGAGGACCTCGGCTTCGTCGGTGCGCTCACGCCCACCGGAGCCTGGTGCGAGGACGCTTGGCTGACGACCGCGATGGTCAGCCAGAACACCGAGCGCCTGAAGTTCCTCGTGGCCTTCCGGCCCGGCTTCGTCTCACCCACGCTCGCCGCGCAGATGGCGTCCACCTTCCAGCGGCAGAGCGGCGGACGGCTGCTCCTCAATGTCGTCACCGGCGGTGAGAGCCATGAGCAGCGGGCCTACGGGGACTTTCTCGACAAGGACGCCCGCTATCGCCGTACCGGCGAATTCCTCCAGATCGTAAGGGAGTTGTGGGACGGCAAGACCGTCGACCTGAACGGCGAGCACCTCCAGGTCGAGGACGCCAGGCTGGCCCGCGTGCCGGACCCCGTTCCCGAGGTGTACTTCGGCGGCTCCTCACCCATCGCCGGCGAGGTCGCCGCCCGGCACGTCGACGTGTACCTCACCTGGGGCGAGCCCCCCGCCCAGGTCGCCGAGAAGATCGCCTGGATCCGAGGACTGGCCGCCGAACAGGGCCGGACCCTCCGCTTCGGCATCCGGCTGCACGTCATCACCCGGGACACCTCCGCGCAGGCCTGGGCGGAAGCGAACCGGCTCCTCGAAGGCTTCGACCCGGAGACCGTACGGTCCGTCCAGGCCGGGCTGGGCCGCAGCGAGTCCGAGGGGCAGCAGCGGATGCTCGCGCTGCACGGCGGCGACCGCGACGGCCTGGAGATCCACCCCAACCTCTGGGCCGGCATCGGCCTGGTCCGCGGCGGCGCGGGCACCGCCCTGGTCGGCAGCCATGACGAGGTCGCCGAGCGAATCGAGGAGTACCACGCCCTCGGTATCGACGAGTTCGTCCTCTCCGGCTATCCGCACCTGGAGGAGGCGTACTGGTTCGGCGAGGGCGTCCTGCCCCGACTCGCCGCGCGCGGCCTGTGGCGGCATCCGTTCGGGGAACAGGCGGCCTCCTCGGCGCAGGTGCCGTTCGCGAGCTGAGCTTCGGACGCGGGAGACGGGCTGGGACTCAGCCCGACAGCTGTTCGAGGTGTGCCCGGCGTACTCCGGTCGTCTGGCCCTGCACCAGTAGGAACATGCCCTCGCGCGCCAGCCGTTGCGCAGGGTTGCGCAGGTCCATGGTGCGGCCGCCTCCGGAGACGATCGCGGCGGTCGTTGCCGCGCGCATCAGGTCGTAGGCCCGTGTCTTGAGGGCCAGGCGTTCCTCGACGTGTTCGTGCGGTGCGGGGTGGTCGGCGAGGGCGTAGGCCTGGGTGCGTACCTCGTCGAGGCGGGTGCGTAGGGCGGAGGCCGTTGCCTCTGCCTCCGTGTCGCCGTCCAGAAGGGCGAGCGCCGCGTGCGCGATGCCGAAGACGGCCGGGTTGGTGTTCGCGGCGCGGGGGAGGTCGATCTGCGCGAACTTCTCGTGCGGGGTGCGCAGCACCACTGATTCGTCGGGCAGCCGGACTCCGGTCAGTTGCAACGACACCGTGCGGGCAGCGGTCAGGGCCGCGAGTCGCATCGGCTCGGACGGGCGCAGGCCCGCCTGCTCGCGCGCCTCGGTGAACGCGAACACCACCTCGCCCGCGTCCGTGACGCCCGCGAGCAGCATCACGTCGTTCAGCCCCCAGCCGGTGTACCAGGGCACCGTGCCGTCGAAGCGCCAGCCGCCGCGCTCGGCGGTGGCCCGCACAGGGATCCGCGGGAAGGCGCGGACGTGTGCGTAGGCGATCCCGGCCAGCAGCTCCCCGGTCGCGAGCGGGCCGAGCAGCCGCTCCCGAACGGGCAGTCGGGAGTCGGTGAGGAGTTTCACCGGCGTGTAGTGCTGCGTCTGCACGAACCAGGTGGAGCAGCACGCGCCGGCCAGGATCTCCGCCGTCTCGCGGGCCACCGCGGCGGACGCGGCCGAACCGCCGTACTCCACGGGTGCGCTCACCCCCAGCAACCCGGACCGTTTGACCGCCTCGACATGGCTCATGGGCACGCCCTCGAGGTCGACCCGCTCCGCCTGGGGCGCGAGGAGGTCGGTGGCGAGTTGTCGGGCACGGGCTACGAGCGGGTGGGATGCGGTGGCCATGGACAAGATTCTTCCGGTGTCGCGGCGCGAGGTGTCGATCCGGGGCTCTTCCGTTCGTGTAGGAGGTGAGAGAACGCCACGACGCCTGGGAGGCCGTCATGAAGTACTACCTGCTCAGCGTGATGCAGCCCATCGGGGAGCCGCCCGCCCCGGAGATCCTCGCCGAGATCGGCAAGAACCTCGAGGTGTTCCACCGGGAGCTGCGGGAGTCGGGCGCCTGGGTGTTCGCCGGCGGACTGCACGGCCCGGAGTCCTCCACCGTGCTGCGGCCCCGCGACGGAGACGTCCTGGTCACCGACGGCCCGTACGCCGAGGGCAAGGAGATGCTCGGCGGCATCTGTCTGATCAAGGCACCCGACCTGGACGTGGCCCTGGAGTGGGGCCGCAAGGCCGCTCTGGCGACCACGTTGCCGATCGAGGTCCGGCCCTTCATGCACCTGCATGACGAAGAGGGCTGATGGCTCCTGACGTGGAGGCCGTCTTCCGATCCGAGTACGGCCGCGCGGTCTCCGTCCTCGTCCGCTTCCTCGGCGACATCGACTTGGCCGAGGAAGCGGTCCAGGACGCCTTCACCACGGCCGTGCAGCGCTGGCCGGAGACAGGAATCCCGCCGAGCCCGGCCGGGTGGATCATCACCACCGCCCGCAATCGGGCGATCGACCGGCTGCGCCGCGAGTCGTCCAGGGACGCCCGCCACGCCGAGGCCGCCCTGGTGCACGCCCCCGACCCACCCGCCGAGGAGGGACCCGTGCGCGACGACCGGCTCCGACTCCTCTTCACCTGCTGCCACCCGGCGCTCGCGCTCCAGGCGCAGGTCGCCCTCACGCTCCGACTGCTCGGCGGGCTCACGACCGACCGGATCGCCCGCGCCTTCCTCGTCCCCGAGCCGACCATGGCCCAGCGGTTGGTCCGCGCCAAGGCCAAGATCCGGGACGCCCGCATCCCCTACCGCGTACCCCGCGACGCCGACCTCCCCGACCGTCTGAACGGTGTCCTGGCCGTCGTCTACCTGATCTTCAACGAGGGGTACGAGGGCGCCCCCGAGCTGTGCGCCGAAGCCGTACGCCTGGGCCGGCTGCTCACCGAGTTGATGCCCGACGAGCCCGAGGCGACCGGGCTGCTGGCTCTGATGCTGCTCGTCGAGTCCCGCCGGGCCGCCCGGCAGGACGCCGGCGGCTCGCTCGTGCCGCTGCCCGAGCAGGACCGCGGCCGATGGGACCGCGAGCTGATCACTGAGGGCCAGGCCCTGGTCCGCCGCTGTCTGCGCCGGAACCGGCCCGGGCCCTACCAGATCCAGGCCGCGATCCAGGCCGTGCACAGCGACGCACCCACCGCCGACGCCACGGACTGGAGCCAGGTCCTCCAGCTCTACGACCAGCTGACGGCACTGGCCGGCACCCCGGTCGTGGCCCTCAACCGGGCGGTCGCGGTGGCGGAGGTGAGCGGACCCGGCGCGGCACTCGCCCTGGTCGACACCCTGGACCTGGAGCACTACCACGTCTTCCACGCCGTACGGGCCGATCTGCTGCGCCGTCTGGAACGGACCGCCGAGGCAGCCGAGGAGTACGACGCGGCGATCGCACTGAGCGAGAACCCGGCCGAACGCGCCTACCTCGAACGCGTTCGGCGGGCCCTGTGATCACACGCTCAGCGCCTCCCGCACCGACAGCTCCGCGTCCTTGCCGCCCTCGCCGGACGACGTGACCCGACCCGCCTCCAGGACGTAGTACCGCTGCGCCGCCCGCATCGCGAAGCCGACGTGCTGCTCCACCAGCAATACCGACAGTCCGCCCCGAGCGGCCAGCGCGAGGATCGTCTCCTCGATCTCGGCCACCACCGACGGCTGGATGCCCTCGGTCGGCTCGTCGAGGAGCAGCATCCGAGGCTCCGTCACCAGGGCGCGGGCGATGGCGAGTTGCTGCCGCTGGCCGCCCGACAACAGGCCCGCACGACGGTTGGAGAGGGTGCGCAGCGCCGGGAACAGGTCCAGCGCCTCGGCGACCGCCGCCCTCCCGCGCTTACGGCCGTCCGCGACCAACTGGAGGTTCTCCGCGGTCGTCAGGTGCGGAAACGCCTGCTGGCCCTGCGGGACGTACGCCATCCCGCGCGCGACCCGCTCGTGCGGTTTGCGGCGCGTGATGTCCTCGCCGTCGAACCGGACCGTGCCGCTGACCGGGGTCAGCAGTCCGACCGCCGCGCGCAGCAGTGTGCTCTTGCCGGCGCCGTTGTGCCCGAGCACTGCGGCCACACCGTCCTTCGGGACGTCCACGCAGACGCCGTGCAGGACGGTGCTGCGGTGGTAGCCGACGCGGACGTCGTCGATCTCAAGCATCACGCCTCCTGTACGACGGCGGTGGCGTCCTCGGTGGCCGAGTGCCCGAGGTACACCTCCTGCACCTTCGGATCGGCCTGCACCTGTGCCACCGTGCCCTCGCTGAGCACCTTGCCGGCGTGCAGCACGCTGACGCTGCGGGCGAAGGAGCGCATGAAGTCCATGTCGTGCTCGATGACGACGACGGTCCGCTCCTCGCTGATGCGCTCCAACAGCTCGCCGGTGGCCTGCCGTTCGTCGTGGCTCATCCCGGCGACCGGCTCGTCGAGCAGCAGCAGCCGTACGTCCTGCACGAGCAGCATGCCGATCTCCAGCCACTGCTTCTGCCCGTGCGCGAGCGTCCCTGCGGGGGAGTCCGCGAGTTCGGCGAGCCCGACCGTCCGGAGTGCCCGCGCGACGGACTCCGGCACATCCTTGCGGCGGCGCAGCATGGTCCACGCGCCACGGCCCGCGCCGGCCGCGATGTCCAGGTTCTGGAGCACCGTCAACTCCTCGAAGACGGTGGCCGTCTGAAACGTGCGGCCGATGCCCGACCGGGCGATCCTGTGCACGCTCCGCCCGAGCAGCTCCTCGCCGCCGAAGAGCACCGAGCCCTCGGCCCTCACCAGACCGGTGACGGCGTCGACGAGCGTCGTCTTCCCGGCGCCGTTCGGGCCGATGAGGAACCGCAGATCACCCGGCTGGACCTCCAGGTCCACGCCGTCCACCGCGGTGAACCCGTCGAAGGACACCCGCAGTTGACGTATTTCCAGCCCTGACAACTCGCTCATGCTGCTTCTCCCACGGGAAGGGCGGGCGTCTGCCGAACAGCCCGGCGGCGTCGCCGTACCATCCCGGCCAGTGAGGCGAGACCGCCCGGCAGGAACGCCAGCGCCACGATGAACAGCAGGCCCTGGAAGTAGGTCCAGCCCGCCGGGAACTCCTCCGACAGCGCCGTCTTGGCCCAGGCCACGCCGACCGCGCCGAGCACGGCGCCGACCAGACTGGCCCGGCCGCCCACCGCCGCGCCGATCACGAACTCGATGGAGGGCACGATGCCGATCATCGCGGGCGAGATGATGCCGACGGCCGGGACGAACAGCGCGCCCGCGAGGCCCGCCATGCCGGCGGCCACGACGTAGGCGACGAGCTTCACGTTCGCGGGGTTGTATCCGAGGAAGCGCACCCGCTCCTCCGAGTCCCGTACGGCGACCAGGAGTTCGCCGTACCGGCTGTGGATGAGCTGGCGGGCGACGGCGATCAGCACCAGCAGGGACGCGGCGATGATGAAGTACACCATCCGCTGGTTGACCGGGTCGTCGAGGTCGTAGCCGAAGAAGCCCTGGATGTCCGTGAGTCCGTTGGTGCCGCCCGTCGTCGCCTGCTGACCGATCAGCCAGATCGCGAAGGCGGCGGCGAGGGCCTGGCTGAGGATGGCGAAGTACGCGCCCTTCACCCGGCGCCGGAAGATGAACAGCCCCAGGATCGCCGCCACGGCCATCGGCAGCAGCACGGTCGCGGCCAGCGCGAACAGCGGGTTCTCGAACGGCTTCCACCACCAGGGGAGTTCGGTGGCGGTGCCGTACAGCGCCATGAAGTCGGGCAGGTTGCCCGGACCCGCGTCGGCGATCTTCAGATGCATCGCCATGGCGTAGCCGCCGAGCCCGAAGAAGACACCCTGGCCGAGCGTGAGCAGGCCGCCGCGACCCCACGCCAGGCAGATGCCGACGGCGACCATCGCCGTGCACAGGTACTTGGCGAGCAGACCCAGCCGGAAGTCGGACAGGGCGAGCGGGGCGACGGCGAAGAGCAGCAGGGCTGCACCTGCGAATGCGGCCCACGTCCGGGCACGTCCGTTGAGAACGGTCATACGAGACTCCTCGTACGCAGCGTGTACAGCCCCTGGGGCCGCCACTGGAGGAACGCGACGATGGCCACCAGGACCAGCACCTTGGCGACGCTCACGGTGGTGGAGTACTCCAGCACCGACTGGAGCACGCCCAGCACGAAGGCGACGATCACACTGCCCTTGAGCTGGCCGATGCCGCCGACGACGATGACGAGGAAGGCGTCGATGATGACGTTCGTGCCCATCGTCGGCCCGATCGGACCGACCAGGGTCAGTGCGACCCCGGCCACGCCCGCGAGACCGGAACCGATGAAGAAGGCGGTGCGGTCGACACGGGACGTGGAGATGCCGGACACCTCCGCCAGGTCCCGGTTCTGCACCACGGCCCTGATCCGCCGGCCGAGCGGCGTCAGCCGCAGCGTCAGCGACAGCGCGACCACCGCCGCTATCGCCAACGCCAGAATGAACAGGCGGCTGTTGGCGAAGGTCAGCGGGTCGTCCCCGCCGATGACGGTGATGTTGCCGGTCAGCCAGTCCGGCGCACGGGTCTGCACATTCGGCGCGCCGAAAATGTCACGGGCGAGCTGCTGAAGCATCAGCGAGACACCCCAGGTGACGAGGAGCGTGTCAAGTGGCCGCAGATACAGGCGTCGTATCAACAGCCATTCCAGTAGCGCGCCCAGCGCACCCGAGACGAGAAAAGCGACGGGCAGCGCGACCAGCAGTGAAATTCCCGCACTGGAAATGGACTTCTGGAGGACGTACGTCGTGTAGGCGCCCGCCATGATGAACTCGCCGTGGGCCATGTTGATGACGTTCATCTGGCCGAAGGTGAGCGAAAGGCCGAGCGCGATGAGCAGCAGGACGGCACCGATGCTGATGCCGGTGAAGGTCTGACCGAGGATCACGGTCATACGGCGGCTCCGGGAGACGGCGTCCGTGGGCCCCGGAGGGCCCACGGACGGTGACGGTCGGTCAGGACAGGCCGGAGGCCCAGGAGTAGCCCTTGAGGTACGGGTCCGGCTTGATGGGCTTGCCGGAGTTCCACACCTCCTTGATCAGGCCGTCGGTGCCGATCTCGCCGATGCGCGCGGTCTTGTAGATGTGCTGGCTTGCGCCGTCCACGGTGACCTTGCCCTCGGGCGCGTCGAAGGTGATGCCGTCGGAGGCCGCCTTCACTTTCTCCGGGTCGAAGGACTTCGCCTTCTCGACCATCGCCTTCCACAGGTAGACCGAGGTGTACGCGGCCTCCATGGGGTCACTGGTCGGCTTGTCCGCGCCGTACTTGGCCTTGTATGCCTTCACGAACTTCGTGTTCGCCGCGCCCGCGGTGGTCTGGTAGTAGTTCCAGGCCGTCAGCTGGCCCGCCAGGTACTGGGAGCCGATCGACTTGACCTCCTCCTCGGCGATCGACACCGAGACGACCGGCATGGACTTCGCGGTCAGGCCGGCCGACTTGTACTCCTTGAAGAAGGCCACGTTCGAGTCGCCGTTGAGGGTGTTGAAGACGGCGTCCGCCTTCGACGCCTTCACCTTGTTGGCGATCGTGCTGAATTCCGTGGAGCCCAGCGGCGCGTAGTCCTCGCCGAGGATCGTCATGCCGTTGGCCTTCGCGTACGCCGTGATCTCCTTGTTGGCGGTGCGCGGGAAGACGTAGTCGCTGCCGACCAGGTAGATCTTCTTCAGGCCCTTGCTCTTGAGGTAGTCGAGCGCCGGCACGATCTGCTGGTTGGTGGTGGCGCCCGTGTAGAAGATGTACGGGGACTCCTCGAGGCCCTCGTACTGCACGGGGTAGAAGAGCAGGGACTTGTTCTTCTCGAAGACCGGCTTGACCGCCTTGCGGCTGGCGGAGGTCCAGCAGCCGAAGGTGGCGGCGACCCGGTCCTCCTTGATCAGCTTCTGCGCCTTCTCGGCGAAGGTGGGCCAGTCGGAGGCGCCGTCCTCGCTGATCGGCCGGATCTTCTTGCCGAGCACACCGCCGGAGGCGTTGATCTCGTCGATCGCCAGCTTCAGCGAGTCGCGTACGGTCACCTCGCTGATCGCCATGGTGCCGGAGAGCGAGTTGAGCAGACCGACCTTGACCGTGTCACCGCTGACGTCGGCCTTCGCGGCCTCGTCGGACGAACCGGCCGCGTCGGTCTTCGCACCGCACGCGGACAGCATCACGACCGCCGCGAGTGCGGCGCCGCCGGCCATGAAACGACGGCGGAGAACAAGTGAAACCCTGGACAAATGAACCCCCTCGGGGATGGCGGGAGCAACCTCCCGAAGCGGTCCACAGCCTCAAGTCGCCCTGTTTCCAAGAGGTTTCGCGGGACTTTCCCCGAGGCAACAAAAAACGCCCCGAGGGAACTTGATCGGCATTCAGAAGCCGAATTCACAATTCGCCCGAGGCATTCTAATTACTTTCTGTGGGAAGTATCTTGGTGCGGTGCGGACATGTCAAGGGTGGGAATCGTGAAGGTCGAGCTCCGTGAGCACGTCGAAGTCGAGCCCGTCCGCGCGGGCCAGGTAGATCCGCTGCCGCACATGACCGCCACGCAGGTGCAGCAGCCCGCGCGGGCCCTCGTACGACACGGTGTCGGCGGCCGCCCCGATCGCCGACACGTCCAGCGTCCCGGCCTGCTTGAGCAGTGCGGCGAGCAACAGCACGCCCTCGTAACAGGATTCGCCCAGACTGCCGAGCGTGGGCGCCTCGACCCCGTACCGGCCCGCGTACTGCCCGTGGAAGTCGAGCGTGTCCTGGTTGGCCAGCGAAGCGAAGTACCCGGCGGTGCTGTAGAGGTCGACGGTGGCCGAAGGGCCGCTCGCCATCAGCATGTTCTCGTCCATCAGTGTACTCAGCCGCAGGCAGCGGGCGTCGAGGCCGTGGGCCGCGAACGCCCGGTTGAAGCGCACCGCGTCGCTGCCGACCAGCAGCATCAGTACGGCGTCCGCGTCCGACCGCTCGATGCGCCGCAGCACCGGCTCGAAGTCGTGGGTGCCGAGCGGGAGATGGACCTCCCCGTCGATGCTCCCGCCGCACTCCCGCGCATACGCGTACGCCGCCCGGGCCGTACGCCGGGGCCACACATAGTCGTTGCCGACGACGAACCAGCGCCGCACCCGCCGCTCGTGCGCCAGCAGGCGCATCGCGGGCCGCAGTTGGTCGCGCGGCGTCTCGCTCGTGAGGAAGACGCCGGAGGTGTGCTCGCCGCCCTCGTAGAGTGCGGTGTAGACGTACGGAACGCGATGGGCGATCCTCGGCGCCAGCGCCTGCCGTACAGAGGAGATGTGCCAGCCCGTGACACCCTGCGCGACGCCCAGGTCCACCAGCGCCTCGACGTGGTCGGCGATCTCGCGCGGCGCCGCGCCGCCGTCGACGGGCAGCAGCCTGAGCTCCCTGCCGAGGACCCCGCCCGACCGGTTGACCTCCTCCGCGGCCAGCTGCGCGCACAGCTCGCAGGTGGGCCCGAAGATCCCGGCCGGCCCCTGCAACGGAAAGACCAGGGCCACGCCGAGTACGGAGTCGTCGGCCGTGAACCAGTCGGATGCAGGGGAATCGTGCCGGAACATGACGTCATGATTCCGCGTGGTCCTGGTGAACTCCAGTCCGTCTCATACGATGTATGCACCCCGTGACAGGCCCTAGGAGCACGATGGCTACCTCTGCCGCACGCCGGCCCCGCGATCTGGTGCAGCTCCTGACGCGGGCCGAGAGGATGGCCGCGCGGCGGCTCCAGGCCGTGCTGGACGAGGAGGGCTGCTCGGTGGACGCCTGGCGGGTCCTCGCGCTGCTCGCCGACGGACAGGGGCATCACATGTCGGCGATCGCGGAGGCCGCCTTCCTGCCGCCGCCGACGCTGACCAAGCTGGTCGACCAGCTCGTCGACCAGAACCTCGTCCATCGGCGGGTCGACCCGCTCGACCGCCGTCGCATCCTCGCCCACCTCACTCCGCGCGGCCAGGAGTACTGGCGCCGAGTCGACCGGGCGGTTCGCACCGACTGGCCGGCCCTCAGCGACGGGGACGACGAGCTGCTGCGCGGGCTGCTGGAGCGGCTGGCCGCGACGCTCGACGCGTCCGCCCGCGTGTGACGGGAGCCTCACGCAAACTGTTTCGTGAGCGTGGAATGCACGGTCCGAGCCGATGGTTGGTATATACATCGAGCTGACCGCTCCGCAATCGACCGCTCCATAACCGCACCCGCGCGCCGCCAGGCCCGCGTACAACCAGCGAGGCACCGTGAACCACTCCACCGCCGAGCAGCCCGCCGACATCGTGGCGCGACTGCGTGCCACCTTCCGGACCGGCCGCACCAAGCCCGTCGAATGGCGCACCGCACAACTGCGCCGACTGCGCGAGATGCTCACGGAGAACGGACCCGACCTGGCCGCCGCCCTCCACGTCGACCTGGGCAAGAGCAGCGCGGAGGCCCACCGGACGGAGATCGACTTCACCGTCCGCGAGATCGACCACACCCTCGACCACCTGGACGAGTGGCTGCGCCCCGAGTCGGCGCCCGTCCCGGCGCGTCTCGGTGCCGACGCCACCGCCTGGACGCAGTACGACCCCCTCGGCGTCGTCCTCGTCATCGCCCCGTGGAACTACCCGGCCCAGCTCCTGCTCGCGCCCGTCGTCGGCGCCCTGGCCGCGGGCAACGCGGTGGTGGCCAAGCCCAGCGAGATGGCACCCGCGACCTCCGCCGCGCTGGCCCGGCTGCTGCCCGCGTATCTGGACACCGAGGCCGTCGCCGTCGTCGAGGGCGGCATCCCCGAGACCACGGCCCTGCTCGCCGAGCGCTTCGACCACATCTTCTACACCGGGAACGGCACCGTCGGCCGCATCGTCATGCGCGCGGCCGCCGAGCACCTCACCCCCGTCGCCCTCGAACTCGGCGGCAAGTCCCCGGCGTTCGTCGACCGCGACGCCGACCTCGACGTCGTCGCCGACCGGCTGGCCCGCGGCAAGTTCACCAACGCGGGGCAGACCTGCGTGGCCCCCGACTACGTCCTGACCGACCCGGAGACCGCCGCCGCCCTCGAACCCGCCCTCACCCGGGCCGTCGAGAAGCTCTTCGGCACCGACCCCTCGGCCTCCGGCGAGTACGGCCGCATCGTCAACGAACGCCACTACGACCGGCTCTCCGGCCTGCTCGACTCCGGCCGGGTGGTCGTGGGCGGCGCCGGCGACCGTACGGCGAAGTACATCGCGCCGACCGTCCTCGCCGACGTCGACCCCGGTTCGCCGGTCATGCAGGAGGAGATCTTCGGCCCGATCCTGCCGATCGTCACCGTGCGGGGTCTCGACGAGGCGATCGACTTCATCAACGACCGCGACAAGCCCCTTGCGCTGTACGTCTTCTCCGAGTCCGACGAGGCGCGCGGACGCATCGCCGCCGAGACGTCCTCCGGCGGCCTCGGGTACGGTCTGCCGCTCGCCCATCTCACCGTCTCCGACCTGCCGTTCGGCGGCGTGGGGGAGAGCGGCATGGGCAGCTACCACGGCCGCTACTCCATCGAGACGTTCAGCCACCGCAAGGCGGTCCTGGCGAAGCCGCTGCGCTGACCGTTCCTGTAAGGCCGTAGGTGATCGGTCGCGCGGGGCCGGGGAGTTGACTGGTCTACACCCTTGACTGGTACAGACCAAAGCGGTTGAGTGTGGCTCCACACCCCCCACCACGGCCGCCCCCGACGCCGTGGCCGGCGTCGCCGGCACGTGCGCACAAGGCTCTGCTCCGCCCTGCCTTGTCGGGGTCGGCCGTGCTTCGCGAAGGAGTCGATCCTGTGTCGAGGCGCCGCATCTCAGCCGCACTGACCGTCCTCGCCCTCGCCGGCAGCGTGCCGGTGCTCCTCCCGGCCGCCGAGGCGTCCGCCGCCGCCTGCTCGAGCTACCCGAGCTGGACGGCGGGGCGGTCGTACAACGCCGGGGACATCGTCCGCTACACCGACGGCAAGGCCTACATCGCCGAGCACGCCAACCCGGGCTACGATCCCATCATCAGCACCTGGTACTGGGAGCCCTACGCCTGCGACGGCGGCTCCGACACGCCCTCCGCCACCTTCGTGGTGAGCGAGGCGCAGTTCAACCAGATGTTCCCGAACCGGAACTCCTTCTACACGTACAGCGGTCTGACCGCCGCGCTGAGCGCCTACCCGGGCTTCGCGAACACCGGCAGCGAGACGGTGAAGAAGCAGGAGGCCGCCGCCTTCCTCGCCAACGTCAGCCACGAGACCGGCGGGTTGGTCCACATAGTCGAGCAGAACCAGGCCAACTACCCGCACTACTGCGACTGGAGCCAGCCCTACGGCTGTCCGGCGGGCCAGGCCGCCTACTACGGCCGCGGCCCGATCCAGCTGTCCTGGAACTTCAACTACAAGGCGGCGGGCGACGCGCTCGGCATCGACCTGCTCAACAATCCGTGGCTGGTGCAGAACGACTCCGCCGTGGCCTGGAAGACCGGTCTTTGGTACTGGAACACCCAGTCGGGCCCCGGCACCATGACCCCGCACAATGCCATGGTCAACCAGGCCGGCTTCGGTCAGACGATCCGCTCCATCAACGGCTCCCTGGAGTGCGACGGCAAGAACCCCGCGCAGGTCCAGAGCCGCGTGGACAACTACAACCGCTTCACCTCGATCCTCGGCGTCTCGCCCGGCGGCAACCTCTACTGCTGACGCCACCCCGCCCGCGAGGCCTGTGCGAGACTCCGCCGATGACCTCGGACACGATCACCGCGCAGGCCGCGGGCACCTGGAACCTCGGTGACCTGCCCGTCAGCCGCATCGGCTTGGGTGCGATGCGGCTCACGGGGAGCGCAGCCTTCCACCTCGGCACCCCCAGCGACCGCCGAAGGTCGATCGCCGTGCTGCACAAGGCGATCGAGCTCGGCGTCAACCACATCGACACGGCCGCCTTCTACTTCTCCTCGCTGCGCTCCGCCAACGAGCTGATCAACAGCGCGCTGTCGCCGTACGCCGACGACCTGGTGATCGCCACGAAGGTAGGCCCCTACCGCGACATCCACGGCGAGTGGGGCACCTCGGCCAGACCCGACCAGCTGCGCGGCCACGTCGAGGAGAACCTGCGCCAGCTCGGCCGCGACCACCTCGACGTCGTGTATCTGCGCCGCATGCGGCAGGACTCCATCGCCGAGCACTTCGGTGCGCTCGCCGACCTCCGCGAAACGGGCCTGATCCGGCACCTCGGCATCTCCGCCGTGGAACCCCGCCACCTCGCCGAGGCACAGTCCATCGCACCCGTGGTGTGCGTGCAGAACCCGTACGGCATCGCCTTCGCCGACCCCGCGACCGACGAACTCCTCCGGCTCTGCGGCGAACAGGGCATCGCGTTCGTGCCGTTCTACGCCGTGGCGGGCGAGGGCCGGGACCAGGGCAGCGCTGACAGCCACGAACAGGAGGTGCTCGCCGTCGCCCGCGCGCACGGTGCGAGCCCCGCGCAGGTCCGGATCGCCTGGACACTGCAACAGGGCCCGCACGTGCTCGCCATCCCCGGCACCGGCAACCCGGACCACCTCGTGGAGAACGTGGCGGCGGGCGCGCTCCGCCTCACCGAGGACGAGATGGAGCGGCTCAACACGCTGCGCAGGAAGGCGGGTTGAGCGTCAGCTCCTGCTTTCAGCGCGCATGCCCGGAGTTGACGCAGTTTTGGGCGTGCTGCGGCACAACCCTCGTACGTGCTGACCGGTCCAAAGTCGCGGCGGCGGGGAACGGGCCCTCGCCGTACCCCCGCGACTCCGTGCCCGACCGGCCGTGCGAGTTCTCAGGAGCCACGACGTGCGCATTACGCGTTCCACCACCACGACCGCCACAACCAGACGCCGAGCGAGCCTGCTGTCCGGGCCGGCCGCGGCGACCGTGCTACTGACGATCGGTGCCACGATCACCGCGACGGCCGCTCAGGCACCCGCCGCGGACGCGGCAGTGGCGGCGGCCCACGACGACTTCAACGGCGACGGCTATCCCGATGCCGTGGTCTCGGCCCCCGGCGGCACCGTCAGCGGCCAGAAGGGCGCCGGCTATGTCGCGGTGCTGTACGGGTCCGCGAGCGGTCTGTCCTCTTCCCACCGGGCGACGTTCAGCATGAGCACCCCCGGCATACCGGGTCTCGCCCAGGCCGACGACGGTTTCGGACAGACCACCGCCTCCGGGGACCTGGACGGCGACGGCTACGCCGATCTCGTCGTGGGTATGCCGCGCAGGGACATCGGAACCGTCGCCGACGCGGGGGCGGCGGTCGTGCTGTGGGGCTCGGCGAGCGGGCTGCGTGCCACCGGCGCCCTCTGGTTGCAGGACAGTGCCCCGACGACGCGCGGGCGCTTCGGACTCGGCCTGGCCACCGGCCGCTTCCATGCGTCCCGCACCGAACTCGCCCTGGTGAGCGGCAACGCCCTACAGACCTTTGCCTTCGAGAACACCGCCGGCGGGTACACCTTCCAGGCCACTCCCGTGGACTGGAAATGGCCGGAGGACTTCACCCCCACCGGCCTCACCTCCGGTGACTACGAGAACAACGGCAGCGAAGACGACCTGGTGCTCCTCGGCACCTTCACCATCTACGAGACGATCAATCCCGTCGAGACCTTCGGGCAGGCCAGGTATCTGCGCGGTGGCTCCGAGGGCCTGACGTACGCCCGCATTCTGCGCGGCGGCCCGGTCGGGGCCTCTGGAGACATCAACGGCGACGGCTACGCCGACGTCGTCTTCGGTTCCCCGGCCGACAGCGACGACCTGAACGAAGTGCTGGTCGACGGCGGCACGGTGGACGTGTTCCTCGGCGGGCCCAACGGCCTGGGCGGTCCCGAGGCCGACCAGCACTTCGACCAGACGACCATCGGCGCCTCCGGCGACGACAAGACCGGTGACCGATTCGGCGGGTCCGTCAGCGTGGCGGACGTGAACGGCGACGGTTACGCCGACGCCGCGCTCAGCGCACCGGCCAACGACATCAACAGCCTCACCGACCCGGGCACGGTGTGGGTGATGCGCGGTGCCTCCGGCGGACTCACGCCACGGGGCCTGGCCAGCTTCAGCCAGAGCACGCCGTCCGTTCCCGGTGACAACGAGAACGGCGACTGGTTCGGCGGCGCCGTGCGGCTCATCGACGCCAACCGGGACGGCAAGGCCGAGCTGATCGCGTCCGCGCCCGGCGAGGACACGAACGACGGCGCCGCCTGGGTTTTCCCCGGCACGAGCAGCGGCCCCGCCGCGAGCGGATCGTGGACCTTCAACGGCGCCACTCTCAGCGCCCCTTCGCCGGACGCCCGCTTCGGGGAGACCCTCGCCCCGTAGTGGCGGTCCCACGGGTCAGACCACCCACACGCCGTCCCGCATGAGATGCCGTCCGGGCATCTCATGCACCCCGTGCAACGCCTGCACCGCGCGCGGCCGCACCCGGAAGTAGGCGTACGACGGGCTGTCCTTGACGGGATCCCAGCCGTGCTTCGCCTCGAACGCGGCGGACGCGGCGGCGGGCACGTCCTGCGCGCCGAAGGTCTCCACGTCGCCGTCGATGAGTACGACGTCCCGCGTGTCCCCGAACGCCGGCCGGGTCCGTGCGCCGTCGCGCAGGTTACGGCCCGTGGGATTGGTGATCCGGGTGGACATCCAGAGGGACTCGCCGTCCCAGACGAACCACAGCGCGACCAGAAACGGAACTCCGTCGGCGTCCGCCGTGGCCACCCAGATGTCCTCCTCCCGCTCCAGCCGGGCCAGGACATCCTGCTTGCGCCGTTCGGGACTGCGGGGCGAACCGGTGATCGTCATGCCCGAGACGCTAGTGCCCGGACCGCCCGTCCCGCCGCGGGCCGCGGGCCTGGGCCTCGGGTCCCACACGCACGTTCCGCTGCGACTGGCGTGCGCGGGGTTCTACGTATAACCTCACCCGCTAACCGCTCCTCGGCACCCCACCCCGAAAGGCCCCGATGAGACGCATCGCCCTGGTCACCCTCGTCGTCGACGACTACAACGAGGCGATCCGCTTCTACACCGAGGCTCTCGGATTCCGGCTCGTCGAGGACGCGGCGCGCCCCGACGGCTCCCGCTGGGTCGTGGTCGAGCCCGGTGCCGGGACGCAGGGGACCGGGCTGCTGCTCGCGCGTGCCAAGGGCGACGCCCAGCGCGGGCGGGTCGGCGACCAGACCGGTGGGCGCGTCGGCTTCTTCCTGTACACCGACGACTTCGCCCGCGACCACGCCCGGATGCTCGCCGGGGGCGTGACCTTCCTGGAGGAGCCGCGGCACGAGCCGTACGGCTCGGTCGCCGTCTTCCAGGATCTGTACGGCAACCGCTGGGACCTGCTCCAGCCCGCGGCCTGACCCCGCTCAACCGAACGTCGAGGAACCACCGCACATGTCATCTACGCGCATAGACACCGACACCCTCCGCCGCCTCCCCAAGGCCGTCCTGCACGATCACCTCGACGGCGGCCTGCGTCCCGCCACCGTGGTGGAGCTCGCGGACGAGGTCGGCCACACCCTGCCCACCACCGACCCCGACGAGTTGGCCGCCTGGTACTACGAGGCCGCCAACTCCGGTGATCTGGTGCGCTACATAGCCACCTTCGAGCACACCCTCGCCGTGATGCAGAGCCGCGAGGGCCTGCTGCGCACGGCCGAGGAGTACGTCCTCGACCTGGCGGCGGACGGTGTGGTCTACGCCGAGGTGCGCTACGCCCCCGAGCTGAACACCAACGGCGGGCTCACCCTCCCCGAGGTCGTCGAGACCGTCCAGGAGGGGCTCGCGGCGGGCATGGCGAAGGCGGCGGCCGCGGGCACGCCGGTCCGGGTGGGCACGCTGCTGTGCGGGATGCGGATGTTCGACCGGGTCCGGGAGGCCGCCGACCTGGCCGTCGCCTTCCGGGACGCGGGAGTCGTCGGCTTCGACATCGCGGGCGCCGAGGACGGCTTCCCGCCCGCCGACCACCTGGCCGCCTTCGAGCATCTGCGCCGTGAGAGCGTCCCGTTCACGATCCACGCCGGCGAGGCGCACGGGCTGCCCAGCATCCACCAGGCCCTCCAGGTGTGCGGCGCCCAGCGCATCGGCCACGGCGTCCGTATCACCGAGGACATCGTGGACGGCAAACTCGGCCGGCTCGCGGGCTGGGTGCGCGACCGCCGTGTCGCGCTGGAGATGTGCCCGACCTCCAACCTCCAGACCGGCGCCGCCACTTCGATCGCCGAGCACCCGATCACCGCCCTGAAGGAGCTGGGCTTCCGGGTCACCCTCAACACCGACAACCGTCTGGTGTCCGGCACGACGATGACCCGTGAGATGTCCCTGCTGGTCGCCGAGGCCGGCTGGACGCTCGAGGATCTGCGGACGGTGACCGTGAACGCCGTGAAGAGCGCCTTCATCCCGTTCGACGAGCGCAAGGCCCTCATCGAGGACGTAGTCATGCCGGGTTACGCGCTCTGAACCAGTCCGCGGACGTAGGCGGCCTGTCCGACGTGCTCGAGATCGTCGGACAGGACGCTGACCAACCGGACGCCCAGGCTGACCGGCGGATCCCAGCGCTCGTCCACGATGCGCTCCAGGTCCTTCGCGGCCAGCTGGCGCAGTGCCTGAAGGCTCTGCTCGTGCACCGCGTCGTAGTAGCCGGTCAGCAGGCCCGCGGACTCGACCCTGACCTTGGCGACCTTCGCCGAGCTGTGGCCGTACCCGGTGTCGTGGCGCGGCAGGTCGAGGCCGAAGCGCTTCTGCCAGTCCTGTGCCAGCCACACCTGGTCCAGCTCGAAGGCGTCGGCCAGGTGGTCGTCCTGGACACGTGTGAGATGCCAGATCAGCCAGGCGATGGAGTTGGCGTCGGCGCTCGGCCGGGCGTGCAGCTCGTCCGGCCCGAGACCGTCGACGGCGGCATGGACCTCTTCCTGGATGCGGTTGAACCCGTCGATGAGGACGTCCTTTGCATGCATACGACCACCATCGCGCACCGGCCGCTCAGCCGCTCTCCGTTTCCAGCAACGCCATCAGCGCCCGGGCCGCCGGGCTCGTGGCCTGCGCGGGCGGCAGCAGGGCGACCGTCTCGTACACGATCTCGTCGGTGTCCTTCACGGACAGCGCCGTCAACGACTCGCGCTTGTGCCGGAAATGCCGCGGTACGACGGCGATGCCGAGGTTCTCGTCCACCATGTCCAGCAGGCTGTGCACGTCGTTCACCTCCAGGGCGACCGTCCGTCGCACGCCCGCGTCGGCGAACGCGGCGTCGGTGGTGCGCCGCGGACCCCAGTCCGGGTGGAAGTCGACGAAGACCTCGCCGCCCAGCTCCTCCAGCGTCACCGCCGAACCGTTCTGTGCCAGCCGGTGGCCGGGATGGCACAGCAGGGTCATCGGCTCGCTGGTCAGCGGGACGGCACGCAGCTGATCGGTGTCCTCACCCGCCGTCCGGACCGTGAACGCCAGATCCAGGCGCCCGGCCGCGACCTCCTCGGCCAGCGCACCCGAGCCCGCCTGCCGCAGACAGATCTCCACGTCCGGATGCCGGCCCCGGAACGCGGCGAGCAGCCCGGCCACATGCACCCCGGCGATGCACTGCTCCGACCCCAGGGCCAGCATGCCGCGCAGCACGCCCTGCACCGCGGCCACCGCCTCGTGGGCGGACCGCACCTGGGCCAGGATCCGCTCGGCCTCGCCCAGCAGCGCCCGCCCGGCCGGAGTGAGCGTCACCCGCCGGGTCGTCCGCACGAACAGCGGGGTCTGAAGCTCGCGCTCCAGCGCCCGGATGGAGGCGGACAGCCCGGACTGGGACACCAGCAGCCGCTCGGCGGCACGGGTGAAGTGCTGGTCCTCGGCGACCGCGACAAAGTGCTGAAGATGACGCAGTTCCATGACTGAGAAGCCTATCCGCTGAATTCCATCGGATTCTTCTGTTGGACCAATGGCTCCAGGTCGCGAAAGAGTGGACAAAGGTCCTCAGAAACCGCGCCAACCCCTCTGGAGTCGCGTTGTACACCGCACACCCCGACCGCTACGCGGACATGCCCTACCGGCGCACCGGACGCAGCGGCCTGAAGCTGCCCGCCCTGTCGCTCGGCCTGTGGCACAACTTCGGCCCGGACCGCCCGGTCGAGACACAGCGCGCCATCCTGCGCCGCGCCTTCGACCTCGGCGTCACCCACTTCGACCTGGCCAACAACTACGGCCCGCCGCCCGGAGCCGCCGAGAGCGCCTTCGGTGAGGCCCTGAAGGCGGACCTCGCGCCCTACCGCGACGAGCTGGTCGTCTCCACCAAGGCCGGGTACCTGATGTGGCCCGGCCCGTACGGCGAGTGGGGCTCCCGCAAGTACCTGCTCTCCTCGCTCGACCAGTCCCTCGCCCGGATGGGCCTGGACTACGTCGACATCTTCTACTCGCACCGCCCCGACCCGGAGACTCCCCTGGAGGAGACGATGGGCGCCCTGCACTCGGCGGTCCAGCAGGGCAAGGCACTGTACGTCGGCGTCTCCAACTACTCGGCGGAGCAGACCCGCGAGGCCGCCCGCATCCTCGGTGAGCTCGGCACCCCGCTGCTGATCCACCAGCCGCGCTACTCGATGACCGACCGCCGGCCCGAGGACGGGGGTCTCCTGGACGCGCTCGACGAGCTGCAGGTCGGCTCCATCGCCTACTCCCCGTTGGACCAGGGCGTGCTCACCGCCCGCTACCTCGACGGCATCCCGGAGGGCTCGCGGGCGGCGAGCGACAGCCCCTTCCTGACCTCGGAGGCGCTCACCGGGGAACTGGTCGGCCGGCTGCGCGCGCTCGACGAGATCGCCAAGTCGCGCGGTCAGACCCTGGCCCAGCTGGCGCTCGCCTGGGTCCTGCGCGGCGGCCGAGTGACGTCCGCGCTCGTCGGCGCGAGCAGTCCGCAGCAGATCGAGGACAGCGTCGGCGCCATCCGCAACCTCGACTTCGACGCGGACGAGCTCGCCCGGATCGACGCGCTGGTCAAGCCGTAAGGCTCTCGCTGACCTCCCAGAGGCGGGCCGCGGACTCCGGGTCGACGGCGTACGGCAGGACTCCGGGCCGGCCCGCGTCGGCGCGCCACTCGGCCTCGGTCTCGTCGGTCACCAGGGGGCTGATGTCGCAGTTCTCGCAGTAGACGCCGCCCAGCCCGTCCAGTTGCGGGCTGGTGGCGCACCACACGCCGGTCGCGGCGCCCTCCTGGACGGTCTTGAACTGCCGGGCGGGGTCGCGGACGGGAACACCCTGGTCGTCGAGGGCACCGGCCGCCCGGAGTGCCTCCTCGGGGATGTGCTTCGCCAGACCGGTGTCGACGATCATGCCGGGGTGCACGGAGAAGGACCGCACGCCCTCCGCCCGGCCTCGCCGGTCCAGTTCCACGGCGAACAGCGCGTTGGCCGTCTTCGACTGGCCGTAGGCGACGAACGGCTCGTAGGGCCGGTGCTCGAAGTGCAGGTCGTCGAAGTCGACGCCGCTGAAGCGGATGCCCCGCGACGACACCGACACGACCCGCGCGCCGTGGGCGGCGAGCAGCGCGGGCCACAGTCGCGCGACCAGCTGGAAGTGGCCCAGGTGGTTGGTCGCGAACTGCCCCTCGTACCCGCGTGCGTCGCGCGTCAGCGGGGTCGCCATGATCCCGGCGCTGTTGATCAGGATGTGCAGCGGACGCCCGGACGTCAGGAACTTGTCCGCGAAGGCGTCGATCGACGCCGGGTCCAGCAGGTCCAGGTGCTCGACCTCGGCCCCGGGCACATCCTTCAGCGCGACCCGGGCGCGCTCGAGGTCCCGCGCCGGAACGACGACGTCGGCGCCGGCGTTCCGCAGGACGCGTGCCGCCTCCAGGCCGATGCCGGAGTAGCCGCCGGTGACGATCGCGACCTTGCCGGTCAGGTCGATGCCCTTGATCACCTCCTCTGCCGTGGATGCCGCGCCGAATCCGGAACCCAGGGGGTGCTGTGTGGTCGTCATGTCTGGTCTCTCCTCACGGTGAGCTGTCCTGCGCTGTCCAGACCACCGTAGATCTACGGCCCCGTACGATGAATGCTTGAGAATGCGCGTTACTTGCGTGATAGTTCGAGCATGTCCGCTGACCCGCTGTCCGACGCCCTTGCCGTCGCCGATGCCCGCAGTGTGCTCTCCGGTGCCTTCACGGCCGGCGGCGGCTGGGCCGTCCGGCTGCACGGACGCGACCGGCTCAAGGTGATCGCGTTGCTGCGGGGCAGCTGTCTGCTGGCCCGCGACCCCGGCGGGGAGGTGCTGAAGCTGGCCGAGGGGGACATCGTGGTGTCCGACGGCCGGCAGCCGTATGTGCTGTGCAGTGAAACCGGCGTCGAGCCCCTGGAATCGGGCCGGGCCGTCGTCGACCCGGCCACCGGTATGGCACGGCTCGGGGCGGGCGAGGAGGACGTGACATGCGTCTCCGGGCACATCGACCTGAGCCGGGACAGCGGTGAGCTGCTGCGCCGGGCGCTGCCGGAGCTCATCCATGTGAAGGCCGAGGTGGCGGAGGCGGAGGCGCTGCGCTGGCTCGTCGACCAGCTGGCGCGGGAGATGAGGACGCGCCGCGCCGGCGTCGAGTTCACCTTGGACCAGCTCGCCCAGCTGATCTTCGTCCAGGTACTGCGGGTCTGTCTCACCGAGTCCGACGGGCTGCCGCCGGGTTGGCTGCGTGCTCTCGCCGACGAACGCCTCGCCCCGGCGCTGCGCCTGATGCACGCCGACCCGGCGCACCCCTGGCAGCTTCAGGAGCTGGCGCAGGCCGCGGCGATGTCCCGCACGACCTTCGCCGTACGGTTCAAGGAGGCGGCCGGGGTGCCGCCGCTGACGTATCTGCTGAACTGGCGGATGAGTCTGGCCGCCCGAGCCCTCCGGCAGGACACGGCCCCGGTCGCGGTGCTGGCCCGCTCCGTCGGCTACACCTCCGAGAGCGCCTTCAGTAACGCCTTCAAGCGGGCGGTCGGTGTCGCACCCCGGCGCTACCGGGAGACCGTCAGGAGCTGAGCCGCTCCTCGAGGTGCACGGTCACCGTGTCGCCCTCCCCCTTGCCGATGGCCTTGCGGAGCTCGGCCTTGACGGGCAGCTTGTGCCTCCCGTCGCCCAGGGCCATGAACGAGCTGCGGAACGGGTGCCCGTCGATCGTGCCGCGGACCTTCACGAGCCCGCGGGTGCCGAAGAAGTCGATGCTCCTCGGCCAGACGAGATAGGTCCAGCCGCCGTCGGCCGGGCTCTTGTGCAGGACGGCGGTGAACTCCGCGTCCAGCCTGGTGGTCGTGGTCATGATGGTGCCTCCGCTCGCGGTGGTCGTATGCGGAAGAGACCGCCGCGAGCGGAGAAACTCATCGCCGGTGTCATGCCCCGGCGGGTATCCGGTCCAGAAAGCCCAGCACGGACCGGATCCGGCCGTCCGCGTCGAGCGTGATCACGTCGAAGCCGGCGACCGGAGCCGAACCTCCCCCGGAGGGGGTACCCCCAGAGTCACTCACCAGCTCCCAGGAGAAGCGCGCGGTGTCGTGGTGCCCGTCGACCGGGCCGGCCGGCCGGAAGGCGAAGCCGGGGAACTGCTCGTGGGCCGCCGCGATCACGGCCGTGATCTGCTCGTGCCCGCTGACGTCGGCAAGCGGATCGGTGTAGGAGCCGTCGACGGTCCAGGCGGCGGCGACCGACTTGGCGAGTTCCTCCGGCTCGGAGGCATTCCAGGCCTCGAAATAACGGGCCACGGCACTGTCGAAACGGTCGGTGTTCGCGGACATGCGGGATCAGCCTCCATCGAGGTCGTACGCTGCTGGTCGGAGCCCGGATCGCGTCGCGGCGACCCGGTACGGCAACCATGCCGGGCCCGCGGAAGACCGTCGATTACCCCTCGGGTAAGGGCCGCGCCCGCCGCCTTTCGGCCAACGGGCGCCATGAATATGCCAGGAGACTGGCCGGAAATTCATGGTGACAGTGATTCAGTAGTGAACATACTCAACTTGAGGGCCTTCACAGCAGGCGAGGGCTCCGTCACGCACCGCGCATGAGCCGCACAGAGCACAAGCCGCGCACTGCACCAGAGCCGCACGAAAGCGAGGACCGGAACACCGGCGAGCGGAACAAACGGGGAGTGGATCGTGCACGACGAATTCCTGTGCCATGTCACGGGGTACGGCACCTGCAACGGTCGGCGTATCGGAGTACCCCTGGGAACCTATCGGGCCCCCACGCTCGCCCTCGCCCTGTGGTGGCTGCGCGACCGTGCCTCCTGGATCGCCGACCGCCTGGATCCGCAGCCGGAGACGGAGCATCTGCCGCCCGGCGCGCTCGTCCCCGTCGCCGGCACCGTGGCCGACGTGCCCGCCGTGCTGCGCGCCTGGTGCAGTGACGTGGCCCAACAGGGTCTGGTCGGCGATGAGTTGGCCGCGGGGCGATTAGTCAGGGTCGCTGTGAGCGACGACACGACCGAGTACGAGCTGCTCGCGGAGTCCGTGGACGCCCTGCGGATGCATCGGACCACCGCGACCCTGTTCGCACCGGTCGCCTGAATCCCCACGCTGAGCGCGTATGTGAACGAATCGATAGAATTCCGGCATGGCGGAACGGCCGGTAGCGTCGACAGCACCTCAACTCGTCCTGGAGACCGACACCGGCTCCACGGTGATGAGTCCGGGCCACGAATACCACGTCGGGCGCGATCCACTGAGCGACATCGTCATCGACGACGCCCGGGTCTCGTGGCATCACGCCGTACTGCGGGCCGAGGACGGCCACTGGACCCTCGAGGACGAGCACAGCACCAATGGCACCTATGCCGACGGCCGCCGGGTCCAGGCCTGGGACGTGGGCGCCGGCTGCGTCATCCGCTTCGGCAACGCGTCCGACGGCCCCCGCGCCGTCCTGGTCGGAGCCCCGGCACCGGCTCCGGAGCGCCCCTCCGCCGTCTCCATGCCCGCACTCACCGGCACCTTCCGCCGGCCCACGACCGTACGGCCGCTGCCCTCCCGCACCGTCCGCATCGGCCGCGCCGACGACAACGACCTGGTCATCGACGACCTGGTGGTCTCCCGACGCCATGCCGAGCTGCGCGCCCTCCCGGACGGCAGCTACGAGATCGTCGACCTCGGCAGCCACAACGGCACCTTCCTCAACGGCCTGCCCGTGACCGGGGCGCCGGTCGGCACCGGCGACATCGTCGGCATCGGCCACTCGGCGTTCTGCCTGGTCGGCGACGAGCTTCAGGAGTACGTCGACACCGGCGAGGTCTCCCTCGACGTGCAGGACCTCGCGGTCACCGTGGACCGCGGCCGCAAGACGCTGCTCGACCACGTGTCGTTCCCGGTGGGGGAGAAGTGCCTGCTCGCGGTCGTCGGCCCGAGCGGCGCCGGCAAGTCCACGCTGCTCAACGCCCTGACCGGCCAGCGCCCCGCCGACCAGGGCGCCGTCCTGTACGACGGCCGTGACCTCTACCGCGACTACGCGGAGCTGCGCCAGCGCATCGGCCTCGTCCCGCAGGACGACATCCTGCACGCCCAGCTGACCGTCCGCAGCGCCCTGTCCTACGCCGCCGAACTGCGCTTCCCGCAGGACACCGCCAAGGCCGAACGCCAGGCCCGGGTCGACGAGGTGATCCGCGAACTGGGACTGGAGCAGCGCGCCGGGCAGCATGTGCACAGCCTCTCCGGCGGGCAGCGCAAGCGGGTCAGCGTGGCCCTGGAGCTGCTGACCAAGCCGTCGCTGCTCTTCCTCGACGAGCCGACCTCGGGTCTGGACCCCGGCATGGACCGCTCGGTGATGCACATGCTGCGCGGCCTCGCCGACGACGGCCGGACCGTCATCGTGGTCACCCACAGCGTCCTGAGCCTCGACGTCTGCGACCGGCTCCTGGTGCTCGCGCCCGGGGGCCGGATCGCGTACTACGGACCGCCCGAGGACGCCCTCGCCTTCTTCGGCTTCGAGCAGTGGCCGGAAGCCTTCGAGGCGTTCGAGCGGGACACCGAACGGGACTGGGCGGGGGAGTTCGGCGGCTCGCCCTTCCACCGCCGCTACATCTCCGAAGCGAGCGCGCAGCCCCGGCTGGGCGGCTCGGCCCCGGTGGGCGTCGCCCCACCGCCCCGGCCACGCAGCCGCCGCTCCCAACTGGGCACCCTGATCCGCCGGTACGCCACCGCGCTCAGCGCCGACCGCACCTTCCTGGCCATCATGATCGCCCTGCCGTTCGTGATGGGCGCCATGGCCAGGGCCCTCGCCGGCGGCGGGCTGACCCAGGACAAGGCGATGAGCGCACTGCTGATTCTCTGCGTCGGCGGAGTCCTGACCGGAGCGGCCAACGCCGTGCGCGAACTCGTCAAGGAACGCGTGATCTACCGCCGTGAGCGGGCCGTGGGCCTGTCCAGATCGGCGTACCTGATGTCCAAGGTCGTCGTGCTGGGGACGATCACCGTGCTCCAGGCGGTGGTGCTCACCCTCGTGGCCCTGCTCGGCGTCGACCTCAAGGCGCCCGACGGAGAAGGCGTGCTGCTGCCGCCCCTCGTGGAAATCATCCTCGCCGTCGCCCTGCTGGCCTTCACGGCGATGATGCTCGGCCTGCTGGTCTCCGCCCTGGTGGGCAAGGAGGAGGTGACGATGCCGCTGCTCGTGCTGATCGCCATCGTCCAGGTCGTCTTCTGCGGCGCTCTGCTCAAGGTCGACGGGGTGATCGGCTTGGAGCAGCTGGCCTGGCTGGTGCCCGCACGTTGGGCGTTCGGCGCGATGGCCGGCACCGTCGACCTGGCCCGGATCGTGCCCGGGGAGCTGACCGGTGATCCGCTGTTCGAGCACTCCGTGGGCGTGTGGCTGCTCAACATGGGCATGCTGGTCGTGCTGTCGGCGGTCTTCGGGTACGTGGTGTCCCGGCTGCTGCGCCGCCACGAACCCGTCGTGATGCGGAAGTAGGCGTCCATGATGGCGACCCCGGGCTTCCGCCCCACCCACGTGGTCCCGCAGCACGGAATGCCCGCCTGGGAGACCCCCGACCCCGCTCGCCCCACGGTGCCCCTCGACGCCCTGCTGCCGGTCCAGCTCGTCGAGCGGCGCGGCGACTGGGGGCACGTCCTGTGCGCCAACGGCTGGTCGGCCTGGGTCGACGGCCGCTGCCTGGTCGCCGTACCCCAGGACCCGCCCCTGCCCGGCGGACCGCTCACCCGCAGCGACGACCCGCGCCCCCTGCTCACCCACGCCGAACAGACCCTCGCGCACTACCGCGCCGCCGTCGGGGAACTCGCGGCCGGCGCCCTGGACGGCGAGGCCTTCCGCAGCCGGACGCGCGGGCTGCGCATCGGGATCGTCGTCGACGGGGAGCACGTGTGGCTGTACGACGTCGAGCAGGCGCGCTGGGTCTACACGGACGGGGCGCGGGCCGGCACGTTCGCGACCGACGACGAGCCCCGCGCCGCAGCCGAGCCCACCGGC
This sequence comes from Streptomyces sp. NPDC051963, assembly GCF_044593495.1. Taxonomy (NCBI): domain Bacteria; kingdom Bacillati; phylum Actinomycetota; class Actinomycetes; order Kitasatosporales; family Streptomycetaceae; genus Streptomyces; species Streptomyces sp. NPDC051963. The sequence continues at coordinate 678,326 of NZ_JBIUCC010000001.1, read as the reverse complement.
CGTGCACCCACCGAGGTCGTGACGCCCGATGGCACGTGACACGAGCTTCTTCTCCGGCCGTCCCTCCGAACTCATCGGCACGCAGATCGCCGACTACCGCATCGAGTGTGAGATCGGCCGCGGCGGCATGGCCGTCGTCTACCGCGCCCGGGACCTGCGCCTGGAGCGCACCGTCGCCCTCAAGCTCCTCGCCCCGGAACTGTCCCGCAACGACACCTTCCGCCGCCGCTTCACCCACGAGTCCAGGGCGGCCGCCGCGATCGACCACCCGCATATCGTCCCGGTCTTCGAGGCGGGCGAGACGGACGGCGTCCTGTACATCGCGATGCGGTACGTCGAAGGCAGCGACCTGCGTCATCTCCTCGACCGCCAGGGCCCGTTGCCGCCGCCGACGGTCCTGCGCATCGCCGCTCAGGTCGCCTCCGCGCTCGACGCGGCCCATGAGCACGGCCTGGTGCACCGCGACGTGAAACCCGGCAACATCCTGGTCTCCCGCGGCACCGACAGTGATCACCCCGAGCACGTCTACCTCACCGACTTCGGCCTGACGAAGAAGTCGCTCTCCCTGACCGGCTTCACGACCGTCGGCCAGTTCGTCGGCACGCTCGACTACGTCGCCCCCGAACAGATCTCCGGCAAGCCCGTCGACGGGCGCTGCGACGTCTACGGCTTCGCCTGTGTCGTCTACGAGTGCCTGGCCGGCCGTCCGCCCTTCCGGCGCGACGACGACATGGCCCTGCTCTGGGCCCACCAGTACGATGAGCCGCCCGCGCTGACCGAGGCGCGCCCGGACCTCGACTCCCACGTTGACGCGGTGTTCGCCAAGGCCCTGGCGAAGAGCCCCGACGACCGCTACGACTCCTGCCTCGCCTTCGTCGCCGCGGTGCGCTCCGCGATGCATGGCGGGGCGGCGTCCGGTCACCCGGCGACGGAGGTCGATCTGAGGGCCGTAGGGGAGAGACCGAAGGCGCCGCCGCGTTGGGCTGAACCGGTGTTCGGCGGGCGGGACTAGGTGTTGCGCTGGAGGGCTCGTGGTCCTCTGCGGGTCCGTTGTGGCTGGTCGCGCAGTTCCCCGCGCCCCTTTGGGGCGCCCGCTGATCGGCCAGATTTCAGGCTTGGCCCCTCCGGCGCACCGGTCGCGCCAGCAGCGCGCCGAGGAAGCCGGCTAGCAGCCCCCACAGCAAGGCCAGACCAAGGGCTGGCCACAGCTCCGGCCGCAGGAACAGCTCACCCCCGAGGTCACCGCCCAGGTCCCCGATGCCGAGCACGGACAGGCCGTAGTGCGCGGAGATCCGGCCGAGGAGGCAGACCATGAGGACGGTGAGCGCTAGCGCGACCGCCAGGTGCACCGCGTGCTGCCAGGCCCGCATCCGGCGTGGCGAGCGGACCGCCATCAGGAACGCGGCGGCCAGCAGCAGCACGGCGTCGACGGCCACCAGCCACCACACCCGGCCGTCCTGCTCGGCGAGCGTGCTCAGATTGAGGGTGGAGATGTCCGGACCGCGCAGCACCTCATCGAGCACCTGCGGCATCGGCAGCCCGAACGGCCCCTCCACCTGGCCCTTCCAGGTCGCGCCGAGCCCGATCGTGAACGCGAGCCAGACCAGGTTCGGCAGTCCGAGCAGCACCACGGCGAGAGTCTGAGCGGCATTCCCGCGCGTCGCGGCGGTGACGACGGCGATGACGATGCCGAGAACGACGTACGCGAGGAGCAGGACGACCATCGCGTACGCGGCCGGACGCACCGACTCCTGGAAGCGCAGCAGCCGGGGCGGCAGCGGTGCCCTGCGTGAGACCAGCAGCGCCAGCACCAGCACACCGGCCAGCCACAGCAGGCCGAACACCAGCGTCAGCGGTACATCGGTCTTGAAGCCGACCTTCGGCGAGGCGCCGAACAGGTCACCCAACTCGCCGAGCGTGTCGTCCCCGAGGGAGATCGTGAACGTCTGGCGGGCCGCGAGGGCGAGGCCGATGAGCCCGAGCAGCCACAGCCCGGCGATCCTGGCCGCCCAGCCCGCCAGCTCCTGGGCACCGGCCACCGCGCGGTGCCGCAGCGGCCGTAGGAAACCGGCGGCGAGGACGAGGGCGCCGACGAGCGTGACGGACAGCGGGATCACGGTGAGCCCGGCCGAAGTGTCGGCGAGGTCCCCCGCGTTGCCCGACAGCTCGATGGTGCCGCCGACGGCCGTGACGACCGTCGCCGCGACGACCCGGGGGAATGCGCCGTCCGGCAGGCCGGTCGCGTCGGCCGCCCACAGCCCCAATGCGGCGGTCACTCCCATCGCGACCAGCCCGGCCAGCACGACGGCGACGGCCTGGACCCAGCCGTGCCGGGCGACCGCCTGGTCGGAGGGGGTACGTGGGCTCACGCTGCCACGCTAAGCAGCACCTGGTGGGACCGCCCGCCGGGAGGTCCGTCCGCGTCGGCTTGCGGGGGGCGCGGGGCCGCGGCACACAATGAGGGCGTCGCGGCCAAATCGGATAACTATCGCCATATGTAGGCAATGCCGCGGCGGGAAGAAGGGCTCGTGAGCGCCGAACCGCCGTCCTCCGGCCGCCCCACAGGACCACCGTCCGGCCCGCTGTCGGGGCCTTCCCAGCCGCCCGGGCCGCCGTCGCAGCCGCCGGGTGGCGATGGCGAGACGCCCGAACCCCATCGGCCGTGGTGGCGGTCGGCCCCCCGTGTCGCGATCCTCACCGCCGTGGTGGTGGCCGCCGTGGTCCTGGGCATCGTCTTCACTCGCCCGGACGGCGGATCGGGCAAGGGCAGCGAGGTCTTCCTCCAGGCCGCGGGCAAGACGGGCCCCGACCCCTTCACGGAGTCGTCGGCGACCGACAGCTCCGCCCCGCCGGTCTCGGCGTCCCCCACCGAGTCCGCGCCCTCGAACGCGGTGCACGGTGTCGACGGCGGCGCGCCCGGCCTGTACGGCGGTACGCAGAACGTCGCCAGCTGTGATGTGGAGAAACAGATCAAGGCGCTCCAGGCGGACCCGGACAAGAACCGGGCGTTCGCCTCCGTCGCCGGCGTCGACCCGTCCGGCGTTCCCGCCTATCTGCGCTCGCTCACTCCCGTACAGCTGCGCATGGACACACGCGTCACCAACCACGGCTACCGCGACGGTGCCGCCACCAGCTACCAGGCCGTCCTTCAGTCCGGCACCGCCGTCCTCGTGGACGACCGTGGTGTGCCCCGGGTGCGCTGCGCCTGCGGCAACCCGCTGACCCCGCCGGTGGCACAGAGCTCGACGCCCGAGCAGACGGGCGACTCGTGGCCGTCGTACCGGGCCTCGAACGTCGTCGTGGTGGCACCCTCGACGACGATCATCAACATCTTCGTGGTGTACGACCCCGAGCGCGGCGACTGGTTCGCCCGCCGGCGGGGTGACACCGGGGAGAAGGACCGGAAGACCGACCCGCCCGTCCGGCCCACCCCCTCGGTGAGCGTGTCGACATCGCCGTCGGGCGAGAGCCCGTCGGCCTGCGAATCGGCGACCACGTGCCCGCCGACCTCGACCGCCCCGTCCTCCGAGTCCCCGAGTTCCGAGTCTCCGAGTTCGGAGTCCCCGAGCTCCGACTCCCCGTCCACCGAGTCCTCGTCCCCCGAAACGCCGAGCTCCGAGGCCGAGTCGGGTGCCGAGACGAGCGCCGAGCCGCCGTCGTCCGAGTCCTCGTCGGCCGCCCAGCCATCGCTGGCCCCCGACACCACGAGCACTCCGGAAACGCTCACCAGCTGACCGGCTGTGCAGCAGTGGGGACTGTCGCGCGCCGCTCGGGGTACGAGCACTGATGCAGCAGCGTCCGGCCAGTCCGGCTTCCGAGAGAGAAACGCATGATCGAACACCTGGACGGGTCAGTGGTAACGACTGGTTTCGACGTCCCCGTGGAGCCGCTACGGCGCGCGGCTCACTACACCGGAGCACCTGGATGCATCGCCGAGGCGCGGTCCTTCGCCGCGTTCTTCCTCGATCAGCTCAGGACCGAGTGGTGCGCCGAGATCGACGAGCGGGTCGAAGGAGCGGTGCTCCTGGTGGTGAGTGAACTGATCACCAACGCGGACCGGCACAGCAACGGTCCGTACATCCTGGATCTGGAGGGCACGGACGCCGCGGTGGCCGTGTGCGTCTACGACAGCAGTGCCGCGCTGCCCCGGCGCTTCCCCCGGGACCCCGAGCGCGTGGGCCGGCACGGCCTTGAGATAGTCCACGCGCTCGCGGAGGAAGTCGTCGTCGAACGTGTGCCGGTCGGCAAGCGCGTCCGCGTCGTGCTCGGCCTCAGCAGCGGCGAATGAGATGACCGGAGCCGCCGGTGAGGGCGGCTCCGGACACAAGGATCAGGCGCAGCCGAGTTCGCCCAGCATGCCCTGGCGCAACCGCGTGATGATCCGCTTGATCAGCCGGGACACATGCATCTGGGAACAGCCCAGCCGGGCGCCGATCTCCGCCTGTGTGGCCTCCTCCACGAACCGCATATGGATGATCTGGCGGTCCCGTTCGCTGAGTTCGGCCATGAGCGGGGCGAGGGACTGGCAGTCCTCGACGAGCCGCAGCCCGTCCTCCTCGACCCCGATGAAGTCGGCGAGCACCGCCTCCCCGTCCTCCGGGCCGTCGCCGGTGAGCGCGGCGTCCAGGGAGGCGGAGTTGTAGCCGTTCGAAGCGACCTGGGCCTCGATCACCTCGGACTCTTCGATGTTCATGAGCGTGGCGAGTTCGGCGACGGTCGGCTCCCGGTCCAGCCGGCCGGCGAGTTCGTCGCGTGCCTTCGCCAGGTCGACGCGCAGCTCCTGAAGCCGGCGCGGCACGTGCACGGCCCAGGTGGTGTCCCGGAAGAACCGCTTGATCTCGCCCACGATGTACGGCAGCGCGAACGACGTGAACTCGACCTCGCGGCTGAGCTCGAACCGGTCGATGGCCTTGATCAGGCCGATCATCCCGGTCTGGACGATGTCCTCCATGTCGTCCCCGCGGCCCCGGAACCGGCCGGCCGCGAACCGCACGAGGGACATGTTCATCTCGATGAGCGTGTTGCGCGCGTACTGATGGTCGTGCGTGCCCTCGTCGAGTTCCGTCAGGCGCTGGAAGAACTGGCGGGACAACTCCCGCGCATCCCGCGGAGCCACGGTCCGCGGGTTCTCGATGTCCGGCAGTGGCCCGATCTCCGTGCTGGTCCCGGCGGTCTGTGCGACCTCTGCCTCCGACCGCATCACGGCGGTGTCCATGTCGTCCTCTCCCCACGCAAGTCATCCACGACTCGGCCTCGTTCTCCCAGAAGCGAGTACCCAGGTAGGGCCGCCGCATGCCATCAGGTCGACGGGCGGCGCAAATTGGGGGGCGCCCAGGTGATTCCACCGAGGGCGGAACGCCGGTCCCTTCCCTTGGAGCGGAGGGAATCTAGTCTGAAGAGGTGAGCAACCAAGCGCCGAACGAAGCCCGCGTCATCCCCCTGCGCCCGCCGGCCCAGCGCCCGGTGACCTCTCGCCCGGGGACCGCGGCCCGCCCAGCGTCCGCCCGCCCCGTCGCGCCCGTCGCACCCACGCCCGACCGCTCCCCGTCGCCCGCCGCCCCCAGGGAACCCCTCTGGCGTGACCTGATCGGTGACGTCCTGCGCCGTGAGCGGCTCGCGCAGGAGCGCACGCTCAAGGACGTGGCCGAGGCCGCCCGTATCTCCGTGCCGTATCTGTCGGAGGTGGAGCGCGGCCGCAAGGAGGCCTCCTCGGAGGTCCTCGCGGCCGCCGCCCACGCCCTCGGCCTGGGCCTGGGCGATCTGCTGTCGCTGGCGCACAGCGAGCTCACCCGCAGCCGGGCCATGGGCACATCGCAGTACAACGGCCTCTGCCTGGCAGCCTGACGGGACCGGCGCCTCAGGCCCCCACCAGGCGCCGGCTCACCACCTCGTCGGCGAGCCCGTAGGCCACGGCCTCCTCGGCCGTGAACACCTTGTCGCGGTCCATGTCCGCACGCAGCGTCGCGATCTCGTGATGCGTGTGCCGGGACAGCACCTCCTCGACCTGCGCACGGATCCGCACCATCTCCTTGGCCTGGAGGGCGAGATCGGAGACCGTGCCCTGCCGGCCGCCCGACGCGGGCTGTCCGAGCAGCACGCGCGCGTGCTCGAGCACGAACCGCCGCCCCGGGTCCCCTCCCGCCAGCAGGACGGCCGCGGTGGAGGCCGCCTGGCCGACGCAGAACGTGGAGATCGGCGCCTGCACATAGGTCATCGTGTCGTAGATCGCCATCAGCGAGGTGAACGAGCCGCCGGGGGAGTTGATGTAGATCGCGATCTCGTTCTCGGGTGCCGCCGACTCCAGATGGAGCAGTTGCGCGATGACGACGTTGGCGACGCCGTCGTCGATCTCGGTGCCGAGAAAGATGATCCGCTCCGACAGCAGCCGGCTGAACACGTCGTAGGACCGCTCGCCCTGCGGGGTCCGCTCGACGACGTTCGGAATCGTGTACGTCCCCATGATCACAGCCCCATCCGTCGTCGCGTCGCGGCCGGGCGCACATCGTCGAGGGACTCCACGACCCGGTCCACCATGCCGTACTCCTGGGCCTGTTCGGCCGTGAACCAGCGGTCGCGGTCGCCGTCCCGGGAGATGGTCTCCGGGCTCTGGCCGGTGTGTTCGGCGGTCAGCCGCTCCATGGTCCGCTTGAGCTGGTCCAGGTTCTCCGCCTGGATCTCGATGTCGGCGGTGGTGCCACCGATGCCCGCCGACGGCTGGTGCATCATGATGCGCGCGTTGGGCAGTGCGTACCGCTTGCCGTGCGTGCCGACGCTGAGCAGGAACTGGCCCATGCTGGCCGCGAATCCCATGGCGAGCGTCGAGACGTCGTTGGGGATCAGCCGCATCGTGTCGTAGATGGCGAGACCCGCGTGCACCGAGCCGCCCGGGCTGTTGATGTACAGGCTGATGTCGGTGCGCGGGTCCTCGGCGGACAGGATGAGCAGCTGGGCGCAGATCCGGTTCGCGGAGACCTCGTCGACCTGGGTGCCGAGCAGGACGATCCGCTGGGCGAGCAGCTGGGCGGCGAGGTGATCGTCGAACCGGGTCTGAGGGGTGTCGCCCTCCTCCGCCCGAGGCATGAGGGCCGGCCTCCGGCCGGTGATGAGTGCGGACATCGGCGCGCTCCTTTTCGAGGTGTCGAGTCGTCGTTGCTTGCGCTCTCCACTCTCGGCCGGGAACCGCCCCCACCGGGGGTTTCTCTGCCCGCGGCAGATTCGCCGTGGGCAGAGCCCCGTCACGTGCGGGTCAGCCGTCGCCCTTCTCGCGCAGCTGCCGGAAGAAGGCCCGCACGTCCTGGACCAGCAGATCCGGCTCCTCCATCGCCGCGAAGTGCCCGCCCCGGTCCAGCTCCGTCCAGCGCACGATGTTCTCCGTGCGCTCGGCCTTGTGCCGCAGTGGGATCTGCGGCTCCGCCGGGAACAGGGCGAGCGCGGTCGGCGCGGTCGACGGCTGCCTGGGAGCCCCGGCCCGGTCGGCCGGGGCGTGTGCCCGTTCGTAGTAGACGCGGGCGGACGAACCGGCAGTACCGGTCAGCCAGTACAGCATCACGTTGGTCAGCAGCCGGTCCCGGTCCACGGACTCCTCGGGCAGCTCCTCGGAGTCAGTCCACTCCTGGAACTTCTCGACGATCCAGGCGAGTTGACCGACGGGCGAGTCGGTGAGCCCGTACGCCACGGTTTGCGGCTTGGTGGACTGAAGGATGGCGTAACCGATGCCTTCGACGGACCAGGCGCTCCAGGCGCGCCACGAGGCGCGGGTGCGCTCCTGCTCCTTCGGGCTCAGCCCGGCCAGTTCCTCGGCCGTGGGCTCATGGGTCGCCTGCGCGCCCGGCAGCAGGTTGAGGTGCACGCCGATCAACCGGTGCGGGTGGGCGCGGCCCAACTCGCGGGAGATGGCCGACCCCCAGTCGCCGCCCTGTGCGCCGAACCGCTCGTAGCCGAGCCGCGTCATCAACTCGGCCCAGGCGTCGGCGATACGCCCTGCCTCCCAGCCGGTGTCGGAGGTGGGCCCGGACAGCCCGAACCCGGGAATGCTCGGAACGACGACATGGAACGCGTCGGCGGGATCGCCCCCGTGCGCGACGGGATCGGTCAACGGCCCGACGACGTCCAGGAATTCGACGATCGAGCCCGGCCAGCCGTGTGTGATGACCAGCGGGGTGGCGTTCGGTTCCGGGGAGCGGATGTGCGCGAAGTGCACGTTCGCCCCGTCGATCGTGGTTGTGAACTGGGGCCACTCGTTGAGCTGTGCCTCGGCCGCCCGCCAGTCGTACTCGTGCCGCCAGTGCCGTACGAGCTCCTGGAGATAGTCGCGCGGGACGCCGTACGACCAGCCCACGCCCGGCAGCATGTCCGGCCAGCGGACGTGGTCGAGCCGGTAGTGGAGATCGTCGAGGTCGCTCCGGGACACGTCGATACGGAAGGGACGGATGCCGTCGGCGGGCGTCGATGTCATGCTCGCGATGCTATGCCGGGACGGTGTAACGGCCACGTGGATTGATCGGCCGCCGGCCGATGAGTTCCGGGGCCGGGATCGGTCGATACAGGTGACCGCGTTCCACGCCCCAGGAGGTAGCTCATGTCAACCGACGGATTCACCACGTGCCTGTGGTTCGACGACCAGGCCGAGGAGGCCGCGCACTACTACGTCTCGATCTTCAAGAACTCCAGCGTCGGCACGGTCGCCCGCTACACCGAGGGCGCCATGCAGTCCGCCGGGTCCGTGATGACCGTCGAGTTCACGGCCAACGGCCAGCGGTTCCTGGCCCTGAACGGCGGCCCGCAGTTCAAGTTCACCGAGGCGATCTCCTTCATGATCGCCTGCGCGGACCAGGAAGAGGTCGACTTCTACTGGAACAAGTTCATCGAGGGCGGCGGCGAGCCCGGCCCCTGTGGCTGGCTGAAGGACAAGTACGGCCTGTCCTGGCAGGTCGTCCCCGACCGTCTCATCGAGCTGACCACCGACCCGGACCCGGAGAGGGCCACCCGCGCGGTGGGGGCCATGATGAAGATGGGCAAGATCGACATTGCCGCCCTGGAGAAGGCTGCCGCGGGCGAGTAGGGGACACAGCGCGGTGACCGGTCGCCGGGGACCCGGCGACCGGTTCTTCGTCACCCGGCCTCGGCCAGGATCTCCTTGATCACATGCCGCGAGTTCGCCGCCAGCGGCGGATTCGTCTCCCAGTAGTACGGCAGCTGGATCAGCGAGACCGACAGCGCCCAGCCCCGCCCGCGCTCCCACTCGGCGTCGCCGACACCCAGGGCCGCACGGAAGACGGGACGGACCGACGCGGGCAGGAGATTCCAGGCCACGATCAGATCCACGGCCGGGTCGCCGACCCCCAGAGTCCCGAAGTCGATCACGGCGCTCAGCCGACCGTCCGCGACCAGCACGTTTCCGGGGGAGAGGTCCCCGTGTGCCCAGACGGGGGGACCTGTGTGCTCCGGGACTCGCAGGGCAGCCTCCCACAGGGCCGTCACCGCGCCCGTGTCCACGGCGTCCGTCAGCTGACCGATGGCCTCACGCGTCGCCGTGTCCCGGTTTGCCAGCGGAACACCCCGGTAGCCGACCGGCGCACCCACGGGGTCCATGCGGCGCACCGCCCCGACGAACGCCGCCAAGTCCTCGGCCAGCCCCTCGGGATCGTCGAGCGCGTCGACCGTCGGATTCCGCCCCTCCAGCCAGCGGAGCACCGACCACACCCACGGGAAGCCGTCGCCCGGCGCCCCCAGTCCGACCGGCTCCGGCACCGCGGTCGGCAGCAGCGGCCCCAGCCGGGGCAGCCAGCGCTGCTCGTGCTCCACGTCCCCTACGGCGCCGGGATGCCGGGGGAGCCGTACGACGAGGTCGTCACCGAGCCGGAACATCGCGTTCTCGGTGCCGGACGACTCCAGCCGCGCCACGGGCAGCCCCGTCCACTCGGGGAACTGCCCGGCGATCAGCCGGCCCACCAGCGCCGCGTCGATGTCCACCTCGTCGGGACGCATCCTCAGAGCACACATGGGCGACATCCCACTGGTCGACGGCGCTCCCTGTCCAACGATTTCGGCGCTCGCGGCCGTCGTCCGACGCCTTCGCCCGCACGTAACCAACGCGTTTCGGCGGTTAATTCCGGTTAATTTCCGCGCTCAAGGGGTTGGCGGGAAACCGACCCCTCGTTATCGTTCACGCACTTCACTCAATCGTTCCGCTGAACGAATGCTGAACGAATAGCGAGAGGGACGGTCGGTACATGTCCGACATCCACCACCCGGGACGGCGGTCGGTGCTTGCCGCGGGCGTGGCCTCGGCGGCGTCGCTCGGTGCGTCCTGGCTGCTGACGGGCTGTACGGGGGCCGCGTCCGCCCCCGTCCTGCCGGCCGCCGCGGCGAAGGGCGCCCCCGACCGCGGTGGCACCCTGCGCATCGCCCGGCCGCCCGCCTCCGACGCCGAGACCCTGGACCCGGCGAGTGCCCTGTCGGCGTACGAATACCTGGGTGCCCTCTACAACCGGCTGGTCCGCGTCGACGCGACCGGCAAGCTCGTCCCCGACCTCGCTGAGTCCTGGGAGCCCGACAGCAAGGCGCGCACCTGGACCTTCCGGCTCCGCAAGGGCGTCGCCTTCCACAACGGCCGCGCCTTCACCTCCGCCGACGCGGCCTACACGCTTCGCCACATCCTCGACGAGGCGACCGCTTCCCCGCAGGCGTCCGTACTGGCGCCGCTCATCGACCCGGCCCGGCTGAAGACGCCCGACGCCCACACCCTGGTCGTCCCGCTCAAGACCCCGAACGCCGAGTTCCCGAGTCTCCTCACGCACTACAACTGCTACGTCGTTCCCGACGGCAGCGCGAAGTCCATCGGCCGCACCGGCATCGGCACCGGCCCCTTCAAACTGGAGTCCTTCGCGCCCGCCGGCCCCGGCCGCGTCACCGCGTACCGGGACCACTGGGCGGGCGCTCCCGTCCTGGACGCCATCGACTTCTACTCGGTCGCCGACATGTCCGCCCGCTCGGGCGCCCTGCTCGCCGGCCAGGTCGACCTGCTCTCCCAGACGAACCTGGACTTCGCGACCGCCCGCGTGGTCGCCGCCTCCGACCGGGCGACCATCGCGCGCGTGACGAACGCCCAGTGGTACGTCCTGCCGATGCTCACCACGGAGAAGCCCTTCACCGACGTGCGGGTCCGGCAGGCGATGAAGCTCGCCTACGACCCCGAGCACGTCGTCAAGGTCGCCCTCCAGGGCGCGGGCACGGCCGGCTGGGACAACCCGGTGCCGCCGAGCGACCCGGCCCATGTCTCCGCGCACCCGAAGCACGATCCGGAACAGGCGAAGCACCTGCTGAAGCAGGCGGGCCAGGAGGGCCTGGCCGTGGACCTCTACACCTCCGCCTACGACCCGCTGTTCACGCCGATGGCCCTCGCCTACCAGGACTCGGCCAGGCGCGCGGGCATCCGTGTCCGGATCAAGACGGCGTCGGCGGACTCGTACTACACGCAGATCTGGATGAAGAAGCCGCTGATGGCCACCTACTGGTACACCGGCCGCCCCGTCGACCAGTTGCTCACGCAGATCTTCCGCAGCGGGTCGAGCTACAACGAAACCGCCTGGTCCGACAAGGACTTCGACGCCCTGCTCGACCGGGCGCGCGCCGAGACGGACGACACGCGGCGCGGTGAGCTGTACGGCCAGGCGCAGACGATGGTGATCGAGAAGGGCGGGGCGATGACCCCGATGTTCGCCGACCGGCTCGTCGGCATCTCGCGGAAGGTCCGCGGATACGCCGAGTACGGCTTCGAGTTCGACTATCTCGCCATCGGCCTGAAGGGAGCCTGAGCATGCTCTCCTTCCTCGCCCGCCGCGTCGCCGCCGCCCTCGGCACGCTCTTCCTCTCCTCCGTGCTGGTCTTCCTCGCCGTGCAGGCCCTGCCCGGCGACGTCGCCACCCAGGTCCTCGGCAAGGACGCCACCCCGGACGCGGTCGCCGCGCTACGGAAGCAGCTCGGGCTCGACCAGCCCGCCTGGGAGCGCTACGCCGACTGGATCACGGGCGCCGTGCACGGCGACTTCGGCACCTCCCTCGTCGCCGGTGGGTCGGTGGGCGGCGAGGTGTCGTCGTATCTCGCCAACTCGGCGCTGATAGCCCTGGTGACCGTCCTCTTCGCGGTCACCGGATCGATCGTCCTCGGCATCCTCGCGGGCCTGTACCGCGACCGCTGGCCCGACCACGTCATCTCCACCGTCAGCCTCGTCGGCATGAGCGTCCCCGAGTTCGTCGTGGCGACCGTGCTGGTGCTGTGCTTCTCGGTCGCGCTGCCCTGGTTCCCGGCGGTCGTCCTCTACGGCCCCGACGCCACCGTCGGCCAACTCCTGCCCGCCGTCTGGCTCCCGGCCCTCGCACTCGCGATCGTCATGGCCGCGTACATCGTCCGCATGGCCCGCACCTCGGTCATCGACGTGATGGCGAGCGAGTACGTCACGACCGCCCGTCTGAAGGGCCTGTCGACCTGGCGCGTCGTCACCCGGCACGCCCTGCCGAGCGCGCTCCTGCCCACCCTCCACGTCATCGCCCTCAACGTCGCCTGGCTCGCGGGCGGCGTCGCCGTCGTCGAGAACGTCTTCAACTACCCGGGCATCGGCAAGCTGATGCTCTCCTCCGTGCAGAACCGGGACCTGCCCGTCATCCAGGCCATCGCCCTGATCAGCGCGGTCGTCTACGTCGTCTGCAACCTCGCCGCCGACCTCGGCGCCATGGCCCTCAACCCCAAGCTCCGTACGCGCGGGAGGACCCGATGACCACACTCGCCGTCGCCCCGGTGGCCGCCCGCGCCTGGCGCACCCTGCGCACCTCGCGCATCGCCGTCATCGGCCTGGCGATCGTCGCCGTACACGTCGTGATCGCCCTGCTGGCCCCGCTCCTCACCTCGTACGACCCCATCGCCAACGCCCCCTCCGAGGCACTGCTCGGCCCGAGCTGGGACCACTGGGCGGGCACCGACCAGTACGGCCGTGACGTCCTCGCGCGCGTGCTCTACGGCGGCCGGTACGCGCTCGGCGTCTCCGTCGGCGCCACCGTGCTGACCGTCGCCCTCGGCACGGTGATCGGATGCGCGGCCGCCCTGCGCGGCGGCTGGTTCGACGACGTGCTGGGGCGGGTGCTGGACGCGGTCCTGTCCGTGCCGCCGATCCTGGTACTGCTCGTCGTCGTGACCGCGCTCGGCACCGGCCCGGCGGTCATCGTGCTCGCCGTCGCCGTCGTGTACGCCCCTCAGGTCGTCCGGGTCGTGCGCGGCGCCGCCCTCGCGGTGGTCCCCGCCGACTATGTGACCGCGGCCCGGGCCCGCGGCGAGAGCACCTGGTCGATCCTGCGCCGGGAAGTGCTGCCGAACATCACGGACGTGGTGTGCGTGGAGTTCGCGATGCGGGCCTCCTGGGTCGTCCTGCTGATCTCCTCGCTGTCCTTCCTCGGCTTCGGCGCCGACCCGCCCACCCCCGACTGGGGTCTGATGGTCGCCGAGAACCGCACCGCCATCACGGTCGTCCCGATGGCGAGCCTCGCGCCGATCATCGCCCTGGCCACGCTCGTGGTCGGGCTCAACCTCGCGGCCGACGGCCTGTCCAAGGCGTGGGGCGTCGACCGGATCAGGGAGGGCTCCTGATGGCCTCGAACGCAACGACCTCGATCGTTTCCGTGAACTCCCTGTCCGTCGCGTACCGTTCGGGCGGCCGTGACGTGCCCGTGGTGCACGAGGTGTCCTTCGAGGTCGCCGAGGGGCGGACGCTCGCGCTCGTCGGCGAGTCCGGCAGCGGCAAGTCGACCGTCGCCGCGACCCTGTTGGGGCATCTGCGGCACGGGTCCCGGATCACCGGGGGCTCGGTGCACGTCCACGATTCCGACGTCTTCGCCCTGCCCGCCAGGGAGTTGCGACGGCTGCGCGGTGGGACGGTCGCCATGGTCGGCCAGAACGCGGGCCAAGCGCTCACGCCCTCGATGCGCATCGGGAAGCAGATCGAGGAGGTGGGCGGTGAGATCCCCGTCGTCGACCTGCTCGAACAGGTCCGGCTGCCGCACCCCGCCGAGCTGGCCCGCCGCTACCCGCACGAGCTGTCCGGCGGCCAGCAGCAGCGCGTCGCCATCGCCATGGCCGTCGCGGCCCGGCCGAAGGTACTGGTCCTCGACGAGCCGACCACCGGCCTGGACGTCGTCACCCAGCGCAGCGTCCTCGACCTGATCGCAGCCCTGCGCGACGAACTCGGCCTGGCGGCCGTGCTGGTGAGCCACGATCTGGGCGTGGTCGCGCACATGGCCGACGAGGTGACCGTGTTGCGGTCGGGGCAGGTCGTGGAGGCCGCGCCCACGCGGACCCTGTTCCGGGCGCCCGAAGACCCCTACACCCGACGGCTGTTGGCGAGCGTGCCACGTCTCGACGACGCCGGGCTCGCCCTCGTCGGGGAGGCGGGCGAGCGGGAGGTCAGGCCCAGGGCGGAGGTACCCGCCGATGCCACGGTCGCCGTCTCCGCGCAGGACATCACGATCGACTACGGCAGGACGCGTGCCGTGCACGGTGTCTCCTTCGACGTCCGGCGTGGCGAAGTGCTCGCCCTCGTCGGGGAGTCGGGCAGCGGAAAGTCGACGCTGGCCTGGGCGCTGGCGGGACTGCGCACACCGTCCGGCGGCGCGATGACCCATGAGGCGGGCGATCTGTCCGCGCCCGCGCAGCGGCGGCCGCTGTCGCTGCGGCGCCGGGTGCAGCTGGTCTTCCAGAACGCGGACACCTCGCTCAATCCACGGCGCTCGGTGGGGGAGGCGGTCCGGCGGCCGCTGCGGTTCTTCGGCACGGCGGGCGGTCGTGGCGAGGCTGCCGAGCGCGCCCGGCAGCTCATCTCCGACGTACGTCTCGACCCGGCCCTCGCCGACCGGCTGCCCGCACAGCTCTCCGGCGGCCAGCGGCAGCGCATCGGCATCGCGCGGGCGCTGGCGGGTGAGCCGGACGTCCTGATCGCCGACGAGATCACCACGGCACTGGACGTGTCCGTGCAGGCCGACGTCCTGCGGCTGCTCGACGACCTGCGCCGGGAACGCGAACTGGCCTGTCTGTTCATCAGCCACGACCTGGCCGTCGTACGCGGTATCGCGGATCGCGTGGTCGTGCTGCGCCACGGCGTCGTGGTCGAGGAGGGCCCGACGGAGGCCGTGTTCGCCGACCCCGGGCATCCCTACACCCGGCAGCTGATGGCGGCGGCCCTCGAACCCGACCCCGACGCGACCCCCCTGGTCGAGCAAGCCCCCGACTGGGAGGACGCGGCCGCGCCGGACGACATCTGGACCGACCACGGAAACGGCCATCGGGTCCGCCGCTGGCGCTCCACCGCACTGGAAGGAGTTGTGTGAAGTACCGCGAGCAGTTCGAACGACAGGTGATCCGCGAGGACGTGTGGATCCCCACCCGGGACGGCAGGACCCGGCTGCACGCCCGGATCTGGCGCCCCGCGGACGCCGAGTCCGACCCGGTGCCCGCGCTGCTCGAATACCTTCCGTACCGCAAGAGCGACTGGACCGCCCCGCGCGACGCCCAGCGCCACCCCTGGTACGCCGGACACGGCTACGCCTCCGTCCGCGTCGACATCCGCGGCCACGGCGACAGCGAGGGCGTCCCCGGCGACGAGTACGACGCGCAGGAACTCGCGGACGGCGTCGACGTCGTCAACTGGCTTGCTGCACAGCCCTGGTGCACCGGCAAGGTCGGCATGTTCGGTATCTCCTGGGGCGGCTTCAACTCCCTCCAGATCGCCGCCCTCGCCCCCGAGCCGCTCAAGGCGATCGTCACCGTCTGCTCCACCGACGACCGCTACGACAACGACGTCCACTACACCGGCGGCGCCGTCCTCGGCATCGACATGCTCGCCTGGGCCGGCACCATGCTCGCCTTCGCCTCCCGCCCACCGGACCCGGCGAACGTCGGCGCCGACCGCTGGCTGCCGATGTGGCGCGAGCGCCTGGACACGCTCGAACCCTTCCTGCACACCTGGCTGGAGCATCAGCAGCGCGACGCCTACTGGCGGCACGGGAGCGTCTGCGAGGACTACACCGCGATCGACGCCGCGGTCCTCGCGGTCGGCGGCTGGAACGACCCGTACCGGGACACCGTGCTGCGGCTGGTCGAGCGGCTGCCCGCCGAGCGGGTACGGGGGCTCATCGGCCCCTGGTCCCACCAGTACCCCGACCGGGGACTCCCGCCGGGCCCCGCGATCGGCTTCCTCCAGGAGACCCTGCGCTGGTGGGACCAGCACCTCAAGGGCGTCGACACGGGCGTCATGAAGGAGCCCCTGCTGCGCGCCTGGGTCAACGACCGGGTGCCGCCCGCCACTTCGTACGACGTGATGCCGGGACGCTGGGTGGGCGAGACCGACTGGCCGTCGCCGCACATCACGTTCGACCGGCGGGTACTGGGTGCGGGTGCCGACCCCGTCCTCGTACGGTCCCCGCTCCACACCGGCCTCGACGCCGGCCGCTTCTTCCCGTTCGGCAACGCGAGCGACCTGCCGCCCGACCAGCGTGCGGAGGACGGCCGTTCGGTGTGCTTCGACTCGGAGCCGTTGACCGGGCGCGTCGAGATCCTCGGCCGACCGCGCGTACGACTCCGCCTCGACAGCGCCACGCCACGCGCCCACGTCGTCGTCCGCCTCTGTGACGTCGCGCCGGACGGCTCGTCCACGCTCGTCACCCGGGGGGTGCTCAACCTGCTGAGCAGGCACGGCCGTGACCGGGCCGTCGAGTGGACGCCGGGGACGTACGAGGACGTCGAGTTCGAGCTCACCGGGATCGGATACGCCCTCCCGCCCGGCCACCGTCTCCGCGTCGCCGTCTCCGACGCCTACTGGCCGTGGGTGTGGCCGCACGGGGAACGCGGCGAACTGCGCGTCGTACCGGCCGAGAGCGCCGTACTGCTGCCCGTACGCGAAGACGCCCCCGGGCCGCCGATCCTCTTCGAGGAGCCCGAGCAGGCCCCGCCGCTCGACGTCACCTACGACCGGCCCGCCGAACCCGCACCCGAACGGCTCGTCACGCACGATGTGGCGAAGGGGGAGTGGACGCTGGAGGTCGACCCCAACTACGGGGGATCGCGGACGTATCCGGACGGGCTGCGCTACGAGGAGAGCGCCAGGGAGACGTACCGCGTCCGCGGCGACGATCCGCTGTCCGCGCAGGCGGTGTCGGAGTGGCACATCCGGCTGCGGCGCGGGGACGACTGGGACGCTGAGATCATGGCGCGCACGGAGCTGCGTGCCACGGCGGCGGACTTCATCATGGACAGTCGCATCGAGACCCGGGCGAACGGAGAGACAGTGGCCCAGCGCGCATGGCACCGCACCACACCGAGGACCTCCGGATGACGCCCGCCAAGCCCCCGCAGGCCGCGAAGTCCCCGCGCCGTGCCGTCGCCGCCGCCGACCGCACCCGGCAGCCCACCGAGGTGCGCCGCCGGCTCATCGTGGAGGCCGCTGTCCCGCTGATCGCCGAGCGCGGCTATGCCGCCGTCGGGGTACGGGACGTGGCCGCCGCGGCCGGAGTGTCCGTCGGCACCGTCACCTACCACTTCGGCAGCGTGCAGGAGATCCTCTCCGAGGCGATGGTGCTGCACATCGAGCGCTACTACACCGAGCTGAGCGAAGCCGCCGAGCAGGCGTCCAGCGGGGCCGAGGCGCTGCGGCTGCTCGTCGACGCGCTGTTCACCGAGGACACCGACCGGCACTGGCGCATGTGGTTCGACTACTGGAACGCGGGCTCCTCGGCCGAGAAGGGCGTCACGGACGAGGCCTTCGCGCGCGGACAGGCACAGCGGTACGAGGCCTGGCATCAGCAGATCCGCGCCCTGGCCGAACGGGGCGTCGCCGACGGCGAGTTCACCGGTGACGACCTCGACGGCTTCACCGCCCGCTTCGCCGCGCTCGCCGACGGACTCGCCCTGCAACGGCTGCGCCAGGCACCCCCGCTGAGCACGGCGGACGCCCGCCGTCACCTCAACCGGCTCATCGAGACCGAGCTCGTTCGCCGATCACCCGGGTGATCTCCCGGGCGATCCGCAGGATGCCGGGGGACCGGACCGGGCACGGCTTCGGTGTGGACGTCGTGGGCGCCAGACAGAAGTGCAGGTAGTCGTCGCCGAAGTGCAGCGTCGTCCGGTCGGCGCCCGGCTGGGTGCAGTAGTCGGGGTGTTCGCGTTCGTACGCCGTACAGGGCAGATACTTCGTCCAGGTGTAGCGGGCGCCGTCCGGGCTGACCGTCCCGCCGGCGTCGGCGACGAGGTCGCCGGAGGCGGTGGCCTGCTGCTCGTAGATCGCGTTCACGCGGCGGACCCGGTCCGGGGTGATTGGGTCCGGGCCCTGCAGCACCCAGACGATCCGCGGACGCTTGGATCCGCCGGCCGCGGTGATCTGCTCGGTGAGGCGTGCGGCGTCGGCGGCATACCGTGCGAAGTACGTGCTGCGGGCCTTGTCGTGGGTGATCCCGTCCATGCACCAGGTGTAGCCCCAGGCGTTGCCCCAGAACTGGAGCACCACGAAGTCCGGGTGCAGGGAACGCACGAGGGCGGCCGCCTTGTCCGCGTCCGGGACGAGGGAGCGCTCGTTCGTGCCCTCCAGGTAGTCGCAGAGCGTGGTTCCGGAGTACGGGGCGCTCGTGTACCGCGCGTCGAGGTCGTTGCGCAGCTCCTGCCCCAGCACCTTCTGGTTCTCCATGGCCAGGGAGTCCCCGAGGTAGAGCACGGTGGGTGCCGTCGCGGTCCTGGTCGGTGTGGTGGGCGCCTGCTGGCGCGTCGTGCCCGCCGGTGCGGAGGGCGTGGGCGGTGCTTCCTCCGGCTCGGAGGCCGGATCCCCGCACGCGCCGAGCAGCAGACCGGCCAGTAACACCCCCACGATCCACGGTCTCCGCATGCAGCAACTCCCCGCCCCGGACACGGAAAAAGGCTCCCCAGGCAAGCACAGCCGGGCCTCAGGGGGAAGACACGCGTCACGGCCGCTCGAGCAGGTCCAGCAGATCGGTGAGCGGCAGCGGCTTCGCCAAGTGGGTGTCGAACCCGGCCGCCCGGCACAGCGCGTGATCGGTGCCCTGGCTGAACCCGGACACCGCGATCAGCCGGATCCGGTCCCCGTGCGGCAGGGCCCGCACACCCCGCGCGACCGTGTAGCCGTCGATGTCCGGCAAGCCCAGATCGCACAGGACGACGTCGAACAGATCGGCCCGCGTGGCGGTGAGCGCGTCGGCGCCCGTGTGCACGGCCGTGACGTGGTGGCCCTGCCGTTCCAGCAGAGTGCGATAGGTCGCCGCCAGGTCCGTGTTGTCCTCCACGATCAGGATGGCGAGATGACGCCGGGTCCGCCGGACCGCGGACAGGGGGTGCGGCGGCTGCGGCACCGAGGTGTCCGCCACCGGCATCAGCACCGTGAACGACGCGCCCTTGCCCGGCCCGTCACTGTGTGCCGAGATGGTGCCGCCGTGCAGTTCCACGACCGTCCGGGCGACCGAGAGCCCCAGCCCGAGGCCCTCGGGGGTGTGCGGGCCGGTCGGCGCCGCCCGCATGAACACCCCGAAGAGGTCCTCCGATTGACCGGGGTCGAAACCGATGCCGTCGTCCTGCACGGTCAGCCTGACCTGCCCCTCCTCGACGGCGAGCCGCACCTCGGTGTGGCCGCCCGGCGGCGTGTACTTCAGCGCGTTCGACAGCAGGTTCGTGAGGACCTGGGCCAGCCGCAGCCGGTCCCCGTCCACGGGTACCGGGCCGGGCGGCAGGCTGAGGTGCAGCGTCCGGTCCTCGTGCCCGAACAGGCCCCGGATGTCGGCGCAGGCACCTTCGATGACGGACCTGAGGTCGGTCCGCTCCCGCACCAGCTCAAGCCGCCCGTTCACCGCGCGCGTGCCGTCCAGGAGGTCGTTGGTCATCCGCACCAGCGTGCCCAACTGGCGTTCCAGGACCGACAGCGCCGGATGTCCGTCGGGCAGGTCCAGCGCCAGCAGTTCGATGGCCGCGGTCGCGGCTGCCAGCGGGTTGCGCAGCTCGTGCGAGAGCGTGGCGATGAACCGGTCCTTGGCCCGCTGCTCCTCCTTGAGCCGTCGGCCCGCCGCGTGCAGTTCGCTGTTGGCCCGGCTGAGCTGCTCGTTCACCTCGCGGATCTCCCGGGCGCGGACGAACAGGTCGATCTCCATGCCCTCCGCCCGCATCTGCGTCTCGGCCGCGGCCCGCTTCTGCTCCCGGCCGACGCGGCGCAGATGCACGAACTCCGTGACGTCCTCGACCCGGTGGATGACGTGCGTCACCTGCCCGTCGGCATCGACGACCGGTGTGTTGACCGGACTCCAGTAGCGCTCGGTGAAGGTGCCCTCCTCGGCCGAGGGGATGTCGTAGCGCTGCAACGCCATGACGTCCGGGCGGCCGGTTGCCACCACCGTCTCCAGCGAGCGGCGCAGATTGGTGACGCCGTCGGCCGACGGGTCGTCAGGATTGTCGGGGAACACCTCGAAGATCGGCCGCCCGACGATGTCCCGCTCGGTGTGTGTGGCCGTCAAGTAGGCGCGGTTGACCTCGACGATCGTGAAGTCGGGGCTGAGGATCAGCAAAGGCGACAGCGTGGCGTCGAAGAGACTCCGGAAGTCCGGGCCGGTCATTGGCATGGCGGCGCTCACGGGTCGAGGCGGTAGCCGTACCCGCGGACGGTGGTGATCCGCGGAGCGGGTGCGGGCAGCCCCGCGAGCTTGCCGCGCAGCCGGTACACGTGCTCGATCACCGTCGCGGTCTGGGGCCAGGTGGCACCCCAGACCTGTTCGAGCAGCTGCTGCGCGGAGAACACCCGCCCGGGCGCCCCGGCCAGCACCTCCAGCAGCGCGTACTCCTTGGGGCGCAGCGTCAACAGCGTGCCGGCGGCGGAGGCCTGGCATGCGCCCGTGTCGACCCGCAACGACCCCACCTGGAGGACTTCAGGTGTCTCGGGCGGTTGCGAGCGGCGCAGCACGGCCCGGATCCGGGCCACCAGCTCGCGCTGCGAGAACGGCTTGACCAGGTAGTCGTCGGCGCCGATCTCCAGCCCCGCGACCCGGTCGGCCTCCGCGCCCCGCCCGGTCACCACGATGACCGGGAGACGGCTGGTGGAACGCACCGCGCGCAGCAGCTCAAGACCGCTGCCGTCGGGCAGCCCCAGATCCAGCACCGCCAGGTCGATGAGGCCCTCGTACAGCACTGTCTTGCCGGCACGGGAGTCGATGGCCCAGGTGACGGTGAAGCCTTCGCGCTCGAGATAGGAACGGCACATCAGTGCGAAGTCGGGGTCGTCCTCGATCAGAGCGAGGTGCGGACGCATTCCACATCACCGGCCCATCCTCCCCCCGGCCTTCGGCCGGGGGGACCCCCATCTCGCTGCGCTCCCCGGCGTTGTGTCGCCAATGAGCGGGCGTTGATGCCCCGACCATGTGGCGAAGGTAGAACAGTAAATGCCCACGGTTCAAGGGGGGAGCCGCCAGGGGGAGACCCGGCGCGGGCCCGTGCGGTGCGGGGATGACCAAGTCGCCGCACGAGCCCGTGCCGGATCTGCTGCCCGCCGTGGGTCCGGCGGTCGCGGGGCCGTACGACGGCGGCTGCCGCGACGGCCCCCGCCTACGCTCCCGGCCGGTCTCCGTCGCCCACTTGAGGGCCATGGGCCTTACGTCGTTGAACTGGTCGCCCCGTCCTTCATCGGCTCCACAGGACCCGACGCCATGTCGTTCACCAGCACCGCCGCCCCGTCGAAGCGGCCGTGCTTGAGGTCGGCCAGTGCCCGATCTGCTCCCGACAGGGGATAGGTGTGCGTCGTGGCGTGTACACCGTGCAGGGCGGCCAGCGCCAGGAACTCCCGCCCGTCCTCACGGGTGTTGGAGGTGACGCTGCGCAGCTCCTTCTCGTAGAACAGCTCGCTCTCGTAGCGCAGGGGCGGGATGTCGGTGAGGTGGATCCCGGCGACGGCCAGGACACCGCCGCGATCGAGGGCGCGCAGTGCGACCGGGACCAGATCGCCGACCGGCGCGAACAGGATCGCCGCGTCGAGCGGATCCGGCGGTGCTTCCTGCGCACCGCGCGCCGACGCGGCCCCCAGCTCCAGGGCCAGCCGCTGTGCCGCCGCACCCCGGGTCAGCACATGCACGGTGGCGCCCTCGGCCAGCGCCACCTGCGCGCACAGATGGGCGCTGCCCCCGAAGCCGTACAGTCCGAGCCGTCCGCCCGGCGGCAGCGACGCCCGTCGCAGTGCGCGATAGCCGATGATCCCGGCGCACAGCAGGGGCGCCGCCGCCACGTCGTCGAGGCCCTCGGGGAGCCGGTAGGCGAACGCGGCCGGCACGGTCGTGTACTCCGCGTAACCGCCGTCGGCGTCCCAGCCGGTGTACTCGGAGTGCGGGCACAGATTCTCCGCCCCGCGCAGGCAGTACCCGCAGGTACCGTCCGTGCGCCGCAGCCATGCCACGCCCACCCGATCCCCGACCGCGAACCCCCGCACCGCCGCCCCGAAGGCCGCGACCACGCCGACGACCTCGTGCCCCGGCGTCACCTCGGGCAGGTGCACCGGCAGGTCACCCTCGGTCACATGCAGATCGGTCCGGCACACCCCGCACGCGCGCACCTGCACGAGCAGCTCGTCGTCCGCCGGCTCCGGCAGCGGTTTCTCCACCAACCGGAGGGCCCCCTCCTCGACGGGCCCCGGGCGCATCACGGCCCACGCCCGCATCGTTCCGTCCGCCATCCCGCGCCCCGTCCACCCGGAGTCCGCCCCCGTACCCCTCCAGTCTGGAACGGAGTCACGCATTCGGCGCGCGGTCCGGTCTACGGGTGACTAGCGTGAGAATTCGGACAGCCAACCCACCCGATCCGGACAGCCAACCCACCCGAAAGGGCCGCAGTCATGGCCGTGCAACCTGAGGGAACCCCTTGTTGGGCCGATGCGATGTTCAGCGACGTCGAGGGAGCGAAGAGCTTCTACGGTGACGTCCTCGGCTGGACCTTCGGCGAAGCGTCGACGGAATACGGCAACTACACCCAGGCCTACGTGGACGGCAAGGCGGTCGCCGCCGTCGTACCGCCGATGCCCGGCCAGGAAGAGCAGTCCCAGTGGTGTCTGTATCTCGCGTCGCCGGACGCGGCAGCCACCGCCGGCAAGATCCGTGACAACGGCGGCCAGGTCGTGATGGAGCCGATGCAGGTGGGTGACTTCGGCACCATGTGCCTGGCGAGCGACCCCGGCGGCGTGGTGTTCGGTGTGTGGCAGGCGGGCACCCATGAGGGGTTCGAGGCGCCCATGGACCAGGCGGGCGCGTTCTGCTGGGCGGAGATCTTCACGCGTGAGCCCAGGAAGTCGGACACGTTCTTCCCCGCCGTCTTCCCGTACACGTCACAGCAGATGGACGACGACGCGATGGACTTCCGGGTCTACAACCTCGCGGGCAACCCCGCCCTGGGCCGGATGAAGATGACCGACGACTTCCCGCCCGAGGTGCCGCCCTACATCAACGTCTACTTCGGAGTCCGCGACTGCGACGACGCCGTCGCCAAGGCGACCAAGCTCGGCGCCGTTCTGCGGTTCGGGCCGATGGACAGCCCGTTCGGACGGTTCGCGGCGCTCACCGACCCACAGGGCGCCAACTTCTCCGTGATCGACACCACGAACACCCAGGGTGAGATGCCGAACCTCACCGACGTCTGATCCCACACCGCGACCCGGGGCCCGGCCCGTGCATGGCATGATCGGCGCATGCGTGAACGACTGGTGGCCGCGTGCGACGGGGCTTCGAAGGGAAACCCCGGACCGGCGGGCTGGGCCTGGGTGGTCGCCGACCAAGCCGAGACGCCGACTCGCTGGGAGGCGGGCCCGCTCGGCAAGGCGACCAACAACGTCGCGGAACTGACCGCGCTGGAACGCCTGTTGACGGCCATCGACCCGGACGTGCCGCTGGAGATCCGCATGGACTCGCAGTACGCCATGAAGGCCGTCACCACCTGGCTGCCGGGCTGGAAGCGCAACGGCTGGAAGACGTCCGCCGGCAAGCCGGTCGCCAACCAGGACCTCGTCGTCCGCATCGACGAACTCCTCGACGGCCGCAAGGTCGACTTCCGCTACGTCCCCGCCCACCAGGTCGACGGCGACCCGCTCAACGACTTCGCCGACCGGGCCGCCAGCCAGGCCGCGGTGGTCCAGGAACCCGCGGGCAGCGAACTCGGCTCACCCCCGCCGCCGCCCTCGCCCGACACCCCCGCCTCCGGTGCCCCGCGTCGCAAGACCGCCGCGGCCGGGCCCCGCAAGGCCGGCGGCTCCGCCCGCACGATCAAGGCGAAGTTCCCGGGACGCTGCATGTGCGGCCGCCCCTATGCGGCCGGTGAGCCGATCGCCAAGAACCCGCAGGGCTGGGGGCACCCGGAGTGCCGTACGGCTGACGCCTGATCGTCCGGGAAGCCGACGCGATGGGCCCAGCCCTCATCGGCACTCAACGCAGTAACCGGTCGAGGAAGTCATTGCCGAGGACACGGTGGGGGTCGAGCCGGTCCAGCGTCTCGACCGCTCGCCCCCACACGTCCGGACCGAACGAGGCGGGGACCACCGTGCCCAGCACCTCCTCGTCGCTCCACACGGCCCGGTCGGTGTAGGCCCAGCCCTTGGACCATTCGACCCGGGTGCCGTCGAAGGTCGCCAGCAGGAACTGCTCGATCTCCCGCAGGAACGCCTCGGCGTGCGGGGTGCCGGGCAGCGTGAGGACGTCGAGCCAGACGGCGGTGTCCCGGCCGGGACCGCCGGGCCGGAGCGCCGACAGCAACGGGGTCTGCGCTCCGGCCAGTTCGGCGTCGGCCGGATCGTCGAGTCCCGTCACCCGGATCTCGACCGAACCGTTGACCGGATACTTGCCGATGGCCGCGTACGCCATGAGCCGTTCCCGGTAGAAGTCGGTGAACTCGGCGACGACACGCTGGACTTGGTCCCGTGACGTGTGCACCGCATACCCGTTCGCGTTGATCCTCAGCGTGGTCGGCCGGAGATACAGCAGGGTGTTCTTCGACGGACCCCAGATGTCCGCCGACAGGGTCGCCACCAGCCCGAGCGCGGCCGCGTCGTACTGCGCGTTGCCGAGCACCGGCGCCAGATACCAGGCCCCGTCCGACACCATCCGCCCGACCAGATCCGCCACCGGCGTCGGCACGTTGTCGGAGAACGGGTAGTTGTACGGCGACGTCACTCGCCGCGACGTCAGCGGCCTGGTCGGTGACACGCTCCACACCTTCAGCCACGGGAACTCCGTGAACGCGAACCAGATCGCCTCGACCCGCCCGGACTCCGCCAGGAAGCTCGCGAAGGTCCGTCCGCCCGTCCCCGGAGCCGCGAAGAGCTCGCCGACCGGAATGTCCGTGCGGCTGACACAGCGCAGCTTGGTGTTCGCGCCCACGCGCAGCACGACCTCGGTGACCAGACCGCGCCCCAGGTGCGTGAGGAGCGCGGCACAGTCCGGCTCGTCCCGCTGATACGTCCGCAGGACATAGGCACCGGCGGCTTCGTCCCACACCACCGCCGTCAGCGCCAGCACGAGGTTGCTGAGCGAGCCGTATGTGTGGCCGGGCAGTCGCTGCTCACCCTCGGCCGGTACGGCGGTACCGTGCGCGTCGATGGCGAGGGCGCCGCCGAGGGTGAGATCTCCGGGCGCGGGTGTGGCCGTGACCCCGAGACCGTGCGCTTCGAGATACGCGAGCAGGGCCTCGAGCGTGATGCCGGTCCCGGCGCGCACGGAGGTGGGGGAGTCCAGGGCCAGGCCGGTGAGGTGCGGGGCGGTGTCCACCAGCAAGACCCTCCCCGAGCCTTCGGCCGGGGGAACCCCCATCTCGCTGGCGCTCGCCGACGGCGTGTCCTCGGTGACCGTGAGCGGGGACCAGCCGTGCGAGGAGCCGCGTGCGCGCACCCGCCAGCCGTGCCGCCACGCCCAGTTGACGACGGCCGCCACCTGCTCCGGGCCGCTCGGGGCGCAGGCCCAGAGCCCGTCCGCGGTGATCTCGCCAACCCAGTTGCGGTACGCCGAGCGGTACGGGGTGATGTCCGCCGGGAAGCCCGGCAGTTCGGCAGCCGCGGCCGCCCTGGTGCTCGCTGTCGCGGCCAGTGCGCCGGCGGTGAGCAGGAAACCCCGGCGGGTCCACGGGGCGGGTCGGCCGCCGCCCGGATGCGATGAATGTTCGATCACGCGCTCACGCTAGAGGCGCGTTGACACGTGCATGTTCCCCAGCGATTCCCGTCACTCGTGTGAGTGAACGATTCACAGGAAGTGACCGGAGGAGCCGACTCCGCGCAGGTCGGTGTCGGATGACAGACTGACGCCATGGACGAGCGCGCATTCGGTAGGTCGGGTCAGCAGGCATCCGTCGTCGGTCTCGGCACGTGGCAGCTGGGTGCCGACTGGGGAGACGTCGACGACAAGGAAGCCCTTGCGGTGCTGGAGGCCGCGGCCGAGACGGGGGTGACCTTCTTCGACACCGCCGATGTGTACGGCGACGGACGTAGCGAGCAGACCATCGCCGGGTTCCTGCGCGGGCGCCCCGATCTGCACGTCTTCGTCGCCACCAAGATGGGCCGTCGCGTCGACCAGATCCCCGAGAACTACGTCCTGGACAACTTCCGCGCCTGGAACGACCGTTCCCGCCGCAACCTCGGCGTCGACCGCATCGACCTGGTGCAGCTGCACTGCCCGCCGACGCCCGTCTACTCCTCCGACGAGGTCTTCGACGCCCTGGACACGCTCGTCGCCGAGGAGCGCATCGCCGCCTACGGCGTCAGCGTGGAGACCTGCGCCGAGGCGCTGACCGCCATCGCCCGGCCGAACGTGGCGAGTGTGCAGATCATCCTCAACCCCTTCCGCATGAAGCCCCTGGACGAGGTGCTCCCGGCGGCGCACGAGGCGGGCGTCGGCATCATCGCCCGGGTTCCGCTGGCCTCGGGTCTGCTCTCCGGCAAGTACACCAAGGACACCGTCTTCGCCGAGAACGACCACCGCACCTTCAACCGCCACGGCGAGTCCTTCGACCAGGGCGAGACCTTCTCCGGCGTCGACTACGCCACGGGCGTGGAGGCCGCGGCCGAGTTCTCCGCCCTGGCCCCGGAGGGGTGCACGCCGGCCCAGCTGGCGCTGCGCTGGATCGTCCAGCAGCCCGGCGTGACCACCGTCATCCCCGGTGCCCGCACGCCCGAGCAGGCCCGCGCCAACGCGGCCGCCGCCAAGCTGCCGGAACTGTCCGACGAGACGCTCACCGCGATCCGGGACCTCTACGACCGCCGGATCAAGGACCAGGTGGAGAGCCGCTGGTAGCCGGTGCCGCAGCCCTGACCGATCGAACCGGCTGAATCTGGGCACTCGGGGCCCGAGACACCAAGCGGATTCGATCGATCAGGGAGGAACCTTGTCGGTCACGGGAAAGAACGCGGACCCGGACGACCGGGGTCGCGACGAGACCCCCGAAGAGCGGGCCGACCGGAAATGGGGCGAGCTGATCCAGGAGATCCGGGTCGCCCAGACCGGGGTCCAGATCCTGTTCGGCTTTCTGCTCACCGTCGTGTTCACGCCACGGTTCGTGGATCTGGACGACACCGACCAGAACATCTACATCGTCACCGTCGTCCTGGGCGCCGCCGCCACCGGGGCGCTGATCGGCCCGGTGACACTGCACCGGCTCGTGGCGGGCCGACAGGTCAAACCGCAGGCGGTGGCGTGGGCCTCCCGGCTGACCCTCGTCGGTCTGTTGCTGCTGCTGGCCACGATGACCGCCGCGCTGCTGCTGATCCTCCGGGTCGCGACGGGCAGCGACGACTACGTGCCATGGCTCGTCGCCGGAATCGTGGTGTGGTACGTGGTGTGCTGGTTCGGCGTGCCGTGGTGGACGCGGTACCGCCACACGCCACGGTGAGACCGAGCACGTCACCCTGGGTGGTCAGGACGCTTCCCCGCGCGCCCCGCGCAGTGCCGCGATGCAGGTGCTGATCGCATGCTGGAGCTCCTCCAACTGCTGGACCATGTCGTCCTCGTAGAAGTCCTGGGCGTCGTCGAAGGTCAGCTCCTCGAACACCTTCGTCGCCCGCTGGAGGCTGCTGTAGAACTTCGTCCGCCGTTCCTGGACCCGGAGTTCGGGGTCGGCCTCGACGGTCTCGGCGATGAGGGACTTCATGGTGTCGTACGCCTCGCCGGCCCACTCGCCGGAGTCCTCGCCGTCGTCCAGCTCGTCGATCAGGGACAGCTGCCGCTCGGCCTCCTGGCGCACGTCGGAGGGTGCGTCGACGGTCTGTCCGGCGGGGGTCTTGATCTGGCCCGACTCGGCGATCTGACGGACGTATCCGATCCGGTCGGCCGCCCGGCTCTCGGTGGCGACGGCCTTCTTCAGATCGTCGGTGCGCACGACGTCCCGGGCCAACTCGGCCTGGAGTTCCGGGTCTTCGAGGACACGATCCAGGAGCGCCTGGCGGGCCGCCCGGGCGGTGGACGGATCGGCCAGGATGGCGGCGCGCAGCGCGGTGGGGTTCTCCGCGACCTCGAGGGCCTTGGTCGGCCGGATGCCCTCCGCCTCGGCGGCCTCGGTGATGGCGGTGCCGCGCTCGGAGGTGGCGCTGTTGCGGGAGACGTAGTAGCCGAGCCATACGTCCGCGTCCGGCAACTCGACGTCCTGGCCCGGCGCCAGCGCCTCGAAGTGCGGGACGAGACCGTCGTCGGCGGCCCGGTCCCAGGCCTTGTAGTAGCGCATGACGCGCTCGGCGGAGCACCCGGCGAGCTCGGCGAACTCCTTCGCGGACACCTTCGGCGTCTCCTCCGCGCCCTGTCCGCCGGGCCGTACGCTGCGCGCCACCAGCAGGCCGAAGGCCCAGCCTCCGGTCCGCGCATACACCCCGAACTCGCGCGCGTCCCGCGCCACAAGGTCGGACAGGGGCGCGGGGGACGTCTCGGACGGGACGGTCGCCAGGGTCACGGGTGACTCTCCTGAAGGGTGGTGCCGGTGTGGCAGGAACTCGTGCGACAGGCAGCCTATATGGGCTCATGGCGATGCTTTTCCCGGCCTCGGGCCGATGTGGTTCGCCTCCCGTTCGTCGGCAGACCCCTCGATCGCGCGGGACGGTCGGGAGAGGATGCGGGCATGAGTGTTCGCCTGCTGCCCGCCAGCACCCCCGCCGCCCAGGGCGTCGACGCATCCGGTGTCCACGCCTTCCTCGACGCCCTCGACGCCGCCCCGGACATCGAACCGCACAGCCTGATGATCATGCGGCACGGCCACCTGGTGGCGTCCGGCTGGTGGGCGCCGTACACCGAGGACCGCCTGCATCTCCTGTACTCGCTCAGCAAGAGCTTCACGGCGGCCGCCGCCGCGCTCGCGGCCGACGCGGGGCTGATCGACTTCGACGCCCCGGTGATCTCGTACTTCCCGGAGTTCGAGGCCGACATCACCGACCCGCGCAGCCGCGCGATGCTGGTGCGGCACGTGGCGTCCATGGCGAGCGGGCACGAGACCGACACCCTCTACCCGGCCCTGGGCCTCGACCACGAGAACCTGGTGCGCGGCTTCCTGCTGCTGCCGCCGGACCGCGACCCGGGAACCGTCTTCGCCTACAACCAGCCCACCACGTACACGCTCGGCGAGATCGTGCGACGCGTCACCGGCCAGTCGCTGACGGAGTATCTGCGGCCCCGGCTGCTGGATCCGCTCGGCATCGGCGAGACGGCCTGGATCAGCGACCGGTCCGGCCGCGAACTGGGCTTCAGCGGCCTGCACGCCACCACCGACGCCGTCGCCCGGCTCGGTCAGCTGTATGTGCAGGGCGGCGTGTGGGAGGGCGAGCGGCTGCTGTCCGAGGCGTGGGTGGCCGAGGCCACGCGGGCGCAGATCTCCAATGCCGAGATCGACATGAGCGGGATCGAGTGGCAGCAGGGCTACGGCTTCCAGTTCTGGATGTCCCGGCACGGCTACCGCGGCGACGGCGCGTTCGGACAGTTCTGCCTGGTGCTGCCGGAGCACGACGCCGTGATCGCGACGACCGCGGCGACCGAGCAGATGCAGAAGTACCTGAACCTGGTCTGGGACCATCTGCTGCCCGCGTTCGGCCCCGAGCCGCTGACGGGCCGGGAGGAGCGCGACACCGCCCTGGCCGAACGGCTGGCGCGGCTCGCACTGGCTCCGGCCGCGGGCAAGCCGGCACCGCCGGAGCGCGCGGAGGCCTGGTCCGCGGCCGGGTTCACGCCGCACGGCGGCGCCTGCGCGGACCAGCCGACACTGACCGCGGTGCAGGTCACGGGCGGCCGGAGCCTCACGCTGGTCGACGACGGACAGCCGCTGGAGGTGCCGATCGGCGACGACGGGTGGACCGTCACCGAGGGACCGGTCCCCACCGCCGTGAGCGGGGGGTGGAGCGACGCGGACACCCTCGTCGTGGACGTCGCCTTCCTGGAGACGCCGCATCACCTGGTCGTGACGTGCTCGCTCACCGACGGCACCTTCACCGCGGGGTGGTCCACGCAGCCGCTGCACCGGGGCCCGCTGCGCAGGATGCGCGCACCCCGCGGCTCAGTCTGACGGCACCCGGAAGGTCCGCAGGAAGGCGGCCAGCGCCTCGCGGTTGGCGTCGTCGTCCCAGTCGGCTGCCGGAGTCGTCCAGCGCAGCGAGTAGCCGCGGCTTTCGCCGATGAGGAAGCCGCGGCCGAACGTACGCTCACGCGTGCCGTCGACATCGGCGAGCCACTCCATGTCGGCGGCCTCGCGGCCCTGGTACGTCGTCGCGCGGATGTCACCGATCCGCCGGTAGTCGCCGCCGTCCTGCTGCAACTCGGGCTCGACGTCGTCCCGCCAGACGGCGACCGGGTCGGGGCCCAGCCGCTCGCTGTAGGTGACGGCCAGCGTGCGCGGGTCGCCCTCCTTGCCGAGCACGACGCGGTAGGCCAGATCCTCCTGGCGGGTGGTCCGGAGCGGCTTCCAGCCCTTGGGGAGGGCCAGGGAGAACCCCTCGGGGGAGTGGTAGCGGCTGAAGCCTGGCGGCAGGGGCGTGCCCGTGGGAGAGGGGGACGCGGACGTCGGAGTGGGTGTCGGTGTCGGTGTGGGCGTCGGCGTCGGCGTGGGAGACGGTGTCGCCGACGGCGACGGGGACTGTCGCTCAGGGACGGTGGTCGAAGCGGGCGGCCGGGGCGCCGCACCCGCCTCCGACGTGCCATCGTTGTCGGACACTTGACGGGAGACCGCGAGCACGGCGACGGAGACCGTGACGACGGCCAGCGCCGTCCCGGCGATCATGGTGCGCCTGCTCCACCCCGGGCCCGCATGCAGGGCGGCGGCGTACACCCGGCGCAGCCGGGGCCGCGGCGCCGACGGTGCGAGCATCTCGGGGTCTTCGTTGAGGACGCGGACCAGCGCCTCGCGGAGCACCGGCCGGGTCAGCCGCTCCCTGGAATCCTTGCGGAGAAGCCCCTGCACCGCCTGGGTGAGCGGCCCGGCACGCAGGGGGGTGCGCAGCGGAAGCCGGTCGACTCCCTTCAACGTGGTTTCGGGCCGGTCCCGTTCACGGAAGGGCGGACGGCCCTCGACCATCGTGTAGAGAAGCGCACCCAGCGCCCACAGGTCGGCCGCCGGTCCGATGCGCTCGTCGCGGGCCTGTTCCGGAGAGGCGTACGACGGTGCCGTCACGCGCGGTACGAGGGTCGTGCCGGCCAGGCCGAAGCCGGTGACCACGACGGGGCCCTGGTCCCGCACGAACACCTGGCCCGGACTCAGCTCGCCGTGCGTGATGCCCTCGCCGTGGGCCGCCTCCAGCACGTCGAGCAGCTCCAGGCCGATCCGCGCGGCCCGCACATGGTTGAACGTGCCCTCCTGCGCGAGGAGTTCCCCCAGCGGGATGCCGTCGATCCAGTCGGTGACGGTCCACAGGGTGCCGTTCTCCTCGATCGCGTCGACGACCGTGGCCACCTTGCCCGGCCGCAACAGCCCCATGGTCTCGGACATGCGGATCACCCGAGCGGTGGCCCGCCGCACCGTCTCCCCGTCGGAGCCGGCCGGGAGAACCGTCTGCGTGAGGAGACAGGGCCGTGCGGCCTCGACGTCCTCGGCATACCAGCACATGCGGTTCGTCTCGCGGTGAAGGACCTCCAGGAGCCGGTACCTTCCGGCGACCAACTCGTGCGTGGAGACGTGCGCCTTGACCATGGTCATCCCTCGCTGAACCCGCTGGCTCTCACCTTTCCCAGAGGTACGAGGGGTGCAACGGTGAGCGTTCAACGGATCCGCAAGTCCGGTGACCTTCTTTCGGCTTGTGCCCGAGGTGTGCCGAACTCGCCCTGTTTCGCGAGGAATCCGATCGGTGCCGGATCAGCGCAGTCCGAAGCGCTCCGTCCACGCCATCACGTCCCCGGTCGTCGCATTGCCTCCGCACACCACCAGGCCGAGCCGTGCCCCCTCGCCCACCCGCTCCAGTACCCGGCGGGCGGCGGGCAGCAGACAGCCCGCGGCCGGTTCCGTCCACAGCTTGGCGTGGTCGGCGAGGTCGAGGACGCCCTGCACGGCCTCCCGGTCCGGAACCACGAGCACCTCGGTGACCAGGGCGGACACATGGTCGTACGTCAGCTGGGACACGGACGGGGCGCTGAGGGTGGTGACGATCGACGACAGCGTCACCGGTACCGGCCCGCCGGCGGCCAGCGCCTCGGACATCGCCTGGGCGCCCTCGGTCTCCACGCCCCAGATCCGCACCTCGGGTCGGCGGGCCCGCAGCGCCGCCGCGACACCGGCGATCAGCCCGCCGCCCCCGACGCTCACCAGGACATCGGTCAGCTCTCCGGCGTCGTCCGCGAACTCCAGCCCGACGGTGCCCTGTGCGGCGATCACCAGCGGGTCGTCGAACGGGTGGACCAGGGTCAGTCCCTCGTCCCTGAGCCGCGTCACCAGCGCGAAAGCGCCGTCCATGTCGTCGGTCAGCCGCACCGACGCGCCCGCGTCCTGGGCGATCTCGACGGCACGGGCGGACGCCGAGCGCGGCATGACGACCGTGGCCTTCACATCGAGGGCGGCGGCCATGACCGCGAGCGCGATGCCGTGGTTGCCGCCGCTGACCGCCACGACGCCGGCGGCCCGCTCGGCCGCGCTCAGGGAGAGCAGCTTCGCCGTCGCCCCGCGCGCCTTGAACGACCCGGTGCGCTGGAGCAGTTCGAGCTTCGCGGTGACCGGGGCGCCGAGCAGCGTGGACAGGCCCGGGCTCGGCACGGTGGGGGTGCGCACGACGTGCCCGGTGATCCGTGCGGCCGCGGCCTCGATGGCCTCGATGTCCGTGAGCCCGATCATGACAGTCCACCCTTCCGGCGCGGGTGAGTGAGTCCGCGTCGCATCGAACCCTGACCCGAGAAGCGGCGCAGGTCAACAAGGGATCACAGGTCGCGCCGTACAGGGAAGTCCAGCAGCGATCGCAGTTCGTCCACCGTGCTCCGCCGAAGGTCCGCGTCACTGAGCGCGACCTCCGCCGCGGCCGGATGACGGCGTGCCTCGGCGAGCGCCGCCGACCTGCCGCCGGCCGCCTCGATCAGCGCGGCCGCCTCGGCGGCTTCGCCGTCGGCTTCGAGGAGATCGGCCAGACGGCTTGCCTCGGGCCGCGGGGAGTCGAGCGCGGCCAGCACGCCGCTCCACAGCGCCCAGGCCATCGCCCCGGTGTCCCCCGGGCCTCGGGCCGCACGGTAACGCGCCTTCCTGGCTTTCCCTGTATACGGTACGTATACGCATTGTTTATACATGGTGTGTATAGCTTGCTGAAAGGGAGCCCTGGCCCGGGGGCCAGGGCGTCACCTGGTGTCTTCGCTTGTTGTTGTCGATCAAGACGCCGGAAGGACCGACGGGGGTTGCCCGTGAGGTGTGGATCACTTCACGGCGCTGTCTCAGTGCTGCTGTGCCTTCTGCGGCGTCGCCTCGCTCGGCCGTACGACGACATGGCCCTGGCCCTGGAGCATCAGCTGCACCGCTTCGCCCGAACCGCCGCGCAGCATCGACCCGATGGACTGCGAACGGTGCAGCGAGGTCCCCAGACCCGCGGTCCAGCCGACGACCGCGTCCGTGTCGACGTACACCGGATACTCCGGCGAGACCGGAATGATCAGCGGGTTGCCCTCGCACACCAGGCCCAGCCGCCCCTGCCCGGTGAAGACGCTGTTGAACAGACCGCCGCCGGAGATGCCCGCGCCCTTCACGGTCGAGATCCGGTACGACAGCGATGCGTCGAAGCACAAGACGTTGCGGCCGTTGACGGTGAACTCGTCGCCGGGGTTCACATCGACGACGAAGCAGTTCTGCGCCTCATGCGCGAACCAGGCCTCGCCCTGCCCGCGCACCGCCATCAGCGGGAGCCCTTCGCCGGTGACCGCGCGCTTGAGCATGCCGCCCACGCCGCCCTGGCCCTTGCGCTCGAACTGGAGGTTCCCGCGGTAGGCGATCATCGCGCCCTGACGGGCCAACATCTCGCCGTTCACCGCGTACTTGATGCATTTGGCGTTCTCGACCGTCATGCCCGGCGCTGCGGCGGGCTGGACCATGTGCTCGCTGGAAAACAGATCACCCTTCATACCCGGCATCGTGTCCCGGATGCTGTCCTTCCGCCAAGATCGCGGGGGTACGTGAATTCCACGGCCCTCGTCAGGCGCCGAAGAGTTGTGTCCAGTACGTGCCCGCCGCGCCGCCGCCCGCGAAGCCGACCCCGATGTGGGTGAACGTGGGCTTGAGGATGTTGGCCCGATGGCCCGGGCTGTTCATCCAGCCCTCCACCACCTCGGCAGCGGAGCGCTGGCCGCAGGCTATGTTCTCGCCGATCGAGCGCCGCGTGGAGCCCGCCGCGGCGGCCCGGTCCCAGGGCTGGCTGCCGTCGGGCGAGGTGTGCGCGTAGAAGGCGCGGGCGATCATGTCCGCGCTGTGTGCCTGCGCCGCGGTGGTGAGGATCGGATCGACGGCCAGAGGCGGCAGACCGGCCCTGGCCCGCTCCCGGTTGGTGAGATCGACGACGTCGGTCGCCGTCCGCGCCAGTTCTCCCGGTGTCATCGGCCTCGCCCACAGCGCGGTCCAGTAGGTGTCGCCGGAGCGGCCGCCGTTGACGTATGCCAGACCGGCGTGGGTGAACGCCGGGTCGCACAGGGTCCGGCGGGGCTGCTCCGAACGCAGGCAGTAGTCGATGAACTCGGCGGGGGTGCGCGGGCCGGAGACCAGGTGCTCGCCGACCGTGACATACGTGAATCCGCTCGCCGTGACGCGCTGGTAGACCGAGACCCCGTCGCCGCCTTCGACACCGAGCCGTCCTGCCGCGGCCATGGCGCCGGCGTGGGCCCGCGCGGCCGAGGTCAGTCGTGCGTCGAGGGAGACGGGCGGCGAACCGGCCGCGGCGCGGGCGGAGTTGACCAGGCCGAGGAAGCCGTCGGGGTCGGGGGCAGGAGCGTGTGAGGCGGGGGAGGGGATGGAGGGAGGAGCGGGGGAACGGCGGGGCGCGGCGGGTGGACGCTGTGTAGCCGTGGCGGGGCGGTATGGCGCGGTGGACGGACGGGATGGCGACGCTGCCGGACGGTGCGGCCCGGGGGAGGACGCGGGCGGTGCGCCGTACGGCGTGGGCGGTGCCTGGGTCGTCGCGCTGTCGTCGACGACATCCACCCCGAAGTCGCGGGCGAGGCCTGCCAGTCCGTCCGCGTACCCCTGGCCGAGGGCGCGCACTTTCCAGCCGGTGCCGCGCCGGTAGATCTCCGCGAGCAGCAGCACCGTCTCCTGGCGTGGTCGCGGTGGGGCGAACCGGGCGAGCAGACGGCTGCCCGGACCGGTGACCAGGAGGGTGGGGGCGGGCAGTCGGCCCAGGGGAGTGCCGGGATCGGCGGCGCTGACCACCACCGTGACCTTGGTGGCGCCGGCGCGCAGCCTCGGCGGGTCGACCGTCAGCGTGTCGCCGTGCAGCCGGGTCCCGGGCGCGGACGGCTGGTTGTAGAACACGAAATCGGCGTCGCCCCGGACCTTCCCGCTGTCGTCCGTGATGAGCGCGGACACGTCGAAGGGGCCGGGCACCCGGACGGTCACGGCGCCGTCCGGGAGGGGCAGATTGCCCCCTGGGACCAACTCGCTCATGGCGCCGCCTTGCTGGTCGTGCTTCCGGCCCCGGTCGGGGTTGTCCGGAAAACGTCCACCGGGGCGCACGGGTTCCCCGCCCCTCGAACCGGTTCGACGAGTGGGCGATGCGACGTCGGTCACATCGATGCAGGGCAACCTTCCCGCGTCCCG
Source organism: Streptomyces sp. NPDC051963 (assembly GCF_044593495.1). Lineage (NCBI taxonomy): Bacteria > Bacillati > Actinomycetota > Actinomycetes > Kitasatosporales > Streptomycetaceae > Streptomyces > Streptomyces sp. NPDC051963. Next base: position 642,059 of record NZ_JBIUCC010000001.1, on the reverse strand, counting down.
TCACCTCTCCACAGCCGACGCACAGTTGATCTCCCGCTGATCACTGAGCGGCTCGGATGTGTTCCGTATCGCGATGAATCGACATCTACCGGTCGATTCATGCTTTACATGGACATGACTTATCCGCAAGGGTTGCGCACCGGGGCCCGACCAGCCCCCATGGCGCACCAACTGCGCTATGCCTCAAGGCGGTTGGTAACCCCGGCCGCCTTCGCGCGAAGGAACCCCTCAAATGCGTAGACCTCACATACGCAGCCTGGCGGTCGCCGTAGCCGTGACGACCGCCGCAACAGGGCTCACCGGCACGGCCTTCGCAGACCCGGCCACGGGGACCGGGCAGACCGCCGTCTCCGCGACCTCGGCCGGCTTCGCCGCCTCCGTGGTCGACGCGGCCCGCGCCGCCGCCTTTGCCCATGCAACGGCCGCCGGTGTCGCACCGGGTGACGAACTGCACGCCCAGGACGTGCTGATCGACCCGGAGGGCGCTCGGCACGTCCGTTTCGTCCGGGCCCACCACGGGATGCCGGTCCTCGGCGGGGATCTCGTCGTCCACCTCACCGAGCGGCTGTCGTACGCCGGTGTCACCCGGGCCGCCGACCACCGTGTCGCGCCCGCCTCCACCGAGGCGAAGGTGACGATCGACCAGGCGGAGGAGAAGGCGGCCGACGTCGCGAAGGGGACGGTGAAGAGCGTCGAACTCGTCGTAGACGCCCGCCGCGGCGCGTCGGCCCTCGCCTACGAGGTGCGCGTCAGCGACAGTGACACCGCGGCGGGCGGCGGCTCCCGGACCGTCGTCATCGACGCCCTCACCGGCAAGGTCCGCAGCAACACGCCCGACAGCGAGGAGTTCCTGTCGCCGGATCTGGTGGACGCCCTGCGCGAACGCGGCGAGACGCTCGACCCGGCCACCGGCACCGCCCCGCAGCCCACCGGCCTCGCCGCGACTGCGGCGGCCGGCGCCGCCCGCTACCCGGCACCGGCGACCGGCACCGGCACATCCCTCTTCGCCGGCAAGGTCACGCTGACGACCACCCGGACCGCCCGCACCAGCTACCTACTCAAGGACCCCAGCCGCTGGGGCACCGAGACGCGGGACGCCAAGGGCGGGGAGCCGACGAGTTTCGCCGGCGGCAAGAAGGTCACCAGCACCACCAACAAGTGGGGCAACGGCACCGTCTCGAACCGCGCGAGCGCCGCCGTCGACGCCCAGTACGGCATCACCAAGACCCTGGACTTCTACAAGAAGACCTTCGGCCGCAAGGGCATCAAGAACGACGGCAAGGGCGCCCGTGCCCTGGTCCACTTCGGCAACAAGGTCGGCAACGCGTTCTGGGACCCCACCTGCGGTTGCATGCTGTACGGCGACGGCGATGGCGACATGTTCAAGAAGCCGCTGGTCGTCCTCGATGTCACCGGCCATGAACTCACCCACGGCGTGGTCGACGCCACCGCACGCCTGGAGCCCACCCGCGTGGACGCCGAGGGCAACCAGTACGGCGAACCCGGCTCCCTCAACGAGTCCCTCGCCGACATCTTCGGCTCCGCCGTCGAGTTCAACGCCAACAACCCCAAGAACCCGCCCAACTACCTCGTCGGCGAGAAGCTCGGCCTCGACCAGAAGTTCCTGCGCCGCCTCGACCGCCCCTCCCTCGACGTCCTCGAGGGAGCGATCGACTACTGGTCACCGGCCGTGTACGACGCCGAGGTCCACGCGGGTTCCGGTGTCTCCTCGCACGCCTACTACCTCCTCGCCGAGGGCAGCGGCCGCAAGAAGATCGGCAGCGTCACCTACGACTCGCCGACCTATGACGGCCTGCCGGTGAAGGGGATCGGCCGCACCAAGGCCACGGCGATCTTCTACCGCGCGCTGACCCGCTACATGGTCTCCACGACCGACTTCCACGACGCGCGCAGCGCGACACTGAGGGCGGCCAAGGACCTCCACGGGCTCAACAGCACGGAGTACAAGGCGGTGAACCGGGCGTGGGCCGCCGTCAACGTGACCCTCGCCAACAGGCCGCCTGCCGGCCGCTGACGTCCCGCCCGGCAGTCGGGGAGTCGTCGCACGTCGCGACAGGCGACTGCCGGGTCTCACAGGTAAATCCTGCTTCTTTTATTGACGACGGAAAAAAACAGTTCTAGGTTCCGGCCATGCACCTGCCCGTTCGTGCCGAGACCTTCCCCGCCAACACACCGGCCTCGTCCCAGATCTTCACCGCCGTTCTCTCCCAAGGGCCCCTCACCCGGCTGGAGCTGGCCCGGCGGTCGGGACTCTCGGCGGCTGCCGTCACCAAGGCGGTCCGGCCGCTGATCGAGGCCGGTTACCTCGTGGAGGACGTGGACGCCGCCGCGCGTCCGGCGCTCGGGCGGCCCGCGAACCTGGTCCGGGTCGACGGCGGACGGGCGCTGTTCGTCGGGATCAAGCTGACCGGCGACGAGATCATCGGCGTGCTGACCGACCTGTGCTGCCGTATCCGCGTGGCCCGCCGTGTGGCGCCGCCCTCGCGTGCCCCCAAGGCGGTGCTGTCCTCGGTCGGGGATCTGATGCAGGAACTGCTCATCGAGGCGGACGAGTTGGGCGCATCGGTCCTCGGTGTCGGCATCGCCGTCTCCGGCGACGTCGACCGCGGCGAGGGAGTCGTCCGCTACTCGCCGTTCCTGGAGTGGCGTGACGTCCCGCTCGCCGAACTCGCCGCCATGACCACGGGGTTGCCGGTCACCGTCGACAACGACGTGCGGGCCCTGACCGTCGCCGAGCAGTGGTTCGGCGCCGGTGCCGGACTGTCCGACTTCGCCGTGGTCACGGTCGGTGCGGGCATCGGCTGCGGACTCGTGGTGCACGGCCGGGTGGTTGCCGGCGCGCACGGCGTGGCCGGTGAGATCGGCCATGTGACCGTCGACCCGACCGGCCCGCTCTGCCACTGCGGCAACCGCGGCTGTGTGGAGGCGATCGCCGGGGACGCCGCGATCGTCCGGCAGGTCCGCGAGGCCACGGGCATCGAGGTCGCCGACACCGCCGAAGCCGTGGCACTGGCCCACCGAGGAGTCCCCGGAGCACGGGAGGTGTTCGCACACGCCGGTGCGGCGATCGGCCGGGGCATCGCCACCGTCGCCAACCTGCTCGGCCCCGAGCGCGTGATCATCTCCGGCGAGGGCCTGATGGCCTACGACCTGTTCGCCGAGCAGATCCGTGACACCTTCACCGCCGCCGCCTTCGGCTCCGCCGACCAGTGCGACGTACAGACCCGCCCGCTGGCTTTCGAGCAATGGGCCCGCGGGGCCGCCGCCACCGCGATCCAGTCCTTCATCAGGTCGGACATGAACTAGCACCCACCCGCACCCGCACCCACCACCAGGAGGCACGACCCATGCGGTCATCCTCGTACCCCGTCATGCCCGCACGCGCGCTGAGATCGCTGTTCGTGCTGGCCCTCACCGTAGGCCTCGCCACGACCGCCCCCGGGGCCGGCGCCGAGACCACCGCCGAGCCGGCCGCCCCGGCGGTCGCCGCCAAGCCCTATATGGGCTGGACGAGTTGGACCATGCAGTCGTCGAAGTACCCGGGCCTCAACCCGAAGGGCGACTACAGCTATCTGTCCGAGGCGAACGTCCTCAAGCAGACCGACGCCATGGCCTCCAAGCTCAAGAAGTACGGCTACGAGTACGTCAACATCGACGCCGGCTGGTGGATGGACTGGTCGTGGAAGCAGCAGTACGACGAGTACGGCCGCCAGAAGGCCGACCCGGTGCGCTTCCCGAGCGGCATGAAGGCCGTCGCCGACCGCATCCACGCCAAGGGCCTCAAGGCCGGCATCTACCTTCCCGTCGGCCTGGAGAAGGGCGCGTACGACGACGGCAAGACGCCGATCTGGAACGCCGAGGGCTGCACCACCGCCGACCTCGTCTACGACGACCTGCGCACCACCAACGGCTGGGACAGCGCCTACAAGATCGACTTCTCCAACCCCTGCGGGCAGAAGTACATCGACTCCCAGGCGCAGTTGTTCGCCGACTGGGGCTATGACTTCCTGAAGCTCGACGGCGTCGGCCCCGGCTCGTTCAAGAGCGGCGACAACTACAACAACGTCGCCGACGTGGCCGCCTGGCAGAAGGCCATCGCCACCGCCGGCCGGCCGATCCACCTGGAACTGTCCTGGTCCCTCGACTACGGGCACGTCGAGGACTGGAAGAAGTACTCCAACGGCTGGCGCATCGACACGGACGTCGAGTGCTACTGCAACACCCTGGTCAGCTGGGAGAGTTCGGTCGACGATCGCTGGGACGACGCCCCCGCCTGGACCGACCACGCCGGCCCCGGTGGCTGGAACGACCTGGACTCCGTCAACGTCGGCAACGGTGAGATGGACGGCCTCACCAAGGCCGAACGGCAGAGCTACGCCACTCTGTGGGCCATAGCCAGGTCGCCGTTCTTCACCGGCGACGACCTCACGAAGCTCGACTCCTACGGCCTGTCGCTGCTGACCAACCGCGAGGTCCTCGCGATCAACCAGGGCAGCGCGCCGCCCGCCGAGCCCGTCACCGCCTCCGACCCGCAGCAGGTGTGGGCCGCGAAGAACCCCGACGGCACCTACACGGTCGCCCTGTTCAACCTGTCCGACGCGCCGGCCTCGGTGACTGCGAACTGGTCGACCCTCGGCTTCAAGGGCAAGGCGTCGGTGCGTGACCTGTGGAACAAGGAGAGCCTCGGCTCCTACAGCGACAAGATCACCCAGGCGCTGCCCGCGCACGGCTCCCGGCTGTTCACCGTCACCCCCCGCGGCACCGGTCTGGAGTGGACCGGATACGAGGCCGAGGCCGGCACGCTGAGCGGCAGCGCCACCGTCGCCGACTGCTCCGCCTGCTCCGACGGCCGCAAGGTCGGCAACCTCTACACGGGCGGCAAGGTCACCGTCAACGACGTCCAGGTGGCCAAGGCCGGGACGTACCAGATCAAGGTCGCCTACGTCAGCGGTGACTCCCGTTCGATCGCCGTCTCGGCCAACGGCGGTGGTGGCACCTCGCACAAGTTCGCGTCCACGGGCGACTGGGGAACGGTGAACAGCGTCTATGTGCCGGTGAAGTTGAAGGCCGGGACCAACACGATCACGTTCGACAGCGGGACCGGCTACGCGCCGGACATCGACCGGATCGACGTGCAGAAGACCTCCTGATCTCCTTCCGTCCTCCCCTCGGGGGCCCGGTCCCTGTGCCGGGCCCCCGCCCCAGACGCACCCGGAGCCGCACATGAACACCAGCCCGAACGAGCCCAGCAGAAGGACCCTCCTCTCCCTCGCCACCACGGCCGGCCTCACCGCCGCCATCGGCACGCTCCCCACCTTCACCGCCTCCGCCGCGCCCGCCCGCCCCGCCGAAGCCCCGCTGCCCGCCGGCGCCTCCCGGCAGCAGCTGTGGTGGCAGGCCCCCGGTGACGAGGGCTCCCTGATCGAACAGGGCCTCCCCATCGGCAACGGCCGCCTCGGAGCGCTCGCGAGCAACGACCCGGGCCGCGAACTGTTGATGATCACCGACGTCACGATGTGGACCGGCGGCCTCAACGACACGCTCGACAACGACGGCCAGTTCCCCTACGGGCGCGCCGACTTCGGCTCCTTCACCCTGCTCGCCAAGCTCACCGTCGACATCCCCGACCACGACCTCGGCGCCGTCTCCGGCTACCGGCGCACCCTCGACCTCGCCCAGTCCCTGGTCACCAGCTCCTACGTCCGCTCCGGTGTCACCTACCGGCGGGAGATGTACGCGAGCCACCCCGACGACGTGATCGTCCTGCACTTCACCCAGAGCGGCGGCGGCCGCTACACCGGATCGATCACGCTGACCGGCACCCACGGCGAGAACCCCACGGCCGCCGAGTCGTTCGGGGCGACCCTCGCCAACGGACTGCGCTACGGAGCCGCCGTCAAGGCCCGCAGCAACGGCGGCAAGGTCTCCGTCAACGGCACCCGGATCGACTTCTCCGGCTGCAAGGAACTCACCGTCGTGGTGAGCGCCGGCACCAACTACGCGCCGGACGCCGAGAAGAACTACCGCAACCCCTCCCTCGACCCCGAGAAGCTGGCCCGTACGAAGGTCCGCGACGCCGCCGCGGAATCCGCCGACGCCCTGCGGCGCACCCACGTCGCCGACTACCGCGCCCTCTACGGTCAGTTGGACCTGTCGCTCGGCACGTCCACGGCCGACCAGCGCGAACTGGACACCTGGGAACGCCTCCACGCGCGCGAACGCGACGACGTACCCGACCCCGAACTGGAGGCGGCCTACCTCCAGTTCGGCCGGTACCTCACGATCTCCGGCTCGCGCGACAGCCTGCCCCTGAACCTCCAGGGGGTGTGGCTCGACGGCAACGACCCGGACTGGATGGGCGACTACCACACCGACATCAACATCCAGATGAACTACTGGATGACCGACCGGGCCGGACTGCCGCAGTGCTTCGACGCCTTCACCGACTACTGCCTCGACCAGCTCCCGTCCTGGACGAAACTCACCAAGGACCACTTCAACGACCCGCGCAACCGCTTCCGCAACTCCTCCGGCAAGATCGCCGGTTGGACGGTCGCCTTCTCCACCAACATCCATGGCGGACTGGGCTGGTGGTGGCACCCCACCGGCAACGCCTGGCTGTGCGCCAGCCTGTGGGAGCACTACGAGTTCACACAGTCGCGGACCCATCTCGCCAAGATCTACCCGCTGCTCAAGGGCGCCTGTGAGTTCTGGGAGTCGCGGCTGCTCACCACGACCCTTCCGGGGACCTCGCAGGAGGTCCTCATCGCCGACAGCGACTGGTCGCCGGAGCACGGTCCGCAGGACGCCAAGGGCATGACGTACGCCCAGGAACTGGTGTGGATGCTGTTCGGCAGCTTCTGCGTCGCGGCGGCCGAACTGAAGCGGGACTCCGGCTACGCTGACACGATCGCGAGTATGCGCAAGCGGCTCTACCTGCCGCAGGTCAGCCCGACGTCGGGCTGGCTGGAGGAGTGGATGTCGCCGGACAACCTCGGCGAGACCACCCACCGGCACCTGTCGCCGCTCATCAACCTGTTCCCCGGCGACCGCATCCGCCCCGACGGCTCCACCCCGAAGGAGATCGTCGACGGCGCCACCGCCCTGCTCACCGCGCGCGGCATGGAGAGCTTCGGCTGGGCCAACGCCTGGCGCAGCCTGTGCTGGGCCCGGCTCAAGGACGCCGACAAGGCCTACCAACTGATCGTCAACAACCTCCGCCCGTCCGTCGACGGCAGCAACGGCACCGCCTTCAACCTCTTCGACATCTACGAGGTGGAGAAGGGCCGCGGCATCTTCCAGGCCGAGGCCAACTGGGGCACCCCCGCGGCCATGCTGGAGATGCTCCTGTACTCCCGCCCCGGTCACCTGGAGCTCCTCCCGGCCCTCCCTGACGCCTGGGCCGAGTCCGGCTCCGTGACCGGGGTCGGGGCGCGCGGCGGCTTCGTCGTCGACCTGAGCTGGAAGGACGGCAAGCCGACCGAGGCCCGCATCCGCAGCGTGGGCGGGCGGACGACGACGGTGGCCTACGGCGGCACGTCCCGGACGGTGAAGCTGACGCCCGGACAGTCCGTGACGCTGAAGGACCTGGCCCGGTGATCGCCAGAGTGGTCGCCGCGCTGCTTGTGGCCGCAGGGGCCCTTCAGGCCGCTCCGGCCCAGGCCGCCGAGGTGAAGCCGCCGGAGGTCATCACCTGGGGCGCGAGCGCCGATCGTATGGGTGACGGCGTCGCCGACCGCGGCTACCGGCTCGTCGTGCACACCAGCGCGGCGGGCACCGATCTGCGGATCCGGCTCTCCAACGCCTTCGGAGACCGGCCGATCACCTTCGACAGCGTCTATGCCGGCATCCGGAAGACGGGCGCCGAACTCGTCCGCGGCACCAATCGGCGGCTCACCTTCGGGGGTGCGCGGTCCGTCACCATCCCCGCGGGCGAGACCACCCTCAGCGACCCGCTGTCCGGGAAGTTGCCCGCCGCGACCGACCTGGTGATCAGCATCCATTCACCGGACGCGGCGGGCCCGGCGACGGGACACGGCATGGCGATGGCGACGTCGTACCTGACCCAGGGCGATCACACGGCCGAAGAGGGCGCCGCCAACTGGACGGGCACGACCGGCTCGTGGTTCTACCTCGACGCGGTCTCGGTCCGCACCGGCTCGGCGGCGGTCGTCGCCCTCGGCGACTCCATCACCGACGGCTGGCAGTCCAGCACCGATCTCAACCGTCGCTGGCCCGACTATCTCGCCCGCCGGCTCCAGAAGGCCGACACGGACGTCAAGGGCGTGGCCAACGAGGGGATCTCCGGCAACAAGGTGCTGGCCGACGGCGCCGGCCAGAGCGCCCTCAACCGGCTGCAACGCGACGTCCTGTCCCAGCCGGGCCTGCGCACCGTGTTCCTCTTCGAGGGCGTCAACGACATCAAGGCCCATACGGGCGTCACCGCGGCGGACATGATCGACGGCTACCGGGAGATCATCGCGCGGGCGCACGCGGCCGGGAAGTGCGTCGTCGGTGCCACCGTCGGACCCTTCAAGGGCTGGTCCGAATGGGACCCGGCGGCCGAAGCCGTACGCCAGGAGGTGAACCAATTCATCAGGGACGGCGGGGAGTTCGACGCCGTCACCGACTTCGACCGCATCCTGCGCAGCCCCTACGACCCCGAGCGGATCCTGCCCTTCTTCGACAACGGCGACCATCTGCACCCCAACGACAAGGGCATGCAGGCCATGGCGGACGCCGTGGACCTGAACAGCCTCGACTGCGCATGACCCGTATCCGACTCGGCTGACGGGGTTCGTCAGCCGGACGCCGTCGGTTCCGGGGTGATCAGGCCCCGCCGGTAGGCGATCGCCACGGCCTCGCCACGGCCGGCGGCGCCCAGCTTGGCCAGGATGTTGGAGACGTGGACGCTCGCCGTCTTGCCGGTGATGAACAGCTCCTCGCCTATCTGCCGGTTGCTGCGGCCGAGGGCGAGGAGCCGCAGGACGTCCTGCTCGCGTGCGGTGAGCGGTGACGTGCTGTGGCTGCCGGAGTCCGACAGCCTGCCCCGGCGGATCAGGGAGTCCGCCTGCTCCAGCAGCAGCGTGGCCCCGAGTTCGACGGCCGTCTCCCGGGCCGCACCCGCCTCGACGGCCGCCTCCTGGCGACGCTCGGCCGCCAACAGGGCCTCGGAGTACCCCAGTCGGCAGCGCGCCCGCTCATACGGGTCGCCGAAGTCGAAAGCGGCGACCGCCTTCCCCCACGCCTCCGCGTCCGGACCGGACACGGCTCGCACCCATTCCGCCTCCGCACGAGCCAGCCACGCCTGACCCTCCGGGCCCTGCGGGATGCCGTCGTCACCGTGCCCGGCCACATTCCGCGCCAGCTCCACCAACTCGTCCGCCGTCTCCGCCCGGCGACGTGCCCCGTCCTCGTCGCCGGTGCGGCGGAGTGCGACGGCCGAGTCGGCGACGGCGGACAGGGCGAGCGTGGCGAGGCGGACCGTGGCGTCGGGAGGTGTGCCGGCGTCGTCGGTGAGCGCCGCGACCGTGGACCGCATCTGCTCCACCGCCTCGTCCGGATCGCCGACCAGCGCGGCGGCGTCCGTCAGCACGATTCCCGCGACGAGCGTGGCCATCCAGTCGAACGGCCCCTGAAGCAGGGCGCGCGCACGGTCGGCGGCCTTGAAGTCGCCGCGTGCCAGGGCGACGTACAGCGCGGGACCCGCCGTGTATCCACCGGCCGCCGGCAGCACCTCGGCGTCGCTCGCCGCGGCCCTCAGGCACTCGTCCCAGCGGCCCAGGGTGTACAGCACCAGCAGATGGAGGTAGCGCATCTCCAGCGGATAGGGCGAGGACAGCAGTCCGGCGCGGCGGGCGCGCTCCAGGCCCTCGTTCACCCAGGGCAGGCACTCCTCCAGATCGCCGGACTCGAAACAGCCGACGGAGAGGTTGAACAGGGCGCGCAGCTCCACCGGCGCGTTGCCCGAACTCCGGGCCAGCTCCCGGGCCTCCTTCAGCTGCTCGCGACCCTGAGGAGTGCGGCGGCCGCCGCCCGCTTCGAGCGTGGCCAGCGAGATCAGCAGATCGGCCCGGGCGTCCGTCACCTGCAACTGCTCGGCGGTGCGCAGGGCTTGGCGGGCGACACGGATCGCGACCTCGGTCTCGCCGACCTGGCGGGCCGCCATCACATGCGTGGCCGCCGCCCACACCCAGGTCCGCGACGCGGGTTCGGCCGGGATCAGCGCGAGTGCCTCGCTGCTGTACGCGAACGCCGCCGTCAGGTTGTCGACGCTGAGCAGGTTCCCGGCGAGTGTGTAGCGCACCCGTGCGGCGAGCTCCGAGTCCGCGTCCTGGCCGATGCCCGCCAGCGCGGAGCGGGTGAGGGAGACCGCGCGGTGCGACTCCCCGGCGTGCGCGGCCGCGGCGGAGGCGCGCAGGGTCAGCGTCACGCTGTCGATGCCCTCGCCCGAGGGCCGGGCGGCCGGGTCCACCGACGACCAGATGTCGAGCGCGGCTTCCAGGTGCCTGAGTTCCTCCGCGGGAGCACCGAGCCGGTGTGCGTGGTCGGCGGCCTCCAGCGAGGCGGCCAGGGCCTCGGCCAGGTCATGGCTCGCGCGGTAGTGGTGAGCGCGCTCGGCCGCGGTCTCCGCGCGGTGTCCCCGACCGGAGAGCAGCCGGGCGAACGATCCGTGCAGCCGGGCCCGTTCACCCGGGAGCAGATCGGCGTAGACCGCCTCACGGGCGAGGGCATGGCGGAAGGAGTAGGTGTCGCCGCCCCCGGAGACGAGGAGTTGCCGCTCCACGGCCTCCCGCAGTGCCGACTCCAGCTCGTCCTCGGGGAGTCCGACCGCGTCCCGCAGCAGGTCGTGCTCGACGCGCCGCCCGGCGACGGCCGCCGTACGCAGCACCTGCTGGGCCGTGTCGGACAGCTGCTCGAAGCGGATGAGGAGCACGTCCGCGAGACCGCTGGGCACCCCGCCGGCCTCCGCGTCCGTGGCGGCCAGCAGTTCCTCCGCGTAGAAGGCGTTGCCCTCGGCGCGCTCGACGATCCGGCGGACCGTGGTGTCCGGCACCGGGCGCGGCCGCAGACCGCGCACCAGACGGGCCACGTCCGGGTCGGCCATCGGCCGCAGTTCGAGCCGCTCGACACCGGGCAGCCGCACCAGCTCGGCGAGCAGCGGACGCAGCGGATGACGCCGATGGAGGTCGTCCGCGCGGTACGACGCGAACACCGCCAGCCGATGCGTGGGCGCACCGCCCGCGGGCCGCTGGAGGATGCCGCGGCTGAGCAGGAACCGCAGCAGATCCCGTGAGGACTGGTCCGCCCAGTGCAGGTCCTCCAGGACGAACAGCAGCGGAGCGACGTCCGCCAGGTCGGCCAGCAGCCCCGCCACACTCTCGAAGAGCCGCACCCGCCCGCCCGCGTCCGGCACGGATTCCGCGCCGGCACCGAGCAACCGGTCCACCGCAGGATGTGCCGCGAGCACAGGCGCGAAACGCTCATCGCCGGCAAGGACGCCCAGCACCTCGGTGAACGGCAGATAGGGCAGCCCGACGTCGCCCAGATCCACACAGTGCCCCGTCAACACGGTCATCCCGGCAGCGGCGGCCCGCCCGGACACCTCACCCAGCACCCGCGTCTTCCCGACCCCGGCATCCCCGGCGACGAGAACGGCACGGGCCTCACCGCTCCGGGCACGATCGAGCACACCGGAGAGACGGGACAGCTCGTCCTCGCGGCCGACGATGGGCGTGGTGAAAGCGGAGGTCTGCGGCACGTTTCCATCCTGGCACGAGGCACTGACAGCCTTACCGCGTGGGCGCGACCGGCCGCATACAACGCGCGGTCGGCGCCTCAGCCGCTCACGCCCTCAGCACCCGCGCCCAATCCTCCGGCACCCGCCCCGCGGGCCCCGGTACCGCCTGATCGGCGGGATGACTGACCGGCGCCGCCAGGTCCGGCCCGGCCTCGTACATCTCGGACGTCGCGTAGTTCCAGAACCACCCCTCACCCGGTTCGAAACTACGGACCACGGGATGCCCGGTGGCCTGGAAGTGCGCGGTCGCATGCTTGGCCGGCGAGGAGTCGCAGCAGCCGATGTGCCCACACTGCGCGCACCGCCGCAGATGGAACCACCAGCCGCCGGCCTCGTCGCACTCCACGCATCCCGTGCCACTGGGCGGAACAGTCGGGTCGATCTTGTTGTCGTTGGTCATTGCGGCTCCTCGGGTGTGTCGGATTCCTCCGCGGTGAGCGGCAGCAGCACCTGGAAGCGCGTGTTACCCGGCTCGGACTCGACCTGAAGCGTGCCGTGGTGCTTGTTGACGACGATCCGCCAGGAGATGTCCAGCCCCAGCCCGGTGCCCTGACCCACGGGCTTCGTGGTGAAGAAGGGGTCGAAGATGCGGTTGCGGATCTCCGGCGGCACTCCGGGCCCGGTGTCACGGAACTCCACCAGCAACCGGTCGTGGTCGAGTGCCGTCCGCACGGTCAACGTCCCCTCGCCCCCGGTGTCGTTGATCGCGGCCACGGCGTTGTCGATCAGGTTGGTCCACACCTGGTTGAGCTCCGCCGGGTACGCCGGGATCTTCGGGAGCGTACGGTCGTAGTCCTTGACGACCTTGATCCGCTCCCCGGTCTTGCCCGAGAGCATCAGCAGCGTGGAGTCGAGGAGTTCGTGCACATCGGCGACCTGGTAGGGCGCACGGTCGAGCTGCGAGTACTGCTTGGCGGCGTCGACGAGGTGCGAGATGCGGTTGGTGGAGTCGTTGATCTCGTCCATCAACAGCTCGGTCTCTACGGTGTAGTTGAGCCAGCCGATCGCGTTCGGCAGGATCTCCTCGTCCACGGCGGCCGCGATCTGGTCGAGCCAGTCGGCGTCGAGGCCGGCCTGCACGAAGGTGGGCGCGATCCGCCAGCCCTCCTGGATGTCGTGGTCGTCGAGCCAGTCGGTGAGGGCGTCCTCCCGGTCGGCGGCCTCCAGCGGACTCAGCACCGGGGCCTTGGCGACGCGTTCGGCGGTGCGTTCCTGGATGTCGATGAGGTTCGCCATGACCTCGGGGGAGTAGGAGCCCTGGGCGATGACGGCGAGCTTGTGCCGCATCTTGCCCACCCGCTCCCGCAGTGTCGCGGTGGCGCGTACGGCCGCCGCGGCCGGGTTGTTGAGCTCGTGGGTCAGACCGGCCGACAACGAACCCAGCGCCAGCAGCCGTTCGCGCTGTCCGATGGCCCGCTGGGTGCTCTTCGAGCCGAAGAAGAGCCCCTCCAGGAGGTGGACGGCCATCGGGAACCACTGCTGCATGAAGTCCGAGAACGCCTCGCCGGGCAGTACGAAGAACCGGGACGGCTCCGTGACCCGCATGGAGTTGTTGTAGACCTGCCGCACCCGGTCCCCGAGGTAGGCCTGCATGGATCCCGCGTACACCCCGCGCTGGGACGTCCGAGTGACCTCGATGTCATCGCCGCCGACCCGGCGGGAGAGGACGACCGTGCCCTCGATCATCACGTAGAAGCAGGTGGCCGGATCGCCCTCGGTGTACACCGGCCCCGGCTCGAACTTCTCCACCCGCCCCTCGCGGCACAGTTGCCCGAGCTGCTCGGGGGACAACTTCTCGAACAGGAACAGCGACCCGATCTCCGCGGGGTTGCACGGCAACGGCTGTCCGCTCATGACTGCTCCAGATACCGGTGGACGAGCATCACGGCCATGGCTCCCTCTCCGACGGCGGACGCGACGCGCTTGGCGGACTCGGCGCGTGCGTCGCCCGCCACGAACACGCCGGGAATGTTGGTCTCCAGGTGGTACGGCGGCCGGTCCAGCGCCCAGTCAGCCGGTGGTCGGCCGTCCGGGGTGAGGTCGGGCCCGGCCAGGATGAAGCCGTGCTCGTCCCGCAGTACCGTGCCGTCCAGCCAGCCGGTGAGCGGAGCCGCGCCGATGAACACGAACAGCCACTGCGCGTCGACCAGTTCGGTCCGCCCGCTCTCCATGTCCCGCAGGGTCAGCTGCTCCAGGTGGTCGGAGCCGTGCGCGGACTCGACGACGGTGCGGGTGCGGACCGAGATGTTGGGCACTTCGTCGATCTGCCGGCTCAGGTAGTGCGACATCGACGCCGACAGGTCCGCGCCGCGCACCAGCAGGGTCACCGACTTGGCGCCCCTGGCGAGGTACATCGCCGCCTGTCCGGCGGAGTTGGCGCCGCCCACGATGTACACGTCGTGGCCCTGGCACGAGGCCGCCTCGGTCAGCGCCGAGCCGTAGAAGACGCCGCATCCGGTCAGATCGGTCGTGCCCGGCGCCTGAAGCTGCCGGTACGACACGCCGGTCGCCAGGATCACACTGTGCGCGGCGACCGCCGATCCGTCCGAGAACCGTACGACCCGTGCCGCGCCGTTGATCTCCAGTCCCGTCACCTCGCGCGCGGTGAGGATCTCGGCACCGAACTTCGTGGCCTGGCGCCGGGCCCGGTCGGTGAGCTGTGCCCCGGAGACGCCGTCAGGGAAGCCGAGGTAGTTCTCGATGCGTGAACTCTGCCCGGCCTGTCCGCCGGTCGCCGACCGCTCCACGAGGACCGTACGCAGCCCCTCCGAGGCCCCGTACACGGCCGCACCCAGCCCTGCCGGGCCGCCCCCGATCACCACGAGGTCGTAGAAGTCGGCGGTCGGCGTGGTCGCCAGCCCGACGTGGGCGGCGAGCTCCGGCGCGTCCGGCTCGACGAGGAGCGTGCCGTCCGAGGTGATCACGACCGGCAGCCGCTGCCCGTCCTGCCCGGCGGCCGCCAGCAGCCGTCCGCCCTCGGGCTCCTCGGCGGAGTACCAGCGGTACGGCACTTGGTTGCGGGCCAGGAACTCGCGTACGTCCGAGGAACGCGCCGACCAGCGGTGTCCGACCACCTTGGTGCTGGGCACCGGGCGGAAGTCGCTGCAACGCCACGCCTCCAGCAGATCGTCGAGGACGGGGTAGAGCTTCTCCTCGGGCGGATCCCACGGCTTGAGCAGATAGTGGTCGAGATCGACGACGTTGATCGCGTCGATCGCCGCGTTCGTGTCGGCGTAGGCGGTCAGCAGGACCCGCCGTGCGCCGGGGTACACGTCCAGGGCCTGTTCGAGGAACTCGATGCCGTTCATCTGGGGCATGCGGTAGTCGGCCAGGATCACGGCCACCAGATCGCCGCGCATCTTCAGCTCGCGCAGTGCGTCCAGGGCGGACTCGCCGGACTCCGCGCGCACGATCCGGTACGACGCGCCGTAGCGGCGCCTGAGGTCGCGGGCGACCGCGCGGGAGACTCCCGGGTCGTCGTCCACGGTCATGATGACGGTGCGCGCTGTGTCGGCGGCCTGTGCCATACGTCTCCCACCCCGAGAGCGGTCGGAATTCACGGTGCGGCGACCCCGTCCCCGCCGCGCCGGCTCCCGCCCATCGTATGTTCGATCGTCCTGCTTCGCTCAGGTATGCGGACGCGGTGCGGCCTCAGCCGCGCCGCGAGCTCAGCACGCAGAACTCGTTGCCCTCCGGGTCGGCGAGCGTGACCCAGCTCTCCGCGCCTGTCTGGCCGATGTCCGCATGGCGGGCGCCGAGCGCGAGGAAGCGGGCGACCTCGGCCTCCTGGTCGTCGGGGCGGAAGTCGAGGTGCAGTCGGTTCTTGACCGTCTTGCCCTCGGGTACCGGCCCGAAGATCAGCCCCGGCAGACGGTCCTCTCGCGGCCGGATCTCGTACTCCTCCGGCGAATCGTTCAGCACCACCCACCCCAGCGCCTGGGCCCACCAGCGGCCCAGGGCGGCCGGGTCGGCCGAGTCCACGACAACTTGCTCCCACTCCAGACTCATCCCGGCAGGGTAGTGAAGACTGGTCGACGGACGCGACCGCACTACTTGGGAGGCAGCCGCATGACACGCCCG
The DNA here is from genome assembly GCF_044593495.1 of Streptomyces sp. NPDC051963. Taxonomy (NCBI): domain Bacteria; kingdom Bacillati; phylum Actinomycetota; class Actinomycetes; order Kitasatosporales; family Streptomycetaceae; genus Streptomyces; species Streptomyces sp. NPDC051963. The sequence goes on along the minus strand of NZ_JBIUCC010000001.1, from coordinate 626,158 downwards.
ATCACGGCAGGGGTCGACGGTACGGAGGAGAGCCTCGCCGCGCTGGCGTGGGCCGCCCGGGAGGCGGTCCGCCGCGAGCTGCCGTTGCGTGTGGTGCATGCCTGGCGGTTCCAGTCGCACGAGGCCCTTGACACCGGGGACGCCGACCAGCAGGCCGGCTGGGTGCGGGACGCGGTGGAAGAGGCCGCCAGGGGCGTCGCCGAGCGGCATCCGGGCCTCGCCGTGACCACCGAGGTGCTGGAGGGCAGCCCGGTGGACACGCTGACCGCTGCGGCGGCCGACGCCGAGGTGCTGGTGCTCGGTTCGCGCGGGCACGGCCGCGTCGTCGGCTTCCTGCTCGGCTCGGTCGGACAGCAGGTCATCGCCGGGGCCACGCGACCGGTCGTCCTGGTGCGGGCGGGGGACGAACCCGCCGCGGAGGCCGCGGGCCGCGAGGTCGTCGTGGGCCAGCAGGGCGACCCCGACGACAGCGCCGCCGTGCTGTGCTTCGCGTTCGAGACGGCGGCCGCGCGCGGGGCGACCGTACGCGCCGTACGGGCCTGGACCCTGCCACCGGTGTTCGCCTACAGCCCCGGCTCGATGAAGCTGCTCGACGAGGCCGGGGGCCTGGAGCCGTACGAGAAGAAGGCGCTGGCCGCGGCGCTCCAGCCCTGGCGGGACCGGTTCCCCGACGTCGCGGTGGTGGAGCACGTGGAGATGGGCAGCGCGGGGCAGGTGCTGCTGGAGGTGGCCGGGCGGGCCCAGCTGGTGGTCGTCGGCCGGCGGGCCAGGCGTACCGCTGTCGGCGCACGGATCGGCTCGGTCGCCCACGGGGTCCTGCATCATGCGAGCTGCCCGGTGGCCGTGGTCCCGCTCGCCTGAGTCACTCCGAGGTCGGCTGGAGGGTGTCGCGCGCGGTGGGCAGGATGTTCTTGACGTAGTCCGCCACCGCCGTGTCCAGGCCGATGTCGTGCTGGGCGTGCTCGGACAGGTACCAGCGGTGTTCGAGCAGCTCGTGGTAGATCTCGGCCGGGTCCATCGAGCCGCGCGCCTGAAGCGGTACGGCGCGCACGGTCGGCCGGAACACGTCCCGCACCCAGCGGTGGGCGAGCACCTCCGGGCGGGCGCCGAGGGGGTCGCCGGGGGCGTAGTCGTCCTGGGTGGCCATCCAGCTCTCCAGGTCGTTCAGCAGCCGCCGGGCCTGGTTCTCCTCGGTGTCGAGGCCGGTCAGCCTGAGCAGCTGGCGCTGGTGGTGGCCCGCGTCGACGACCTTGGGCACGAAGGTGACCGTGTCGCCGTGGGAGTTGTGCTCGATCTGCATCTCGGCCACATCGAAACCGAGCTCGTTCAGGCGGCGGATCCGGCGTTCTATGTAGTGGTACTTGCCCGCCGGGTAGACGGAGGTGCGGGTCAGCTCGTCCCACAGGTCCCGGTAACGTCCGCAGATCTCGGTGCCGAACTCGATCGGGTCGACGGACGGGTGCAGCGCCCCGGACGCCTCCAGGTCCAGCAGCTCGCCGCTGATGTTGACCCGGGCGAGGTCGAGGTCGTAGTCGCGTTGTCCGGTGCTGAGCTGCGGATACAGGTCACCGGTCTCGGCGTCCACGAGATACGCGGCGTAGGCGCCCGCGTCCCGCCGGAAGAGCGTGTTGGACAGCGAGCAGTCGCCCCAGGCGAACCCGGCGAGGTGCAGCCGGACGAGGAGCACGGCCAGGGCGTCCATGAGGCGGTGCATGGTGGCCGGGCGCATCGTCGTCTCGAACATCGAGCGGTACGGCATCGAGCCGCCCAGATGCCGGGTGATCAGCACCGGTTCCAGTGGGGCGCCGTCCTTGTCGGCGCGCCCGGTGACCACGGCCAGCGGGTCGACCGCGGGGATGCCGATGCGGTCCAGGTCGCGCAGCAGCTCGTACTCGCGCAGCGCGGGCCGTTCGGCCAGCTCCTTGACGGCGATGACCTCGGAGCCGGCCCGGGCGTAGCGCACGACGTGGCGGGAGATGCCGCGCGGCAGCGGGACGAGGTATTCCTCGGGCCACTCCTCCAGGGGCACGTCCCACGGCAGTTCCAGGAGGAGCGCGGGGTGCTCCGGGTTGGTGGCGCTGATCTGCAATGCCATGGCCCGAACTCTAGAGCGCGCGCTCCCGGGCGTGCCGCGCCGCCTCACGTACTGGACCGCGGTGCACCGGACCGTGGCCGGGGACCAGGATGTCGGCGTCGAGGCCCTCCAGGGTCTCCAGCGAGGTCACGGCGCGGGCACGCTCGTGATGGAACATGTCCGGCAGCAGCTGGGGCCCCTTGACGCGCGAGGTGGGGTGGCCGCTCACCAGGGCGTCGCCGGAGATCAGCACTCCGGTGTCCGGGAGGTGGAACACGACGTGCCCGAGCGTGTGGCCCGGCGTGTGCACGGGGACAGGGCGCCCGGGCAGGTCCAGCGGACCCGGCGCCGCGAACGGCTGCGGCTCGGCCACCGGGATGTGAGCCTTGCCGCCGACTCGCAGGGCGTGCACGGCCCACGTCAGCACGCCCGGACGCCAGGCGTTCTTGAGGACCTGGCCGATCGACACCTGGTGCAGGAAGTCGCGGCGGGCGTGCGGCACTTCGGCCTCGTGGAGGTAGACCGGCGTGCCGTACGTACCGCGCAGGTGCTCGGCGGAACCCAGGTGGTCGTTGTGGGCGTGCGTGATCAGCACCGCCGTGACGGCTTCCGGTGAACTCCCCACCTCCGCAAGCGAGGCGAGGAGCAGCTCCCGGTCCCCGGGGTAGCCGGTGTCGACCAGCGTGACGGCGTCCCCCTCGGTGAGAATCACCCAGTTGGTGTTGCTGCCGTGCACCAGATAGGTGCCGTCGGCGACTTGCCGCACATCTGCTTGCATGATCGTCCCGCCTGGTGAGTCCGTGCCCGACGGCACCAGCAAAGCAGACGACGAGGGGTCCGACGCCTCCGGGTCAGCGCATCCCGAACAGGAAACGCGTCACTCTCGTCCTGCGGACCGCGAACTCGTACACCAGGAGAATCACGGCCAGCGAACAGGTGACGATCACCGCGTACTTGACGGGGATCGGCGCGTCCCAGCCCACGACCCCGTAGGCGAAGGCGACCACGACCGGCTGGTGCAGCACGTACAGCGGAAGCGCGGCGAGAGCGAAGTACGGCAGGAGCAGCCCGGGGCGTGGGCTCGCGGACGCGCCGCGCTCACGGGGCCGGTCCAGCAGCCCCATGATCGCCACCACCCAGCACCAGCCCGCTGCCCCGAACACCGCCCGGGTGACCAGCGCGAGCGGGGTCCAGTCGGTGAACGGGTCGTCCTCCTCGAGGAACCCCGGTGCGGTTCCGCAGAACAGGACGATCCCGAGCGCTCCGACGGGCCGGGCGAGGCGGCGCATGGCGGCACGGATCCGTTCGTCGCCGGCGAGTGCGTAGCCGTAGACGAAGAACAGCAGGTACGCCCAGCGGTTCCAGCCCGCGTAGTTCTCCTCCATTCCGGCAAGGGAGTTGAGCAGGGCGAGGGGCAGGGCGGGCAGGAGGAGCAGGGCGGGCCTGCGTTCCACCGCGGCTCCCGCTCGCTCGGCGCCTGCCGCGACGGCGGCGGCGACGGGCGCGAGGAGCAGGCAGAAGGCGAGCAGCAGGACGACGAACCACAGGTGGCCGGTCTCGAAGTGCTCGCCTTCGAGGACGAAGGGGAAGTCCGCGAGATCCAGGTGGACGTGGAAGAAGCGGGGCCAGAAGCTCCAGTACGACTCGTCGTAGCCGGGGTCGGCGGCGCGCAGCCGCAGCCACTGCGGGACGGGGACGATGGTGAGCGTCGCGAAGACCAGGGGGACGCCCAGGCGCAGCAGGCGTTCGCGGGCGAAGCCGCCCGGGCCGCGGCGGCGGATCGAGTACCGGGCGCCGAGGCCGGCGACGAGGAACAGCAGGGGCATCGCCCAGATCACACCGAGCCCGGCGACGACGGTGACGGCGTCCGTCGTGTCGGCGTTCTTGACGTAGAAGTCGTCGTCGGGGGAGAAGACCAGGGCGGCATGGAAGAAGACCAGGCCCACCACGACGAGCGCCCGCAGCGCGTCCAGTTCCCGGCGCCGGGGAGCGGCGGTCGTCCGCGTGGATTCCGTGTCCATGCGACCCCCAAAGTCCGGCCCAGTGTGGGGGAGGACGGGCGGGGACGACAGGGTTCCGTCAGGGGTGAGGCTGCCTCCGGCACCGTCCGCCGGAGGCAGCCCCCGCGCGCATCCGAAGCGGCCGCCTCTCCGCCTCAGTGCACGCCGTCCGGGCGGAACTGCACGCTGATGCGCGGTCCCGCGGCCCGGGTGGTCTTCGGTACGGCGTGCTCCCAGGTCCGCTGGCAGGAGCCGCCCATCACGATGAGGTCCCCGTGGCCCAGCGGACGCCGGACCGTGTCCCCGCCGCGCATCGGGCGCAGCAGCAGATCGCGGGGTGAACCCACGGAGAGGATCGCGACCATCGTGTCCTCCCGTGCGCCCCGCCCGATCCGGTCGCCGTGCCAGGCGACGCTGTCCCGGCCGTCGCGGTAGTGGCACAGCCCGGCCGTGGTGAAGGGCTCGCCCAGTTCGCCGGCGTAGTGGGCGCAGAGCGCGTCCCGCGCTTCGTCCAGCACGGGGTGCGGCAGCGGGTCGCCGGCGCCGTAGAACGCCAGTAGGCGGGGTACGTCGACGAGGTGGTCGTACATCGTGCGCCGTTCCGCACGCCAGGGCACCTCGGTGGCCAGCTGTTCGAACAGGACGTCGGAGCCCTCCAGCCACCCGGGCAGGACGTCGATCCATGCGCCGCGGCCCAGCTCGGTGCGGCGCATCGCGTCGAGGGAGCCGAGCCGGAGCCGGTCCGCCTGGTCGAAGAGCGAGCCCTGGAGGTGCCTGGTCATGGATCCAGCGTAACCCTAATTCGAAAATATGTTCCAACGAGGGTGAGTGAACTCTTGGTGTCCCGGCCCTTTGGATACATTCGTGTATCGGATACATTCACGTATCGAACGAGGGGCGGGACATGGTGACCGAGGCGACGACCGGGCGCGTGACCAGACGCCGCGTCCGCACGCGCGCCAACCTGCTCGACGCCGCGTTCGCCGTGTTCGCGGCCAAAGGGTTCGGCAGGGTCTCCATCGAGGAGGTCTGCGAGGCGGCCGGGTACAGCCGGGGTGCCTTCTACTCGAACTTCGCCAGCCTCGACGAGCTGTTCTTCGCCCTGTACCGGCAGCGTGCCGATCTGATCGCCGAGCAGGTGTCCGGGGCGCTCGCCCTCGACGGCCCCGACCTCGACGTGCCCGCCGCCGTCGACCGCGTCACCGAGGTGCTGCTGCTCGACCGGGACTGGCTGCTGGTGAAGACGGACTTCCTGGTGCATGCCGCCCGTGACCCGGAGGTGGCACGGACCCTGCTGGAGCACCGGGCGCGGCTGCGGGGTGCGATCGCGGAGCGGCTCGGTCGCGTCCGGGCTCGCACCGAACTGCCCGCCGTGCTGGGCGACATCGACGCCGCCGCCCACGCGGTGGTCGGCGCGTACGACGGAGTCACCACCCAACTGCTGCTGGACCGGGACGCCGAGCACGCGCGGGCCTGGCTCAAGCAGCTGCTGACCGCGCTGCTCACCGACGGCAGCGACACAACCGTATGAGGAAAGGGACCCTCGCCATGGATGCCGATGTCATCGTCGTCGGAGCGGGCCTGGCCGGCCTGGTCGCGGCGCACGAACTCACCAGCCGGGGCCGCAGGGTCGCCCTGGTCGACCAGGAGAACGCCGCCAACCTCGGCGGCCAGGCGTTCTGGTCCTTCGGCGGGCTGTTCCTGGTCGACTCCCCGGAGCAGCGGCGCCTGGGCATCAAGGACTCCTTCGACCTCGCGTGGAACGACTGGCAGGGCAGCGCGCAGTTCGACCGTGTCGAGGACGAGGACTCCTGGGCGGTGCGCTGGGCGCGCGCCTACGTGGAGTTCGCGGCGGGGGAGAAGCGCTCGTGGCTCGCCGGGCACGGCATCTCGTTCCTGCCGACCGTCGGCTGGGCGGAGCGCGGCGACCTGCGGGCCGACGGACACGGCAACTCCGTACCCCGCTTCCACATCGCCTGGGGCACGGGCACGGGTGTCGTCGAGCCGTTCGTCGGCCACGCGAAGCAGGCGGCGCGCGACGGGCTGCTCACCTTCCACCACCGGCACCAGGTGGACGAACTGGTCGTCGAGGAGGGCTCGGTGCGCGGTGTGCGCGGCACGGTTCTCGCCGAGGACCGCTCGGCCCGCGGCGTCTCCTCCAACCGCGACCGGATCGGCGACTTCGAACTCACCGCCCAGGCCGTGGTCGTCACCACCGGCGGCATCGGCGCCAACCACGACATCGTCCGTCGCTACTGGCCCGAGCGTATGGGCACCGCGCCCGCCGAGATGGTCACGGGCGTTCCGGCGTACGTCGACGGACGCATGCTCGACATCAGCGACCGGGCCGGTGTGCGGCTGGTCAACCGCGACCGGATGTGGCACTACACCGAGGGCCTGCAGAACTGGGACCCGATCTGGCCCGGCCACGGCATCCGCATCCTGCCCGGCCCGTCCTCGATGTGGTTCGACGCGCTCGGCCGTCGGCTGCCCGATCCGTGCCTGCCCGGATACGACACGCTCGGCACCCTGAAGCATCTGCGCACCACCGAGGACATCGCCGGGTACGACCACTCCTGGTTCATCCTCACCCAGAAGATCATCGAGAAGGAGTTCGCGCTGTCGGGCTCCGAGCAGAACCCCGACATCACCTCCAAGGACCGCAAGGCGTTCCTGCGCGAGCGTGTGCTGGGCAAGGGCGCGCCGGGACCGGTCGACGCGTTCCTGCGCAAGGGGGCGGACTTCGTCGTGGCCGCCACGCTCGACCAACTCGTCGAGAAGATGAACCAGTTGACCGACAAGCCGCTCCTCGATGGCGCACAGGTGCGGCGCCAGATCGAGGCCCGCGACCTTCAGATCGCCAACCCCTACGCGAAGGACTCCCAGGTCCAGGGGATCCGCAACGCCCGCCGCTACATCGGTGACCGCCTGGGCCGGGTCGCGACCCCGCACCGCATCCTCGACCCGGCCGCCGGACCCCTGATCGGCGTCAAGCTGCACGTCCTGACCCGCAAGACCCTCGGCGGCATCCAGACCGACCTCGACTCCCGCGCCCTGGGCGTCGACGGGGAGCCGATCGGCGGTCTGTACGCGGCGGGCGAGGTGGCCGGCTTCGGCGGCGGCGGCGTCCACGGCTACAACGCCCTGGAGGGCACCTTCCTCGGCGGCTGCCTCTTCTCGGGGCGCGCGGCGGGGCGGGCGGCGGCGAAGCAGACCGGCTGATCCCGCGCGGGCGGGCCCGCCTTCTCAGTCCTGGAGAAGGCGGGCCAGCACGGCGGCGTGACTGTGCTCGGGGTCCTTGGACGCGGTCAGCAGCGTCACGGGGCCCTTGGCGGCGGACTCCCTGACGGTCCCGAGCAGTTCGGCGGCCTCGGGTGCGGCGAGCTCCGCCTCGTAGCGACCGCTGAACTCCTCGTACGACGCCTCGCCCGCGTGGTACCAGCGGCGCAGCTCGGTCGACGGGGTGAGCCCCTTCGGCCACTCGTCCACCCGCGCCGCGTCCTTCGACAGACCGCGCGGCCACAGCCGGTCGACCAGGATGCGCACGCCGTCCTCGGGCTCGGGCGGGTCGTAGACGCGACGGACGCGAACGCTCACGGCGGTGCCTTTCGACAGGGCGACTCGGCGTCCGGGAGAACCCGGACAACCTGTTCGATACCCGACTCTATGCGCCGGGCCGGCCGAACACCGCCTGGAAACTGACCAGTTCCTTACAAGTGTCGGTCAAGGTCGAACCATGATCGCACGCAAGCCCGGTGTGGCCCTGCTCGCCGCATCCCTGCTCCTGACCGGCTGCGGCGCCGGTGCCACGGCGGCCACTGACCACGAGTCCGCGACCGCCGCGGCCCCCGCGCCGAACACCCCCGCCCCCGAGATCTCCATCGAGGCGGCTCCGCGGCAGCTGCCCGGACTCGGACCGAAAACCCTGGCGCAGGTGCCGCCCGACGCCCGGCAGGCCGTCGTGGTGACCGGTCGGGGCAAGAACTCCTCGCGCTCCACCGTCGTCCTGTACGAACGCACCTCCGCAGGCTGGCAGGCGGGCGCGAGCTGGCCCGCGCACAACGCCTTCAAGGGCTGGACCGACCACCACGAGCTCGGCGATCTGCGCTCACCCATCGGCGTCTACGCCCTCACGGACGCCGGCGGTCTGCTGGCGGACCCCGGAGCCAAGCTGCCGTACAGCCAGTCCTCCGCTTTCACCCTGACCGGTACCGGCTTCGAGGGCGAGCCGCTGGCCGGCTCCTTCGACTACGTCGTCGCCATCGGCTACAACCGGCAGCCCGGGACGTCGCCCCTGGACTGGACCCGGCCCCTCGGCGAGAACCGCGGCGGCGGGATATGGTTCCACGTCGACCACGGCGGCCCCACACACGGGTGCGTGAGCATCGCGAAGGAGCACATGAAGGAACTGCTCCTGACGCTGGACCCGGCGCTCCACCCCGTGGTCGTCATGGGCGACGCCACGTCCCTGGCCCGCTGACCGCTTAGGATCCGCCCCGTGTGTGCACATGTACTGGTCGCCGAGGACGACGCGATGCAGGCCGAACTCATACGCCGCTCCCTGATCGCGGAGGGCCACACCGCCACCGTCGTCCATGACGGACGGGCCGCCCTCGACGCGGCCCGGCGGCTCACCCCCGACCTCGTCGTCCTGGACCTGATGCTCCCCGTGATCGACGGCTTCGGGGTGTGCCGGGTGCTGCGCGCCGACGACGACATCCCGGTCCTGATGCTCACCGCGCGCTCGGCCGAGGACGACGTCCTGCTCGGCCTGGAGCTGGGCGCGGACGACTACATGGTCAAGCCGTACAGCCCGCGCGAGCTGATGGCCCGTATCCGGACCGTCCTACGGCGCAGCGGACGCGCACAGACCGACCGGCGCGAGGATCCCGTCGTACGCGCCGCCGGACTCGCGGTCGATCCCGTACGGCACGAGGTGCGCTGCGACGGGGCGCCGGTGGAGTGCACGCCGGCCGAGTTCGAGATCCTGCTGGCCATGGCCGGGGAACCGGAACGGGTCTTCTCCCGGCGGCAGTTGCTGGAGGTCACCCGGGGCACCGACCGGGCATCCACGGAACGGGCCGTAGACGTCCACATCATGAACCTGCGCCGGAAGATCGAGGCCGATCCGCGCCGCCCGGTGAGGCTGCTGACCGTGTTCGGCGTCGGCTACAAGCTCAGCGGCGGTCACGGATGAGCGGACGCATCCCCCTGCACAAGCGCCTCCTGGTGAGATTGCTGATCGCCTCCGGCCTCATCGCCGTGTGCTCGGTCGCGGCGACCGCGTGGCTGGCCGTGGCGACCACCACCCGCGCCCTCAGGGAGGAACAGGGCCAGGCCCTGGCCACGGACATGGAGGTACTCGCCGAACTCAGCGGCTACGCGGCCACCCATCGCGACTGGAAGGGAGTCACAGCGACCGTGGCGGAGCTGTCCGCGAAGACGGGACGCCGGATCGCCCTGACCACGCCCGGCCGTACGATCATCGCCGACTCCGCGCCGCCCGGCACCTCCCTGCCGCCGAGCGCCGCCGCCGCCGTGGACCCGCTGCGCATCGACACCTACAGCGAGCGCGGCGCCCAGCAGAGCGGCATCGACCCGCGCGTCGTGGGGCCGTACCGGCTCACGAAGGAGGAACGCACCAAGCTCGACCTCCTGGCCCGGAAACGACGAAGCTGCTTCGACCTCTACGGCGTGGAGACCACCCTCGCGCGCACGCCGAGCGGCCGCCCGGTGGTGGCCGACGCGGACGGCACCGATCAGCCCACGTACGTGCCCGAGCCGTGCGCCGACGGACTGCTCAACACGCCGACCCCCACGGAAGCGAAGGCGCTGAGCGCGCTTCAGCGACTCTCCCGCGCCTGTCTGACCCGGGCGGGCCTGGACCCCGGAATGCCCGTGTCCCTCGGGACCGGCCTCCGTGGCCCGGCCTACCTGAGCCCGTCCATGGATCCCCGCTTCGCCAAGGACGGCGCCGTGGAGATGAAGGAGGCGGAGTCCTGCCTCGACGATGCGCACCGCGCCCAGCTCGACCCCTATGTGGCACCGGTCGCCGAACTGTTCCTGGGCGGCGGGGACACCCCCGCCGTGCGGTTCGACATGTCCCCGGCCAACAAGGCGAAGATCGTGGGCACCGCGGGGGTCGTGCTCGCCGTCACCGTGGCCGTCACCGCCGTGATCGCCACCCGGCTCGTACGGCCGTTGCGCGCGCTGACCGCGGCGGCCCAGCAGCCCCCGGAGCGCCATGTCCGGGTCCCCGTCACCACCCGGGACGAGACCGGCATCCTGGCCGCCGCCTTCAACGACCTGACCGAACGCCGCGAACGCCTGGAAGCCCAGCGCAAGGCGATGGTCAGCGACATCGCCCATGAACTGCGCACCCCGCTCACCAACATCCGCGGCTGGCTGGAGGTCACCCGGGACGGTGTCGTCGACCCGGACCCGGCCCTGCTCGCCTCGCTGCACGAGGAGGCCCTCGTCCTCCAGCGCGTCATCGACGACCTCCAGGACCTCGCGGCCGCCGACGCGGGCACCCTGCGCCTGCACCGTGAGCCCGTGCGCTGCGACGAACTCCTCCAGCAGGTCGCCGCGGCCCACCGCGTCGCGGCCGACGCGGCCGGCGTCGACCTGTGCACCGCCGTGGAGGGCGAGCCGTGGCTGGACGCCGACCCGGTCCGCATGCGTCAGGCGCTCGGCAACCTGGTCTCCAACGCGGTGCGCCACACCCCGGCGGGCGGCACCGTCACGCTCGCCGTACGCGATGACGGCGACGAGGTCGTCCTGGAGGTCTCGGACACCGGCACGGGCATCGCGTCCGAGGACCTGCCGCATGTCTTCGACCGGTTCTGGCGCGCGGAGAAGTCCCGCAGCCGTCGCACGGGCGGCAGCGGGCTCGGTCTGCCCATAGTCCGCCATCTCGTCGCCGCCCACGGCGGAACGGCCGAGGCGGTGAGCGAGCCCGGCAAGGGCAGCGTCTTCACCCTGCGGTTGCCGGGCGGCCCGACCTAGGCCGCGGACGCTCTCATTGCTCGCGCATCCCCCAGGGGGAGCCGTACGCCGTCAGCAGGTCCAGGAAGGGACGGGCCGGGAACGCCTCCGGGCCGAGGACGCCCGAGCCCGACCAGGCACCGGTGGCGAGGAGTTCGAGGGCGACGACGGGGTTGACGGCGGTCTGCCAGACGACCGCCTGGCTGCCGTACTCCGCCATCGACCACTGGTTGTCGACCACGTGGTACAGATACACCTCGCGCGGCGCGCCGTCCTTGGTGCCCCGCACCCAGGTGCCCGCGCACGTCTTGCCGTGCATCCGCTCGCCCAACGTGGCCGGGTCGGGCAGACACGCGGCGACCACGTCACGGGGTGACACCGCGACCGGTCCCGCCGCGCTCGGTACCGTCACCGGGTCGGTGCGGTCCAGGCCCAGCAGGTGCAGTGTCCTGAGGGTCTGGATGAACTCCTCACCCAGTCCGTACTTGAAGGTCACCCGGCGGGCGTCGACCCAGCGGGGCACGAGCAGGACCTCCTCGTGCTCCACGTTCACGCACTCGACCGGGCCGATGCCCTCGGGGAAGTCGAAGACCTCCGGCTCGCTGAAGGGCGCCGTGGTGAACCATCCGCGGTCGGCCTCGTAGACCACCGGTGGGTTCAGGCACTCCTCGATCGTGGTCCAGATGCTGAAGGACGGGGCGAAGTCGTAGCCGTCGACGGTGAGATCGGCGCCGTCACGGATGCCGATCTCCTCGATCTCGTCGAAGAGTTCATCGGCGGCGTGCCGGGCGAAGACGTCGGACAGGCCCGGCTCCACCCCCATGCCGACGAGCGCCAGCACGCCCGCCTTCTCCCAGTCGGCGGCCTGCGCGAACTGGGCGTCGCCGAGCTTGACCCCGCATTCGTCGTAGGGCCGGTCGGGGTGGGGATGCGACAGCGACATCGCCATGTCGACATAGGTGGCGCCGGCCGTGTGCGCCGCCCGGAACAGCGGCATCACGAAGCGCGGGTCGGTGGCGTTGAGGAGCACGTCGCACGCGTGCCGCTCCAGCAGCGCGGTCACCGCCGCCTCGTCGCCCGCGTCCACGCGCTCGGCACAGAACCTCGGGTCGCCGACCGCCGCGACGGCCGCGTCCGCCCTTGCCCGGTCGTAGTCGGCGACCACCATCGCCTCGAAGAAGGACCGCCGGGCCGCGATCCGGGTGACGGCGGTGCCCACACCACCGGCGCCCACGAGCAGTACACGCATGACAAGCACTTCCTGTCGGTCGAACGGCGAGGACGGGGCCCCACAGGGATACAACGACGCCCGCTCGCATAAGGTCAATGGCGTTGGCATAAGGAGGACGCCGTGCCCAAACCCGTGGTGCCCGAGGAGAAGCGGCGCCGGCGTCGGCCGACCAGAAGCGGCACCGTGCTGTCCGAACAGCTGATCGTCGAGACCGCCCTGCGCATGCTGCGCGAGCACGGCAGCTCCGGACTCACCGCACGCCGGCTGGGACTGGCCCTCGACGCCGACCCGAGCACGCTGTACCGCTACTTCCGCGGCATGGACGACCTGACCCTCGCGATCGGCGACGCGCTCATCGGCCAGGCGCTGCGGGGCTGGCGGCCCACGGGGGAGTGGCGGGAGGACCTGCGCGCCTTCGGGCTGCGCGTCCACGCCGCGTACGTCGCCCATCCGCAGGCGGCGCTGCTCACGGCGAACCGGGTCACCGGGCGCTCCAACGAACTGGCCGCCGACGAGGCCGTCCTGGACGTACTGCGCACGGCCGGGTTCCCAGTGCCGGACACCGTACGCATCTACCAGGCCTTCATCGACCAGAGCCTGGCCTTCGCCGCGCTCGACTCCGCCTCACTGACCCTGCCGAGCTCCTCGCTCCACGCCGACGAGGACATATGGCGCTCGACGTACGCCCGCCTGCCCCGCGCCACCCACCCCCGCATCGCCGAGGCGGCACCCCTCCTGGCGACCCGCATGGTCACCAGCGCCTACCCGACGGCCCTGGAGATGCTCCTGGACAGCGCCGCCGCCCGGCTGGCGGAACTGCTGCCATAGTGATCCCCGGACCCGATAGATGTAGCGAGCACCCAGGAACCCCGTGGACACGAGCGAGAGCAGCACCCACCCCGACTCAGAGGCCGCCGAACAGGCTCCGCCGCCCCGCCGTGGCTGGCGCCGCTGGGCGATGGACACCCGTCCGCTGCGCCGCCCGGCCTATCGCCGCCTGTGGAGCTCGACCATCGTCACCGCCGTCGGCAGCCAGCTCACCGCCGTCGCCGTGCCCAAGCAGATCTACGACATCACCGGCTCCTCCGCCTGGGTCGGCTACGCCAGCCTGGCAGGTCTCCTGCCCATGGTCGTGTTCGCCCTGTGGGGCGGCGCCGTCGCCGACACCGTGGACCGCCGCAAGCTGCTGCTGATCACCAACATCGGCATAGCCGTGACCTCACTGCTGTTCTGGATCCAGGCCGCCGCCGGCCTCGACTCCGTGGCGGTGCTGATGATCCTGCTCGCCGTCCAACAGGCCTTCTTCGGCCTCAACGCCCCGGCCCGCAACGCCTCCATCGCCCGTCTGGTCCCCGAACACGAACTGCCCGCCGCGAACGCCCTCGGCTCCACCGTCATGCAGACCGGCCTGGTCGCGGGCCCCCTGCTGGCCGGCGCCCTCATCCCCGTCATCGGCCTGCCCGAGCTGTATCTGATCGACGCGCTCGCCCTGTGCGCCGTGGTCTGGGCCGTCGTACGACTGCCCTCGCTGCCGCCGCTGGACGGCCGGTCGGCCCGCCGGGCCGGGCTGCGCGAGATCGGGGCCGGGTTCCGCTACATCTCGCTGCACAAGGTGCTGCTGCTGTCCTTCCTCGCCGACATCGTCGCGATGGTCCTCGGCATGCCCCGCGCCCTGTTCCCGCAGCTCGCCGCCGAGACCTACGCCTCGTACGGCGAAGGGCTCGCCCTCGGTCTGCTGTTCGCGGCGATCCCCATCGGGGCGGTGGCGGGCGGGCTGCTCTCCGGCACGTTCTCCCGCATCCGCCGGCACGGCTGGATGGTCATCGCCGCGGTCGTCGCCTGGGGCGTGGCCGTCACCGGCTTCGGGCTGAGCGGCAACCTGTGGCTCGCGGTGGCGTTCCTGGCCGTGGCCGGGATCGCCGACATGGTCTCGATGGTCTTCCGCGGGGCGATCCTGCTGTCCGCCGCCACGGACGAGATGCGCGGCCGGATGCAGGGCGTGTTCACCGTCGTCGTCGCGGGCGGCCCACGCCTCGCCGACCTCCTGCACGGCACCGCGGGCTCCGCCTTCGGACCGCGTACGGCGGTGGCGGGCGGCGGCATCCTGGTCGTCGCCGTCATGCTGGGCCTGGCCGCCGCCATGCCCGCGCTGCGCCGCTATCGGGTCTGACGCCCTACAGCGAGCCCCGCCGGTGCATCGAGTACTGCTCCATGAGCTTGCCCCGGGTCAGCTCCAGCCGGTGCGCGAGGATCTCCGCCACGATCCGTACCAGGGCCAGCCCGAGCGGCGGATCCTCCTCGCACAGCCGGAGCACGGCGGCCGCGTCGAACTCGTAGGCGCGTACGGGGCTGAACGCCTCCGCCCCGAAGTCCCACTCGTGCGGCGGGAACAGCCAGGACCAGCCGAGCAGATCGCCCGCGCCGAGGCTCGCCACGGTGACCCGTTGCAGGGAGTTCACCCGCTGGGTGAGCGAGACCGCGCCCGAGCGGACGACCCAGAAGCGGTCGGCCCGGCCGCCCGCCTCGAAGATCCGGGAGTCCTCCGGGAAGGAGACCTCCCGCGCGAGTGCCATCAGGTGCTGCCGCTGGGGCGGAGGAAGTGCGGTCAGCAGTTTTATCGCTTTGGTCATGACACAGGGCTCCTCGCCGGCGATCGGTTCCGGTGCTTTCCCTACGCCCATTCCAGCCGCTGCCGACGCCCGGAGCACCTCGGCGGACAGCAGTTGCGGACGGCAACCCCGGGTCCGCTCGCGGGCATGAAAAAGCCCTGGCTGGACGGGGGAGGCCAGCCAGGGCCGTTGAAGGTGGCGGACGGAGGACGGATACGGTCGACCCCGTCACCACGTATGAATGAACGGTAAACCATTCAAGGGCCTTTTGCGCACACGGAAGCCGGTCACGTGACCGGTTTCACTCCCTGGCCGGGTTTTGGGACCTCACCGCTGCTCACTGTGCCTGCCCGGGGTGACGATCTCGTCCAGCACCCGGAGCACGGCCTCGTACGCCAGCGTCCGTACCGCCGCGTCCCTGGCCTTGTCCGGATCGGTGGGTGTGAGCGCATCGCTGCGCGACCGCCACATCCGCTCCTCCTGTTCCGCGTAGGTCCTGGCCCGCTGGATGCGCCGCAGCAGTTCGTCCGAGTCCACGACATCCGTCATGGACTCCGGGTACCCCGATGTCGCGCGGGGATGGCCCGCACTCCTGTTTCCGGCAAGAGGTTTGGCGGAGGGCGCACGGGTGAGCCGAAACACAGAGACCTTTTGTACAGCCGGGCCCGGCTTCTCACCGTACGAACAGGAGCCAGAGGGATGTACGAGGACCGCAGGACCGACCCCGGCCGCGGCGCGTCGGCGGTGAGCCGTCCCGGGAGGAGCTGCGCACCCGCCGAGGCGCGCAGGGCCGTGGAGCGCGTGGTGAACGAACGCTGTCGCGCCACCGGAATCCCGTGTGGCGCCAACGCCCTGGGGGACGCGCTGCTCGTCGCCACGGAGCTGACCACCAACGCGATCCTGCACGGCGGCGGCGTCACGGACTTCCGTGTCGACGTCGAAGGACCCGCGGTACGGGTCTCCGTCTGTGACCGCAGCGACGCCCTGCCGATGACCGCGCCGCCGCTCGACGGACAGGGGCGGCAGCGGGTCGGCGGGCGCGGCTGGCCGATCATCTGCCTGCTGGCCCGCGACGTACGGGTCGCCGACCTGCCGTCGGGCGGCAAGTGCATCACCGCCGTGGTGTCGCTGTCCTGAACCCCCGGGGTCACCGTTTCGGCGCCGCGACGGGGACGTTCAACGGCCGTGCCAGACCGACCAGCCCCTCGTCCAGGCGTTGCAGATGCCGCAGCACCCGGTCGGTGACCCGGCCGAACCTGGGGGTGCCGGGGACGTCGGGCTCCAGGAGCGCGGCGATGCTCGCCCCGGTCTCGACCTCGGCGGTGCTGTGGTCGTCCGCGACCTGCGCGGCGATGGCCTCGATGTTGTGCGCGATCCGCCGTCCGGCCCGGCGCAGCCGGGGATCCGCCGCGATCGACGGGTGGGTGGGCAGGAGTTCGGCGGTCGCCGCCAGGGCACGCGCGTGGTACGCGCACGTCTCCAGGAGCGCGACCACATAGCGGGCGGTGTCGCGCCGCGTCCGCAGGGGCGTGATCGGGTGGGTGAGCGGCTGAGTGGCCGCGCTCAGATCGGCCAGCGCCTCGTCCAGATCGCGTGCCTTGTCCAGCAGCTCGACCTCGGGCCCGCCGCTGAGCTGGTCGATGGCGGCCTCGGCGACGTCGCCGAGTCGCTCAAGGACCGTACCCAGGAGGTCGTTCGTACGACGGTCCGTGCGGACCGGCAGCACCAGCGCCGCCGCGGCGATCCCGCAGGCCGCGCCGAGCGCGGTCTCCTCCACGCGCAGCAGCAGCACCGAGAGGCTGTAGGTGTGCAGCAGGGTGTAGAGCAGCCCCAGTGCGGCGGTGACGAAGAAGGACATCAGCGTGTAGGACAGCGGCGCCGTGTAGAACATCGCGAACACGAACAGCAGCACCAGCCCGAACGCCGGCCAGGTGTGCCCGGCGACGAGGCCCGCGAGCACGATCCCGGCCACCACACCGAGGATCGTCCCGAGAAGCCGGCGATAGCCCTTGACCAGGATCTCGCCCGTCGAAGCCGTGTTGAGGAAGACGATCCAGCAGGTCAGCACCGCCCAGTACCAGCGCTGGCTGGACAGCAGCTCGCCACCGACGATGGCGAGCGCCGAGCCCACGGCCACCTGCACGGCGGCCCGGGTGGTCGGGCGGCGCAGACCACTCTCGGTCGGCTGGCTCTCCTCGGCGCCGATGATGGCCGCGTCCTCGGCGTCGAGCTCTTCGCGCGAGCGGGCCGTCGACGGGGTGTCGTCCGACTCGTCCTGCGGACCGTCGAGGGCGATCCGCAGCCCGAGGACCGCACGGGCCGTCTCGCCGATGCCCCGGAAGACGTCCTGGACGGCGGGCGGCGCCGGCGGCAGGTTCTCCTCGTCGCGGTAGCCGAGCAGCCGGTTGCGGATCTGGGACAGTCCGGCACCGGCGTTCTGGGAGACGGGCCTGAGGACCAGCAGCCGGAGCGCCTCAAGATCGCGACGCAGGGTGGCGGTCGCCTTGTCCCGCACCGGGAGCGGGCTGCCCGACGGTGCGGGCGCGCCCGGCAGGTGCAGGGTGAGCGTGTCCGCCCGCTCGGCGCTGCGCGCGGTCAGCAGCAACAGGCCGAGCCGTTCGGCGGCGATCTCGGCGTCCGCCACCCGGCGTTGCACCAGCCGCGCCACGGTCTCGTCGGACGTTCCGTCATCGAGCCGGTCCTGGATCAGCATGGCCGTGTCGTGCAGGCGCGCGGTGCCGTCGCGTACGTCCTCCAGCGCCTTGTCCACGTCGTCGGGGCCCGCGTCCAGCAGGTCGAGCTGTGCGGACACGAGTTGTGCCATCCGGGCGCGGAACGCCTCCCGCAGCCGCTCCAGCGTCCCCGTCGCCGTCTGCGGCACGACCACGAAGCGCACCACCGCGCTGCACAGGAAGGCGATGACGATCGCTCCGCACAGCTCGGGCAGGGCCGAGACGGTGGCACCGACGAACAGCGACAGGAAGTACACCTGGAAGCCGATCAGCCCCAGCGCGGTGCCCCGTTCGCCGAACCGGCGCACATACACACCGGCGAAGACGAGAACGACGAAGAAGACGTCACCGGCCACCACGCGGGAGTGCAGCAACGCCCCCAGGCTCACGGCGGCCAGCGCCACCGGCAGCCCCAGCGCGAGCGTGACGGCCTGCTGGGCGCGCTGTTTCTCCCGGATGGCGAAGGTGGCGACCATCGCCGCCATGGCCCCCGCCACCAGATGGGTCACGTCGGAACCCAGCAGGGCCAGCACGGCCAGCGCGAGAGCGATGGCGCCCACCGTCCGCAGCCCGGCGGTCAGCCGGAGCAGTCCGGGGTCGGACGCCGCCGCGAGGTCCCGCAGCCGCGCCCGGTCCCCTCGTCCCGCTGCTCTCACGCCGCCGTACTCACTCCCGCCGCCCGCCAAGATCCGGACCTCAGCATCGCACGCCGGGCGACGCGGTCAGGAGCGGAGGTCGGTCGGGCGCGGCCGGTTCACTGTTCCTGCCTCTCCGTGCCCTCGACATGCGCCTGTACCTGTTCGTGCGTCAGATAGGCGTTGGTGTACTCGAAGTCATGCAGCTTGGCGGGCTTGCGGGCCTGGAATCCGGTGCGTACGAAATCGTCGCCGGCGATCGCGTTGAGCACCCAGTTCGTCATGACCCGCGTCTTGGCGACGTTGGTGCGCAGCGCCGACCAGTGGTAGCCGCGGGCCACCGCCTGGGCGGGCATGCCCCGCAGTTCGATGCCGAGCGGCTTGGACACGGCGTCCTTGCCACCGAGGTCGACGACCAGGCCGAGGTCCTTGTGGACATACGGCGTCATCGGCCGGTTGCGCAGGGTCGAGATGACGTTGTCGGCGACGTGCTTGCCCTGGCGCATGGCGTGCTGCGCGGTCGGCGGGCAGACCGCACCCTCCTCGTCCTTGGCCTTGTCGGGCACCGCGGCCGCGTCGCCGAGCGCGAAGACACCGTCGTGGCCGGGCAGGTTCATCTCGGCGGCGACCGCGAGCCGCCCCCGGACCGTCTCCGCGCCGAGCGTGGCGATGAGCGGGCTGGCGACCACACCGGCGGTCCAGATCAGGGTGCGGGTGGGCACCACGCGCCCGTCGGTGAACGTGACCTCCTCGGGCCCTGCCTTGTCGATGGACACACCCAGGGAGATCTCGATACCGCGCCGGCCCAGGATCTCCTGCGCGCTGCGGCCGAGTTTGTCGCCGAGCTCGGGCATCAGCTTCGGGGCGATGTCGATCAGATGCCACTTGATCAGGGCGGGGTCGATGCGGGGGTAGCGCTTGACGGCGGCGTGCGTCAGGCGCTGGAGGCAGGCCGCGGTCTCGGTGCCCGCGTACCCGCCGCCGACGACCACGAACTGCAGCCGCGAGGCGCGTTCGGCCGGGTCCTGGCTGGCGTCGGCGACGTCGAGCTGGGAGATGACGTGGTCGCGGATGTAGGCGGCCTCGGCAAGGGTCTTCATGCCGAACGCGTGGTCCGTGAGGCCGGGGATGTCGAAGGTACGGGTGACGCTGCCGGGCGCCAGCACGATGTAGTCGTACGGCTCGTCGACGATCTGGCCGTTGATGGTGCGGATGACGCAGACCTTCGCCTTGAGGTCCACGCCTATCGCGCCGCCCGGAATGATCCGGGTGCGGTACTTCTTGCTGCGGCGCAGCGATACGGCGATCGACTGCGGCGTCAGCACGCCGGAGGCGACCTGGGGCAGCAGCGGCAGATAGAGCTGGTAGGCGAACGGCGTCACCAGGGTGACGTCGGCCTCGTCCGCGGCGAGTTTGCGCTCCAGGCGGCGTAGGCACCCCACTCCGGCGAAGCCTGCCCCAACCACCAGGATCCTGGGTCGTGTCACGGTGTTCATCCCTTCTGCGGCTCCAGGCGGTGTCACTGGACGCTGTTCGCATGCCCCTGGATCGCTGCTTCGCACCTCTGATCCCACCCTGCCTCCAGCCGTTCCGCCAGCTGAGCACGGCAGGCAGACGAACGCGTCGAGGACCACCATGCCCCGCATGGGGCTCCGGCGCACCGGACCGGTGTGAATGAGGTGTGTGCGCGATGCCTTGACGGGTGATTGGTCTGGTCCTACCGTCCGAGACGTTCGTTCAGGACAGGGATCGAGATTCATGGATGTGAACCTCTCGATCACCCCCCACCCCCAGGAGGCAGGATGTTCCCACGCCTGCGGACGGTCACCGTGGCCGGCGCGGTCTGCGCCGCGTCGCTGCTGACCGTCCCACACGCCGCCGCCGAAGTGGAGCCCGGCGGCTGGACGTCCGTATCACCCACCTACACCGTGCAGGAACGCGGTTGCGGACAGGTCGACGGTCTGACCTTCCGGCTCACCTGCTCGACGGCGAGCGGCGACCAGCGGGCTGAACGGCGTTACGCCACTTACACCGGCGGCACCCGGCAGTTCGAGGGCTACTTCCGCATCACCGGCCTCAGCGGCACCCGGATCAGCCTCAAACAGACCTTCAACGAGTCGGCTGCGGGCCCGTACTTCATGCTCGCCGTCGAGCGCGGAGGCCGGCTGTACGCGGTGCACGGCGGCGCCACGCTGTCGAACGCCGGGACCGTCGGCGCGACCGTACGCGTCAACACCGTCCATGTGGTCGGCGACGAGCACCGCACCTACATCAACGGCTCGCTCAAGCACACCTACGACAGCCCCGGCGGCAGCTTCTACGACAAGTTCGGCGCCTACCGCACCAACAGCGGCAACGGGACCGCCACCGTGGAGTGGAGCGGCATCCACTTCTGGCGCAAGTAGAGCAAGCGGTCGTATGCCCAGGAAGTCACGTATCGTGGTGCCGGCAGCGCTGTTCCTGGCGCTGTCGGCCTGCACGAGCCACGCGGCGGAACCCGACCGGCCGCTGAAGGCCGCCCTCACCACGCCCACCGACATCGACCTCGTCTGGCACGACGACCGGCCCGGAGTCGCGGGCCACGTCCTGGAGTTCGCCACCGAGGCGGACGGCCCCTACACGGTGCTGAAGTACCTGCCCCGGCAGGTGTCGACCTACCGGCACCCCGACCTCATCCCGCACACGACGTTCCACTACCGGCTGCGGTCCTATCGCGGTCCCACATCCGAACCGGCCCGTGTCGACCGTACGGAATCCATCCGCTTCACCTGGACCGACGAGTCGGCCGACGAGGACGGCTTCCTCCTGGAGATCCGCAGGAAGGGCGGCGGTACCCGCTACGAACCGCTCGCGGTCCTCGACCCGGACGTCACCTCCACCGAACTGGCCACGCTGCCCGGCGAGAAGGACGCCTCGTTCCAGGTGCGGGCCTTCGTCCTGGGGGAGCAGTCGAACGTGGTCCGGCTGACGACCGGGGAGTAGCCGGTCACCGGAAAACGTTGTCCGACTCCTCCCAGCCCGACAGCTCGTCCGGCGCGCCCTGCTGCCAACTGTGCGACCGCGCCTGGTACATGGCGTCGATCTCGAACGCGTAGCGCTCGACGATCGCGTCCCGGCGCAGCTTCATCGACGGCGTCAGCAGCCCGTTGGACAGATGGAACTGCTCCGGCAGCACACGGAACACTCGGATGGACTCCGAACGCGACACGCTGCTGTTTGCGGCCGCCACGGCACGCGCGATCTCCTCGCGCAGCGCGTTCTCCTCCCGGGCGTCCCTGCTCGGCGTGTCGCTCGGGAGGGCGAGGGCTCCACGCCAGTGCGCCAGGAACTCAGGGTCCAGGGTGATCAGGGCGCCGACGCAGGGCCGGTTGTCACCGACGACGACGGCCTGATGGACCAGGGGATGCATACGCAGCCGCTGCTCCAGGGGCGCGGGGGCGACGCTCTTGCCGCCGCTGGTGATGATGATCTCCTTCTTGCGGCCGGTGATCGTCAGATAGCCGTCGGGATCGAGCCGTCCGATGTCGCCGGTGGCCAGCCAGCCGCCGTACAGCGCGGCCCGGGTCGCGGCTTCATCGTTGACATAGCCCTGGAAGACGGAGGGACCGTGCACCAGGATCTCCCCGTCGTCGGCCACCCGGATGTCTGTGCCCGGCAGCGCCTGTCCGACGGTTCCGGACCTCTCCCGGCCCGGCGGCTGTGCCGTGACCCCGCCGCTGGTCTCGGTGAGCCCGTACGCGTCGTTCACATAGATGCCGATGCCCTCGTAGAAGAGGGAGAGTTCGCGGTTGAGGGGCGAGCCGCCGGACGTGGCCATGCACACCCTGCCGCCCAGGGCGGAGCGCAGCTTGCGGTACACCGTGCGCTCGTACAGGGCGTGTTGCAGCCGCAGATCGAATCCGGGCCCAGGACCCTCGCCGAGCCGATTGCGCTCCGTGGCCATGGCGAAGTCCCGCGCCGTGTCGGCGGCCCGCTCGAACAGCGCGCCCCGGCCCGACTGCTGGGCCGTGCGCAGGAAGTTCTTGTAGATCTTCTCGAAGATGGACGGGACGGCGCAGAAGTACGTGGGCCGCAGTGAGCGCAGGGCCGCCGACAGCGCCCCCTCGCTCAGGTCGGGTTCGTGGCCCATCATCATGCCGCCACGGATGCACAGCCCCTGAACGACCAGGCCGTACACATGGGAGAAGGGCAGGAAGGCGAGCACCGACCCCTGCCCTCCCGGCGGTACCACCATGTGGCCCCAGCCCGCGAGCAGCGTGTCGCAGGGGCTCGCCAGCCCGCGATGGCTCAGCGCGCAGCCGAGAGGCCGGCCCGTCGTGCCGGAGGTGTAGGTGATGGCCGCGGTGGAGTCCGGCATCACGATGCGGCGCAGCGAGTCGACCGTGGTGAGCGGGATGAGCGCGCCCCGTTCGGCGAGCTGTTCCAGCGCCCCCGCGTCCAGTTGCCAGACGTGGCGCAGCAGCGGCAGCCCCGAGCACACGGAGCCGACGGTCATGATGGCCTGCTCGTCCTCCACCACCATGGCCACGCAGGCGGCGTCCCGCAGGATCCACTCGATCTGGTCGCGTGACGAGGTCGGGTAGATCGGCACGACTTCGGCGCCCACCGCCCACAGGGCATAGCTGAGCACCGTCCACTCGTACCGGGTGCGCGCCATGATCGCCACGCGGTTGCCCGGCAGGATCCCGGAGGCGATGAGCCCCTTGGCCAAGTCGACCACTTCGTCGCGGAGTTCGACGGCGGTCACTTCCTCCCAGTCCGAGGAGGAGGGGTCAGGTCGGCGCGCGGCCATCGGCAGGGTGGGTTGGAGGGCCGCTGTTTCGAAGATGCTGTCGGCGAGTCCGCCGGTCATGGACGGGGTGGTCGGGGGAGCGAGGGCGAAGTCGCGCATGCGCTGCTCCTGCTGTTTACGGGGTGTGACTTCGCCGACGAGCACGGTTATCGGCGGGCTCGAATCTAGCCCAGGTGACAGCTCATGGTGCAAGGAACGGAGAAGTCGCCTCCCCAGGAGCTTCACACGGTGTACGGCGTCAACCACACGGTGGCGAGCGGCGGCAGCGTGATCCGGATGCTCCGGTCCTCCGGTTTGACCGGTTCGGGGTTGGTGACGTCGCCGCCGCCGTATTTCGCCGCGTCCGTGTTGAGTGATTCGTGCCAGGCGGGGACGGAGTCCGGGACGCCGAGGCGGTAGTCGTGGCGGACGACGGGGGAGAAGTTGGAGACCGAGAGAAGGGGGACGCCTTCCGCGTCGTACCTGAGGAAGGCGAAGACGTTGTCCTCGGTCGCGTCGCCTACGACCCACTGGAAGCCGGACGGTTCGGTGTCGCGCTGCCACAGGGACGGGGTGTGCCGGTAGACGGTGTTGAGGTCGCGGACCAGGTCCCGTACTCCGCGGTGGTCGGCCTCGGCGCCGTAGGCGGGATCGAGCAGCCACCAGTCGGGGCCGTGTGCCTCGGACCATTCGGCGCCCTGGGCGAACTCCTGGCCCATGAAGAGGAGTTGTTTGCCGGGGTGGGCCCACATGAAGCCGAGGTAGGCGCGGTGGTTGGCACGCTGCTGCCACCAGTCGCCGGGCATCTTCGAGACGAGGGCCTGCTTGCCGTGCACTACCTCGTCGTGGGAGATCGGCAGGACGTAGTTCTCGCTGTACGCGTAGACCATCGAGAAGGTCATTTCATGGTGGTGGTACTTGCGGTGGACCGGCTCATGGGAGACATAGCCCAGCGAGTCGTGCATCCAGCCCATGTTCCACTTCAGCCCGAACCCCAGACCGCCGCTGTCGGTGGGCCGGGTCACCCCGTCCCACGCCGTCGACTCCTCGGCGATCATCACGACCCCCGGCGCCCGCCGGTACACGGTCGCGTTCATCTCCCGCAGGAACTCCACGGCGCCCAGGTCCTCGCGTCCTCCGTACACATTCGGAGTCCACTGACCGGAGTCGCGCGAGTAGTCGAGGTAGAGCATCGAGGCGACGGCGTCCACCCGCAGCCCGTCGATGTGGAACTCCTCGCACCAGTACACGGCGTTGGCGACGAGGAAGTTGCGCACCTCGGTGCGTCCGTAGTCGAACTCGTAGGTCCCCCAGTCCGGATGCTCGGCCCGCCGCTCGTCTCCCGGCTCGTACAGCGGATCCCCGTCGAAGCGGGCCAACGCCCAGTCGTCCTTGGGGAAATGGGCGGGCACCCAGTCCATGATCACGCCGATCCCGGCCCGGTGCAGGGCGTCCACCAGATACCTGAAGTCGTCGGGCGTGCCGAGGCGGGCGGTCGGTGCGTAGTACGACGTCACCTGGTAGCCCCAGGAGCCGCCGAAGGGGTGTTCCGCGACCGGCATCAGCTCGACATGGGTGAAGCCGAGGTCCTTGACGTACGCCGGCAGCTGCTCGGCCAGTTGACGGTACGTCAGTCCCGGCCGCCAGGACGGCAGATGGACCTCGTACACGGAGAACGGCGCCACGTGCACGGGCACGTCACCGCGCCGCTTCAGCCACTCCGCGTCGCCCCACTCGTAGTCGGACGCCGTCACCACGGACGCCGTGTCCGGCGGCACCTCGGTACGGCGCGCCATCGGGTCGGCCTTGAGGAAGCGGCCGCCGTACCGGGAGGTGATCTCGAACTTGTAGTGGGCGCCCTCGCCGATGCCGGGCAGGAACAGCTCCCAGACGCCGGACGACCCGAGGGACCGCATCGGGAACGCCGTCCCGTCCCAGCAGGTGAAGTCTCCGGCGACGCGGACACCCTGGGCGTTCGGCGCCCAGACGGTGAAGCGGGTGCCGGTGACCCCGTCGTGCGTCATCGGCTCGGCGCCGAGCGCCTGCCAGAGCTGCTCGTGCCGGCCCTCGCGGATCAGGTGCAGGTCGAGATCGCCGAGGGCGGGCAGGAAGCGGTACGGGTCGTGTACTTCGTTCTCCGTGCCCTCGTAGGCGACCAGCAGCGTGTACGACGGGATCTCCTCCAGCGGCAGTACGGCGGAGAAGAGGCCGTCCCCGTCCGAGGCGAGCCTGTGGCGCTGTCCGTCGACCACGACGCTCACCGCGCGGGCGAACGGACGCAGCGCCCGGAAGGCGATCCCGCCCGGCACCGGATGGGCGCCGAGCAGGGCGTGCGGGTCGTGGTGGGCGCCGGACAGGAGGCGTTCACGGTCGGCCTGGTCCAGGGGCGCGGCCGTGGGCGGCAGCGGGCCGGACGGCTCGGGGAGGGAGGTGTCACGCAGGGCCACGGTTTCAGCTTCCTCTCACGGCGAGACGCTCGATCGCCGCCATCGGCACCGAGAGCCAGTCCGGGCGGTTTCTGGCTTCGTACAGCACTTCGTACACGGCACGGTCGGTCTCGTAGGCGCGCAGCAGCCCGTGCTTTTTGCGGGGATCCCAGCCCGCACGGGTGGCATAGCCCGCACAGTAGGCCTCCCGGCAGCGGCGCGCCCACTCAGGGCGCCAGGGGCGGCGCTGCCGGGCCGCGTAGTCGAAGGAGCGCAGCATGCCCGCGATGTCCCGCACCGGCGACTGGGCGCTGCACCGCTCGACGAGCGGGCGGGACGGCTCGCCCTCGAAGTCGATGACGAACCACTCGCGGCCCGCGCGCAGTACCTGCCCGAGGTGCAGATCGCCGTGGATCCGCTGGGCGGGCGGCCCGGGGTCGCAGGTCGTGAGGGCGGAGAAGGCGGTGCGCAGTCCGGGGACGAACGGCGTCAGCGCCGGTACACAGCGCGCGGCGGCGTCCAGCCGGGCGATCATCGCGGCCGCCGCGCGGCTGCTCTCCTCGTGTGCGCCGGCCGGAAACGCCGAGGCCAGCGCGAGGTGCACCTCGGCCATGGCCTGCCCCAACTGGTGTGCCTGCGTGGTGAAGTCGGCACCGGAGGACAGCGCCTGAAGCGCCAGGGTCCAGCCGTCGGACGCATCGCGCAGATACGGCTGGAGCACACCGAGCGTCGCCTCCTGCGGATGCGTGGTCCGGAACCAGGCCACCGGGGCGGGCACCCGGCGGCAGCCCAGCTCGGCCAGCGCGCCCGGCACCTCGAGATCGGGGTTGACGCCCGGCTGGATGCGCCGGAACACCTTCAGGATGAATGAATCGCCGTACACCAGCGAGGAGTTGGACTGCTCGGCGTCCAGCAGCCGGGGCGGCAGCCCGGCGGGGATCTCCGTGGACGGGGCGGCCTCGAAGCGGAGCGGGCCCACCGTGCCGGGATGCCGCAGCCGCTCCAGGAGCAGCTGCGCCGAGCGCGGGTCGTGCAGCGCGTCGAACACCGTCAGACCGGCCAGCGGCCCTTCCTCGGCCCGCCCGATCAGGGCCCTGCCGAGCCGGGGCGAGAGGTTCCGGCGTACGCCGAGCAGCAGCTGGTAGCAGTCACCAGCCGGGGAAGCGCCCGTGCCGCCGGGGGCGGGCACGCCCGCGGGACCGGCGTGCACCAGCAGGTGCAGACAGCCCGGATGCAGCTCCGTCATGGAGAGCAGGGCGAGGTCGGTCACGGGCCGGTCCTTGCCCGCGAACCACCGCTGCCGCGGCAGCCATTCGCGCAGCAGTCCGGCGAGCGAGGCCATGGGCCCCGCGACAGCCGTACGACCGGATTGCAGCGATGCGGTCTTCGGCATGGTGACGCGTCCTTTCCTCGGCGCACACTCAGTGGCGTCGGCCGATGCGGGATGCGACTCGGACGAGCCGGAACCAGTAGAAGCCGTGGCCACCCAGGGTCAGCAGATAGGGCAGTTCACCGATGGCGGGGAAACGGACTCCGCCGAACAGCTCAACGGGATGCCGGCCGCTGAACTCGCGCAGGTCCAACTCCGTGGGCTGCGCGAAACGCGCGAAGTTGCTCACGCACAGCACCAGGTCGTCCTCGTATTCGCGCAGGAACGCGATGACCGCCGGGTTGGACGACTGGAGTTCGGTGTACGAGCCGAGTCCGAAGGCCGGGTTCTGCTTGCGGATCTCGATCATCCGGCGCGTCCAGTGCAGCAGCGACGACGGGGACGACATCGACGCCTCGACATTGGTGACCTGATGGCCGTAGACCGGGTCCATGATCGTCGGCAGGTAGAGACGGCCCGGGTCGCACGTGGAGAAGCCCGCGTTGCGGTCCGGGGTCCACTGCATCGGCGTCCGCACCGCGTCGCGGTCGCCGAGCCAGATGTTGTCGCCCATGCCGATCTCGTCGCCGTAGTAGAGGATCGGCGAGCCCGGCAGGGACAGCAGGAGGGCCGTGAACAGTTCGATGGTGTGGCGGTCGTTGTCCAGCAGGGGTGCGAGGCGGCGGCGGATGCCGATGTTGGCGCGCATACGCGGGTCTTTCGCGTATTCGGCCCACATGTAGTCGCGTTCCTCGTCGGTGACCATTTCCAGGGTCAGCTCGTCGTGGTTGCGCAGGAAGATGCCCCACTGGCAGTTGGAGGGGATCGCGGGGGTCTTGGCGAGGATTTCCGAGACCGGGTAGCGGGATTCCCGTCGTACGGCCATGAAGATCCGCGGCATCACCGGGAAGTGGAACGCCATATGGCATTCGTCGCCGCCGGTCTGGTAGTCGCCGAAGTAGTCGACGACGTCCTCCGGCCACTGGTTCGCCTCCGCCAGCAGCACCGTGTCCGGATACAGCGCGTCGATCTCACGGCGGACGCGCTTGAGGAACTGGTGGGAGGCGGGGAGGTTCTCGCAGTTCGTGCCCTCGGCCGCGTACAGATAGGGCACGGCGTCGAGCCGGTAGCCGTCGATGCCGAGGTCGAGCCAGAAGCGGAGGGCGGCCAGGATTTCCTCCTGGACGGCCGGGTTCTCGTAGTTCAGATCCGGCTGGTGGGAGAAGAAACGATGGAAGAAGTACTGACCCCGCACCGGGTCGAAGGTCCAGTTGGAGGCCTCGGTGTCGACGAAGATGATCCGGGCGTCCTGGAACTGCTTGTCGTCGTCGGCCCACATGTAGTAGTCGCCGTAGGGGCCATCAGGATTGATACGGGATTCCTGGAACCACGGGTGCTGGTCGCTGGTGTGGTTCATGACGAAGTCGATGATGACGCGCATGCCGCGCTGGTGGGCGGCGTCGACGAACTCCACGAAGTCGGCGAGGTCGCCGAACTCGGGCAGGACGGCCGTGTAGTCGGAAACGTCGTAGCCGCCGTCCCGCAGGGGGGATTGGAAGAAGGGCGGCAGCCAGAGACAGTCCACGCCCAGCCACTGGAGATAGTCGAGCTTGGCGGTCAGGCCCTTGAGGTCGCCGACGCCGTCGCCGTTGCTGTCCTGGAAGGAGCGGACGAGGACCTCGTAGAAGACGGCTCGTTTGAACCACTCCGGGTCCCGGTCCCTGACCGGAGTGTCCTCGAAGGTGTCCTGGACGGGCTCGTTGACAGTCATGACGCTGCTGACCCTCCGTTCTGCGGCGAGGCGGACGGTCCCTTCACGTGGAGCACGTGCGCGGGGGCCCGGCCGGGCTCCAGGCGGACGTAGTTGGTCCTGCTCCAGCGGTAGGTCTCATCCGTCAGTTCGTCGTGCACGGACACCGACTCGTGCCAGTCCAGGCCGAGACGCGGCATGTCCAACGAGACCGTGGCCTCCTGGGTGTGGTGCGGATCGAGGTTGGCGACCACGACGACCGTGTCGTCGCCCGTGCGCTTGCTGTACGCGATGAGGGCGTCGTTGTCGGTCTCGTGGAAGGTGATGTTTCTGAGGTGCCGCAGTGCGGGGTGGCGGCGCCGGATCGTGTTGAGTCGGGTGATGAGCGGGGTGATGGTGTGTCCCGCGGCTTCGGCTGCCGCCCAGTCGCGGGGCTTGAGCTGGTACTTCTCCGAGTCGAGGTATTCCTCGCTGCCCTCGCGCAGGGGCACGTTCTCGCAGAGTTCGTAGCCGCTGTAGACGCCCCAGGTCGGCGACAGGGTGGCCGCGAGGACCGCCCGGACCTCGAACGCGGGCCGTCCGCCGTTCTGGAGATACGCGTGCAGGATGTCGGGGGTGTTGACGAAGAGGTTCGGCCGCATGTACGAGGCCGCCTCACCCGACAGCTCCGTCAGATACTCCGTCAGCTCCTGCCTGTCGTTGCGCCAGGTGAAATAGGTGTACGACTGCTGGAAACCGATCTGCGCCAGGGTGTGCATCATCGCCGGCCGGGTGAACGCCTCCGCCAGGAACAGCACATCCGGATCGCTGCGCTGAATGTCGGCCAGCACCCGCTGCCAGAAGTTCACCGGCTTGGTGTGCGGATTGTCCACCCGGAAGATCCGCACCCCGTGGTCCATCCACAGCCTGAGCACCCGCAGCGTCTCCGCGACCAGCCCGTCCATATCCGCGTCGAACGCGAGGGGATAGATGTCCTGGTACTTCTTCGGCGGGTTCTCGGCGTAGGCGATCGTCCCGTCGGGGCGGTGGTGGAACCACTCCGGGTGCTTCTCCACCCAGGGGTGATCCGGCGAACACTGCAACGCGAAGTCCAGTGCCACCTCCATCCCCAGCGCCCGCGCCTGCGCGATAAACCAGTCGAAGTCCTCGAACGTGCCCAGCCGGGGGTGGATCGCGTCGTGTCCGCCCTCCGGGGAGCCGATCGCCCACGGCACCCCGACATCCTCCGCGGTGGGGTTGAGGGTGTTGTTGCGGCCCTTGCGGAACGTGCTCCCGATCGGATGGATGGGCGGCAGATACACCACGTCGAAGCCCATGCCGGCGATCGCCGGCAACCGGCGGGCGGCCGTGCGGAACGTCCCGTGCGGCTGCTCGACCGTGCCCTCCGAACGCGGGAAGAACTCATACCAGGACCCGAACAGCGCCCGCTCCCGCTCCACCAGCAACGGCAACGCCTCCGACACCGTCACCGACTCCCGCAGCGGATACCGCGCCAACACCGCGTCCATCTCCGGTCCGAAGGCCGCTGCCAGGCGCACGGGGGAGGGCAGCGAGTCGTCGAGCATCGTCTCCGCCGCCGCCAGCACCGCCGTACGGCCCGCGCCCGCCGGAACGCCCGCGGCCGCCCGGCGGTACAGCTCCGCGCCCTCCTCCAGGACCAGGCCGGTGTCGATCCCGGCGGGCACCTTGATGCGGGCGGCGTGGCGCCAGGTGGAGACCGGATCGCCCCAGGCCTCCACGTGATACGTCCAGTTGCCGACGGCGTCCGGGGTGACGTCGGCGCCCCAGCGGTCGGAGCCCGGCTCCAGTTCCCGCATGGGCGTCCAGGGGCCGGGTCGGCCCTGAGGATCCGTCAGGACCACATTCGCGGCGACCGCGTCGTGGCCCTCCCGGAACACCGTCGCGGTGACCTGGAAGGTCTCGCCCGCGACCGCCTTGGCGGGGTGCCTGCCGCGCTCCACGGCCGGACGGACGCTGCGGACGGGAATGCGGCCGATGGCCGGAGTCGGACTCATGGGATGACACCTCCGTCATGCTCGAGGCCGGGCTGGCGCCCGGCCGGGTGGTTTCGAAGTTGCGCCGGAAAGGGGGTGCAGCAGGGGGTCCGCTGCCTCGACGTTGCGCCGGAAGAGGGCCGACTACCTCGTGGCCGGAGAACGCTTCCGCCGCCACAGCGGCCCTCGTCGCCGGATGCCGACCAGCCTGGGCCGTCCGTTCTGTTCCCGCAGGTAGGTGACCAGGTTGGTCCGGAGATAGCGCTCGGCGGCGTCCGCGGCCTCCCGTGCGCACCGCTTCCCCATCAGGACGCAGAGGGTGTAGCCCGAGTCCTCGAAGGTGGCCCGCACCGAGTGGTCGGCGGGAGCCGCGAGCATCGCCCGTTCCCAGGCCCGATACCGCTGAAGTTGCCGGGCCACCTCGGCTTTGGCGGGAAGCAGCATGGCGCAGTTTCACCTTCCGGATCGTGCCCCCGACGCAGGGCAGGGGCCTTTACACATGGTGCACGCCTGACGACTCAGCGTCCTGTTAGAGCTTCAACCATCTCGGATGTGCCCCATCCGCCTCGGATGTGCGCTCGTGTTGCACGAATGGCGTAGCGCTCCCACTCTTGAGGTGACTCAGAAGCGATCATCGCTCACGCTTCGTACTCGGGGCTCGTCCCGCCAGGGGTGAGCAGGAGCAGGAGCTTCGCCGGTGAGGAGCCAACGACGATGAAGACCGCAAGTGCCTGCTACTACCACCTGGATGTGGAAGTCAGCCCGGAACGCGTCGGACAAGTCAGGCGCATCCTGGCCGCTCACCTCAGGTTCTGGGACCTCGAGACGCTCGTCGAGCCCGTCTGCGGCGGCGCCGAGATGCTGCTGAAGGCCATCGACGAGCATGCGACGGACAAGCACACGTCGATCGAGATGTGGTGGAACGGCCAGCACCTGATCACGGCCGTCGGGGACAACGACCGCGATCTGCGCCCTGACCAGGACCTGCGTGTCTGTCTGGAACGGCTCGCCGCCACCAGCGACGGCTGGGGCTGCTGCACCACGGACACCGGCAGCAAGGTCATCTGGTTCTCGCAGCGGGCCCGCGCCGGCGAACGCATCCCGCTCGTCACGACGGCCCCCGCGCCGAGCCTGCGGGAGGTCCTCCGGGTGCCCCGAGAGGTACCCGTCGCCGCCCTCGCCGGTTCGGTGCACACGATGGACGGCGTCCTGGAGGCCGCCCGGTGACCGCGAAGCGGAAGCGAAAGGCAGGGGTGTCCACGTGGAGCGGGCACCCCTACCCGTTGGGTGCCGCCTTCGACGGGAAGGGCACCAACTTCGCGCTCTTCAGCGAGGTCGCCGAAGGCGTCGAGCTGGTCCTCGTCGACGACGACGGCACCCATCGCCGCGTCCCGCTCACCGAGGTCGACGGCTTCGTCTGGCACGGGTATCTGCCCGGAGTCGGCCCCGGCCAGCGCTACGGCTACCGGGTGCACGGCCCCTGGGCCCCGGCCGCGGGCCACCGATGCAATCCGAAGAAGCTGCTCCTCGACCCGTACACCAGGGCGGTGGACGGACAGGTCGACAACCACGCCTCCCTCTTCGAGCGTGCGCCGAACGGACCCGCCCCCGCCGACAGCGCGGGCCACACGATGCTCGGCGTGGTGACCGACCCGGCCTTCGACTGGGGCGACGACCACCCGCCCCGGCGGCCGTACGCCGACACCGTGATCTACGAGGCCCATGTACGGGGCCTTACCCGCACCCATCCCGAGGTACCGCCCGAGCTGCGCGGCACCTACGCCGGGCTCGCCCACCCCGCGGCCGTCGAGCATCTCACCGCGCTGGGCGTGACCGCCGTGGAGCTGATGCCGGTGCACCAGTTCGTGCAGGACGGCGTGCTCGGCGACCGGGGCCTGTCGAACTACTGGGGCTACAACACCATCGGCTTCTTCGCCCCCCACAACGCCTACGCCGCGCACGGCACCCGCGGTCAGCAGGTCACCGAGTTCAAGGCGATGGTGAAGGCGCTGCACGCGGCCGGGCTCGAAGTGATCCTGGACGTCGTCTACAACCACACCGCCGAGGGCAACGAGAAGGGGCCCACCCTCTCCTTCCGCGGCATCGACAACGCCTCGTACTACCGCCTGGTGGACGGCGACTGGACCCACTACTACGACACCACGGGCACAGGCAACAGCCTGCTGATGCGGCACCCCTACGTACTCCAGCTGATCATGGACTCGCTGCGGTACTGGGTGACGGAGATGCACGTCGACGGCTTCCGCTTCGACCTCGCGGCCACGCTGGCCCGGCAGTTCCACGAGGTGGACCGGCTCTCGGCGTTCTTCGACCTGATCCAGCAGGACCCGGTGATCAGCCGCGTCAAGCTGATCGCCGAGCCCTGGGACGTGGGGGAGGGCGGCTACCAGGTCGGCAACTTCCCGCCGCTGTGGTCGGAGTGGAACGGCAAGTACCGCGATGCCGTACGGGACTTCTGGCGGGCCGGGGAGCACACGCTCGGCGAGTTCGCCTCGCGCCTGACCGGCTCGTCCGACCTGTACCAGCACAGCAGACGGCGGCCGCGCGCCAGCGTCAACTTCGTGACCGCACATGACGGGTTCACGCTGCGCGACCTCGTCTCGTACAACGACAAGCACAACGAGGACAACGGCGAGGGCAACCGCGACGGCGAGAGCGTCAACCGGTCCTGGAACTGCGGGGCCGAGGGCGAGACCGGCCGGCCGGCCGTGCGGGAGCTGCGCGCCCGCCAGCAGCGCAACTTCCTGGCCACGCTGCTGCTGTCCCAGGGCATCCCGATGCTCTGTCACGGCGACGAACTGGGCCGCACCCAGGGCGGCAACAACAACGCCTACTGCCAGGACAACGAAGTCTCCTGGATCGACTGGCGGTTGACCGGCGAGCAGCGCGAACTGATGGACTTCGCGCGCTACGTCATCGGACTGCGCGCCGATCACCCCGTACTGCGCCGTCGCCGGTTCTTCCGCGGCGAGACCGTCACCCACGCCGGCCAGCCGGTGCCCGACCTGGTGTGGCTGCTGCCGGACGCGCGCGAGATGACCGACGAGGACTGGCGGCGCTCCGACGCGCACTCCGTCGGCGTGTTCCTCAACGGCGACGCGATCGCCGAACCCGACCCGTGCGGCCGGCCCGTCGTGGACGACTCCTTTCTGCTGCTGCTGAACAGCTACTGGGAGCCGGTC
Source organism: Streptomyces sp. NPDC051963 (assembly GCF_044593495.1). NCBI lineage: Bacteria > Bacillati > Actinomycetota > Actinomycetes > Kitasatosporales > Streptomycetaceae > Streptomyces > Streptomyces sp. NPDC051963. Next base: position 592,377 of record NZ_JBIUCC010000001.1, on the reverse strand, counting down.
GACTTCCACCTGCCGGACGTCGCCTACGGCGAGCGCTGGACGACACTGATCGACACCGCCGAGCCGGGCGCCCCCGACGAGTCGGAACACAAGGCGGGCACCGCGATGACGGTCGAGGCGCGCAGTCTGGTGCTGCTCTCACGCCCCTCCCGGTCGGCGGGCTGAGACTCAGCGCGCGCGGCGCGAGGTCACCGTGAACTGTGCGCCGTCGGCGTCGCGCAGTACGGCGTCCTGGGCGCTCTCCGACAGCACGCTGCCGCCGTTCTTCTCCGCCGCCCGGGTGCAGGCCGCGACGTCCGAGACCGCGAAGTGGACCTGCCAGTGCGGCCGGATGGTGGGGTCGGGAGCCGATCCCAGCGCCCCCGACTCGATGCGCGCCACGACATCGCCGCGGCTGCGCAGCACGACCTCACCGCCCTCGTAGTGGACCTCGACGGAGCCGGGGCGGTCCGTGGCCCAGTCGAGGATCTCGCCGTAGAAGATGGCGGCGTCGAAGGCGTCGCGGGTGTGCAGCCGGATGAAGGTCGGGGCGGAGCGTCGCCAGCTCTCCCAGTTGCCGACGAGCTCGCCCTCCCAGATCCCGAAGGTCGCGCCGTCCCGGTCGGCCAGCAGCGCAGCCCGTCCCGGGGGCAGGGAGATCGGTCCCACCGCCGCCGTGCCGCCGCGCTCCTGCGCGCGTGCCACGACCTCGTCCGCACTGCGGACGGCGAAGTAGGGGGTCCAGGCCACGGCCATCTGCCACATCGTGGCGACCGCGGCGATCCCGGCGACCGGTGTGCCGCCCGCCAGAGCCACCCGGAAGCGGTCGCCGAGCTTGGCGGGCCGCCAGCGCCAGCCCAGGACCGCCGAGTAGAACGATTCGGTGGCCTCCAGGTCGCGGCTGGTCAGGCTCACCCAGCAGGGCGCGCCGAACACGCAGTGGGTGGAGACGACCTCGGCCGCACCACGGGGGAGGGTTCTGTCTTTGTTCATTGCAGTCGCGTCCTGGTCTCCTCGACCGGCAGCCCACCGGTGTCGTACCAGTGTCCAACCGGAACCGCTCCGGGCGCCTGCCGAGTACCCAGGCGTACAGTCAGAAACGGCAGATCGGCGCAACCGACCGGAGGTGCCCATGCCCGCCGACAGGGGCTCGGAGCGGATCTTCGAGCTGGAGGAAGAGGTCGATCAGCTCAAGGCGGCGGTCGCCTCGCACGCTGTCGTGGACCAGGCGATCGGCATGATCGTCGCGCTCGGCCGGGTGACGCCGGACGAGGGGTGGAAGGTCCTCAAGGACGTTTCCCAGCACACGAACATCAAACTGCGCCATGTCGCGGAACTGATTCTGATCTGGGGCCGCAAGGGCGCCATGCCGCCGGAGATCAGAGCGGAACTCGAAGACGCTCTGGACCGCTGCGGCCCCACCGAGGTTCCCGGCGCAGCGCCGGAGCGGTGAGCCGGGAACGGTGTGCGCGGGGCCGCGGGCGGTCAGCGGGCCTCGGTGACGAGTTCCTCACGCAGGCGGGCGCAGCAGCCGCTGAGCAGCCTGGAGACGTGCATCTGTGAGATCCCGAGCTGCTGGGCGATGTGGCTCTGCGTCATCCCGCCGAAGAACCGCAGGTAGAGGATGGTTCGCTCGCGCTCCGGAAGCGACTTGAGGACGGGCCCGGCGGCGACCCGGTCGACGACGACGTCGAAGGACGAGTCCGGCCCGCCGAGCGCGTCCGCCAGCGCGTACCCGTCCGTGCCGGGCATCTCGGCGTCCAGCGACAGCGCGGTGAAACACTCCAGCGCCTCCAGCCCGGTCCGCACCTCGCCCTCGCTGAGCTGTGCGTGCTCGGCGATCTCGGCGACGGTCGGAGCGCGCCCCGGAGTCGTCTGGGCCAGCTCCTTCATCGAGCGCCGTACCCGATTGCGCAGGTCCTGGACGCGGCGCGGCACGTGCAGTGTCCACATGTGGTCGCGGAAGTGCCGTTTGATCTCTCCGGTGACGGTCGGCACGGCATACGCCTCGAAGGCGCGGCCGCGTTCCGGGTCGTAGTGGTCGACGGCCTTCACCAGGCCCAGGGCCGCCACTTGGTAGAGGTCCTCCAGGGACTCGCCGCGCCCCTTGAAGCGGACGGCGATCCGCTCCGCCATGGGCAGCCAGGCCTCGACCAGCTCGTCCCGGAGTGCCTTGCGCCGCGGCCCTTCGGGCAGTCGCGAAAGCCGTACGAACGCGTCGTCGGTGTCGGGGGCGTCGTCATGCGGATGCGGCTTCGTTCTGCCGGCGATACGCATCGTGCGCACCTCCCTCAGCAGGTGCTGGGTGGACAGTCACCACGGGAGATGCGCGCTCGGACCGGAACAGAGGACACCCGGGCCGATTGCGGCTCCCACGGACGTGCCTCCTGTCCGAAGCACTGGGATTGCCATTCCCCGGCCAGTAGGAATCCAAACAAATCGATATATATCGCCGGACAGTCTTGACCGCCCGTTGAGACAGTTACCTCTGCTAAAGAGGTAATCTCGGGAGCGTGGACGACGAGACCTTCCCGGAAGAACTGGCCGACGCGCTCGGCGGGGTGCAGCGGCTGATCCGGCGCCGACTGCGCCGACAGATGGCCGCGCCCCAACTACGAGGGGCCGAGGTGGAGTTGCTGCGACTGATCGTGGCACGACCCGGCATCGGCATCTCGGACGCGGCCAAGGACCTGTATCTGGCGAGCAACTCGGTCTCGACGCTGGTCAACCGCCTGGCGACAGAGGGCTATCTGATCCGCGAGACGGATCCGGCCGACCGCCGGGCCGCGCGTCTGCTGCCCACCCCCGCGGCGCAGTCCCGGCTGCGCGAGTGGCGCACGCGGCGCGCGGAACTCCTGCGACAGCAGGTGGCCCGGCTCGACGAAGGGGAGCGGGAGGCGCTCCGGGCGGCGATCCCGGTCCTGCGCACGCTCGCCGTCAATCTGCACGAGGAGGCCGCCGAGTCATGACCAGGGACGTATCGGCCGAGCAACATGCGGCCATCGCCTGCACCGGGCTCGCCTACGCCTTCGGCGACACGAACGCCGTGGACGGGCTCGACCTGTCGGTCATGGAGGGCGAGTGCTTCGGGCTGCTCGGCCCGAACGGCGCCGGCAAGACCACGGCGATCCGCTGCATGACCACCCTCCTGCCGGTCCCGGCGGGCATGGTCCGCGTCTTCGGGCACGATGCCGCGAAGGACCGTATGGCCGTACGACGGCTGCTGGGCTACGTCCCGCAGCAGCTGTCCGCCGACGCCGGGCTCACCGGCCGGGAGAACGTCGCCCTGTTCGCCCGCGTCTTCGACGTGCCGCGCCGCGAACGCGCCGAGCGGGTCCGCCAAGCCCTGACCGCGGTCGACCTCACCGACGCCGCCGACCGGCTGGCGAGCACGTACTCCGGCGGCATGGTCCGGCGGCTCGAGCTGGCGCAGGCCCTGGTCAGCGCGCCCCGGCTGCTCATCCTCGACGAGCCGACCATCGGCCTCGACCCGATCGCGCGGACCGACGTGTGGGACCACATCAACGCCGTCCGCGCGGCCACCGGCATGACCGTGCTGGTGACCACCCACTACATGGACGAGGCCGACCAGTACTGCGACCGGGTCGGCCTGATGCACCACGGCCGTGTCCGGGCCCTCGGCACCCCCGCCGAGCTGCGCCAGGGGCTCGCCGTACACCGGGGCACGGACTCGCTGCCCTCCCTGGAGGACGTCTTCCGGGATGTCGCCGGCAGTGGCCTCGACGACCAGTCAGGAGGTTTCCGCGATGTCCGAAGCACCCGCCGCACCGCGCGCCGTGTCGGCTGACCCCGAGCTCGGGCTCCTGCTGAAGACGCCCGAGCCCCGCGCGGGCTGGCGCCTGCTGCCCGCCCGGGTCGCGGCGATGTGCACGGTCGAACTCCAGAAGCTGCGCCACGACCGCACCGAGCTGTACACCCGCGCGATCCAACCCGCCCTGTGGCTGCTGATCTTCGGCCAGACCTTCACCCGGATCAAGGCGATCCCCACCGAGGGCATCCCCTACATCGACTACCTGGCACCCGGGATCATCGCCCAGTCGGCGATGTTCATCGCCATCTTCTACGGCATCCAGATCATCTGGGAGCGTGACGCCGGGATCCTCAACAAGCTCCTGGTCACGCCCACCCCGCGCGCGGCGCTGACCACGGGGAAGGCGTTCGCGGCCGGAGTGAAGTCGCTGATCCAGGCCGTCGTCGTGATCGTCATCGCCGCGCTGCTCGGCGTGTCGATGACCTGGAACCCGCTGCGGCTGCTCGGCGTCGCGGTGGTCGTCGTCCTCGGGGCGGCCTTCTTCTCCTGCCTGTCCATGACCATCGCGGGGATCGTGCTCAGCCGCGACCGGCTGATGGGCATCGGGCAGGCGATCACGATGCCGCTCTTCTTCGGCTCCAACGCCCTGTACCCGCTGTCCGTCATGCCGGGCTGGCTCCAGACGGTCAGCAAGTTCAACCCGCTCAGCTATCAGGTCGACGCCCTGCGCGGCCTTCTCCTCGGCACCGACGCACACCTGGCGACCGACTTCGCGGTGCTCGTCGTGGCCGCCGCGCTCGGCATCGCCGCGGCCTCCGCGCTCCTCGGCAGACTGGCCCGCTGATCATGGCCTCGGGACGTGATGTGCGGCACGCCCGCGAGGGCGGCCGTACGGTCCGGTGGCGGATTCTTCCTGCGCACGGCTTGATCAGTGATCAAGCCGATGAAATCGCTGGCCACAGCCCATTCTGCTCATTTGACAGTGCGCTGAGCCCACAGATAAGAAGCAGCTCTCTGAGGTCGAGAGGTGCACCGTGTACGAGCCCAACGTGATCGGGGACTGGCAGGAGTACGACGAGCACGCCGGTCTGCGTGTCCGCGTCCACTGCCTTCGGGCGGCCGAGCCGCCGCGTGGACGCGACGATGCCGCCGAGGGGCTGACGTACTTCAATCTCCGGGTGACCGTCGAGAACCGCGGCGAGCGGCACTTCGGGATCCACCTCGAGGACGGGCAGATCGATGTGCGGGTCGGACCCGACGGCGAGAGCGCGTTCATCGACTGGCGCAATTCGCAGTTCATCGAGGGCTTCGACGTCTACCCGCTGCGCCGGGCCACCGCCGTGCTCTACGCGGCGGGACCCGAGGCCTCCCTGAGCCAGGTGGACGTCCAGATCCAGCTGCGGGTCGACGAGGAGTGGACCGAGCGCAGGCTGTGGGCGGGCGGCGTCGGCCTCGACGAGGGACAGGCCCACCCGTCCGTGGGGCGGGAGAGCCTGGCGCACCAGGTCAGCAACTTCCTGCGGGAGCAGGCGGAGGAAGGCACCGCCTGAGCGTCAGTGCGGGATGCCGTCGATGATCTCGCGGGCGCCCTGACGCAGCAGGGCCACGGCGACCGACGTGCCGAGGGTGGCGGGGTCGAGCCGTCCGGCCCATTCGTGGGCGTTCAGGCGGGTCTTGCCGTCGGGCGTGAACACACAGGCGCGCAGGGACAGTTCGCCGCTGCGGTCGACCCGCGCGTACCCGGCGATCGGGCTGTTGCAGTGCCCTTGCAGAACGTGCAGGAACATCCGCTCCGCCGTGGCCTCCCGATATGTGTCCGGGTCGCCGAGGGCGCTGACCGCGTCGATGAGCTCGCTGTCACCCTCCCGGCACTGGAGAGCGAGAATGCCCGCGCCGATCGGCGGCATCATGACCTCGGGGGAGAGGATCTCGCTGATCACGTCACGGCGGTCGATGCGCTCCAGCCCGGCGACCGCGAGCAGCAGCGCGTCCGCGTCACCGGCCTCGAGCTTCGCCAGGCGCCGGTTGGCGTTGCCGCGGAACGGCACGCACTCCAGCTGCGGGTGGGTGGCGGCGAGCTGGGCGACCCGGCGCACCGAGGAGGTGCCGATGCGGGTGCCGGCCGGGAGTTCGTCCAGGGTGAGGCCGTCGGGATGGATCAGGGCGTCGCGGATGTCGTCCCGCTTCAGGAACGCCGCGAACACCGTGCCCGCCGGGAGGGGCCGGTCGGCGGGCACGTCCTTCACACAGTGCACCGCGAGATCGGCCTCGCCGGCCAGCAGCGCGGCGTCGACCTCCTTGGTGAACGCGCCCTTGCCCTCGACCATCGACAGGTCGCCGAGCCATTTGTCGCCGGTCGTCTTCACCGGCACGACCTCGGTGCGTACACCGGGATGTGCGGCGGCCAACTCGGCGCGGACACGCTCCACTTGGGCGAGAGCCATCGGCGAGTCGCGGGAGACGATACGAATCAGATCGTGCACGGGCATGCGGACACGATAGACCGTCCGCGGGGCCCGCCGGTCGCGTACAGCTCGACCAGCCGTCAGGCGCAGGCGCAGGCGCGGTGCCGGGGTGTCGTCGGAACCGGGGGTTTTACGCCCTGAGCCCGGGCACGTCGTCGTCGAGGACGACGTGAACCGTGTGGTGCCCCGTCCCGTCGGCGGAGACCATGGGATCGCCCCGGAGTCCGTCGACCGTGCAGGACCGCACCCGGCTGCCGTACCCGGACAGGCCGATGTCGAGCGTCATGTCCCGGTAGCGCAGCCCGCGCAGACTCACGGGGCCCCACCCCTCGGGCAGACAGGGGCGCAGCCGGAGGGCGTCTTCGGTGAACGTCAGCCCGAACAGCCCCTCGTTCAGCAGCCGCAGATACGCCGTTGCGGACCAGGTCTGGTCGGGTTGCGAGTCGAAGTGCTCGGCGCGTCCGCTCCCGCCGGTCTGCCAGCCGCCGTCGACGGCCCCGCTCACGGAGTCGTACAGCTCGTGGAAGCCGGTGCCGGAGAAGAGGCCGGCGAGCAGGTCGACGGCGCGCGCGAACAGATCGGTTCGGCCCGCGTCGGCGGCGGCCTGACCGTACAGGCCGTGCACCAGTGGCCAGACCATGACGTTGTGCCGCCCGGGTCTGGAGTCGTCGAAGCGTGGGAAGTGCGGCCAGACGTTGACGATGCCGTGCGGCTGCCAATGGGTGGTGTCCAGGATCTGCAGGGCCCGGCGGCGGTCCGCGACACCGAGCAGCAGGGCCAGGGCGAGCCCGGCGCCCTCCTGCGAGGTGTCCAACTGCCCGGTGGCGTGCAGGAGATAGGCGTACGTACCCGCTTCGGGCCGCCACAGATGCCGGTCGACCGCCCGGCGCAGCTCTGCGGCGTCCGCGCGCAAGGACGCTGCCCGCCCGGGCTCGCCGAGCGTGTCGGCCATGGCGGCCAGGGCCGACTGGGCGCCGTAGTAGAGGCAATTGGTCGACAGGCACATCAGACGGTCGGTGCCCGGGTGGTCGAGGACGAACGAGGAGCGGACGCGGTCCGACGCGGGCGGGTCCGGGAAGCCGGAGATCCCGTCGTTCATGAAGCCGGGCCCCCTGAACAGGCCGTAGGAGGCGTCGAGGTCACGCGCCCGGCGCGCGGCGAGGGTGTGGACGGACGTCTCGAACGCCTGGGCAAGAAAGACGCGGTCGCCCGTGACCCGGTAGTGGTGCCAGGCGGCCGGGACCCACACGATCTGGTCCCACCACTGGTTGTCCTGCTGGACGATCAGCCCGCCCGGACCCCGTTCGACGACCGACCACAGGGTGTTGCGGCCGACGGTCGGCGCCAGCAGGCTCACCGCATGCCATGCGTTGACGGCCGCGTCCCGGGTCCATCGCTGCGGCGCGGGATACCCACCACCGGCCCGTACGACGGTGCCGGGCGGGTCGGTGAGCAGTCCGGCCCTGTCGTACACCGATGGGTCGGCGCGGACGGTGTGGGCGTCGGCCAGATCCGTCAGCGCGGTCGCGTACAGGCCGCCGAGCCGCCGCTGGGTGGCCGGGTCTTCGAAGACGAGGGAAGGCATGGTGTAACCGTTCCCGCCGGAGTAGGCCCGCGCACCCAAGGGGACAGCGGCGGAACCGGCCGCTCCCAGTGTGGCCAGGAAGCGCCGCCGTGAGATTCGCTGCTGCTCGTCGACCGCCATGTGCCGTCCTCCCGGACTCCCGGAGCCGGGGTGGCTCCGGGAGCCTGGAGAACGAGCGGGCCGGTGATATGTGGCGGGATCAGGCGTTGGGGTCGAACGAGATCCCGGACGGCTTGGCCGAGGACAGATGGGAGTTGAAGCTGCCGTCCTTCAGGCCGAAGTTGGCGCTGCCCCAGTCGGCCGCGACCAGCTTGTCGCGGACGCCCGAGGGGTAGCCGTTCCAGCCGACCAGCGGCGGGTACTGCCAGGTGCCCTTGTGGTTCTCCGGCGGCTCGTCGTTCGAGTTCGCCAGGCGGAAGCAGTGCGTGCTGATGCCGTCCTTGTGGTAGACGACCTTCGCGTGCGTGCCGTCGAAGCGGACCGAGGACGCGGCGCTCACGGTGAACGAGCCGTGGTTCGAGGTCGACACGTACTGGACCGAGTTGTTCTGCACCCACACCACGACGTGCTCCCAGTCGTGCCGGTGCCCGCCGAGGCTGCTGCCCGCGACGGCCTGGTCCTTCTCGAAGTACAGGCCGTACAGGTAGGCGCACCAGCCGTTGTTGCACTTGTAGCGCGAGTACGAGTTGGTGTTGTCCAGGTCCGAGGCGTCCCGGCATTCGCCGTTGAGCGCCCCGCTCGGGTTCAGGCCACCGTTCAGGGTGCCGTCCGAGGAGATCGCGGGCGTGGAGTAGCAACCGTCCGTGTCGTAGTCGAACGCGGGCTGGTACGTCTGCTCGGCCGACTCCGCGTTGGCGGGCAGCGCCGTGGGAGGCGCTGCGAAGGCGGTGGTGGGGATGGCGACGACGAGGGCGATGGCACCGCCCAGGCCGGTGAGCCACCTCCGGCGGTGTATGGCGGACTTCTTCGACGACACTGCGTCCTCCTCTTGGTGCGGGCGCAGCCCAACGGCTGTGGGGGGAAAGGGGAGTTCAGCATCCCGGACTCTTCCCTTCCGGCCAAGAGGTCACAGGCGTCCCAGTGGTGAAGCGCAGCCCAATAATCGGCAGCGCATACGTCGTGTCACACAGGTTTGTCCGGTAGATCCGCCGCCGACTCCTCCGGAGTCAGATCCGGCCGGAGCCTGAGCCAGGACGGCTGGCGCAGCATCCCCGCCCTCGTGCGGGTGCTGTAGCGGACCTCGCCGACGAGCCGGGGCACGGTCCAGTGCGCTCCCGCCACCGCCGGGACGGGATCGAAGGGACAGGCGTCCGTCTCGACGGCGCGCAGCAGTTCGGCGAGCTGTTCCCGTTCGGCCTCGCTCCAGCCGGTGCCCACGTTGCCGACGTAGCGGAGCCCGCCCGTGCTCCGCTGGCCGACCAGAACCGCGCCGGGCAGATCCGCCGCCTTGAGCCGGCCCTTGCCGGGCACCCAGCCGCCGATCAGGACGTCCGCAGCGCGCATGTTCCGGATCTTGATCCAGGCCCGGGAGCGCACCCCCGGCTCGTACACCGAGTCGAGCCGCTTGCAGACCAGCCCTTCCAGGCCGTGGTCGCGTGTGGCCCGCAGGGCCTGTTCGCCGTGGCCGACGAGTGCGGCCGGGGTCGACCAGAACGGTCCCTGAAGGCCCAGCGCCTCCAACTGCCCGCGCCGCCGGGCATACGAGAGGGAGAGGAGGGAGTGCCGGTCCAGGTCCATGACGTCGAACAGCACCAGATGGACGGGGGTTCGAGCCGCAAGGCGTGCGGCTCGGGCGGGCGCGTGGGCCAGACCCATCCGGGACTGGAGCAGCTGGAAGTCGGCCCGGCCGTGGTCGTCCAGCGCCAGGATCTCCCCGTCCAGCACCGCGGGCGTGGTGTCCAGTGCCTCACCCAGCGGCGCCAGTTCGGGGTAGGCGCCGGTGATCTCCTCCCCGGACCGGGCGCGCAGCACCAGGCCGCCGTCCCCGGCGAGATAGGCCACGACCCGTTGGCCGTCCTGCTTGGTCTCGTAGGCCCAGCGCGCGTCCTGCGCGGTGGGCGGCAGGGAGCCTGGTGTGGCGAGCATGGGCGGGATCAGCGGCAGGGTGGTCACGGCTCAGTTGTCGACGGCTCCGCCCGCCCCCACTCGCCCCACCCGCCGGTTTCCCCTGAACGGCGCTGCCTACAGACTGCTCGCGGGCGTGAGCAGGTCGTCGAGGCCGACCCGGTGGAAGAACTCCGCCCGGATCCGGTCGGCCACCGCGGAGACCACCTCGCTGCCGTCGCGGCTGGGATCGACATGGACCCGGAACGGCCGTTGCCCGGAGGGCAGTTCGAGGGTGCGCACGACCGCTTCGGCGACCTCGGAGACGTCCGCGTCCGGTGGGATCAGCCCGGCGAGCCGGACGTTCACGTCGTCCATCAGCGCCTTGTAACGGGCGTCGTAGGCGGTGGCCCGGTCGGAGTCGGCGGGGGAGCCGGCGTGCGCGAAGTGGTTCGTGCCGGAGGTGAAGGCGCCGGGAACCACGATCGTCGTGTCGATCCCGAACCGTATGAGCTCGGCGGCATAGCTGACCGCCAGGGCATCCATCGCCGCCTTGGCCGCGAAGTAGGGGGCGAGGAAGGGCGGGCAGCCGCCGCGGGTGCTGGAGGAGCCGATCCACACGAGGTGCCCCTGGCCCTGGCGGCGCAGGTGGGGCAGCGCGGCCCGGTTGACGCGCTGGGCGCCGAGCACATTGGTGTCGTAGACGTCGGCGAACTGCTCGGGTGTGAAGGCCTCGGCGGGACCCAGCACCATATGGCCCGCGTTGTGGACCAGGGCGTCGAGACGGCCCTGCTCCTGGATGACCCGGGCGACGGCTGCGTCCGCGCTGTCCTGGCTGCTCACGTCGAGTTCCACGGCCCTGAGGTCGACGCCGTGCTCGGTGGCGTAGGCGCAGAGGTCGGCGGCGGCCTGCGCGTTGCGGCTGCCGAGGGCACGCATGCCCGCGTAGACGGTGTGGCCGCCGCGGGCGAGCGCGCGGACGGTGAGGGCGCCGAAGCCGCTGGAGGCGCCGGTGACGAGGACGACCTTGCTGTCGTTCATGACTGGTCCTTGGGGAGTGAGAGGCGATGGGGGATCAGACGATGCCGCCGTTGGCGCGCAGCACCTGGCCGTTGACCCAGTGGCCGGCCGGGCTGACCAGGAAGGACACGACGGAGGCGATGTCCTGGGGCGTGCCCAGGCGCTCCAGCGGAGCCTGTGCGGCGAGGCGGGCGATGGTCTCCTCGTCCTTGCCGTCGAGGAAGAGGTCGGTGGCGGTGGGGCCGGGCGCGACGGCGTTCACCGTCACGTCACGGCCGCGCAGTTCCCTGGCGAGGATCCGGGTGAGTGTCTCGACCGCGGCCTTGCCGGAGGCGTAGGCGCCGTAGCCCGGGAAGAGCAGTCCGACGACCGAGGTCGAGAAGTTGACGAGGGCGCCGCCCGGACGCAGTCGGCGCGCGGCTTGCTGGTCGACGACGAAGGCGCCGCGGACGTTGGTGCGGTACTGGGCGTCCAGTTCGTCGAGGTCGAGCTCGGCGACGGGGGAGAGAGCCATCCGGCCGGCCGCGTGCACGACCGCGTCGACCCCGCCGAACCTGGCCTCCGCCAGGTCGAACACGGCGGCGACCTCGGTCTCGTCTGCGACGTCCGCGCGGGCGGCGACGGCGGTGCCTCCGGCGGCTTCGATGGTGTGCACGGCTTCCTCGGCCGCGTCCTTGTTGCCGGCGTACCCGACGACGACGGCGAACCCGTCGGCGGCGAGCTGCTGGGCGACCTGCCGTCCGATACCGCGCGAAGCCCCGGTGACGATCGCGACGCGCTGCTCGGTCTGGTGCGGAGTGGTCATGACGAATCCCTTCGTAGCGCTGCTACGTTCATTTCGTATCGACGATAACACGGATTCGTAGCGTTGGTAACTTCCAACTCGTATCGATGCTACGAATGGCGTACTGTGAACGCATGGATGCGAGGGAAAAGATCCTGGAAGCGGCCACGGAACTGCTGGCCGAGGCGTCGGTCGCCGATGTCTCGACGCGTGCGGTGTGCGAGGCCGCAGGGGTGGGCGCGCCGATGCTCTACCGGATCTTCGGCGACAAGGCGGGGCTGCTGTCCGCCGTGGTCGACCGGGGATTCGAGCAGTACCTCGCCTCGAAGCGGACGGCCCGGCCCAGCGACGACCCGGTCGCCGACATCAAGAGCGGCTGGGACAACCACATGCGGTTCGCGTTGGACCACCCCAACCACTACCGCCTGATGTACTCACCCGAGCTCACCGCGCCGCCCGCGGCGGCGAAGGAGGCCCACGACCTGCTGCACGGCATCCTGGAGCGCTGCGCGGCCGCCGGACGGCTGATCGTCCCGCCCGCCCTGGCCACCCGGGTGATCATGTCGGCGAACGTCGGGGCCGCGCTGTCGATGCTCACCCGCCCCGAGCAGTACCCCGATCCGCAGTTCTCGGCCCGGCTGCGCGACTCCGTGATCGACTCGCTGACCCGCCCGGCCGACTCGGCCGTACGCCGTGAGGACGGAGCCGTCCCGGTGGCGGCAGCCACGCTCGCGGCCCGGCTGCGGGCCGAGCAGCCGGAGGAACTGACCCCGGCGGAAGCGGCTCTGCTCCAGCAGTGGCTGGAGCGGCTTTCCGCGAAGTGACGCGTCGGCGGTCCCGGGGAGGGGGCCCGCACGGAGCCGCAAACCGTCCTCGACGTGCTCTTGCGTAGGCTTCCGTCCTTGGAACCCGCCGTCGGCGCGGCGGACCTGCGGCGGCTCAAGGGGCTGGCCGTCGGAGGGCTGAGGGAAGTCCCGGTGAAGTGGTGGTCATGGCAGGCAGGGCGGTACGTGCGGAGCAGGTCAACGCGACCCGGGAGCTGATCCTGACCGCGGCGGAGCGGCTGTTCGCCGAGCGTGGGGTGTACGCGGTGTCCAACCGTCAGGTCAGCGAGGCCGCCGGCCAGGGCAACAACGCGGCGGTCGGCTACCACTTCGGTACCAAGGCCGACCTGATCCGCGCGATCGTCCGCAAGCACGACGGGCCCATCGAGGAGATCCGCTCCCGGCTGCTCGCCGGAATCGGCGCCTCCACCGACGTACGCGACTGGGTGGACTGCCTGGTGCGGCCCGTGCCCGAACATCTCGCGGCCCTCGGCAGCCCCACCTGGTACGCGCGCTTCTGTGCCCAGGTGATGACCGACCCCATGCTGTACGAGATCATGATGGAGGAGTCCCTCAGCTCGCCCTCGCTGCGGCAGATCATCGATGGTCTGCGGCGCTGCCTGCCCGATCTGCCGCCGGACGTACGCGCCGAACGCGGCGACATGGCACGCCACTTGATCCTGCATATCTCCGCCGAACGGGAGCGCGCACTCGCCGAGAACGCTCCCACCCCGAGGGCGAACTGGAACGACGCCGCGACCGGGCTGACGGACGCGGTCGTCGGCATCTGGCGAGCGCCCGTGACGCCGAGCCCATGACCGTTCTACTTGAGTCAAGCAAGCATATGTGCGTTACTCGACTCAAGTAATCCGGGTGAATTACTTGAGTAAGGCAAGTAGTGGGGTAGGGTGCTCGGCATGTCTCCCTTACCGCCGACGGCCGCCCCGTCACCGGAAGCGATCGGGATCGAGCGTGCCCTCAGCCGCGCCGCCTACCTGAGTTCCAGTGCCCGGCGGCACGCCGTGCTGGCGGCCCTGGCCGGTGTGCCGCTCGACCGGGCCGCGGTGGCAGTGCTGCGCAGGCTCGCCGACTCGGAACCGCTGCGCCTGGGGGAGCTGGCCCAGCAGCTCGCCGTGGAGGCATCCCATGTCACCCGGCAGGTGCAGCAGTTGGAGAGATCCGGTCATGTCGTGCGGGTCCCCGACCCCGACGACGGGCGTGCCCTGCGCGTACGGCTGACGCCGCTCGGCGCGGACGCCGTCGCCCGCGTCCGCGACACGGGCGCGCGCGGCATGCAGCTGGCCCTTGCCGACTGGTCGCCGGAGGAGCTGCGGCAACTGGCCCTGCTCTTCGGGCGGATGGTCGACGCCCTCCTCGCGTACGCCGTCGACGAGGACCGGGCGCCCGACACCCCCACGGACTGACGGAGGGGGCCCGGACGTGTCCATGTACGGAAGCACCAGCGAGAAACCGGCGCTCGCCCGCGGGTCCGGTCAGCACGTCCTGATCGCCGCCGGCGAACCGGACGTAGCCGAACTCCTGTCGACCACACTGGAATTGGCGGGCTACCGCATCAGCACGGTCGACAGCGGGGCCGCGGCACTCGCCAGGGTCCTGGAGAGCCGGTTCGACCTGGTGGTCTTCGACGCGACCCTGCCGGACGTACCGGGCCTCGGCCGGGCACGCAGACCGCCGGTCGAGCACCGCCCGCCGGTCCTGTTCCTGACGGCCTACGACACCCTCGACAGCCTGCTGCCCGAACTGGGCCTGGGGGAGCGGGACTACGTCACCAAGCCCTTCCGGGTGGCCGAAGTCCTGGCCCGCGCCCAGGTCCTGCTGCGCGGCACCGGCCCCATGCGGGCCCGTGACGGCGCCCTGCGCCACCAGGACCTGGCCCTGGACGACACCCTGTGCCAGGCGCGGCGCGGGACACGCGTGCTCGACCTCACGCCCGCGGAGTACCGGCTCCTGCGCTACCTCCTGGTCAACGCGCACCGGGTGCTGTCCAAGGAGCAGATCGGCCGTTACGTCTGGGGCGACTTCCGCGGCGACAACGCCATCGAGCAACTCGTCTCCCGGCTCAGGCGCAAGGTGGACCAGGACGCGCCCACGCTGATTCACACCCGACGGGGATTCGGCTACTGGCTCGGCCATGAGGAGTCCGGATCCTGACGAGCCTCCGAGAGCAAGCAGGAAGATGTCGAGAGCTGTCCCGCGCGGGCGGTGCCGCCATGCTGCGGCACCGCCCGTTTCCGTGTGGTCCGAAGGTCCGGAACCGGCCAAGTCCCTGAAGCTGCAGGTGAGTTGGGGACCGGATGGAATGTGATCCGGGTCACGTCAGCCTTCTGTCAGGTAACTGACCGGAAGGAGTCAGCCCGGCCTGTTTGCCTGTGCTCATCGAGCCTCGACGACTTGATCCCGGCGCTCCGCCCCGACGGAGCCCCCACCACCGAGGAGAGCCATGGCCGACACCCTGACCGGCACCCCGTCCGACGCGGCCCCGGAGGTACCCGCCTATCCCATGCAGCGCGACGCGCGATGCCCGCTCGCGCCGCCCCCGGCGGTGCACCCGATCCGTGAGGCGAAACCGATCAGCCGCGTGCGGATCTGGAACGGCGCCACCCCATGGCTGATCACCCGCCACGCTGACCAGCGGACCCTGCTCACCGACCCGAGGGTCAGCGACGACGACCTCGACGCCGGTTTCCCCTATGTCAACGCGCACCGGGCGGAGATCGCCCCGCACACGCCCCGCCTCATCACCAACACCGACGCGCCCGAGCACACCCGGCTGCGCCGTTCGGTCAACGCCCCGTTCATCGTCAAGCGGATCGAGGCCATGCGGCCCTACGTCCAGAAGCTCGTCGACGATCTCATCGACGACATGCTGGGCGGCCCGAACCCCGCCGACCTGCTCACCGCGGTCGCGCTTCCGCTGCCCTCGCTGGTCATCGCCGAGCTGCTCGGAGTGCCGTACCAGGACCACGACTTCTTCCAGCGCAGCAGCAGCCTCATCCTCGACGGTTCGGCGGACCCGGCCGAGGTGCGGCAGGTGAGCGGCGCGCTGATGAAGTACCTGGCCGACCTGCTCACGGAGAAGATGGAACAGCCCGGCGACGACGTGGTGTCCGAGATGGGCGGCAAGGTCAAGGCGGGGGAGATGACCCACGCCGAGGCCGCGAGCATGGGCGTCGCCATGCTGATCGCCGGCCACGAGACCACGGCCACGATGATCAGCCTCGGCACGCTCGCCCTGCTGGAGAACCCCGACCAGCTCGCCCTGCTCCGCGACACCGACGACCCGAAGCTGATCGCCGGCGCGGTGGACGAGCTGCTGCGCTACCTGTCCATCGTCCAGACCGGAGTGCGCCGGGTCGCCAAGGACGACATCGAGATCGGCGACCAGGTCATCCGCAAGGGCGAGGGCATGATCTTCGACCTGCACTCCGCGAACTGGGACGGCGAGGCGTTCCCCGAGGCGGAGCGGCTCGACATCACCCGCGCCGCCCGCCAGCACCAGGCCTTCGGCTACGGCCCCCACCAGTGCCTGGGCCAGAACCTGGCCCGCCTCGAACTCCAGGTCGTCTACGGCACGCTCTACCGCCGTGTCCCCACGCTGCGCCTGGCCGCGCCGATCGAGCAGCTCGCCTTCGACCACACCGGGACTACGTACGGCGTCAAGTGCCTGCCTGTTGCCTGGTGACCGACCGCCCGTACAGCTGAACACCCCCACGAACGAAGGAACCAACCATGCGAGTGGAACTCGACGAACCGAAGTGCGTGGCCTCGGGGCAGTGCGTCATGGCCGCTCCCGACGTCTTCGACCAGCGGGACGACGACGGCGTGGCGATCCTGCTCGAAGAGGAACCCGCCGCCGGCCTCCACGACGAAGTGCGCGAAGCCGCCGCGATCTGCCCGGCCGCCGCCATCCGACTGGTGGAGCAGTGAGCCGGATCCTGGTCGTCGGAGCCTCGGCAGCCGGCCTCGCGGCGGCCGAGACGCTCCGCCGCGAGGGCTACGACGGCACGATCACCCTGGTCGGCGAAGAACCGCACCTTCCCTACGACCGTCCGCCGCTGTCCAAGCAGCTGCTGAGCTCGGAGTGGGACGCCGGACGGCTCGACCTGCGTACCCCCGACGACCTGGCCGCCCTCGGCCTCGACCTGCGCCTCGGCGCGGAGGCCATCCGCCTCGAACTCCCCGAACGCACCGTGCACTTGGCCGATGGTTCCGAGGTGACGTACGACGGTCTGATCCTGGCCACCGGGGTCCGGCCGCGCCGGCTGCCCGGTGAGGGCGCGCATGTGCTGCGCACGCTGGACGACGCCCTGACGCTGCGGGACCGGCTGGGTCCGGGACGGCGGCTGGTCGTCGTCGGCGCGGGGTTCCTCGGTGCGGAGGCCGCCGCCGTCGCCTGGCGTCTCGGCGCCCGGGTGACGCTCCTGGAACCCGCACCGGTACCCCTGGCGCACGCCGTCGGCACCGAAGTCGGCCATGTCCTGTCGCAGGCCCACCGGGAACGGGGGGTGGACCTGCGCTGCGGGGTCACGGTCACGGAGGTGACCGAGGACGGCGTGCGGCTCGCCGACGGTGAAGTGGTCGAGGCCGACGAGGTGTTGGTCGCGATCGGGTCGCTGCCCAACACCGAATGGCTCGACGGCAGCGGGCTGACCGTGGGCGACGGCGTGATCTGCGACGAGTACTGCGAGGCCGCGAAGAACGTGTACGCGGCCGGTGACGTCGCCCGCTGGTACAACCCGCTGTTCGGCACCGCGATGCGCATCGAGCACCGCACCAACGCCGCCGAACAGGGCATGGCCGCCGCCCGTAACCTGCTCAACCCCCAGGGGCGCAAGGCGTTCGCGCCGGTGCCGTACTTCTGGTCCGACCAGTACGACATGAAGATCCAGGCGTACGGATTCCTGCGCGGCCACGACGAAGTCGCCGTGGTGGACGGCGACTTGGCGGAGCGCCGGTTCCTGGCCGTGTACCGCACCGGTGAGCGGGTGTCCGGCGTTCTCGCGGTCGGTATGCCGCCCCGGGCCGTTCGGCAGTGGCGGCAGGCGATCGCGTCCGGTGCCGACTGGCGCGAGACCGTACCTGCCGGGGCATCGGCCGCGGCTGAACCGAAGGAGGCCGTCCATGGCGGGATCCCCAGTCACAGAGCGTCGTGACGTCGTCGTCGTCACGGGGGCGGGAGGGATGGGAACGGCGGTCGCACGCCGGCTCGGCAGCGGCCGCACGCTGTTCCTCGCCGAGGCCTCACGCGACCAACTCGACCGCGCCGTCGACGCGTTGCGCGCCGAGGGGTACGAGGTCGAGGGCATGGTCGTCGACGTGTGCGACCGGGCGTCGGTCCAGCGGCTCGCCGAAGCCGCCTCCGACGCCGGGCGGTTGACGGCGGTGGTGCACACCGCTGGCGTCTCCGCGGCGATGGCCTCGGCCCGCACGATCCTCGAGGTGAACATCCTCGGCACGGTCCATGTGCTGGACGCCTTCGAGCCCGTGGCCGTCCGGGGTACCGCGATGGTGTGCGTCTCCAGCATGGCCGGCCACTACGCCTCCCTGACCCGGGAGCAGGAGGCCGTACTGGCGACGGCGCCCGCGGAGGAGCTCCTCGGGCTGGACGCCGTCGCCGCCGTCGGAGACGACGGGATCATGGCGTACATCCTCTCCAAACGCGCCAACCACGTACGGGTGGAGGCCGCCGCCCTGGCCTGGAGCCGGCGCGGTGCGCGGGTCAACTCGGTCAGCCCCGGGGTGGTCTCCACCGCCATGGCGAAGGCCGAGGCCGACTCGGAATCCGGTGAGCACATGCTCAAGATGCTGGAGGCCTGCGGCGCCGGCCGGGCCGGGACGCCGGAGGAGATCGCCTCCGCGGTGGCCTACCTCACCGGCTCGGAGTCGCTCTACGTCAACGGCACCGACCTGCTCGTCGACGGTGGTCAGGCCGCCTGGATCCGCAGGCACCGCATCGCCTGACCGGCTCGGCTCGTCCGCCGATGGGGACCCGCCCAGGTTATATGGCCTGGGCGGGTCCTTGCGTCGGTCACTCGGCCGCTGCTGTCCGACCCGCCTGCTGAACGGTCCCGGTAGCGGTATCCAGGCCCCAAGGGGAGTTGCTTGACAAGCGATGAGCATGGGGAGATTCTTATTGCCGACGCAAGCAAATAGATCTGGCGCTGATGGCCACCTCGGCCTGATGGCCACCTCGGCCCTCCACGCGCACCGATCAAGGAGAAGCGACATGCCCCTCTACCTGTCCCCGCCCCTGACCGACTTCGGTGTGCACGCACCGCGCGTCAGCAAGGAGGCGGCCCGGTGAGCGGCGGAGTGGCGATCGTGGCCGGCGCCGGTGGTGCCCTCGGCCGCGCGACCGCCTCGGCCCTCGCCGCCGACGGCTTCACCGTCGTGGGCGTCGACCGCAACGAGCGCGCCCTCGACCAGCTGCCCGACGGCATCGGCCGTCAGGTGGGGGACACCACCGATCCGGACGTGGCCAGGACTCTCGTCGACAGGATCGCCACCGAGGTCGGTGCTCCGGACGTACTGGTGAACACCTTGGGTGCGTTCGACCTCTCGGACGCGTTCAGCACGACACCCGAGGCGCTGCGCCTCATGGTCGACGTGAACCTGGGCGCGGCCCTGTGGCTGAGCCAGGCGGTCGGAGCCCACATGCAAAGGCGTGGGTCGGGAGCCATCGTGCATGTCTCCGCGCGACCGGGCATCGAACCGACGCCCGGACTGACGGCGTACGGCGTCAGCAAGGCCGCACTCACCCACCTGGTCCGCAGTCTCGACCTCGAACTGCGCCCCGGCGGCATCCGCGTGAACGCGGTCGCCCCGCAGCTGATCGACACCCCCAAGAACCGCGGCTTCCTCTCCGAGGACCAACTGGCGCACGCGGTTTCCCCCGAAGCGATCGCGACGGTGATCGCCTTCCTCGTCAGTGACGCCGCCGCACCGATCAGCGGAGCGATCCTGCCGACCTACGGCGGCTGACCCCGACTTCGGTGCGTCAAGGCGCTGCAAGGAGAAATCCCATGTCAGAAAGTACTGGTCCGGCTCCCACCGCACTGTCGGCCACCCATGCGGGCCGAGTCGCCGTCGTCACCGGCGCGGCCCGTGGCCTCGGTGCCGCCATCGCCCGCGGGCTGGCGGGCCGCGGCGCGACCGTCGCCGCGGTGGACCTGACAGCCGCCGAGCAGACCAGGGAGGACATCGAGAAGGCCGGCGGCACATGTGTCCCCCTGATCGCCGACGTCTCCGACCCGGACGCCGTACGGGAGTTGCACGAAGCAGTACGTGCCGCCTGCGGGCCGACGGACATCCTGGTCAACAACGCGGGGATCGCCGGCGTGGCACCGCTGGCCGACGTCGACTTCGCTCACTGGCGCCGTGTGCTGTCGATCAACCTCGACTCACAGTTCCTGATGGCCATGGCGTTCGCCGCGGACATGCGGGAGCGCGGGTGGGGACGGATCGTCAACATGAGTTCCTCGTCGATCTACACCACCACAAGGGACATGACCCCGTACATGGCCAGCAAGGCCGGGATCCTCGGTCTGACCAGCGGCCTGGCCAACGACCTCGCCGCCGACGGCATCACGGTCAATGCGGTGTCCCCGGCGTTCACCCGCACTCCGCTGATCGACGAAACGGTCTCCGGCGGGGCCATGCCGCCCGACATCGACACCCGGCTCGCCGACGAGCAGGCGATCAAGCGCCCCGCGGCGGCGGAGGACATCGTCGGCACGGTGCTGTTCCTCACCGGGGACGACGCCGACTTCGTCACCGCCAAGTTCATCGCCGCCGACGGCGGCTACACCCGCAACTACTGACTTCTGACCAGCCAGTTCATTTCATTGTGAAAGGCAGTACCGATCATGTCTGAGCTCGATTCCTCCACGAACCGTCGTTCGTTCCTGGCCAAGTCGGCGAAGATCGCGGCCGTCCCGGCGCTCGCCGCCGTGGCCGGAGGCGTCCTTGCCGAGCCGGCCGCCGCCGGCACCACCGAACTTCCGGACTACGCACCGATACCGGCCTCGGCACTCGGCCCGGCGGTCAACGCCCAGGGCTACTACGTGGGCCGGATCAAGCGGAACCTGTACTGGGTCACCGACTCCACCTACCAGGCCGCGTTCCTGACGACCAAGGAAGGCGTCGTACTGTTCGACGCGCCCCCGACCATCGGGCACAACCTTCAGCGTGCGATCAATGAGATAGCCGCCGCGAACGGCACCTCCAACAAGGTCACCCACATCGTCTACTCCCACCACCACGCCGACCATCTCGGGGCCTCGTCCCTGTTCGGCCGTCATGTGGAGCGGATCGGCCATGTCGAGAACCGTCGACTGCTGCTGCGCGACAACGACCCGGCGCGCCCGGCACCGAACGTCACCTTCGAGCACCACAAGACCCTGCGCGTCGGCGGGGAGCGCGTCGAACTGATCCACAAGGGCACCAACCACAGCGCCGACAACATCTACATCCACTTCCCGGACCACGACGCCCTGATGCTCGTCGACATCGCCCTGCCCGGCTGGGTGCCGTTCCAGAACCTCAACATCAACGAGGACGTCCAGGGCTCCATCGCCGCCCCGGGCAAGGCCCTGACGTACCCGTGGACCCACTACATCGGCGGGCACATGGGGCGCCTGGGCACCCGTCGCGACCTGGTCGTCCACCAGCAGTACGTCGACGACATCGTCGACTCGGTCAAGTCCGCGATGGCCAACGTCGACCCGACCCCGTTCTTCGCCAAGTACGGCAACAACACCTGGGCCGCCGTCAAGACCTACCAGGACGCCCAGGCCGAGTACGCCGCCGCCCCGGTCATCAAGAAGTACACCGGCGTCCTGGCCGCCGCGGACGTATACACCGCCAGCCACGCCTTCACCATCCTGGAGTCCATCCGCCTCGACCTCGGCTACGGCTCCCAGGTCCACGCCTGAGCACAAAGCCGCCCCGGAGTCTCACGACCTCAGCCGTCCGCATGCCGACGGCTGAGGTCGTCGGTTCGGCGGACACGGTGCGCCGACCGCGCCGCCCCGTCGGTGACGCCGTATCAAGCAGGCTTTCCTTAAGCCTTGACTTAACACCACGGATATTGCTTGGATCTCGGGCATCGTGGGGCGGGAGGGGTCCCCACATCCCCAAGCCCAGGAGCAGCTGTGAGACGTTCTCTCACCGCGATCGCGGCCGTCGCTGTCATGACTCTGTCCACGCTGGTCGGCGCCGGTCCGGCCGCCAACGCGGACCGGGCCGCAAGCGGTTCGGCCGGGCGCGGCCAGGTCGTGACCGGTACCTACTCCACCGGCGGTGTGCAGGCATGGCAGCCGTTGCCGGACGTCCGGACCGGCACTGATTCCGGCGGCCCCGTGGACGCCACCGTGGTCGTCGACCCCAGCGCCGCCCGGCAGAAATACACGGGCATCGGCTTCTCCCTGGACGAGACCAGCGTGTCCAACCTGTGGAAGCTCACCCCCGCCAAGCGGGAGGAGGCCATCCGGCTGCTGGTCGACCCCGAGCACGGCGCGGGCCTGGACCGGTTCCGGCTGACCATCGGCAGCCCCGATCTCATCGAGCACCTCCCGTTCTGGTCGGAGGACGACCTGCCCGCAGGCGTCACCGAGGACTTCGATCTGAAGTACTTCTCCATCCAGCGGGACATCGACCTGCACATCATCGACACGATCAAGCTCATCCAGCGCTACAACCCCCGCGCGACGTTCTTCGCCTCGGCGTGGAGCGCACCGGCGTGGATGAAGACGAACAACCGGTTCACCGGCGAGGTCGCGCTCAAGCCCGGGAGCACCACGGAGTACTACCAGGCCGGCAAGTTGCGGGACGACTGCATCGACGTGTTCGCGCGGTACTACGTCAAGTTCGTCCAGGCGTACGCCAAGCAGGGCGTCCGTGTCGACGCGCTGACCCTGCTGAACGAGCCGGGCATGGACGTCGTCTACCCGGCCATGGACATCAGCGTCGCCCAGCAGCAGAAGCTGGCCCTGGCGATGAAGCGTGAGTTCCGGGCCGCACGGCTGAACACCCAGCTGTATGTGCATGACTTCAACTTCTGGGACTGGCGTGATCCCAACAGCACGGCGACCAAGAACTACTACCGCATCTTCGAGGACGCCCCGGACGGCTCGGTGACCGGCGAGCAGGTCCGCAAGGCCTCGGACGCCATCGCCTTCCACCCCTACTGGGGGGACCCGCGCGTCATGCGCGACGCCTATGAACAGACGGGGAAGCCGGTCCATATGACGGAGACGAGCGATCTGTCGCCGTCGACCATCCTCAACGACTTCCGCCTCGACGCCGGTTCCTACATTCTGTGGGCCCAGGCCACGGACCAGGACGGCGGGACACTGCACTGGACGCCCTCCCGCGACAACGACATCGACTGGGACGAGGTCGCGGCCACCACCAAGTGGCCGGACCGGCTGGTGAAGGTGAACACGGTCACGAAGGACTTCACCGTCCGCGACGAGCTGTACGAGATGGGGCAGTTCGCCAAGTACCTCTCCCCGGGCGACGTACGCCTCGAGTCCAGCGCCGCGGAGAACGGTGTCAGCAACGTGGTCTACCGTTCCGGGAAATCGAACTACGTCGCTGTCGTCGGCAACAGCTCCAGCACCGCCAGCAAGGTCCGGATCGTCGTCGCCGGCCAGAAGTTCGTGGTGACCGTCCCGGCGGGCGCCTTCGCCACCTACCGTTGGAAGGGCAAGGTTCCCCAGGGCTCCCGCAATCACGCCCCGGTCCTCGGACAGGCCGCCGATGTCGTCGCCGACCAATACAGCACCGTACGCGTGCAGTTGAAGGCAACCGACCGTGACGGCGACCGGCCGGCCTACTACGCCACCGAACTGCCGGACGGCGTGGCCCTCGACCCGGCGACCGGCCTGGTCACGATCCACCCGACCGCCGCCGGTGAGCAGGACCTGACCTTCTACGCCACGGACGGCCGGGCGCGCGACGAGGTGACCCTCCATCTGACCGTACGGCCGCACGCGGCGCCCGTGGGCGAGAAGATCGAGGCCGAGGGCTATGCCGCCCAGCATGGCTGGCCCGCGGACGGCAGCAATTTCATCGAGGCCAACTCCGCTGCCAGTGGCGGCAAGAACGTGGGCTGGACCGCCGCCGGCAACTGGCTCACCTACCGCGTCGAGGTGCCGCGGGCGGGCTCCTACGATCTTGAGCTGCGCGTCGCCAACGGCGGGGACGCCACCGCGGCGAACGCCTTGTCCCTCCGTGACGACACCGGCACCACGCTGGCAACGGCCTCTGTGCCGGCCACGGGTGGCTGGGGGACCTACCGGTCCGTGCACGCACCCGTCGCCCTCCGGGCAGGTGAACAGACGATCACCGTCTACTGCGAAACCGGTGGCTTCAACCTCGACTACCTGCGCATCTCACAGAGCTGACTGCCCTCGTCCGGTCAAGCGGCAGGCTCCGCGGGCCGACTCTGCACCGTCAGGGTCGCCCGGAGCCCGCCGCCGGGGGCGTCCGCCAACGTGAGGGCGCCGCCGTGCAGTTCGGCCTGCTGCTGTACGAGGGCCAGGCCCAGGCCGGAACCGGGGGAGCGGGGCCGGGACCCGCGTGCGAAGCGCTCCTTGACGGCCTCGCGTCGGTCGGCCGGGATGCCGGGGCCGTCGTCGGAGACGGCGATGTGCAGCCGGCCGGGGTCCCAGGAGAGGGAGACGTCGACCCGGCCGTGGGGCCTGCGGCCGTGGAGGGCGGCGTTGTCGAGGAGGTTGTCCACGGCCAGCCGCAGACCGGTGGACCAGCCCTGTACCTGGGGGGCCGGTTCCGCGGGGATGTGGACGTCGTAGGTGGCGCCGGGGTGACGGTTGCGGGCGTGGCGGACCGCCTCGTCCAGCAGGGCGGGCAGATCCACGGTGGCACGTGGGGGCAGCGCGTGGGCGTCGCCGCGGGCGAGGATCTGGAGGCCCTCCAGCAGCGCGGTGATGCGGCGGTGCTCGACGGCCATGGCGTCCAGCGCCTCCTGGCGCTGCCCGGCCGGCAGTCGGGGATTGCGCTGGAGGGTCTCCAGGTTCATGCCGAGGACGGTCAGCGGGGTGCGCAGCTCGTGTCCGGCGTCCGCGGTGAAACGTCGGGTGGCCCGCATGCTGGTCTGGAGCTGGCCCAGCATGCCGTTGAGGGCGGCGGACAGGTCGGCCACCTCCTGGGGGCGGCTGACCTGGGGCAGCATCCTGGAGGTGTCCGCGGGACGGATGCGCTGCACTCCGGCGCGCAGCCGCTGCAACGGCTGCATGATCACCCGGGTGATCAGCCAGACGCCGCCCGCCGCGACCAGGGTGGCCAGGACGGCGACCCCGGCCACGATGCGTGTGTTGTCGGTGCGGCGCTGCTCGATCGGGCTGAGGTCCTGGAGCACCTGCAATCGTTCGTCGCCCGTGCCGTCGACGGGTTCCACCAGGGAGCGCCAGGACTGACCGCCGACGTACAGGGTGCTCATGCCGTCGGAGGAGGGCACGGGAATGTCCACGGTGGGCCGGTCGCCGCGCTCCGCGACGACCTGGCCGTTCGACACCAGTCGGACCACGGACTGGCTGCCGACCAGCAGACCGCCGTAGTCGTCCGTGTCGTTCGCGCCGTCCCCCTCGGACACCAGCTTGTCGGCGTCCTCCCGGACCTTGTCCGCGCGTGCGGACAACTGCCGGTCGACGTCGGTGCGGTCGCGGTGGTCGATCCGGGCCACGATGATCAGACCCGCCAGGGCGACCACGAGCACGACCAGGAGCGCCACGCCGGCGGTGATCTGTGAGCGCAGACTGCGCGGCAGAGGCAATTTCACATTCCGGCTCATGATCCGCGGCCTCATGTCCGCAGCGCGAACCCGACGCCGCGCACCGTCCGCAGGATGCGCTGCTCGCCCCCGGCTTCGAGCTTCTTGCGCAGATAGCCGATGAAGACGTCGACCACGTTCGTGTCGACGTCCCAGGTGTAGCCCCATACCTGCTCAAGCAGCTGGGTACGGCTCAGCACCTGCCCCGGGCGCCGGGCGAGCGCCATCAGCAGGTCGAACTCCCTTGTGGTCAGCCCCAGTTCGCGGCCCGCACGGGTGGCCTCGCGGCGGACGGGCTCGATGGCGAGGTCGCCCAGGACGAGAGGGCGTTCGTGGCTGCTCTCGTGGAGGCGGACCAGGGCGTGCAGACGGGCGGCGAGTTCGGCCACCGAGAACGGCTTGACCACGTAGTCGTCGGCGCCGGCCGCCAGACCCGCGACCCGGTCGTCGACCTCGTCGCGGGCGGACAGCATGCACACCGGGATGGTGCTGCCCCGCTGCCGTAGACGGCGTACCGCCTCGACCCCGCTCAGGCCGGGCATGACCACGTCGAGCAGGACCACCGAGGGCGGTCGGGCGGCGATCGCCTCCAGCGCGGACTCGCCGGTGGCGGCCTCCCGGACGTCGAAGCCCTCGACGGACAGTCCCAGCCGCAGGGCCTGGCGGACCCCCTGGTCGTCGTCGACCACGAGGACCTCCGGCTTGCGCCGCGACATCGGCATCACGCTCACTTTCGTGCCGTGGCGATGGACGGACCGCCACCTGCGCCCAGTATGTCCGGTCGATTCACAAGACAGATTAAGAACGTCACCCCACAGATCGACAGCGGAAGCCGCAGGTCACCGCACTTCCCTTCAGCAGAGCCCTTCTTAGAGCAGCCACAAGATCCGCCGCCAGGCTGGTCGGCGAGGCGCCCGGCAAGGGCGCCGGAATGCGGCCCCTGCGAGCGGGCCCAGGTGTGAGGGAAGGCAGAGATGACCACGTACAGAGCGCCGGCGGTCGGCCGTCGGAAGTCGCCCGGGCCCCGGCGCGGGGGTCCCCGGTTCGGGTTGGCCGATCTGCTGGGACCCGCCGCCATCGCCTCGGTGGTCTTCGTCGTCGGCCTGTGGATCCGCAACCAGGGCCTGGCGAGCCTCACCACGGTCGACAGCGCAATCGGCTCGCTCGGGCTGCTGACCGGGCTGGTCTCCGCCGACCTGATGCTCCTTCAGGTGGTCCTGCTGGCCAGGATCCCCTGGGTCGAACGGTCCTGGGGACACGACGTGCTCACCCGGCGCCACCGGTGGATCGGCTTCGCCTCGTTCTGGCTGATGACGGCGCACGTCGTCCTCTTCGCCGTACAGCGCGTGACCCGCGATCCGGCGGCCGCCCTGGACGAGCTGTGGACCCTCTTCGTCACAGACGCGTGGATGCTGTTCGCCACCGTGGGCACCATCCTGCTGATCATGGTGGTGGTCACCTCGATGCGGGCCGCCCGCCGCAGGCTCCGCTACGAGTCGTGGCATCTGCTCCACCTGTATGCCTATCTCGGCATCGCGTTCACCTTCCCGCACATGCTTCAGGACGGCGCGGACTTCCACGAGCCGTGGGCCCGCACCTACTGGTGGACGCTGTACCTGTTCGCCGCCGGTGTCACCGTCGTCTACCGGCTGGCGTATCCGGCCTGGCGGTCCCTCCACCATCGCCTGCGTGTGGCCGAGGTGCGCACCGAGGCGCCCGGGACCTTCTCCGTCACCCTGCGCGGACACCGCCTGGACAGGCTGCGCACCGAGTCCGGCCAGTTCTTCATCTGGCGCTTCCTCGACGGCCCCGGCTGGTCGCGCGGCAACCCGTACACCCTGTCCGCGGCACCCACCGCCGACAGTCTGCGCATCACCATCAAGATCGCCGGGGATGGCAGCGAGCGAGCGGCCCGGCTCGCGCCCGGCACACGCGTCCTCATCGAAGGCCCCTACGGCACCCTCACCGCACGGCAGCGCCGCCGCCCCCGCATGCTGATGATCGCCGCAGGCATCGGGATCACCCCCATGCGGGCCCTGCTGGAGGACACGCCGTACGCGCCCGGCGAGGCCACCCTTCTGTACCGCTACACCGAGGCCGAGCACGCCGTGTTCGCGAGCGAGCTCCGGGAGATCGCCCAACGCCGCGGTGTCCGGATGCACTTCATGCCCGGCCCGCGACGCGCCGACGCCTCCTGGCTGCCGGCCGGCGTCGGACGTCACACGGACGACGCCGAGGCGCTCAGGACGCTCGTCCCGGACATCGCCGACCGCGACGTCTACGTCTGTGGCCCGCCTGCCTGGCTCTCGGCGGTCCGCAAGGCCACCGGACGCGCCGGCGTCCACCGCGACGACCTCCACACCGAGGAGTTCGCCTGGTAGCGCCGTCGCTTCACCACCCCGATCAAGGACCTCCAAGAAACCGAAACATCCAAGGAGCAGCCATGCGACGCATCACCCTCTGGTTCACGGCCACCCTCGCCGTGGCCGCCCTCCTCTTCGCCCACCAGCTCAACCTCTCCGGCAGCGGGGCCAAGGGCGGCGAGGACCACGACGAGGCCCCGGTCGCCACCGCCCCGAGCAGCCCCGGCAGCACCCCGTCCGCACAACCCACGGATGAGGCGAAGTCCGGCGACGACACCCCGGGCGACGGCGAGCACGTCGGCAAGCCGGGCGAGAACAAATAGGGGACCGGGTGAAACCGGCGCGCACCGCGGGCCCATGACCGGCTGCGGGAACAGAGCGGCCGCCTGGCTGAACCGGCTAGTCGCCCGCGGTCTCGTCCGGGTGGAGGGCGTCGAGGATGAGGGTGAGGCCGAAGGCGAACTCGTCGGCGTAGGCGTAGCCGGGCTTGAGGACGTGCTCGGTGGCCAGTTCGGTGAGGTGGGGGTAGGCGTCGGGGGCGGGCATGTCGCGCAGCATGGCCCCCGCGACCTCGTCCAGCTCCGCTTCGCCGCTGAACGGCAGGCTCAGTTCCTGGAGTACGAAGCCGTAGAGGTAGCTGTCGATCAGTGAGAAGGCGTGCGCGGTCATCGCGACGGAGAAGCCCGCGGCGCGCAGCGCTCCGATCACGGCGTCGTGGTGGCGCAGCGTCGCCGGGCCGGGCTGGGAGCGGGAGTCCATCAGGCCGATGGCCCACGGGTGGCGGCGGAGGGCGGCTCGGGCGGAGTCCGCCCGGTGGCGCATGGCGGCCTTCCAGTCGAGGTCGCGCGGTGGCAGGTCGATCTCGCCGAACACCGCGTCCACCATGCCGTCGAGGATGTCCTCCCGACCCGCCACGTGGTGATACAGCGACATCGCCTCGACTCCCAGCGGTTCGGCGATGGCCCGCATGGTGAGCGCGGCCGACCCCTTCTCGTCCGCCACCGTCACCGCCGTACGGATCACGCGCTCGCGACTGAGCGGGATGCGCCCCGATGCCCCGCGCCGACGGCCCTTGCCTGCCTCGCGCATCCGCCCTCCTTTTCGTATCCCCTGACCGGAGCCTTGACCGCCTTACGGCATAAGGCTAACTTACCTTACAACATAAGGTCAGCATGCCGGCGAAGGGGCTGCGCCATGGGCACGGATCGGATGAAGAAGGTCTGCATCGTCGGGGCTTCGGGGAAGCTCGGGCGGTACATGGTCCGGCACGCACTGGAACGCGGCTACGAGGTGGTGGGCGTGTGCCGGGAGCGCAGCGTGCCGAAGCTCGCCGCGTTCGAAGGCCGGATGACCGTCGTGCCCGGAGCGACGAACGACCCCGAGGTGATCCGGCGGGCGGTCGCCGGGTGCGACGGGGTGCTGACGGTGCTGGTGCCCTGGGGCGTACGGCAGTACTCGTCGGGCACGGCACAGGCGGTGCTCGACCACGCACGGCCGGGCGCGCGGCTGGTCTTCTCCTGCGGCTGGCACATCACGCGCGACGGCAAGGACAAGTACTCGCGGCTGTTCACCCTGGGTGTCCGGATGGCCGCCGTGTTGGGCAAGCTGGTCCGCGCCGTCGAGATCGACGACCAAGTGGAGGCGTGTCGACGGGTGTTCGCCAGCGACACCCGGTGGACCGTGGTGCGGGGCAGCTCCCTGGAGGAGGGTGACAGTCAGGGGCTGCCCGTGTGGAGCCGGCATGTGGGCGACCCGGTACTGGCCGACGACCTGACCCGTCGGGTCGACTTCGCGCTCTTCATGGTGGAGGCCCTCACCGACGACACGCTCGTCCAGGAGGCGCCGGCGATCGTCGGCTGCCGAACCCCCAGCGCACTCGCTCACGCCGGGGGTTCGCACGACAAGCACACCTAGACGGGCGGTTGGTCCACGTCCCGGCTCGCCGTTCCGTCACCGCACGCCCAATTGCCGCCGGTAGGACGGGAGAGGGCCGGCGTTCGCCAGGACGGTCGCGCAGGTGGTGTCGGTGGCGCAGGCCCGGCCGGGGTCGGACGGCGGCAGCAGGGTGTTGTCGGTGAAGGTGAGGTCGTGGGGGTCTCCGCAGCCCTCCTCCGGGTTCTGCTCGTCGGCCGGGGGCCAGGCTCCGGGGAACTCCCGCCGCTCCAGCCATTCCGGCACCGCGTCGTCCCAGAAGTTGCCGCGATACCGCACGTTCCGGACGGGCCGGTCGCCCCACTCCTCGCTGCATCCGCCGATGGAGGCGACGTAGTCATGGACGGCGTTGCGGTCCACGGTGACCCAGTTGGTGCTGTCGTCGGTGTAGATCCCGACGTTCCAGACGCCGTACTTGCTCGCGGTGACCGCATTGCCGCTGATGACGGCCCCGTCGGCGAAGCTGCTGCCCTGTTCGCCGCGGAGATAGATTCCGCCGCCGTCCGCCAGGAGCCGGTTCGTCGCGAAGACGCGGTTGCCGAGGATGCGGTTGCGGCGCATGATGCCGCGCAGGTCGTCGCTGGGGCCGGACAGGATGCCGGTGTAGGGGACGTCGTTGACCTGGTTGTGCGCGATGGTGGTGTCCTGGGTCGCGGTGTCCCAGATCGCGGAGGAGGCGTGGTACTCCGCGCCGGTGTGATGGATCCAGTTGTTCGTGATCCGGTTGCCGCGGTTGATGCCCTGCTGGTCGGGCGGGACCACTCCCATCAGGATCCCACCGTCGGAGACATCGCTGATGACGTTGCCGTCGACCACGTTGTACGAGCTGTTCTCCGACAACTCCAGTGCCTGGGCGCCCAGATGGGTGAAGCGGTTGCCCTCGAAGGCGATGCGCTCGGCGGTGCGGAAGGCGACCGCGCCCGGCACCGTCAGCAACTCCGGCTCCTCGCCCGTCCCCGGCCGCAGGTACATGCTCCACGCGGCGGGGAACCCCGCGGGTTCACTGGGCGCCAGCCAGGTGGCGTGCGCGAACGTCAGGCCGCGCAACGCGATGTCGTGCAATGGAGCGCCCGGTCGGCCGGTGCCGGTGACCAGCGACTCCAGGACCGGGGCGACCACCCGCGTCCGGTCCATGTCCTCTCCGGGCCGAGGGAAGTAGAGCAGCTCATGGCGTCCCGGCCGCGAGCGGTCGAGATACCAACTGCCGGGTCTGGGGGCGAAGCTGGGGGAGTTCTCCACACTGGTCGGCTCTTTCAGCAACTCCGGCCCGCCGTAAAGGTCGTGAGCCAGCTTCCAGCACGGCTGGTCCATGGTGATCGTGGTCCGGCCGGCAGCTGCGGAGACGTGGTCGACTCCGCAGCGGCCCTCGACATAGCCGGATCGGTAGACGAACTCGATGTCACCGGGGTTCCGCCAGGTCCGGGGGACGGTGCTCGTGGTGACGTAACCGGTGCTGGTCGTCTTCAGCGTGCCGGGGAAACCGGCTCCCTCGCCGGTGAGCCGTGCGGCGCGCCGGTCGTCGACGTACAGCTGGCGGGTCTCGAGGCCGCTGACGTCCGCGCGCCAGAGGCCCTTCAGGTGCTGATCCGGCCGCCATCCGGAGATCTGCCGGCCACCGCTGAGGGTCACCCGTTCCTGGCGCGGTGTGCCGTAGCCGTACGCCTGGTAGATCACCCGGTGGCCGCCGCGGCCGGAGTCGCCCGCGGCCTCCGACAGACGCATCGGCTTGTGGAGGGGGTACGTCCCGCCGCGCAGGTTCACCACGATGTCCGACGCCATCCGCGGCACCCGGTCCCGCACGGCCTGCTGAGCCCGCCCCGGTGTGGCGAAGGGGCGGGCCAGGGTGCCCGGCCAGGAGTCGCGTCCCCATGGAGCGACGTAGAGCTGTGTCGGCGTCGCGGCCGAGGACGGCACTGCCGCCGCGGGAGACGGCAGTGCCGCCATCGACATCCCGATCGCCAACGCGGCCTGTACCACCACGCCTGTCCTCGTCCGAGTGCGGAAGATCGCCATACTGCCTCCCCGTAGTGCGGACTTTCACCGTGCGGCAGCAAGAGGTCGTACGCAGTCGGTCACAGGTCGAGATGTCGTCGACCAAAGTCGCATTCGCCGAAACTCACGGGCTCGTCGCGGCGGCGGCCATCACCTGCCGGAAGCGGACCGTGCCGGGTGCCGAGCGCGCTCGGCGGGCGATACGGATCCGGGTCACTTGGTCCTCGCCCGCCGGGGCGGTCGCGACGCTGACCGCGGTACGACGGCGGCTACGGGTGCGTGTGGTCATACTGGTGCAACTCCCTTGAGCGGGCGATCAGTTGATGGGGCAAGGTGGCTTGGACGGCCGCCCGGCGAACCGCAGTGCGCGACGGTGTAGGTTAGGGTGGCCTAAGAAAGTGGAAAGTCAGGGTTCGTCACCGGAGTCCTTCGCATGCTCGTGTCCGTACCGCCCGAGGGCGCACCGCCCCGTCCGCCGCGCCTGGCACGGCCGCACCCGTTGCCCCGGCTCGCGGAACCGGCCTGCGTGCTGCCCGCGCCGGACGGCGTCGAGGAGTTCTGGGAGGATGTCCGCCGCCGCGGCACTCCGCTCCTCGGCCCTGATCCGCTCGGCAGCGACGACCACGCGGCCGTGACGTTCCTGTGGCGCGGCGGCCCCGCCACCCGCGCCGTCCGGGTCCTGCCCAACAAGCTCGGCGACCCGCGCGACCCCGAGGGCAACCGGATGCGGCAGGTCCCCGGCACGGACGTCTGGCACTGGACGCTCCGTCTGCGCCACGACTGGCGCGGCACCTACGACCTGTACGTCGACGAAGGCGACGGCCCCGACCCGGCCACCCCCGAGTACGGGCCCTGGCTGCGCACCCGCCACCGCTCCGATCCGTTCAACTCCCGTACGCTGCCCCGCCGTTGGACCGCCGACCCGGTCCCGTACGCCGAACTCCCGGCCGCCCCGCGCGCGGTGGACTGGGAGCCCCGGCCCGGTGTCGCCCGTGGTTCGGTCACCGAGCACAAGCGGTCCGGCCGGCGTGTGTGGCTGTACGAACCGCCGCGCGCCCAAGCGGAACCGGTGGATCTACTGGTCCTGCTCGACGGCGAGCACTGGCAGCCACTGCTCGGCCTGAACCATCTCCTCGACAACCTCATCGCCGCCGGCAGTATCCCGCCGGTCGCAGCCGTACTGCCGGAGGCCGTCGACGAAGCCACGCGCTGGGCCGAGTTGGCCTGCCGGCCCGAATTCGTCGCGCTGCTCGTCGACGAGATACTGCCGTGGGCCGCGACACGGCTGCCCGTCACGGACGATCCGGCGCGGACCGTGATCGCCGGGCAGAGCCTCGGCGGACTGACCGCCGCCTACGCCGCCTCGGTGGCCCCGCACCGCTTCGGCAACGTCCTTGTGCAGTCGGGCTCGTTCTGGTGGCCCGACGGCCCCGACGCCGAGTGGCTCACCCGCGCCCTCGCCGGCACGCCACGACTGCCGGTGCGCTTCCGGCTCTCCTTCGGCGAGCAGGAATGGGTGGCCCTGCCCGCGGCCCGCCGGCTGCGCGACACGCTCGCGCAGGCCGGCTATGAAGACGCCTCCTACCGGGAGTTCAACGGCGGCCACGACTACCTCTGCTGGCGTACGGAACTGGCGGACGGCCTGGTGGAGTTGCTGGGTCGCTGAGCACGACGCAGGCGGCCTCCCAGCCCACCGGGACATCGACGTCGGCGGACGTCCGGCCCGGCAGCGCGGCGGGGCGCTCACCCGCCCCGACGTACAGGCCTCGCAGAGCGGCACCGGACACTCCCTCACCTGTCGCCTTGAGGTAGGCCTCCTTACGGGTCCAGCAGCGGGTGAACGCACCGGGAAAGGCGCTCTGGGGCAGGCGTTCCAGCTCCCTCTGCTCGGCCGGATGCAGGGAACGGCTCGTGTCCACCGCGACCCGCAGGCCCGGAACCGCCTGGACGTCGACTCCGATCGGCGTCGTGGCCAGACCGATCAGCGCCAGGCCGTCGGAGTGCGAGAGCGAGAAGTGCACCTTCGCCCCGAACGGCCCGGCCACGGCGGGACGGCCGTGCGGCCCGCCGCAGTGCGGACAGCGCAGCCGGACCAGCGGAACCGACGCGGCACGCAGCCCCGTATAGGCGCCCAGCACCCGGCGCAACGCGCTGTGCGCGGTCACGTAGAGCGCCCGCTCGGCCGGGCGCCGCAGCGCCGCCGCTCGACGCCGTTCACCCGTGTCCAGCACGGACGCGTCGAGCGGTCGGCCCGGTTCGGGGGCTCGTACGACCCACAGCAGGGGATCGTGCGCGAGCCGGCGGGGCCGTAGTCCCGGGCCCCGTACCAGCAACTGGGGTCGCAGCAAGGGTTCCGCCACCGTGGTCATCCCCGGCCCGCCTCCACCCGCCGTACGCACGCCTCGTACGGAGCGGCGCCCGAGACGGCCGCCCAGCCGGAGGGCACGGCACGCCAGGCCGGCCACAGGGACAGCTGCCCGTCGACGTTCTCCAGCACCAGGTGGGTGTCCTGGCCCTCATTCCCCGGATCGAAGGGACCGGTCATGCGTCGAGCTCCTTCAGCCGGGCGGCGAGATGCGTCGCGATGTCGTCCAGGTAGCGGTCCCGCATCAGCTGCGGGTGCGTGCAGTCGAGGTCGTGGTTGACGATCACTCCGGTGACATGGGGCCGCCATGCCTCGCGGGTCAGCCAGTCCTCGGGACGCGGGGCGGCGGCCGTGAAGAACAGCACGTCACCGTCGTACGAGCCGTGTTCGTGCTCGCGCATCATGCGGGCGTGGTTGGGCACGATGTCGACGATCTTCGACAGGGTGTGCTCGGAGAGCCCGGCCAGCGGGCTTCCGGCGCGGCGCAGCGTGGCCAGTACGTCGTCGCGGTCGCGTTCGTCGGTACGGTCGAAGCCCGCCATGCGGAGTACGGCGGTCAGCGCGTCGCCCTCCTCGGGGGCGGGTCGCTCCCGCCACTGCTCGGCGGGGAACGCGTCGAGCAGCGCGAGGAGTTCCACCTGCTCGCCGGCCTGCTGGAGCAGGACGGCCACGGTGTGCGCGAGGACTCCGCCGACCGACCAGCCGAGCAGTCGGTACGGGCCCTGCGGCTGGACCTTGCGGATCTGCTCGGCGTAGTCGACCGCCTCCTCCTGGAGGGTGCGCGGAAGCGGTTCGTCGCCGATCAGACCGCGGGCCTGGATGCCGTGGACGGGCTGCGCAGGGCCGAGACGCGCGGACAGACCGGCGTAGCACCAGGCGATGCCGCCCGCCGGATGGATGGCGAACAGAGGCCGCCCCTCTCCGTCGGCGCGCAACGGCAGGACGACGCCCAGCGCGTCCTCGGACGCCGGTCCCGTGTCCTCCAGGCGGGCGGCGAGCGCGGCCGGTGTCGGTGCCTCGAACAGGGAGCCGATGGTCAACTCGGTGCCGAACTCCTCACGTACCCGCGCCACCAGCCGTACCGCGAGCAGCGAGGTGCCGCCCAGATCGAAGAACGCGTCGTCGGGGCCGACCTGTTCGACGCCGAGCACCTGCGCGAACAGCAGTGTCAGTGCCTGCTCGCGGGCGGTCGCCGGACGTCGGGAGCCCTCGCCGCCGGCGAACACCGGGGCGGGCAGTTCGCGGCGGTCGAGCTTGCCGTTGGGACTGAGCGGGAATCCGTCGAGGGCGACGACCGCGGCCGGGACCATGTGTTCCGGCAACTCGCGGGCCAGCGCCGCCCGGACGACCACCGGATCGGCCCCGCCCGTCACATAGCCGACGAGCCGGTCCTCACGCACCAGCGCACATGCGCCCTCCACCTCCGGCTGAGCTGCCAACGCGGCCTCGATCTCGCCGAGTTCGATGCGCTGCCCGCGCAGCTTGACCTGGTGGTCGGTCCGCCCGAGATACTCGATCTCGCCTTCTCCGGTCCACCGGGCCAGGTCACCCGTCCGGTACATCCGGGTGCCGGCCGGGCCGAACGGGTCGGCCACGAAGCGGGTCGCCGTCAACTCGGCCCGGTTGAGGTAACCGTCGGCCAACTGCCGTCCCGCCAAGTGCAGTTCACCCGGCACTCCGGGCGGGCAGAGCTGGAGCGCCGCATCCAGCACGTACAGCCGGGTGTTCCACACCGGCCGTCCGATCGGCACCGGACCCTCGGCGTCGGGCGCGCAGGCGTGGTACGTGACGTCGACGGCTGCCTCGGTGGGGCCGTACAGGTTGTGCAGCTCGACGCGGGGGAGTGTGCGCCCGAAGGCGTTCGCGGTTTCCCGGGGCAGGGCCTCGCCGCTGCAGAACACCCGGCGCAGTCCACCGCACCCGGCCGCGTCCGGCCCGGAGAGGAACACCTGAAGCATCGACGGCACGAAGTGGCAGGTGGTGACGGCCTGTTCGCGGATCAGCCGGGCCAGGTACACGGGGTCCTTGTGGCCGCCCGGCTCGGCGACGACCAGCGCCGCGCCCTCACGCAGCGGCCAGAAGAACTCCCACACCGACACGTCGAACGACGACGGCGTCTTCTGCAACACACGGTCGTCGGCGGTCAGCCCGTACTCGTGCTGCATCCAGCGCAGCCGGTTGTCGATCGCCCCGTGCGAGACGACCACACCCTTCGGGCGGCCGGTGGAGCCGGACGTGTAGATCACGTAGGCGGGATGGGCGGGGGTGAGCGCCCGGCCGGGATTCACCCACGGGTACGCGGACACGTCCAGGTCGTCCAGGACGACCAGCGGGGTCTCCTCGGGCAGACGACCCGCTCGGTCCGTGATGGCGCACACCGGCGCCGCGTCCTGGAGCATGTACGACAGCCGCTGCGCCGGATAGTCCGGGTCCAGTGGCAGATACGCGGCCCCGGCCTTCAACACCGCGAGCAGGGCGACGACCAGCTCGGTCGAGCGCGGTATCGAGACCGCCACCACCGCCCCCGGCCCGGCTCCCAGGGTGCGCAGATGGTGGGCCAACCGGTTGGCGCGGGAGTTGAGTTCGGCGTAGGTGAGGGAGGTGTCGCCGTATGCCAGCGCCGTCGCGTCGGGGGTCTGCGCGGCCCGTGACTCGATCGGCCCGATGAGGGTGGTCGGCGGCAGCGCGATGTCCGTGCGGTTGAACTCGTCGAGGACCAGGGCCTGTTCGTCCGGCGTCGCGATGGTGTGCGCGGCGAGCGGCAGTTGCGGGTCGCTGCCGGCGAGACGCTCCAGCAGATGCAGGAACCGCTGCTGGTGCGTGGCCAGTCCGGCGTCGTCGTACAGCGCGGGATTGCCGTCGTGGTCGATGCGCAGGCCCAGGCCGTCGGCGCGGTCGTAGATGTTGACCGTCAGATCGTCGACCGGCCCGGCGGACAGGTTCCGGGCCCGTGCGGGCGCGCCCGCGAAGTCCACGCCGTAGTCGAAGGGCATGACGTTGACGAGCGGGCCGACCAGGCCGCGTGACTCGCCGAGCAGGCCCAGGTCGCGGCGGATGTCCTCGTAGCGGTACCGCTGGTGGCGGCGCACCTCGCGGATGCCGAGCACGACCTGCCGTACCAGCTCGGCGAACGACGCCTCGGGGGTGACGGTCAGCCGCAGCGGCAGGACGTTCATCACCATCCCCGGCACACGCAGCGCGACCGAGCCCATCCGGCCCATCATCGGCAGCCCCAGCACCACGTCCGACTGGGCCGTGGTGCGGGAGGTGTAGAGGGCCTGCGCGGCGATCAGCACGTCCGGCCAGGTCGCCCGCAGCCGGACGGCCAGTTCACGGACGCGCTCGGTGGCCGCCGGTGCCAGGTGTGCCGTACGACGGAGGAAGGTGCGGGACGGCAGCGCGCCGCGGCCCGCGAGCCGGGGTGCCTCCGGGCGGTCGGCGAACGCCTGCGACCAGTGGGCGCGGTCGGCCGCGAAGGCGGCGGAGTCGCGGTATGCGGTGTCGTCCGCGACCAGGTCGGCGAGGCTGCCGAAGGAGCGCGCGGCGGGCTCCTGGCCGCGGGCGAGGGCGGAGTACACCTCGGCGGTGCGGCGCACGAGCAGCGAGTAGCCGTAGCCGTCCATCACCAGGTGATGGATGCGCTGGTACCAGAGCCAGCGCTGCTCGCCGACCCGGAAGAGGGCGTGCCGGCACAGTGGACCGGAGGCCAGGTCGAGGGGCTCGGCCAGGTCGGCGCGCATCCACGCCTCGGCCTGCCCGTCAGTACTGCGATCATGGACCGTGAGCGGCAACTCGACGTCGGTACGGATGTGCTGGCGCGGTCCGTCGGGGGTGTCCGCCACGACGACGCGCAGCGCCTCCGCCTCCTGAGCGACCTGGTGCAGGGCGGCGGCGAAGAGGTCCGGGTCGATCGGGCCGTCGATCTCCAGGCACTCCGCGGTGTTCTGTGCGGGGCTCAGCGGATCGAGGGCCTGCGCGAACCACATGCCCGACTGGGCCGACGTCAGCGGGAGCACGGCCTCGGTCGCGACGGCGGTGGTCATGCGACCCCCAGCTTCGGCGCCCAGGCCTCGATGGCGGGCTGCTCGGCGAGGTCGGCGAAGTCCGCCGTGATGTCGTGGTCGCGGCGCCAGCGTTCGAGCAGCGTCATGATGCGGACCGAGTCCAGGCCGTAGTCGACGAGGTTCTCGTCGAAGGGGATGTCGGCGGGGTCCTCGCCGAGCGCGTCGGCGACGTCGGTGCGGATCTGCTCCAGGGTGAGGGCCATGGCTCAGACCTCCTTGAAGAGGGCGTCGGTGGTGGTCACGACCGCGCAGCGGCCGGCGGCCCAGCGCAGGGCCATCTCGTGGTCCTCGGGGGAGAAGTCGGCCACGGCGTCGGCGACGACGAACGCCTGGATGTCCCGGCTCCACGCGTCGGCGGCGGTCATCAGCACGCCGATGTGCGCGTACACGCCGACGATCACCAGCTGGTCGCGGCCCGACTCCCGCAGCAGCACGTCGAGTTCGGTGCGCGCGAAGGCGCTGTACTTCCACTTCGTGAGCGTGGTGTCCCCGGGCTCGGGGGCCACCGGACCGGGCATGGCGAGCGCCTCCGGGTCGTCCGCAACGCCGGGGCCCCAGAAGTCGAGCTGGAGCCCGCGCTGTTCGGGCGTCTGCCCGCCGCGCTGCGCCGAGTAGACGACCGGCACGCCGAGCCTGCG
This sequence comes from Streptomyces sp. NPDC051963, assembly GCF_044593495.1. Taxonomy (NCBI): domain Bacteria; kingdom Bacillati; phylum Actinomycetota; class Actinomycetes; order Kitasatosporales; family Streptomycetaceae; genus Streptomyces; species Streptomyces sp. NPDC051963. The sequence goes on along the minus strand of NZ_JBIUCC010000001.1, from coordinate 553,737 downwards.
GGCGTCCTTGAGGAGGCGGGCGGTGTTGTCGAGCAGGCCGGTCAGCGGCTGGGCGCCGGCCGGGAACGCGGAGAGGAAGTGGTGCTGGAGGTCGTGCACGAGCAGGACGGCGCGCGCCGGGTCCACGGTCCATGACACCCGGTTGGCGGGGAGCTGTTGTGCGGTGGGAAGCGGATAGGGGGAGATGGCGGGGAGTGCCATGAGAACCAGGGCCTTTCAGGACTGCTCGGCGGTGGACCGCAGCTGCTTCTTGCTGACCTTGCCGACACCGGTCTGCGGGAAGGTGTCGACGAACTCGACGAGATCGGGGACCTTGTAGGCGGCCACCCCGCGCTCGCGCACGAACCGTTTGACCGCGACCGGCTTCAGCGGACCGGCACCGGCGCGCAGGACGACGTAGGCGAGGGAGCGTTCGCCGAGGTACTCGTCGGGCACCGCGACCACGGACACGTCGTGCACGGAGGGATGGGCGAGGATGATGTTCTCTATCTCCTCCGGCGCGACCTTCTCACCGCCCCGGTTGATCTGGTCCTTGGCCCGCCCCACCACGACGAGATGGCCGGTCGGGGTGCGGCGGACGATGTCGCCGGTGCGGTAGAAGCCGTCCTCGGTGAAGGCTCGTGTGTTGTGCTCGGGTGCGCGCCAGTAGCCGCGGATGGTGTAGGGGCCGCGGGTCAGCAGATGTCCGGGCTCGCCGTCCGGGACGTCACGGTCGGCGTCGTCGACGACGCGGATCTCGTCGGCCACGGAGATCGGCCGCCCCTGCGTTCCGACGATCGTCGCCTCGTCGTCGTCCAGCCGGGTGTAGTTGACCAGCCCTTCGGCCATGCCGAAGACCTGCATCAGCCGACAGCCCAGCGCGGGCTCCAGCCGACGGGCCGCCTCCTCGCTGTACTTGGCGCCGCCGACGAGGATCAACTCCAGGCTGGACAGGTCGTGTCGGGTCCGGGCGGCGGCGTCGGTCCACAGCAGGGCGAGCGGCGGCACGAGTCCCGACATGGTGATCCGCTCGCTCTCCACGAGCGGGAACGCCGTCGCCGGATCGGGCTTCGGGCAGAGCACCACCGTCCCGCCGGCGTACAGCACGCCCAGCCAACCCGGCGAACTCATCGGGAAGTTGTGCGCGGCCGGGAGTGCCACGAGGAACCGCGTATCGGCATCGACACCACAGATCTCGTTCGAGCCCCACAGCGAGTACAGGTAGTCGTCGTGGGTGCGGGGGATCAGCTTGGACACCCCCGTCGTCCCGCCCGACAGCTGGAGGAACGCCAGCTCGTGCGGTGCCGGGCCGGCCGGCAGGGCGACCGGATCGGCGTACACCTCGGACAGCGGCGTGTGTTCGCCCGGGTCGCCGGCCACGAAGACGTGCTCCAGGCCCGGCGTCTGCTTCTTCACCCGCGATGCGAGGTCACGGTGGTCGAAACCGGCGTGCCGGTCCGGGATGACGTATGCGACGGCTTCGGTGAAGGCGCAGAAGTGCCCGATCTCGGACTCCCGGTGCGCGGGCAGCGCGTACACGGGCAGCGCCCCGATCCGGAACAGCCCGAAGACCACCTCGATGAACTCGCCGACGTTCGGCAGCTGTACGACGACCCGGTCGCCCCTGGAAATCCCGCGAGCGGCGAACCCCGCGGCCAACCGGTCCGCGCGCTCGTCGAGTTCGCGGTAGGTCCAGGTACGGCGCTCGGGCGCCGGGTCGATCAGGGCGATCCGGTCGGGATGCCCGGCGGCGCGCTCGCGCAGCACGCCGCCGAACGTCTCCCCGCGCCAGTAGCCCTCCGCGCGGTAGCGCTCGGCGAACTCCTCGGGCCAGGTGGGCGCGTCCACGCCGGGTGCGAGGGTCACAGCGAGGCCCCCACCGCGTCCAGGAACGTACGGAACTTCGCCGCCGTCTCCGCGGTCTCGGCCTCGGGCGACGACTCGGCGACCACGCCCGCGCCCGCGAACAGCCGCAGCGATCGCCCCTCGGCCTCCGCGCAGCGGATGGTCACGACCCACTCGCCGTCGCCGTCCGCGTCCTGCCAGCCGACCATGCCGGTGTAGGGGCCGCGGTCGAACGGCTCCGACTCCGTGATGACGGCCCGCGCCACGTCCGTCGGCGTACCGCACACCGCCGGCGTGGGATGCAGCGCGAGCGCCAGATCGAGGGCGGTGGTGTCCGTCTCGGCCAACTCGCCGGTGACGGTGGTCGACAGATGCCACATGGCCGCGGTCCGTACCAGCGTGGGCCGCTCCGGTACCTCCAGGCGTGTGCAGAACGGCGCGAGCGCCTCGCGTACGGCGGCCACGACGACGGCGTGCTCGTGCAGGTCCTTCGGGGATTCGAGGAGCGCGACCGCGCGGCGTACGTCCTCGGCCAGGTCGGTGCTGCGGGGCGCCGACCCGGCCAGGGGGTTGGCGACCAGGCGGCCGTCCTGTCGGGACACCAGCAGTTCGGGGCTGGCGCCGACCAGGGTGCGGCCCGGGCCGCTGGGCACGGCGAAGGTGTACCCGGCCGGGTCGCGGCGGGCGAGGCGGCGCAGCATGGCGGGCAGGTCCGGCTCGCGCGGGGACGTCAGCTCCAGCGTGCGGGCGAGGACGACCTTGTCGAACTCCCCGGCCCGCATCCGCGCGACCGCGGCGGCCACCGCCTCGCCGTACCGCTCCGGCGCGGGTACCTCCGTCACCCGCCAGCGGGGCCGGTCCTTCTCGTGCGGTACCGGCAGTGCGATCAGCGGGTCCTCGCGCAGCGGAGGCGCCCAGTGCACCTCCTCGGGGACGGCGAGCGCGGGTGGGGCGTCCGGGGCGAACGGCAGCGAGCCGAGGACCACCGGAGCCGGGGCACCCGGGCGGCGCCGGGCTTCGAGCGCCTCCCGTATCCGGAGGGTCAACGGGCGGTCCTCGTGGGGTATTTCGGCTGCGGAACCGCGGCCCAGCAGGGTGTGGCGGGGCGAGGCGAGGAACCGGTCGGTGGCGGGGCTGTAGGCATCGAGGAGGGCCGTCGCGGCGCCGGGGGAGATGAGGGGGACGGTGAGTTCGTGCAATGACGTGGACATGGGTATCTCCAGTGGGGGGGCACGAGGTGCGGGATCAGGCCCGGAGCGTGGCTCCGCCGTCGACGTAGAGGTCGTGCAGGGTGATGTGCCGGGCCCGGTCCGAGACCAGGAAGGCGACCGCGTCGGCGATGTCGGCGGGATCGGCGATCCGGCCGAGCGGAATGCCCGTCCGGTACGTCGCCGGGTCGCCCTCGATGACGCGGCGGGCGGCGGCCGACTCGTCGGCGCCCGACGCCGTCCACATCGCGCGCTGCATGCCGGTGAGGGTCGAGCCGGGGGAGACCGTGTTGCAGCGGACGCCGCTCGCGGCCACCTCCAGTCCCAGGCATTTGGTGAACATGACGGAGGCGGCCTTCGAGGCGGCGTAGGCGGCCATGCCGGTCCTGGGGATTCCGGCCGCGTTGGAGGCGACGGTGACGATCGAGCCGTGACCGCGCTCGGCCATCCGGCGGGCGGCGCAGCGCGAGACGTGGAAGACGCCGGTGGTGTTGACGGCGAAGGTGGCCGCCCACTCCTGGTCGGTGAGGTCGACGACGTGCGACTCGCGCAGGATTCCGGCGACGTTGACGGCGATGTCCAGCGGGCCGAGCGTGCGCTCCGCCTCGTCGACGACGGCGTCCACGGCGACGGCGTCCGTCACGTCGAGCGTGCGCGCGGCGACCCGGTCGCCGTGCTTCGCGGCGAGCGCCTCGATGCCCTCGCCGTCGAGGTCGGTGGCGAGCACCCGGGCGCCCTGTTCGACGAGGGCGGTGACCACCGCGGCGCCGATGCCCCGGCCCGCTCCGGTCACGAGGGCCAGCCGGTCGGCGAGTTCGGCGCTCACGAGGCGAGCGCCTTCGTCACGTCGTCCAGGACGATCCGCGCCGCCAGCGGGCCGCCCGCGCTGTTCCAGGCCGAGCCCTGCACGACGACGACATGCCCCTCCTGCTCGGCCTTCAGCTTGCTGAAGTTGGGGACCTTCTTCGCCTCGGCGTACGCCTTCTCGCCGTCCGCCCGGTCGCCGAGGGTGCCGAAGAACAGCCAGTCGCCGTCGATGGTGGACAGCTTCTCCAGGCTCACCGGCTCGCTGTGGCCGGTGCCGGCGCCCTGCTGGTCCGTGGGCCGTTCCAGCCCCAGCGTGGAGAGGGTGGAACCGACGTGGCCGACACCCCTGCCGACCACCGAGGGCGCGCCGTTCTGCCAGCGGATCACGCTGACGACCGCGCCCGCGTTGTCGCCCAGCTTCTTCTTCGTGGCGGCGACGTCGGCGTCGAGGTCAGTGAGGATCTTCTCGGCCTGAGACGTCTTGTTCAGCGCCTCGGCCGTCGAGGTGAACGCCTTCTTCCAGTCCTCGTTGAGCTTGGCGGTGACCACGGTCGGGGCGATCTCCTGGAGCTTGGAGACCTCGCTCTTCACGGCGGTCGTCTCGTCCAGCAGGATCAGATCGGGCTGGAGCGCGGCGAGCTTCTCCATGTCGGCCTCGGCGACGGTCGCGACGACCTCGGCCTTCTTCGCCTTGTCGGCGAGATAGGTGGACACGCCCTTCTGGCCGCGGCCGGCGGTGGCGCCGACGGGCTCGACACCGAGGGCGAGGGCGGCATCCAGGGTGGGCTCGCTCAGGGTGACGACCTTCTGCGGGTCGGACGGCACCTCCACCTTGCGGCCGGTGGCGTCGGTGACCTGGCGCGTGCTCGACTCCTGGCCGGCGGCGCCGGCGGCGCTGTCGTTGCCGTCGTCACCGCAGCCGGTGAGGAGCAGCGCTCCGGTCACTACCGCGGCGGCGGACGTCAGGACCGCCCTGCGAGAGGCTCGTGCAGAGGACATGAGGGTAAAGCTCCTTGCAGACAAAGAGAGTTGTCGATGAATCGTTGAATCGTCAGATGAGGTCTGGGAAACCCGGGAATCAGGGATCCGGGACATCAGGGATCCGGTGATCCGGGAATCAGGGAGTCGCGGTGCCCAGCAGGCGCACCAGGCCGTCGGCCAGGGCGCCGTGCCAGCAGACGTAGTCGTGGCCGCCGTTGAACTCGCCGTAGGTGACCCGGTAGCGGGCGGTGCGCAGGGCGTCGTACAGGGCGCGGCTGTGGTCGACCATGGTTCCCTCGTGCAGGCCGACGTCCAGGTGGATCGTCACCGGCCGCGGTTCCGTTGCGGCATAGCGGCTCACCAGCCAAGGCACGCCGAAGACGGGCGGTTTGGGCCCGCTGACGGCCGGTAGTCCGGGCCGCCACCACAGGGAGGCGGACTGGGCGAGGACGTTCCCGAACCGGTCGGGTCGCACATGGCCGGCGTGCAGCGCGGTCATGGCGCCCAGGCTCTGCCCGGCGACGACGATCCGGCTGGCCTCCGTGGTGAGCGGCCAGCGGCCCGCCGCCCACGGCAGCAGCTCGTCCGCCAGGAAGCCCACGAACGAGTCGCGCGCGCCGAGTTCACGCCAGCGGGTGTGCCGGTCCACGGCGTCCGGCGCCAGCACGGCGAGCGGGGGCAGCGCCCCGTCGGCGATCAGCGCGTCCAGCGTGTCCCCGAACCCGAGCCGCCCGAACCACATGTCACCGTCGGTCAGGACCAGCACGGGCAGCGGCGCACCGCCACCTCCCGGCGGCAGGTACACCCAGGTGTCCCGGTCACCGCCGAGTGCCGTCGCGGGCACCCGGTGCCGCTCGATCCGCCCGGCCGGAACGGCGCCCTTCCGCCCGGCCCACGGCTGCGCCGGAGCGTGCGGCAGGGCGAACACCGAACTGGACACGGGGTGCCAACGGGTGGCAACGGTCTGCCGGTTGAGCGGATCCGGCGCGGCGTGTACGACCAGCGACCGCAGCCGCTGCTGGAGCGGCGCCGGCTCCGTGGGCGGCTCCTTGGTCGAGATGTCGGCGGCCATCCGGTACGAACCCCGGTGGTCGGCGCGCAGCCGCAGACCGAGGTGCCATACGTCGGTGCCGGGTACGCGGTCGAGGAGCGAAGCGGCGAGGTGCTCGCGGTCGACGATGCGGTTCGCGGACAGGAGGACCTGCCGCGTCGCACGGTGACCGCGCCACAGGAACGTGACGGCACGGTGGTCCGGCTCGCCGTCCAGTTCCTCGACGAGCGGGGTGCCAACGTGGTCCACCTCGCTCCAGAACTCGGCCGTCAGAGCCGCACGTTGCGGGTCGTCGGCCCCGGCCAACTGCGCCACGAGGCGCGCGACGCGCGGCCCGGTGACTCGGACCGGCCGTACCTGGTGGCGGGCGTCCGCCAGGGCGGCGGGGCGCTGAGCGGGCATCTCTCCCCTTCTCGTAGCCGACAGCGGGAACAAGGCCTCGCGTACCGCGGTCGGGCATGCGAGGTTGAATGTGTCAACGAAATCGTCAACACATGAAGTAAGGTTAGCCTAAGCTAAGCACATGTTCCTGTGGATGTGTCCCCGCCCGGAAGGGGCTTTGCTCGACGCCGAGCGGCGCCCCGCCCGTTATCAAGTGCCGCCCACCGTCCGGACGTACGCGGAGGTCGGGCCATGACCGCCACGGGCGCCCCCGCACCGGTGAGTACGGAGAAACCCCGATCCCGGACGTCGCTACGGTCGGCGGGCCTGCTGCTCGGCCTGGCGCTGCTGGTCGCGGCCGCTGCGCTGTCCCTGTCGGTCGGCACCCAACGGATTCCGCTCGACCAGGTCTGGTCGGCGCTGCTGTCCCCCTCGGGGACCGAGAACGACGCGATCGTGCGGGACCTGCGACTGCCGCGCACCCTCATCGGCATCGCCGTCGGCGTCGCGCTCGGCCTCGGCGGCGGTGTCATGCAGACGCTGACCCGCAATCCGCTGGCGGACCCCGGACTGCTCGGCGTGAACGCGGGCGCGTCGGCCGCCGTCGTCACCGCGATCAGCGTGCTCGGCATCACGTCGTTCCGTGGCTACCTGTGGTTCGCCCTTGCCGGAGCCGCCGTCGCCGCGACCGCCGTCAACGCCCTCGGCGGCGGCCGGTACGCCACCCCGGTCCGCCTCGCCCTCGCCGGAACCGCCGTCAACGCGGCCCTGTTCGGCTACGTCAACGGCCTCCAGCTGTGGGACCTGAACACCCTGGACGAGATGCGGTACTGGTCCGTCGGCACCCTCGCCAAGCGCGACCCCGACCTGCTGATCGCCGTACTCCCGCTGCTCGTTGCCGGCACCGCCCTCGCCCTCGCCCTGGCCAGGCCGCTGGGTGCCCTCGCGCTCGGCGAGGACCACGCCAGGGCCCTCGGCACCCGCGTTTGGCGCACCCGGATCCTGTCCGTCGTCGCCATCACCCTGCTGTGCGGGGGCGCCACCGCCGTGTGCGGCCCCATCGGCTTCATCGGGCTGATGATCCCGCACGCGGCCCGCACCTTCTGCGGCCCCGACCCACGCCTGCTCCTGCCGTACTGCGCCGTGTACGCACCGGTGCTGCTGCTCGTCTCCGACGTGATCGGACGGGTGGTGGTGCCCCTGTCGGAGATCGAGGTGGGCACCGTCACGGCTTTCCTCGGCGGACTCCTCTTCATCCATCTCGTACGGCAGCGAAAGGCGGCCCAGCTGTGAGCGCGGTCCAGGACCGACGGCACCGGACGGCGGTGGTCCGGATCGACCTGCGGCATGGGCTGCTGTGCACGGGCCGTTGGTCGCTGCGCTACGACACCCGCGCCCTGGTCGTCTGCGTCGCCCTCGTCGTACTCGCCGCATGCGCGACCGTGCTCGCCATCGGGACCGGCACCTACGAACTGTCGCCGCCGGAGGTCCTGCGCACCCTCGCCGGGAACGGACCGCCGGGCGCCGAGTTCATCGTCGTCGGCCTGCGGCTGCCGCGCGCCCTCGTGGCCGTCCTGGTGGGCTTCGGGATGGGCATGGCGGGCGCGGTGTTCCAGTCCCTGACCCGCAATCCGCTGGGCAGCCCGGACATCATCGGCTTCGGCAACGGCGCCTCCGCGGGCGCACTGGTCGCCATCATCCTCTTCGACGCCGGAGCCTCGCAGACCGCGATCGGCGCGGTGTGCGGCGGCTTCGCCACCGCGGTCGCCGTCTACCTGCTCGCGTGGAAGCGGGGCGTGCACGGCTACCGGCTCGTCCTCGTCGGCATCGGCGCCTCCGCCGTCCTCGGCTCGGTGACCAGCTTCCTCTACGTCCGCGCCGACATCGGCAAGGCGGCGCAGGCGGCGAGCTGGATGATCGGCTCGCTGAACGCCCGGGACTGGGGCGACGTGCGCATCGCCGCCCTCGGCCTGGTGCTGTTCGTCCCCGTCCTCCTGGTGTACGCCCGACGCCTGACCATGCTCGAGATGGGCGACGACACCGCTGCCGCGCTCGGCGTGCCCCCCGAGCGCAGTCGCCTGGTACTGCTGTGCGCCGGCACCGGACTGACCGCGCTGGCGGTCGCCGCGGCCGGGCCGATCCCGTTCGTCGCGATGGCCGCACCCCAGCTGGCGCGTCGCGTCACCCGGGCCGCCGGACCGAACGTCCTGCCCGCCGCCTGGACGGGCGCACTCCTGGTGTCCGCCGCCGACCTCGCCACGCAGCGCGTCAGCGGCTCCGCCCTGCTGCCGGTCGGCGTGGTGACGGGCGTGGCCGGCGGCGCCTATCTGGCCTGGCTGCTGCGAGGGGAGCGCAGGGCGGACCGGATCTGAGACGGGCCGCAGATTAATTGAGTTACGCAACAAGATGGTAAAGTGGCCCGTATGTCCACACCAGAGCTGCCCGATGCCCCTGCGTCCCCGGAAGTGATCGAGATCGAGCGGGCGCTCACCCGCATCACCTACCTGAGCACGCGTGCCCGGCAGCACGACCGGCTGATGGCGCTGGCCGGCGTGCCGCTGGACCGGGCCGCCGTGGCGCTGCTGCGGCAGGTCGCCGACTCGGAGCCGCTGCGCCCCGGGGAACTGGCCACCCGGCTCGGCGTGGAGGCCTCGCACGTCACGCGCACCGTGCAGCAGTTGCAGAAGGCCGGTTACGTCACCCGGGTCCCGGACCCCGACGACCGCCGTGCCCAGCGCATCCAGCTCACCGACGCGGGGCGCCGGGCGATCGACCGCATCCGCGACGCGGGCGCGCGCGGCATGCAGCTGGCCCTGGGCGACTGGTCCCCGGAGGAGCTGCGCCAGCTCGCCGCGCTCTTCCACCGCATGGTCGACGACTTCCTGTCGTACGCCATCGACGACGATGTCGAAGCGGAGTCGGTGGCGCCGGCAGGCACCGCCTGAGCCACGCCCCGCGGGAACGCACAACCGCCGTTCCCAGGGCTTCCTTTCGAGGTGTGCCCCGCGTCCGGGAAGGGCGGGCGACCGCGCTACGCTCCAGTAATCGCGCGCGGGAACCATGGGAGAGGTACACAGTGAGCGGACGTACAGCGGTCGGGGACAAGGTCGAGGACTTCGAGCTGGCGGACGAGACGGGCACCCGCCGAAGCCTGACCGAACTGCTCACCGAGGGCCCGGTGGTGCTGTTCTTCTACCCCGCCGCCCTCTCCGCCGGCTGCACCGCCGAGGCGTGCCACTTCCGGGACCTGGCCGCCGAGTTCGCCGCCGTCGGTGCCCGCCCCATCGGTATCAGCGGCGACTCCGTGGAGCGCCAGCAGGAGTTCGCCGACCGCCACACCCTGGGCATGCCGCTGCTGTCCGACGTCGACGGGACGGTCCGGGAACAGTTCGGTGTGAAGCGCGGCTTCTCCCTCGCACCCACCAAGCGAGCCACCTACGTCATCGCCGAGGACCGCACCGTCCTAGAGGTCGTCCACAGCGAAATGCGCATGAACACCCACGCCGACCGGGCCCTCGCCGCACTGCGCGCCCACCGGAAGTGACCCCGGACCCGCACGGGTCGCGGGCGGCGGTTGATACGGCCCCATAAGAGGGTCATTCTGGACGATATGGAGCATGTCTCCGCCACGGTGATCATCGATGCCTCGGGTGTCGTAACGGGGTGGAGCGAGGGTGCCCGGCGGCTGACCGGATACCCGGCCGAGGAGGCCGTCGGACGGGCAGTGCGTGCTCTGCTCGCCGAGGACCCGTCGCCGGAGGCCGTGACCGCGCTGGTCGGCTCCGTCGTGCTGCGTCACCGTGACGGCTCCGCCGTCGCGCTGCCCGTAGAGGCGAGCGCAGTGCTGGGCCCGGGCGGCGCACCCGGTGGATACGTGATCACGGCCCGGCCCGTGGGCCACGAACCCACCCTGGCGGGACAGGCCTTCCAGCAGGCGTCCATGTCGATGTCGGTCTTCGACACCCGCCAGCAGTACCTGCGCCTCAATGACACGGCATGCAGGGTGATGGGCGTACCGGAGGAGGCCCTGCTCGGCAGGCCCTTCCCGGAGACCGTGGAGGACGCGGAGCACAGCCGGGGCTTCCACAGCAATCTGCGCCGCGTCGCCGAGACGGGCCGGCCGGTCCACTACGAGAGCTTCACCGGCGCGCCCGCCCTCAACCGGGAACACGCCTGGAACATCGAGATGTGGCCCCTGAGGGACGCCTCCGGCGGAGTGACCGGTGTCGCCCTGGCGGCGCTCGACAGCACCGAGCAGTACTGGGCCCGACAGCGGCTGGCGCTGCTCAATCACGCGGCGGCAGCCATCGGCACCACCCTGGACGTGGTGCGGACCGCCGAGGAACTGGTGGAACTCCTGGCCCCGCGGTACGCCGACTTCGCCAGCGTGGACCTGCTCGACTGGGTCCTCGGCGCGGACGAGTCCCCGACGGCGCTGGACGCCGAGGTCGTCCTGCGCCGAGTCGCCCACGGCTCCGGCACCGAGGGCACACCGGAGGCGGCCGTGCGCCTGGGCGCGACCGACGTCTACCCCGCGTACTCGCCACCCGCCAGGGCGCTGCGGGAAGGGCGGGCGGTCCTCAGCCAGGCGGGCGAGCCGGACTTCGTGCGCTGGGTCGCCGAACGCAACGCGCGGGCCCCGGCGGGGAGTTCCTACCGCAGGGGCGTCCACTCGATGCTCGCGGTGCCGCTGCGGGCCCGCGGCACCACCCTCGGCGTCGCGGTCGCCGTCCGTATCGCCCACCCCGACGAGTACGGCGAGGACGACGCCGTACTCGCCGAGGAGCTCGCCAGCCGGGCCGCCGTCTGCGTCGACAACGCCCGCCGCTTCGCCCGCGAACGCACGACCGCGCTGGCCCTCCAGCACAGCCTGCTGCCGCGCGGACTGCCCGGACAGGCGGCGGTCGAGGTCGCCCACCGCTATCTGCCCTCCGGGTCCCTCGCGGGCATCGGCGGCGACTGGTTCGACGTGATCCCGCTGTCCGGCAGCCGGGTCGCCCTGGTCGTCGGCGACGTCGTCGGGCACGGCATCCCGTCCTCGGCGACCATGGGCCGCCTGTGCACGGCCGTCCGCACCCTCGCCGACGTGGACCTGCCGCCGGACGAACTCCTCACCCACCTGGACGACCTGGTCACCCACCTGGCGTCGGACGACCGCGACGACGAGGCCGCCGAACTGGGCGCCACCTGCCTGTACGCCGTCTACGACCCCGTCACCCGATGCCTCACCATGGCCGCCGCCGGACACCCCCCGCCGGCCGTGGTCCTCCCCGACGGCACCGCGCGGCTCCTGGAGCTCAACGCCGGACCCCCGCTCGGCGTCGGCGGGCTGCCCTTCGAGTCGGTGGAGCTGGAAAACTCCCCGAAGGAGCCGTCGTCGCCCTGTACACGGACGGCCTCATCGAGGACCGGGACCGAGACGTGGACCACGCCACGTCCGAACTGTGCCGGGCGCTGACCGCCCGCACGGACACCCTGGACGACCTGTGCGACACGGCGCTGAAGGCCGTACTGCCGGAAGACCCCAGTGACGACGTGGCCCTGCTGCTCGCCCGCACCCGGGCGCTGGGCGCCGACCGGGTCGCCACCTGGGACGTGATCCCGGACCCCGCGCACGTGGCCGTCACCCGGCAGGAGGCCACCGAGCAACTGGCCGCGTGGGGACTGGACGAGGAGGCCTTCGTCACCGAACTGGTCGTCAGCGAACTCGTCACCAACGCCATCCGCTACGGCGAACCGCCCATCAGGCTGCGGCTGATCCGCGACCGTACCCTCATCTGCGAGGTCTCCGACGGCAGTTCCACCTCACCGCATCTGCGCCGCGCCCACGCCTACGACGAGGGCGGCCGAGGCCTCCTCCTGGTCGCCCAGCTCACCCAGCGCTGGGGCAGCCGCCAGACCGTCCGCGGCAAGACGATCTGGGCCGAGCAGCAGCTGCCACCGGTGTGATCACTCGAACGGGCAGCCCGGATTCGCCGCGTCCTCGGAGAACGGCGCCCCGTGCGGCAGGACGTACAGCACGTCGAGAACGACCGCGGTGTCGCCCAGATTGCGGCCGATGTGCACGTTGCCCGGCCCGGCCGGCTCCTGAATGGGGCTGCCCTTGGGATACACGCCGTCGGACGCGCAGGTGGAGTCGAAGTGGCTGAGCGTTCCCTCCTGCACGACGCCGTACAGGGGACCGTCGTGGTAGTGCCAGCCGGTCGCCTGTCCCGGCGGGATGGTGATCTCCCGCAGGATGTAGTCGGTGTCCCCGACGGTGGTCTGGGTGATCACCCGGCCGGTGACTCCGGGACCGGGGGGTGTCGCCTGAGCGGTGCCACAGGTCAGGAACGTGGCGGCGGCGACCGCCCCGGTTATGGCGGTACGGAGGACGATGCGCATGGGTACGGGTCTCCCGGCGTGAGCGGACGATCTATGACGTGCCGCTGCGAACATAGAGGCGCGGGAGGCCGGTTGGGGCGGATTCCGGTCATGAACTCCGGGCCGGCTCAGAACTCCTCGTGCACTTCGGGGTCCCCGCCCAGGCGCCGGTGGGTGCGGTCGGCGAGAGCCTCCATCTGGGCGGGATCCAGTTCGAAGCCGAAGACGTCGAGGTTCTCGCGCTGCCGCCCGGGGCTGGCCGACTTCGGGATGGGCACCGCGCCCAGTTGCGTGTGCCAGCGCAGCACGACCTGGCCGGGCTGTACCCCGTGCGCCTCGGCGATGCCGACGACCACGGGGTCCTCCAGCAGTTGGGAGCCCCGGCCCAGCGGGCTCCAGCTCTCCGTGACGATGCCCTTGCCGGCGTGGAAGGCGCGCAGGTCCTCCTGAGGGAGCAGCGGGTGCAGCTCGATCTGGTTCACGGACGGCAGGACCCCCGTCTCCTTCTCCAGCCGTTCGATGTGCTCGGCCGTGAAGTTGGAGACGCCGATCGACCGCACCAGGCCGTCCTCCCGGAGCTTGATCATGGCTTTCCACGAGTCGACGTACTTGTCGACCCGGGGGAGCGGCCAGTGGATGAGATACAGGTCGACGTAGTCCAGGCCGAGCCGGCCGCGGGACTCCTCGAAGGAGGCGAGTGTCTCCTCGTACCCGTGGTGCCGTCCCGGAAGCTTCGTCGTCACCACGACCTCCTCGCGGGGGACGGCGCTGCTCGCGACGCCACGGCCGACACCGGTCTCGTTGCGGTAGTTCGTCGCCGTGTCGACGAGCCGGTAGCCCGTCTCGAGCGCCCCGCGCACCGCCTCCTCGGCCTGCGCGTCGTTCATCGGCCAGGTGCCCAGGCCGATGGCGGGGATCGTCGTGCCGTCGTTGAGCGTGTGTGCCGGGATGCTGAGCACGGTCGTACCTTCCCGTTGACTGTGTCGTACAGCCAGTATGGGAGTTCCCGTCGGGGCGGGCAGGTCCGATGCCGCCGAGGGCCGGATAGGCTGAGGAGTGATCAACCGGACGGGTGGGGGATGAGGGCGGCGGACGGCGTGGGCAGTGCCGAGGACAGACGAACGACGGGAGCCGCGCGTCCCACCTCACGGGACGTGGCCCGGCTCGCCGGCGTGTCGCACACCGCGGTGTCGTTCGTGTTCAACGGCCGGGCCCAGGGCAACCTCTCGCCCGCCACCCAGGAGCGCATCCGGCAGGCCGCAGCCGAGCTCGGCTACCGGCCCGACCCCGTCGCCCGCGGCCTGCGCAGCAATCGTACGGCCGTGATCGGGCTGGTCACCGACGAGATCGCCTCGTCGCCGTTCGCCGGGCGACTGCTGCGTGGCGCGATGGAGACGGCCTGGGGCAGCGAACACCTGGTCCTGACCGTCGACTCCGGCGGTGACCCGGCGAAGGAGGACGCGGCCGTCGCCGAACTCCTCGACCGCAGGGTGGACGGCATCATCTACGCGGCCATGTCCCTGCGCCGCGTCCGCGTCCCCGAAGGCCTGCACCGCACCCACTCGGTGCTCGCCAACTGCCTGCCCGAGGACGACTCGCTGCCCGCCGTCATCCCCGCGGAGCGCGCGGGAGGCCGTACGGCGGCACGGCTCCTGCTGGACGAGGGACACCGCAGAGTCGCCATGGTGGGCGGCCAGGACGACATCGCCTCCGTCGACCGCCTGCGCGGCTTCCGTGACGCGCTGCGCGTCGAGCGGATCACGGTCCCCAAAGAGTGGGTCGTACGCAGCGGCGGCGAGATCGTCGGCGGGTACGAGGGCGCCATGCGGATCCTCGACGGCGTCCCCGCCGACCGGCGCCCCACCGGCGTCTTCTGCTACAACGACCGGGTCGCCGCGGGCGTCCTGCACGCCGCGACCCGGCTCGGCGTCGCCGTCCCCGGCGAGCTGTCCGTGGTCGGCTACGACGACCAGGAGCACATGGCCGAGTTCCTCACACCGCCCCTCACCACCATCGCGCTGCCCCACCGTGAGATGGGTGAGGCCGCCGCACGGCTGCTCCTCGACGCCATCGACACGGGCAGGACGCCGCCCGCGACGGTACGGCGCCTTGCCTGTCCGGTGATCAGTCGTGCGTCGGTGGGACCAGCTCCCAGCCGGTGACCCTGGCCCCGGAACCCGTGACGACGAGCTCGGGCACATCGTCCGGTCGCCGGTAGACGCGCTCGGTGACCATGGCCCGGTCGCCGACGAACAGCTCGAGGAGAGAGCCGTCGACGAGGATCCGCGCCTCGCCGGCCGGTGCACGCACCACGATCGGCGCCGCCCCCTCGGGCCCTGTTCGCGGCCAGTCACCGCGGTCGAGCGTCACGGTGCCTTCGTCCGGGTCCAGCAGGACCGTCAGCTCCGCGTCCGAGGCGGAGCGCAGCAGACTCACGGTGGTTCGGCCGGATGCGGTGACGGTCAGGTCGTACGCCTCCGGCAGCGGTGTGCGACGGCCCGGTGCCGTGACGAACGGCTCGGGCGCACGCAGCAGTTCGAGCTCCGGAGCCGGTACGGCACGCAGGGCGCCGTCGGGATGGACGTCCACCATCCGCGGCGCGGTCAGGACGCCGGCCCATCCGGCGCGATCGACCTCGCTCTGTTCGCGTGCCTCCCAGGACCACCCCCACAGGAGCACCCGGTCCGGCTCCTGGAGTACCGCGGGCGCGTAGAAGTCCCGCCCGTGGTCCAGTCGCCCGCCGGTGCGGGCCAGGAAGCGCAACTCCTCGTCGCCGTAAGGCTGGAGACGGCCCGTCAGATAGCCCGTGGCGCAAGGGTCTCCGTCCCACAGCGAGACCACCAGCACCCAGTCCCCGCCCGGTGTCGAGAACAGCTGCGGGCACTCCCAGCCGACCGCCTTGTCTCCGAACGCGTCCGCCGCAACAGGGTCGTTGCCGTCGAGCAGCACCCCGGCGAACCGCCAGTCGGCCAGGTCGTCACAGTCGTACAGCAGCACCGACGGCGTCCCGTCGGCGTGCCCCGCGCCGACCAGTGCCCACCGCCGGCCACCACTGCGGAACACGAACGGGTCGCGGAACATCACCACGTCCAGGCCGGCGGGCGGGCCGGTCACCACCGGCTCGGGCAGCGGCCTGAAGTCGGTCAGCGTCTCGTCCTCCGGCATCAGCGCCCGGGCCAGGCAGATCGAGCCGACGCCGGTGTGCTGCCGGTCGACGCCCGTGTACACGGCCGTCGGCACGCCGTCGTCGTCGACCATGCAGCCCGACCAGCAGCCCGCCTCGTCCGGGCCGCCGGGCGTCGGGGCGAGGGCGATCGGATGGTGCTCCCAGTGGACGAGGTCGTGGCTGGACGCATGGCCCCAGTGGATGTTGGTGTGCACCGGGGCGTCGGGGTTGTACTGGTAGAAGAGGTGGTGGCGGCCCCGCCAACGGAAGGGACCGTTCGGGTCGTTGACCCAGTTGGCGGGGGGACGGACTCGGAAGCGCGGGGCGCCGGGGTCCGTGGACTGAGCGGCGAGGCTCAACGGTTGACTCCTGCGGAGGTGATGCCCTCGCGGAGAGGGCGCTGGCCGACGACGAAGACGGCGACGGCGGGGATCATGGAGAGGACGACGCCGGCGAGCACGACCGAGATGGAACCGGTGCCGAGATTGCCCTGGAGGGAGACCAGGCCCAGCGGCAGCGTGTAGTTCTGGCCGGACGTCTCGAGGATCAGCGGTCGGAAGAATTCGTTCCAGTGGTAGTTGAAGGCGAGCACCCCGACGATCGCGAGCCCGGGCGCGGCCAGCGGGGCGTAGACGGACCGGAAGATCCGCCAGGGCCCGGCGCCGTCCAGCATCGCCGCCTCACCCAGGTCCTTGGGCATGCCGAGGAAGTACTGGCGCATCAGGAAGGTGCCGAAGGCGGTCGGGAAGGCCGGGATGATCAGACCGAGCAGGGTGTCGGTGAGGCTCATCTGCTTCAGCACCAGGAACACCGGCACGATGGTGACCTGCAACGGCACCATCATGGTCGCCAGGACCAGGCCGAACAGCGGCTTCTTGAAACGGAATTCGAGACGCGCGAAGGCGTATCCGGCCAGTCCGGCGGTGATCATCTGGCCGACGGCGACCAGGGCGGTCACCAGCGTCGAGTTGAGGGCGAGCAGCCATACGTCGATCTGGTCGAAGACGCCGCCGTAGGCCTCGGTGGTGGGGTTGGTCGGGATGATCTTCGGTGGCAGGTCGAAGGACTCGGCCGGGGTGCGCAGGGAGGTGGAGACGGTCCAGACGACCGGGCCGAGGGTCAGCAGGGCGCACACCGTCAGCCCGGCGATCCGCGCCCACGGCGCGAGCGAGTACCGCGCACGGCTCAGGGACAGGGTTGCTTGGCTCAAGGGACTCACCCGGCTCACTCGTAGTGGACGAAACGCCGGCTGAGCCGGAACTGGACGGCGGTGACCGCCATGATCAGCACGAACAGCAGCACGCCCACCGCGGACGCCTCACCGAAACGCAGCTGCTCGAACGCGGTCTCGTAGATGACCATCACCACGGTGCGGGTCGAGTCGCCGGGCCCGCCGTTGGTGAGCACATAGGGCTGCTCGAACACCTGGAGTGCGTTGATGATGCCGACCACCGACGCGACCAGCAGCGTGGGCGACAGCAGCGGCAGCGTGACCAGGAGGTGCTTGCGCAGACCCGTGGCACCGTCGAGCGCGGCGGCTTCGTGGACCTCCTTGGGGATGTTGTTCAGTCCTCCGACGAACAGCAGGAACGAGAACCCGAACTGCTGCCAGACATAGACCAGGACGACCGCTGCCATCGCCGCGTTCTCCGACGTCAGCCAGGGCACCGGAGCGATCCCGACCAGCCCGAGCACCCAGTTCACGACCCCGAAGTCCTGGTTGAACAGGTACTTCATCACCACCGAGATAGACGCGGCGGACAGCACCAGCGGGAAGAAGAACGCCGACCGGAACACCGAGCGCAGCCACACCGGCATCCGCCCGTTCACCGCCAGCGCCAGCACCAGGGCGATCAGCAGCTGCGACGCGACCGCGAGCACCATGAACACGAGCGTGTTCCGGAACGAGACCAGCACCGTCGAATCGCCGAAGACCTCACGGTAGTTGGCGGTCCCGGCGAAGGTCGGCGAGTCGATCACGTTCCAGTGGAACAGGCTCAGGACCACCGATCCGACGATGGGTACGACCGTGAAGACGACGATGCCGACGATCGTCGGCGCCAGGAACAGCGTGGCCAGCAGCCGCGTGCCGCGGGTGCGGAGGGAGGGTGGTGCGGCCTCGCCGGGCGGGGCCGCGGGACGTGGCGGTCGTACGGCGGGAATCCGGGTGTCGGTCATACGTCACGCTCCATGGCCTTCTCCAGGTCGCCCTGCATCCGGGCCAGCGCGCCACGCACCGAGCGCGGCGAGGCAAGGGCGGTTCCGGTGTGCTTGAGCAGCACCTGCTCGACCTCGGCGACCTGCGGCGGCGCGGGTATCGGCCCGGTGTCGGGGAACCGGTCGAGGGTGTCGTAGAAGACCCGCCAGTGCGCCGGGCCCGTTTCGGTGTAGCGCCCGGCCTCCAGCATCGAACGGCGGGCGGGTGTCGTCTGGTTGGTCTCGAACAGGCTGGTCAGGGTGGACCGGCGGGCGGCGTACTTGATGAACTCCCAGGCCTCGTCCTGCTTCTTCGACGTGCGCAGCAGCGCGTAGCCGGCCGCGCCGAACTGCATGCGCTGGGTGCGCCAGCGCGGGAAGTACTGCACATCGAATCCGTCGGCCTGCATGCCGGCCAGATGCAGACCGCCCGCCCAGAAGCCGCCGGCGGGCGTGACGCCGACCCGGCCGGTGGAGAACACGCCGATGAGGTTCTGGCCGTTGCCGCCCTCGGGGCGGGTGCACAGCCCGTCCCGGACGAGGGAGGCGAGGTAGTCGTACGCCTCCTCGACGCGGTCGTGGGTGGCCTGCGGGGTGGTCCAGCGGAAGCCGCCGCCGCGCCCGCTGCGCTCGGCGGCCGGGTAGAAGCCGTTCCAGAGCCAGCTGCCGCCCGGCGCCTTGGATTCGGCGAGCAGATTGGTGTCGTTGGCGAACAGCCAGGGCACCACGCCGCCCCACAGCCGGTTGGTCCAGAAGTACGGCGTGAACTGCGAGCCGCTCGACCGCTTCATGTCCCGCAGCAGCGCGGTGAAGTCGTCGCGGGTCCAGTCGGCGGCCGGAAAGTCCGCGCCCGCGCGCCTGAGCACCTGCTTGTTGAGGTACATGTCGGCGGCGTTGAACTCGACCGGCAACTGGTACAGGCTCCCCTCGTACATCATCGACTCCACCAGCGAGGGATGGACGTCGGCGAAGTACTCGCGCAGTTCGGCTGCGTCCCGCTTCACCCACCGGTCCAGCGGTACGCCGAGCCGCTGCGCGAACAACTGCACGCCCTCGGTGGCGACATAGACGAGGTCGGGGGCGATGCCCGCCGCGATCTGGGTGAGGATCTTCGCGAAGAAGTCCGACCAGTCGACGGCCTGCACCGCGTTGATCCGGAGCTTGATGTCGGGGTGGACCTTCTTGAAGCCCTCGGTGAGCGTGCGTACGGCCTCCGGTCCGTAGGCGGGACCGAGGGTGGCGACGACGAGGGAGCCGTCGTCCCGGCCGGGGATGTCGGCTCCGGTGAGCCGGTCCCAGCTCGCGGCGGTACCGGCCAGCGCGGCGGCTCCCGCGCCGTAGGCGCCGTACCGCAGCAGCGTGCGGCGAGTGACGTGCGAGTCGGTCATCGGACAGGGCCTAACTCGTGTTAGTTCTCGGTTGATGCCCAGATGATGCGAAGCGGTCCACGGGACTGTCAATACTCGTGAACCACTTGACCTTTAACGAGTTAGGTCGCACAGTCCTGATCCACATGAGCCGCCGTTCTGAACCTCGACGACGAGAGGAACGATGTGTGATGCGTGGATTGTCCAGGAGAGCGCTCTTCGCCGGTTCGGCGGCGGGCGCGGCGACCGCACTTCTGCCCGCCGCGAGCCCGGCCGCCGCGAAACCCAAGGCTGCCGCCACCTGCGCCAGTTACCGTGCCGAGTACCACTTCACGGTCCCGGACCAGTGGAAGAACGACCCGCAGCGACCGGTCTGGATCGACGGGGAGTACCGGTACTACTACCTGTACAACGCGGACTACTTCGCCGGCGTCGAAGGGACTGCCTGGCGCCTGGCGACCAGCACCGACCTGGTGTCCTTCACAGACCGAGGGGTCGCCGTGCCCAAGGACACGACGCCCAACGGCGACATCTGGTCGGGCTCGACGGTGGTGGACACGCACAACACCGCGGGCTTCGGTGCCGGTGCGGTGATCGTGATCGCCACCATGTCGCCCGGCGGCGGCACCGACCACCAGGAGCAGTTCCTGTACTACTCCACCGACGGCGGACGCACGTTCACCAACCACGGCACCGGCCCCGTGCTGGCAAGTCCGAGTGCGGGGGCCGACTTCCGTGACCCCAAGGTCATCCGCGACGAGGACCGCGACCGCTGGGTGATGGCGCTCGCCGAGGGCACCAAGGTGGGCTTCTACCACTCCGCCGATCTCAAGTCGTGGACGTACGCGGGCGGCTTCATCAAGGAGGGCATCGGCACTCTGGAGTGCCCCGACCTGTTCCGCATCACCGCCGAGGACAGCACCGTGCGGTGGGTGCTGGGCGTCAGCGCCAACGGAAAGGGCTCAGGGCTGCCCAACACCTACGCGTACTGGACGGGATCCTTCGACGGCAGCGCGTTCGCCGCCGACGCGGCCGACCCGCAGTGGCTCGACAACGGCTGGGACTGGTACGGAGCGGTCACCTTCGAGAAGCACGGGAGCGACGGCTCGGTGGACCCGTCCGTCCGCTACGCGATGGGCTGGCTGAACAACTGGGACTACGCGCACATCACGCCCACCATCGACTGCGACGGCTTCAACGGCACCGACTCGATCGTCCGGGAGATCATCCTGAAGCGAGCCCCCTCCGGAACGTACTACCTCGCCTCACAACCGGTCGCCACGCTGGACGACCACGTCTCCCGCACGGTGAACCTGGGCGACCTGGAGGTCACCGGCACCCGCGTGCTCGACTACCGGGGAACGGCCTACGAGGTGACCTGCGAGATCACCTGGGACCAACTCACGGGTGCCGGGCTCCAGTTGCGCCGTTCCCCCGACGGGGGCCGCCATGTCGACGTCGGGATCTACGGCGACTACGCCTTCCTCAACCGTCGCCCCACCGTGAACCCCGACGCCTCCGGCAGATGGCAGGAGAGCCACAGCCCCTTCGACCCGTCCGCCCGCACCGTGAAACTGCACATCCTGGTCGACCGTACGTCCGTCGAGATGTTCGTGGACGACGGCCGGTACGTGCACTCGTCGGAGGTCTTTCCGTATCTGATCGACACCGGGCTCGCGCTGTTCACGATCGACGGCACGGCGGTGTTCCACAACGTGGTGATCCGGGAGTTCACCGTCTGAGGTATCCCCGGGTGGGCATCGCGGCCCTGCGCGCCCGGAGATGACCACCGCATGAGGCCCTGTCGCCACGTGCCGCGAACGCTGTCACGATCTTCACGGAGCCGGCTCGAACCGGGCCGGCACGGACGGACGGATCATCGGAGCGCGCATGACGACGGACAGGGCCACGGCGGACGGGACGGAGCACGTCGCGGGGATCGAGGTGAAACCGGTCGCCGGGCACATCGGGGCGGAGATCACGGGCGTCGACCTGGGCGGTGACCTCGACGAGCCCGTGGTCGCCGCCATCCGGGAGGCCGTACTGCGCTGGAAGGTGGTGTTCTTCCGTGGGCAGCGGCTGGACCACGCCCGGCATGTGGCGTTCGCCCGGCGCTTCGGGGAGCCCGTCGTGCTGCGCAAACGCGGCAGCGCCTCCCCACCGGACGTCCCCGAGATCGAGACGACCGCCGACCGCCTGGAACTGGGCGGGCGGTTCGGCATGGAGCACGACGAGTGGCTTCAGCGCCGACGGCACACGCTGCTGCGCGGCTGGCACTGTGATCACGGCGCCCGTGTCGACCCGCCCGCCGCTACGATCCTGCGCGCCGAGTCCGTTCCGCCGTACGGCGGCGACACGACCTGGTCCAACCTGGCGGCGGCGTACGCCGGACTGTCCGGCCCCGTCCGGGAGTTCGTGGACGGACTCCGGGCCGAGCACCGGCTGGGCGTGGGATATCAGCCCCGGCCGGGGGACGACGCGTACATGCGGCATCTGCTGGACCATCAGGTCGCCTCGGTGCACCCGCTGGTGCGCGTTCACCCGGAGACGGCGGAGCGGGTGCTGTTCGTGAACGGTTACTACCTGGAGCAGATCGCCGGCCTCTCCCGCGCCGAGAGCCGGGCGATCCTGGACATGCTGCTGGAACAGGCGGTGCGGCCCGAGTACACGGTCCGCTTCCGCTGGGAGCCGGGCAGCGTCGCCTTCTGGGACAACCGGGCCACCATCCACCTGGCACCCGGCGACAACGCCCACCTCGGCTTCCCGCGGATCATGCACCGGGTGATGCTGGCCGGTGACGTGCCGGTCGGGGTCGACGGCAAGGCGTCCGAGCCGATCGTCGGGACCGAGCCCGGGCGTTGGTGAGGTCAGGCGGCCGGCTGCCAACCGAGCGCCGGGCCGAGCCTCGTCGCCATGTCCGTGAGGATCTGCACGTAGTCCTCGTGGTCGAAGGTGAACGGCAGCGCGAAGGCGACCTCGTCGACCTCTCGGAACGCGGCGTGCGCATGCAGCCGTTCGGCGAGCTGCGCGCTGGTGCCGACGAGGTCGGGTGCGAACATCAGGCGGGCCGGGCCCTGAGGTGATGTCGTACGAGGGGTTCGCCGGGCGGCGTACTCCTCGTACCTGGCGCGCTGTTCGGGCGTGGCCGAATCGGTGGGGATGACGACGAGGCCCTGGGAGACACGGGCGTCGTCGCCGTCGGGGTGGTGGGCGCGGAACATGCGGATGTGGGAGAGCTGGATCTCGGCGAAGTCCGCCGATTCATCGGGCCCTTCTGCCTTGACGACGCTGCTGGAGAGGAAGTTCATGCCGTGCTCGCCCGCCCACTGCGCCGAGCCCAGGCTCCCGCCGCCGTACCAGAGACGGCGGCCCAGACCGGGGGAGTGCGGCTGAACCCGGTCCGAGAACACCTCGAACCCCTCGGTCCCACGGAAACCGGTGGCCGGTTCACCGCGCACGAAGTCCAGCAGCCGCCGCACCCGTTCGTAGCTGAAGTCCTCCCGCTCGGCCGTGTCCGGGTACAGGGCTTCCTTGATCTGGTCGTAGTGCATCGGCGGGCCCACGCTGACCCCCGGGTTGAGTCGGCCGCCGGACAGCAGGTCGACCGTCGCCAGGTCCTCCGCCAGCCGCAGCGGGTTCTCCCAGCCGAGCGGGATGACCGCGGTGCCGAGCTCGATGCGGCGGGTGCGCTGCGAGGCGGCGGCAAGGACGGCGACGGGGGACGAGATGCCGTACTGGAGATGGCGGTGGCGGACCCACGCGCTGTCGAACCCGAGTCCTTCGCCCAACTCGATGATCTCCAGGGTCGATTCATGGCCCCGGCGCGGGTCGCTCTCGTCGAACAGCCCGATGGTCAGGAAGCCCAGCTTGCGCAAGGGGCGTGAAGTGGAAGGCACGAGTTCCTCCGGCGTCGTACGCCAGTTGTGTCCAGGGATCAGTGCAGGTCAATGGTGACGTCGTCCTCGACCGGTGGGTCGATCTCCTGGGCCCGGTTCCCGGTCGCGGCGTAGCAGCGCAGCCGTACCGACTCCGGGGTGACGTCCAGGCGCAGGAAACACTTGAAGAACGGCGGGCTGTACGTCGCCGAGCTCGGCGAGAACAGCTGTGTGTAGATCTTCCGCACGGGCAGCCGGAACCGCGAGGTGCGGTCGGGGCGGCGTCCGGTGCCCAGCAGCCCGGCGACCAGGCGGGTGCGCCATGTGATGCGGGCGTCCGGGGCGGGCGCGCGCCCCGGACGGATCTCCAGCCGCTCGGCGACGACGGCCGTGGCCTCGGCATCGGTGAGGGTGAAGAAGCGGCGCAGGCGCAGTCGGCGGCCGTACAGCTTGCTGTAGAAGGCCAGGGAGTCGCCGCGCAGCGGGTAGCAGCGGAATTCGTCCTCGGTGACGTTCGCGATGTCGACGCGCGGGATGGTGTGAGTGGCGTGCATGAACGCACCGCCGCCGCCCGCGACGACGTACTGGATGGTGCGGTCGTCCACCCGTACCGGGTAGCGCTGGTAGTTGTGGATGTCGCCGCCTATCGCCGCGACGTAGTGGTGGGCCGGATCGCGCACGACGTCGTCGACCGTGCCGCCTCCCTCGATCACGCAGGGGTCGTGCTTGCCGTCCACGTACAGGGGCGAACCCGTGATGAGGATCTTCGGGCGAGGCCCCTGGGACACCTCCCGCAGCCAGGCGCCCTGTTCGGCGTCGACGGTTCCGAGCAGGCCGGTGTCGATGCCTATGATCCGCACCGGTCCGGTGTCGATGGCCCAGTACGGGCCGGGCTGGACGGCCTGTTGGGCAGGGGAGGAGCGCAACGTCCGGGCCTCGGCGAGGCGTTGCCCGTCGTTCGCCCGCGGTCGGTGCCACAGCAGGGACCGCAGCCACGCCCGGCTCATCGGACGGGGCCGCGGCTCGGGCGCGAGGGCCGGGGCGTCGTCGCAGAAGACGCGCATGAAGGCGGCGAGGTCCTCGTACCAGTCGTGGTTGCCGGGTATCGCGTAGATGGGCGCCCGGTAGTCCTGGTACGGGCGGAAGAACTTGGTGCCGTAGTCGTCGGCGCTGCCCACCGGGTAGATCACGTCGCTGGCGAGGACGGCGAACCGGGTGTCCTGACCGATGTCCAACAGGCCGGGCACGACAGCGTATTGGGGGTCGTCGCCCTCACCGGTGTCGCCGATCACGAGGAACGAGAACCGGTCCGGGTCGTCGCGCCGGATCACCTTGTCGGCGGGCGCGCCGACGGCCGTGCGCTGCGCCACCCACCGGCTGCGCGTACCGCCCGTCGGGTCGCCGAACCAGGAGGCCAGCACGCCGTTGCGGGCGGCCCACAGCATCCTCGGGTCGAGCCACGAGATCTTCTCGACCTTGGACGGCATCAGCCGCCGGTACATGCCGGGTTCGGTGGTGCCCCAGCCGGCGCCTTCGGCGGTATCGCGTGAAGAGTCAGACACCGGTGAACCGTAACAACGATCTAGGCGAGCCTCGAAGGCGGCCGCGGTTGTGTCAACGCCGCCCGGCTCGCCGGGAGCGTCGAATGCGTCGGTTCCCGATCGACGCAAGAGTGAAGGCAGCACTTTCCAGGACTTCAGGAGCACCGCATCATGACCGTAACCGCGGATATGGCCATCTCCCTCGACGGCTACATCGCCGGCACCGATGTCGCCCTCGACAATCCGGGGGGTGACGGCGCCGAGCCGCTCTTCGAGTGGATCCACAACCTGGCGAGCTGGCGGGAACGCCAGGGCATGAGCGGCGGGGAGGAGAACCGCGACTCCGAGCTGATGCGGGAGTGGTTCGACGCCACCGGGGCGGTGGTCATGGGGCGGATGATGTACGACACGGGCGAGGAGTTCTGGGGCGAGAACCCGCCGTTCCGGGCCCCGGTCTTCGTGCTCACGCACCGCCCCCGGCCGACCCTCGTCAAGGAGGGCGGCACCACGTTCACCTTCGTCACCGACGGCATCCACAGCGCCCTCGACCAGGCGAGGGCAGCCGCCGGCGACGCCAACGTCGACATCGCGGGCGGAGCGAGCACGGTGCAGCAGTACCTCAGGGAGGGGCTCATCGACGAGCTCCAGCTGCATGTGGTGCCCGCGCTGCTGGGAGACGGGCTGCGGCTCTTCGAAGGAGGGGGCACCGGCCGGCGGGACCTCGAGTCGATCGGGGTCGTCGACACGCCCCTCGCCACCCACTTGAAGTACCGCTTCGTGAAGTGACCCGGCACGGACAGGGCTCGGCCCCGCCGGCCGTTCACCACTTGTGGCGGCTGCGCCCTGTCGCTTCCGGTTCCGGCTGACGCCATACGGGGCCGTCCTGAGCCTCGCGGACGGGGTTCGGACTCACAGCGGGCCGTGGGGAAGCGGCGGCCTTCCCGGGCGGCAGGTCGTTCCAATCGCCGTCGCCCAGCACCAGCAGCGGGTCGAACATCACCACCACCCCGGCCAGTACGAGGAAGATGAACGGCCCCACGAGCATGGGAAGCAGCAAAGAGGTGGGCGAGTCGCCGGCCCAGGAGGCGCCGGAGTTGCCGTGCACATGGACGCCCACCGCGGCCATGGCCGTGTAGTGCATCCCGGACACGGCCACGCCCATCACGAGACTCGCACCCAGGCTGGCGAGGAAGCCCCGGATGCTGACCGCCGCCCACAGTGCCGCGGTCGCGGCGACGATCGCGATCACCACGGAGAGGACGACGGTGAGGACGTCGTAGTGGACGGTGCCGCTGAGCCGGAGCGCCGCCATGCCCAGGTAATGCATGGCGGCGACCCCGAGACCGGTGATGACGCCCGCGACGGACAGCGTGACCTTGCTGGCGCCGAGGTAGCCCACGATGAAAACGCCGATGCCGACCACGACAACGGCCACAGCGAGGCTGAGGACCGTCAGACCCACGTCATAGCCGATCCGGGTTTCCTCGACCTGGAAACCGATCATGGCGATGAAGTGCATCGTCCAGATGCCGCAGCCGATCGACGTGGCGCCGAGCGCCAGCCAACCGGGCTTCCACGACTGTTCGTTGAGCAGGGATCGGACGATGCAGCGAAGCCCCAGTGCCCCTCCCAGGCAGGCCATGACATAGGCCGCCACCGGGGTCACCGCCCCATAGCGAAAACCATCTACCGTGCCTTCCATCTTCGCGAACTCCCCCCAGAGCCACGGATGTTGTGAAGGCAGGTCTACGTGTGACGGGCGAGTATTAGCAAGCCCTTACCGGTGGTTCGGGGGTGAACTCTGAAAATATCGTGAGTCAGCCCAGGTGACGCGGGTCGGAAACAGGCCACGGGCCCGCTTTTCGCGGCTGGGACGAGTCGTTCAGGACGGGTCGTACTCGCTGACGACGTCCACGACCCAGGTGACGCCGAACCGGTCCTTCAGCATTCCGTAGAGGGGCGCCCACTGCGCGGGCTCCAGCGGGCGCACGATGACCGCGCCGGCGGACAGCCTCTCCCAGTGCGTGGTGATCTCCTCGACCGTTTCGCCGCGCAGCGAGACGAAGAAGGCGTTCTCGCCCTGGTCCCACGGCAGGTGTGAGGGCACGTCGTACGCCATCACGCGGAAGCCGCTGTCGGCGGCCACCTGCCCCCACATCACCTGGTCCGCCTCGGACGGGTCCTGGACGTTTCCGGCGTCCTTGTAGGTGACCATGACGATCTGTCCGGCGAACACGGACTGGTAGAACGTGAGCGCCGCGCGGGCGTCACCCCGGAAGTTCAGGTGGGTCACAGCGTTGACGGGCATGACTGGCTCCTTGCTTCTCGATTCGGCGTGAGCGTCGGCTCTCTCGGCCCCGCTCATGGATCACCGTCGCAAGAGAAGCGGTCAGGATGTGGCCGCTTCTCCGGGCATCATGGGGACCATGCAGAAGACCTCAGCGCGGCTGCTGTCGTTGCTCTCGCTGCTCCAGGCACGCCGGGACTGGCCGGGGGTGCTCCTGGCCGAGCGGCTCGACATCAGCCCGCGTACGGTGCGACGTGACGTCGATCGGCTGCGCGAACTCGGCTATCCCATCGTGGCGTTCAAGGGGCCCGACGGCGGCTATCGGCTCGAAGCCGGTACGGAGCTGCCGCCGCTGCTGTTCGACGACGAGCAGGCCGTCGCCCTCGCCGTCGCCCTCCAGATTGCGATCACCACGGGTGCCGGTATCGAGGACGCCGCGGCACGCGCGCTGACCACGGTCCGGCAGGTCATGCCCGCCCGGCTGCGCCGTCGGATCGACACCCTCCAGGTCACCGCCGTCGAGCGGCCCGCGTCCCGATCGGTCCCACAGGTCGACAGCACGGTGCTCATGGCACTCAGCGCCGCCGTGCACGCCCGCGAGGTGCTGCGCTTCGACTACACGTCCTCACCGGGAGGCGGCGACGACGGCCCCGGAGTGACTCCTCCGCGCCGGGTGCAGCCCCACCACCTCGTCACCTGGGGCGGGCGCTGGTACCTCGTCGCCTGGGATCTCGACCGCGAGGGCTGGCGCACCTTCCGCGCGGACCGCATCACCCCGCGCATCCCCACAGGGCCGCGGTTCACTCCGCGGGAACTGCCCGGTGGTGATGTGGCCGCCTTCGTGGCGGGCAGGTTCCGCGGGTCCGACGGCACCGACGACTGGCCGTGCCGCGGCGAGGTCATCCTGGACCTGCCCGCCGCGGACGTGTCCCGTCACACCGTCGACGGAGTCGTCGAGGCGCTCGGCCCGGACCGCTGCCGCCTCGTCCTGGGGTCGTGGTCATGGCCCGCCCTGGCGGCCGGCATCGGCCGGTTCGACGCCGGGATCGAGGTCGTCGGCCCGGATGAACTCAGGGACGCCTTCGCCGAGTTGGCCCGCCGATACGCCGATGCCGCGGCCGAGCCGCTGCCTCTCAACTCGCCCGACCTGTAAGGACGTTGGCGGTGAAGGCGGCCAACTCCGCCCGCAACTCCTCACGCGTCATGTGCCGGCGGTCGGCCAGGTGGGCGACGAGGTCGGCGCGGACCGCCGCGAGCAGTGCGTGCGCGGCGAAGTCGCTGCCGGTGAAGCCGGGGATCCGGTCGAGGACGTCCCGGATCGTGGCGTGCCACCACTCGTAGTGCGCCGCCTGGTACGGGCTGTCGGAACCCGTCGCCTCCAGGGCCAGTGAGAGGTGCCGGTGGTCGAGCTTGAAGCGCAGGAGGGCGTCCAGCAGGGCGGGGACCCGTTCGGCGGGCGGGGTGTCGGGGCCCAGGGGAGGGGGGCCGTCGGTCACGGCTTGGTGGACCGGTTCGAGGCGGGCCGCGTACAGCGCCTGGATCAGGCCGGTGCGATCGCCGTACCCGCGGAAGAGGGTCGCCTTGCCGACTCCGGCCGCGGCCGCGATGTCGGCCATGGTCACGGCGTCCGGGCTGTCGCACTCGGCGAACAGTGCATCCGCCGCGGTCAGTACGGCCTCGCGGTTGCGGGCGGCGTCCACCCGGGGTTTGCGCTCGGGCACGGCGGTCCTCTCCTGAAAAAACGGACCCGGGGTCCGTATAGTTCGAGAAGCGGACCCGAGGTCCGTATTCTACTGGACGGAGTCCTCATGACCACCCATGAGCACCCGGCGGACCTCTTCCGCCACAGCCTCGCCCTGCTCCTCGACAAGGACATCCCCGCCTGGCTCGGCCTCTGGGCCGACCACGGAGTCATGGCGTTCCCCTTCGCTCCCGAAGGCTGGCCGCGGCGGCTGGAAGGCAGGACCGCCATCGCCGACTACATGCGCGACTACTCCGAGCACATCGACCTCCATGAGTTCCCCTCGCTGGAGATCCACCGGACCGTCGATCCCCGGATCATCGTCGTCGAGATGCGCGGCACGGGGCGGGTGGTGCAGAGCGGAGACCCCTTCGACATGACCTACATCGCCGTGGTCACCGTCGAGGACGGCCTGATCACGCACTACCGCGACTACTGGAACCCGCTCGCCCTCCCGCAGGACGGCGCAGCCGACTTCACCCGGGGTGCGGCCTCATGACCACCGTCGCGCACACGCTGGTCATCGGAGCCACCGGCACCACCGGCAGCCGCCTCGTCTCCCGACTCGCCGCACGCGGCCACCGGGTCAGCGCCGCAAGCCGGCGCCCCACCGCTGTCGACGGAGCCCGGCCCGTCCGCTTCGACTGGTACGACTCCACGACCTACGCCGATGCCCTGCGCGGAGCCGATCGGGTCTATCTCGTCCCGCCGTTGGGCTCGGCCGAGCCCGGCACCACCGTGCCGCCCTTCCTGGAACAGGCTCGCGCCGCCGGAGTGCGACGTGCCGTGCTGCTCAGCTCCTCGGCCGTTCCCGCGGGCGGCCCCGCCACCGGGGAGATACATCTGGCGCTGCCCGGCCTGTTCGACGAGTGGGCGGTTCTGCGGCCCTCCTGGTTCATGCAGAACTTCACGGGCAACCACCTGCACGCGCAGAGCATCCGCGAGGACGGCATGTTCTGGACGGCGACGGGCGAGGGGCGCGTCGCCTTCGTCGACGCCGATGACATCGCCGAGGTCGCCGCCCATGCACTGACCGACGGCCCCGCGCCCAACACCGACCTCCTCATCACCGGCCCCGAGGCGCTGAGCCACGGCGAGATCGCCACCACGCTGACGGCGGTGACCGGACGCCCGGTCACCCACCGGCACTTCACGCACGAGCAGTTGCACGACCGACTGGCCGAGAGCATGCCGGCCGCGTTCGCGACGTTCCTGGTCGGCCTCGACAGGGCCATCGCCGACGGAGCCGAGGACCGCACCACCGACACCGTTCAGCGCATCACCGGGCGTCCGCCCCGCACCTTTCGTGCGCACGCGGAGCTGGTGACGGGTCCGCCGCTGCCCGACCGGCTCAGCTGAACGGATCCAGCGTGAGATAGGCCTGCTGCGGATTTCCGTCGTGGACGAGTGACTCGTGCTGGCCCACGTCGTCGAAGGCGAACGCGTACGCCTTGCCGTCGGCCATCTGCGCGTGGATCAGACGGGCGTAGTGGTTGGTCACCGAGTCCTGGTAGAAGTTCGCCGACGACGTGTCCGGCTGGTTCGGATTGCTGAGCAGCGTGGAACGGTTGAAGCCGGCGCACAGCGTGCGTGAAATCGGCCCGCGCACCAGGTCGTTGGGAGCGTCGAGCAGCTTGTGGCAGCCGAAGATGCTGTCCGCGTCCGGCTTCTGGAAGCTGGTGACGACGGCTCCGGAGCTGTTGGTGAAGTTCATGACCCCGCCCGACACCCGGCCGAAGTACTTGGTGTTCGGCTGGTCGGCGAACGGCGTCACCGTCAGCGTGGAGCCGGCGTACTTCTGCCAGACGCGATTGATGTAGTCGTCCATCACCGTGGCCGGAATGGCGCCGGCCCCCACTCCGTGACCGGGCGAGAGGGCCCGCAGCACGGTGCCGTCGGACCGCGTCTGCACGAGACCGGACCAGCCGCCCGCCTGTCCGCGCAGGCCGTTGAGGACCGCGTTGTAGCCGCCCGACTTGAGGTGCCCGGTGGTGGCCGTGCTGCCGTCGGCGCGCTTGACGCCCACCGCGTACGGCGCGGAGAACATGTCGACCTGCGTGCTGTTGAGCCACAGGCCGGAGTCGTTGAGCGTGTACTCGGACCAGTTGAAGAGGATGTTGCGGTTCGGGTCGCTCGGGTTCTGTACGGCCGGCTGCACCAACCCGCCGGTCGTCAGCCTGAAGTCGAGCTTCTGGCCGTACGAGAAGTAGATCCGTCCCGAGAACTTGGGGATCCGGATCGTCTTCGACTGTCCGGCCGTCGGTCCCGCGATGGATGCGTCTGGTGCGGGCGTCGGCGGGTTGCCGCCGGCGGGCCATGGATGGAACGTGCCGTTCGCGTCCGCCCAGCCCTGCTGACCCGTCGTCAGCAAGGTGCCGAGGTTGTAGACGTAGACCGGCTCGCCGCGGCCGGAGTTGTTGGTGACGTTCAGGGGAATCGTGTCGGGCACCGCCTGTGCGGGCGACGGTGCCCCGAACATGAACAGCGCGCCCAGCAGGGCGGTTGTCGCCGCCATGGCTGAGAACCGGTGGGACGGGCGTCCTGGCACTCTCCACCTCCGTGGGGGGCTTCTACTCGGGGAGAATTGGTCCGTACCTGTTGTGAGAGCGCTCTCAGCGTTGCGCTGCGACGCGGTCATGTCAACAAGTGGTGCGGAAAAGGGGCGGCACGCACGCGTGCCGCCCGCCCCTCGGAAGGTCTCCTCAGAAAGTGCGATCGAGCAGGTCGAGCAGTGCTGCCCAGTGCCGCTCGTCACCTTCGCGGTGGTACGCGGACGTGTCGGACTGCGTGTACCCGTGGTGGGCGCCGGGATAGACCTCGCAGTGGTGCCGGACACCTGCCGTGGTCAGTGCGTCCTCCAGGCGCTTGATCTGCTCGGCGGGCAGCGACGGGTCCTCGTCGGCGTGACCGAAATACAGCTCGGCGGTGATGTGTTCGGCCAGCAGGTGCGGACTGTCCGGGCCGTCGGTCGCCAGGCGTCCGCCGTGGAAACCCGCCGCCGCGGCGACCCGCTCCGGATACGTACCGGCGGTGCGCAGCGCCAGCCCGGCTCCCATGCAGTACCCAGTGATCGCGACCGGTCCGTCGGCCACCACCGGGCTGTCGGCCAGCCAGCGCAGATAGGCATCGGCGTCCTGCATCGCCCGCTCGGGTGTCAGAGCCTGCATGACCGGGACGATCTGCTCGAAGAGCGCCGGACGCGACGCGTCGTCGATGAACTCCGGCAGCTCGAAGACCGGCGCACGCCCGTGGCGGTAGAACACGTTCGGCACGAGCACCGTGTAACCGGCCTCGGCGAGCCGGTCGGCCATCGCGTTGAGCCGCGGGCGCACTCCGAAGGCGTCCATGTACAGCAGGACCGCCGGATGAGGGGTCCCGTCGCCGGGGTGGCTCAGGTAGGCGTCGGCGGTGCCGTCCTCGGTGGGAATGTCGACGGTGGTTCCCTGTACGGCGGTCATGGCGGGGGCTGCCTCTCTGCGTGGGGGAGTCGATGAGGGCCGGCCCGTGCGAGAGGCCCGGCCCGGGCCATCGTTACACGCACGGTTAAGGGTGATCCCTGCGGGATCCTCACCGCCTTCTTACTCGAACCGCGTCCTACTCGAACCGCGCCAGGTCGCCCGCCCCGCGCCGTACGATCTCGGCCTCGCCGCCCGAGAAGTCGATGACCGTCGTCGGCTCGGTCCCGCAGTCCCCGGAGTCCACGACCGCGTCGAGCATGTGGTCGAGCCGGTCCTTGATCTCCCAGCCCTGGGTCATCGGCTCGTCCTCGTCGGGCAGCAGCAGCGTGCTGGACAGCAGCGGCTCACCCAGCTCGGCGAGCAGGGCCTGGGTGACGACATGATCGGGGATGCGCACACCGACGGTCTTCTTCTTCGGGTGCTGGAGCATGCGCGGCACCTCCTTCGTCGCGGGCAGGATGAAGGTGTAACTGCCGGGCGTCGACGCCTTGATCGCGCGGAACACGTCCTTGTCGACGCGTACGAACTGGCCGAGCTGCGCGAAGTCCTGGCACACGAGGGTGAAGTGGTGCCGGTCGTCCAGGTGGCGGATCGTACGGATCCGCTCGATGCCGTCCCGGCTGCCCAGCCGGCAGCCGAGCGCATAGCAGGAGTCGGTCGGATAAGCGATGAGCGCACCCGAGCGGACGCTGTCGGCGACCTGAGCGATGGTGCGCGGCTGGGGGTTGTCGGGGTGCACGTCGAAGTACTTCGCCATCCGCTGAGCTTATGCGCTCGCCGCACGGTGTCCGCTCATTCACCCGGGTACGGCAGCGCACCTTCCGCCACGTCCGCCGCGCTGTGCGTCGAAGGGCCGGCCCTTCGGCCCGTTCACGCCGCGCGGGCATGCCGGGTCGCGAAGGCGAGTTGCCCCACTCTGCGCCAGCTCAGGTGCGGCTTCGCCGAGAACGCGGCCTGCCGATGCCGCGGCACCCGCACACGCAGTGCCCCCGGCCGGATCCGGCAGCGGACGGGCGTGGGCAGGGTGAGCGCCTCGCCGTCGACGCCGACCGGGATCTCCGCGGTGTCGGCTTCGATGACCGCCTCCTGCGACGTCAGAGCCGTCAGTCCGGAGGCTCCCGCGCCGCGGAGCATGCCCGCGGCCTGGGCCGCGTTGTCGACGGTGACGCCGAGGACGCCCAGGACCCCGGAGTCCAGCCGGGGGCGGCGTCCGAGACCGGCGGAATCGCCCATGCGATACGGGTTGTTGCTCACCAGGACGGCCTGCGGGGCGTCGATGGTCACGTTCGCGGCGTGGACGGTCAGCCGCGGGCCGGCCTGGTGGGTCAGGAGGTCGGGCAGCGCGCGCAGGATGGTGGGGACCTTGTCGTCCCGGTAGGCGGGGCTCTGCACGACGGCGGCGTACGTACCGAACGAGGCGTTGTTGACGAAGACACGGTCCCCGATGACACCGAGGTCGACCCGGATTTCGACGCCGTCCGTCAGGGCGTCCAGGCAGGTCGACGGGTCGTCGCGGTCCAGGCCGAGATCCAGGGCGAAGTGGTTGCGGGTGCCGGCCGAGACGACCATGAACGGCACGTCGTGCTGAGCGGCCACACCGGCGACCAGGGCCTGCGTGCCGTCGCCGCCGGCGACTCCCAGGAGGTCGGCGCCGTCGGCCAGGGCCTCCTGGGCCAGTCCGGAGACATCCTGGGGATGGGCCGGATCGAGCACCACGACCTCGGCCCCGAGCCTCTGGGCCTTGGCGACGAGGTCGAATCTGCCGACCTTTCCGCCGCCCGAGCGCGGGTTCATGATCAGGAATGGCCGCTTCGGGGGCGCGGCGGAGTGCTCCACCGCACGGATCGGCCGGGCGTCCATGCCCAGCGCGGCTCTCGCGGCGAGTGCCGCGCCCGCCCACAGCACCAGGGACAGTGCCACGGGCCAGAGCAGACCGATCAGGGCGTAGTGCACCAGCAGGGCGACCGGAACCGCCAGGGCCAGCATGACCGCGAGCGCCCGCAGCAGTCCCCGGTGGGCCAGGGCCCACCACACCGCCGCCGCCGTGACGGCGAGCCCGGCCGCCCCGAGAGCCAGTACGGCGATGCCCCTGAGCCCGGCGGCCACCAGCAGGTTCAGCACCGCCGCGGCCGCGGTCACCAGGGCCAGACGCGCCGTCCAGTGCATGGCACGGTCGGGGTCCCGGGACGTGGCCGTCGTGTTCTTCGCGCCGCGCATGGGTTCATCCCATCGCCGATGCCCGGGCTCCGCCTCACCTGTTCCAGGTGAGGCGGAGCGGCTCGGACGGTGCTGATCATGCTTCAGGGGCCAACGCAAACCCCCGATGATCACGTGGGGGCCCTACCGCTGGGCATTCAGAGGCCGGCAGCGAAAACGGTGCACGCCCTCGACGATCGCCTCATACATTTCCGGGACGGCGGACCGGAGCATCGGATCGCCCGCGTGGCTCGTCCCGGCCACGGTCCGTGACGCTGCCTCGACCCCGGCCTCGACGAGACGGCGGTGGTAGACCAGCCCCTCGTCACGCAGCGGGTCGAGCTCGTTGACGGAGATGGTGTGCGGCGGCGACGACCCCGCCACGATGATCCGTGCCTCCTGGCGCGCTCAGGACGAATTCCTGGCCGTCGTCTCCGGACTCGTCGACGAACAGGACCTGCACCGATACGGCGCCCTGCTCCTCACCGGCGTCAGCGGCATCATCAG
Organism: Streptomyces sp. NPDC051963; assembly: GCF_044593495.1. Classification (NCBI taxonomy): domain Bacteria; kingdom Bacillati; phylum Actinomycetota; class Actinomycetes; order Kitasatosporales; family Streptomycetaceae; genus Streptomyces; species Streptomyces sp. NPDC051963. The sequence continues at coordinate 518,788 of NZ_JBIUCC010000001.1, read as the reverse complement.
CGCAGAACTGAGCGGCCACTTCAGCACCGGGAATTGGCGCACCTCCGCCGACGAACTCGTCGACACCCTCGTCACGATCATCGCCGACGGACGGCCCCGCACCTGAGCCTGTTCTTGAGCACGGCCAGGACCGAGCCGGACAGACGGCCCGTCAGCCCTTCGGTCCCGCCGATGCCTTGGCGCACAGGTATGGCCGCGCGAGCAGCAGGCCGGTGGCGGTCATGGCAATGCCGAAGTAGACCGGCGCGAGGTGGATGAAGTCCGTGTAGTGGATCGCGCCGTGCACCACGACTGCCGGCAGAAAACCGGCGGCCGCCGCCGTGGCCAGGGTCCAGAACACCCAGGCCTCACCCCGCCGCCAGCCCCACGCGCTGAGCAGGGTGATCGCCACCGCGGCGGCCATCAGGGCACCGCCGAAACCTGCACGGTCGTGGGCGACAAACGGCACGAGCCGGGGGTTCGCCGCTTCCAGGGTCTGCGCTCCGGTGTCCAGGAAGGCCAGGTCGGCCGGCACGAACACGCCGGTCAGGCCGACCACCGAGATCACGGCTCCACCGACGAACAGCCCGGCTCCCGTGACGATCAGCAGCAGCTGGCCGGTGAGTGCCCGTCGGCGCTCCCGCTCGGGTCCCTCGGGCGCCGGCCGCCACCGCGGTGTGTGCGGGGCCCGGCGGACCGCGGCGACGAACATCGGGAACAGCACGACGGTGGTGGCCGTGTGCAGCGGTTCCACGAAGCCGGTGACCAGGAAGTAGAACAAGGTGGGGAAGCCGATCGCCCCCGAGAGCAGATACACCTCGCGGGCCCAGGGCCAGCCGCGTCTGATCCCGCCCACGGCCAGGCCCGAGTAGAGGGCACCGATCGCCACCATGGTGCCGGCCATGGTGATCCGGTCGTGCTGGAGGAAGTGCACGAGATGGTGGTTGACGCCGTGCAGTTCATGCAGCGTCATGCCGAGGTAGTCGCGGTCGTACCAGAGCAGCACCGGTCCGAGCGTGATCGCCGCGGCGCCGAGTCCGGCGCCCGTCATGCCGAGCCCGACGAGCAGTGCCCACCACCAGGCGGGCCAGCGGCGGGGGTCGCGGCCGACGTCACGCAGTCCGGGAGCGGGTGCGGTGGGCGTGGCCGCCTCGGTGACCCGTGCGAACCAGCCCGGTCCGGCCGCGACGAGCACCCCGGGCCGGGCGAGCACGACGGTGCCGGGCTCCTCCAGCGCGTCGGCCGCTGCGGTGACCGACGGGTCGGACACATGGAGCACGTGCGGGTCGTCGCCGTTGGTGAAGCCGTCGACGTGCGGCTTGAGTGCGGCCTCGGCCTCCTGGTCGCAGGCGCGGACGACCAGGGGGAGCGAGCGGTCGGCCGCGGCCTCGCGCACGGTCTCCACGTCATCCGCCGACACCGGCGCCACCTCGACGACGCCGGCCCCGAGCGGGCGCATGGCGCGTACCGCCTCGCGGGCGAGTGAGGGCGGGACGGATATGCCGATGCGGACGGTCACGGGAACGCCGGCGATCTCGCCGGCGAGCCGCTCCGGCGGATGGCGGTGGCCGAACCCCCGGGCGATCAGCCGGGCGCCGGCGGGGCGGGAGCCGATCGTGGCCAGCAGCCGCAGTGCGGTTCGCTGCGAACGCCGCAGGCCGAGGACGGCAGCGGCAGCCCCGCGCAGCGGGTGATACGTCCAGTCCGGCATCAGCGGTTCTCGCTCTCCGTCCCTGTCACCGTGGCACCGGGCGCTGTCCAGCTGAGCACCGGTGTCATCGAACGCAGCGTCGCCCGTGTCGGCGTCAGCCGGGCCGCCGCGTCGCGCAGCAGCACCGCGGGCGGCCACGAAAGCTGGCCGACCGCGCCGAGCCGGGCCGAGCGGCGCGTGATGGCCTGGGTCCTCGGGCGGCGCAGCAGATCGTACGAGCGGAGCGCGGCGGCCACGTCCGGGGTGCCGTCGAGGCAGTGGGCGAGGGTGACCGCGTCCTCCAGCGCCTGGCACGCGCCCTGGCCCAGATTTGGGGTCATGGCATGGGCCGCGTCACCGAGGAGCGCGACCCGGCCGCGGACGAAGGAGGCCAGCGGCGGCAGGTCGTACAAGTCGTGTCTGAGCACCGTGTCCGCGGGGACAGCGGCCAGCAGAGCGGGAATGGGATCCGGCCAGGAGCCGAACCGGCGCAGCAGTTGGGCGTACTCGGACGAGCCGGAGGCGGCTCCCGCCGGCAGCGACGCGGTCGCGAAGCAGTACATCCGCCCGCCCGGCAGCGCCGTGTAGCCGAACCTCGATCCGCGCCCCCAGGTCGCCGCGCCCTCCGCGGGCTGCCGGGTGAGGGGCTCGGTGACCATGCGCCAGGCGGTGTACCCGGCGTAGCGGGGGCCGGCCGCGTCGGGCCACAGGGCGCGGCGCACCGCACTGTGCAGCCCGTCGGCGCCGACGACGAGGTCGGCCCGGGACTCGCCCCCGCGGTGATCGACGACCGGGCAGTCTCCGTCGTCGCGGACCGCGGACACCTCACTGCCCGGCACCAGGCTGTCCGCGGGCAGCGCCTCGGTGAGCGCCCGCAACAGGTCCGCGCGGTGCAGGACCACCAGGGGGTGGCCGAAGCGGCGCGCCAACTCCGCGTTGTCCGTGCGGGACAGCCAGCGGCCCCGGCGGTCGCGTACGCCGCCCGAGGCCTCGACGGCGCCGAGTGCCCGGACGGTGTCGGCCATGCCGAGCACATCGAGTGCATGCAGCGCGTTCGGCCACAGGGAGATACCGGCACCGATCTCGGTGAACTCGGGGGCCCGTTCCAGCACCTCGACACGCCAGCCCCGCCGGTGCAGCGCGACGGCCGCCGCGAGGCCGCCGATCCCGCCGCCGACGATGGTCGCGGCGCGCTGCGGCATGAGGCCTCGCTCTGGGATTCGGGGGGCAGCGCCCCGGTCAATCGGCCGTTGATCCGGCGCCCTTTCGGCATGCGACACGGCGAAGATCAGGCTGAACAGCGCCTTATAGCAACATCTCGACAGACGCCTGTCAACGTGCCGAGGCGCCAACGAAACGAGACGCGACCATGCCTCTCTGCGTACGCCGGAGCTCCCTGGCTCGCCAACCACTGAGGCCTTCTCTACTGTCGAAACCGCTACCGAGGAGGACTACTGATGCGCAGCGTGACCTACTCGATGTCCATCTCGCTCGACGGCTACATCGTCGGACCGGACGGCGGCTTCGACTGGACGGAACCCGACGAGGAGGTCTTTCGCCTCGCCACCGACGAGGTGCGGGAGGTCGGCGTGCACCTGCTGGGGCGACGGCTGTACGAGTCGATGCTGTATTGGGAGACCGCCGACCAGCATCCGTCACTCGACTTCTCGACGCTCGAGTTCGCCGCGCTCTGGAAGCGGCTCCCGAAGGTGGTGTTCTCCACCACGCTGTCAGCGGCGCAGGGCAACACCCGCCTGGCCTCCGGCGGCCTGGCGGAGGAGATCGCGCGGTTGCGAGCCGAGCCGGGAGAGGGCCACATCGCGATCGGCGGCGCGACTCTCGCCGCCGAGGCGGCCGCGTTGGGACTCATCGACGAGTACCGGGCCAGGGTCTACCCGGTGCTGGTCGGCGGTGGCATTCCGTACTTTCCCCGGGGCGAGCGCCGGGTGGATCTCGAACTCGTCGAGACCCGCACCTTCAACTCGCGAGTCGTCTACCTCCGCCACCGCGTGGTGCGGTAGCCGGCTCGTCCGCCGAACGAGTGGGGCGCGCACCCGATCCTCCCGGCGGTCGAGGTCGCGGCCCGCGGTATCGCTCACAGGCCCAGCCGCACCGGAATCTCCTGCCAGCCGAAGGCGATGAACGACGGCACCTGCCGCAACTCGCCCTCGTCCACGGCCAGTTCCAGCTCGGGGAAGCGGGCGAGGAGCGCGGGCAGTGCGGTGAGGGCCTCCATGCGGGCCAGCGGAGCACCGATGCACCGGTGCACCCCGACCCCGAACGCCAGATGGTCGTCGGCTCCGCGCCCGGCGTCGAAGGCGTCGGCGTCCGGACCGTAGTGCGCGGGATCGACCCCGGCGGCGGCGTACGTCGTGATGATGGCGTCCCCGGCCGGGATGGTGACGTCGCCGACGGTGAGGTCGGTGACGGCGAACCGCAGGGGCAGTGAGGCGATGGACGGGTGGACGCGCAGGGTCTCCTCGACGACCGCCTCCCAGCCGAGCTTCCCCGACCGTACGTCGGCCAGCTGCTCGGGGTGCGTCAGCAGGGCGACGACCGCGTTGCCGATGAGGTTGACGGTCGTCTCGAAGCCGGCGCCGATGACCAGCAGCAGCGTGTAGAGCAGTTCCTCGTCGCTGAGCCGGTCGCCGTCCTCGTCCCGCACCCGGATCAGTTCGGTGGTGAGGTCGTCCCCGGGGTGCTCGGCGCCGTGGGCGATCAGGGCGGGCAGCACCGTGCCGATCTGCCGCTGAACCGAGGCGGCGTGTTCGGGGCTCGGGTCGGAGGTGTCCATGATGGCCGCGATCATCGCCGCGGTGTCGTCGCGCAACTCGTCCGGGACACCGAACAGTTCGCAGATCATCCGCATCGGCAGCGGTTGCGCCAGTCCCGCCTTCAGATCGACCACGGAACCGTCCGCACCCGCCGTCGCAAGGCCGTCGAGCAGCTCCGCGGTGATCGCCTCCACCCGAGAGCGCATCGCCTCGGTGCGCCGGTGCGTGAAGCTCGGCGCCACCAACTTGCGCAGCCGCGCGTGGTCGGGGCCGTACGTGGAGAGCATGTTGACCACGCCGACCCAGCCCAGGACCCAGCCCCAGGAGGGGTGTTCACCGATCTCCGGCCACAACTTCCAGTGCAGCCGGGGATCCTTGCTGACCTGCGGGTCGAGGATCAACTCCTTGAGAGTGTCGTAACCGGTGGGCGCCCAGGCGGGGATGGAGCCGGGCAGCTCCACGGGCACGATCGGCCCGAGCGCGCGCAGCCTGGCACTCTCGGCGGCGATGTCGGCGCCGAAGGGGTCGAGGGCGATGCGGTCGGTCACGGTCACGACGGTTCTCCTGGCTGGTCGGGGGAGCGAGGGCGGAAGCGGACGGGCAACGCCATCAGCGAGCGGTGGAAGGGACCGGGCCGCCAGCTGAGGCGTTCGCGCGGCAGGACCGGCTCCAGATCGGGCAGCCACTGGGTGAGCCGTTCGATCGCCTCGGTGACGATGAGCAGCGTGTGCTGCTTGACCGGGCAGGCGTGCGGGCCCGCCGACCAGGACAGGTGCGAGGCGTCCTTGGGGTGGCGGCCACTGGTGACGTCCTCCTCGGCGAAATAGGCGAGCGCCCCGTACGAGATCACCACCGGCACCGCGGCCCTGATCCACACTCCGTGGAAGGTGACGGGCCTGCGAGCGTAGTGGATGCCGTAGTTGGCCAGGGGCGTCTCGTGGTGCAGCACCTCCACGACCGCGTCCGTCACGGGGCGGGCGCCGCTGGTGAGGGTCGAGTAGTAGAGCGGGTTGCCGAGGATCCGGGACAGCGCGTTGGACACCAGGTTCGCCGTCGGTTCGTGTCCGGCGCCGAGGGTGAGGAACACCTGCCAGGTGACCTCCTCCGGGGTCAGCCCGGCGGGATGGTCGAGGAGCCTGCTCGGCAGGTCGTCGCCGCGCTGTTCGGCCTTGGTGGCGATCAGTTCGAGGACGTACCCGCCGAACTCCGCCTCGCCCTCAGCCGCTTCGGCGCCGCCCTCCATCATCTTGCCCAGCGCCGCGTTCAGCCGGTCGCTGCGGCTGTCCGGCAGGCCGAAGAGGCTGTTGAAGACCAGCGCCATCAGCGGCCGTGCGAAGTCGCCGACGAGATCGGCCTCGCCCTTCGGCCCGAACCGGCTCACCAGCACATGCACCGCCCGGTGCACCCGCGCCCGCAGGTCGTGCGGTTCGACACCGGCGAAGGTGTCGATCAGCGTGGTGCGGTAGCGGAGATGCGCGGCGCCGTCCGCGAACAGGGAGTTGGGCCGCCAGCGCATCATCCCGAGCACCGGCGAGTCGTCCGCGACGGTGGACTCCCACGGCCGCGGGTCGTGCGAGAAGGTGTCGGTGTCGTGCAGCAGCGCCAGTGCGGCCCGCCGGTCCGTGACGACGTACGCCGGTACACCCGGCGCGAGTTCGGCCCAGCCGACCGGACCCTGGGCGCGCAGCGCGTCGTAGTAGCCGTACGGATTCAGCGCGAAGCCGTCCTCCCACAGCCGTACCGGCGCGGAGAGGGAGAAGGCCTGCTGGGCGGGGGGATAGGTGGTCACCTGTGCTCCGGGGGGCGGCGGTCGATCAGGTGCTGGACCAGCGCGAGCAGTGCGTCGATCGAGGAGTCCGCGTCCCGCGCGTCGCATCTGACCATCGAGGTCGTCGGCGCCAGGTCGAGGGCGGCGCGCAGCTGTTCGTCGGTGTGGTGGGGCGCGTCGGGGAAGGCGTTGAAGGCGACCGCGTACGGCAGTCCGCTCTCCTCGACCAGCCCCAGTACGTCGAACGACGCGTCGATCCGGCGGCTGTCCACCAGGACGAGCGCGCCGAGAGCCCCGTAGGAGATGTCGTCCCAGAGTGAACGGAACCGTGCCTGCCCGGGCGTGCCGAACAGATACAGCACGATGCCGTCCGGCAGGCTGATGCGCCCGAAGTCCACGGCGACGGTCGTCGTCGACTTCTCCCGCACTTCGGCGAGTTCGTCCACCTGCGCGGACGCCTCGCTGAGCTGCTCCTCGGTGTGCAGCGACCGGATCTCGGAGACGGAGCCGATGAGGGTCGTCTTGCCCACCCCGAAGGGTCCGGCGACGAGGATCTTCACCAACTCCCGTGCGGTGTCGGGCAAATGGATTCCGCCGGTCGGGGAAGCCGACGGGCTAGTCGTGCTTGAGGGCGCGGAGGCCATCGGCCACTCTCTTCAGCAGGTCGGGGGCGAACGCTTCGGCGGGCGGGATCGGCGCGCGGGCCAGCACCAGGCCCCGGTCGACGAGATCGGCGGCCAGCACCCGCAGCGCGGACACCGGGAGCTCCAGCAGGGCCGCGGCCTCCACCACCGTCAGGGAACCGCCGTCCAAGGCGTCCAGCAGGGCCAGTTGAGCGGCGGGCAGAGCCGTGGGCAGTGACGCTCCGCTGCCGCTGAGCACCGTCAGCCGCTCCAGCTCGGGGCGGCTCGGCCGGGCCACGCCGCCGGTCGACAGGTACGCGGGCACCAGCGGACGGCCGCCACGGCGGCCGGTCATGCCGGTGCGTCGCCGTCGACTCCCCGGGGCGCGGTCGCCATCGCCTTCTCGCCCAGCCGCGCCACCTGCGAGTGGACGCGGTGCGCGAGCAGGTCCAGACGCACCTCGCCGTCCCCGTACGCGGCCACGCACGTGCCGTGATCCGTCGGGACGATCAGGACGTATCCGTGGTCGGACTCGATGACGACCTGCCGTACGTCCGCCTGGTCCCGGTCGGCGAACGCGGCCGCCGCCGTCCGGGACGCGCCCTGCACGGCGCTGGTGATGGCGGCCACCCGTTCGGCGGACGGCCGGGCCAGCGCGTCCGTGTACCCCGTCACCAGCCCGTCCCGCGTCAGCAGAACGGCGGCCACGACATGTGGTACCTGGAGGATCGGTTCCAGCACCCAGGCCGTCTCGCCTGCATCGCGGCTCGTCATCGCGCCGATCTCCCCTCGTGGTCCGTCTGTTCGGTCTCGTGCGACGTGGCGGGTACGGCGTCTTCGTCCCGCGCGCGTGCGGCCGCCGTGCCGGACTGGAGTGCGCCGAGCGCGGCGGCGGCCTCCTCAGGTCGGCGCCCGGGAGGCCGCGGTGCGGTGTCGGCCGGTGCGGTGACCGGGGTGCGGCGTCTGCGCTGTGGCAGGCCTCCGGCACCGCGCGGCCTGTGATGCCCGGACCCCGCCGGGGCGGTGACCTTGTCCCGTTCGCTCCCGTAGCTGTGGACCGCGGCGGGCATGCTCTTGCGCGTCGAGCGCGGGGTGCCGGCCGCCGGCGGCTGTTCGGCGGGGTCGATACGGGTCAGTAGATGGCTGTCGACGAGCAGGACCGCGCGTACGCCGCCGTACGGGGAGGGCGAGGAGAGGTCCACGCTCAGATCGAACTGCCGGGTCAGCCGGCCGATCGCGGCGAGCCCCATGCGCGGCGGGTCACCGAGGTCGGTGAGCAGGATCGGCTCGGTACCGGCCACCATCCACTGGGCGCGGGCCCGTTCGTCCTGCGTCATACCGAGGCCCGCGTCGTCGACGGTGACGCAGACGCCGTGATGGACCTGCTCCAGGTTGACCGTGACGTCGGTGTCGGGCGCGGAGTGCCGTAGGGAGTTGTCGAGGAGTTCGGCGACGATGATCGCGACCGGTTCGACCGCATGGGACACCAGGGCGGTGCCCGCCTCCAGGTGGTTGTGGATCCGGACCCGGTGGTAGCCCGCCAGCCGGGCCTGGCCGCCGGTCACCGCCTCCACCAGATGCGACTCCTCGCGGGCCAGCCCCACCCAGGCCCCGCACACGACGGCGGCGACCTGAGCGCGCCGGAGCGACTGCTCGTTCTCGTGGTCCAGTTGGAACAGCGTCTGCGTCAACTCCGGGTCGTCGTACTGCTCCTGCATCCGCCGCAGCGCGTCCTGGAGCCGGTACAGGGCGGCCTGGATCTCCCGGGTGGCGCCACGCATTCCCGCTTGTGCGGCCGCGTCGATCCGGGTCCGCTGCGTGGCCAGCTCCGTGCGCAGCCCGTTCAGTACGTGCTCCAGCGCGACACCGAGGGGTGTACCGGCGTTTCGCGGATTCAGCGGACCCGGCACCACGACGTGGGGATGCGCCAGTTGCCGCGCGGCGGCAGGCACACGGCGTACCGCGAGATGCTCGACCTCGGTGGTGAACGCCAGGGGCGCGCCGTCGAGTTGGGCGCGTAATCGGGCGATCTCCCCACGCTGCACGGCCTGTTGACGCCGGGACCGCAGCAGCCCGCCGCCGAGGGCGGCGAGCGCGGACAGTGTGCCGGCGGCGAGACCGCCGGCCACCAGGTCCGGTAATTCGATCATCATCGAATCGGTTTCCATGCGAAAGCGGACAGGGCAGGGTCCGAGGCCCACGCGCGAAGGGCCCGCTGCACAGTACACACCGTCATCGACCGATCTCGCACGGTAGAACGAAACATCGATCCGAAACGCGACAGTTTCTGTTCGTATCTGTACCGACGTTCTGAATTGCCGTGTGCGCACACCAGGTCGCAGCGGCCCTAGAGGCGTGGTGCTCCGGTCACCGACATCATCAGTGAGTACAGCGAGGTGGTGGCTGTGATGAAGAGGCGGTTGTTCTTCGGGCCGCCGAAGGCGATGTTGGAGACGGGTTCGGGTACGCGCAGCCGGCCGATGAGGGTGCCGTCGGGGTCGTAGCAGTGGACCCCGTCGGCCAGGGCCGCGGCCCACAGGCGGCCCTCGTCGTCGAAGCGGATGTTGTCGAAGTGGACGCCGCGCCGGGCCTCGGTGAAGACCTTCCCGTCGGACAGCGTGCCGTCCTCGCGGATGTCGAACATGTGGATCCTGGCGGCCCGCGAGTCGGAGACGTAGAGCCGCTTCTCGTCGGGGGACAGGATGACGCCATTGGGTCCCTCGAACCCGTCGGCGGCGAGCCGCACGTCCCCCGTCGCCGGGTCGATCCGATACACGTTGCACGCGCCGATCTCGGACTCGGCGCGATGGCCCTCGTAGTCGCTGATGATGCCGAAGTCCGGGTCGGAGAACCAGATCGTGCCGTCCGAGCGTACGACGGAGTCGTTCGGGCTGTTGAGCCGCTTGCCGGCGTACCGGTCGGCGAGGACGGTCACCGTCCCGTCGGGCTCGGTGCGCGTGACCCGGCGGTTGCCCTGTTCGCAGGTGACCAGACGGCCCTGTCGGTCGAGGGTGTTGCCGTTGCCGTGGCCGGCCGGCGTGCGGAAGACGCCGACCGTACCGGTGGCCTCGTCCCAGCGCAGGATGCGGTCGTTGGGGATGTCGCTCCAGACCAACTGGCGCCAGGCGGGAACGTACAGCGGGCCCTCGGCCCAGCGGCAGCCGTCGTGCAGGACCTCCAGCCTGCTGTCGCCGTTCGTGCAATGTCCGGTACGGAAGCGGTCGTCCAGGATCTCGTACAGGCCGTCGACGGACATCGGGGCGTCCTCTCGCATGCGTTGATCAGGATGTGATTCAACGTAGCGTCAACTTCCCCGAACCGAGCATGCGGCGCGTTCCTCGAGTGCCGTGAGCAGCGCGCGAGTTACCCGGTTGGCCGCCGTGCCGGGAGCCGTGCAGGCGCCGATGTACCTGTTCGCCGTAGGGACCAGGGTCAGCGCGCGGGTGCCCTCGCGGTCCTCGACCGCGAGGGCGGGAATGAACGCGATCCCGATGCCCGCCGCGACAAGCGCCTGCATGAAACGGAAGTCACTTGACCGGCACACCACGTTGGGCCTGATCCCCTGTGCGGAGGCCAGCGCGTCCAGGGCGTTCCCCGGCAGATCCCAGCCGTGGATCCATGGATCGTCGGCCACGGCATCGAGCCGTGCCGTGGCACGCCGGGCGAGGGCGTGACCGGTGGGCACGACCACGCGCAACTCGTCCCGCAGCAGCGGGTGGTACTCGCACCGCGCGGCGACGTGATCCCAATCCGCCGGTGGCTGCTCACTGTTGAAGTGATAGACCAGCGCCACATCGGCGCTGCCGTCCATGAGCGCGGCGAGCGCCTGGGCGGGCTCGGACTCGATCACGGTCGTTTCGACGTGCAGGTCCTGTCGGAGCGCCGCCAGTGCGGGCGCGAGCAGGAATGCGCCCGCACTGGAGAAGGTGGCGACGGTGAGGGAGGGCGGCCCCTCTTCCCGTAGCTGTGCGAGTGTCCGCTCGGCCCGGTGCAGTTCGCCGTGGACGGCGTCCGCCGTGCGGAGCAGCACCTGGCCGGCCACGGTGAGCGTGACACCCCGGGTACTGCGCTCGAACAGCCGGGTCCGGGCGGCCCGTTCGAGCGCGGCCATCTGCTGCGAGACCGCCGAGGGAGTCAGGCGCAGGGCCTGTGCCGCCTGCGCGAAACTCCCCCGATGAGCGACCTCGCGGAACAGGGCCAGCCGATGCGCCTCGATCATCAGCTCTCCTTACGACGCGGTCAGTATTACCCTACTTCTGCTTATGCCGCCGCGCTGTCAGCCTGGCTGAATGACCATGACCGGACAAGAGCGCTCCGGGGCCGGACTGGCTCTGGGAGCCGCGGGCCTCGTGGGAGCGTCCGTCGCAGCCGCGGGCCGGCTCCACGACTTCCCGCTCATCGGCGGACAGGCCGTGCGCTACACGCTGGCGACGTTGTTCCTGCTCGGCTGGGCGCGCATACGCAGGCACACCTTCGTCCGTCCGACCCGAACCCAGCTGGTGTGGATCGTTCTGCTGGCCGTCATGGGCATGGCCGGATACGGCGTCGTCCTCGTGTACGCCACATCACTGACGGCGCCGGGCAATGTCGGCATCGCCATCGGCGCCGCACCGCTGGTCATCGTCCTGGTCCGGTCGCTGCTCACCCGCACCCGTCCCTCGCGGACACTGATCGGCGGTGCGCTGTGCGTGGCCCTCGGCTCCGCCCTGGCCCAACTGTCCACGCAGGGCGGAGTGCAGTGGAGCGGGCAGGGGTTCGTGTGGTCGTTCCTCGCCCTCGCCGGAGTCGCCTCGGTCACGCTGCTCGGCGCACCGCCCACCCAGGAACTGGGGTCGCTGACCGTCACCACGTACGCGTGCGGGCTCGCGTCGGTGACGCTGTTCGCCGCCGCCTCGATCACACGGGTGGTGAAGGGGACGCCCGTACTGCGCATCCCGACGGCGGTCGAGTTCTCGGCACTGGCCTTTCTGGCCCTCGGTGTGACCACCGCCGTCTTCCTCCTGTGGTACGGAGCCATCGAGCGCCTCGGCGCCTCGCGTACGGGACTGTTCAACGGACTCGTCCCCTTCGCCTCCCTGGTCGCGCTGTACGTCACCGGATCGGGCACCGCCACCGTGAACCAGCTCGCGGGAGCCGCGCTGGTCCTGTTCGGTGTCGCCTGCTCATGGGCGAAGAGGGACCATGGGGGTAGCGAGCCAAGGAGGCGCGTCATGCCATCCAATGCCTCTGAGTACGACCCCGGGATGTACGCCCGCACCCCCTCGCAGGCCGAAGGCGAACGCGACGACGCGGGTGAGCGCACCACGGAACAGCACCCGGACGTGGCCAGGACCGAGCCGTCCCAAGCGGAGGGCGAGCGGACGGACGACGTCTAGGGGGCGTCCGTGGAGCCGGTGGGTTCGGCGGCAGTTCGGAGCTGACCGGCGACCAGCGCAAGATCCTGGACTACGTGGTCGAGCACGCCCCCGATGCACGGATCAAGCTGGCCGTCGAGAACGGCGCCATGGCCGCCGGCGCCTTCATCCTCGGCAGTGACGAGACCGTCATCGGGATGGGCGGCTTCACCGGCAGCGACGACGCGCCGTCCGTCGCGCAGCTGGAGAAGTGGACCAAGAACGGCGAACTGCGCTACATCTTGGGTTCGGACGCCGGCGGAGGTTTCCGCGGCAGGTCCGGCGGCTCCTCGCAGCAGCGCTCCGACTGGATCTCCGACAACTGCACCAAGGTGTCCGCCACCGCGTACGGCGGCACGTCGGCACAGCCGAGCGGTGATGCGGGGGGATTCGGCGCCGACGTGCTGTACGACTGTGCCGCCGACTGAGCCGAGGCGACCGAACGCACGACACCCCTCACAGAACGGACGGACCGGCGCCATGACCGAGCGGGCCGCGGACCATCCCCGGCGCAGGCTTCTCGTGGTGGAGGACGAACCCAGCATCCGCACCCTGCTGGAGTCCACCCTCCGCCTCACCGGGTACGACGTGCACAGCGCCGACACGGGCCGGGCGGCCCTCGAAGCGGCCGAGTGCGTTGCACCGGACCTGGTGCTCCTGGACGTGACACTGCCGGACCTGGACGGATTCGAGGTGACCCGGAGACTGCGGGCGGCGGGAAACGACGTACCCGTGCTGTTCCTGACCGCCCGCACCGGCCTCGACGACCGACTCACCGGCCTGACCGTGGGCGGTGACGACTATGTGCCCAAGCCGTTCAGCATCGAGGAGGTGCTGCTGCGCATCGAGGCCATCCTGCGCCGCACCGGCGCTTTTCCGCCGCCCACCGAGGAATGCGTGCTGAACTACGCCGACCTCGAACTGGACGAGAACGCGCATGAAGTGCATCGCGCCGGCGAGTACATCCCGCTGTCGCCGACCGAGTTCAAGCTGCTCGCCTACCTGATGGAGAACGCCACCAGGGTCGTGAACAAGGTCCAGATCCTCACCCACGTGTGGGGCTACGACTTCGCGGGCGACGCACGCATCGTCGAGACGTACATCAAGTACCTGCGCAAGAAGATCGACCGCGTCGACCCGCCCCTCATCCACACCGTGCGCGGTGTCGGCTACTGTCTGCGGCTGCCCCGCGACCGGGCCGGGACGGCCGGCCGGTGAGAAGGCCTCGCCCGCGTCCTGCGAGGTCGCTGCGGCGACGGCTCGTCCTTGGGGTGACGGCGCTGGCCGCCACGGCGGTGCTGGCCACGCAGGTGATCGGCTTCGTGGTCCTGCGCTCGTGGCTCATGGACCGCGTCGACCGTCAGCTCGTCGACCTCCATCCGCCGGAGCGCGCCTACATCGACGTACTCCGCTACGACCTCTCCGACTCGTCGGGACTCCCGCACACGCTGCCCTCGGACTACCGCGTCTACTTCCACGACGAATCGGGCCGGCGGCTGAACCGCTCCATGGGCACGGGGAAGGACCCGGGGCCCCGGCTGCCCGAATCCGCCGACGACCTCGGAATGAAGTACGAGCGCCCCCGGACCGTTCCCGCCGCGGACGGTGACGACAACTGGAGAGTGATCCGGTATGCCGGACCGAACGGCATGAACGCCGTGGTCGCGTTGCCCCTGGACACCGTCGAGGGTGCCATGTCGCGACTCCTGTGGCTCGATGCCGTCGTGCTGGCCCTCGTGGTCGCCGCGCTGATCGCGGTGGGGCGGTGGGTGGTCCGCCTGGGGCTGCTGCCGCTGACCCGTATGGAGCGCACCGCCGAGGACATCACCGCCGGCGACCTCGACCTGCGGCTGCCCGACACCGACGCGCGCACGGAGATCGGACGGCTCGGCCGGGTGCTCAACACCATGCTCGACCGACTCCAGCGGGCGCTTCAGGAACGGGAGGCGTCGGAGGCGCGGATGCGGCGCTTCGTCGCCGACGCCGGACATGAACTGCGCACCCCGCTCACCGCCATCCAGGGCTACGCGGAGCTCGCACTGCGCCCCGAACCACGCTCGGCGCCTCAACGCCAGGAGGCCGACCGGTTCATCGCCCAGAGCGCGGAGCGCATGAGCCTGCTCGTCAACGATCTGCAACTGCTCGCCTCCTTGGACAGGGAACCCTCATACCGGCAGGAACCGGTGGATCTGCTGTCGCTCGCGGCGGACGCCGTCAGCACCGCGGCACTGCACGACACCACCCACCCCGTCGACCTCGGCCCGCTGCGTCCCCCGGCCGGTTCCACCGGCACGGACGAGCTCGAACTGTAGAGACCACCGGTGACCCGCATCGCCTGCGGCAGATCGTCGAGAACCTGCTGTCCAACGCGCAGATCCACACTCCGCCGGGTACGGCCGTACACGTCCGGGTCGGCACCGCCCGCGTCGGCGCGGCCGGAGGAGCCGAACGATCCGGCCGTACCGGCGTCTCACCGCCCCTGCCCGAGGGCACCGCGGTCAGCATCGTCGAAGTGGCGGACGAAGGGCCGGGACTGGCCGAGTACGACGCCTCCCATGTGTTCGACCGGTTCTACCGGGCGGACGTGTCCCGCTCCCGCGAGCATGGCGGCAGCGGACTCGGACTGGCCATCGCGGCCACCATCGCCGAGGGACACGGCGGCCGCCTGGAACTCGACACCGCGCCGGGCGAGGGCTGCGTCTTCCGACTTGTCCTGCCCGTCGGGCCGTCAGGCTGACAGCGCGCCGTGCCGCGGCCGGGCGTTCACAGGGCCCGGGCCACGAGGAGGGCGACGTCGTCGTGGTCGTCGGGGTGGCGCAGCCCGTACAGCAGGAGGTCGCATGTCTCCTCCAGCGGCCGCTGCGCTTCGTCGAGGAAGCTGAGGAGGACATCGAGGCGTTCGTCGATGGGGTGGAGCCTGGTCTCGACGAGACCGTCGGTGTACAGGACCAGCAGGTCGCCGGGGCCCAGCTCGACCGTGGTCGTCTCGAAGGGGATGCCGCCCACTCCGAGCGGAGCTCCGGGAGGCAGATCGAGGAGTTCGGCGGCCTGTCCGGAGCGGACCAGCGCAGGCGGCATGTGTCCTGCGTTGGCCATGCGGCACTGTCTCGTCCGGGGGTCGTACACGGTGTAGAGGCAGGTGACGATGTAGTGCTCCAGGTCGCAGGTGATCTTGTCGAGGTGCTGGAGCACGGAGCCGGGGGCCATGTCGAGGTCCGCGTAGGCACAGGTGGCCGTGCGCAGCCGGCCCATGGTGGCGGCGGCGTCGATGCCGTTGCCCATGACGTCGCCCACGACCAGGGCGGTCTTGTCGTCGGTCAGGGGGATGACGTCGTACCAGTCGCCGCCGACCTCGCTGGTGGCCTGGGCGGGCTGGTAGCGGGAGGCGAGTTCCAGTCCCGTCTGGTGCGGCGGGTGGTCGGGCAGCAGGCTGCGCTGGAGGGTGAGGGCGGTGTTGCGCACACTCTGGAACCAGCGGGCGTTGTCGATGGCCACGGCCGCGCGGCCGGCCAGCTCACTGGCGAGGACGACGTCGTCCTCGTCGAAGGGCAGCGGGTTGCGGGTGCGCTTGAGGTCGAGGGCGCCGAGCACCTCGCCGTGGGCGATCAACGGCACGGCGAGATAGGAGTGCACGCCCGCCTGGGCCAGGAGCGCACACGCCTCGGCATCCCGGGCGATACGCGGCAGATCGTGGTCGCCGACATGGCGCACCAGAACCGGCCGCGCGGTGTGCACGCACAGGGTCACCAGGCGGTCACCGTCGTACGCGGCGAGGTCCCCGGGAGGATCGGCGGCGCGCAGGGCCACCGAGGGGTGGGTCGCCTTGAGGGCGAGCGCGCGGAAGAACTCCGGGCTGTTGTCCGGTCGGCGCTTGCGGCGGCAGGCCAGGGCGGAGTCCAGGACGTCCACGGCCACCACGTCGGCGAGCGCTCCGGTGGCGATCTCGGCCAGTTCACGGGCGGTCTGGTCCACCTCCAGACTGGTGCCGACCCGCGTGGAGGCATCCGCGATCAGGGCCAGGCGTCGCCTTGCGCGGTCCGCCTCGCCGGCCGCGCGGTGCCGTTCCGTGACGTCGACGACCGAGGTGGCCGCGCCCAGGACCCGGCCTCCGGGGTCCTCCAGCCGGTAGAAGGAGAGCGACCAGGCGTGCTCGTGCTCGGGGTCGGCCGGAGGACGGCCCACGTGGTACTGGTCGAGCAGCGGGGTGCCGGTCGTGAGCACCTGACGCAGCGCGGACTCGATGGTGTCGATGTCGGGGAGGGGCAGGGTCTCCCGCATGGGACGGCCGATGTGGTCCTCCGCGGGAATGCCGTCGATGCGTTCCAGCGCCGGGTTGACCAGGAGATACCGCAGGTCGGGGTCCATGAGGGCCAGGCCGATGGGGGACTGGTTGATCAGCCGCTCGCACAGCGCCAGATCGGTCTCCACACGCTGGAGCAGGGTGTGGTCGGCCGCGATGCCCAGCGCGTAGACGTCTCCGAGATCGTCCAGCAGCCGCATGTTGCGGAACTCCGTCAGCCGGGTGCTGCCGTCCTTGTGGCGGATGGGGAACGTGCCTGCCCAGCTCCGGCCGGTCTCCATGACGTCCGCGAACAGCTTCGCCACGGCCTGCAAATGCTCGGGATGGATGAACAGTCGCGTCGCGTACATGCCGAGGACCTCTTCGGAGGTGTAACCGAAGAGGTCCTCGGCCTGCGGGGTCCAGAACACGATGCGCCCTTCGGCGTCGACGACCACCGCGGCCACGCTCAGGACATCCAGCAGGCCGGTCGGCCGGGGGGTCTCGGTTCGGTACTCGTCACCCTCGGACGGGAAGGATTCGGCTGCCATCCTCGATCCCTCCTCCACCGGCCGGCAGGACGTGCCGGCTTCCGTCTGCCGTCTCCGGGTTCCGCCTACCGGCCCTTCCATGCTCCCTCCGGCCCTCCGCCTTGGCGAGCAGTGCCTGTCGCCGGGGCCGTGCACATCGGGCGGCCGCGCAGGAACATAGTCGTGTAGAGGGAAGAGACCCATGGATTCTGCGCGAAATGGTTCAGATGGGCCGACGCCGACCGAGCCGCGTGACCTGTTCGACGCGTCGACCGACGCTGCGGCGGTGCTGGCGGCCGACGGCGTCGTGGTCGGCTGGACCCGGGGCGCCGAAGAACTCCTCGGCTACCCGGCAGGAGAGGTGGTCGGCGGTTCCGCCGCGCGGCTGCTGGCCATGCCCGGGGACCCGGCACGTGCCGCCGGTGTAGCGGAGCGCTGCCGTGCCGGCATGGGGTGGAGCGGCCTCATTCCCGTACGGCACCGCGACGGCCGCGCTCTCGACATCGACCTGCGGGTCTCCGCCTCCCTCCGTATCGGCGAGGACGAGTGCTTCCTGCTCTCGGCACGGGAACGGCGACAGCAATGGGCGGTGGGCCAGTCCGTCCTCGACGGGTTCCTCACCCGCTCGCCCGTCGGCATGGCGGTCATGGACACCCAGCTGCGCTACGTATGGCTGAACGACACCCTGGAGCGCTTCGGCGGAGTGCCCCGCGAGCAGCGCCTGGGGCGTCGGCTGAGCGAGCTGCTGCCCGGTCTCCAGGCGGAGGCCATCGAGGGACTGATGCGCAAGGTCCTGGCGACCGGAGTCCCGGTGACCGAGTACGAGTACGTGGGATGGAGCTGGGCCGATCCACACCGCCAACATGCCTATTCGACGTCCTTCTTCCCGCTGGTCGACGCCGACGACTCCGTCACCGGAGTCTGCTACCTGGTCTCGGACGTCACCGAGCGGTGGAACGCCCGTCAGCTCCTGTCGCTGGTCAACGAGGCCGGCACCCGCATCGGCACGACCCTCGACGTGATGCGGACGGCACAGGAGCTCGCCGACTTCGCCGTTCCCCGCTTCGCGGACTTCGTCGTCGTCGATCTGCTGGAGCCCGTCCTCAGCACCGAGGGCCACGGAGCGTGGCTGACCGACGCGGGACCGGCACCCGCCCGGCCGGAGATGCGGCGCGCCGGACTGAGCTCGGTGCGAGAGGGCTCACCGGAGGCCGTGGCCCGCGTCGGGGACAGGGTGAACTTCCTGCCCCCGTCGCACGACGCGCATCTCTTCATCGACGGCGAGCCCGTCCTCATCCCGGTCCTCGACCCGTCCGACGAGCTGTGGATCTCCGAGCAGCCGGAACGAGCGGAAAGCATCCGCGAGTTCGGGCTGCATTCCCTGATCTCCGTGCCGATGCGGGCGCGCAACACCGCCCTGGGCCTGACCACGTTCGTACGGTCGCTCAATCCCGTCTCCTTCCAGCCCGACGACGTCCTGCTGGCCCGGGAGCTGGTGGCACGGGCCGCGCTCTGTGTCGACAACGCCCGCCGCTACACCCGGGAGCACACGGCAGCGGTCACGCTTCAGCGCAGTCTGCTGCCCCAGGCACTGACGGGCGGTACGGCGCTGGAGGTGGCCTCCTCCTATCGGCCGGCGGACCCGAGCGGTGGGGTCGGTGGCGACTGGTTCGACGTGATCCCGCTGTCCGGCGCCCGCGTGGGCCTCGTCGTCGGCGATGTGGTCGGCCACGGAATCACCGCGGCGGCGACCATGGGCCGTCTGCGCACCGCGGTGCAGACGCTCGCCGACATGGAGATGCCGCCCGACGAACTGCTGGCGCACCTCGACGATCTCGTGCTCCGGCTGAGCGAGGAGAGGACCGACGACCCGTCGTCCGGCCGGAGCACCACGGCCTTCCTCGGCGCGACCTGCCTGTACGCCGTCTACGACCCGGTGACCAGGCGCTGCACGATGGCCCGGGCCGGGCATCCACCGCCTGTCGTGGTCGCCCCCGACGGGCGCGTGTCCTTCCCGGAGCTCGCCGCCGGCCCTCCGCTCGGGCTGGGAGGGATGGCCTTCGAGACCACTGAGCTGGAACTCCCCGAGAACAGCCTGATCGGCCTCTACACCGACGGTCTCGTCGAGGGAGCCGACCGGGACATGGAGCTGGGCATGTCCCGGCTCGGCGCCCTGCTGGCCCGTCAGACCCCCGACCTCGACACACTCTGCTCCTCCGCCGTGCAGGAACTCGTGCCCGTCCCCCAACCCGACGACATCGCCCTTCTGCTGGCGCGCACCCACGCCCTGGGCGCCGACCATGTCGCCTCCTGGGACGTGCCCGCGGACCCGGCCGCCGTCGCCGACGTCCGGGCGCAGGCGACGCGCCGGGTGGAAGCCTGGGGTCTGGAGGAACTCGCGATGACGACGGAGCTCGTCGTGAGCGAACTGGTCACCAACGCCATCCGGCACGCCGCACCGCCCATCCGGCTGCGGCTGCTCCGTGACTCCCGTCTGACGTGCGAGGTCGCCGACGCCAGCAGTACCGCCCCGCGGTTGAGGCACGCCCGGAGCATGGACGAAGGCGGCCGGGGTCTCTTCCTGGTCGCCCAGCTCGCCCATCGCTGGGGTGCCCGGTACACGGCCGAGGGGAAGATCATCTGGGCGGAGCAGGAGATTCCGTAGCTCAGGGGCAGCAGACTCCGCAGCTCAGTCGAACGGCGTCAGGAAGTCCCCCTTGGACAGTGCCCGGTTCACGATGCGGGTGTCGCCGAGCCATCCGTAGAAGCCCTGCCCGAACCGCTCGTCGAACTGGGTGGCGCCGATCACGAAGGGCTTGCCGAGCGTGGCGATGCCCGTCGACGGCTGTGCCGGATTGCGGGCGATCCTCGACCCGTCCACGTACATCACCGTCCGTCGGCCGTCGTTGACGAGGGCGATGTGCATCCAGCGGCCGACCGGCACGGCGTGGCTCCAGGACGTCGGGTCGGCGTCCTGCTCGGAGGGGTAGACGACGAACTGGAGGAATCTCTCCGGAGACAGGTTGAGGCTGCACGTGGGCTCCAGCGGGGACCAGCCGGTGGTCTTGCCCGCGTCGCCGTTGCGGCCCTCCCAGCTCAGGATGCCCATCCAGCTGTGGTCGCCCTCGAAGGGCTCGGGCAGCATGACGTGCGTCTCGATGGTGTAGCCCCTGGTGAACTTCGCGCTGTTGACGGGAGCGCTCGGGGCGGTCGTCAGGACGGCACCGCGGTCCGGGCTCTTGCCGCCGTCGAAGCGGAGGCTGGCGTGCGCCGGCTGGCCGGGATGGTGGTCGGCGGACCAGGTGAGCGCCTCCGATCCGCTGGAGTGCAGACGGCTGACGGTGAGATCGTTGCCGTTGCCCGTGAGGTCCCGCACGACCGCTCCGTCGGCCACGGGGGCGCCCGGGGTGCCGGCGGCGGACGTCCCGGACGCGTCGAAGCGCCAGTACGCGACCGTACCGCGGGGCATGACGGCGGACGCCGGACGCGGCTTCGGCGCCGGGACCGGGGCAAAGCCCTTGAAGCGCTCGTCGAAGTCGATGTCCAGGCTGAACCGGTCGGTGGGACCGGTCAGTTCGATCGTCTCCGCCTCCAGGGGTGACCGCTTCTCCGGGTCCCGGGCGAGGAACCACGGCGAGAAGGTCTCGACGTCGATGACACCGCGGGCGAGGTCGAAGGCGTATGTACGGATCATGCCGGCGCCGCCGTAGTAGCGGTCCTGGTAGTTGGTGATGTGGAGGTGGACATCGTTGTCGGCGTCGTTGGCCAGGACGGTTCGCCCCGGCGGCCAGTAGTGGCCGCCCAACGCCAGGAAGATCTGGTCGTTGCCGCGGATGAGGCCGTCCCACAGGCGCCGGCCGTTGTCCGACAGCTGGGCCTGGCCGTCGTCGTCCGACCAGACGATGTCGTGCGTGGTCAGGATGGCGGGGAGGGCGGGGTGGGCGTCGAGGACGCCCTGGGCCCAGCCCAGGCCCTTGTCCGAGACCCGCCAGTCCAGGGCGAGGACGAGCCACTGCCGGCCCGCGGCGCGCAGCACGTGGTAGCTGTTGTAGCCGTCGGGTGAGGCGCCGCCGAAGGTCGGCATCGACGCGTAGCGCTGCGGACCGAACGCATCGAGGTAGGCGGAGTCGCCACGCTGGTCGTCCGTGGCGGAGCGGATGTCGTGGTTGCCCGCGAGAACGCTGTAGGGCACCTTGCCGTGGATAGCGGTGAAGGTGTCCGCGGCGAGCGCGATCTCCTGCTCGGTGCCGTGCTCCGTGACGTCACCCAGGTGCGTCATGAAGGCGATGTTCGCCTGCTCCCGTTCCGCGGCGAGGTAGTTGAACGTGGCGCGCAGAGGTGCCGGGTCGGAACTGTCGGCGTCGAACAGGTACTGCGTGTCGGGAAGCACGGCCAGTGCGAAGCGCGGGCTCTCGGTGTCGAAACGGGACCGGCCGCGGCTCCCGCCTGCCGCGGCCGCCTGCGCCGGGTACGCCCCCGCGGCCGTGCCCACCGCACCGGCCGCGGGTACCACGACCGCGGCCTGCAACAGCGCGCGTCTGTCCAGCCGGTGTTGGTGCTGCTCTGTGCTCATGTGCCCTCCCTGTGACGACCGTTGGTCAGGGAAGGCACAGTGCTGCTCGGCCGTGGCCGTGTGATGGCAGGAAGCTGAACGCGGAATTCTCTTCGCCGCACGAATGTGACGGCGTCAGTACACGGACAGTCCGTAGGCGCTCAGCACTTCCTGGATCGGCTGGTAGTAAGTGGTCCCTCCCATGGCGCAGTTCCCGGAGCCGCCGGAGAGGATGCCGATCACCTTGTCGCCGGCGTAGAGCGGACCGCCGCTGTCGCCCGGCTCGGCGCACATGCTGGTCTGGATCAACCCGGTGACGACGGAGCCGTCACCGTAGTTGACGCTCGCGTTCAGGGCGGTGACCACACCGCATCGGACGCCGGTGGTCGATCCCCGAGTGCAGACGCGCTGACCGACATAGGCGGTCGCCGTCCCGGTGATGTCGACGGTCCCGATGGTGCCGGGGTGCGGCACGGCCGGGTTGGCGTACCGGACGACACCGAAGTCGTTGCCCGGGAAGCTGGTGCCGGTGGTGGGACCGATGGCCGTGTCCATGGCGGGACTGGTGTACCAGGTGGACAGGCCGTCGGTGCAGTGACCGGCCGTGACGAAGTAGTACGTGGAGCCGCTCTGTACGTTGACCCCCGCCGAGCAGCGCCGGCCGGAGGCGTAGATGCCGTCGCCGCCCGACAGGAGGGTGCGCAGCCGGCCGTCGACCCGTTCGAGGGTCATGGCGTCGGCGAAACGCCCCGCGGTACTGCGGAGTTGGGCGAGGTCGGTGTCCGTGACCGTGGAGTCGGCGAGGACCCGCAGCTTTCCGGTGCGCCGGTCCACGGCCCAGGCCGTCCCGTCGACCCCCAGCGATTCGACGGCCGAGGTCACACCGGCCACCGAGGCGGTGGACGGCGCCGCGCCGGCCGAGGGCGCCGCCGCTGCGCTGGGGCCGGACACCGCGAGGGCGGCCCCACCGAGCAGGCTGAACACCGCGGCGATCAGCCGTGAGCGTCTGATGGTCGTACGCCGTGCTCTCATCAACCACATCTCCCCGAAGACGGTCGGTCAGGTTCGGGCGTGCCTCATCGGCGCCCATCCTGCCCGGCTGTCCACCGCGGAGGTAGGCCGTCTTCGGGCCACAACACCGGCGCAACCCGATCCCTCGTACGGAGGCACTCGGCGGCGCGGTCCCGCCTCACCCGGGCCGACATCACACCAATGGGGTAAATGGTTATCAATGCCCAAAGGAACGCAGAGTCACCGGAGTGGTCGATGTCCCGCAAGCGCTCAACCGACGAGGCGGACGAACTGCTGGCCAGGCTCAGGACGCTGACCGCTCAGGTGCGTGAGCGAGCCGAGCTCCAGCGTTCCCTGGTCGAGCTGGCCGTCGCCCTTCAGCGCGGCATGCTGCCCGGAGACATGCCGGACGCCCCCGGGTTCGACGTGGCCGTCCAGTACTCACCTGCCTTTCATGGACTGAACGTGGGGGGCGACTGGTACGACGCCTTCTGGATGCCCGACGGGCGTATCGGACTGTCCATCGGCGACGTGCAGGGCCACAACATCGAGGCCGCCGCTTTCATGGGCCAGGTCCGGGTGGGACTGCGCGCGCTCGCCTCCGTCACGAGCGAGCCGGGGGAACTCCTCTCCAGAACGAACGACCTGCTCCTGTCGCTGGGCGCCGGCCTCTTCGCGACCTGCACTTTCATGCGGCTCGACCCGTCCACCGGAGTCCTGGAGAGCGCCAGGGCCGGGCACATCCCGTGCGTGTGGGCCACCGCGGACGGGAAGTCCGGCATCGCCGAGGACGAAGGAGGACCACCTCTGGGCATCGACGGGGGGCAGGACTACCCGGTGACCCGGTACCGGCTCAGCACGGGCGGAGTGTTCGTCCTGCTGACGGACGGTGTGGTGGAGGGGCCCTCGCTGAGCCTCGACGAAGGGCTCGACCAGGTGGTCCGGCTCGCGGGAGTCGCCGCCGTCGCGGGCATGGACGCCGGCTCGCTCGCCGCCGCCGTGATCAAGGGGGCCGAGCGGGTGGGACACGAGGACGACGCGGCCGTACTGGTCGTCGGCCATGCCGAAACCGACCTGCGGCGGTAGGGAACCACCACGTTCCTCGGCTCGCCGACAGGGCGGCGTCGTTGTCTGATGGCTCCTGTGGTGGGTATCCAGGATCTGCGTCGACCGGCCCTCTACGCTCTTCTGACGCTGGCGATCGCGGCCGGCTACTTCGCTGCCGGGCGGCTGGGTCTGATGAGGCAGCTCGTCGTCCAGGGCGCCGTCGTCACACCCATTTGGCCGCCCACGGGCGTCGCGCTCGCGTCTCTGCTGATCTTCGGGATCCGTGCCCTGCCCGGCATCACCCTGGGCATCCTGCTCGTGGTCATGTCCATCACCTCGCTCCAGCCCGCGGTGACCGGGACGCTGGCCGGGAACACCGCGGCTCCCGTCTGCGCGTACCTCCTGCTGCGCAGGGTGGGGTTCCGGACCGATCTCAGCCGGTTGCGGGACGGCGTCGCGCTGGTGTTCCTCGGAGCGCTGGCCAGCATGCTGATCAGTGCGAGCGCAGGGGTCGGTCTTCTCGTCCTCACCGGGAAACTCGACGCGCCCGACGTCTGGCCCGTCTGGCTCGCATGGTGGGTGGGCGACGCGATGGGGGTCCTGCTCGTCACCCCCATCCTGCTCCTGCTCCACGACGTGCGTCGGCCTCCCGGCCTGGCCCGCTGGAAGGAGGCCACAGGCCTGGCGCTCATCGCCTGCGTCCTCATTCCGCTGGCCACGTACAGCAGCCTCAGCCTGCTGTTCCTCGTCTATCCACTGCTGATCCTGGCCGCCCTGCGGTTCCAGCTGGCCGGCAGCATCCTGTGCGCCCTCGTCGCCTCCACCATGGCCACCATCGCCGCGACGGACCACGACGGTCCGTTCGCAGAGCTCACCCGTGTAGAAGTGATGCTCAAGCTCCAGGCCTTCAACGGCTCCATGGCCCTGACCGCCCTGCTTCTGTCAGCCGTCATCACCGAGCAGCACAACACCAGACACTCGGTCGAACGGGCCTGCCAGGACCTGGTGGAGGTCCTGGAACACCTCACCGCAGGTGATGCTCCCCGGAGCCGAACACCACGAGAGACCGACCGCCCACGGTCTCGGCGGTGAGGCACGTGAGGCACGTCCGCACCCCGCACAAATCACTGGCGAGCTTCGGCCCTCGCGGACGAACATGGCCCGCATGACCGACGAAACCGCACGATGGAGCAGGGCAACCGTCTACCCCGACATGTGGGTCGACCCGGACGACGACCCCCGCAACAGCGGTGGGAACAGTCCGGACGGCGAGCTTCCGACGCTGCTGGACTTCCTGACCGGCTACCGCCTGACCCTGCGGATGAAGTGCGAGGGCCTGGACGCGGAGCAACTGGCCCGTCGGTCGGTTCCGCCGTCGACGATGTCGCTGCTCGGCCTCGTTCGCCACCTCGCCGAGGTCGAACGGGACTGGCGCAACTGGATCAGCGACGCCGATCCGCTGCCGAAGCTGTACGGCGAGCGTGACGCGGACTTCAACGGAGTCGTCGCCGAACAGGCCGCGGTCGACGCCGCGTACTCCGATCTGGCGCGAGAACAGGCCGCGACCGACGCCGCGCTGGCCGGGCACCCCGACCTGGGTGAGCGTCTGGGGAAGGACGGGACCTCGGTTCGCGAGCTGATGGTGCACCGGATCGAGGAGTACGCCCGTCACTGCGGGCACGCCGACCTGCTGCGCGAGTGCATCGACGGAAGGGTGGGCCAGTGAACCGGATTCAGGCGGCGGGATTGTCCAAGGGGCGCAGCTCGTCCGCGTAGGAGACGGAGATCCGACGCATCACACCGTCCTCGGTGATGTCGTACTGGCCGAGCCGCCACAACGGCGGTGAGTACGCGTGGATCGAGACCGTGTCGTCGGTGGCGCCGGTGAGGCGGTGGATGTGTTCGGGGCCGAAGCAGAACGATCCGCCGGCGCCGACGGTGACGGACAGATGGCTGCCGCCGATGCGCGGGTTGGACTCGTTGAGCACGCCCTGGACGACGCGGACCGCGCCGGAGGAGAGGTCGTGGTCGTGCCAGCCGGTGTCGTTCTGCCGGGTCCAGCACAGCAGCCATACGTCGACGTACTCGTCGCGGTACAGGGAGGCGTAGTGCCGCTGCTCGTCCGAGAAGGCGATCTGTTCGCGCCAGAGGTCGGGGCGGGCGGCGAGTTCGTCGACGAGCGCCCGGAGTTCGCGCTTGTCCATGGTGCGGTCCGGCAGGGACTCGTATGTCACTGGTGGCTCCCTTCTGGCTGTCCGCCGGCGTGGCTCGGGTGCGGGCCGTGCAGCAGGCGGGCCGGGTTCGTGGTGCGCAGGGCGTGGACGGCGGCGTCCGTGCCGATGTCGGGGATGACGGCGCTCGCGTACGGCCGGTCGCTGCCGCTGACGATCACGTCGATGCCGGCGGCCCGGACGAGCGCGTCCACGGCGCGTGTTCCGTAGGCGGACGTCTCGTAGAAGGCGTCGAAGTCGATCTCGCCGCGTCCCCCGCCCCGGGCCGCCAGCCGTTCGCCGTGCAGCGGGGCCAGACCGGCGAGCGCGGCGAAGCAGACACGCAGCCGGGGATGGCGGGCGCGCCCGAAGGCGCGGAACGCGAACCACGACGCGTGCATCTGCTGGAGGTAGGGGACCAGCGCGGGCCACCAGGACGGCGTGTCCTGGGCGGACGGGGCGGCTCCGGGGTGGATGAACAGGGGTTTGTCCAGGCGGGTGAGGACGTCCAGCAGCGGAGCGCACGCGTGCCAGCCCGCGGCGTCGAGCAGTGCCGTGGCGGGGAGCTGGAGGCCCACGCAGCCGCGGCGCAGCTCGCGTTCGACGGCCTCGGGGTCCGGCCCGGACAGACAGGGCGAGGCCCAGACGCCGAAGGGAGGCGGGAGCGCGAGGGCGCCGTCGTGGAACGCGGTCAGGAGCGGGGCGGCCTCGGCGGGCGGCAGGTACTCGATGCCCAGCGGGCTGGAGAGCGAGACCAGGGCGAGGTCGAGGCCGTCCGTGGCGGCAAGGCGGGCGCGCGCGGCGATGTCGTGATCGGCCGGGTCGACCACGAAGGGCGGCTCGCCCGCCATGTGCAGGGTCCAGCCGTCCAGATACGGCGGCGTGGTGCGGGCGCGCAGCAGCTCGATGAAGGCAGGCGGCCAGATGTGCTGGTGGACGTCGATGGGCACGCTGAGGTCCTCGGGAAGACCAGGCTGACAGGGCAGGGAGTGGCAGTGTTTCAGCGCTGTTAAGCGCTTCAGTGATGCGCTTAACTTAAGCGGTTAACAAGATGTCGTGTCAAGCGTGCGCCCACAGTCCGGACGGGGCCCGGTAGGCTTCCCGCCATGGCCAGGCCCAATAAGCGCACCACCCTCCGTGAGGTGGCCGAGGCCACGGGCCTTTCCACCGCAGCCGTCTCCTACGCCCTGCGGGGCAAGCAGGTCTCGAAGGAGACCGAGGAGCGGGTACGCAGGGCCGCGGCCGAACTGGGCTACGAGGCCGACCCCATCGCCCGCGCGCTGGCCAGTGGCCGCACCAGCATGGTCGGAGTCCTCGCCGGCGACCTCCAGGACCTCTGGCAGCAGCAGCTGATGGCGGCCATCGGCCGGGAGCTGCTGGTCAGCGACCACTACGCGCTGATCCTGGACGCGGGCGGCGACCCCGACCGGGAACTGGCCCTCGCCAAGCAGTTGCGCGACCAGCGGGTCGACGCGCTGCTCGTGTCTCCCGTGAACCCCTCGGCGGAGGGCTGGGCCGCGATTGCCGACGCCCTGCCCGTCGTGGCCGTCGGGGACTCGCTGAGCCGGGCCCGCACCGCCGGGCAGGTCATCTTCGACAACAGGGCCGGTATCGACTCCGTACTGGAGTATCTGCATGGCCTCGGCCACCGCCGGGTGACCGTGCTGACCCCGACACAGCCGAGTACCCCCGGCCGGCCCGCCGATGTGTACGTCCGTGAGGCGGCCGACCGGCTCGGGCTGTCGGTCGAGTTGGTGCCGTGCCCGCAGGAGTTGGGCGAGGCGACGGCGGTGGCCCGGCGTGTCCTGGACAGCGCGTGGTCCGCGACCGCCGTGTTCTGTTTCTCCGACTCACTGGCGTACGGGGTCTACGGGGCGGCGGCCGAGGCCTCGCTCGAAGTGGGCCGGGACGTGTCCGTGGTCGGCTTCGACGACCACCCGGTGTCGCGGGTGCTCACGCCGCCACTGACCACGGTGGACTGGGGGCTGGCCGAGATCGCCGTGGAGGCGGCCCGGCTGACCGTCGCGGCGATCGAGGGAAAGCGGGTCCGCAGGAAGCGGATCCTCTGTGCGCCGCGGATGAGCGAGCGGGGGTCGGCGGTGCGGGTGTGACGGAGTGCCCCGTCCGCCGATGCGGCCCTCGTGCGGCCTGACTTCGCGCGTGATTCACGGACAGAACCTAGGCTGGCCGCCATGAGCGCACACTTTGACGTGGTGGTCCTGGGCGCCGGCCCGGGGGGATATGTCGCGGCGATCAGGGCTGCCCAGCTGGGCCTGAGCGCGGCGGTCGTCGAGGAGAAGTACTGGGGCGGAGTCTGTCTCAACGTGGGGTGCATCCCGTCGAAGGCGCTGCTGCGCAACGCGGAGCTGGCCCACATCTTCACCCAGGAGGCCAAGACCTTCGGTATCCAGGTGAACGGCGAGGTGAGCTTCGACTACGGCGCGGCCTTCACCCGAAGTCGCAAGGTGGCGGACGGTCGCGTCAAGGGCGTCCACTACCTGATGAAGAAGAACAAGATCACCCAGTACACCGGCCGCGGCACCTTCAGCGACGACCACACCCTCCAGGTCGCCCTGAGCGACGGCGGCTCGGAAACCGTCACCTTCGGCCACTGCATCATCGCGGCCGGCGCCACCACGAAACTGCTGCCCGGCACCTCGCTCAGCGAGCGCGTGGTGACGTACGAGGAGCAGATCCTTTCCGACACGCTCCCGGCGAGCATCATCATCGCGGGCGCGGGTGCCATCGGCGTCGAGTTCGCGTACGTGCTGCACAACTACGGCGTCCAGGTCACCCTCGTCGAGTTCCTCGACCGCATCGTCCCGCTGGAGGACGAGGAGGTGTCCGCGGAACTGACCCGCCGCTACAAGCGGCTCGGCATCAATGTGCTGACCTCCACCCGCGTCGAGGCCATCAACGACTCGGGCGATTCGGTCAAGGTCATGGTCACCACGGGCGGCCAGCGGCAGACGCTCCAGGCCGGCAAGGTGCTTCAGGCGATCGGCTTCCAGCCGCGCGTGCAGGGCTACGGACTGGAGAACACCGGCGTCAAGCTCACCGACCGCGGGGCGATCGACATCGACGCCCGCTGCCGCACGAGCGTCCCGCACATCTTCGCCATCGGCGATGTGACGGCGAAGCTGATGCTCGCTCACGCGGCCGAGTCGATGGGCATCGTGGCGGCCGAGACGATCGCCGACGCGGAGACCATGGAGCTCGACTACGTCATGATCCCGCGGGCGACCTACTGCCAGCCGCAGATCGCCAGCTTCGGCTGGACCGAGGCGCAGGCCCGCGAGAAGGGCTTCGACGTCAAGGTGGCGAAGTTCCCGTTCACGGCCAACGGCAAGTCGCACGGCCTCGGCGACACCGCCGGCTTCGTGAAAATCCTGAGCGACGCCCGATACGGCGAACTCCTCGGCGCCCACCTGATCGGCCCCGAAGTCACCGAACTTCTCCCCGAACTGACCCTTGCTCAGCAGTGGGACCTGACCGTCAACGAAGTCGCACGCAATGTGCACGGTCACCCGACACTGGGCGAGGCGGTGAAGGAGGCCATCCACGGGCTGGCCGGGCACATGATCAACATGTGACGGAGGTGCGGGACGAGACGTACCCCACCTCCGTTCCGGACCTAGCCGCTCAGCAGTGCTGCCACATCCTCGGCGCCGGCCGCCCGTGCGAACGCGGTCAGTTCCGAGCGTGTCGGTGCTGTCGCGGGGCCGCGGCGCGTGACCGCGTAGGCCGCCGCCGCGTTGGCCGTCTGCGCTGCGGCCGCCGGGGTCGCCCCCTCGCTCAACAGGGCGAGGAAGGCGCCCACATGGGCGTCGCCCGCTCCGTTGCTGTCCACGGCGTCCACCGGGAAACCCGGTACGTGCACGGGGGCGGAGCCGTCGGGCGGGGCGAGCCAGCAGCCGTCCTTGTCCGCGCGGACCAGCACTCCGGCGCCCGGCGCCAGTTGCTCGCGGAGGGCGGACGCCGCCGTCATGGGGTCGTCGTTGCCCGACATCAGGCGTGCCTCGCGTGCGTTCGCGCTCAGCCAGTCGGTCCGTGCGAGCACCGGGTTCAGTACCGCCGCCGGGATGTCCGCCACCAGCGGCGCGGGGTCCAGACAGAGGGTGACGCCGGGCGGCAGGCGGGTCGCGAAGGAGGACAGCAGGGGGCCGTTCACCGGCAGCACCAGACCGTAGCCGGACAGCTGCACCAGGTCTGGGGCGCGCACCTCCGCCACGACGGCATCGACGTCCGCGGCGGTCATCTCGGCCTCGATGCCGAAGCTCGTCACGAACGTCCGCTCACCGCCCGCGTCCACCAGGGCGACGGTGAAGCCGGTGTCGCCGTCCGTACGGGCCGGCAGCAGCAGCCGTACGCCCTCGGAGGCGAGTGCCGCGCGGACCAGGTCGCCGTACGGGCCCGTGCCGTGCAGCCCCGCGAACACGGTCCGCGCGCCGAGCCTGCCGGCCGCGACGAGGGTGTTGAAGCCGCCGCCCGCCGTCAGGTCCGTTCGCGTGCCGATGACGTCGCCGCCGCGTTCGGGCAGCGCGGGCACCTCGATCACCAGGTCGGCGATGACGTTGCCCGCCAGGATCACCCGTCCGCTCACCGGTTCGCCCCTTCCGCCTCGGGAGCGGGTGCGGGACGGCCGCCGAGCACGGCGTACAGCAGGGCGCCCACGGCCAGGGAGATCGCCCAGCCGAGTCCGTTCGTGCCGAGCCAGGTGTGGGCCCACGGGCCCGCGAACCACACGTCGTCCGCGCTCGTCGACGCCTCCGTGAACAGCAGCCCCATCACGATGGCCACCGCCCAGGCGAGCACCGCGGGGATCCGGAATCCGCCGGTGTACCAGTAGCGGCTCGTGCGGGACGTGTCCATCAGAGCGGCCGAGTCGTATGTGCGGCCCCGTGCGGAGTCGACGAGGGACACGCCCACCCAGGCCGAGATCGGCACCGCGAGCAGGGTGAGGAACGTCGAGAACGGTCCGTAGAAGTCCTCTGCGATCAGCATGAAGTAGATGCCGCCGAGGAACATCAGCACGACGTCGAGGGCCACCGCCCAATGCCGGGGAACCCGCAGCCCCAGCGTGAGCATCGTCAGGCCCGCCGAGTACGTCGACAGGTGGTTCGACATCAGCAGTCCGCCGAAGGCCGCGATGAGGTACGGGACGGCCATCCACGACGGCAGCATGCCGTTGATCGCGGCGACCGGGTCGCCCGCACTCGCCAGCGTCTCGTCGCCCGCGGAGAGCAGCGAGCCCAGCGAGATCAGCAGGACCAGCGGGATGCCGGCGCCGAACGCCGAGGCCGTCACCAGCCGGCCCGCGGGGATCTTCCGGGGCAGATAACGGGCGTAGTCCGCGCCCGCGTTCGCCCAGCCGATGCCCGTACCCGCGGCGATGAAGCCGATACCGGCGACGACACTGCTGGCGGGGCCCGCGTCCACGCCGAGGACCTTGTCCCAGTCGACGGTCGCGACGAGGAAGCCCATCACGATCAGGTTCAGCACCCCGAACACGATCGTGGCCCACTTGTTGATCCACATGATCGTGGCGTGGCCGAGGCCGCTGATCAGCAGGGTGCACCCGATGAAGATCAGCAGGGAGATGACCGAGAGCACCGTGTTCTGGTGCCAGCTGAAGATCCACTGGAAGAGCGCGAGCAGCGCGTACGCCGCCGTGGTCGTCGAGATCGTCTCCCAGCCGATCCGGCTCAGCCAGCTGATCAGCGTCGGCCCGGCGTTGCCCCGCTGCCCGAACACCGCGCGTGACAGGGTCAGCGCGGGCGCGCCGCCCTTCTTGCCCGCCAGGCTGAGGATGCCCACCAGCGCGAACGAGCCCACCGAGCCGATCACGGCGACCAGGATCGCCTGCCAGATGTTCAGGCCGCGGAACGCGACGAGCGTCGCCCCGAGCGGGAGTCCGAGAATGGAGATGTTGGCGGCGAACCAGGTCCAGAACATCTGGATGGCCTGGCCGTGCCGCTCCTCGTCGGGTACCGGCTCGATGCCGCGCGCCTCGATGGCTCCGACCTGGTCGTTGACGCCTTCTGCCGTGTTGGTGCCGACGTGATCGTTCGTCGTCGAAGCGGTCATGACGGAACCTCCTTGCCTCGTACGGAGGGACTGGTGCTGCGCCGGCGGCGCGGGGGTGTGCGTGCGCGGTCAGCGCGGCGCGAGCAGGCGCTCCGTAAGGGGCTCGAGCTCGAGTTCGTTGACGGCGCGGAGGGTGTCGACGGCGTCCGCGGGCAGTGCCGCGAGCCCGGCCACGGAGCCGGCCACCGCGCCGGCGATCGCGGCGATCGTGTCGCTGTCGCCACCGAGGTTCGCCGCGAGCAGACAGCTGCGCCACGGGTCGCCGTCGGCGACGGAAAGGACCGCGAACGCGGCCGGTACGGACTCCTGGCTGGCCACGCTCGTGCCGACGAGTGAGCTCACCAGGTCCAGGGCCTCCGCCTCGGGGACCCCCTTGACCAGCTCGGACGCCCACGCGATCCGCGACGCGATGTCCGCGCCCGCGATCCAGTGGCCCCGTTCCGCGCCGGCCCTGGCCGCCTCGATCGCGGCGGCCACGGCGTCCTCCAGGGTGCCCCCGCCGACACCCGTGCTGACGGCGGCGGCGACGGCCGCGGCCCCGGCGATGCCGACGGTGGTGTCGTGCGTGACCTGGCACGACTCCACGACCCGGTCGAGGAACGTGTCGGCGGGCTCGGTACGGACGGCGATTCCGACGGGCGTGACCCGCATGGCCGCCCCGTTGGTGGTGCCGTACCTTCCGGCCTCCTCGGGCGGCACGCCGCTCGCGACCGCGTCCAGGGCGGCCTTCGTCGAGGGACCCAGGAGGTCGAAGGAACCCTTCGCCTTCATCTCCTTCTCCCAGTCGAGGAGTTCGTGCGCGAACCGCAGCGGGTCGATGTGGCCGCCGCCCTCCACGATGAGCCGGCCGACGATCACCGCCTGCTCGGTGTCGTCGGTGACGGACCCCGCGGGCATCCCGGCGCTGACCGGATTGCCGGGCCCGGCCGGCGCGAAGCCGGTGAGGGTGCCGTAGGCCCGTACGACGTCGCGGCGGGACATGACCTGGGTGGGCATGCCGAGCGCGTCGCCCATCGCAAGGCCGTAGAACGCGCCGAGGGCGCGATCGAGGGTGGTGCTGTCGATGGTCACCGGCGGTCTCCTCGCCCCGAGTGGACGTGCAGTTGGAACCTGGAGGGGTCGAGAAGGCTCGTCACCTGTTCGACGACGGACTCGTCGGCGGCCCGGTACACCTGGGCCAGGTGCAGGAAGGACTCGCCGGGGGAACGGCGCAGGGTCGCTGCCTGGGCCTCGTCGAGGCCGCGGACGGAGACCTGGCCGTCACCGGACTCGGTGATCCGGCCCGCGGCCAGCAGGGTCTTGTTGAGCGATCCGTCGGTGAGCCCGGTCTCCAGCAGGTCGGCGAGCGCCCCCACGGCGGGGACACGGCTGAACTCCAGTGAGACGCCCCGGCCGTCACCGAGCCGCCGCACCCGGTCGAGCGCGACGAACCTGTCCGACTCCGTGCCGAGCTCCGCCGCCAGCGAGGGGTCGCTGACGGTCTCGAACCGCAGCACCTCGGTGACCAGGTCGGCCGCCCCGCCCGCAAGGGAGCGCGTCCAGCCGAGCCGGTTGTCCAGGGGCATACCGTCGAAGGTGACGAACGAACCGATGCCGGGGTGCGTCGCGATGAGTCCCTCCTCGCCGAGCACCTGGAGTGCTTGCCGGAGCGTCGTACGGCTCACCCCGAACCGCTTGGTGAGCGCGTGCTCCCCGGGCAGCCGCTCGCCGGTGCTGTGCACCCCGGCTCTGATCTCGTCGGCGAGAACGTGGGCGATGCGATGGTGCTTGTGAACCTGTCCAGGCATGTCTAGGACAGTAGTGGACATGCCTGGACAGGTCCATAGCTCGCTGAAATCTGTTCCGCGCGGTGACGTGTCGGCGGTGAGGTGTCGGCGGTGAGGTGTCGGCGGTGAGGTGTCGGCGGTGAGGTGTCCCTTTTGCTGTCAGCGCAGGTCGAGTCGCATCAGTACCCGGGGGTGCCCCGCCAGGACCGAAGTGGTGTCGGAGGCGTGGGTGAACCCGGCGCGTTCGAAGTTCTTCCGGATGCCGGCGTACGCCGTCGTCAGGTCGACCTTGGCGTCTGCGTTGTCGAGCGGGTAGGCCTCGATCACGGGGGCACCGTGGTCGCGGGCGAACTCCACCGCGCCGGCGATGAGGGCGTGCGAGATGCCCTGCTTCCGGTGACCGGGGCGCACGCGAATGCACCACAGCGACCAGACCGGCAGATCGTCCACGTGCGGGATCTTCCGGTTGCGCGCGAAGGACGTGGCCGAGCGGGGTGCCACGGCGGCCCAGCCGACCGGCTCGTCACCGTCGTAGGCGATCACTCCCGGAGCGGGTTCGCCACGGCACAGTTCGGATACGTACGCGCCGCGGTCCGGCCCGCGCAGCTCGTTGTTGAGCTTGGACGGGATCCGGTAGCTCAGGCACCAGCACACGTTGGACGCAGGGGACTTGGGGCCGAGCAGAGTACGGACGTCCTCGAAGACCGAAGCCGGGCGAACTTCGATGGTCATGCCCCCACGATGTCACGGCCCGCATGGCGACGCCCCTCAAGCAACCGCCGGGCAGCGGCTCACCGGACGAAGGAGACGTCGGGCAGCCGCGGTGAGGGACCGTCGAGGAGATGGTCGTCGCGTCCTCGGAGCCGGCGGTCGAAGCACGAGGTGACACAGGCCCGGATCGTCGCGACCGCACGGGCGGGATCGGTGTACGTCTGGTGCCGGGAACCGCGCAAGGTCAGGTCGCGGCGCCAGCCGGTGCCGTGCGACCAGAACTCCGCCCAGGACGGCTCGGTCGTCGCGTGGTCGCTGCCCTCCCGGCCCATCAGGAGGAACGGGCGGTCCAGGCCGTGGCGGGCGACCGGTGACAGGTTGGTTCCGTTCGGCTCCTGGTTGAACTCCAGGATGCCGTCCAAGTCGATTCCGACGTGGATCCGCCTGTCCTCGTACATGCTCTGGGCGGCGGTGAACCCGCCCCCCGACTGACCGGCCATGCCGACCCGGCGCAGATCGAGTACGTCCGACAGCCGGTCCGGCAGCGCGCCGAGCCGATCCACCACGAAGCGTGCGTCGGCCACGCGGGTGCGCAGCACCTTCTCCAGCAGGGCGGGCACGGTGCCCTCGTGCTCGGCTCGGGCGAACTTCTCGAACAGCACCTCGTTGGTCCTGACCGAGCCGTCGGGAAACTGAGCGCCGGGAGATTCGTAGGTGTGGTCGACGGTGACGACGACGTAGCCACGGCCGGCCAGTTCACGGCGCGAGACGCTGCCCGCGGCCCGGCGCGAGAGCCGGATACCAGACGCTGATCATCAGCTCCCGGTTCGGAAGCGACGGCATCCACGGGTCGCGCCGGGTACGGTCCACCAGCCGCAGCGAAACCGTACCGATCGTCAGCGGTCCGGTCGGCTCCGGAAGACGCAGGCGCTTGGCGGAGCGCCGGGCCGTTGGGGTGCGTGCGGAGGCGGGCGTACCCGCAAACGGCAGCATGGCCAGGGCAGTTGCTGTCACGAACTCACGCCGGCGGAGAGAGAAGGAAGGCATGCCGCCCATCCTGTCCAGGCCCCGTCGGCGCGTCACTCGTGACATCCCCAGCAGCCGTGGTTCGGATTTCCCCAGGACGGGGAGCACGGGCCCCCTCCGCCCTGAAGCGCCCGCACAACCCGTTCTACGACGTGATCCTCAAGGTCATTGATGTTCACTCCGCGCCGGCACCGCCGGGCGGTCCTGGCGAATCGTGGGGCGTCGTCGGGGCGGAACCACCGGACTCCGATCGCCGTAGAGCCTCCTCATCTCTGCCCGCTGGGGTGATCGGAACGTCTCGGATTCGGCCGGCCGGGGGCTGGGCACGAGTGGGCCGTCGCCCGGGAATTCGGCCGGCGTCAGCTGGCTGTCCGTCAGGGGTGCGGGGTTGCCCTGGAGGCGGGACAACTCGCTCGCGCAGCGCTGAAGGGCCACTTCCAGAACCTCGGGCATGGTCAGGGTGCCGGTGCCGTCCGGCGGGACGAGCCAGCGCAGTGCGCCCCAGCGGCAGTGCGGCGCGGGAGCGGCGATCCACGTTCCCCTGCCGAGAAGGCGCAGGCCGGTGCCGATCCAAACGGCATGCGGCTCCGGCGGCAGCAGGAAGCCCACGTGACGGCGTCGGGCGTCCAGCAGACAAGGGCCGGGGTTGAGCAGCGGCAACTCCTCCAGGAGTTCGGCGACGCGCAGCCCGAGGTCTTCCGGCACGACCAGCACGTCCCAGAACCGTCCGGCGGCAAGCAGTGTGACCCCGGTGCTGCCGTTCTGCCATTCCTCCTTGCATGCGCGGGGGTCCTCCGATGCCGCGGCCAGCCACTCCATTGACCTCGTCCACTGCGCGAATGCCATGAAAGCCTCCTTGCCCCGCCTGGGGCTGTTCGGGGGTGACAGAGGTGATCGTCGGGTTGTCGGGCTGGCTCAGAGACGTGGATATCCGGTGGATGCCCCAGTGCATCGGGTGGCAGGTGCCGCGAACAGACGGCCGGGGCCCAATTCCCCGTATGGAGCGAGCGCCCGCGCACCGAACCCGCAGGTGTATGCATACGTGCGCCCCCGCGTCGACGGAGTGGAACGGAAGCCGACGCACATGCCGCGGCGCGGTCCGCGAGGCGCCTCAACTCGGCCGGCCCGGAGGCGGCATGATCACGCCGTCATGGCGGCGGTGGGAGCACCTTCGGAGAAGGCGGACGAGCCATTGAAGCGAAGGTCCGCTCTTTGCCGCAACCGGTCGGCGTTTCACCTGGATTCGATTCGACCGACCGGATCGGTGCTGTCCCGCAACGCCTTGCGCGCTGCCGACCAACTCGAATCGTCGAGGTCGAGCGCATCGCGAAGGTAGGCCCAGGTGAGCCTTTGGATCAGGGCTACGTGTCGGGGGTTCTCGTCCGTTGTTTCCTTGACCTCGTAGCCGGCGATGCCGCCGAGCGAATGTTCTGCCCCGAACAGAGTGAGCAGGCTTTTGTCGCCGGGGCTCAGGAAGTACGGGTCGGTGAGCCAGTCCGGTCCCCGAACGGTCAGTGGGGAGTTGTCCTGATCCCCGGCGACCACCAGGGCCGGCGCGGTCATGTCCGCGAAACTCGGGTTCATGAACGGGTAGCGCTCGGCTGCGAACGGTGTCAGGTCGGTTCCGCCCTGTCCGGCCGTGGCGAGCAGCACGCCGGCTTTGATGCGCGGGTCGTACAGGTCCTCTCCCTTCTTGCCCTCCGGATCGAGGACGCGCAGACCCAGCAGACTGCCCGCCGTCTGGCCGCCGAAGGAGTGTCCGGCCGCCGCGATGCGGCTTTTGTCGAGGCGTCCGCTGAGGCCGGGAACGGCAGCTTCCAGCAGATCGAGCCGGTCGAGGATGCGTTTCATGTCCTCGACTCGGAAACGCCAGATTCGTGGTGTGCGGGGATCGTCCGCAGAAAGGCTCAGCGTCCTTGAGTCCAGATGGGTGGGTTGAATCACCACGAAGCCATGAGAGGCCCAGAAGTCGACCAATGGGCCGTAGCCGTCCGACGACGAGCCGAATCCGTGCGAGAAGACAATGATCGGCAGTTCGTGGCCCAACGCAGGCGCGGACACCCGCACTTGCAGGTCCGCACCACGGCCCGGCGCGGACAGCGATACCGGTTTCACCGAGACGATCGGCGTGGGTGCGGGCATCTCCGCGTCCATGGTCGCCGTGTCTGATCCGGGCATGGGGAGTTCTCCCTTTCACCTGTTTTACGGTCGGACTTGTACGCTAAAACCTGACGCTGACGTCAGAGGCAAGAGATATCGCCCGGGTCACATGGGGAGGCGCGATGCGCATCGGCGAACTCGCCGCCAGGACAGGTGTCAGTGTTCGGGCCCTGCGCTACTACGAGGAGCAGAACCTGCTCGCCTCGGAGCGCAGCCCCAGCGGCCAGCGCCACTACCCGGACGGCGCGGTCGACCGGGTCCAGCTGATCCAGCAGCTGTACGCCGCCGGGCTGCCGAGCAAGTCGATCCTGGATCTGCTGCCGTGTGTCGTGAACGGCGAAGCCACGCCGGAGCTGCTCGACCGGCTGGCGGTCGAACGGGACCGTATCGACCGGCACATCGGCGATCTGGTGAGCACCCGGGACCGGCTCGACAGTGTCATCACCAACGCCACGGCGAACTGGCGGACAGGCCAACGCTGCCGCCCTCAGTAGTGCCGACAGTCTGCGCCTGTATGATTTCGCATGTGTGTTCGAAATGACGAAACATGGCTGTTACCTTGCCCGGATTGATGCGCCTTTAGGGTGGTGGATGTGGCGCAATGGTTCGAGTCGTTTCAGAGTCCGGCCGCGGTGGAGGCGAACGGGCTCGGCGGTGTATCCGCGCGGGAAGCGGGTGCGCCGTCCCCACTCGGTGCCCTGCGCTCGGCGGCGGCCCGGATCGGTACGACGCTGGAGGAGGGCACCACGTGCGAGGAGCTGACCCGGGAGATCGCCGGGCAGGTGGGGGCCGCAGCAGCGGTCCTGCGTGTGCGGGGCGGGGCCGGCTCGGAGTATGTGGCCGTCTGCGGGAATCCGGCGGTGCTGCCCGGCGTCAAGTGGGCGGCGGCTGTCGCGCGGGACACGGTGGGACTGGGGGAGAACGGGGCCGTGCAAGCGGCCCCTGGCGGCTCCCGGCCCGCGCTGTGCGTGCCGCTCACCGTCCATGGGCACTGCTACGGCGTGCTGGTGTGCGCCCGCGAAGGGGCGCTGTTCACCCGCGCCGAGGCGGAACTGGTGGAGTTCCTTGCCGAGCAGGCTTCCTCGCACATCCGGCACGCCCGAGAGCACGACGCGGTGAGCGGCATGGTCGGCAAGCTCCAGCGGGCTCTGCTCGCCGAGCCCGGGCGGCCGCACCCGAACCTGGATGTCGCCATCCGCTATCTGCCCGTCGGGCAGCGGGCCCTGGTCGGCGGTGACTGGTGCGAGACCGTGCGGCTGCACTTCGGCCGTACGCTCCTCGTCGTCGGCGATGTCATGGGGCACGGCCTGGAGGCCGCCGTCGACATGGCGTCCTACCGTTCGACCCTGCGCTACATCGCCTCTGCCGACCTGCCTCCGCATCGCGTGCTGCGCCAGCTCGACGACATCGCCTCCCGGGAGCCGGACCGCCGCCCGGCCACCTGCCTCATAGCGCGCGTGGACCCGGTCCGCGGGCTGGTGACCGTCGCCAGTGCCGGCCATCTGCCACCGGCCGTGATCGACGGAAGCGGCCGGGTCGCCCTGCTCCCGGTGCCGGTCGGCCCGCCCCTGGGTACCGGCCTCGGGGGCTACCAGCCGGCGACCTACCGACTGGACCCCGCCCAGGCGCTGATGCTGTTCACCGACGGGCTCGTCGAGCGCCGCGGCGAGGACATCGACCAGTCCCTGGACCGGCTGGCCGACCTCAGCTTCTCGGCCGCCGCAGATGTCGAGGACGTCCTCGACACGGTGCTCGCCCGCCTCGACGCCCGGAACGCCGAGGACGATGTCGCGGTACTGGCCGCCCGGCTGCACAACCGCTCCGCGCACGTACACGACATGCAGCGCTGAGCCGTGCGAGAAGTGCAGCCCGTGCGGCACCCGCGGCGTCGCCCCTTCGCTCAGTGCCCGTAGGGCGGCTCGAAGCAGCCCGTCTCCGGGTACGGGCCGTTGGTCTCCACCTCGTAGTTGGACTTCTGCACGAACGCCGAGACACAGGCATCGGCGTGAACGCGCAGACCGACGAGGGCGCCCTCGGGGGTGACGTACCCGTCGTTCTCGTAGCGCGAGAACATCTCCCGGACGGTGAGCGTCCCGCCGAGCCGCTTGCCGTCCTGCGTCACGCGTTCCTCCTCGTAGCCGAGCTTCAGCAGGGCCGCCCGCACCGTCGCGGGGTCCCACTTCCCCTGCTCCCACAGCCGTTTGAGCACCGGTCTGATGCGCTCGGCCTCCCGCCCGGCGTCCTTCGCGTGGGCGGCGGACATGTCGCCCGAGCGGCGGTAGGCGTTGTTCTCGTTGTAGTGCGGCGCGCCGTCACCGGCCCCCGGCTCCACGTACGGCGAGGCTCCGGAGGCATGGGAGGAGGCGCTGGGCGCGGCGCCGGCCGTCGAGTCCGCGCGCAGCTCACCGCAGGCGGTGAGGGTCAGAGCGGCGGCCAGGACGAGGCCGGCACCGGCAAGAGGCGTACGGCGGGCGGACGTTGAGGTGGGCATGGGACGATTCTGCCCTCGGTGAGGGTGAACGAGTGCGTGGACGCCGGCACTCCTGTGGGTCACCTCCAGTCCCTGGGCCGCACGGCCCGTTCGTCGCTCCGCGGCAGTCGGCTCACCGCAACGCCCAGAGCCATCGCCGTGTACGCGCACAGCACGGCGATCCCGGCCCACCACGGAAGCGGAAAGTATCCGGCGGAGGGCGCGTAGTGGGCGACGACCTGCGGATACTCGACGAGGGTCTGCTGGATGGCGAAGCCGGCGGCAGGAGTGACCCGCAGCAGCCACTGTGACAGGCCGTCGTCCAGCAGAGGGACGGCGGTCACGGCGTACGGGACCGCGATCGCCGAGACGGCGACGAGGATCGCGAGCCACCCGCGCTGCAGCATGGCGCCGAGCGCGAGCGCGAGCACGGCCGCGAGGGCGAGCAATGCGGCAACGCCGACGACGACCCGCACTCCAGTGAGCGTGGACACCCCGATGAGGGGGATCCCGTTCGCCTTGAGGATCGCCAGGCCGACCGGGATGACGGTGCCCACGGAGAGGAGACCCGTCACGAACGTGACGGATCCGACGACGATCGCCTTCGCCGCGAGAACCCGGCCGGTGACCGTCGAGCCCCCGGGTTCGCGACGGTACTCGGTGGTGATGAACCGCACCGCGACCACCAGCACGATGAGCAACCCGAGGATCAGGCCGACGAGGATGCGCTCCGGGGGACGGCCCCCCTCGGTCCCTGCCGGCCCGATGTCGCCGGTTCCGGTGACGGTCATCGTGCCGTTCGCCCCGACCACGGCCCCCGACGCCTGGTGGTACTTCTCCCAGTCGGTGTGGTTCATGTCGCCGACGGCCTCGCCGCTCCAGCCCTCGGCGGACGTCGAGCCCTCCAGGTCGACGTTGTCGAACGTGGCGCCGGCCTGGGTGAAGCGCGTTTCCTCGGTGGCGCCGCCGAGACCGACGCGCCGCAGCGTCAGATCGCCGGGGGAGGTGGCGAACAGTCCGACCTGTACGGTCTCGGGCAGCCGGGACGGCTTCGCCGTGCCGACCTTCGCCCACTGCTTGCCGTCGGCGGACTCGTAGCCGGTGATGGTGTCCCCCGACCGCGTCAGCCGCAGCCACCGCGGCGCCTTTGCCGAAACCCCGCCGGCGCTGCCGGCGACGTCATGGCGGTAGTCGTACTGCATCCGCACTCCGTGGCCGCCGGTGACCATCAACGCCGCGTAGGAGGAGCCCTGACGGACACCGTCCTTGACGATGATCCCGGCCTTGGCCCAAGGCGCCAGGCCCGGGACGATCCGATCGTGGTCCGGCGGCGGGTAGGTGATCGTGCCCGTCATGGACGTCATCCGGACGGTGATGCTGCCGTTCTCGCCCAGATCCTTGTGCAGGAAGTAGAACTGGTCGCTGACGAGGGAGCCGTCCGGCCCCCTCGGGTCGGTCGGGCACGAGCCGTCGCAGGACGCATGGTCGCCGGACGCGTCGAGCGGGCCGAGGGCGAGGATGAGCAGGGCCGCGACCGCCATCGCGATCAACCGGCCCGGACGTCGAAACCCGGTCCACTCCTGCCGGAGCAGTTCTTTGGTCGTGAGCATGGTTCCGGTTCTACGGATCGGCCCATAACGCGGCCCGAACCGCTGCTGTCATGTCGCTGTTAGGCGCGGCGGGGCATCCTGAGTCCGGCCGAACGGGGCAGGGAGAGGAACCATGGGCAAGATGCGCAGCGGGACCGTCGGACTGCGATTCACCATCCTGTACGCCTCGGTGTTCCTGGTGTCCGGCATCGCTCTGCTCGCCCTGACCTACCTGCTGTCCGGCAACGAGGCGACCACCGTTGCGCCCGGACAGCAACCGCCCGGCCGGACCGGCCTCGCTGCCGCCGAGCAGCACATCCGCGAGCTCGAGCGGCAGCTGTCCACCGTGCATGCGCAGCAGTCCCGCCAACTGCTGGTCGGCTCGCTGATCGCGCTGGTGGTGATGGCGGTCGTTTCGCTCGTGCTCGGCAGGGCCCTCGCCGGTCGCGTCCTGCGCCCGCTGCGGCTGATCACCGCGGCGACGCGCCGGGTCTCCGCGGCGAACCTGCACCAACGGCTCGCCCTGACCGGCCCCGTCGACGAGGTCAAGGAGCTCGCGGACACGATCGACGGCCTTCTGGAACGACTGGAGGCCTCGTTCGTCGCACAGCGCCGGTTCGTCG
Source organism: Streptomyces sp. NPDC051963 (assembly GCF_044593495.1). NCBI lineage: Bacteria > Bacillati > Actinomycetota > Actinomycetes > Kitasatosporales > Streptomycetaceae > Streptomyces > Streptomyces sp. NPDC051963. Next base: position 476,500 of record NZ_JBIUCC010000001.1, on the reverse strand, counting down.
GCAACGCCTCGCACGAGCTGCGCACACCGCTGGCGACGATGCGCGCGTCCCTGGACGTGGCCGTAGCCAAACCGGAGCCCTCGGCGCAGACCGTCGCGCTCGCCGACCGCTTGCGGACCGAGCTCGACCGGGTGGATCACCTGTTGGACGGCTTCCTCGTCCTTGCCCGGGCACAGCACGGCGCTCTCGTCGACCGGGCTGCCGTGTCGCTCGGCGAGCTGGCGGGGCAGGCGATGACCGCCCGGGCCGCCGACGTGGCCGCGAAGACCCTGACCGTCGACGACGAGGTGCGGGCGAAGGCCTGGACGCGGGGGAGTCCCGCGCTGTTGTCCCGGATGGTGGAGAACGTCGTCGACAACGCGATCGTGCACAACCAGCAGGGCGGCTGGATCCGGATCTCCACCGCTCACGACCGCTCCGAGGCGCACCTCGTCGTCGAGACCGGCGGTGTCATCCTCGATCAGGCCCAAGTGGACCGTCTTGCGCAGCCGTTCGAGCGGATCGGCCCCGACCGGACCGGGTCGGAGGATCACTCCGGCCTGGGGTTGTCGATCGTCGCGGCGATCGTCGCCGCGCACGGCGGCCACCTCACCCTCCGAGCCCGGCCGGAGGGCGGTCTGCGGGTTGCGGCGGCTTTGCCGGCGGCGGCCGCTGCGGAAGGGGGAATCGGGTGAGGGTGCTGGTCGTGGAGGACGCGCGGTCGCTTGCCGAGGTCGTCGCCGAGGGGCTGCGGGACCAGGGGATGGCCGTCGATGTCGCGCTGGACGGCCTGGCGGCCGCGGCCAAGCTCGACCGGAACACGTACGACGTCGTCGTCCTCGACCGCGACCTGCCGGGCATCCACGGCGACACGCTCTGCCAGATGATCACTGAGCGGGACGATCGCGCCATGGTGCTGATGCTGACCGCGGCCGGCTCACCCGGCGACCGGGTCAGCGGTCTCACCCTCGGAGCCGACGACTATCTCGCCAAGCCCTTCCACTTCCCGGAGTTGATCCTGCGCATTCGGTCGCTGGCCCGCCGCAAGCCGACCTCCCTGGCCCGCACGCTGCACGTCGCCGGCCTCGAACTCGACCCGGTACGCCGCACCACCGTCCGCGACGGCCGTCCGCTGGAACTGTCCGTCAAGGAGTTCGCCGTCCTGGAGGCGCTGCTGCGCGCCAGTCCGGGTTTCCTGAGCGCCGAGGACCTCCTGGAACAGGTGTGGGACGAGAACGCGGACCCGTTCACCAACACGGTGACCGTCACCGTCGGCCGGTTGCGCCGCAAGCTGGGCAGCCCAGCCGTCATCACGACGACACCCGGAGTGGGTTACCGCATCGCCGAGGTTCCGATCCGGAAGCGATGACTTGAGTACGGATGCTCAGGCACGCGCCCGCATCCGACACGAGGATGACCCACATGAAGTGGAAGAACACCTTCGCCGTGCTCGCCCTGCTCCCCGTCAATGCCATGCTCGTGGGCTACGGATGGCTGGCAGCCGGGATGACCGACTGGGCGGCGAACTGGGACGGTGAGCCGTACCGGGCGCCACTGGCCGAGTTGGGCACGGCGTGCGGTGTGGTGGCAGCCATCGGGGCTGTCCTGTGGTGGGGCCGGCTGCGTCGAGCTGCCGCATTTCAATTGGTTCCGCTGCTCATTCTGTCCATACCGATGCTCGGCTGATTCGGTGGTCGGAGAGGGCGAGTTGATCGGCGCAGAGCCCGACGGATCGCGTTCCAGGGCCAGTTGGTGCGGTGGGGCTGCGTCGGTAACACCGCCAGTCGAGGGCAGGGCCGGTCGCCCGACGTCGGTCCCGGGCCTCGTGGCATGCAGAGCTGACGGCCCGCCATGCCGGTCCGAGGGCCAATGTCGACGGGTGGGCCGAATGGGCCAAATGACCCCGGATGGCACCCCCGATGAGCGCGGTGGGAGATATCGGATTAGCCTCCGAATTGAGCGCTAAGTGGATCTTTTGATGGCGCGCTCTACCGGATCCAAGGAGGAAAAATGCGCAAGCTTCAGAAGGCCGCTGTCGCGGCCGCCATTATTGGTAGCTTCAGCTTCATAGCCACCGGCACCGCCACCGCCCAGAGCGCGCACGCCATGTATGGCGGCGGGGGTTGCAAGTCCCACGACCTGAATGTCGACATCCTCGGTCAGGTTGGTCTGCTCAACGGCCTGTTGGGCAATGCGATCAACGGCGAGGGTAACGCGGGCGGGCAACACAACCACGTCGGCTCCAGCTGCGGCCACGGCTACTGAGCAGCAGGGAATCCGTCACGTAGCTCACCGAAAATGGATCTCGGCGCCGGGCCACAAGCCCGGCGCCGGGCCTTTTCTCCGATCCTCCGGCGTGGATTTGTAGGCACGGTCCGATGCAGCCTGTGGGCCAACTCCACGACATTGATGCAGAGTTCCTCCGGTCTGGCGTCGGAACGGCTGTAGTGCCGGGTCGGGCGGTCCCGTCGTACCCCTGGCGTCGTCGACTACCGTCGTAGTCGCCTCGACGAGGCCCCGGTTGGCCGCCCCCGCCCGAGCATCGACAGGAGCTTCCTGTGACGTACGACGTAGCCGCTCTCCGTACGCAGTTCCCGGCCCTGAGCGCCGGGATCGCGCATTTCGACGGGCCCGGCGGCACGCAGACCCCCCGCCCTGTCATCCAGGCCATCGCCGATGCGCTGGGGCAGCCGCTGTCGAACCGGGGCAGCACCACACCGGGGGAGCGCAATGCCGAGACCATCGTCTCCGAGAGCCGCCGTGCCATGGCGGACCTCCTGGGCGCGGAACCGTCCGGGATAGTCTTCGGCCGCAGCGCCACGCAGCTCACCTACGATTTCTCCCGCACCCTCGCCAAGACGTGGTCGCCCGGCGACGAGGTGATCGTCACCCGCCTCGACCACGACTCCAACATCCGCCCCTGGATCCAGGCCGCCGAGCAGGCCGGCGCCACCGTTCGGTGGGCCGACTTCAACCCCGCGACCGGCGAGCTGACCGTCGACGACATCCGCGCCGTGCTCTCCGAGCGGACCCGGCTCGTCGCTGTCACCGCCGCTTCCAACCTGATCGGCACGCGACCCGCGATCCCCGCGATGTCCCGTACGGTGCACGAGGCCGGGGCGCTCCTCTACGTCGACGGCGTGCACCACACCGCCCACTCCCTGGTCGATGTCGGGCAGCTCGGCGCGGACTTCTACGTCTGCTCCCCGTACAAATTCCTTGGCCCGCACCACGGCGTCCTCGCCGCCCTGCCGGAGCTCCTGGAGAGCCTGGACCCGGACAAGCTGCTGCCGTCCACGGACGTGGTCCCGGAACGTTTCGAACTCGGCACGTTGCCCTACGAGTTCCTCGCGGGCACGCGCGCCGCGGTCGACTTCCTCGCCGGCCTCGACGCCGGCGCCGTGGGTACCCGCCGTCAGCGACTGGCCGCAGCGTCGGCGGTGCTGGAGGAGCACGAGGACAATCTGCGGGCGCGGATCGACAAGGGACTGTCCGCCCTGGAGCAGGTCACGGTGCACTCCCGGGCCGCCGATCGCACCCCCACCCTGCTGATGACCTTCGAGGGACACAGCACGACGGACGCGTACCGCTTTCTGGCCGAACGCGGTGTCCAGGCGCCCTCCGGATCCTTCTACGCCCTCGAAGCGTCCCGCCGGCTCGGCCTCGGAGACACCGGCGGTCTCCGCGTCGGCCTGGCGCCCTACAACAACACGGACGACGTCGACCGGCTCCTGGAGGGCCTGTCGGACTTCCTTCGGTTCCAGGGCGGGCCGCGGTGACGACGACGGCGCTCGGGGCCCGCGCGGTGTTCGTCGGAGTGCCGGTGAGAAGAGGGCCGTCGGTGTGGCGCACCCTTGGCTGTCACCGCCGTCCGCCGAACTCCCAGTCGTGGACCTCGATGTCGGCATACTGCGCCGGTGTCAGGACGGCGCGTGCGGTGTCCGGGTCCGGTGCTCTGAGCAGTGCAGCCGTACCCAGCCAGGTGGCGCCGTCGTCGGACAGCAGCTGTCCGTACGCGATCAGCTCGTCCTGGTGGGGCGGTACGTCGAGGTCGACGGCCTGCCCCGAGCCGAGGCCGAGCACGAAGTAGTGGTTGCCACCGGTCCGGCCACCGGGGAAGTCCCACATGGTGCGCCCCAGCATGTTGCGCCAGCGACGCAGCAGCACGTCCCGGTACGCACCGGCCTGGTAGTTGGGCTCGTCGAAGGCAAACGCGCGGGCGGCGGCGGGATCGGGGAGGTCGACGATGTGCACACTGCCGGTGGGCGTCTCGCCGTCCTCGGCGAAGGTCGGGCCGCGAGCGATCAACTCCGCCGCGTAGCCGTCCATGTAGGACCAGTGCTCCTCCAGCAACTCCTCGCGCAACGCCACGGAGTCGGACCGGTCACGGTGATAACAGAAGAACTCCATGGCCACAGACCCTGTCCCACATGCGGAAGCATCTCAACAGGCTTTACGCCCGCGATGCCTGACTGAATTGCCGCGTCGGGCCCTTCCGTCCAAGCACCGTCGACATTTGTCCATGGAACGGTCCGCCGCCAGAGGGTGAGGGTCGACCCATGAGTGAATTCCGGGCCGGCGACGAGGACTTCGGGGTACTGGAACGGCGACGAACACCGAGTGGACTTGTCGCGCTGGCACTCGGCGGTTTCGGCATAGGTCTGACCGAGTTCCTCATAGCCGGGCTGCTGCCGCAGGTGGCGTCGAGTTTCGCGGTGTCCGAGGCGGCGGCGGGCCGGCTGATCTCCGGGTACGCGCTGAGCGTCGCGATCGGCGCGATCACGCTGACCGCGGCGACCGCGCGGCTTTCTCGCAAGGGGGTCCTGGTCGGCCTGATGGCGCTGTTCGTCATCGGCAACCTGCTGTCCGCTCTCGCACCGAGCTATCCGGTGATGCTGCTCGGACGGATCGTCGCGGCGTTGTGCCACGGCTCGTTCTTCGGGATCGGCTCGCTGGTCGCTCGCAGTCTGGTCGCGCCCGAGAAGAAGTCCCGCGCGGTGGCGGTCATGTTCGCCGGTCTGACGCTGGCGAACGTGCTGGGCGTGCCGTTCGGCGCGCTGGTCGGTGAGCGCTGGGGCTGGAGAGCGGCCTTCTGGGCGGTCTCCGCCATCGGCGTGCTCGCGCTGGCGGGCATCGTCGCCCTCGTCCCCGGCTGGGCGGGCGGGACGCAGCCGGGGACGAGGGCGGGCCTCTCGGGCCCGATGCAACCCCATGGCTTGCGGGCCGAGTTCCGCGCGTTCCGTTCCTGGCAGGTCTGGCTGACCCTGACGGCCACCGCACTCGGCTATGGCGGCATGTTCGGCGCGTTCAGCTACATCGCCTACACGTTCACCGAGGTCGGCGGCTTCTCCTCGGCGGATGTCTCCTGGTTGCTGATGGTGTACGGCGTCGGCCTGGTCGTCGGGAACCTGATCGGCGGGCGTGCGGCCGACCGCGACCGTGACCGGGCGCTGTTGCTCGCCCTGCTCGGGCTCACCGTCACCCTGGTCGTGTTCGGTCTGCTGGCCACGAGCGCCGCCGCGTCCGTGATTCTGGTGTTCCTGATGGGGGTGTCCGGGTTCGCCGGCGTGCCCGGCATGATCACTCGCGTCACCGACTACGCCCACGGGGCGGCGCTGGCCGCCAGCGCCAACGTCTCCGCGTCCAACGTCGGCAACGCCCTCGGCGCCTGGCTCGGGGGCCTGGCCATCACCGCGGGCTTCGGCTACACCGCACCGCTCCATGTGGGCGCCGGTCTCGTCCTGACCTCCGTCATCGTCATGGCCGTTGCGGCACACCGAGCGTCCGCCCACGTGCCGAACCAGGACTCCGTCACGCCTGACCGGAGGAGTGGGCCTCGGGAACCTCTGCGGCCCTAGACTCGGGCCATGTACAGGACCGACCGCGCCAGCCGGGTGATTGCGGCACCACCGGCGACTGTCTACGGCGCCCTCCTCGACCGGGAGTCCCTCGAGGCCTGGTTGCCTCCGGACGGTATGCGCGGGCGGGTCGAGAGGTGGGATCCCCGGCCTGGTGGTGGGTTCCGGATGGTCCTCACCTACCTGGACGCCACCGACGGTCCGGGCAAGACGTCGGAGGCGACGGACGTGGTCGACATCGGGTTCGCCGAGCTGGTGCCACCGGAGCGGGTGGTGCAGCGGGCTGTGTTCGAGTCCGACGATCCGTTGTACGCCGGCACCATGACGATGACCTGGCACGTCGCCGCCGCCGGTGACGGGACCGAGGTGACCGTGACCGCCACGGGCGTACCACCCGGCATCGACCAGGCGGTACACGAGGAAGGGATCGCGTCCTCGCTGGCCAACCTGGCGTCGTATGTGGAAGGGGCAGGGGCCGGCTGACTCCCGTCGGCTGACTGGACGGTGCGACCGAACATCCACGTGAGCGCCGCGGCTCGGTCAGTGCAGCGGGACCGCGACACAGGTCAAGGTCGTCTCCGGGAGCTGCGGGCTCGTGAAGCGTGCGTTGGCCAGGTACAGGCGAGGTCGAGCACGCTGACCTGGTTGAGCCGGTTCTGGACGACGTACAGGGTGTGGCCGACGAGCACGAGGCCGTCGCCGTAGGTGAGCGCGGTCGTACCGCTCAGCGTGATCTCGGTGGCCTCACCGGTCCGCAGCGGCACGCGGTAGAGCTTGCCGCCGTTGACGACGATCAGTCCCGTGCCGTCGGGGGTGGGGACGAGGCCGTTGGCGCTGACACCGTAGAGGACGGCGCCGTAGGAGTCGGTGAACCAGGCGCGGTCGCCGAGCAGGGCGACGTCGTTGATGAAGTGGCCCGTCGGGTCGTTCAGTTGGTACGTGGCCACGAGGCTGCCGGTGCGGGAGTCGACGATCCGTGCGGCACCCCCGGTGGATCCGGACGAGAGGTACAGCAGACCGTCGTGGTCCACCTTGAGTCCGTTGGTGATTGTGCCGGTTTCACCCGCATGGACGAGTGTGGCTGTGCCCGCCTCCTGGGGGTGGAGGCGGGCACTTGGCGGGGCGTGGACTCGCGTGGTCAGACTCCCGTCGAGTCCCTGATGTACGGCGACTCTGCCGTGGGCCCCGATGCGGCCGCGGACTGTGGTGTCGGGCCGCCTTCGCTGAGGCCGAACCGGCCGTGGACCTTGCGGAGGAAGCCGGGCGCGTACCAGGCCGAGCGGCCGAGCAGGCGCATCGCGGCGGGGACGAGAACGCCGCGTACCGCGACGGCGTCGATGAGGATGGCCAGTCCGCTGCCGAGGCCGAACATCTGCATGAAGCTGATCTTGGAGGTGCCGAAGGCGAAGAAGCTCACGGCGAGCAGACAGGCCGCCGCGGTGACGATGCGTCCGGTGTGCCCGAGACCGTTGGCCACGGCGGACTCGTTGTCCTCGCCCAGATCGTGGAGTTCCTTGATCCGGCTGGTGACGAACACCTCGTAGTCCATCGAGAGGCCGAAGGCGATGCAGAACATCAGCACGGTCATCGACACCTCCATCGGCTGCGCGGTGAAGCCGAACAGGGAGGAGAGGTTGCCGTCCTGGAACATCCAGGTCATGACGCCGAGGGTCGCTCCCAGGCTGATGATGTTGAGGAGCAGCGCCCGCAGCGGCTGCACGACGCTGCCGGTGAACAGGAAGAGCAGGACGAAGGTGGTGAGGGCGACCAGGGCGACGGCGATCGGGAGCCGACTGCTGATGGAGTCCTTGGAGTCGACCAGTTCGGCGTCGACCCCGCCCACCAGGGGCTGTGACCCGACGGGCGGGGTGACCGCCCGCACCTCGTCGACCAGGCTCTGCGCCTCGTCCGACCGCGGTGCCAGGTCGCTCACCACACTGATCTGCTGTGCGTCGGGCCGGCCGAGGTTCGCGTTGTCCGCGCCGGCCGCCGTCGCCGCTCCGCCGGCGTAGGTCCCCCCGCTGGTCTCGACGCGGACTACTCCCTGGAGCCCGGACAGTTCGACGGCGTACTTGCTCAACGGGCCCTCGGCCACAGTCTGGTCGATGACGACGTGGAGGGCCGCCTCGTCGTTGCCGTTGAAGTTCTCCCGCAGTGCCGTGGAGACCTGGCGGCTCTCGGCGCCCTCCGGCAGGACCCGTTCGTCCGGCGTGCCGAAGGTGATGCCCAGCAGGGGGCTCGCCGCCACCAGCAGGACCGCGAGCACGGGCAGCGCGGTGAGCGCGGGCCGCCGCATGACGGTACGGGCCAGCCGCCCCCACATGGACGTGGACGCGTCGGCGCGCCCTCGCCTCAACCACGGCAGCCGCCCGTTGTTGACCCGGTGCCCCAGGACGACGAACAGGGCCGGCATCACGAACAGGGTGCTGACGGCAGCGATGGCGACGACACCGACGCCGGCATAGCCGAACGAGCTGAGGAAGTACTGCGGGAACACCAGGAGCGCCGCGAGCGCGGCGGCCACCGTCGCCGCCGAGAACGCGACGGTGCGGCCCGCGGTGTTCACCGTCTGCCGGACGGCGTCGTCCACGCTCAACCCCGCCGCGAGCTGCTCCCGGAAGCGGCTGATCATCAGCAGGGCGTAGTCGATGCCGAGTCCGAGACCCAGCGCCGTGGTGAGGTTGGTCGCGGAGATGGAGACGTCGGTGACGTCGGCGAGGAGAGAGAGCTGGGCGAAGGAGCCCAGGATGGCGATGATCGCGATGGCGAGCGGCAGCAGGGCCGCGACCACACTGCCGAAGACGAACAGCAGCAGCACGAGGGTCAGCGGGATGGCGATGGTCTCGGCCAGCACGAGATCTTCGGTCACCTGCGTCGACATGTCGCTGCCGACGGCCGCGCCGCCGCCGGCCCGGACCGTGAGTGCGTTCTCGTACGTCCCGGTGTAGGCGTCGATGACGTCCTGCGCGTTCTTCTGCTGCGCTGTCTCGTCCCCCTTCACATGGGCGAGGACGATGGCCTCGCGCCCGTCCCGGGAGCGGAGGTCGGCGCTGCCCGTGTCCCAGTACGAGACGACGTTCGCGAGGTTCTTCTCTTCCTTGAGGTCGGCCATCAGATCCTGGCCGCTCTGCCGTGCGGCCGGGGTGTCGACGCGGCTGTCAGGGGCGCGGACCAGCAGGACCAGGTTCGGCTCTCCGCCGAACTTCTCGTCGATGGCCTTCCCGGCGCGGGTGGACTGAGAGGCAGGGTCGTCGAAGCCGCCGCCGAGCAGCTTGCCGAACGCGCCGGCGCCCAAGGCGCCCATGAGGGCCACCGCCACGACGGCGACGACGAGTACCAGCCGCGACCGGCGAATCGTCAGTTCGGCTATGCGTTCAAACACGCACGATCTCCCTTACGTCCTTGTGGTGCAAATGAAGGTGAAAACGACGTGAAGCAGACCGGTTTGCGTCGCGGCAACGACGTTAGGGGAGGGGGCACAGGCTTTGGCAGTGCCAGATTTACCTAACAGTGTTCAAATCCCCGAGACACCGTCGGAGTTGCCGTCGTACGGTCGTCCCATGCCCGTGGACGAACACGCGACGACCCCGCCCTCCTTGCGTCAGCGACGCCGGGCCGCGGCCACCCGTGAGATCGTGGACGCCGCCGAGCTCCACATCACCCGACACGGTCCCGCGGCGCTGTCCCTGCGAGCGGTCGCCCGCAGCCTCGGGATGACCGTGCAGGCGCTCTACCACTACTTTCCGAGCCGGGACGCACTCGTCACAGAACTCATCGCCGAGGCGTACGACGACCTGGCGGCAGCGGTGCAGACAGCCCTCAACACCGTGGAGGACGACACGGATCTGCCGCGTCTGGTCGTCGCGGCCGAGGGCTACCGCCGGTGGGCCGTCACCCATCCCGAACGGTTCCAACTGCTCTACGGCACACCGCTGCGGGACTACGCGGCACCCGTCGAGGGCCCGACCACCCAGGCGATGCGCCGGATGAGCGCGATCTTCGAGCGTGAGCTCTTCGGCGGGTTCAGCGCGGAGCAACTCGCCGCGGCCGACACCCCCGCGCTCTCGCCCTCGCTCCAGGCACACCTGGCACACCTGTCACCGGAAGGCATGGAAGGCCCGGGCGATCCGGGTGCTCTGCCGCCCCCCGCAACCGCTCTCCTGCTGAGCGCATGGGGACACATGCACGGCCTCGTCGTCCTGGAGGTGTTCGGGCACACGTCCTTCATCGGCGACCATCAGGCCGAGATCTTCCGCATGGGCATGCAGACCATGCTCAAGGACATCCACAGCCGGATCCCCGCACACGTGAGCCGCTAGCAGTCGGCCGACTGCCGGACTGCCAACGGCTCGGCGCGGACCGGGAGATGGCGTTCCCGTCAGTCGGTCACCTGCACCACTGCCGTTTTCCCCGCCCGCACCGTCGGCGTCGCGTACGTGTAGGTCACGCCGCCGACCGTCTTGGTGCGCACGTGCTGCGGCACGCCGTCGACGGTGATCTTCTTGTGGACCCCGGGGAAGCGGGCCTCCCAGCTGTAGGCATCCTTGCGGGCGTTGTTCGTCAGCGTGGACTTCGTCGCGCCGTCGTGCCGCACGGTGATCGTGTTCTTGCCGATGGGGACGTCCGCGGTCTGGAGCCACTTCATGCCCGCCGGCAGTCGGGACTGCGTGGTCACCCTGTGGTTCGCCGCGTCCGGTGCGATGCCCATCAGGCCCTCGACGGTCTGGCTGACGAGCGTGAAGGACACCTCGGGGTAGTCGCCGTTGGGGCCCTGGCTGGAGTTGATGTGCTGGAGCTCCCGCTGCTCGTAGATCTTCTTCATCCACGTCCAGGCGGTGTCGTTGCGGTTGTTCTTGAAGAACATGTCGGGCAGGTACGTCGTCGACTCGATGTTGGGCGACCCCTCAGGACCCAGTTCCTGCTCCTGGATGTAGTCGAGGTAGGCGTCGTTGCGCGGGCCGGGATCGAGGATCTGCTTCATCGGCACGAACACGCTGTTCTCCTTGCCCCAGCCGGTGACCGGGGTGTTGGACGTGGAGTACGCGCGGACCATGTCGGCGCCGCTTCCGGTGCCGCTCCACTCGTCGTTGTAGTACGCCTTGAGATCGGCGGCACGCTTGTCGTACGTCCTGGCCAGCGCGGTGTCGCCCTTGCCGCGTGCGAGCGTGGCCAGCGCCAGATACGCCTGGTACTGCGCGGCGATGCCGTCACCGGCCTCGGCGAGGCCGTCGCCGTCCTGCTCGTTGTAGCTGGCGGCGCCGGCGAAGATGCCGTTGCCCGTGCCCTCGGCGACCTCGACATCGCCGTTGGGCTTGGCGGAGTTGTGGAGGTCGATGAACTCCTCGGTGGCGTGCCGGTAGAAGTCCCACAGCACCGGGTCGTCCACGTATCTCCGGTCGCCGGTCCAGAGGTACGCCTGGCCTGCCTTCTCGATGAGTTCGAAGACGGCGGGCACTTCGCGCACGAAATTGTCCGGGCTCTTGTAGTCGATGCTCAGGTAGGTCTTGGCATCGAAGTTGAGGGCCCACACCGGGAAGTACTTGTGCTCGGCGGTGGCCGACGACGCGTACGAGCGGAGCATCGTCCTGTTCTCGGTGTCGAGGCCGAGGATGTGGGCGCCGACGAGCTGGTGGGTCATGTCGCGGGAGTAGTAGGCGCTGCGGTTGGCGTATCCGGCCCAGTAGGAGGGCCCGTACTGCGCGGTGCCGGTGCCGCCGGTCTGGTACTCGTCTACGTTGATCGGGCCCACTGTGCCGGGCAGCTGTACCCAGCTGTTGGCCTTCTTCTTGGCCCAGGCGAACATCTCGACGACCTCGGGGTCGGACGAGGTGACCTTGGGGTCGGCGGGCGCGGCGGGGGAGATCATCAGGTCGTCGACGTTGACCCAGGCACTGCCCGAGCCGAAGGCGATCTCCAGCCGGTTGCCGCCCTTCAACTCGACCCCGCTGACGGTGTACCGGGCGTATGAGCGGCGCTCCGGCAGGGTGATCGTCTCGACGGTCTCGCCGTTGCGCCGGACCGTGTACGTGCCACCGGTACCGGCGCTGCCGATCCACGCGGAGAGGTCGTAACTGCCCTTCCGGGGCGCCACGACGGTCAGCTCGGCGCTCTTGCCGGCTCCGGCGTCGAGGTAGAGGAAGCGGGCACCGCCGTGGGAGTTGCCGGTGCCGACCCCGGTGCCGGGGCCGAAGGTCCAGCCCGTACCGCCGTTCTCGAAGCCCGGGTCCTCGATGGCGAGTTGGGGACGGGTGGCGTCGTCTGCCGCCGCGCCGGCCGACAGTGCGGGTGCCATCGGCACGATCACGGCAACAGCGGTGAGCAGCATGAGCCTTGAGGGCTTCATCGTGTCTCCCGGGTCTTCAGTCACGGCGAGCGGAAGGGCGGCCGAGTGGTGGCGGAAAGCTAACAGGGGCCGAAGAGGCGGTTCAATGGTCATGCGCAAGAAACATGGAAGACACGCAGGCTCACTGCTATTTTGCGTGGACGAAGAAGCTGAAAGTTTTCATCGATCTATTGCAAGTTGAGCTCGGAGGGCACCGTATGAAGGTCGGCATCACCGAGGTCGCGGTCCGGGCGCAGGTGAGTGAGGCCACGGTCAGCCGCGTCATCAACCGGCGTCAGGGTGTGGCGCGCAAGACCCGCGAGGCGGTCGAGCAGGCCATGGCCGACCTGGGGTACGAGCGGCAGACGCGGGGCCAACTCGTCGCGGTCATCACGGAGTTGGTCTCCAACCCGTTCTTCGCCGACGTCAGCGAACGGATCGAGTCCACTCTCGCCCCGCACGGCCTGAAGACGGTCCTGTGCCCCTGCTTCCCCGGCGGTGTGCAGGAGCTGGACTTCGTGACCTCCCTCGCCGACCGGGGCATCGCCGGCGTCGTCTTCCTCTCCGCCAGCAACACGATCGAGGGCGCGGACCCGGCGGCGTACGAACTCCTTCGCTCCCGCAGGATCCCGTTCGTCGGGGTCAACGGCCAGTTCGAGGGCGTGGGCGAGGCGCCGGTCTTCTCCACCGACGACCTGTTGGCCGCCGAACTCGCCGTCGACCACCTCTACAGGCTCGGTCACCGCCGCATCGGTATGGCATCGGGTCCGGTCGGCAACCGCCCGGCCGACCGCCGGGTCAGCGGCTTCGTCTCCTCGCTCGCCCGGCGCGGGATGGAGAACCCGGAGCAGTGGGTGGTCCGGCAGTCCTACACCGTCGAGGGCGGTCAGTCCGCCGCGATCTCGCTCCTCGGTCGCGGCGCCACAGCCATCGTCGCCGCCAGCGACTACATGGCGCTGGGCGCGATCCGCGGGGCACGGCGCCAGGGGTACGACGTGCCGGGCGATGTGTCGGTCGTCGGCTACGACGGCTCCATGATCATGGACTTCGTCGACCCTCCGCTCACCACGGTCCGTCAGCCGGCCGACCGTCTGGCCTCGGAGGCGGCCCGCAGCATCCTCGCGCTGGTCGGCAACCGCGACGTCCCCGTCGGTGAACTCCTCTTCGACCCGGAACTGGTGATCCGCGCGAGTACTGCGGCTCCGAGGGCGGAGTGAGACTCGTCCGTACCATTGACCTAGACATCGGATCTATAGACACTCTGCTCGGAGATCCGGCCGGGAAACTGGGTGGCAACTCCGCCTATTCATTGGGTGTTTCTTGGCTCATGGACGCTCCGGAGGGGCGATGTCAAAGTCTCGGTTCGTGTTTCTCGGGTTGGCGCTCGCGTTGTTCGGAGGTGCCGCCAGTCCCGTCGCCGCAGTACCCAGCGCAAGACCGGTCGTGGTCGACGTGGACGACTACGGAGCCGACCCCACCGGCCGGACCGACTCGGCGCCGGCCGTCGCCGCGGCGCTGCGGCACGCCAAGAGCGTCGATCGGCCGGTCAGGATCGTCTTCTCGAAGGGCACCTACCAGATCTACCCCGAGCGGGCCGAGACGCGTGAGCTGTATGTGTCCAACACGGTCGGCGCCGACCAGCGTTACCGGGACAAGAAGATCGGGTTGCTCGTCGAGGACATGCACGACGTCACCATCGACGGCGGCGGAGCCAAGCTCGTCTACCACGGTCTCCAGACGGCGTTCGCGTCGATCCGCTCGACCAATGTGACGTTCCAGAACTTCTCCTTCGACTACGCGGCCCCTCAGGTCATCGACGCGACCGTCGCCACCGCCGGTGTCACCGACGGGCGCGCCTACCGTGTCCTGAAGATCCCGGCCGGCAGCCCGTACCAGGTGAACGGCACACACATCACCTGGCTCGGCGAGACCAGTCCGGCCACCGGACAGCCGTACTGGTCGGGCGACGACGGACTCCAGTACACGCAGATCCACGACCCCAAGGCGCAGAAGACCTGGCGCGCGGACAACCCGCTGTTCAACGACGTCGCCTCGGTCACCGACCTCGGCGATCGCCGGATCCGGATCGACTACAGCACCACGGCACCGCCCACCGACGCCGGGCTCGTCTACCAGATGCGCCTCATCGAGCGGACGGAACCGGGCGCGTTCATCTGGGAGTCCAAGAACGTCACGATGCGCTCGATGAACGCCTACTACCTCCAGTCCTTCGGCGTGGTGGGGCAGTTCAGCGAGAACATCTCCATCGACAAGGTGAACTTCGCACCCGATCCGAAGTCCGGCCGGTCGACGTCCTCCTTCGCGGACTTCGTGCAGATGTCAGGCGTCAAGGGGAAGGTCTCGATCACCCGGAGTCTCTTCGACGGCCCGCACGACGACCCGATCAACATCCACGGCACCTACCTCGAAGTCGTGGGGAAGCCCGGACCGAACACCGTCACCCTCGCCTACAAGCACCCGCAGACCGCCGGATTCCCGCAGTTCGCCCCGGGTGACGAGGTCGAGTTCGCCTCCAAGCGCACGATGACCCCGCTGCCGGACGCGCACGCGAAGGTCACCGCGGTCGACGGGCCGAGCGGGATGGACCACGACAAGCCGCTGACCACGATGACCGTCACCTTCGACCGGCCCGTGCCCGCCGGGGCCGAGATCGGCGAGACCGTCGTCGAGAACATCACGGCCACCCCGTCGGTCGTCATCTCCGGCAACGTGTTCCGCAACGTGCCGACCCGCGGCATCCTGGTCACCACCCGCAAACCCGTCCTGATCACCGGCAACCGGTTCGACGCGATGTCGATGGCCAGCATCTACGTCTCCGCCGACGCCTACCAGTGGTACGAGTCCGGGTCGGTCGCCGACCTCACGATCCGCGGGAACTCCTTCACCCGGCCCACCGGTCCCGTCATCTTCGTGGAGCCGACCAACCAGGTCATCGACCCGGCGAACCCGGTGCACCGCAACATCTCGGTCGAGCACAACTCGTTCGACATCGGTGACGTCACCGTCGTCAACGCCAAGGGCGTCGGCGGGTTCGCCTTCACCGGCAACACCGTCCGGCGGCTGGACGGAGCGGACCACCCGCCGTACACCTCACCGCTGTTCGTCTTCCACGGCAGTTCGGACATCCGGATCGCGCGCAACCACTACGACAAGGGGCTGAACACCTCCGTGGTCGCCGACTGAGCCGGTTGCACAAGGCCGCCGCCACCCGAGTCGTCCGGTCGGGTGGCGGCCGCAGTCCTGTCGCGCTGGACCGGCGACCTGCCGTTTCTGTGTGACAGATGGGGAACAGCTGTGCCACATGATCGTCAACCGGTCCTGATATCGGGCAAGTTGCTGCTTAGCATCGTGGACACGGATGGTGTGCCGATGGTGGCAGGGGGAACTTGTGGTCGTGAGGGGCAAAGTGGCGCGCCTCGGCTGTGCCGGTGCGGTGTGTGTCCTTCTGTTGAGCGGTTGTACGTCCGACCCGGACGAACCGCCGGCATCGGCGTCGGCCAAGAAGGGGCGAGCGTCGGCAAGAGCCTCCCCGTCGCCCACCGAGGTCGTCGACATCGACCCCGCCAGACTCCCCGGCACCAAGGCGCAGGCCGCCGCCCTCATCCGTGATCTGATCCCGGACCCCGCCGCCTTCGGCCCCGACGCCGTGCGCGGGACCCCGTACGAGAGCGACCCGCAGCGCTGGCCGGTCCTCGGCGACGAGTGTGTCTGGCATCAGCAGCCGCTCCCGAAGGACGTCCTCGCCACCTTGACCCGCTCCTACGAGATACCGGCGAAGGGCAAAGAGGGTCCGCTGCGGCTGAGTGCCGTCGTCACCGTGCATCGCACCGCCGAGCAGGCCGACTGGGAGAACGCCGAGGTCCTGGAGGAGATGATGCGCTGCCCCGCGCAGCAACTCCGCTCCGACGAGGTGGTCACGGACCTGAACGACGTCCCCAACTCCTTCGGCGACACCGGGAACGAGTACGCCGACGACGCCCTCACCGAAGTGGGCACGTACACGAGCGCCGAAGTCGGCGGCCCCCACGAGTACATCTGGGAGCAGACCCGCATCGGCCAGTTCACCCTCGCCGTCTCCGCCAAGGGCTCCAAGGGCTGGACCCGGACAGGCCTGTTCGACCGGCTGCGGGATCCGCACGCAGGCATGCGCACCCGCCTCAGAGCCGCCGTCGAGCGGGACACGCAGGAGCCGAGCGGCAACACGGAGGGCGAGCGCCGATGACCGAGAAACTCACCGGCGCCGACCCGGCCCGCATCGGCGGTCACCGACTGCTCGCCCGGCTCGGTGCCGGCGGCATGGGTGTCGTCTACCTCGGCCGCGCCGGATCGGGAGAGCTGGCCGCCGTCAAGGTGATCCTGCCCGAATACGCCGACCAGCCCGAGTTCCGCGCCCGCTTCCGCCGTGAGGTCGCCGCCGCACGGCGCGTGGACAGCCCCTGGGCCGTGCCCGTCACCGGCGCCGACCCGGACGCGTCCGCACCCTGGCTCGCCACCGCCTTCGTCCCCGGCCCCTCGCTCGCCGAGGCCGTCGCCATGTGCGGCCCCTTGCCGCCGCGTGCGATGCGCGTCCTCGGGCGGATGCTGGCCCGCGCCCTGACCGCCGTACACGACGCGGGACTTGTGCACCGCGATGTCAAGCCCGGCAATGTGCTGCTGGCCGTCGACGGCCCACGCCTCATCGACTTCGGGATCGCCCGCGCCCCCGAGGAGACGGCGCTGACCTCGGCCGACATGGTCGTCGGCACCCCCGGCTTCCTCGCTCCCGAGCAGGCACAGGCGCAGCCCGCCTCGCCCGCCAGTGATGTCTTCGCCCTCGGCTGTCTGCTCTCCTATGCCGCCACCGGACGCCTGCCCTTCGGCACCGGCGCCGTGGACGCCCTCCTCTACCGCACCGTGCACGACGAGCCCGATCTCGACGGCGTCCCGGACGACACACGTGCCCTGTTGGAGCGCTGCCTCGCCAAGGACCCGGCCGCCCGGCCCACCGCCCGCGAGATGGACGAGGCACTGGCCGAGGAGACGCCCGCCGACACCGCGGACTGGCTGCCCGACACCGTCGTACGACTCATCGCGGACCGCTCCGCCGCGCTGCTCGCCCTCCCGGACATCGAGGAGACGGCCCTCGACGCGACAACGGACGGGGAGCCCACGGAGGTTCCCGCACAGGCACCGCGTCCGTCGGACCGTCGCCGCTTCCTCCTGCTCGGCGGCGCGGCCCTGCTCGCCGCCGGCGGCGGTACCGCACTCTGGGCCGCACAGCGGGACGACGGCACCGCACCGACCGCCTCGTCCCGGGCCCGGCGCTGGATCCTCGGCGTCCAGGCCGATCTGACGGGACCGCAGAAAACCGTCGGACAGGCCCAGGAACGCGGGATACGACTGGCCGTCGAGCAGTTCAACTCCCGCACGGGCAAACCCTTCACGCTCACCCTCAAGACGGCCGACGACCAAGGCGACGCGACCCGCGCGGTCAAGGTGGCCCGCGCTCTCGCCGCAGACCGCGATCTGCTCGCCGTCATCGGCTCGACCGGCGACGAGACAACCGGCGCCAGCCTCGACAGCTACGACGCCGAGCTCGTCCCCCAGCTCACGGCGTCCTCCGCGCAGAGCGTGTACGGCGTCTCGGAGCCCCGCCACTTCCTCCAGGCAGTCCCCGGCTACACGGGCCTGCCGAGCACGGCCGCCTACTCCCTGTACACCCAGGGCGCCCGCCGAGTGGGCGTGCTGGTCGACCGTGACGGCGGCATCCCGGCCTGGCAACTCGGCCACACGATGTTCCAGAACCTCGGTGTCCTCAAGATCGCCGGCGAGCCGCGCGTGGCACCGCGACTGGCCGACAACCTCGCACCCGTGGTCGCGGAGATGGTCGCGCAACGACCCGACGGCTTCGTGTACACGGGTACCCCCGCCCGCGCCGCCGCCGTGGCACGCGCCCTCGCGCAGACGGACTTCGACGGCCTGCGCTCGCTCGGCTACCCGGCGGCCCGGCCGGAGTTCCTGAGCGACGCCGGCGCCGCCGCCGAGGGCTGGCAGATCTTCGCACCGTACATCGACCCGTCGGCCGCACCCGTCCGCGCCTTCGCCACCGCCTACCGCAAGCGCTATGGCAGCCCACCCCCGTACTGGGCGGCCGAGGCCTACGACGTGGCCCGCATGATCATCGCCCGTCTCACCGGGACCGGCGGCCGGCCCTCCCGGACCAAGCTGTACGACCTGCTGGCGAAGGGCACGTACAAGGGACTCGTCCGGACGTATGCGTTCGACAAGGAAAACCGGTGGCTCACGAGCAATGAGATCTTCCGCTACGAGGTGAAGGGCGGCCGGTACTCCTACGCGGGCAAGGTCAGTTTCTGATGCGGCACTTGACCGCCGACGACCCCGACGAGATCGGTGGGTACCGGTTGCTGACCCGGCTCGGCTCGGGCGGCATGGGTGTGGTCTACCTCGCCCGTACGGCGGGCGGGGCGCTCGTCGCGCTCAAGAGGATCCGCGCCGAGCATGCGGCGGACCCCGCCTTCCGTACCCGGTTCCGGCGCGAGGTGGCGGCGGTCCGCGGACTGACCGGACGCTGGCTGGTACCGGTCGTGGCCGCCGACACGGAGGCCCGGGAGCCTTGGCTGGCCACGGAGTTCGTACCCGGCCCGTCCCTGGTCGAGGCGGTCGACGGATTCGGCGCGCTGCCGATCCCCGCCGTACGGACCTTGGGGTCCTTCCTCGCCGACGCGCTGACCGCCGTACACGACGCCGGACTTGTGCACCGCGACGTGAAACCGGGCAACGTCCTGCTGGCCCTCGACGGCCCACGCCTCATCGACTTCGGCATCGCCTACGCCGCGGGCGCGACCGCGCTCACCGCACCGGACGCCGTCGTCGGCACGCCCGGCTTCCTCGCGCCGGAGCACGCGCAGGCCCGCGGCGGGGAGGTCGGCCCGGCGAGCGACGTCTTCTCGCTGGGGTGCGTCCTGGCCTATGCGGCGTCGGGGCGGCGCCCGTTCGGCAGCGGGCATGCCGCCGGCGTCCTCTTCCGGACGGTGCACGAGGCGCCGGATCTGGGCGAAGTGCCGGGCGAGCTGCGGTCGTTGATCGTGGCCTGTCTGGTCAAGGACCCGGCCGGGCGGCCGACGGCCGGGGAGGTCGCGGGCGGGCTCCGTGACCCGCGGGTGTCGCTCGCACGGGAGGCCACGGACGACCGGGCGGACGGCTGGCTTCCGCCCGCGATCCTGCGCGTGGTGGCCGAACGCTCCGCCCGGGCGCTGGACGTGCCCACCCCGCAGCGGGCCCCACACCGACCGGACGACGACCCGGCGCTTTCCGACCCTCAGGACGCCCGTCCTCCGAGCCGGCGGCGGGTTCTGCTGATGGGGGGCGCGGCGGCAGCGACCGTGGTCGCGGCCGGCGGTGGCGTCGCTGCCTATCTGACGGCTGGACGTGGGGACACGGGCGGCGCTCTTCCGGTGCACACCATCGGTTTCCAGGCCGACCTGAGCGGCGGGAAGACGGCGGACGGGGTGGCGCAGGAGCGCGGGGCCCGGCTCGCGGTGGAGCAGCACAACGCGCGCACGGGCATCACGTTCCGGCTCGCCCTGGACACCGTCGACGACCGAGGCGACACGGCCCGCGCCGAGGAGGCCGCGCGGCGTTTCACGGAGGCCAAGGTACGGGCGGTCCTAGGACTCAACACCTCCGCTGTGGCGCTCGCTGCCGCCCGGCACTACCAGGAGGCCCGCACAGCCATGGTGCTGATCTCCTCGGACGGCGCAGAGCTGTCCGGCCAGAACATCACCACGCTGTGCGTCACCCGGGGCCCCGAGTCCCTTTTGGCCCTGCCGCTGGTGCGGTATCTGACGGCGGTGCGACCGGTTGAACGTACCGCCGTCATCGACGACCAGGATGCGGAGCAGACCGGTACGGCCCTCACCAACCAGCTCAGGACCGTCCCACCGAACGGCGGCACCACCAGCGTTCACCCCGTCGCGGCCGGCAGTGACGACTTCGCGCCCGCCGTCCGCGCCGCCCTCGCCGCCAAGGCGCAGGCCGTCGTCTTCAGCGGCACATCGCCCGAGCGCGCCGCACGCTGCGCCCGCCTGCTCGCCGACGAGGGCTTCACCGGACCGCGCCTGGGCACCTGGCACATCATGCAGCCGGACTTCCTCCAAGAGGCCGGTTCGGCGGGCCGGAACTGGGTGTTCGGTACCCCCTTCACCGACCCCGCCGGCGCCTCCCGCACCTTCACGACCACCTACCGCGCAAGATTCGGCACGGCGCCCGGCCGTTGGGCTCCGGAGGCGTACGACGCCGTGGGACTGGTCGCCCGTGCCTTGGAGAAGCTGGGCGGGGCGGCCGACATCGAACCCGGTGTTGTTGCCGAGCGCCTGTTCGACGTCACCTACCCGGGCATCGCAAAGACCCTGAGCTTCTCCAAGGGCGAGAGAACCCTGGATGCGAGGAAGGAGGCGTCGTTCTTCCTGTTCCAGGAACAGGGGGAGGCCTTCCGCTTCCTGGGCAGGTCCGACGAGGTTCGGTAACAAGCGGTCGGTCGAGGTCAGGTGGCGGCGAGGGGCTCGAGGAGTGGTGGCGGTGTGCGCCGGTCGGTGTGGAGTCGCCGGGTGACCTCGGTGAGGTCGGTGATGAACATCCCCGCGAGCTGGGCGGTGAGTCCGGTGCGCACCACCAGACGCAGGACGGAGACGTCCTGGCATGGCGCGGGGAAGGTGTAGGCGGGCAGGTGCCAGCCCCGTGCGCGCATCGCCTGCGAGACGTCGAAGACCGTGAGGCCCTGAGTGCCGGATGCCAGGCGGAAGGCGAATGCCGGGAGTTCCGAGCCGTCCGTGACCAGCTCGTAGGGCGGAATGCTGCGGATCCGCTCGGCGAGCGCACGGGCCGTCGTACGGTTCTGGGCCGCCAGGTTCCGCATGCCCTCGAAGCCGTACCGCAGGAAGCTGTAGTACTGCGCGACGACGTGTGCTCCCGGGCGGGAGAAGTTGAGGGTGAAGCTGGGGGACCGGCCGCCGAGGTAGTCGACCTCGAACACCAGGTCGTCGGGGAGGGCTTCGGCGTTGCGCCACAGGGCCCAGCCGAGGCCGGGGAAGACATGCCCGTACTTGTGGCCCGAGGTGTTGATGGAGGCGACGCGTTCGAGCTGGAAGTCCCACATGAGACCCGGGTCGAGGAACGGCGCCACCAGAGCGCCGGAGGCGCCGTCGACATGCACGGGGATGTCGGTTCCGGTGGCGGCCTGGTATCCGTCCAGGGCCATGCAGATGTCGGCGACGGGCTCGTAGGAGCCGTCGAAGGTGGACCCGAGGACGGTCACGACGCCGATCGTGTTGTCGTCGCAGTAGGCGGTCAGCGTGTCGGGCGTGAGGTGGTAGCGGCCCGGTTCCATCGGGACGTAACGCGGCTCCACTTCGAAGTAGTTGGCGAACTTCTTCCAGCACACCTGGACGTTCGAGCCCATGACGAGATTCGGGCGTGCGGTGTCCTTGCCCTGCGCGCGTCGGCGGTCCTGCCAGCGGCGCTTGAGCGCGAGCCCGCCGAGCATGGCGGCCTCGCTGGAACCGGTGGTGGAGCAGCCGCGTACCTGTTCCGGGTGGGGCGCGTGCCAGAGCCGGGCGAGCATGCGCACGCAGCGCTCCTCCATGGCCGTGATCTGGGGGTACTCCGCGCGGTCCGCGAGGTTCTTCTCCGCGGTGTCCGCCATCAGCTGGCGCGCCTGCGGTTCCATCCACGTCGTCACGAACGTGGCGAGGTTGAGCCGGGCGTTGCCGTCGAGCATCAGCTCGTCGCGAATACGGCGGAGGATCAGGTCGGGCGACGATTCGGACTCGGGCAGTTCGTCGGCGGGGAGCAGCAGCTCGTCGGCGGGCGGGTGGCCGAAGCCGGGGGGAGCGGTCAGGGAGTCGAACTCGGTGTCGGGCATGACGTCGGTATTCGGGATGGGCATGTGTGTGCCTCGATGCCTTTCTGGTCCGTGCGGCCCCGTGCATTTCGACGCTAGATCGCTCCGCGGCTCGGCAAGCGTGCCGATTACACCGATCCAGTGATCGATTTACAGAGTGATGAACCGGATTTTCCCTTGTACATACCGGCCATTACCTCGCCGTGGCGGTCCTTCCTGGCGACCGGTGTCAGGGTGGTCAAATGGGTGTGACGTTCCTTATCCATTAGCTCGGGGTAACGTCGGAGTCATGGCGACCGAGGGTGCGACCACAGGCGCGACGCTGTTGGGAGAGCCGCTGCCGGTCGAGCTGATGAACACCGTCACCATGGACCGCGGGCGCACCTACGACGCCCTCGACACCGATGCCGGTGTCACCGCCTGGCTGTGCGCGGTCGCCGGCCGAATCCGCACCGAGGCCGGGATCGACGCCGGCGCAGTGGACGAGGACGCGGTGCGCCCGGTCGCCGGGACACTGCGCGCCTTGCGCGACGCGCTGCGCAGACTGGCAGCGGAGGCGACCCGGGATCCGCGCCCGCCGGCCACCGCCGCGGAGCCCGCTCTCCCGGAGGCCATCAGCACGCTGAACGCCCTCGCGCAGACATGGCCGGAGCTGGTCTGGCCCGCCGACGGGGCACCGTCGCGTGTCTACCGGGGCTCCGGAGCGGCCCCTGACCTCGCGGTACGGTTCATCGCGCACCAGGCCGTCGGCCTCTTCGCCGGACCCGACCCGGAGCGCCTGCACCCCTGCCTGGCACCGAACTGCCCGCTCTTCTTCGTCAAGACTCACGCGCGCCGCGAATGGTGCTCGCCGGTGTGCGGCAACCGTGTGCGCGTGGCCCGGCACTACCGCCGCCATCACGCGGCCCCGGAGCACCGAGGCAGCTGAGCCGTGTCCGGGAGGATCAAGGGGGAGCACCCGGCCGGGGTTCCGGTCGACGGTCGTGAGAATGTCCCCGGCATGGGGTCACAGGGGGGAACGGCGATGAATGACGTGGCGCAGCCGGTGGACCGTACGGTCACGTTCGGGCTGTTGGCGGCCTGGGCGCTGCACGACGCGGAGGAACTGCTCACGGGCCCGGCCTGGCTGCGCCGGCACCTCCCCGAACTCCGCAAGCGGTTCCCCGGAGTGCCTGAGCGGGTGTGGCGGCAGGCCGAGGCCGTGGACGCCCGGGAGTTCGCGTTGGCCGTGGCGCTGGTCGGCACGGCCGTGGCCGCCGCGTCCGCGGCCGGACATCGCACGGCCGGCCGCTCGCCCGTCTACCAGGCCGTACTCGACGGCTTCGGGCTGCACGGCCTGGTCCACCTCGCCCAGGCCGCAGCAGTCCGCGGCTACACCCCGGGCTCGGTGACCTCGCCGCTCCTTGTCGTCCCGTTCACCCTCTGGGCCCGGGGCCGCCTGCGCCGCGCGGGCGTACTGCGCCCGACCCGCGCCCGCGACCTGGCCACCGGCCTGCTCACGGCGGGCGTGGTGACGGTGGCGGCGCACGCGGCGGCGAGGCGGATCCTGGACAGGGGCTGACAGGCGCCGACCGGAACAGCCCTACTCAGAGAGCCGGGCGAGCAGTTCGGCAGCGGCCTTCTTGCCGGAATCGCGTGAGTAGTCGACCTGGTCGGTGATGACTCCGGCCCAGTACAGGCTGCCGTTGACCGGGCGGAAGACGGCTTCGGACATCTGTTCAGTGACGAGCCCCGAGTCCGTCAACGCCGCGCGGGCGAACGGGTCTTTGGCCCATTCGTGCTCGACGACATTGACGGCTTTGAGCTTGCGATCGCCGACAACTCCCCGTACCAGTTCGAGGAATTCCGCATGCCGGCGTTTCCGGGGCAGCGCCAGCATACGAGTGGCCTCTTCTTGGTCCGCCGCAGTACCGACCACCTGCCCCTTGAAGTCGGGCAACTCCGGGGAGGACTTCCACATGTACGTGAATTCCGACATACCGGCTTCACGAATCCAGTCGGCATCCTCTGGAAGCACGGGGTGGTCGAACTGCCAGAGTACTTTCGTGGTGGGGGACTGGGGTACGGCCTTGAAGGCTTCGACCTTCTCCGATGGCAGGGCCGGGGAGAATTCGATGGCGCTGGCGGCCAGTACGGCCACGGGCACGGTCACGATCGCGTAGCGGGCCCGGTAACTGACGGTGCGTCCGTGCTGTTCGGCGTGGACGACGACACCGGAAGCCGAGTGTTCGATGCGCCCCACCACGGTGTTGAGCTGGATCGGCAGGTTCTTGGCGAGCGGGACGAGGATCTTGTTGTAGCCACCGACGACCTGGAAGTTCTTGGCTTCCCCCGGCAGTCCGGATTGGTCGGTCACCTTCCAGGAGCCGCCCGGTTCCGTACGCGAGATCATGCGGGCTTGAAAATGCGTCTTGAGTTGGAACTTCTTGACCAGGTCCCAGGTGGAGGCGGTCGTTCCGTGGATGAACTCACATCCGAGTTCGATCGGGACGGGCATCGAGGTCCGATCGGTGAACATACGGCCGCAGACGCGATTCCTGGCCTCGACGACCATGACTTTCTTCCCGGCGTCCACCAGGTCCCGGGCGGCGCCCAGACCGGACGCACCCGCACCGATCACGACAACGTCGAACTCATGGTCGTCGGCTGCCCGAGCCTTTCCCGTCGAGCACGCGGAGAGAGCGCCGGTCGAGAAGGCAGCGGCAGCAGTACCGATGAGGACGCCACGGCGGCTGACCGGACGGCGGTTGCGTTCCATATTCGCGTCGACCCTTCAATAGCATGGCTAGCATGCGCATTCGTTGCGCGCACCACCCAGAAAAGCCGACCCGACACTGAATCCTCCATCCGCCGACCAGCGGTTGCACCCCCGCCGATCGGCGGGGCAGTACCGGCAGTATCCCCGAATATCCGCAGCGCGAGCCGGAGCCAATTGCCCGGCCCGCACACCGGACGGTCGCGGCAGCGGTCGTCACGGTCTGAACGCGGGGAAGCCGAAGCGCTCGGCCACAGCCTGGCCGTCCTCCTTGGCCTCGGTCGAGTTGACCGAGTAGACGACGGTCCTTGAGAGGTCGCGGGTCGCGGCGATGCCCGTCGCGTACCCCGGCCTGGAGCCCGTCTTGCCCCACAACTCCTGGCCGTACAGTTCGAAGCGCTGGAGCCCGGCCCCGAAACTGGCACCGTCGATGTCCGGGACGGTGAACATCTCCTGCAACTGCGGCTCGGGGACGACCCGGCCGCTGAACAGCCCCTTCACCAGCTGCTCCAGATCGGCGGTGGTCGAGATCAGGTCGCCGGCCGCCCAGCGGTCCGCCATGTTCCACTCGGTGACATCGGTCAACTCGCCGTCGATCCAGTCGTATCCACGGTTGTGCGGTCCGTGAATACGTGGGTCGGTGCCGACGGGGAAGGAGCTGTGGCGCATGCCGAGCGGGCGGAAGACACGGACCTTCGCCTGGTGTGCGTAGGTGTCGTCGGTGATCTTCTCGATCAGCAGGCCCAGCACGGTGTAGTGGATGTTGCTGTAGGACTGCCGCTTGCCGGGCGCGGAACCGGGGCCCGCGGCGACCGATGCGGCGACGACCTCGCGTGGGGTCACGGTCTCGAACCGGTGCGGGTAGCTCTCGTCGACGGTGGCGCCGGGCTGGGCGGAGCCCGGCTTCAGACCACTGGTGTAGTTCAGCAACTGCCGTACGGTGATGGGCTCGAAGGCGTCGTCGAGCAGGCCAGGCAGATACTGCTGGACCGTGCCGTCGAGGCTGATGCGCCCTTCGGCGGCGAGCTGAAGCACGATCGACGCGGTCACCACCTTCGTCACCGAACCGGCCCGGAACCGCGCCTCCTCCATCGCCGGGGCCTGAGTCCGCACGTCCCGAACCCCGCCCGCCGCGCTCCAGGTGCAAGTGCCGCCCACACGGACGGTGGCGGCGGTCGCACTCGCGTCGGGCAGTTCGGCCAACTCGGCACCGAGGGTCGCGATGTCCGGCCCCTCCTGCGCGGCCACGCACGGCACGGGCGTCCGACCGGGCGAGGCGAGTGCCGGGGCGGCAAGGGGGCCCGTGGCAAGGGCGAGGGCCATCGCGGTGGCGGTGGCGGCGAGGACGGACGTACGTCGTGGCATGGGCTGCTCCCCGGGGTCGCTGGACGGTTCCTGATCATCCTGCGGCCGTACGCCGATGCCCGGATCGTCGTTGAGGAGGGTGCTGAACCCTGAGGAGCCCCTGAGTAACTACCGTGATATGTAAGGGGGTTGTGGGGGATGTGCCCCTTGTGCGTCAGCCGGTCGTCGCGGCTCGGCCGGACTCGCTGCGCAGAACGCAGAATTCGTCACAGTCGATCGCCACGTTCTGCACTACCGAAACCATGCGTCCGAGCCTTCCTCACTTCCGCCCCGGCGGCGACGCCGCTCAGGAGATGCGGGCCACTCCCGAGTAGATGCCGCTGGGTTCCGGTTCCGACGTCAGGGTCGGCTGGACCCACTCCGTTGCCGTCACCAGGCCGGGCGGAACGAGGTCGAGGCCGTCGAAGAAGCGTTCCACTTCCGGTCGGGTACGGAAGCCGAGCTGGATGCCGCCCTTGGCGTACTCGGCGGTGACCTGTGCGGCGAGTTCCGGAAACAGGTCGGACGAGGCGTGCGACAGCACCAGATAGCTGCCCGACGGAAGCGTGTCGACCAGAGCACGCACTATGCCGTGGGCGTCCTGCTCATCGGTGATGAAGTGCATCAGCGCGATGAGCGACAGCGCGATCGGGCGGTCGAAGTCCAGGACGTGCCGGGCGTGCCGGACGATGTCCTCGGGCCGGCGTACATCGGCCTGGATGTAGTCCGTGGCCCCGTCGGGGTGGCTGATCAGCAGCGCCTCGGCGTGGCGCAGGACGATCGGGTCGTTGTCGGTGTAGACGACGCTCGCCGACGGCGCGATGTTCTGGACGATCTGGTGGAGATTGGGCGCGGTGGGAATTCCCGTGCCGATGTCCAGGAACTGATCGATGCCCCGCCCGGCGAGCCAGGCCGCCGCCCGGTGCATGAACTGACGGTTCTGCCGAGCGGCATCCCTGGCTTCGGCCGGCAGTTTCTCCCCGACTGCCTCGTCGACCGGGTAGTTGTCCTTGCCGCCGAGCAGCCAGTCGTACACCCGCGCAGGGTGCGCCTTGCTGGTGTCGATCGGCAGAGACGGCTGTGGGTTGGTCGTCATGGCAGCTCCATCGCGCCCGTGAACGGTACAGATGAACGGTACAGACCGAGTACGCGATGATCGTACTCGGACATGTCATGTGCCTTGTACGAGGGGCGACTTGGAGAGCCCGGCATCGGACCTACCCTGCCGCGATGCGCAGCCTGATCGTGCGCGCTTCAGGGCGCAGCGCGTACTCGGGCCACACATCCGGTCCGCAGGCCCGTGAGCCGAGCCCGTGCTGAGCCGCGTCGATGATCAGGTGACTCGTCGTCGAATCGGGAAGCTCGAAGGGGTGTTCGGCCTGCGCGATCTGCTGCGGGGTGTGGCGGCTGAGGGTGAAGCCGGGGCGCCGCCCGTGTGTGTCGGGGATGGCCGCGATGCGGAGCACCTCGCTGTCGCCGCTCGCGAGCGTCAGCCGGCGTAGTCGGGAGCGGTGCCCGGTTTCCTGGGGGCGCGCGTAGGCGA
Source organism: Streptomyces sp. NPDC051963 (assembly GCF_044593495.1). Classification (NCBI taxonomy): domain Bacteria; kingdom Bacillati; phylum Actinomycetota; class Actinomycetes; order Kitasatosporales; family Streptomycetaceae; genus Streptomyces; species Streptomyces sp. NPDC051963. The sequence continues at coordinate 448,780 of NZ_JBIUCC010000001.1, read as the reverse complement.
CCGAGAGGTCGCGGACGGTGGAGGAGAAACGCCCGGTGTGTGCCGCGCGCATGCTGTCGGGGTAGGACTCGTGCGGGCCCAGTCCGAACCACTCGGCGCCGTCGACGGGGGCCTCGCCGTCGGGCAGATCGAAGCGCACCCCGATCCGCGGCCACACCGTCCGCCAGCCGAGTGAAGGCTCGATCTCCACCCGCACTTCCAGTTCGCCGTCTTCGAGGGACCAGATGGACTCCACTGTCACCGACAGGGCGGAGTCCGCGGCGGAGACCTTGTCGACGGTGCGCAGGGCGTCCGAGGCGCGCTCCACGGAGATGCGCCGCGTGGTGAGCCGGTGGAGGCCGTCGCGACGCCACAGGTCGGCGCTGGAGACTCCGGCGATGCTGGCGTCGCTGTCCTGGAGTCTGTCGGACGGGCTTTCGTCGTTGTCGGTCGGCGCGCGGAACAGCTCCAGCCGCGGACCGGTCACCGCGCGGCCGTCGAGACGGGCGAGGGATCCGTCGATGAAGTCGGCGATTCCGAGCGTCAGCGTCCCGTCGTCCGGCCGCCAGTCCCTCCGTGACCGGACAGCAGGGACAGGGCGACGTGTGGAGCAGTCCAGCTGGGCCGTCGCGATCACATGCCCCTCAGGTGCCCAAGCGGTTCCCGTCGCCAGTACGGCCTCGACGGTGAGCCATGTCTCGGCGTCCGGGGACACCGTGATCCCGGGCAGCGTCACCCGCCCCGACTCGCCCGCCGTGACGACGGGCACCTCCAGATCCCCGGAGTCCACGGCCGTCCCGTCGTGCTCGACGCGCCAGCAAAAGCGCAGGTCCGAGGTGTCGGCCGAGTGCCGCAGGTTCGTGAACTCGACCTTGTCGCCGTCGAACGTGAAGCGGACCGGCTGCACCACTGCCTTGTATTCGTGGAGACTGGGCGTCGGGACGTCGTCGCTCAACAGCATGCCGTCCATCACGAAGTTGCCGTCGTGCACGACCTCTGCGAAGTCGCCGCCATAGGCGTAGTACGGCGTCCCGTCCGGGGCCGTGGCGAGGATGCCGTGGTCGCGCCACTCCCAGACGAAGCCGCCGTGCAGCCGCGGGTACTCGTGTACCAGTGCCTCGTACTGGTCGAATGCTCCGGGACCGTTGCCCATCGCGTGGGCGTACTCGCAGAGCAGGAACGGCTTGGTCCGCTGCCGGGCGCTCTGGGCGGGAGTGCAGTTCAGCAGGGCGGAGCGGATGCCGTCGGCACCGATCCGCTCGGTCTCCGACACCGACGCGTACATGCGTGAGTAGATGTCGGTGTACTCGCCGGTGTAGTCACCTTCGTAGTGCACGGGGCGCTCGGCGTCGCGCGCGTGGACCCACGCCGACATGGCGGCGAGGTTGCCGCCGGTGCCCGCCTCGTTGCCGAGCGACCAGATCACGATGCTGGGATGGTTCTTGTCGCGCTCGACGGTGCGCTCGATGCGGTCCAGACAGGCCTCGCGCCAGGCGGGATCGTCGCTCGGATTGCCGACCCAGCCCACCTTGTCGAAGCCGTGCGTCTCCAGGTCGCACTCGAGGACCACCCAGAAGCCGAGTTCGTCGGCGAGGTCCAGCAGCCGCGGATGCGGCGGGTAGTGGCTGGTGCGGATGGCGTTGATGTTGAACCGCTTCATGCGGGCCAAGTCCTCGCGGGCGTGCTCCTCGTCGAAGACCCGGCCGCGCTCGGGATGGGCCTCATGGCGGTTCACCCCGTGGAACACGACCCGGCGACCGTTGACCAGGAACCGGTCACCACGGATCTCGACCGTACGGAAACCCACCCGCAGCGCGATGCTCTCCGCGGCCGAGGACACGGTGGCGTCGTACAGGCGGGGCTGCTCGGCCGACCAGGGCTCCACGCCTGCGACGTCGAGGGGGCCCACGTCGGCCGCCGTGGCCCATACGTGCGCGATGCCGAGTTCGGGGATGCGGAGCGTGACGGGGAAGGCCGCCGGGTCGGCGACGACCTCCGCGTCGATGCGCCCGTGTCCGTTGTCGAACCCGGTCCGCAGCCAGACGTCCTCGATGCCCCCGGCCGGGCGGGCGAGCAGGGTGACATCGCGGAAGATGCCGGGCAGCCACCACTGGTCCTGGTCCTCGACGTAACTGGCCGCCGACCACTGGTGCACCCGCACGGCGACGACGTTGTCGCCCGGGCGCACCGCGGACGTCACGTCGAACTCGTGGGCCAGCCGGCTGCCACTCGCGCTGCCGATCTCGACGCCGTTCACCCACACCTTGAAGAGCGACTCGACGCCGTCGAACCGCAGCACCACACGGTCGGCGTCCGACCAGGCGGCGGGGAGGTCGAAGTGACGGCGGTAGTCGCCGGTCGGGTTCTCGTCCGGGACATGGGGCGGGTCGATCGGGAACGGGAACTGGATGTTCGTGTAGATCGGCCCGCCGTGGGCTCCATCGCCTTCGAGCACCCAGTGCGAGGGCACCGGGATGCTGTCCCAACCCTGGTCGTCGAAGCCTTCGGCGGCGAAGCCCGCTGCCACCGATGCCGTGGGGGACAGACGAAAGCGCCAGGGGCCGTTGAGCGAGAGGGAGGGGGCGTCGGAGTGCAGCCACGAGCGTGCCGGGCGCAGAGCGCCGTGTCCGGGTGCGGTGTCCTCGACGTACGCGGAAAGCTTGGAGGGCAAGAGGTCACAACTCTTTCTTGGTAGCGGGTGGGGCATCCGAGCGTCGGTCGCGGCCGGTCAGCGGACCACGACGGTGCGGATCTCCCAGGGGCCGAGGGCGAGTTCGAGCCCGTCGTCCACCGGTGTCCCGGAGAGGTGCCGGCCGAGCAGGTCGACCGTGGTTGCCTCGGTGAAGCGGCCGGTCACGCGGACGGTCGAGGGCGTGTCGCTCATCGCGGCCAGCCGGACCTCGGTCCCCTCACCGCGATCGTCGTCGTGGACACGGCGGATGCTCGACACGAGGACGTCCTTGCCGTCGACCCGCACACCACTCGAATCGGGGGGCAGTTGGCCCTCGGCGGGCGCGGTCCCGCGGGCGACGAGCACGTCGTTGCGGAACTCCTCGGCGAGAGCGACCGCGTTCGCCCCCTGCCAGCCGGCGGCCGAGGGGAGCACGGCGAACCGGTTCTCGATGCGCATGCCGAGATCCTGCGCGCCGGGTGCGGGGATCTCGCTCGCCGCGGGCTCGTCACGGAGCGGGTGGATGTTGACGCTGATGGAGCCGATGGCGCGCAGCAGGGTGATGGCGAGCGCGGAGCCGTCGTCGACGAGTTCGTACTCGCCGGAGTGGTCGAGCAGCACGGTGGCCGGGCCGGCCGACACGAAGGAACTCGCGGGGAAGGTGGGGAGCGGGTACTCGCCCCAGCCGCCCTCGGCGGTCAGTCCACGCTCGGTGACGGCGAACTGCCCGGCCGACGCGGACGTGTCCACGGGCTTGGGCAGCGGCACATGGAACCGCAGCCGGTGGTCGGCGGACCGGTTGAGGAACGCGGTGGAGACACGGACGAACGGCTCGCCCGCGCGGACCTCCACGAGCATCTCCACCGGCGTCGCAATGGTGTCGTCGCTGCGCCGGTCCCGGTCGCAGGAGAGCGTGGCGGGCCATTCGTAGACGCGTGTGACGCGCAACCTGGCGCGCAGCGGGCCGTTCTCGACGAGTTCGACGGTGACCTGCGCCGGCTGCGACACCAGCACATCCCGGCCCGGAGGCGCGTAGTTGTAGCTGTCGCCGCGGTCACCGCCGTCCACGAGGCGGCCCACTCCATGCAGGACGGTGCCGTCGGCCCCGGTCACGTCCAGGGTGCCGTCATCGGCTACGACGACCTCGATCAGCCCGTTCGATAGGGCGTCGGCAGCCGGTGTGACCGCTGCCCGCGCGGGTGCGCGCGTCGCCTGGGCGGCCGGTTCGTCGCTCGCCGCGACCCGGAAACCGGCCAGCCCCGAGGCGGGGACGTGCACGGGCACCAGCGCGGTGGCCCGGGCCTCCGCCAGCGTCCTTACCTGCCACTCGCCCGGATAGTCGGCGGCCGCGGCGGCGACCTCGCCGCGCAGGATCAGCAGGTCGAACGGTCCACCGGTCGGGACCTCGGCGAGGTGGAACACGAGCGAGTTCGGGGTGAGTTCGTAGTGGTCGATCAGCAGGCCGAACAGCTCGCGGCGGTGGATGCGGCGCAGCACGCGTTCGAGCTGCGAGGCGTCCATGCGCTCGTCGCTGAGGACGGTCGGGGCCTCGGAGACCAGCTGCACGGGATGCGTCGATCCGTCGGCGGAGGTCGCGATCAGCGTGGTGCCCTTCGGCGGGGCCACGACATCCACTTCGACCAGTGCCGTACGCGCCGACGGCAGCGGGTTGGCGACCAGGTAGGCGTCGCTGGGTACCCGGGCTGCGGGCTCGGCGAGCGCCGTGTCCCGGACGGCGCGGGCCGTCTGCGCGGCTTCGGCGAGCCGCGCCGCGACCTGGTCGCAGGTCTCGTCGGTGCCGGAGCCGACCACCGAGTCATGGGCCGTCGACTCGATGATCTTGTGCCAGGCGAGTTCGAGGAACGACGAGTCGTCGCGCCGCGACCACAGGGCGTTCATGCGCTCGGCGTGGTCGATGGTGCGCTCGGCGGCGGCCATCCGCTGCTTGAGCCCGAGCCGCACGGACAGCACGCCGGGGAGGATGTTGCCCCGCGCATGGCTGCGCAGCTCACCCGTGACGACGGCGGTCACCTCGTCCCGTACATGCCCCCGGATGTACTCGTCGAGCGTGGCGACGGTGATGGGGCGCTCCTCGCCGGATGCCTTCCGCAGCCAGGCCGCCAGTTGCGGGTCGGGCGCGTTGTGGTCGGTGCCGGACATGGCGAGCACCGGGTCACCGCCCCACCGCTGTGCCGTCATCTCGGCGTACTCGGCGAGCGCGCTGCGGATCCGGTCCGGCACCAGCAGGACGTCCAGGCCGTTGTCGTACCCGTCGAAGAGGAACTCGGTGCGGACCTCGGAACCGTCGGGGGCCCGCCAGCGGAAGGCGTGGCCGTCGACCGCTCCGGGCACCCCGCGCCACAGCGCCGCATGCTCGATGCCGGCCCGCGCCAGGATCTGCGGCATCTGCGCGACGTGCCCGAACATGTCCGGCAGATAGCCGATGGGCATCGCGCCGCCGAGACGTTCGGCGGCCGCCCACCCCATCTGGAGGTTGCGGACGATGGTCTCGCCGGAGCAGAGGAACTCGTCGAGCAGGATCAGCCACGGCCCGACGGCGAGCCGGCCCTCGGCGACCAGCGCCGCGACCCGGTCACGGTTCTCCGGGCGCATCTCCAGGTAGTCCTCGACCGCGGCCATCTGCCCGTCGACGGTGAACCGGAAGTCCGGGTCGGCCTCGGCCGTCTCCAGCACGGTGTCGAGCGCGGTGACGAGCCGGTGCCGGAACACCTGGAACGGCTCGTACCACTCCCGGTCCCAGTGGAAGTGGGGCACGAAGACAGCAGGGTTGGACATGGTGCCAGAGACCTTCTGTGTGGGGGGAGGACGTCACTTCAGCGAGCCGGCGGCGAGGCCGGTGCGCCAGAACCGCTGGAGCAGGATGAACACGATGATCACGGGCACGATCGACACCAGCGAGCCGGTGATCACGGACTCCTGGAGGAGCGGGGAGCGGGCGGTCTGCCCGTTCCAGGTGAAGAGGCCGAGCGTGATCGGGAAGAGGGACTCCTTCTGGAGCATCACCATCGGAAGGAAGAAGTTGTTCCAGATGCCGACGAACTGGAACAGGAAGATGGTCACCAGCGCCGGCGACATCAGCCTGACCGACACCGAGAAGAACGTGCGGAACTCACCGGCACCGTCGAGGCGCGCGGACTCGATGAGCTCCTGGGGCACGGCGGCGTTCGCGAAGATCCTCGCGAGGTAGACGCCGAACGGGCTGACGATGCTGGGAAGGAAGACCGCGAGGTAGGTGTTGACCAGCCCGACCTCGGAGAACAGCAGGAACAGCGGCAGCGCCAGCGCGGTGCTGGGGACCAGCACACCGCCGAGGATGACCGAGAACAGGAACTCCCGGCCGCGGAAGCGGAACTTGGCGAGCGCGTAGCCGCACAACGCCGAGATCAGGGTGCCCACGGCCGCGCCCAGCACCGCGTAGACGACCGTGTTGAGGATCCATCGGGCGAAGATGCCGTTGTTGAAGGTGAACAGGGTGTGCAGGTTGTCGAACAGCTGGAAGTTCGAGAACGTCAGGCCGTTGGTGGAGGCGAGGTCGCCCTGCGGTTTCGTCGCCGCGACGATCAGGAAGTACAGCGGCAGCAGGAAGTAGATCGCCAGCACCAGCATCAGCGCCATGACGGCCGTACGGCTCACGCGGCTTTCCTGGACAGGGGGTCGATTGCTCACAGTCCCGCCCTCTTGGAGGTCAGTCGCATGAATCCGAAGCTCAAGACGAAGGTGATGACGGCGATGACCACCGAAATGGCCGCGGCCTGCTGGTAGTTGTTCCCGACGGCCACGGTGTACGCCAGCATGTTCGGGGTGAACGTGCTGGAGATGTTCGACGAGATCTGCCGCAGCACGGCCGGCTCGGAGTACAGCTGAAGTGTGCCGATGATCGAGAACACCGTGGTCATGACGATGGACGGGGCGATGATCGGGACCTTGATGCGCCAGGCGATGGTCCAGTTGCCGGCCCCGTCGATCCGCGCGGCCTCGTAGAGCTCCTGCGGGATGGACTGGAGCGCCGAGAACATGATCAGCATGTTGTAGCCGGTCCACAGCCAGGTCGAGACGTTCGCCGTCGACCACAGCACGGCACCCGGGCCCAGGAAGTCGGGGTCCAGACCGATGTGGTTCAACAGGTCGACGACGGGGCTGAGTTGCGGCGAGTAGAGATACGACCACATGATCGCGGCGATGACGCCGGGCACCGCGTACGGCATGAACGCGGTGGTGCGGAAGAACCCCTTGAGCTTCAGCAGGTGGGTGTCGAGGAGCAGCGCCATGATCAGCGCGGTGAAGAGCATCACGGGCACCTGCACGATGCCGAACAGGCCGATACGGCCGATGCTGGACCAGAACTCGTCGTTCTGGAACACCTCCACGTACTGCTCGAAACCACCGAAGGTGGTGTACGAGGTGCCGTACTGTCCGCCGGAGCGGCGCACCACGCGGAAGCTCTGCCACAGCGCGTAGCCGATGGGCACCAGGTAGAACAGCACGAACGGCAGGAAGAAGGGCGTCAGGAACGCGACGATGGTGCCGGCCCGGGGGCCGCCGCCGTCCAGTCGTGGACGGCGGCGACCCCGGGGCGGTGGTGACACCGCGTCGGTCGGACGGGTGGCGATGTCGGTCATGCTGTGATCACTTGCCCGCGGTGGCCGGGATCGCCTGGTCCTGCATCGACTTCAGCGCGGCGGACTGGGCGGCCGCGAGCGCGTCGGTGAGCTTGCCGTCACCGGCCGCCGCCTTGGCCATCGCGTCCTGGAGCGCCAGGTTCACCGTCTTCTGGGTGGGCCCCCAGGCGAAGTCGGTGTCGATCTTCTTGGACGACTCGGCGAAGACGTCGAAGATCTTCTCGTTGTTGTAGTACGGCACGCCCTTGGCCAGCGCCGGAAGCTTCAGCCCGTCGTTGGACGCCGGGTACAGGCCGCCCAGCTCGTTCGACATCGCGAGCGCCTCGGGGTCGGTGTTCAGCCACGTGTTGAACTCGGCCGCCTCGTAGAGGTGCTTGCCGCCCTTCATGAACGCGACGGTCGAGCCGCCCCAGTCGCCGGAGTTACCGCTCGCACCCCACGTCGGCATGGGGACGATCGACCACTTGCCGGCCTGGTCGGGCAGGTTGTCCCGGATGCCGCTGTAGCCCCAGGCGGCCCCGACCTGGGTGGCCATCTGGTTGTTCTGGTAGGCGGCGAACATCTGCGTCGAGCCGTTGGCGAGGTCGGTGCGCACGAGCTTGTCGTCGATCAGCTTCTGCCAGTAGTCGGCGACCTGCTTGCTCTTGTCCGACTCCACGGTGACGTGCCACTTGTCGCCGGAGTAGCTGTACATCGCCGCGTTGTTCTGCCAGAGGAGCCCGTTGAACCACTCGGCGTTGTTCGGGTCGAAGAACGTGATGGTGAGCTTCGGGTCCGCCTTGTGCAGCTTCGCCGCGGCGCTCGCGTACTCGTCCCACGTCGTCGGGATCGGGACGTCGTACTTCTTGAAGATGTCGGTGCGGACGTACAGGGCCATCGGGCCCGTGTCCTGCGGCAGGGCGAACACCCCGCTGTCGTTGAAGCTGGACTGCGACCAGGTCCACGGGACGAACTTCGACTTGGCGTCGGCGGCCGTCTTGCAGGCCGAGGCGTCCACGAAGGCGTCCTGGGAGCGCAGGGTGGGCAGCTGGTCGTAGCCGACCTGGGCGAGGTCCGGTGCCTTACCGGCCTTCAGGGCGTTGCCGATCGCTCCGTACTGGTCGTTGGAGATGTTCTTCGTCTCGACCTGGATGTCGGGATGTTCCTTGTTCCACAGGTCGACGACCTTGTCCATGCCGTTGACGGTGTTCCAGTACTGGAGGGTGACCTTGCCCTTGGAGGGCTCGCAGGAAGGGCCGGACGCGCTGTCGGACGACGAGTCGGACGACGAGCATCCGGCGAGGACGACCACGCCGGCGGCCGCGGCTGCGATGACGAGGCGAGTACGTGTGACTGTGCTGCTCATATCTTCCGTTCCAGATAACGACTAGCGGCAGTGCTAGGCGGGTCGACGTTGACACCTGGAGGCGGATGCCTTCTGGTTGGAATGAGTGGCCGTGAGCGGTAACGTGAGCGCTCACGGGAGCGGTAACGGGAATTGATTGGGAGTGTGGGCTTCCATACGCCGGAGTGTCAAGGCTCCGTCGCCCCCCGGCATACTCGGTGTCCCTGCGGCGCACGCGCGTCGGCAATTTCGCGGAGGTGAGTGATGGCGTCGTCGGGGACCGGACCCCGCAGGGTGACGATCGACGATGTGGCCCAGGCCGCCGGGGTGTCCCGGCAGACAGTGTCGCGGGCCCTCAACGACAAGGGCGAGATCGGTGTCACCACCAAGCAGCGCGTCCTGGACGCCGCCCTTGCGCTGGGATACCGGCCGAGCCGGTTCGCCCGGGGACTCGTCCGCCAGGACACGATCAGCGTCGGACTGGTGATCCCCGATCTGCTCAACCCCTTCTTCACCGAGGTCGCGGCCGCCGCGCTGGACGCGGCGCGGGGGCGCGGCTGGCATGTGGTCGTCTACGACACCGGTGACCGCATCGAGGAGGAGCGGGGCACGCTCGAGGTGATCGCCTCGCAGGTGGACGCCGTCGTGGGGTACCTGAGCCAGTCCGAGGACGAGATCGACAAGCTGACCCGAGGGCTCCCTGTGGTGCTGATCGACCGGGAGGACCGCACCGAGCGGTTCAGCTCGATCCGCATCGACGGCAAGGAGGGCGTCCACGCCGCGATCAGGCATCTGGTCGAGTCCGGGCACCGGCGCATCGGCATGCTCGATCACGCGGAACGGTCCCAGCCGAGTATCCGCCACGAGTGGTTCGACGCCGCGATGTCGGCGTGCGGACTGGACGCCGGATCCGTGAGCCGCGCCGACCAGAGCGTCGGGGGCGGGGACAGCGCACTCCAGGACCTCCTCGTCCGGCACCCCGACGTGACCGCCGTGTTCACGTTCAACGACATCGTCGCCATAGGAGCCCTGCGTGCCGCGCGTCGACTCGGCCGGCAGGTACCCCGGGACCTTGCCGTGATCGGCTTCGACGGCCTCCAACTGGGCGAGCTCGTCGAACCGCCGCTGTCCACGGTGGCCCTGGACACGCGGGGGCTCGGTGCGCTCGCCGTCGAACAGGCCGCCCGGCTGCTGACCGGAAGCGGCCCGCTCGGCCGTGACGAACTGGTGGTCGGGGCGCAACTGCGGCTGCGTGAATCGGCGTAGGCGTCCTGGGAAGGCCGGTGTGGGCCCGGGCATGCCGGGCCCACAGGGGTGTCACTTCGGCAGGTCGTCCGGGTCGGTCGCCCACCGGGTGTTCGGCTGCTCGGTGAGCCGGAAGGTGAGAGAGCCGCCCGAGCGTGTCAGACCGGCGTCCGTCCAGGACTTCCGATGCGCCCGCCCGTCGAGGCGCACGGCGTCCACGTAGGTGTGGGTGTCGTCGGCGTCGGGCGCACTGATGGTGATGTCCCTGGGGCCGGGCCGGTCCACCACCGCGGTGGGGAAGACCGGGGCTCCCAGCAGCAGGGAGGCGCTGCCCGGGGTCTGCGGATACAGGCCCAGGGCGGAGAAGACGTACCAGGCGGACATGGTGCCCAGGTCGTCATTGCCGGGCAGACCCGCGGGTCCGGTGCCGTAGACGGTGTCGAGGATCTGGCGCACCGTCGCCTGGGTCTTCCAGGGCTGTCCGAGCGCGTTGTAGAGCCAAGGGGCGTGAATGCCGGGCTCGTTGGTCGGGTCGTAGCGCAGTGGGTCGCCGCCGCGGACCGACCAGGAGCCGTCCGCCTTGTGGAAGAAGCCGTCCAGCCGGGCCGCGGCGACTTCCCGGCCGCCCATCGCGGCGGCCAGGCCCTGGACGTCCTGCGGCACCATCCAGGTGTAGGTGGCGCTGGTGCCCTGGGCGAAGCCGAGGTCACTGGCGGGGTTGAAGGGGGTGACCCAGGAGCCGTCCAGCCTGCGGGCCTGGATGTAGCCGGCGTCGGTCGTGGCTTCGGGGTTGAAGACGTTGCGCCAGTAGGCGGCGCGCTCGGTGAAGACCTCGGCCTCCGTCTCCCGGCCGAGCAGCTTCGCCCACTTGGCGAGTGCGGAGTCCGCGACGGCGTCCTCCAGGGTCTCGGCGGCACCGCCCCAGCAGTGGCACACGTCCTGGGCGGCGTATTGCGAGTTCAAGTACTGGGCCAGGTTGGGGCGTTGACCGACGCACTGGCCGGGGCAGCCGGCGTCCGAGAGCCCGTCCGGGTGGGGCACTGTGGCCTGGCGGACGAGCGAGTCGAAGGCCCCCTTGTAGTCGAAGTTGCGCACGCCCATGGCATAGAAGGTCGCCAGCGTCGCCGCCGTCGGGTCGCCGGTCATGACATGGGTGGCGCCGCTGACGTGCACCCAGCGATCCCACACCCCGCCGTTCTGCCGCGCGAAGTTGTACAGCGACTGCGCGAAGTCGCCCGCCACGGTGGGCTTCAGCAAGGCGAGCAGCTGGATCTGTGCGCGGTACTGGTCCCAGCCGGAGAAGTTGCTGTACTGCGCCCCCTGGCCACGCGCCAGCCGGTGCACGGCCTGGTCCATGCCCCAGTAGCGGCCGTCGGTGTCGCTGATCAGGTTCGGCTGCATGAGGGAGTGGTAGAGCGCGGTGTAGAAGGTCTCTCGGCGGGCCGCGCTGCCGCCCTTGATCCGTACGGTGTTCAGTTCCCGGTCCCAGGCCCGCGTCCCGGCCTCGGCCACGTCGGCCACGCTCGCGTCCGGCGCGACTTCCGCCCGCAGGTTGGCCTCGGCGCCGGCGAGGCTCACGTACGAGATACCGAGCCGCATGTGGACATCGTTGTCGGAGCCGGTGTCGAAGCCGACCCAGCCGCCGGAGCCGCGACCCGCACGGTCCGCGCCGGTCGCGTATCCCTCGCCTCCGGAGGCCGTCGTCGAGCCGGGGGAGAGCGTGCCGTCCTTCCAGGTGCCGACCCAGCTGAAGGCACGGTCGAAGGAGGCGCTGAAGTGCAGCTTGTAGTAGCTCTTGCGGTTGTTGACCCCGCCGTTGGCGCGGCGGCCGCAGAAGGCGCCGGTGAGCACCCAGCCGGTCACCTTGCGGTGGGCGGCGTCGATGTCGACGTGCGCGTCCTCGCTGCCGTTGAGGGAGTTGGAGACGCGGAAGAGCAGGTTGGCCGGGCGGTCGCTCGGGAACGTGAAGTCCGCGACGCCCGCGCGCTTGCTGACCGAAAGGTCGGCCGTGGCGCCGGACTTGAGGCCGAGGGTGTAGCGGCCGGGCACGGCCTTCTCGTCGGCGTGCGAGAAGTCGGCGGCGTACACGGCGTCCTTGGTGTCCGCGGAGGGCGAGGACGTGACGTCACCGACGAACGGCATGATCGGTACGTCGCCCGCGGCACCGGGATTGCAGCCGGCTCCGTTCACATGGGTCAGGCTCAGACCCCGGATGCGCGTCGTGTCGTACTGGTAGCCGTTGGCCGCTCCCGTGCTGGTCTGGTCGCCCGTGGTGCTGGTCGGGGACCAGGCGATCATCCCGTACGGGAGGGTGGCGCCGGGAAAGGTGTTGCCGCCGTTCGCGGAGCCGATGAGGGGGTCCACGAGGGAAGAGGGGTTCTCGGCCGCCGTGGCGGGAGAGGGGGCGGCCACCGCTAGGGCGGTGGCCACCAGTGCGGTCACGGTTCTCGTGCCGAAGCGTCTTGTGGTGCGCGACCGTTCAGGGCGCATGTCAGCAATGGCCTTTCGCCGAGGAGCACATGAGGGGTGGCGGCACCAGAGTGGCTGGGAGCGGGGAGAGGTGTGCGTCCTGGTGGTGAAGGTGGGGTGAACGGTGTCTCGGCTCCGGCCAACCAGCGGATTCCGCAACGCACGAGAGCGCACCCGGAGCCCCGGACCCCGGATGCGCTCGCTGAGCCACCTTCCTGGAGTCACAGACCGTCACGCACCATGGCGGCGACGATCTGGACATGGCGGTCGGCCGCCGTGCTCGAGAACTCGTTCTCGTAGTTCAGGCCGTAGGGCCAGAAGTGCCCGCCGCCGGTGGACAGCGCGGCGCTCGAACCGTCGAACTGCCTGACGAGCGCCGTGGCCTGCGCACCACGCCAAGTTCCGCTGGAGCCCAGGGAGTTCCAGCCCGAACTGGTGCCTACGCCGATCGTGTGGGCGATCTCGTGCAGCGCGGTCCGCTCGGTCATGTAACCGCGGTTGCCGAACCGGATGGTTCCGTTGATGTTGCCGTCGGCGGTGGGCACGCTCGGGTCGTAGCGGACGGTGATGGTCTTGCCCAGGTCGCTGAGGTTGTTGTACCGGGCCACCGCTGCGTTCATGGCCGTCGTGATGAGGTTGTACGCCGTCAACTGGTCCTGCGTGGGGTTGGCCGCCCGCTCGAGCGTCCAGGTGATGGTGGCCGCCGCCACCTGTTCCTGGGGAACGGGTGCCGTCTGCGGGGCGGCCTGAGCGACGCCGGGGCCTACTAAGAGGGCTGCCGCCAGCGCGGCGACGACCAGTTTGCCGCGCCGGGATATCGCCGCTCGGTCAGTGCTTTCCTGGGCCTGTCGTGGACTCATGTGGGGGCTTCCTCCTGGGGGTGAGGGTGATGATGCCCTTGAGCTTCGGGCTGGTGGCGTTGTCGTAGAGGACTTCGCCGCCGGACGTCTTCCAGATCCTGATGCGGAAGGAGTCCGGAGCATCGGTGGCGGTGACACGGAAGGTGTAGCCCCGGGTGCCGTCGACCGTGCCGGAGCCCTGGAGGACGGCCTGCGAGCCGGTCACCACGAGCCAGTCGGAGGCGGTCGAGCGGAACTTCAGCCGGGCCGGACCGAAGTCGAAGGAGGCCCTTGCGGTGGGAACGGTGGCTCCCTTCGCATAGAGCGCGGCGAAGGAGAAGGCGGCCTTCCCGGTCAGGTCCGGGTCGGTGGGGGAGGCGCCGGCCGGGGAGGTGAAGACGCCGGTGCCGAGGGCCGGTCCGGCGGAGCGGTCGTAGACGATCAGTTCGGGGAGGGTCCTGCTGTCCGAGGCCCCCTCGTCGTCGATGAGGGTGATCACCGGGCGGCGGATGCCCGCCTTGCCGTAGGTGTGTTCGGCCCGGCAGGTGGTGGCGGTGACCGTGCCGGACTGTGGCTCGCTGCCGTCCTTCCAGTCGACCGTGCAGGTGTGGGTGTCGCTCGTGCCCGGGTCGGTGAACCGGGCCGTGACGATGGCCCGCTTGCCGACCGGGACCGGGGAGCGCGGGCCCTCGGCGGAGGTGACGGACGGTGCCGCGTTGGCCACCTCGACGGTGGCCGTGTCGCTGCTGCGGCCGCCGGTCAGGGTGAGCTCGTAGGTGCCGTCGTCGGTGCAGGTGACCGTCGTCGTGACCGCCCCGGGGTCGGCGAGGGTGCAGGGCGCCCCCGCCTGGGCCGTCCACTTCGCGCTGCCCGCACCGGAGAGCGTGCCGCCCAGCCGGATGGCGTCGCCTTCCTTCCCGGTGGCGTCCGGACCGGCGTGCACGATCGTCACCGGGTCGATGCTCGTCAGGGTGGGCACGACCTTCTCGATCAGGCCGTCAGCGTCGAACTCAAGCCTGTCGACGGTCGTTTCGCGGTGTGTGCCGTCACCGCCGGGGAGGGCGAACCGGTGGTAGGCGATGTACCAGTCGTCGCTGTTCGGCACCTGGACGACGGAGTGGTGGCCGGGACCCTTGATGCCGAGGGAGAGGTCCTTCTCCAGGATCACGCCGCGCTTGGTCCACGGGCCGGTGGGGGAGGGGCCGGTGGCGTAGGCGACGCGGTAGTTCTCGTCGCGGGTGTCGTTCTCCGACCACATGAAGTAGTAGGTGCCCTGGCGCTTGATGACGAAGGTGCCCTCGTTGTAGCCGCTGGGCGTCATGTCCTCGACCTTCGCGGTGTCGATGGAGGTCATGTCGTCGTTCAGCGGAGCCACATAGGCGTGACCGTTGCCCCAGTAGAGGTACGACTGCCCGTCGTCGTCGGTGAACACCGCCGGGTCGATCATCTGCCCGCTCAACTGGCCTGCTCTGAGCAGCGGTTGACCGAGCGCGTCCTTGAACGGACCGGTCGGCGAGTCGGACACCGCGACACCGATGTTCGCGTCGGCGCAGAAGTAGAAGTAGTACTTGCCGTCCTTCTCGGCGATCGTCGGCGCCCAGGCCCTGCTGTCCGCCCAGGAGACGTCCGGGCCGAGGTCGAGGATGACGCCGTGGTCCTTCCAGTGGACCAGGTCGGTGGAGGAGTACGCCTTGAACTGCGTGCCGCTCCAGCCCTCGAAGCCGTCGGTCGTCGGATACAGGTAGAAGGTGTCACCGAAGCGGACGATGTTCGGGTCGGCGTTGAGCCCGGGCAGCACCGGGCTCTTCATGATCAGCGCCGAGACCGTCCAGGTCCGCTTCGTGCCGTCGGACCCCGTCACCTCGTACGTCACCGGCTCGGTGAAGTCATGGACGCTGCCGGACGCGGGGCTGATCGCCGCGCCGCGGGCGAGGGTGAACTCCGGTGCGAGGGCGGTGAGATCGGTGCCCTCCGCCATCGGCAACGTGATCCTGCCGTTCGCGTTGTCGATGAGCGCGTCGACCTTCAGCGCGGGGTGCGTCGCCTTGGCGATTCCGGCGGTGTTCCCGCTGAGCTCCATGACCTCCGCGGCCGACAGGGCCCGGTCGTAGATGCGGAAGTCGTCGACCTCGCCGGCGAAGTAGGGGTCGGCCGAGTACAGGGAGCGGCCGATGTAGCCGCTGTAGTCCTTGTTCGCGTCGTACAGCTCGGACGGCCTGATGGTCGTCGTCGTACGGGCCGCCTCGACACCGTCGACGTAGAGGACCATCGTGCCGGTCGAGCCGTCGAGGGTCACCGTGACGTGCCGCCACTCACCGGGCGTGAGCTGCGAACCTGCGGTCAGTTTCGACTCCGCCGACCAACTGGCCTTCGTGATCGCCGAGTAGAGGCTGGAGCCGCCGTTCGAGGGGGTGGCGAAGAGGTACCTGTCGCTGTCGGGCCCGAACCCGAAGAGCCACTGGAAGCTGTTGCCGCCCTGCCACTTGGCGTACGTCGACACGGTCACGCTGTCGGCGTTCTTCAGCACGCCGTTCGGGATCTTGACGTAGGGGGACGTGGCGGAGTCGCCGGACATTCTGAACGAGCCGCCGTGCACGCCGGTCCCGAAGTCGGGTGTACGGACGTAGGTGCCGTGGTAGCCGTGGCCGCTGGAGTCCCGGGCGATGGTGCCGCCCGTCTCGTCGAAGTCGTAGTCGAGGAGCAGGTCGGCCGGGACGTCCGGGCCTTCCTCCGAGACGGTGACCTCGGCGCGGACCGGGATCGCGGCGCCGTCCGGCAGGCTGCCCGTCACCGTGAAGGTACCGGCCTGGGCGTACTGCGACTCCGGTACGTCCTCCCAGGTCACCGCGGTGGGGCGCTCGACTCCGTCGGCGTATGTGGCGATCACGGTGGCGGGCAGTACAGGGGCGTCACCGATCCGCGTCCGCACGGACACGTCCTCGACGCTCTCGACGAACTGGTCCGGCTGGTAGGCACGCAGCAGCCGGTCGTACTCGGCCTGGGTGACCGGGAGTACGGTGCCGTGGCGCGGCCTGGCGGGCAGGTCGTAGTCCGTGGACGGGGTCCAGTTCCCGGAATCGAGGTCGGTCGTCTCGAACGGTATGTAGCCGCGGCCCCCGAACTCGTCGAGGAACGCGTACCACTTGTCCTCGGTGTTCGACTTGAAGACCAACGGCCCCTCGGCGGCGCTCATCGCACCCTTGCCGATGCCCTCGGCCACCGCGTCCCAGGACGGGTCGAGGATCGAGTCGCTCTTCTCCTCGAAGATGAACTTGCTGTTGGGAGTCGAAGAGCTGTTGTTCCGCTCGTCCTTCGACAGGCGGTAGTACATGCCGTCGTGCTGGATCATCGTGGAGTCGATGACCGAGTAGCCGCGGTCGATCCAGACCTCGGGTTCGCTGAACGTGTAGAAGTCGCGGGTGGTCGCGTACATCATGCGGTTGTACGTGTCGCCGGTGTGCGCCTCGTCGTCGTACAGTTTCGACGCCCAGAAGACGACGTATTCGCCGAGCCGCGCGTCGTAGAACGCCTCCGGCGCCCAGGTGTTGCCCGCGCTGTCGGGGGAGACCTTGACCAGCCGCTGGTTCGTCCAGTGCACCAGGTCGGTGGACTCCCAGACCATGATGGACTTGCTGCCGGTGCGCTGGGCGGCGTCCCAGTCGCCGTTGCCGTAGATCCGCAGGTCGGTGGCGATCTGGTAGAACTTGTCGCCCTCGGGGGAGCGGATGATGAACGGGTCGCGCAGGCCCTTCTCACCGAGCGTGGACGTCAGGACCGGCTTGCCGTCGTTCAACTCCCGCCATTTCAGCGGGTCGTCGCCCTTGCTGAGGGCGGAGTGGAGCTGCTCGCCGTCCGAGGTGCCCTCGCCGGTGAAGTAACTGAACATGTAGCCCTTGAGGGCTTCGTGCGCGGGGAGTTCGGGGATCTCGGCGGTGAAGGTGCGGGTTGTCCGTGCCTCGCCCTTGGTGACGGTGGCGGTCAGCTCGACGGTGGTGGAGCCGTCGCCGCGCGCGGGCCGGTGGACCACGCCGTCGGCGGAGACCACGTCCGGGTTCGCGGAGGACCAGGCGACGTCGGTGCCGTAGTCACCTTGCGCGGGAAGGGTCAGGTTGCCGCGGGCGTCGTCGAGGTTGTGGACGGCGAGGGCTTCGGCGGCCTGCTCGGTGGCGGTCCGGTCGTCGAAGTCGGGGAGGACCGTGACGTCGAACGTCTTGGTGTCCGTGACGGGGCCCTTCTTCAGGATCGCGGTGAGCGTGGCGTGGGCGGCGGGTTCACCGGCCGCGGGACGGGTGACCTTGCCGGTGTCGGACACGACGGAGGTGTTGTCGCCGGCCCAGCTGATCGTGGAGCCGCCGGCCGTCCCGGTCTTCGGCAGGTCCAGGTCGGCCGTGACGGCAGAGGTGTCACCGAGACTGAGGGCCGCCTTGTCGTCGGCGACGCCCTGTGTGGCCACGGGCAGGGCAAGATCCTCGACCTCGGAGGCGTCCAGTGCACGGTCGTAGATCCGGAAGTCGCGGATCCTGCCCTTGAAGAGCCTGTCGCCGGAGTAGACCGACTTGCCGATGAAGTTGGCGGTCGTCGTGCCGGAGCCGATGGCGCCCGGGGTGATGGTGACGGAGGTGTTGCGGCCGACCTCGACGCCGTCCTCGTACAGCACACCGGTCGAACCGGTCTGCGTGTAGGTGAGGTGCTTCCACACCGCGCGGGTCAGGTTGTGGGAGTCGGCCGGCCTGGTGGTCTGCTCCGTCGACCAGTTGCCGGTCGCGATCGAGGTGCGCAGGGAGTTGCCGGTGGTGAACAGATAGCCGTTCCCGCTGCTCCCGCTGGAGTTGCCGAAGCCGTAGATGAAGTACGGCGTGGACTGCGCGGAGTCGATCAGTACATCGGTGGAGACGGTGATCGCGTCCATGCCCTTCATCACGTCGTCCGGCACCTTGACGTAGGTGTCGGAGCCGTTGAAGGCGAGCCCCTGCCCGTTGCCCGACCAGTCGGCGGTCCCGCTCACCGTGCCGTCGAGGCCGTTGCCGGAGGCGTCGGTCACGGTGTTGCCGGAGGCGGCGTCCAGCTTGTACCAGAGGGCCGGCCCTGCGCTCACGTCCGCGGTGACCGCGGCCCGCGCGGGGAGTGCGGGCGCGGCGAGGCACAGGAACAGTGACGCGGCCATCAGGCCGGCGAGACGGCCCGCCCTGCGTCTCGCACGGGTGCGCTGACCTGCGATGTACGTCATGTGTGTTTCCCTGCTGAGGCATGGCTGACGGAGGAAGGGAAAGGCAAGGGGAGCCGGCCGGGAACGGGCGCTGCGGCCAGGGCGCCTTGTTCGTTTCGGCTGTGTGACGTCGTGTTGCGAGAGTGTCAGCCGGGTTGTGGGGCAGCGTCAAGAGGTTTCGAACAATGTCCGACTGGTCGAACGCATCGGTGTGTGAGCGTCCAACAGCCCGGAATGCACAGGCTCAGTGAGATGGCCGGTCGAACTGCGCGCCTTCGGCTTCTTCTCTCCGCATCCAGGCTCGGGTGCCGAACGAGGCACACGCATATGAGGCCACCTCGGCCGCACCCCGCAGGGCCTCGACGAACCCCTGCGGGGTCAAGTGGCCCTGGACCGCGAGGTGATGGGTGAGGGCTCCGTGCAGGACGTCACCGGCTCCCAGCGTGTCCGCCACTCGGACGGGAGGCACGTCCACTGTGCCGCCGCCGTCGGGGCCCGCCCAGACGATCGACCGACCTCCCCGGCTGACCGCCGTCCAGGCAACTCCGTGCTTTTGCAGGAACTTCAGGGTGTCGGCCGGCGTATACGTGCCGGGCGGGTGGAAGTCGTCCGAGCAGACGGCCACGTCGATCGACGGCAGCAGGCTCTGCATTCCGGCCTTCCAGCTGCCGCCGTCGAGGACGGTCGGCCGACCGACGGTCCGTGCGGCGTGGGCTGTGGCGAGGGCCAACTCCATGTGGTGGCCGTCGAGTTCGACGATGTCGCAGGCCGCCACCAACGCGTCGAGACCGTCGGGCGGGACGAGCCGGACTCCGGTCGCGTTGGTCGAGGCGACAGCGCGTTCGCCGGTGGATGCGGTCACGAGGATGGAGGACACGGCGGGCGGGTCGGGCGACTCGGCTGCCAGGTCCGTCACGGTCACACCCAGCCGGTTCAGGTCCGCCGTGACCGCATGTCCCAGCGGATGGGAGCCGATCGCGGTGAGCAGCCCGGCCGCGCCGCCCAGATGCGAGAACGTCGCGGCCGCGTTCGCCGCGGGACCGCCCGCGGCGACTGTCTGCTCACGAGCCGTCAGTTTCTCGTTGGAACCCGGCACATGCTCCACGAGCTGGATGACGTCCAGGGTGGACAGGCCGACGAACAGACCTACCGGGTGTCCCTTCGCTGCCGGCTCCACTCTTCCGCACCTCCGGTGGGTCGTCGTCCGGATTCAGTCTGACGTCATGTCCGGGGAATACGACAACCGGCGGGCGCACGTCGTGTCGCGCTGCGGTAGGTGGAGATGCCCAGGGCGAGCATCCAGTAGCTGAGGATCGCGCCCATCAGGGCGGTGGTGCCCCAGCCGTTCGCCGCGTAGAAGTGGGCGGGGTCGTTGCCGAAGAACAAGGACGGCACGAAGGCCAGGTTGACGCCCGCCAGGACGTACGCGGAGCGGGCGGTCCAGCGCGGCAGCAGAGTCGTTCGGGAGATGCCGTAGCCCAGCGCGGCCAGGAAGAGCGCGAGCATCATGCGGCCGATCGACCCGTAGAGGATGTAGGTGCCGCTGACCGTGATGGTCGGGTCTATCGCATGATCGGCGGCGATGACCGCGCCGGCTTCCAGCCCGCTGGAGACCAGGGTGATCGTCGCGTAGACCAGTCCGGTGGCGAAGGCCATCGTGCCGACCCACTCGTAGGCGGGGTTCACCCGCTTGACCAGCTCACGGAAGGCCGTCACGAACACGATCAGGAACGCCAGCGCGACGATGCCGATGAGCAGCCTGGCCAGGACGTTCGCGTCCGGCGGCGGCCCGGAGTAGATGAAGTACAGCGGTACTTCGGCGATGAGGGCGGCCGCGGCGGCGATGCCGGCGAGGCCCGTCAGGCGCCTGGCGATGGTTTCGTTCATGGGTGTCCCCCGGAGTCCGTGTGGTGGGTTTCCTCGTCGGCCGTTCCTGCCGATGACGAGAATCCTGCCGCTCACGGACTTCCTCGTCGCTGGGCCTGGACACCGAAGGAGGGGGTGGACCTACCGACACCGTCCCGGGGCTCAACGCCGCGCGTGGCGGATCTTCAACCGTCCGAACCCCATCGCCCCGGAGATCCGGATCCTGGGGCCGCCGGGGCGGGCGTGCCGCGGGGGCTTGTAGAGCAGGTCCTTCCACCCGGTGTGCAGATCCTCGACGTCCACCGTCGCGTCGCGAGGCACCGTGATCTTGGCTTTGCCGGTGCCCAGTTGCAACTCGATGTCGACCACCGGATGTTCGAGGACGGCCCGGGACAAGTCCAAGTGCACCCTTCCGAACGCGGAGTGGACCTTGAGGAACCGAGGTACCCGCCATGGGCCGCGCCGCCGGATCCGTCCACCGGCGGCGGCAATCGTGGACGTGGTGCCCGGGTCCTCCTCCGGGAGCGAGGACAGAGCCGAAAGGAGTTCGCCGTTCGTCTTTGCGGTGAGCGACTGCTGGAGGCGCTCGTCCAACTCCTCGTGCGAGATGTGCCCTTCGGCGTACGCCTCCTGTAGGCGCCGCACGGCCGTGTCGCGGTCGTCTTCCCTGATGGGTCGCGTCGGGTCCTCCGGCAGAGAAGTCACCGGTTCACTCTAGTGCCGTGCCGGCGCTGCGCACGCGCCAGGGACCGTCGCGGGCAGAGATCACCGGTGGTCGGAGTGCTGGGCGAGCCAGTTCAGGGCTGCTGCCCCGGAGTTGAGGACGGAAATGTGTCCGTCAGCAGGCGTCAGCCGTAGTTCTGCCGAGGGGCAGCGGCTCACGAGCCACTCGCTGTGTGAGCTGGGCGCGACGCGGTCCTCGCGACCGTGCAGCAAGAGGACCGGCGCGACGATCTTCCCCGGGTCGAATCCCCACGGGGCGACATAGGCCAGGTCGTCGTCGATCAGCCCGCCCGGGCCGCCCTCCAGGGCTGGACCGACGACGTCGGCGAACCATGACCACTCACCGGCGAGTGCGTCGTGATCGGCCGAGGTGAACATCGCCGGGTCGTACTCGGCGCCCGCCTCGTGGTTCTCCTTCGCCATCCGACCCTCGGCGGCGGCACGCAGGGACGCCACGCCGGAGGCGGCCATGCCCCCGAACCAGTCGAGCCCCTCGGCGCCGAACGGGGCCAGCGCCGCCACGCTGACCACGCAAAGGACCCGTTCAGGGAGCAGGGCGCCGCAGGCCAAGGCGTGCGGGCCGCCCCCGGAATGACCCATGACCGCGAACCGGTCGATGCCCAGCGCATCGGCGACGCTGCGGACGTCGGCGGCCACCGAGGCCACGTTGCGGTCGGGGAGAGGAGTTGATCCGCCGTACCCGGGACGGTCGTACGACACCCAGCGGATGCCGAGCGGCCCGGCGGCCGGGAACAGGGGCGCGGGAGGCGCGCCGATGTTCGGCGTGCCGTGGTGCCAGAAGACGACGAGACGACCTTCGGAGTCATCCGTGCCGGAGTCGTAGACATGAAGCCTGCGACCATCGCTCAGCTCCAGATCGGTCTCATTCATGCCGCCACTCCTGACGTCGCCGGCGGAGCAGGACCAGCGCCAGAGCCACGGCCACCACGGCCGCCGCCCCCACGATGAGGGGGGTCAGGTAACGCCGGTACAGGGGTGCGGGCGACGCGTCCAGCGGGATGGCTGCGGTGTCGTTGCCGGGGGTGCGGTCGTACGGGTTGTAGGTGCGGATGGTGCCCCGCGCGCCGGGGACCTGCCGGTCGATGCGGACATGGAACGCGATGGCGGTCGTACCCCCCTCGTGCCGCACCTCGTAGAAGGAGTCGTAGCCGATGTCGCAGACGAGCTTCCCCGCGGGCTTCTTCGGGCGCCCGCACGCCCACTTGCTGCCGTCGCCCTCGAAGACGTACGGAACGGAGGTGACCGTGGTCCCCTCCGGCGGGATCACCTCGAAGCCGCCCATCGACTCGGCGGACTCCGGCTGCCCGGGTCCGAGGTCGCGCAGTCCGAGCCGTACCTTCACCGTGTCACCGACCCGGCCGCGGACGGTCGCCGTCACCGGCTCGTAGTCCGCCTGCACGGTGGTCTCGACGCTCACGTTGCCGGTGTCGCCCGTGAGGCCGCGGGCGGCCGGCCCGGTCAGCTCTCTCAGGGTCAGCGGGGCGTGCGTGCCCCGCGCGCTCAGGTCGTCGGGGCGCTCGGGCTCGGACGACCAGGTGTAGGAGAGCGAGCCCGCAAGCTGACCGGGGGCGGCCGTGTACGTGATCGGGGAGCTGATGGCGTGGGCGGTGTGTGGTGCGGCCGTCGCGCTGAACCTGCACCACGCCGCGGTGGCGTCCGAGTTGAACCAGCAGTTCTCGGGGCGGGAGGTCAGCCGTAGACCGTCCCAGGCGGTGACATGCAGGGCGACGCCCCGCTCGGCGGTGAACCGGCTGGTGTTGGCGAAACTCGGGGTCAGCGGCTCGGAGGCTCCGGGATCCACTCCCTCCACCGTCTGCGCCTTCTCGGGCGTGTGCAGCTTCGGGCCGCCCACCGTCATTCGGGTGGTGCCTTCGACGGGGGCGGCGTTGTCGGCTGTGACGGTGTACGTCACCGTCCCGCTGTCGCCCGGCTCGACACCGTCCACGCCATGCAGGGTGAAGGGCGCATTGGCCTCCCCGTCGCCGTTCTGCACGTCGCCGTACTCACAACTGAACACGAGGCCCTTGCCGGTGCAATTGCCCTGACCGCCCTTGCTTACCGTGGCGACGCCCCTGAGGCCCGAAGCGTCCACCACCACCTTGACGTTGCGGGCGGAGCCGCCGGAGCTGCGCACGACGGCGACGGGCACGACGAAGTCGCTGTTCTCGGCCTCGGCGCCCTCATCGGCGTGGTACATCACGAAAGTTGCGGGTGCCTTGGGCCGCAACGTGACCTCGCCGGACCCGTCGGCCGCGGCGGGCGAGGCAGGCGTGGCGAACAGGCCGAGCACGGCGGCGAGGCCGGCTGCCAGGGCGGCCGGACGTCTGGTGAACCGTATTCGTCGGAGCATGTGGGCACTATGCCAGTGCCCACGCGATGCCCCGCCCCCGACCAGGGCCTAGACCTTGCCGAGTTGGTCGGCCAGGTCGGCCAGATCGGCGGCGTACAGGTCGAACTGGTCCGACGAGGTGGGCGGATCGCCGACGGGACGGGCGACGTAGGCCGTCCGCAGGCCCTGGCCCTGTGCTGCGCGCAGGTCCCAGGCGTGGGCGGCGACCATCAGCAGCCGCTGCGGCGGTCGTCCGGAGACGGTGACGGCCAGCCGGTAGACCGCTGGGTCCGGCTTGTAGGTCTGGGCGTCTTCTGCGGACAGGGCCTGGTGCCAGCGCAGTCCGGCGTGGGCGTTGAGTCCCAGCAGTGCCGTCCTGCTCGCGTTGGAGAGGCCGATCAGCGGGAACCGTTCGGCGAGGCGGGCGAGCCCTGCCACGGTGTCTGGCCACGGCGGGAGCCGGCGACCTGACAGGGCCAGCGTCGCCACCGCGGACGAATCGTCGACTCCGGCGGCGTCGGCAACGAGCCGGGCAGCCTCACGGTCCAGGGTGTCGCTGGTGCGGAACGGTGTGCTGCCGTCGACGATTCGACGCTGCTCGCGGTCGACATGCTGCTGCCACAGCTGCACAAGCTGCTCGATCCGGTCATGGTCGAGCGACGGGTCGAGTTCCCGAATACCCGCGCGGATGCCGGCGGGTTCGTCGACCAGCGTCCCCAGTACGTCGAACACGAGGGCATCGATCGCTGGCTCTGACATGGGAGAGGTCTCCTGGACGAAGCGGGGGGCGCGGGCACGGAGCTCGACAGTGCCTCACAGCAACGTCGGCGCGTGGAACGTGCCGAGTCCCGAGGTCAGGTCGCGGTCCAGCCAGTAGCGGCGCGGTTCGGTGAGCATGACGTCGACGCTGACGGTGACGATGCCGGGGATCTCGGCGAGTTCGTCGTCGATGAAGAGCGCCAGGGCGGAGCGGTCGGTGACCAGGCCGGTGGCGAGGACCGACATGTCGCTGGCGACGTGGGCGACGAGCCGGGTCTGGGGGAGCTGGTCGATACGGCGCATGACGTCGGGGGTCTCACCCGGTGCCACCCGCAGACGGAGGATGAAGGACGTCTGGAAGCCGAGCCACTCCGACACGACCTCTAGCCGCGGCTTGACCCATCCCTCGTCGAGGACCCGGCGGACGACGCGGTGCGCGGTGGAGGTGGCCAGGCCGGCGTTCCGGGCGATGCTCGCCGCGGACGCGCGGCTGTCCTGGAGCAGCCGGGCGACGACGGTGCGTTCGGCCTCACTGAGGGGTTTCGCGGGAGGCGTCGCGGTCGCGGTGCCCTCGGGGCGGGCACCGGTGAGCTTGATCAGCTCGGCGCGCTCGGACTCCGTGAGGAACTGCGGGTCCCAGGTTCTGCCCCGGCGCAGGGTGCTGAGCGCGGGCAGGGCGTTGACCCGGCGGACGCCGGCGACGGAGAACATCCGGTCGATCGCCTCGCTGGTGGCGGCCTCGGACGGGGCGTGCACGACGGCGTAGAGCGGGTAGCCGCCCGAGATCTGTGCCAGCAGTTGGAGGTGGGGGAGGTCGCGGAGTCGTTGGAGGACGGCGAGCGGGGTCTCGCCGGTGACGTCCAGGAAGACGTGGACGGGCATCGCCGTGGAGTGGATGCCCCAGTCGGACTGTCCGATCACCCGGATCATCCGTGCCTCGTGCAAGCGGTCGTAGCGGCGTTTGAGCGTGCTGGCGTCGGCGGCGAGGATCTCGCCGATGTCGTCCCAGGTGGCCCGGGGTGCCAGATGCAGCGCGCCGATGAGGCGCCGGTCGAGCTCGTCGAGGAGAGGACGGGTCATAGTGCTCCACTCTAGGCGCCGTTTAATCCCGCCGTTACATCCAGGGTGTAGAGAATCTCTCACTTGAGTGCCATTGTTCGCAGGAACATCCCCCCAATGCACGAAGAGGTACCGATGAGTGTCACCTCCGCTCAGCCTCAGCCGACCGAGCCACAGTCGAGAGCCCTGCGCATCGCGTTCCGGGGCTTCGCGGCGATCGAGAAGGTCGGCAACAAACTCCCCAACCCCTTCTGGCTGTTCTGGATCCTCGCGGGGGTCGTGATCGTCCTCAGCGCGGCACTCGCGGCGGCCGGTGTCAGCACCGTGCACCCCGGGACGCACGAGACCATCGAGGTGCAGAGCCTGCTCAGCAAGGCCGGGCTCACGACGATGGTCGAGGGGGCCGTCGACAACTTCGCGACCTTCCCGCCGCTGGCCACGATCCTCATCGTGGGCTTCGGCATCGCCGTCGCCGAGGCCAGCGGGCTGTTCACGACCATGCTGCGCCGCATGGTCGCCCGCGTGCCGGGCAAGTACCTCACCTTCGCACTGTCGATGACGGCGATGGTCGCCCACGTCGCAGGCGACGCCGCGTACGTCACCCTCATCCCGCTCGGCGCGCTGATCTACCGCGCCGCCGGCCGCAGTCCGGTGCTCGGCTGCGTCGTCGCCTACGTCTCCATCTCCGCCGGCTACGACGCCTCCCCGGCGATCACCACGACCGACGTGCTGCTGTCGTCGATCTCCACGGCCGCGGCCCACACCATCGACGCGGACTACGTCGTCACCCCGGTGGCGAACTACTTCTTCGCGCTCGCCTCGTCGGTCCTCGTGGCCCTGGTGATCACGCTCGTCGTCGACAAGGTCATCGCCAAGCGCTCCGACCTGGAACCCGACGAGCCGGTCACCGCCCTGACCGCCGACGAGCTGAAGTCGATCGAGGTGACCGAGCAGCAGCGGCGCGCGCTGCGGGTGACCGGGCTGGTCGCGGTCGGCTTCGTCGCGCTCCTGGCGGTGGCCCTCGCCCCGGTGTCCTCACCGCTGCGCGGCGAGAACGGCTCCATCGTCGAATCCCCGCTGATCACGGGCATGTCGCTGGTCCTCTTCCTGTTCTTCACCCTCCTCGGCTGGGTCTACGGCCGGATGACCGGCAGCTTCCGTGCCGCAGGCGACATCGTCGACGCGCTGGCCGAGGGCACGCGCACATACGCCCCGATCCTCGTTCTCTTCTTCGCGATCTCCCAGTTCCTCGCGTACTTCAAGTGGACGAACATCGGCAACGTCATCGCCATCGAGGGCGCGCAGACCCTGAAGGACATGCACCTGGGCGGCTGGACCGTGCTGGTCGGCATCGCCGTGCTGATCACCTTCATGAACCTCGTCATCACCAGCGGCTCCGCCCTGTGGGCCCTGGCCGCGCCCATCCTCGTGCCCATGCTGATGCTCATCGGCATCGAGCCCGAGACCACCCAGGCCGTCTACCGCGTCGCCGACTCGGTCACCAACTGCGTCACCCCGATGAGTCCGTACTTCGCGATGGCGCTGGGCTTCATCCAGCAGCACAAGAAGTCCGCGGGCATCGGCACCCTGGCCTCGTTCACGATCCCGATCGCCGCAGTCGTCTGGGTGGCCTGGGTCGGGTTCTTCGTGGCCTGGTACCTGCTCGGCATCCCGCTGGGCGTCGGTTGACCCCGCCTTTCCGCCACAGCGACACCCGCCCCGCCCTCGTACGAGAAAGCAGATCATGACCGCATCGCCCGCAGCCGCCCTCACCGCCCGCGCCCAGGACGTCTCGTCGGAGATCGTCGCCGACATCCTGACCCTCGTCCGCCAGGAGACCAGCAGCTACGACCTCCCCGGCCTCGCCTCGGGCCTGGACCTCCTGCGTGAGCTGGCCGTCCGGCGGCTCGGGCGGCCGGACCACGAACAGCGCCACCCCGGCGGCGAGTACGGCGACACGCTCACCCTGACCTACACCGGCACCGGCGCCGGGCACGTCGCGCTCGTCGGCCACTACGACACCGTGTGGCCGACCGGCACGCTTGCCGGATGGGAGCAGCCGGAGGCGTCCGACGACGGTCGGGAGAAGCTCGGCGGACCGGGCATCTTCGACATGAAGACCGGCCTGGCCCAAGGCATCTGGGCGCTGAAACTGGCCCGGGAGAGCGGCGCATCCGTGCCCACCGTCACCTTCCTCTTCAACGGCGACGAGGAGATCGGATCCCTGTCCTCGCGTCCGGTGATCGAGGAAGTGGCGCAGAAGGTCGACGTGACGCTGGTGCTGGAGCCGAGCGCCCACGGCGCGGTCAAGACCGCCCGCAAGGGCACCGGGATCTTCCAGGTCACGGTCACCGGCGTCGAGTCGCATGCCGGGCTCGCGCCGCAGGACGGGGCGAGCGCGATCACCGCGCTGTCCGAGTTCGTGGTCGCCGCCGCGGCCGTCGCCGCACCCGAAAAGGGCACCACGATCAACACCGGGCTCATCAAGGGTGGTTCCGCCATCAACGTCGTCGCCGGGCAGGCCACCGCCGGCGTCGACATCAGGGTCAGCAGCGAGGCCGAACAGGACCGTGTCGACGCCGAACTGGACGCCATCAAGGTCAGCGACCCCCGCGTCCGCATCGAGATCGAACACGACTGGAACCGGCCGCCGATGACCCTCAGCGCCGCCTCCGCCCCTCTCCTCGACCTCGCCCGAGAGGTCGCCCGCGAGCAGGGCCGGGACGAGTTGCCCGACGCCTCCGTCGGCGGTGCCAGTGACGCCAACTTCGTTGCCGCGCTCGGCTTGCCGGTGCTGTGCGGCCTCGGCGCGGTCGGCGACGGTGCCCACGCCCAGGGCGAGTTCATCTACCCCGACGCGGTGCCCGCGCAGACGGCACTGGTCGCCGGACTGCTGGGCCGGCTGACGCAGCCGCTGCGCGGCTGACGCAGCCGCTGCGCGGCTGACCGGCCACGACGGACGTCACTGGTCGGTTGGGGGGGCAGGCGCGGGTACGCGGTCGCGTGATCCGGTGATCCGTGGGAGATCGCGGCCCGCCCCATTGGCGACGACGCCGGGCCCACCGGCCAACCCGTTCGCCTCCTCTTCCAACGGCGGTCATTACGAGGGAAGTTGGGAGGGAGTCGCGTCTGGGGACGCGGAGCCTTGTCGCTGGTCGGGGCGTCTGCTTGACTCCGCCCCCCAGAACGCCCGTTCGCCGACGGAGGACGACGCCATGGACATGACCCGCAGACGCCTGTTGTCCGCTGTGTCGGCCGCCGGTCTTCTGGCGGTGATTCCCTCCCGGCCGGCGAGCGCCGCCGAGGTCGCCGAAGGCAGCGCACGGGTGCTGGCCAACACCGTGGCCGTCTTCGCCGGGACCGCCGAGTCCAATGCCCGGCCCGAGACGGCCGCGAAGGTGGCGGCTGTCCACAAGGCCGCGCGGGCGAACCTGGAGTCGATGGACGACGCGGACGCCGACGAACTGTTCGCAGGCCTGGTGCTCGGCACCGACCCGGCGCAGCTCGACACCGCGTTCCGGCGGCTGTACGAGATCGCGCTCGCCACTCGCACACCCGGCGGTGCTCCCTCGGACCTGTACGACGATGTCGCCGTGCAGCGTCGGGTGATCGATGGTCTCGTGTGGCTCCACGAGCGTTACTACGGCGACCAGTCCGCGGGTTACTACGGCAATTGGTTCCACTGGGAGATCGGTCTTTCTCAGCACATCAGCAGGACGCTCGTGCTCCTCGCCGACCAGGTGCACGCCTATCGCCCGGACCTCCTGCCCACCTACGTCGCCACGATGGACGCCTATCTCCGCAACGGCATCGACGGGGACGTGAACCTCGACTCGCGCTTCCACACCGGCGCGAACCTCGCCGACATCACCACGAACCGGATCTTGCAGGGTGCACTCCTCGGCGACGAGGCCCGTATCCGCAAGGCCCTCACCGACCAGTTGACGGTCTTCGCCACCGTCGACCCGTACCACCTCAACCACGGTGTCACCGACGGCCATTACGCGGACGGATCCTTCATCCAGCACGCCTCCGTCGCCTACACCGGCTCGTACGGCAAAGCCCTGCTGACGCGTGTCGTGCAGGCCCTGAAGATCCTCGACGGATCGGGATTCGCGCACGGCGAGAACCTGGTGCCGACCATTGAGGGCTGGGTGAGGAACGGATTCGCCCCGCTCATCTTCGAGGGCTGGATGATGGAGATCGTCAAGGGGAGGGCGGTCTCGCGGACGGACACCGGCTACACCGACGTCGCGGTGGTCGTCGAGGCGGTCGTCGACCTGTCGACGCTCGCGAACGGCGCCGACGCCAGCGCCCTGAGGAGCTACGTCAAGCACATCCGGTCGACGTCGCGCGCAACTCTCGACGCCTCCCGTTTCGTCTCCCCGGTCAGCATCGTGCGCTACGCCGACATCATCGGCGACGCCACCGTCCCGCCCGCCGACCTCAACCCCGCCTCGCGCAGCCTTGCCTTCAACGCGATGGACAGGACCGTGCACCGCAGACCCGGATACGCCTTCGCGCTCGCACGCAGCTCCGACCGGATCAGCAAGTACGAGTACATGAACGGCGAGAACCTCATGCCCTGGTTCCAGGGCGACGGGGCCCACTACCTCTATCTCTCCGGACAGGATCAGACCCAGGCGTACGGCATCGACTACTTCACCACGGTCTCGCCGTACGGCCTCGCCGGAGTCACCGCATCGGTCGAGCCGCGGCGCACGATCCCCGAGCTGTACGGCAAGCCGTACTACGACAACCCCGGTCATCCGCTGAATTTCACCTCGTCCTCCGAGTCGCAGAACACGTACGTCTACTTCCCGCGCGGCACCAACCGGCACTCCGGCGGCGCCGTCCTCGGGACGTACGGGGCGGCCGGGATGGTGCAGTCCTCCGATGTCGCCTACCGCGACAAGGCGGCAGGTGTGCTGCCCGAGGACTTCGTCGTCTACCGCAACGCGACCGCGACGAAGTCGTGGTTCCTCCTCGACGAGGAGATCGTGGTGCTCGCAGCGGGGGTCGGGGACAGTGCCGGGCGGCCCGTGACCACGACCATCGACGCTCGGATCGCCGCACCGGACGATCAAATCGCCCTCACCGGGATGCTCCGTGACGGCCGCCCCTGGACCGGCGCGGGCACCGGTGACCTGCACTGGCTGCGCTACGCCAATGCCACGCAAGGGACCGCCGTCGGCTATGTCTTCCTCGACACCCCGCCGGTGGTGGTCGCCCTGGACAAGGTCACCCGCAGCCGCCGCGTCGTCCGCACCTCGAACCCGGACACCGCCGTGACCCGCAGCGTGTTCGGCGTGACGCTCGCTCAGGAACCAGGAGCCCAACCCGCCTGTCTGGCCTACGCGTTGGTGCCGAATGCCGGGGAAGCCCGACTCCGTACGTACCGACACGGACCACTGAAGGTCCTGGCCAACACCGCCCGCCTACAGGCCGTCACCCACACCCGCCTCGGCCTGACAGCCGCCAACAGCTTCACGGCCGGCCACCACGAAACCGCCGGGATACGCATCGAAGGGCCCGCCTCGGTGATCGTGCGGCGCGGGCGACACGACCTGACCACCGTCGCCGTGTCCGACCCGACCATGGACCGGGACACGGTGGTCGTCCTCCTCCACGGCAGACCCCTGCGGGAGGTCACGTCCGACGACGGGGTCCGCGTGAACCCGGTCCGGGGCGGAACCCGGCTGGAGTTCGACACCCGGTTCGCGTATGGCCGGAGCTGCACCGTGGAATTGCGTGGCTGAGCGTGTTGCGCTCGGCGGTCAGGTGGACACAGGGGAGTGGACATGCGGCGCAGGAAGTCCAGGGGCTCGGGGGAGCCGCCGGCGGTCGGCTCATGGACGAGTCCGGAGGCGTGGGCCGCCAACGCCGCCGGTGAAGTGACCTCGATGCAGTGGGTGTCGATCGCTGGGCGGAAAGTGCGGCCGCCGATTCTGGCGTGGGCCATTCTGCTCTTCTGGGGAGCCCTGGTGATCGGCGTCGGCGTGGCCGCGGGCACCGCTCCCGACCGGTCCGGCGATCTGCCGGAAGGTCAGGTACCGGCGACGCTCGCGGCGATGGGGATGACGTTCCTGGTCACGGTCTGGTACCCGGTGCCGTTGGCGTTGATGGCCGGATGGTCCCGCTGGCGCGCTCGCCGCCGGCGCCGGGGCCGGATCGCCGCCCTGAGAGCCTGCAAGATCGCCGACGCCCTGGGCGAGATCAGCACCGTGGCACGGGTGGGCGAGTCATCCATCCGCCTGCCGGAGGGCGCCCCGCAACTGCCGCCGCCGGGGGCGTACCGGCTGTACTGGCTGGAGCCGACCCAACGCGGAGGCACGCCGCTGCTGTTGTCGGCGGAGCCGGTCGACGCGCAGGAAGCCGCCGGCAACATGTACCCCACCGGCGCGCAACTGGCATGGACCCGGCGGGTGTTGGCCGAGGAGCTGGGCGTCACCCCACAGCAGCTGACCGCCAACCGGGCTGGACGCCTGACCCGCCGCCAGCGCCGGGCGCTGATCCGCCGGGTGCGCCTGCGGTTGCTGGTCCCCGGCGTGCTGATCTTCGCCTTGGTGTTCGCCGCCCTTGGCTTCTTCGCCTTCTGGTGCGTGCTGTCCCTGGCGCGCACGCAGTGGAAGGCGGCGCTCGGCGCCCTGTTCGCGCTCGCTGTGCACGGCTTCGCCTTCGCCCCACCGTTCCTCATCGGTGCGTGGGAGCTGACGGGCGCCAGCGGTCTGCCTGCCGCGCTCCGCGCTCTGCGCTCTCCGGCCCCGGTCGAACGGGTGGAGGGCGAGGTGACCGTGCGGCTGCACGACGAGCAGGGGGAGATCTCCGCGGGCTCGCTGCGGCTGCCGGTGAGTCCCATGGTGGGAAGTTGCCTCCTGACCCCCGGTCGGTATGCGCTGTACTACCTGCCGGGGCTGAACCTGCTGCTGTCGGCCGAACCCACGGAAGTCGTCGGCGACTCGGCACCGGCATCACCGGCTGCCGACGCCAAGGAATGAGGCCCGCCGGTACGTGAGGCGTTGCGACTCCCACAACCAGCAGCACGCGTCGGAAAACCGGATGCGTGCGGTCACGACCGTCACCTACCGTGCCGGGCATGCGCGTTGTGTTCACCAAGGGTCCCGGTACGAGCTACGACATCGCGGTGCACCGCGAGAACGGTGCCGCGCTGGCACCGCGCAACGGTCCCGGTGGGCATCCGTATCTCCCGCACGACCTGGTGCACTTCCTCGTCGAGGCGGAGGTGGGTATCAAGCTCGGGGTCTACGGACGGCTGGCCGCCGGTGACAACGGCCTGTTCTGGCCCGCCGACCCCGCGGAACGCGCCAGGGCCGCCCGGCGCCGCAAGTCGAAGCCGGCGAAGTCGTCCCCTGCGGCGAGTGCCGACATGGCCAGGTCGGAGGAGCTCGCGGGTATCGCCGTACCGGTGTGGGAGGTGCGGCACGGCCACGCGGCGGAGCTGCCGGCGTATGTCACGGCCCGGGCGATCCCTCCGGAGGTCGACCGGATCGTGTCCCGGTTCGAGGAGTACGCCGACCGCTGGCACACGCTGCCGGTCGGAGGTTCGCTGACCCTGGAGTGGTGACGCCGCTTCCTTGCCGTGTGAGCGCCCGCTGCGGGTGATGCGCCACGCGATCACGAATCTCAGCGTGTCGTGCGTCGATTATGGAGCTTTTCATATTAATGTCCGGTGACTGAACGGAGTCGATCACTCACGGCTCGCACCCACCTCACTCCATCGGAGATGACATGCACAAGCTTCGCAAGGCTGCCGTCCTCACCGTCGCCCTCGGCAGCGTCGGCCTCCTGAGTGCCGGCACCGCCAGCGCCGACGGCGGCGACGGTCACGGCGGCAAGGGCGTCATGCAGAGCTCCCACTGCAAGTCGCACGACCTGAACGTCGACGTCCTCGGCCAGGTCGGCATCCTCAACGGCGTCCTGGGCAACGCGCTCAACGGCGAGGGCAACGCCGGTGGGCAGGACACCCACCTCGGCTCGTCCATGGGCTGCCACAACAGCGCCTTCTAGGTCGCGTCGCAGGCTGAGGTGCCTCACCTCGTCCCATGCCGAGATGATCTCGGTACGGGGCGTGATGCTCCCGGACAGGCGGCGGCAGTCCGTCGGCGGGTGCGGACCGGTGACCCACGGCGAGATCAACCGGTGGAGTACGGGCCGTGACAGACGGTCTGTAGGTTGTTCCGCTGATGGCAGCGCACCGGTGACTGGCGAGCCGTGCCGGCCGGGCTGTCCGCCAATGCCGCCGGGTTGATCATGTGAGGCACCTCGGAAACCAGTCAGGGGTCTGATCCGCTTTCCCGGATCAGGCCCCTGATCTGGTGTTTTCCCAGGTCGAGGCCCTGCTCACCTTGCTCGTGCCGTACACCTGCCGCAAGCTGGTCGTATGGGTGCGGACGATGGCCCAACGCTCATCGCTTCCGTCCAGCGGGCCCTGCGCCTGCTCGAGGCGGTGAGCGCGCACGAGAACGGCGCGCCCGCGAAGCAGCTGGCACGGGAGACGGGTCTGCCCCTGGCGACCGCGTACCACCTGTTGCGGACACTGGTTCACGACGGATACGTGCGGAAGCTGGCCGACGGCGGGTTCATCCTCGGCGACAAGCTGCAGACGTTGCAGACGACGGGCCGTGCGCAGGCGCTGCTGAGTCGGGTCCGTCCCACGCTCGCCGCGCTGCGGGACGAACTCGCGACCGCTGCCTACCTCACGTTCTACGAGGAGGGCGAAATCCGGGTCGCGGAGATCGTCGACGGGCCCCGGACGCCCCGCGTCGACCTCTGGGTGGGGTTCGAGGACGCGGGACATGCCACCGCGCTGGGCAAATCCGTGCTGCGGGAACTGGACGAGGCCGCCCGCATGGACTACCTCTCCCGTCACCACCTCCCCGACCTCACGCCACGAACGATCACCAGCAGGCTGGAACTGCTCCGGCGACTGGACGCCTCACCCGTGGCCCCGGCCGTCACGGACCTGGAGGAGTACGCCCTCGGCACGGTCTGTGTCGCCGTCCCTGTCTACAGCGGCGACACCCTCGGCTCACTCGGGGTCTCACTGCCGGCGGACCGGCTCTCCCGCCTGCCCGAGATTCGGGCCCGTCTGCTCCCGACCGCGAGCCGTGTCACCAGGAGCCTTTCGCTCACTATCTGAAAAGCCTCTCCTTGTGGGTGCCCCCACCGACCCCTTTATCTGGATGAAACAGGCATTTCAGAAATGTGCCCCGTGCACAGGTGAGGACTGCAGACGAACATGAGTCAGGCCCGAGACCATCGTGGCGACCACTGGCCGATCCGGCCGTTCCGAAACCGCGTGGCCGGTCCCCGGGCTTCGGCCTGTAGGCGCGCCGTCGCACAGCTGGCCGCAGGTACGCCCGTCCTGCCCGTGCTGATCGTCACCGTCGTCGTGCTCGCCGATCTCGCCGCCGGAGCGGGGATGATCTGGCTGCCCTTGCTCGCTGCGGGTCCGGCCCTGGCCGCCACCACCAACGGGCCGCGCGGCGTGCTCTGCGTCGGCTTCTTCGCGCTGGCGCTCGGCGCGACGCTGGGAACCAGGGACAGCGTTCCGCCACGTGAGCTGGCCGCCGTACTGTCCGCCCTGGTGGCTGTCACCCTGGCGAGCGGCCTGGCCAGCGCGTTGCGCGGACGCCGTGAGCGGGTACTCGCGGCCGTCCGCTCGGTCGCCGAGACCGCCCAGCATGCGCTGCTGGCGCCCGTGCCGGCGACGGTCGGCCCGTTTCAGGTGGCCGTCCGCTACAGCGCCGCGGCGGCCGAGGCCCGTATCGGCGGGGATCTCTACGCACTGATACCCACCCCGTACGGAGTGCGGCTGATCGTCGGCGATGTGCGCGGCAAGGGGCTCCCGGCCGTGGGGACGGTCGCGCTGGTGCTCGGTGTCTTCCGCGAGGCCGCCTACGACGAGCCCGATCTCCTCGCCGTGGTGGACCGGATCGAGCGGAGCCTGGCACGCAACCTCGGTCCTGACGACTTCGTCACGGCAGTGGTCGCCGGATTCCCGCAGGCAGGGCAGCTGGAGGTGGTGAACTGCGGACACACGCCTCCGCTGCTGGTGAACGCCTCCGGGAGCGTCGCGGCGGTCGATCCCACGCATCCGGCCCCGCCCCTCGGACTGCGCGCTCTCACGGGTGACACCCCCGGCCTCCAGGTGCTGCCCTTCGCAGACGGGGACCAGTTGCTGCTCTACACCGACGGGGTCACCGAGGCCCGCGACCGCGGCCGTGCGTTCTATCCGCTCGCCGAAGGACTGGAGCGCCATGTGTCCGACGAACCGGCACACACCCTCAGCGCGCTCCAGGACGAACTGCTGGCGCATGTCGGCGGCCGACTGCACGACGACGCGGCGCTGCTCCTGATCCGCAAACCGGCCCTGGCCGAAACGGAGGTTCCCGAAGCGCTCATTCCCGAGCCGACGCCCCCGGCCCGCAGCAGCTGGATCTCCGCGGTTTCCTCGGACGTGGTTCCCGGGCACTGACCCGCCGTCGGGGTTCGTACGCGGTCGCGGTCCTGGAAACCCCGACTCCGGCTGAGACTACTCACGTTGGTGATGGTCCCGGCGCGCGGTGCGGGCGAGACTGATCAGGCTTCGGACGTGTGGGCATCGGCAGCCGTGCCGGGTGTTCGACGACCCGGCTCCGAGCCGGCTCTGCTCCGTGGCACCTGACTGCCCGGCTCCCGCAGCCGGGCTCGTCCGTGCGGACGACCGACAGGGAAGAGGAGCTGGGGGGCGGCATGCGGCAGCTTGAGATCGCACTGATCGGCGCAGGGCTGATCGCGCGGATGCACCTGGAGGCGTGGATCGACGCCGGGGCGTCCGTGCGCATCCACTCCCAGGACGGCCGCGCCGCGGCCCTGGCCGAGGAGTTCGGGGCCAAGGCCGTCGACTCCCTGGCCGACGCGCTGGACGGCGCGGACGCCGTGGACATCTGCTCGCCCACGGGCACTCACCGCGACATCGCCCTGGCCGCCATCGCCGAGGGCGTGGCGGTGGTGTGCGAGAAGCCGCTGGCGGCCGACGTCGCGGAGGCCGAGGAGATCGTCGGCGCGGCGGAGCAGGCCGGCGTACCGGTCTATCCCGCGCACGACATCCGCTTCGCCCCCGCCTTCGCCCGGCTCCACGAGCTGGTGGCCGAGGGCCGCCTGGGCGCGGGCACGGTCGCCCGGTTCACCGTGGCCGGCTACCACCCACGGCCCTGGACCGGCCACGCCTCGGCGGAGTCCGGCGGGATCCTGACCGATCAGATGCTGCACGGCGTGGACATCGCCTACTGGCTCTTCGGCGACGTCGTACGGGTGCACGCCCACTACCAGGGTGAGATCGCCGCACCGGCCCCGGAGGGAACCGCCGCGGTCGGAACAGTCGTGCTCACCCACGCCAGTGGCGCGCTCAGCCAGGTGGTGAGCCGGTGGACACCGACCCCGCAGCCGCCCATTCGCGTCGCCTTCCACGTCTCGGGCACGGACGGGACGATCACCCACGACTCCGAGTGGCCCCAGGAGATCAAGGTGTCCGGCGGCCCCGCCGGGACCCTCGGCTACTACGGGGAATCCCCGTTCTTCGCCGAAATCCGTGAATTCGCCGAAGCGTTGAGGGGTGGACCCGAGCCGCGTCTGGTGTCCCGCGACGCACTGGCCGCCGTCCGCATCACCCAAGCCGCGGCACGGTCCGCATGGACTTCACGCGCCGTCGAACTGCCCGTGAAGGGGGCCATCGCATGAAGGTCGCCGTGTTGTCGTTCGCCCACGAGCGCGCCGCGACATACGCCCAACTGCTGTACGACAGGCCGGACGTGGACCTGGTCATCGCGGACCCCGACGGCTCACCGGACGATCCGGCGCGGGGGAGGGACACCGCCCGACGGCTCGGCTCGGCGTACACGGGCAGCTGGGACGAGGTCTTCGCACTGCGCCCCGACGCCGTGGTCGTCACCAGCGAGGTCGAGCGCCGCCGGGAGCTGGTCGAGCGGGCGGCCGAGGTCGGGGCGCATGTGCTGTGCGAGCATCCGCCGGCAGCCGACGAAGCGGACGCCGAAGCCATGGTGACTGCCTGTCAGGAAGCGGGCGTGCAGCTGAGCCTCGCCTCCCCGACCTGCTTCGGCCAGGCGTTCGCCGCCCTACGTCGGGAGATCGCGGGCGGTGAGGTCCTAGGCCGCCTCACCACCATCCACGGGGCGTACAACAAGCCGCGTCCCGCCCGGCCGCACACGGCGGAGAGCGGAGCGCTGGCCGCAGCCGCGCCCTACTTGCTCGACATGGTGGACGCGGTGCTCGACGGGCAGCCGGCGGAGCAGGTGTACGCGCAGGCGAACAGCGTCCTCAGCGCGGAGCCGGGCGTCGACAGTGCGGCGCTCGTCACCGTGCGGTACACGGACGGAACCGTCGTGTCGATCGACTGCAGTTGGGGCCCGGCGGAAAGCTCGCCGGCCGCGGGCGGACCGACCATGAACTTCATCGGAGACCGTGCGAGCGTGGAGTTCACCGCATCCCCACGACTGCTCGGCGGATTCGACCGCGGCACCTCCCGCGAACGGTGGGAGACACGTGAGCACGATCCGTACGCGGTCATGCTCGGTGAGTTCATCGCCGCGGTCCGCCAGGGGAACGGATCCGGCCCCGACGGCTCGGCAGGAGTGCGCACGCTGCGGATCATCCAGGCGGCCCGTGCATCGGTACGCACCGGTCGGACCGTCGAGTTGGCCGTGCCGCAGACCGTACTGCCGTAGCAGGCTTCTGCCTGGCCGGATCACACCGTAGGTTCCGCCACGCTGAGGCACTCTGTTGATCGTTGCTCTGACTTGCTTCGCACTTGGGAGACGTACATGACCACCATTGGCATCGTTCTCGGCAGCACCCGTCCCGGCCGCGTCGGACCGCAGATCGCGGAATGGATCGAGAAGACGGCCCGTGCACGGGAGGACGCCGATTTCGAACTCGTCGACATCGCCGACTACAACCTTCCGTTGTTCGACGAGCCGCGCTCTCCGCGGATGGGCGCCTACGAGCACGACCACACCCGCGCCTGGGGCGCAAAGATCGCCGAGCTCGACGGATTCGTCTTCGTCACGCCCGAGTACAACCGGTCGATCCCGGCCTCGTTGAAGAACGCCATCGACTTCGTCTACAACGAGTGGAACAACAAGGCCGTCGGCCTCGTCGGATACGGCAGCAATGTCAGCGGCTCCCGCGCCCTCGACCACCTGCGGCACATCGTCGCCGGGGTCCAGCTGACGGCCGTGCACACCCAGGTCAACCTGTCGCTCAGGACCGACTTCGAGAAGTTCACCACCTTCGCGCCCGCTCAGGGCCACGAGGCGATGCTTCAGCAACTGCTCACCGAAGTGGTCACCTTGACCAAGGCGCTGGCACCGCTGCGCCAGGTCTGAGAACACATCGCACGACAGGCAGGCCGCGCGCTCGTCACGAGCGCGCGGCCTGCCTGTCGTTTGATGTGCGTACGAGGAATTCCGGACGAGGCAGGTCTCGCGGGACGCCGCACTCGAATTGCTTTTCAGGATCGCTAGAGCCACTTGCCCCCCTACCAGGTCGAGGGATGTAGGGCAGGGGACGCTCGCCTAATCTGAGCCCATAGACACCGACGGGACAGCATTGTCACGACGTCCGGAAATCCAACGCAGGCCGCATATCTGGTGGGCATGAAGAACCGGTTGGGAAGGATTCCATGAGCGACGCAATCTCCTTCGAGGAGCCGTGGGCGCGTACGCACCAGTTCGACCCTCCCGCGATATTTGAATCGCTGCGTGCGGAGCGGCCGCTCGCTCGAATGGTGTACCCGGACGGACACATCGGCTGGATCGTCTCCAGTTACGAATTGGTGCGCAAGGTCCTCAGCGACCCGAGGTTCAGCCACAGCACGGAGATCGGCCACTTCCCGGTGACGCATCGCGGACAGGTGATGCCCAACCATCCGAAGATCCCCGGGATGTTCATTCACATGGACCCGCCCGACCACACCCGCTACCGGCGTCTGCTCACGGGCGAGTTCACCGCCCGCCGGGCGAACCGGCTCACGGCCCGGGCGGAGACCGTGGCCGCCGAGCAGATCGGCGTCATGCGTGAACACGGCTCGCCCGCGGACCTGGTGGCGAACTTCGCCAAGCCGCTGTCCCTGCGCGTCCTGTCCGAACTCGTCGGCCTGCCCTACGAAGAAGTCGACCGCTACGGCCACGCACCGACGCTCCTGCACGACTCGGACGGGGACCCGCAGGAGGTCGCAGCCGCCATGGGGCAGGCGGTCGCCTTCTTCGGCGAGGTCATCGAGCGCCGGCGCAAGGAGCCCGAGGACGACCTCATCAGCCGCCTCATCGCCGACGGGCAGCTGACCACGGAAGAGCTGTGCAACATCGTCACACTGCTCCTCTTCGCGGGCTACGAGACCACCGAAAGCGCCCTCGCCGTCGGGGTGTTCGCGCTTCTGCACCACACCGATCAGCTGGCGGCGCTCCGCGCGGACCCGTCGAAACTCGACGCCGCGGTCGAGGAACTCCTTCGCTATCTCACGGTCAACCAGTACGACACGTACCGCACCGCCCTCGAAGACATCGAAATCAACGGTGAGACGGTCAAGAAGGGCGACAGCGTCACGGTTTCACTGCCCGCGGCCAACCGTGACCCGGAGAAATTCAAGTGTCCCGCCGAGCTGAACATCGACCGCGAGACATCCGGTCATATGGCGTTCGGCTTCGGAATTCACCAGTGCCTGGGCCAGAACCTGGCACGCGTAGAACTGCGCGCCGGATTCCACGCCCTCCTCCGTGCGTTTCCCGACCTCAGCCTCGCCGTTGATTTCGAGGAAGTGCCGCTGCGGCTCAAGGGATCCGTCTTCGCGGTGAAGAGCCTGCCCGTCTCCTGGTGAACTCTTTTTCTCCGAAAGGACTTGCGGGACCGTGCGCACCGACCTCATGAAGCCCCTTCCTGTCGTACTCCTGGAGAACGCGACCCGTTTCCCCGACAAAGTCGCGTTCGAGGACGACCGGCGAGCGGTCACCTACGGCGACCTCGAGGCACGTACCCGCAGACTGGCCGGACATCTGGCACACCTCGGCGTCGAGCACGGCGACCGCGTGGCCATCTGCCTCGGCAACACGGTGTCCACCGTGGAGAGTTACCTGGCGATCGTGCGCGCCGGCGGCATCGGCGTGCCACTCAACCCCGCCTCGGCGCCGGCCGAGCTGGAGTACCTCCTCGCCGACAGCGGCACCGCGCTGGTCATCACCGACCCCGCCAGGGCGGAGCGCCTCAGGGGCACGCCGGGTGTGGCGCCCGAGACCGTGCTGCTCGTGACCGGCGATGTTCCGGCGGGGGCGGAAGCACACTCGTACGACCGACTCGCCGACACCGAACCGCCCCTGCCCGCCAGGGACGATCTCGGCCTGGACGACCTGGCCTGGATGTTCTACACATCGGGGACCACCGGCCGGCCCAAGGGTGTCCTGTCGACGCAGCGCAACTGCCTCTGGTCCGTTGCCTCCTGCTACATACCGATTCCGGGCCTGACCGACCAGGACCGTGTGCTGTGGCCGCTGCCGCTCTTCCACAGCCTCTCGCACATCGCGTGTGTCCTGTCCGTCACCGTCGCAGGCGCCACCGCCCGGCTCGTGGACGGAAGCTCCGCCGAGGACGTCATGCGGGTCCTCCGCGAATCCGACTCGACCTTCCTGGCCGGCGTCCCCACCACTTACCACCACCTGGTGGCGGCCGCCCGGCACAGCGGCTTCTCCGCACCGAGCCTGCGTATCGGCCTGGTCGGCGGCGCGGTCACCGGGTCCGGCCTCCGCCGCGACTTCGAGGAGTCCTTCGGGGTCCCGCTGGTCGACGCCTACGGCAGCACCGAGACCTGCGGCGCCATCACCATCAACCCACCGGACGGCGCCGGGCCCGACGGTTCCTGCGGCCTGCCCGTACCGGGAGTCGAGGTCCGCATCGTCGACCCCACCACCGGAACCGACGTCCCCACGGGAGACGAGGGGGAGGTCTGGGTCAGCGGGCCGAACGTCATGGCCGGCTACCACAACAGCCCCGAGGCGACCTCCGAGGCGCTACGGGACGGCTGGTTCAGGACCGGAGATCTGGCCCGGCGCGACGGCGGCGGCTACTTCGCCATCTGCGGCCGGATCAAGGAACTCGTCATCCGCGGCGGCGAGAACATCCACCCCGAGGAAGTCGAGGCGGTCCTGCGCACCGTCGAGGGCGTCGCGGACGTGGCGGTCGCCGGCGCACCGCACGACACGCTCGGCGAAGTACCGGTCGCCTATGTGATCCCCGGCCCCGACGGGTTCGACCCCGCGACGCTGATCGACCGGTGCCGTGAGCGGCTCTCCGCCTACAAGGTGCCGGAACGGATCCACGAGGTCACGAGCCTCCCCCGGACCGCGTCGGGCAAGACCCAGCGACGCCTGCTGGCCGAGCAGCCGAGCCGTCTGCGGTACGAGGCGACGGTCGTCGGGACACCTGCCCCGCAGAGCGAGCCCGACGAGGCCGTCGCGGCCGGCCTGCGCGACCGGCTGTCCGCACTGGAAGAACCCGCACAGCACTCACTCCTCGAGGACCTGGTCCGCGCGCAGGCCGCCGAGGTGCTGAACCAGGCCGGGCCCGAACTGATCCCGGCCGACCGTGCGTTCCGCGACCTGGGCTTCACCTCGGTGGCCATCGTCGCCCTGCGGGGCCGGCTCACGGAGCGGACCGGACTGCGGCTGCCCACCACGATCGCCTTCGACCACCCCACCCCGGTGGCCCTCGCGGCCTTCCTGCGGTCCGAGCTCCTCGGAGACCCGAGGCCGGCACCGGCCACCGAGCCGGTCATGGCCGCCGACCCCGACGAGCCGATCGCCATCGTCTCCATGGCGTGCCGGCTGCCGGGCGGTGTCTCCACACCCGAGGAGCTGTGGCAGCTCGTCGTCGACGGCGTCGACGCCGTCTCCGACTTTCCCGATGACCGCGGCTGGGACCTGGAGAGCCTGTTCGACCCCGACCCGGAGCGTGCGGGGACCTCGTACACCGATCAGGGCGGCTTCTTGCAAGGGGCCGGCCTCTTCGACGCGGGCTTGTTCGGTATCTCGCCGCGTGAGGCGCTGGCGATGGACCCGCAGCAGCGTCTCCTCCTGGAGACCTCCTGGGAGGCGGTCGAGCGGGCGGGCATCGACCCGGTCTCGCTGAAGGGCGCCGACGTCGGCGTCTTCTCCGGGCTGTTCGGCCAGGGGTACGGGACCGGTGCGGTCACGCCGGAGCTGGAGGGCTTTGC
Organism: Streptomyces sp. NPDC051963; assembly: GCF_044593495.1. Classification (NCBI taxonomy): domain Bacteria; kingdom Bacillati; phylum Actinomycetota; class Actinomycetes; order Kitasatosporales; family Streptomycetaceae; genus Streptomyces; species Streptomyces sp. NPDC051963. The sequence goes on along the minus strand of NZ_JBIUCC010000001.1, from coordinate 406,369 downwards.
GAGCACGGGGCTGGCGGCGAGTGTGGCGTCGGGCCGGGTGTCGTACGTCTTCGGCTTCGAGGGCCCTGCGGTGTCGGTGGACACGGCGTGTTCGTCGTCGCTGGTGGCGATGCATCTGGCCGCGCAGGCGTTGCGGCAGGGCGAGTGCTCGATGGCGCTCGCCGGCGGCGTGGCGGTGATGGGGACCCCCGACAACTTCGTGGAGTTCTCCCGCCAACGGGCCCTGTCTGCCGACGGCCGGTGCAAGGCGTTCTCCTCGACGGCCGACGGGACGGGCTGGTCCGAGGGTGTGGGTGTCGTGGTTCTGGAGCGTCTGTCGGTGGCGCGGGAGCGCGGGCACAAAGTGCTGGCCGTGTTGCGCGGCAGTGCGGTGAATCAGGACGGCGCCTCCAATGGCCTGACGGCCCCGAACGGTCCCTCGCAACAGCGGGTGATCCGGCGGGCCTTGGCCAGCGCGGGGCTTTCCCCTGCGGACGTGGATGTGGTGGAAGCCCACGGGACGGGGACGGCCCTGGGCGATCCGATCGAGGCGCAGGCGCTCTTGGCGACGTACGGCCGGGACCGTGAACAGCCTTTGTGGCTGGGCTCGTTGAAGTCGAACATCGGGCATACGCAGGCTGCCGCGGGTGTCGCTGGTGTGATCAAGATGGTGCAGGCGCTGCGGCATGAGGTGCTTCCGGCGACGTTGCATGTGGATGAGCCGACGACGCAGGTGGACTGGTCTGCGGGTGCGGTGGAGTTGTTGACGGAGGCGCGGGAGTGGCCGCGTGGTGAGCGTCCGCGCCGGGCTGGTGTGTCTTCGTTCGGGGCCAGTGGGACGAACGCCCATCTGATTCTGGAGGAGGCGCCGGAGGACGAGGCAAGCCAGTGGCCGGTGTCCGGTGGTGTGGTGCCGTTGGTGGTGTCGGCGCGGAGCGAGGCCTCGCTGGCCGGGCAGGGCGCGCGGCTGGCGGCGTTCGTCGAAGGCGGGAGCGTGCCTCTTGCTTCGGCGGCCGGTGCGCTTGTCTCTGGTCGGGCGCTGCTGAGTGAGCGTGCCGTGATCGTGGCCGAGTCCGGTGAGGAAGCGGTTGCCGGGTTGCAGGCGTTGGCGCGGGGTGAGAGTGCGCCGGGCGTGGTGGTGGGTGGGTCCGAGGTGCCGGGCAAGGTGGTGTGGGTGTTCCCGGGCCAGGGCTCGCAATGGGCGGGTATGGGCCGGGAGTTGCTTGATTCGTCGCCGGTGTTCGCGGAGCGGATCGCGGAGTGTGCGGCGGCTCTGGAGCCGTGGATCGACTGGTCGCTCATCGACGTACTGCGGGGCGAGACCGACCTCTTGGAGCGGGTTGATGTCCTCCAGCCCGCGAGCTTTGCGGTCATGGTGGGGCTTGCCGCTGTCTGGTCGTCGGTCGGGGTACGGCCCCATGCGGTGCTCGGGCACTCGCAGGGTGAGATCGCTGCCGCGTGCGTGTCGGGTGCGCTGTCTCTCGAAGACGCGGCACGGGTCGTGGCCTTGCGCAGTCAGGCGATTGCTTCGCAGTTGGCCGGGCGTGGCGGTATGGCGTCCGTGGCGCTGAACGAGGACGAGGCAGTCACCAAGCTGGAGCGCTGGGCGGATCGGGTCGAGATTGCGGCGGTCAACGGGCCGTCCTCGGTGGTGATCGCCGGTGATGCCGAGGCCTTGGACGAGGCGCTCGAAGCACTCTCTGGCGACGGTGTTCGGGTGCGTCGGGTGGCCGTGGACTACGCCTCGCACACCCGGCACGTGGAAGACATCCGCGACACCCTCGCCGAAAAGCTGGACGGCATCATTGCCCAGGCGCCGGCGCTCCCCTTCTACTCGACCGTCACCGGTGAATGGATACACGACGCCGGGGTCCTGGACGGTGGCTACTGGTACCGCAACCTCCGCAGTCAGGTCGGCTTCGGTCCGGCCGTGGCCGAGTTGATCCGCCAGGGCCACGGCGTGTTCGTCGAGGTCAGTGCGCATCCGGTGCTGGTCCAGCCGATCACCGAGATCGTCTACGACACCCCGGACGCGGTGGTCACCGGTTCGCTGCGTCGTGAAGACGGTGGTCTGCGGCGGCTGTTGGCCTCGATGGCCGAACTGTTCGTGCGCGGCATACCCGTGGACTGGGCCCGGATGCTGCCCGCCGGAATCGGCTCGGCAGGCGTCGATCTGCCGACGTACGCCTTCGACCACCAGCACTACTGGCTGAAGGCGACCGGGACCGCCATCGACGCGACCTCCCTCGGACTCGTCGGAGCTGACCACCCACTCCTCGGTGCGGTCGTCAGCATGCCGAACTCGGGCGGCCTCATGGCCACGTCGAAGTGGTCGCTCAGGACGCACCCCTGGCTCGCGGACCACCTCCGGTCCGACGTCGTCGTCGTGCCGAGCGCCGCTCTGGTCGAGCTGTCCATCCGGCTCGGCGACCTGGCCTCCGCCCCCGTCCTCGACGAACTGACCGTCGACACACCCGTGGTGCTGCCGCAACAAGGCAGCCGCAGCATCCAGGTCGTCGTCGGCGAGCCCGACGACGAGACGCGGCGGCGAACCGTGGATATCTACTCCCGAGCCGCGGACGCTCCGTTGGACGCGGAATGGACACGCCACGCGCACGGCACGCTGACGCCCGCCGGCCGTGAGACGCCCGTGGCCGCCGGGCTGGACACCGACATCACCGAAGTCACCCTGGACGGTGCCGCTCTCCGTGACGCGGGCCGCTACGGGGTGCACCCGGCACTCCTCGACGCCGCCGTCCGCACGGCCGTGCCGAGCGACATGCTCCCGTCCGTGTGGACCGGTGTGTCCCTCCTCGCGTCGGGGGCCGCCGCGCTGCATGTACGCCAGGGCGGGGCATCGACCGAGGGCACATGTCTGCTGTTGACCGATCCGACGGGGCAGCCCGTCATGACAGTGGAGAGCGTTCGAGGGACACCGTTCACACCGTTCTCTCCCGAACAGGCGGGGATCACCGGCGCTCTGCCGCACGACTCCCTGTTCCGGGTCGACTGGACGGAACTGCCGCTTCCTGCCGTGGACCGCTCCCTCGACATGGTGTCCGTCGTGAGTGGCGAGGACGTCGCGGCCGTGGCCGGGGCGGACGGGCGTGCACCCGAGGTCCTGCTGTACGACGCCCAGGCCGTGCCCACGGAAGGCGGCCCCCGCGCGGGTGTCGGTGCGGTCCTTGCCGTGCTCCAGTCGTGGCTGGCGGAACCCGCGTTGGAGGAAACCCGGCTGGCCGTGGTCACCGGGGATTGCGACGGGCTCGACGCGGCCGCGGTGTGGGGTCTGGTGCGCTCGGCGCAGTCGGAGCACCCGGGCCGGATCGTCCTCGTGGACCTCGACGACGACGCACGGTCCGCGTTGCCGCTCGTGGTCCTGAGCGGCGAACCTCAGTTGAGGGTGCGCGGCCATGTCGCCCAGGTGCCTCGCCTGGTCAGGGTGCCCGTCGCGCTTCCCGAGGCCGGGTCGCATTCGCGCCCGCTCGACACCGAAGGCACCGTGCTCGTCACGGGCGGCACCGGAACGCTGGGTGCGCTGACGGCGCGGCACCTGGTCACCGAGCACGGTGTCCGCCATCTGGTCCTGGCCAGCAGGCGCGGCGACGCCCCGGAACTGCACGACGAGCTCACCGCGCTGGGCGCTTCCGTCACCATCGTCGCCTGCGACATCTCGGACCGGGACCGGCTGGAGGCCCTGCTGCGGGAGATACCGGCCGAGCATCCGCTGACGGCTGTCGTGCACACCGCGGGAGTCCTGGACGACGGGGTGCTCACCGAGCTGACCCCGGATCGTGTCGACACCGTACTGCGGCCCAAGGCGGACGCGGCGCTGCATCTGCACGAGCTCACCCGGGACCTGGACCTCGCCGCGTTCGTGCTGTTCTCCTCGGCGGCGGGCGTCCTCGGCAACCCCGGACAGGCCAACTACGCCGCAGCCAACGCCTGTCTGGACGCCCTCGCACGACAGCGGCACCGGCTCGGTCTGCCGGCCGTGTCCCTCGCCTGGGGCTACTGGTCGACGGTCAGCGCCATGACCGAGCACCTGGGCGCCGCGGATCTACGACGCAACCAGCGCATCGGCATGGGCGGCCTCACCGCCGCCGAGGGAATGGCCCTCCTGGACGCCGCCCTGGCCACCGAAACGGGCACGGACGGCACGCTGGTGGCGGCGAAGTTCGATGTGCCGGCCCTGCGCGCGGCGGCGGCCGACGGCCCCCTGCCGGCGCTGCTGCGGGGTCTCGCACCGGCGACACGGCCGGTGGCCCGGACCGCCGCCCCGTCCGGCCCCGGTTCCCTGGCGGAGCGTCTCGCCGGTCTCGGCGACACCGAGCAGACCGAGGCGCTGGTCGCCCTGGTGCTGCGCCACGCCGCCGAGGTACTGGGACACGGCTCCGTGGACGCCGTCCGCGCCGACCGGACGTTCAAGGACGCCGGCTTCGACTCGCTGACCGCGGTGGAACTGCGCAACCGGCTTGTCGCCGCGACAGGGCTCACCCTCTCCCCGGCGATGATCTTCGACTATCCGAAGCCGACACTGCTCGCCGGGTATCTGCGCACCAAGCTCTTCGGCGCCACGGCGCAGCGTACGGCCGCTCCTGTCGCCCCCGCCGCCTCCGGGACGACTGACGAGCCGATCGCGATCGTGGCGATGGCGTGCCGCTTCCCCGCCGGGGTGCACAGCCCGGAGGACCTCTGGCGCGTCGTCGCCGACGGCGTCGACGCCGTCACCGAGTTCCCCGACGACCGCGGCTGGGACACGGACCGGCTCTTCGACCCGGACCCCGACCACGCCGGCACCACCTACGTGCGTCACGGCGCCTTCCTCGATGACGCAGCCGGATTCGACGCCGCATTCTTCGGCATCTCACCGAACGAGGCGCTGGCGATGGACCCGCAGCAGCGCCTGCTGCTCGAGACGTCCTGGGAGGCCCTCGAACGGGCCGCGATCGACCCGACGACACTGGCCGGACAGGACATCGGCGTGTTCGTCGGCGTCAACAGCCACGACTACAGCGTGCGCATGCACCAGGCGTCCGGCGTCGAGGGATTCCGTCTCACCGGCGGTTCGGGCAGCGTCACCTCCGGCCGTATCGCCTACCAACTGGGTTTCGAGGGCCCCGCCGTCACGGTCGACACGGCCTGCTCCTCCTCCCTGGTGGCCCTGCATCTGGCCGCGCAGGCGCTCAACCGCGGCGAGTGCACCATGGCCCTGGCCGGCGGTGTGATGGTGATGGGCACGGTGGAGACGTTCGTCGAGTTCTCCCGGCAGCGCGGCCTTGCGCCCGACGGTCGGTGCAAGGCGTTCGCGGACGGCGCGGACGGCACCGGCTGGTCCGAGGGTGCGGGGCTGCTCCTGGTGGAGCGGCTCTCGGACGCCCGCCGCCGAGGCCATCGCGTCCTCGCCGTGGTCCGCGGGTCGGCCGTGAACCAGGACGGGGCGTCGAACGGCCTGACCGCGCCGAACGGCCCCTCGCAGCAGCGCGTGATCCGCAAGGCCCTGGCCCACGCCGGTCTGCGGAGCTCGGACGTGGACGCCGTGGAGGCACACGGCACGGGCACGACGCTCGGCGACCCGATCGAGGCGGAGGCGCTGCTGGCGACGTACGGCCAGGACCGGTCGGCCGACCGGCCGCTGTGGCTGGGCTCGGTGAAGTCGAACATCGGGCACACCCAGGCCGCGGCGGGTGTCGCCGGTGTGATCAAGATGGTCATGGCGATGCGGCACGGTGTGCTGCCCCGGACACTGCACGTGGACCGGCCGTCGGCCAACGTCGACTGGTCGGCGGGCGCGGTGGAGCTGCTGACCGAGGCCCGCGACTGGGCGCGGGGCGGCCGGCCGCGCCGGGCCGGAGTGTCCTCCTTCGGCATCGGCGGCACCAACGCGCACGTCATCATCGAAGAAGCCCCCGACCAGCCGGTGCCCACCCCGTCGGACACCCCCACACCCGTGCTGATGCCCGTCCCGGTGTCCGCGCGGACACCGGCCGGACTGCGCGGCCAGGCCGACCGGCTCGCCCGCTTCCTCGACGAGCGGCCCGACATACCTCTCCCCGCGATCGCGCACGCGCTCGCCACCGAGCGTGCCCAACTCGACCACCGCGCCGTCGTCCTGGCATCCGACCGGCAACAGCTCCGCGCCGACCTCACCGCCTTCGGAGAGGGGACAGCGAGCCCCGCGGTCGTCACCGGCACCCCGACCGCGGGCAAACTGGCCGTCCTCTTCACCGGCCAGGGCAGCCAGTGGGCCGGCATGGGCCGCGAACTCGCCGATACGTTCCCGGTCTTCCGGGACGCCTTCGCCGCCGCGTGCGCCGCCGTGGACGGACACCTGCGCGGACACGCGGCACGTCCGCTGCGCGATGTCGTCCTCGCGGCACCCGGATCGCCCGACAGCGAACTGCTCGACCGCACCATGTACACCCAGGGCGCCCTGTTCGCCCTGGAGACCGCGCTGTTCCGGCTCTTGGAGTCCTGGGGGATACGACCGGACCTCCTCGCCGGGCACTCGATCGGTGAGATCACCGCAGCGCACGTGGCCGGAGTATGGGACCTGGACGCCGCCGCCCGGGTCGTCGCCGCCCGCGGACGCCTCATGCAGGCCCTCCCGGCCGGCGGCGCCATGGCCGCCGTAGAAGCAACCGAAGACGAGGTCGGCCCGCTCCTGCGCGGACAGGCCGTCATCGCGGCCGTCAACGGACCCACCTCCGTCGTCATCTCCGGCGACGACGAATCCGTCGAGGCGGTCCTTTCCGAACTGGCCGGGCGGAAGACCAAGCGGCTGACCGTCAGCCACGCCTTCCACTCACCCCTGATGGAGCCCATGCTCGACGAGTTCCGGCAGGTCCTGGAGTCCGTCGAGTACGCCACACCCGTCATACCGATCGTCTCCACCCTGAACGGAGAACACGCCCGGGACGGACAGCTGGCCACCCCCGCCTACTGGGTCGACCAGGCACGGAACGCGGTGCGGTTCGGCGATGCCCTCACCACGCTGGGCGAACAGGGCGCCACCACCTTCCTCGAACTGGGCCCCGGCGGCGCCCTCGCCGCCATGGCACTCGGCGCGTCCGGCGCCCGGGAGGACGGCTGCATCGCCACGCTCCGCAAGGACGGCACCGAGCCCGCCGGAGTCCTGACGGCGCTCGCGGAACTGCACGTACGCGGAGTGGCCGTGGACTGGACGGCCGTCCTCGAACGGCCGGCCACCATGACGGGCACCGAGCTGCCCACCTATGCGTTCCAGCACCAGCGGTACTGGGTCGAGACCGATGCCACGCCGGCCGGCGGCGCGGAAGCCCTCGGCGCCGTCAGCGCCGAGCACCCGCTGCTCGGCACCGTCATCGACATACCCGGCGACAGTGCCACCACCGGCGTCCTCCTCACCGGACGCCTCTCGCCGCGCAGCCGCGGCCTGCTCGGAACCACCCGGGTCCCGGCCGCCGCCCTCCTGGAGATGATCGTCAGGGCCGGCGACGAGGTGGAGTGCGCAGGCCTCGAACAGATCGTCGTCGATACGCCGTTGACGGTCCCGGAGCACGGCCACGCCCAGATACGGGTCTCGGTCGACGGCCCGGACCCGGACGGCCGCCGCCACGCCACCGTCCACGGCCGCATCCTCGGCCCGGAGCAAGGCCCTTGGACGTGCCACGCCCGCGCCGTCCTCGTCCCCGGAATGCCACAGCCCGCCTTCGACCTGCGGACCTGGCCCCTGCCCGCGGACACTGCGGCATCCCCGCCCGGCACGTACCCCGTCTGGCAACAGGCCGGACAGACCTTCGCCGAGATCGAGCTGCCGGACGAACTGGCCGACGAAGCAGCCGAGTTCACACTGCACCCCGTACTCCTCGACACCGCGCTGCGCGTCCTGGGAGACGGAGCCGAGCCGCGCGACCTGTCCGAGTGCGGGGCCCTGGCGGTGTACGCACAGGGCGCCACGGCGCTGCGCGTGCGGGTCACCCCCACCGAGGGTGGACGTCACCTCGTCGAGCTCGCCGACCGGACCGGCGAACCCGTTGCCGCACTGGGCCCGTTGCGCCTGGACACCGTGCACGGACAGCACGATGCCGAGCCCGCGCAGCCCCACGCACCGGCGTCGGTGCCCGTGCCCGCCCGGCGCGTGGCGGCGCGGAACGCGGGGGCGGACGGAGCCTTCGCCGAACGGCTGGCCGGGCTCCTGGCCGAGGAACAGCAGCGCGTGGTGATGGACCTGGTCAAGGAAAGCACCGCGGTCGTGCTCGGCCACCGGGACCCGGACGCGCTCGACTTCGACCCGCAACAGTCCTTCAAGAGCCTCGGCTTCGACTCACTCGGCGCGGTCAAACTCCGCAACCGGCTGCACGACTTCACCGGCGCCGACCTGCCCGCCACGCTCGTCTTCGACTACCCCACGCCTCGCACGCTGGTCGGCCACCTCTTGGCCGAACTGCTCGGCGAGCAGCCGGCGGTGTCCGCCCCGGCAACCGCCACGGCCTCCGACGAGCCGATCGCGATCGTCGCCATGAGCACGCGGCTGCCGGGCGGAGCCGACAGCCCCGAGGAACTGTGGAACCTCGTGATGGAGCGGCGGGACGCGGTGTCCGGCTTCCCGCTCGACCGTGACTGGGACCTCGACGGCCTCTACCACCCGGACCCGGACCACCCCGGCACCAGCTACACCCGCTCGGGCGGATTCCTGCACGAGGCCGCGCAGTTCGACGCCGCGCTGTTCGGGATCTCCCCGCGTGAGGCGCTGGCGATGGACCCGCAGCAGCGCCTCCTCCTGGAGACGTCCTGGGAGGCACTGGAACGGGCCGGCATCGACCCCCAGTCCACCCGGGGCAGCGACATCGGCGTCTTCACCGGGATCGTCCACCACGACTATGTGACCCGACTCCACCAGGTGCCCGAAGACGCCCAGGGCTACCTCATGACCGGTACGGCGGCGAGCGTGGCGTCGGGCCGGGTGTCGTATGTCTTCGGCTTCGAGGGGCCGGCCGTCACCGTCGACACGGCCTGCTCGTCGTCCCTGGTGGCCATGCATCTCGCCGCGCAGTCGCTGCGGCAGGGCGAGTGCTCGATGGCGCTCGCCGGTGGCGCGACGGTCATGGCCAGTCCGGACGCCTTCCTGGAGTTCTCGCGCCAGCGCGGCCTGTCCGCCGACGGCCGGTGCAAGGCGTTCTCCTCGACGGCCGACGGGACGGGCTGGTCCGAGGGTGTGGGTGTCGTGGTTCTGGAGCGTCTGTCGGTGGCGCGGGAGCGCGGGCACAAAGTGCTGGCCGTGCTGCGGGGCAGTGCGGTGAATCAGGACGGCGCGTCCAATGGCCTGACGGCCCCGAACGGTCCCTCGCAACAGCGGGTGATCCGGCGGGCCTTGGCCAGCGCGGGGCTTTCCCCCGCGGATGTGGATGCGGTGGAAGCCCACGGGACGGGGACGGCCCTGGGCGATCCGATCGAGGCGCAGGCGCTCTTGGCGACGTACGGCCGGGACCGTGAACAGCCTTTGTGGCTGGGCTCGTTGAAGTCGAACATCGGGCATACGCAGGCTGCCGCGGGTGTCGCTGGTGTGATCAAGATGGTGCAGGCGCTGCGGCATGAGGTGCTTCCGGCGACGTTGCATGTGGATGAGCCGACGACGCAGGTGGACTGGTCTGCGGGTGCGGTGGAGTTGCTGACGCAGCCGCGGGAGTGGCCGCGTGGTGAGCGTCCGCGCCGGGCCGGTGTGTCTTCGTTCGGGGCCAGTGGGACCAATGCCCACCTGATTCTGGAGGAGGCACCCGAGGAGGTGGCTCCTCAACTGCCGGTGTCCGGTGGTGTGGTGCCGTTGGTGGTGTCGGCGCGCGGTACGGGTTCGCTGGCGGGGCAGGGCGGGCGGCTGGCGGCGTTCGTCGAAGGCGGGAGCGTGCCTCTTGCTTCGGTGGCCGGGGCGCTTGTCTCTGGTCGGGCGCTGCTGAGTGAGCGTGCCGTGATCGTGGCCGAGTCCGGTGAGGAAGCGGTTGCCGGGTTGCAGGCGTTGGCGCGGGGTGAGAGTGCGCCGGGCGTGGTGGTGGGTGGGTCCGAGGTGCCGGGCAAGGTGGTGTGGGTGTTCCCGGGGCAGGGCTCGCAATGGGTGGGTATGGGCCGGGAGTTGCTTGATTCGTCGCCGGTGTTCGCGGAGCGGATCGCGGAGTGTGCTGCGGCTCTGGAGCCGTGGATCGACTGGTCACTCATCGACGTACTGCGGGGCGAGACCGATCTCTTGGAGCGGGTTGATGTCCTCCAGCCCGCGAGCTTCGCGGTGATGGTGGGTCTTGCCGCTGTCTGGTCCTCGGTCGGCGTACGGCCCCATGCGGTGCTCGGGCACTCGCAGGGTGAGATCGCGGCCGCGTGCGTGTCCGGTGCGCTGTCCCTCGAAGACGCGGCACGGGTCGTGGCGTTGCGCAGCCAGGCCATCGCGGGGCAGTTGGCCGGTCGGGGCGGTATGGCCTCCGTCGCCTTGAGCGAGGACGCAGCCATCGGACGCCTTGGGCGTTGGGCGGATCGGGTCGAGGTCGCGGCGGTCAACGGGCCGTCCTCGGTGGTGATCGCCGGTGATGCCGAGGCCCTGGACGAAGCGCTCGAAGCACTCTCTGGCGACGGTGTTCGGGTGCGTCGGGTGGCCGTGGACTACGCCTCGCACACCCGGCACGTCGAGGACCTCCGCGACAGCCTCGCCGAAACGCTGGCGGACGTGAGCGCTCAGGCGCCGACGCTCCCCTTCTACTCCACCGTCACCGGCGAATGGATACACGACGCCGGGGTCCTGGACGGTGGCTACTGGTACCGCAACCTCCGCAGTCAGGTCGGCTTCGGTCCGGCCGTGGCCGAGCTGATCCGCCAGGGCCACGGCGTGTTCGTCGAGGTCAGTGCGCATCCGGTGCTGGTCCAGCCGATCACCGAGATCGTCTATGACACCCCGGACGCGGTGGTCACCGGTTCGCTGCGTCGTGAAGACGGTGGTCCGCGGCGGCTGTTGGCCTCGATGGCCGAACTGTTCGTGCGCGGCATACCCGTGGACTGGGCCCGGATGCTGCCCGCCGGAATCGACTCGGCAGGCGTCGATCTGCCGACGTACGCCTTCGATCACCAGCGCTACTGGCTTCAGGAGGCGGAAGCGGCCGGCGATACCGACCAGGTCGCCGAAGGCGCGGACTCCGACTTCTGGGAGGCGGTCGAGCACTCCGATCTGGACTCCCTCACCGGGCTCCTGGAGACGGCGTCGGCCGACGAGCGGAGTGCGCTGAGTACGGTCGTGCCCGTCCTCGCGCAGTGGCGCGGCAAGCGGCGTGAGCAGTCGACCGCGGAGAAGCTGCGCTATCACGTCACCTGGCAGCCCATGGAGCGCGAAGCCGCCGGTGTGCCGAGCGGGCGCTGGCTGGTCGTCGTACCGTCCGAGCGTCCGGACGACACCGCGATCGACGCTCTCCTGGAGGAGTTGACCGGCCAGGGGCTCGACCTGGTCCTGCTAGAGGCCGGTGAGTCCGACCGGACCCGGGACCGGCTCGCCGAGCGGCTGACCGGGGTGACGGCCGAACACGATGTGACCGGCGTGCTGTCCCTGCTCGCCCTGGACCAGCAGACGGCGGGCGGCCCGCAGGACCCCCTCTCCATCACGGCGTCGACGCTCGCGCTGATCCAGGCCCTGGCGGACGGCAACGTCACCCGGCCTCTGTGGTGCCTGACCAGAGGCGCGGTGAACATCGGCATCCACGACACGCTCACCTCTCCGGCCCAGGCGGCGCTGTGGGGGCTCGGCCGGGCCGCCGCGCTCGAACGCCTCGACCGATGGGGCGGCTTGGTCGACCTGCCGGCCAAGACGGACGCGCGCACGGCCCAGTACCTGCTCGGAGTGCTGAACGGCGCGGCCGGTGAGGACCAGCTCGCGGTCCGGCGGTCGGGCGTGTACTGCCGGCGTCTGGTCCGCAAGCCCGTGCCGGAGACGACGGCCGGCGACGGCCGCAAGCAGACTCGGGGCACCGTCCTGGTGACCGGTGGCGCCGAGGGGCTCGGCAGGCACGCCGCGGTCCGGCTCGCACTCGCGGGCGCCGACCGACTAGTCGTCACCACCACCGCGCACGCACCCGATGAGGCCGTGCCGGATCTGCGTGCCGAGTTGGCCGGGCTCGGCGTCGGTACGACGGTCGAGTCGTGCGCGGACGCGGACCGGGACGCGATCACACGCCTGGTGGCCGCGGCGGAGCAGCCGCTGACCGCCGTGGTGCACGCCGCCGACATCACACAGACCAGCTCCATCGACGACACCGGCGTGGCCGATCTCGCCGAGGTGTTCGCGGCCAAGGTGGACACCGCCGTATGGCTGGACGAGCAGTTCGAGGACACGCCGCTCGACGCGTTCGTGGTGTTCTCCTCGATCGCCGGTGTGTGGGGCGGCGGCGGTCAGGGACCGTCCGCGGCGGCCAACGCCGTCCTGGACGCCCTGGTCGAGTGGCGCCGCGCCCGGGGGCTGAAGGCGACGTCGATCGCCTGGGGTGCGCTCGACCAGATCGGCGTGGGCACCGACGAGGCGGCCCTCGCCCAACTCCGCCGCCGCGGCGTCCTGCCCATGGCACCCCAGCTGGCGGTGACGGCGATGGAACAGGCGGTGCAGGGCAACGAGAAGTCCGTGACGGTGGCCGACATGGACTGGGGTGCCTTCATCCCCGCGTTCACCTCGGTCCGCACCAGCCCCCTGTTCGCCGATCTGCCCGAGGCGAAGGCGGTGCTTCAGGCCGCCCAGCGCGACAGCGACAACAGCAGCGCCGCCGCATCCCTCGCGGACTCCCTGCGGGCGGTCTCGGACACCGAACAGAACCGCATTCTGCTCCGCCTGGTGCGCAGCCATGCCTCTACGGTTCTCGGCCACGGCGGTGCGGAGGGCATCGGTCCACGCCAGGCGTTCCAGGAGGTCGGCTTCGACTCGCTGGCCGCCGTGAACCTGCGCAACAGCCTCGGCGCGGCCACCGGACTGCGGCTGCCCGCGACGCTGATCTTCGACTACCCCACCCCCGAGGCGCTCGTCGGCTATCTGCGCGCCGAGCTGCTGACGGAGGCCGACGACGGCTCGGACGTGCGTGAGGACGACCTCAGGCAGGTCCTGGCATCCGTTCCGTTCGCCCGGTTCAAGGAGGCCGGAGTCCTGGAGACCCTCCTCGGTCTCGCCGACGACAACGGCGACGACGGCGACGACGGCGTTGCCCCGGACGCTGATGAGCCGGATGCCGCCGACACCGAGGAACTGATCGACGCAATGGACGTTGCCGATCTGGTGCAACGGGCTTTGGGCAAGACGAGCTGACCACCGATGGTGAACGAATCGTGGAGGATGGTTATGTCCGCGCCGGACAAGCAGGTCGTCGAGGCACTGCGGGCCTCGCTGAAGGAGAACGCCCGGCTTCAGCAGGAGAACAGCGAACTCGCGGCCGCAGCCACGGAGCCCATCGCGATCGTCTCCCTGGCCTGCCGGTACGCCGGCGGCATCCGCAGCCCCGAGGACCTGTGGCGGGTGGTGTCCGAGGGCGCCGACGTCTACACGTCCTTCCCCGAGGACCGGGGCTGGGACCTCGAGGGCCTGTACCACCCGGACCCCGACAACCCCGGTACGACGTATGTGCGCGAGGGCGCCTTCCTGCATGAGGCGGGCCAGTTCGACGCCGCGTTCTTCGGTATCTCGCCCCGCGAGGCACTGGCCATGGACCCCCAGCAGCGGCAGCTGCTCGAAGTGTCCTGGGAGGCCCTCGAACGGGCCGGCATCGACCCCCACTCGGTGCGCGGCAGCGATGTCGGGGTGTTCGCCGGCATGGTGCACCAGGACTACGCCCCCGACCTCAGCGGCTACGAGGACTTCCTCAGCCTGGAGCGCGCCCTCGGCACCGCGGGCGGCGTCGCCTCCGGACGCGTCGCCTACACCCTCGGCCTCGAAGGCCCCGCCGTCACCGTCGACACCATGTGCTCCTCCTCGCTGGTGGCGCTGCATCTCGCCGCGCAGGCGCTGCGCCGCGGAGAGTGCTCGATGGCGCTCGTGGGCGGCTCCACGGTGATGGCGACGCCGGGTGGTTTCGTCGGCTTCGCACGGCAGCGGGCCCTCGCCTTCGACGGGCGTTGCAAGTCCTACGCCGCCGGGGCCGACGGCTCCAGCTGGGCCGAGGGCGTGGGTGTGCTCCTCCTGGAGCGGCTGTCGGTGGCGCAGGAGCGCGGCCACCAGGTCCTCGCGCTGATCCGCGGCAGCGCCGTGAACCAGGACGGCGCGTCCAACGGTCTGACCGCACCGAACGGCCCCGCGCAACAGCGGGTGATCCGCAAGGCCCTGGCCGGCGCCGGGCTCTCCCCGTCCGACGTGGACACGGTGGAGGGCCACGGCACGGGCACGGTCCTCGGCGACCCGATCGAGGCGCAGGCACTGCTCGCCACGTACGGACAGGGACGGGACCCGGAGAATCCGCTCTGGCTCGGCTCGGTCAAGTCCGTCATCGGGCACACCCAGGCCGCGTCCGGCGTGGCCGGTGTCATCAAGACCGTGCAGGCACTGCGGCACGGGATACTCCCGGCGACCCTGCACGTGGACGCGCCGACCCCCCAGGTGGACTGGTCGGCGGGCGCGGTGCAGCTGCTGACGGAGACACGGGAGTGGCCGAGCAACGGCCGTCCGCGCCGGGCCGGAGTGTCCTCGTTCGGAGCCAGCGGGACGAACGCGCACCTGATCCTGGAGGAAGCGCCCGCCCGGGAGCCACAGCAGCCGCCGGAGGCCGGTGGAGTGGTGCCGTTGGTGGTCTCGGCGGAAACCCCCGCCTCCCTGGCCGCCCAGGCCGAACGCCTCGCGTCGTTCGTGGAGTCCGGTGCCGGCGGAGCGTCGCTGACGGACGTCGCCGGCGCGCTGGTGACGGGCCGAGCGGTGCTGGGTGAGCGTGCGGTGGTGGTGGCCGGCTCGGACGAGGAGGCGCTGGCCGGACTGCACGCACTCGCACGAGGTGAGAGCGCGGCCGGTGTCGTCTCCGGTTCGGGGACGCCGGGCAAGGTCGTGTGGGTGTTCCCGGGCCAGGGTTCCCAATGGGCCGGTATGGGACGGGAGTTGCTCGACGAGTCGCCGGTCTTCGCGGAGCGGATATCGGAGTGCGCGACCGCCCTCGAACGCTGGGTGGACTGGTCGCTCATCGACGTGCTGCGCGGCGACGCCGAGCCGGAGCTGCTGGAGCGGGTCGACGTCGTGCAGCCGGCGAGCTTCGCCGTGATGGTCGGCCTGGCCGCCGTCTGGGCGTCCCTGGGAGTCGAGCCCGACGCGGTGGTCGGCCACTCGCAGGGCGAGATCGCGGCAGCGTGCGTGTCCGGTGCGCTGTCGCTCGACGACGCGGCGCGCGTCGTGGCATTGCGCAGCCAGGCGATCGCCGGGCAGCTGGCAGGGCGCGGCGGCATGGCCTCGGTCGCGTTGAGCGAGGACGAGGCCGTCGCGCGGCTGGAGCGCTGGGCGGACCGGGTCGAGATCGCGGCGGTGAACGGCCCGTCCTCAGTGGTGATCGCCGGGGACGCCCAGGCGCTGGACGAGGCCCTGGACACCCTGGAGGACCAGGGCGTACGGGTGCGGCGGGTGGCGGTGGACTACGCCTCGCACACCCGGCACGTGGAGCAGATCCGCGACACCCTCGCCGACGCACTGGCCGGGATCAGCGCCCAGGCGCCGACGATCCCCTTCTACTCGACCGTCACGAACGGCTGGGTCGAGGAAGACGGCATCCTCGACGGTGGCTACTGGTACCGGAACCTGCGCAGCCAGGTCGGATTCGGCCCGGCCGTGGCCGAGTTGATCGGCCAGGGACACGGCGCCTTCGTGGAGATCAGCGCCCATCCGGTGCTGGTCCAGCCCATCACCGAGATCGTCGACGACACCGCCGGCGCGGTCGTGACCGGCTCGCTGCGCCGCCAGGAAGGCGGACTGCGCCGCCTGACGGCCTCGATGGCCGAGCTGTTCGTGCGCGGTGTGCCCGTGGACTGGACCGGGGTGCTGCCCGCCGGAGCCACGTCGGCGCATGTGGACCTGCCGACGTACGCCTTCGACCAGCAGCACTACTGGATTCGGATGGGCGGCTCGGCCATGGACTCGGCGTCGCTCGGCCTGGCCGGCGCTGATCACCCCCTCCTCGGCGCGGTGGTGCAACTGCCCCAGTCCGACGGGCTGGTGTTCACCTCACGCCTGTCACTGCAATCGCACCCCTGGCTCGCGGGGCACGCGATCGGCGGCGTCGTCATCGTCCCCGGCACGGTGTACGTCGACCTCGCCGTCCGGGCCGGCGACGAGTTCGGCTACGGCGTCCTCGAAGAGCTCGTGATCGAGGCGCCGTTGGTGCTGCCCGAGCGCGGCGGAGTGCGTGTCCAGGTCGCGGTGAGCGGACCGGGCGCGACCGGCTCGCGCACCGTGGACGTGTACTCCCTGCGCGAGGACGCCGCCGGCGAGGGCGGCACGGACGGATGGACACGCCACGCCACCGGACTGCTGTCGGCACCGGCGCCCGGCCGGCCGGCCGACGTCGACTTCACCGCGTGGCCGCCGCCGGGTGCCCAGTCCGTCGACGTCGAGAACTTCTACGGCGACCTGGTCGAGCGCGGCTACGCCTACGGTCCCGCGTTCCAGGGCATGCGGGCCGTGTGGCGGCGTGGCGACGAGGTCTTCGCCGAGGTCGCCCTGCCCGAGGAACAGCGCGAGGAAGCAGGCAGGTTCGGCATCCACCCGGCGCTCCTCGACGCCGCCCTCCACACGAACGCCTTCGCCAACCCGGACGACGACCGCAAGGTGCTGCCGTTCGCCTGGAACGGGCTGGTGCTGCATGCCGCGGGCGCCTCGGCGCTACGGGTGCGGGTCGCGCCCTGCGGCCCGGACGCGCTGTCGTTCCACGCCGCGGACGAGACCGGTGGCCTGGTGGTGACGATGGACTCGCTGGTGTCCCTGCCGGTCTCCGCCGACCAGCTGGACGCCGCGGCTGCGGACGGGAGCCGCGACGCGCTGTTCGGCGTGGAGTGGACCGAGCTGCCCTCGGCACAGGGGGCGGAGCCCTCGTGGATACCGGTGGCCACCGCGGACGAGGTAGCGGCACTGGAAGCCCCGGCGGTGGCGGTCCTGGAGGCGGTCGGCGGCGAGGACGACGTACTCGCCCTGACGTCCCGGGTGCTGGGTGTCGTGCAGGCGTGGCTGGCCACGGACGGCCCGGAGCAGTCGCGCCTCGTCGTGGCCACCCGGGGTGCGGTGCCCGCCGGCGACGGCGTGGTGACGGACCCGGCCGGTGCGGCCGTATGGGGCCTGGTGCGCGCTGCGCAGGCCGAGAGCCCGGACCGGATCGTCCTCCTCGACACCGACCCGGCCGCTCCGGATTCCGGTGACGGACCGGCAGCCGTACTCGGCGCGGTCCTCGCCTGCGACGAGCCGCAGATCGCTGTGCGCGGGACCACCCTCTCCGCGCCCCGGCTCGCCCGCGTCACCGGCCAAGTCCCCGATGATCCCGGGGTGTTCGTGCCGGAGGGAACGGTGCTGGTCACCGGCGGCACCGGGTCCCTGGGCGGCCTCGTGGCCCGGCATCTCGTCACGCGCTACGGCGTACGACACCTCGTCCTGGCCGGACGTCGTGGCCCGGACACCGAGGGCGTGCAGGAGCTGGTCGCCGAACTCACCGAGCAGGGCGCGGCCGTCTCGGTGGTGGCCTGTGACGTCTCCCGGCGGAGCGAGGTCGAGACGCTGCTGGCATCCATATCGGACGCACACCCGCTGACCGGCGTGGTGCACCTGGCCGGTGTGCTGGACGACGGAGTGATCGCGACACTCACCCCGGAGCGCCTCGCCGCGGTGTTCGCGCCCAAGGTGGACGCGGTACGCCACCTCGACGAACTGACCCGGGACCTGAACCTCGACGCCTTCGTCGTGTTCTCGTCAGCCGCCGCCCTCATGGGATCTGCCGGTCAGGGCAACTACGCGGCCGCCAACGCGTTCCTCGACGGACTGATGGCCGGGCGTCGCGCGGCGGGCCTGCCCGGACTGTCCCTGGCCTGGGGCCTGTGGGAGCAGAGCACCGGACTGACCGCCCACCTCAGCGCCGTCGACCAGGCCCGGATGAGCCGCGGCGGCGTCCTCGCGCTGACACCGGCCGAAGGCCTGCACATCTTCGACCTCGGCCTGCACATGGGCCAGGCACTCCTCGTGCCGATCAAGCTGGACCTGCGGACGCTGCGCACCCAGGCCGAGACCGGCGGGGGAGTCCCGCACCTACTGCGCGGCCTGGTACGCGCCGGCCGGCGCACGGCGCGGGCGGCCGCCGGAGACAGCAGCGCCCTGGTCCGCCGGCTCGCCGGCCTGCCCCAGGACGAGCAGGAGAGCCTCCTGCTGTCCGTCGTCCAGGCCGAAGCGGGCGCCGTACTCGGCTTCAGCGGCCCCGAACTGGCGCAGGGCACCCGGGGATTCAACGACATCGGCTTCGACTCCCTGACCGCCGTCGAACTGCGCAACCGGCTGAGTGCGGCGACCGGCGTGAAACTCCCCGCCACGCTGATCTTCGACTACCCGACCCCGGCGGCCCTGGCCCGCCATCTGCGCGAGGAACTCGGCGACACGGCCGTGGCAGGCGTGCCCGGCGCGGCCCCGGCCGCCGTCGTGGATCCCGACGAGCCGATCGCGATCGTGGGGATGTCGTGCCGGCTGCCCGGTGGGGTGACGGGCCCCGAGGACCTGTGGCGGATGGTGCGCGAGGGCCGCGAGGGCATGTCCGACTTCCCCGACGACCGCGGCTGGAACCTGGACAGCCTCTTCGACACCGACCCCGACAAGTCCGGCACGTCGTACACCGCCAAGGGCGGCTTCCTGGAAGGAGCCGGCCTCTTCGACGCGGGCTTCTTCGGTATCTCGCCGCGCGAGGCACTGGCGATGGACCCGCAGCAGCGCCTCCTCCTCGAAGCCACCTGGGAGGCCCTGGAGCGGGTGGGCGTCGACCCGACCGCGGCCCGGGGCGACAACATCGGCGTGTTCTCCGGCGTCTCCATCCACGACTACGTCGAGTCCCTGACCCACCTGCCCCCGGAACTCGAAGGCTTCGCCACGACCGCCACCGCCGGCAGCGTGGCGTCTGGCCGTGTCTCGTACGTCTTCGGCTTCGAGGGCCCTGCCGTCACCGTGGACACGGCGTGCTCCTCGTCGCTGGTGGCGATGCATCTCGCCGCGCAGGCGCTGCGGCAGGGCGAGTGCTCGATGGCGCTCGCCGGCGGCGTCGCGGTGATGGGATCGCCGATCGGCGTGCTCGGCATGTCGCGTCAGCGGGGCCTGGCAGGCGACGGCCGCTGCAAGGCGTACGCGGACGGCGCCGACGGCACGGTGCTCTCCGAGGGCGTGGGCCTGGTCGTACTGGAGCGTCTGTCGGTGGCACGGGAGCGCGGGCACCAGGTGCTGGCGGTGCTGCGGGGCAGCGCGGTGAACCAGGACGGTGCCTCCAATGGTCTGACGGCCCCGAACGGTCCCTCGCAACAGCGGGTGATCCGGCGGGCCTTGGCCAGCGCGGGGCTTTCCCCTGCGGACGTGGATGTGGTGGAGGGCCATGGCACGGGTACGGTCCTCGGCGATCCGATCGAGGCGCAGGCGCTGCTGGCCGCGTATGGCCGGGACCGCGAACAGCCGCTGTGGCTGGGCTCGTTGAAGTCGAACATCGGACACACTCAGGCCGCCGCGGGTGTGGCCGGTGTGATCAAGATGGTGGAGGCGCTGCGGCATGGCGTGCTGCCTCCGACACTGCACGCGGAGCAGCCCACCACTCAGGTGGACTGGTCGGACGGTGCCATCGAGCTGCTGACGGAGGCGCGGGAGTGGTCGCGCGGCGGCCGTCCGCGTCGGGCGGGGGTCTCCTCGTTCGGGATCAGTGGGACGAATGCGCATCTGATTCTGGAGGAGGCGCCCGCCGAGGCGGCAGAGCAGCCGGTGGTGTCCGGTGGTGTGGTGCCGTTGGTGGTGTCGGCGCGGAGTGAGGGGTCGCTGGCGGGGCAGGCCGGGCGGCTTGCGGCGTTCGTCGAAGGCGGCGAGGTGTCGCTTTCCTCGGTGGCCGGGGCGTTGGTGTCGAGTCGGGCGCTGCTGAGTGAGCGTGCGGTGATCGTGGCTGACTCGGAGGAGGAGGCGCTCGCCGGGCTGAACGCGCTCGCGCGGGGTGAGAGCGCGCCCGGGGTCGCGGTCGGCAGTGTCGGCTCGGTGCCGCCCGGCAAGGTGGTGTGGGTGTTCCCGGGGCAGGGTTCCCAATGGGTCGGCATGGGGCGGGAGTTGCTCGATTCGTCGCCGGTGTTCGCGGAGCGGATCGCGGAGTGTGCGGCTGCCCTTGAGCCGTGGATCGACTGGTCGCTCATCGACGTACTGCGGGGTGACGCCGCTCCGGAGCTCTGGGAGCGGGTGGATGTCGTTCAGCCCGCGAGCTTTGCGGTGATGGTCGGGCTGGCGGCGGTGTGGTCTTCGGTGGGTGTGCTGCCGGATGCGGTGCTGGGTCACTCGCAGGGTGAGATTGCTGCCGCGTGTGTGTCGGGTGCGCTGTCTCTCGAAGACGCGGCGCGGGTGGTGGCGTTGCGCAGTCAGGCGATTGCTTCGCAGCTGGCCGGGCGGGGTGGCATGGCCTCGGTCGCGCTGAGCGAGAGCGAGGCAGTCGCGCGCATAGAGCGGTGGGCGGATCGGGTCGAGCTGGCGGCGGTCAACGGGCCGTCCTCGGTGGTGATCGCCGGTGACGCCGAGGCGCTGGACGAGGCGCTGGATGCCTTGTCCGGTCAGGGTGTTCGGGTGCGGCGGGTAGCGGTGGACTACGCCTCGCACACCCGGCATGTGGAGGCCATCCGCGACACCCTCGCCGAGGCCCTGTCCGGCATCGATGCCCAGGCGCCGCTGGTGCCCTTCTACTCGACCGTCACGAGCGGCTGGGTGGAGGACGCGGGGGTCCTGGACGGCGACTACTGGTACCGCAATCTGCGGGGCCAGGTGGGCTTCGGCCCCGCGGTGACCGACCTCCTCAGCCAGGGCCACGGCGTGTTCGTGGAGGTCAGTTCGCACCCGGTGCTGGTCCAGCCGATCACCGAGATCGTCGACGACACCGCGGATGCGGTGGTGAGCGGTTCGCTACGCCGTGAAGAGGGCGGCCTGCGGCGGCTGTTTACGTCGATGGCCGAGCTGTTCGTGCGCGGTGTCCCCGTGGACTGGACCGGCGTGCTGCCGTCTGCCGGGATCGGCGTGGAGCTGCCGACGTACGCCTTCGACCACCAGCACTACTGGTTGGAGACGGCGCCGGCGAGCACCGACGCGGCGTCCCTGGGACAGGTTGCGGCCGATCACCCGCTGCTCGGTGCGGTGGTGCAACTGCCGCACTCCGACGGGCTGTTGTTCACTTCACGCCTCTCGCTGAAGTCGCACCCCTGGCTCGCCGATCACGCGGTCGGTGGTTCGGTGCTCGTCCCGGGTACCGGACTGGTCGAGCTGGCTGTCCGTGCCGGTGACGAGGCTGGCTGTGGCGTCCTCGCAGAGCTGGTGATCGAGGCGCCGTTGGTGATGCCCGAGCAGGGTGGCGTACGAGTTCAGGTCGCCGTCGGCGCACCGGACGAGAGCGGCTCGCGCAGCGTGGAGATCTACTCCCAGCGTGAGGACGAGGCCTGGACGCGCCACGCCGCGGGTCTCCTGTCGGCGTCGCCCGCGGCCCGTGCGGGGGAGTTCGACTTCGCCGCCTGGCCGCCGCCCGGCGCGCGGCCCGTCGAAGTCGGCGACATCTACCCCGGTCTGGTCGAGCGCGGCTATGAGTACGGCCCGGCGTTCCAGGGCCTGCGTGCGGTGTGGCGGCGCGGCGAGGAGGTCTTCGCCGAGGTCGCCCTGCCCGAGGAACAGCGCAAGGACGCCCTGAAGTTCGGCATCCACCCCGCACTGCTCGACGCCGCCCTGCACGCCCACACGTTCACCGAGGCGACGGAAGACGGCGACACGGTGCGCCAGCCGCTCGACTGGAACGGCCTGGAGCTGCATGCCGCAGGAGCCTCGGCGCTGCGAGTACGGCTGCTGCCCAGCGGGTCCGGTGCCCTGTCGCTGGAGGCGGCGGACGAGACCGGTGGCCTGGTGGTGTCGGCGGACTCGCTGGTGCTGCGGGAGCTGTCCACCCAGCAGCTTCAGACGGCGGCCGTCGATTCGTTGTTCCAGGTGGACTGGATCGGGTTGCCTCCGGTGCTGGGGGTGGAGCCCTCGTGGGTGCCGGTTGCCACGGCGGTTGAGGTGGCGGCCCTGGATGCTCCGGCGGTGGCGGTCTTGGAGGCGGTCGGTGGTGAGGACACCGTACTGGCCCTGACGTCTCGGGTGTTGGGAGTGGTGCAGGGGTGGCTGGCTGCGGACGGTCTTGAGGAGTCCCGGCTTGTGGTGGCGACTCGGGGTGCGGTGCCCGCCGGTGATGGTGTGGTGTCGGATCCGGCTGGGGCGGCGGTGTGGGGTCTGGTGCGTGCGGCGCAGGCGGAGAACCCGGACCGGATCATCCTGATCGATATGGATCCGGCCGCCGGTGACGGTGTGGTGCCGGTGTTGGGTGCGGTGCTGGCGGGTGGTGAGCCGCAGGTCGCGGTGCGTGGTGCGACGTTGTCGGCGCCGAGGCTCGCTCGTGTCTCCGGTCAGGTCCCGGACGCCGACGCGGTGTTCGGCCCGGACGGGACGGTTCTCATCACGGGCGGTACCGGATCGCTCGGAGCCCTGCTGGCACGGCACCTGGTCAGCCGATACGGCGTACGCCACCTTGTCCTCGCCAGTCGGCGTGGGCCGGATGCCGAGGGTGCGCAGGAACTGGTCGCCGAACTCACCGAGCAGGGCGCGGCCGTCTCGGTCGTGGCCTGCGATGTCTCCGAGCGCGACCAGGCACAGGCCCTGCTGGCCTCGCTGCCGGACCTGCGGGGTGTGGTGCACACCGCGGGCGTCCTGGACGCCGGAGTGATCGGAACACTCACTCCGGACCGCCTGGCGCGGGTGTTCGCGCCGAAGGTGGATGCCGTACGTCATCTCGACGAGCTCACTCGCGGCCTGGATCTGGATGCGTTCGTCGTCTACTCCTCCGTGTCGGCCGTGTTCATGGGTGCGGGCAGCGGGAGTTACGCGGCGGCCAACGCCTTCCTGGACGGTCTGATGGCGGCCCGGCGGGCGGCGGGTCTGCCCGGGCTCTCGCTGGCCTGGGGTCTGTGGGAGCAGACCAGCGGCATGGCGGCCAACACCGACGATCTCACCCGGTCCCGGATGAACCGGCGCGGCGGCCTCCAGGCGATGCCACTTGCGGAGGGCATGGAGCTGTTCCACGCCGCGGTGGGGTCCGACCAGTCGCTGCTTGTGCCCGCAAAGCTGGATCTGCGAGGAGTGCGGGCCGACGCCGCGGCAGGCGGGGAAGTGCCGCACATGCTGCGCGGCCTGGTCCGCGCAGGCCGGCAGCTTGCGCAGACGGGTTCCGCCCGGGACGGCGAGCTGATCCGGCGCCTTGCCGGACTCCCCGCCGCGGAGCAGGAGAAGGCCCTCGTCGACCTGGTGCGCGCCCAGGCCTCGATCGTGCTCGGCCATGCCGGACCGCACGGGGTACGGGCGGACACGGCGTTCAAGGACACCGGATTCGACTCGCTGACATCCGTGGAACTGCGCAACCGGCTGCGTGAAGCGACGGGTCTGAAACTCCCCGCCACCTTGGTCTTCGACTATCCGAACCCGCAGACGGTTGGCCGCTATCTGCACAGCGAATTGATCCCGGACGGCGGCGCGGCCGTTCCGGACGTGGACGAGGAACGACTGCGGCACGCACTCGTGTCGCTCCCGCTGGCCCGGTTCCGGGCCGCCGGATTGATGGATGCCCTGGTCAAGCTGGTCGCCCTCGAAGACAGCGAACCGGCGACCGGCGCACTGGACGACGCCGATGAAGAGATGACGATCGCCGAGCTGAACGTCGACGACCTCGTACACATGGCGCTCGGCGACAACTGATCCTTCGAAATCGCTGAATGATTGGGGAAATCAAGTGAGTGCGTCGTATGAAAAGGTCGTCGAGGCGCTACGGAAATCGCTCGAAGAGGTCAATTCGCTGAAGAAGCGAAACCGCCAACTCGTCGACGCCTCGCGCGAGCCGGTGGCTGTGGTGGGCATGGCGTGCCGGCTGCCCGGCGGGGTGGCCGGGCCGGAGGACCTGTGGCGATTGGTGCGTGACGGCCGCGACGCCGTGACCGGTTTTCCCGAGGACCGCGGCTGGGACCTGGAGGGCCTGTTCGACTCGGACCCGGAGCGTGCCGGCACCACGTACGCCACCCAGGGCGGTTTCCTCCATGAGGCGGGCCTCTTCGACGCCGGGTTCTTCGGGATCTCCCCGCGTGAGGCGCTGGCGATGGACCCGCAGCAGCGGCTGCTCCTGGAGACCTCCTGGGAGGCCATGGAGAGCGCCGGCATCGACCCGGTCTCGCTGAAGGGCGCCGATGTCGGAGTGTTCTCCGGGGTGTTCGGCCAGGGTTATGTCGCGCCCGGCGCCAGCGTGGTCACACCGGAGTTGGAGGGCTTCGCGGGCACGGGCGGATCGACGAGTGTGGCCTCGGGCCGGGTGTCGTACGTCTTCGGCTTCGAGGGCCCTGCGGTCACGATCGACTCGGCGTGTTCGTCGTCGCTGGTGGCGATGCATCTGGCCGCGCAGGCGCTGCGGCAGGGCGAGTGCTCGATGGCGCTCGCCGGCGGCGCGACGGTGATGGCCAACCCCGGTGCCTTCGTGGAGTTCTCGCGCCAGCGCGGTCTGGCCACCGACGGCCGCTGCAAGGCGTACGCGGACGGCGCCGACGGCACGGGCTGGGCCGAGGGCGTGGGTGTCGTCGTACTGGAGCGCCTGTCGGTGGCGAGGGAGCGCGGGCACCAGATCCTCGCGGTCCTGCGGGGCAGCGCGGTGAACCAGGACGGCGCGTCCAATGGCCTGACGGCCCCGAACGGTCCCTCGCAACAGCGGGTGATCCGGCGGGCCTTGGCCAGCGCGGGGCTTTCCCCTGCGGACGTGGATGTGGTGGAGGGCCATGGCACGGGTACGGTCCTCGGCGATCCGATCGAGGCGCAGGCGCTGCTGGCGACGTATGGCCGGGACCGCGAACAGCCGCTGTGGCTGGGCTCGTTGAAGTCGAACATCGGACACACTCAGGCCGCCGCGGGTGTGGCCGGCGTGATCAAGGTGGTGCAGGCGCTGCGGCACGGCATGATGCCGCCCACGCTGCACGTGGACGCTCCCACGTCTCAAGTGGACTGGTCCGCGGGTGCGGTGGAGCTGCTGACGGAGGCGCGTGAGTGGCCGCGCAACGGGCATCCGCGCCGGGCGGGTGTGTCCGCGTTCGGCGTCAGTGGGACGAACGCCCACTTGATTCTGGAGGAGGCGCCGGAGGACGAGGCGCCGCAGCCGCCGGTGTCCGGTGGTGCGGTGCCGTTGGTGGTGTCGGCGCGGAGTGAGGGGTCGCTGGCGGGGCAGGCCGGGCGGCTTGCGGCGTTCGTCGAAGTCGGGAGCGTGCCTCTTGCCTCGGTGGCCGGGGCGTTGGTGTCGAGTCGGGCGCTGCTGAGTGAGCGTGCGGTGATCGTGGCCGACTCGGATGCGGAGGCCCTGGCCGGGCTGGAAGCGCTGGCGCGGGGTGAGAGCGCGCCCGGTGTGGTGCTCGGTGGCGTGGCCGGTTCGGGTGGACCGGGCAAGGTGGTGTGGGTGTTCCCGGGGCAAGGCTCCCAATGGGTCGGTATGGGCCGGGAGTTGCTTGATTCGTCGCCGGTGTTCGCGGAGCGGATCGCGGAGTGTGCGGCTGCCCTTGAGCTGTGGATCGACTGGTCGCTCATCGACGTACTGCGGGGTGACGCCGCTCCGGAGCTCTGGGAGCGGGTGGACGTCGTACAGCCCGCGAGCTTCGCGGTGATGGTGGGTCTTGCCGCTGTCTGGTCGTCGGTCGGAGTTCGGCCCGATGCGGTGCTGGGTCACTCGCAGGGTGAGATTGCTGCCGCGTGTGTGTCGGGTGCGCTGTCGCTTGAGGATGCGGCGCGGGTGGTGGCGTTGCGGAGTCAGGCGATTGCTTCGCAGTTGGCCGGGCGTGGTGGCATGGCCTCGGTCGCGCTGAGCGAGGACGAGGCCGTCGCGCGGATTGAGCGTTGGGCGGACCGGGTTGAGGTGGCCGCGGTCAACGGGCCGTCCTCGGTGGTGATCGCCGGTGATGCCGAGGCCCTGGACGAGGCGCTCGAAGCACTCTCTGGCGACGGTGTTCGGGTGCGTCGGGTTGCCGTGGACTACGCCTCGCACACCCGGCACGTGGAAGACATCCGCGACACCCTCGCCGAAAAGCTGGCGGACGTGACCGCCCAGGCGCCGACGCTCCCCTTCTACTCCACCGTCACCGGCGAATGGATCCAGGACGCCGGCATGCTGAACGGCGACTACTGGTACCGCAACCTCCGCGGCCAGGTCGGCTTCGGTCCGGCCGTGGCCGAGTTGATCCGGCAGGGCCACGGGGTCTTCGTCGAGGTCAGTTCGCACCCGGTGCTGGTCCAGCCGATCACCGAGATCGTCGACGACGCCCCGGATGCCGTCGTCACCGGTTCGCTGCGCCGTGAAGACGGCGGTCTGCGGCGGCTGTTGGCCTCGATGGCCGAACTCTTCGTACGTGGCGTGCCCGTGGACTGGACCGGCGTCCTGCCCGCCGCAGCCATGTCGGCCGGCGTCGACCTGCCGACGTACGCCTTCGACCACCAGCACTACTGGCTGACGGAGACCGAGGCGGCGACGGATGCGGCGTCGCTGGGTCAGGCGGCGGCCGATCACCCCCTCCTCGGTGCCGTGGTGCACCTGCCGCAGTCCGACAGCATGGCGTTCACCTCGCGTCTGTCGCTCAAGTCGCATTCCTGGCTGGCCGATCACGCGGTCGGCGGTGTCGTCATCCTGCCCGGTTCGGGGCTGGTCGAACTGGCCGTGCGGGCCGGTGACGAGGCAGGCTGCGAAGTGCTGGAAGAGCTGGTGATCGAGACACCGCTGGTGGTGCCGGAACAGGGCGGCGTACGCATTCAGGTCGCCGTCGGCACACCGGGCGAGAGCGGCTCGCGCACGGTGGAGGTCTACTCCCAGCGCGAGGATGCCCCCGGAGACGGGGAGACGTGGACGCGGCACGCCACCGGCACGCTGACGCCCGAGTCGTCGGCCCAGGAGACCGGTTTCGACTTCGCCGCGTGGCCGCCGGCGGAGGCGCAGTCCGTCGAGGTGGGCGACTTCTACACCGATCTGATCGAGCGCGGCTACGGCTACGGCCCGGCGTTCCAGGGCGTGCGCGCGGTGTGGCGGCGCGGCGAGGACGTCTTCGCCGAGGTCGCGCTGCCCGAGGAGCAGCGCAAGGAGGCCGGCGGGTTCGGTATCCACCCGGCGCTCCTCGACGCGGCCCTACAGGCCGCCACGATCGGGAACGCGGCGGGCCAGGACGGTTCCGAGGCGCCGGTGTTGGCGTTCGCCTGGAACGGCCTGCGGCTGCACGCGGCGGGCGCCTCGGTGCTGCGGGTGCGGATCGCCCCCAACGGCCCCGACGCGCTGACGGTCGAGGCCGCCGACGATGCCGGCAGCCCCGTGGTGACGCTGGACTCGCTGGTGTCCCGGACGGTGTCCGCCGAGCAGCTGGAGCGGCCGGTCGACGCCGCCGTCGCCAACGCGCTGTTCCGGCTGGAGTGGAGCGAACTACCCCCGGTGCCGGGGTCGGAGCTCCCGCCGTCGTGGGTGCCGGTGACCACACCCGACGACGTGCTGGCCGTGGCCGGGAGCGGCGCCGCTCCGGCGGTGGTGGTCCTGGAAGCCGTGGGTGACGACGCCGACGACGCCGTACTGGCGTTGTCCTCCCGGGTGTTGGGTGTGTTGCAGGCGTGGTTCGCCGCGGACGGCCTCGACGAGTCGCAACTGGTGGTGGCGACCCAGGGCGCCGTGGCCGCCGGGGACGGCGTCGTGACGGATCCGGCCGGAGCGGCCGTCTGGGGCCTGGTGCGTGCCGCCCAGTCCGAGAACCCCGGCCGTGTCGTCCTCCTCGACACCGACCCCGCCGCCGAAGGCGGTGTGGACTCGGTCCTGGACTCCGTACTGGGGCCGGTGGCGGCCAGTGAGGAGCCTCAGGTCGCCCTCCGCGGCACGGTCATGTCGGTTCCCCGGTTCGCCCGCGCCGGCGGTCAGGTCGCTGACGCGGCCGCGGTGTTCGGGCCGGAGGGGACTGTGCTGGTCTCGGGTGCCGGGTCGTTGGGCGGCGTGGTGGCCCGGCATCTGGTCTCCCGGTATGGCGTACGGCAGCTTGTGCTGGCCAGTCGTCGCGGGCTGGACGCCGAGGGTGCGCAGGAGCTGGTGGCCGAGCTCACCGAGCAGGGCGCGACAGTGTCGGTCGTGGCTTGCGACGTGTCGGACCGCGAGCAGGTCGAGGCGCTGCTTGCCTCGGTGTCCGACCTGCGCGGTGTGGTGCACACGGCCGGCGTGTTCGACGACGGGCTGATCGGGGCGCTGACCCCGGAGCGGCTCGCGGGCGTTTTCGCGCCGAAGGTGGATGCCGTACGCCACCTCGACGCGCTGACCCGTGGCCTGGAGCTGGACGCGTTCGTCGTGTTCTCGTCCGTGGCAGGCCTCTCGGGAGGCGCCGCGCAGGGCAACTACTCGGCGGCGAACGCCTTCCTGGACGGCCTGATGAGCAGCCGCCGGGCCGCGGGCCTGCCGGGCCTGTCCCTCGCCTGGGGCCTGTGGGAGCAGTCCCTCGGTATGGCAGGCCACCTCAGCGCCGTCGACCAGGCGCGGGCCGGCCGCCATGGTGTGCTGGAGATATCGGCGGCCGAGGGCATGGAGCTGTTCGACGCCGCTCTCGTGTCCGGGCAGGCGCTGTTGGTGCCGATCAAGCTGGACCTGAAGGGAGTGCGCGCCGACGTGGCGGCGGGTGCGGTGGTCCCGCTCCTGCTGCGCGGTCTCGTACGGGCGGGCCGACAGCAGGCCCGGGCGGCGAGCACCGCCGGCGAGGGCCGACAGCTGGCCGACCGGCTGGCCGGACTCACGGCCGCCGAGCAGGAGGCCCTGCTTCTCGACCTGGTGCGGGCGCAGGCCGCGGTCGTACTCGGGCACAGCGGGCCGGAGAGCGTCCGGCCGGACACCGCGTTCAACGAGGCCGGGTTCGACTCGCTCACCTCGGTGGAACTGCGCAACCGGCTGCGCGAGGCCACCGGCCTGAAGCTTCCCCCCACGCTCGTCTTCGACTACCCCAGCCCGCTCGTCCTCGCCCGCCATCTGCGCGAGGAGTTCGGTGAGGTGGCGGCACCGGAGCCGCAGGCGCCGACGGCCGGTGCGGTGGCCGTCGCCGCCGACTTCGACGAGCCGCTCGCCGTCGTCGGGATCGCGTGCCGGTACCCGGGCGGTGTGACCTCGCCCGAGGAGCTGTGGCAGCTGGTCGTCGACGGCGTCGACGCCGTCTCCGACTTTCCCGACGACCGGGGCTGGGACCTGGAGGGCCTGTTCGACCCGGACCCCGACAACCCCGGCACCTCCTACACCAGCCAGGGCGGCTTCCTCCAGGGAGCGGGCCTCTTCGACGCAGGGTTCTTCGGTATCTCGCCGCGTGAGGCGCTGGCGATGGACCCGCAGCAGCGACTCCTCCTGGAGACCTCCTGGGAAGCCCTGGAGGGCGCGGGCCTGGACCCGACGACCCTGAAGGGCACCGACGTCGGCGTGTTCACCGGTGTCTCCGGCCAGGGCTACGGCGGCAGCGAGGTCACTCCGGAGATGGAGAGCTTCGCCGGCACGGGGCTGGCGTCGAGCGTGGCCTCGGGCCGGGTGTCGTACGTCCTCGGCTTCGAGGGCCCGGCGGTGTCGATCGACACCGCCTGCTCCTCCTCCCTGGTCGCGATGCATCTGGCCGCACAGTCGCTGCGGCAGGGCGAGTGCTCGATGGCGCTGGCGGGCGGCGCGATGGTGATGGCGACACCCGCCACCTTCATGGCGTTCTCGCGGCAGCGCGGACTGGCGGGCGACGGCCGCTGCAAGGCGTTCGCGGACGGCGCCGACGGAATGGGCCTGTCCGAGGGCGTGGGCGTCGTGGCCCTGGAGCGCCTGTCGGTGGCACAGGAGCGCGGACACAAGGTGCTCGCGGTGCTGCGCGGCAGTGCGGTGAACCAGGACGGCGCGTCCAACGGACTCACGGCTCCCAACGGTCCCTCGCAGCAGCGGGTGATCCGCAAAGCGCTGGCCAATGCCGGGCTCTCCCCGGCCGACGTGGATGTCGTCGAGGGACACGGAACGGGCACGTCTCTGGGTGACCCGATCGAGGCGCAGGCGCTCCTCGCGACCTATGGCCGGGGCCGTGACCCGGAAAAGCCGCTGTGGCTGGGCTCGTTGAAGTCGAACATCGGCCATGCGCAGGCGGCCGCCGGTGTGGCCGGCGTCATCAAGATCGTGCAGGCGCTGCGTCACGGCGTGCTGCCCCCGACGCTGCACGTGCAGCAGCCCTCGTCTCAAGTGGACTGGTCCGAGGGCGCGGTGGAGCTGCTGACCGAGGCCAGGGAGTGGCCGCGCAACGGTGCTCCGCGCCGGGCCGGCGTGTCCTCGTTCGGCGTCAGCGGGACCAATGCGCACCTGATCTTCGAGGAAGCGCCCGGAGACGACGAGACGCCTGCCGCGGAGACACAGCACCCGCTGGTGTCCGCCGATGTGGTGCCGCTGGTGCTGTCGGCGCGCAGCGAGGGTTCGCTGGCGGGTCAGGCCGGACGGCTCGCGGCCTTCATCGACGAGGCCGACGGGGTGCCGCTGGCCTCCGTGGCCGGGACACTGGTCGCCGACCGTACGCTGATGAGCGAGCGTGCGGTGATCGTGGCCGGCTCGGACGAGGAGGCGCTGTCCGGGCTCCGGGCGCTGGCGCGGGGCGAGAGCGCGCCGGGTGTCGTCTCCGGTTCGGGGACGCCGGGCAAGGTCGTGTGGGTGTTCCCGGGCCAGGGTTCCCAATGGGCCGGTATGGGCCGGGAGTTGCTCGACGATTCGCCGGTCTTCGTGGAGCGGATCGCGGAGTGTGCGGCTGCCCTTGAGCCGTGGATCGACTGGTCCCTCGTCGACGTACTGCGTGGCGAGGCCGAGCCGGAGTTGCTGGAGCGGGTCGATGTGGTCCAGTGCGCCAGCTTTGCCGTGATGGTCGGCCTGGCGGCGGTGTGGTCGTCGGTGGGTGTGCTGCCGGATGCGGTGCTGGGTCACTCGCAGGGTGAGATCGCGGCGGCGTGTGTGTCCGGTGTGCTGTCCCTCGACGACGCGGCGCGCGTCGTGGCGTTGCGCAGCCAGGCAATCGCGGGGCAGTTGGCCGGGCGGGGCGGCATGGCGTCCGTGGCGCTGAGCGAAAGCGACGCCACGGCCCGTTTGGAGCGGTGGGCGGACCGGGTCGAGGTGGCCGCGGTCAACGGCCCGTCCTCAGTCGTGATCGCCGGTGACGCCGAGGCCCTGGACGAGGCGCTCGAAGCACTCTCAAGCGACGGTGTTCGGGTGCGGCGGGTGGCGGTGGACTACGCCTCGCACACCCGGCATGTGGAGGCCATCCGCGACACCCTCGCCGAGGCTCTGTCCGGCATCGATGCCCAGGCGCCGCTGGTGCCCTTCTACTCGACCGTCACGAGCGGCTGGGTGGGGGACGCCGGTGTCCTGGACGGCGGCTACTGGTACCGCAATCTGCGCGGACAGGTGGGCTTCGGCCCTGCGGTGGCCGAGTTGATCGGACAGGGACACGGCGTCTTCGTCGAGATCAGCGCGCACCCGGTACTGGTCCAGCCGATCAACGAGATCGTGGACGAGAGCGACGCCGCTGCCGTGCTGTCCGGTTCGCTGCGCCGTGAAGAGGGCGGTCTGCGGCGGCTGTTGGCCTCCATGGCCGAGCTGTTCGTGCACGGCGTGCCCGTGGACTGGACCGGCGTACTGCCGTCTGCCGGGACCGGCGTGGAGCTGCCGACGTACGCCTTCGACCGCCGGTACTACTGGCTCCACACCGCACAGACCGCCACCGACGCGGCCTCTCTCGGACTGGCCGGGACCGATCACCCGCTGCTCGGCGCGGTGGTGCGGCTGCCACAGACCGACGGGCTGGTGTTCACCTCGCGCCTCTCGCTGAAGGCGCACCCCTGGCTCGGCGATCACGTGGTCGGCGGCCTGATGCTCGTTCCCGCCACCGGGCTGCTGGAGTTGGCCGTACGGGCCGGTGACGAAGCCGGTTGCAGCGTCCTGGAAGAGCTGGTGACCGAGGCGCCGCTGATCGTGCCCGAGCAGGGCGGCGTGCGGGTCCAGGTCGCCGTGGGCGCACCGGACGAGAACGGTTCACGCACCGTGGAGATCTACTCCCAGCGCGAGGACGCCCCCGACGACGGGGAAACGTGGACCCGGCACGCCACCGGCACGCTGTCCGCCTCGGCTTCGGCCCGCGGCACGGACTTCGACTTCGCCGCCTGGCCGCCGTCCGGTGCCCAGCAGGTGGACCTGGACACCGGCGATCTGTACGAGGGCATGCTCGAGCGGGGCTACGCGTACGGCCCCGTGTTCCAGGGCCTGCGTGCGGTGTGGCGGCGCGGCGAGGAGCTCTTCGCCGAGGTCGCCCTGCCCGCGGAGGAGCGGGGAGAAGCCGCGAGCTTCGGTCTCCATCCCGCGCTGCTCGACGCCGCTCTCCAGGCCGGGACGTTCGCTGCCGCGGACACGGCGGAGGAGGAACCGGGGCAGCCGGTGATGCCGTTCTCGTGGAACGGCCTGGAGCTGCATGCCGCGGGTGCCTCGGCGCTACGGGTGCGGATCGCGCCGAACGGCCCGGACGCGCTGTCGGTCCAGGCCGCCGACGAGACGGGCAGCCCGGTGGTGACGATGGACTCGCTGGTGATGCGGGCGGTGAACATCGAGCAGCTCGGTGCCACGGCCGCGGAGAGCGGCAACGCGCTGTATGCGGTGGAGTGGACCGATCTGCCCCCGGCCCAGGGCACCGAGCCCGCGCCCGCGTGGGTGCCGGTGGCCACGGCCGACGACATGGCAGCCCTGGCCGTGGGCGGCGGGGTACCGCCGGTCGTGGTCCTCGAGGCCGTCGGCGGCGACGACGAGGACGCCGTACTCGCCCTGACCTCCAGGGTGTTGGGCGTGGCGCAGGTATGGCTGAACGCGCCCGGTCTTGAGGAGTCCCGCCTCGTGGTGGTGACCCGGGGCGCGGTGTCCGTCGGCAGCGACGGCGCCGTGACGGATCCGGCCGCCTCGGCGGTCTGGGGCCTGATACGCGCCGCCCAGTCCGAGAACCCCGACCGCATCGTCCTCCTCGACATCGATCCCGCTGCCGAAGGCGGACTGGAGCCGGTGCTGGACTCGGTCCTCGCCACGGTGGTGGCCGGCGGGGAGCCGCAGATCGCGGTGCGCGGCACGGCGGCCCTTTCCGTGCCCCGGCTCGCCCGCTCCGGCGGTCAAGTCACGGACACGGGCGCGGTGTTCGGACCGGAGGGCACCGTCCTGGTCTCGGGTGCCGGGTCGTTGGGTGGCCTGGCGGCCCGGCATCTGGTCTCCCGGCACGGCGTACGCCACCTCGTGCTCGCCAGTCGTCGAGGGCCGGACGCCGAGGGCGCGCAGGAACTGGTCGCCGAACTCACCGAACACGGCGCGACGGTGTCGGTCGTGGCCTGTGACATGTCCGACCGCGACCAGGTCGAGACGCTGCTGGCCTCCGTGCCCGACCTGCGCGGTGTCGTGCACACGGCCGGCGTGTTCGACCCCGGAGTGATCGGAGCGCTCACCCCGGAGCGGCTCGCGGGCGTGTTCGCGCCGAAGGTGGATGCCGTACGCCACCTCGACGCGCTCACCCGCGGCCGCGACCTGGACGCGTTCGTCGTCTACTCCTCCGCCTCGTCCGTGTTCATGGGCGCGGGCAGCGGCGGCTACGCGGCGGCGAACGCCTTCCTGGACGGCCTGATGGCGAACCGCCGCGCCGCGGGCCTGCCCGGGCTCTCCCTGGCCTGGGGCCCGTGGGAGCAGCTCACCGGCATGGCGGGCAACATCGACGATCTCACCAAGGCCCGGATGAGTCGCCGCGAAGGCCGCGGTGGAGTCCTCGCACTCGGCACCAGCGAGGGCATGGAGCTGTTCGACGCCGCGCTGGGATCCGAGCACGCGCTGCTGGTGCCGGTCAGCCTGGACCTGAGGGGAGTACGGGAGGACGCCGCCGCGGGCGGTGGAGTGCCGTACCTGCTGCGCGGCCTGGTGCGAGCCGGCCGGCAGCAGGCGCAGAAGTCCGGCCGCGCCGGCGGGCAGCGGCAGCTGGCCGACCGGCTGACCGGACTCACCGCGGTGAAACAGGAAGCCCTGCTCCTCGACGCGGTCCGCGCGACGGCCGCGGTCGTGCTCGGCCACAGCGGGCCGGAGCACGTCCGGCCGGACACCGCGTTCAACGAGGCCGGATTCGACTCGCTCACCTCGGTGGAACTGCGCAACCGGCTGCGTGAGGCGACCGGTCTGAAACTCCCCGCCACCCTGGTCTTCGACCACCCGACCCCGCTGGCGCTCGCCCGCTATCTGCTGGCCGAGCTCGCCGTCGAGGAGGCGTCCCCCGCCGACACGGTGCTGGCCGGTCTCGCCGGTCTGGAGGCGGCCATCGAGTCCGCGGCACCCGACGAGGAGGCCCGCGACCGGATCACCGTACGCCTGCGAGAGCTGCTGAAGGCAGCCGAGTCGGCGGGCGATCTGGGCAGGGGCACGGGACCCGCGGACAACGAGGATCTCGAAACCGCGAGCGACGAGGAACTGTTCGCGCTCTTCGACCAGCTCGACTGAGCCACACCCGTACGGCCCCGCACAGACAGTGCGGAAACCACCACGGCAATCGCACACACCATTCCCTAGGGGTTGAATCAAGTGGCTGACGAGGCACAACTCCGCGACTACCTCAAGAGGGCCATCGCCGACGCCCGCAATGCCCGCGAGCGGCTGCGCGAGGTCCAGGACCAGGCGCGCGAGCCGATCGCCATCGTCTCCATGGCGTGCCGATACCCGGGCGGTATCTCCTCGCCCGAGGAGCTGTGGCAGCTGGTCGCCGACGGCGTCGACGCCGTCGGAGGCTTCCCCGAGGACCGGGGCTGGGACCTGGAGGGCCTGTTCGACGCCGACCCCGACCACGCTGGCACGTCGTACGTCACCCAGGGCGGCTTCCTGGAGGGTGCCGGCCTGTTCGACCCCGGGTTCTTCGGTATCTCGCCGCGTGAGGCGCTGGCGATGGACCCGCAGCAGCGTCTCCTCCTGGAGACCTCCTGGGAGGCGGTCGAGCGGGCGGGCATCGACCCGGTCTCGCTGAAGGGCGCCGACGTCGGGGTCTTCTCCGGGCTGTCCGGCCAGGGCTACGGAGCCGGAGCCGGTGTGGTGACCCCGGAGACCGAGGGCTTCGCGGGCACGGGGGCGTCTTCGAGCGTGGCCTCGGGCAGGGTGTCGTACGTCCTCGGCTTCGAAGGCCCCGCTGTGTCCCTCGATACGGCGTGCTCCTCGTCCCTTGTCGCCATTCACCTGGCGGCGCAGGCACTGCGGCAGGGCGAGTGCTCGATGGCGTTGGCGGGCGGGGCGATGGTGATGTCGACGCCCGGCAACTTCGTGGCGTTCTCGCGGCAGCGGGGTCTGGCCTCCGACGGCCGCTGCAAGGCGTTCGCGGACGGCGCCGACGGAATGGGCCTGGCCGAGGGCGTCGGGGTTGTGATCCTGGAGCGCCTGTCGGTGGCGCGGGAGCGCGGCCACCGGGTGCTCGCGGTGCTGCGCGGCAGTGCGGTGAACCAGGACGGCGCGTCCAACGGACTCACGGCACCCAACGGTCCCTCGCAGCAGCGGGTGATCCGCAAGGCGCTGGCCAACGCAGGGCTTTCCTCGGCCGATGTGGACGTGGTGGAGGCCCATGGGACGGGGACGGCTCTGGGCGATCCGATCGAGGCGCAGGCGCTGCTGGCGACGTACGGCCGGGACCGGGATCCTCAACAGCCGTTGTGGCTGGGGTCGTTGAAGTCGAACATCGGGCATACGCAGGCCGCCGCCGGCGTCGGCAGTGTCATCAAGATGGTGCAGGCGCTGCGGCACGGCCTGATGCCCTCGACACTGCACGTGGACGCCCCCACGACTGAAGTGGACTGGTCCGAGGGTGCCGTGGAGTTGCTGACGGAGGCGCGCGAGTGGTCGCGCGGCGGCCGTCCGCGCCGGGCGGGCGTGTCCTCGTTCGGAGTCAGTGGGACGAACGCCCACTTGATTCTGGAGGAGGCGCCGGAGGACGAGGTGCCGCAGTCGCCGGTGTCCGGTGGTGTGGTGCCGTTGGTGGTGTCGGCGCGCAGTGCGGGTTCGCTGGCGGGGCAGGCAGGTCGGCTTGCGGCGTTCGTCGAAGGCGGGAAGGCGCCCCTTGCCTCGGTGGCCGGGGCGTTGGTGTCGAGTCGCGCGCTGTTGAGCGAGCGTGCGGTGGTGGTGGCCGACTCGGAGGACGAGGCGCTCGCCGGGCTGAACGCGCTCGCCCGCGGTGAGAGCAGTACGAGTTTGGTGTCCGGCAACGCGGGATTGGATGCGCCGGGCGGGGTGGTGTGGGTGTTCCCGGGCCAGGGCTCGCAATGGGCGGGTATGGGCCGGGAGTTGCTTGATTCGTCGCCGGTGTTCGCGGAGCGGATCGCGGAGTGTGCTGCGGCTCTGGAGCCGTGGATCGACTGGTCGCTCGTTGATGTGCTGCGGGGTGATGCCGAGCTGGAGCGGGTGGATGTCGTTCAGCCTGCCAGCTTTGCGGTGATGGTCGGGCTGGCGGCGGTGTGGTCTTCGGTGGGTGTGCTGCCGGATGCGGTGCTGGGTCACTCGCAGGGTGAGATTGCTGCCGCGTGTGTGTCGGGTGCGCTGTCTCTCGAAGACGCGGCGCGGGTGGTGGCGTTGCGCAGTCAGGCGATTGCTTCGCAGCTGGCCGGGCGGGGTGGCATGGCCTCGGTGGCGCTGAGCGAGAGCGAGGCAGTCGCGCGCATAGAGCGGTGGGCGGACCGGGTCGAGGTCGCTGCCGTCAACGGGCCGTCCTCAGTCGTGATCGCCGGTGACGCCGAGGCCCTCGACGAGGCGCTCGAAGCACTCTCGAACGACGGTGTCCGGGTGCGACGGGTTGCCGTGGACTACGCCTCGCACACCCGGCACGTGGAGGACATCCGCGGCACTCTCGCCGAGAATCTGGACGGCATCAATGCCCAGGCGCCGGTGGTGCCCTTCTACTCCACCGTCACCGGCAGTTGGGTGGAGAAGGCCGGGGTCCTGGACGGTGGCTACTGGTATCGCAACCTCCGCGGCCAGGTCGGTTTCGGCCCCGCGGTGGCCGACCTCCTCAGCCAGGGTCACGGCGTGTTCGTGGAGGTCAGTTCGCACCCGGTACTGGTCCAGCCGATCACCGAGATCGTCGACGATGCCACGGGTGCCGTAGTGACCGGTTCGCTACGGCGTCAGGAAGGCGGCCTGCGTCGCCTGCTGACCTCGATGGCCGAACTGTTCGTGCGCGGGGTGCCCGTGGACTGGACCGGCGTACTGCCTGCCGGTGCCGAGTCGGCCGGCGTGGCCCTGCCGACGTACGCCTTCGACCACCAGCACTACTGGCTCCAGGCGACTGGAACGGCCTCCGACGCGACCTCCCTCGGCCTCGCCGGAGCCGATCACCCGCTCCTCGGCGCCATGGTCCAACTGCCGCACTCCGACGGGCTGTTGTTCACCTCACGTCTCTCGCTGAAGTCGCATCCCTGGCTGGCCGATCACGCCATCGGCGGCCTGGCTCTCCTCCCGGGTACCGGACTGGTCGAACTGGCGGTGCGTGCCGGTGACGAGGTCGGCTGCGGGGTGTTGGAAGAGCTGGTGATCGAGGCGCCGTTGGTGGTGCCCGAGCAGGGTGGCGTACGGCTGCAAGTAGCCGTGAGTGCGCCGGGCGAGAACGGTTCGCGCACCGTGGAGATCTACTCCCAGCGCGAGGACGAAGCCTGGACGCGCCATGCCACCGGACTCCTGGCGGCCTCGCCCGCCACCCGTGCGGGGGAGTTCGACTTCACCGCCTGGCCGCCGGCCGGCGCGGAGCCCGTCGAGGTCGGCGGCTTCTATGACGAACTGCGCGAGCGCGGAGTCGGCTACGGCCCGGCGTTCCAGGGCGTGCGCGCGGTGTGGCGGCGCGGCGAGGAGGTCTTCGCCGAGGTCGCCCTGCCCGAGGAACACCGTAAGGAGGCCGGCGGGTTCGGTATTCACCCGGCCCTCCTTGACGCGGCTCTGCAGACGGGAACTTTCGGGGCCGCGGCGGGTACGCAGGGGGAGGAGGAAGCCGGGCAGCCGGTGCTGGCGTTCGCGTGGAACGGGCTGGTGCTGCACGCCGCGGGCGCCTCGGCGCTGCGAGTGAGGGTCGCCCCCAACGGCCCGGACGCGCTGTCGGTCGAGGCTGCCGACGAAACCGGCAGCCTCGTGATCACGATGGACTCGCTGGTGTCCCGGGCGGTGTCCGCCGAGCAGTTGGCGACAGCGGCGGACGCGGCGGCTGCCGAGTCGCTGTTCCGGGTGGACTGGACCGAGCTGCCTCCGGCCCAGGGAGCGGAGCCCTCGTGGGCGCCGGTCGCCACCGCGGACGACGTGGCAACCCTGGCCGGAAGCACCGAAGTTCCGGCGGTGGCGGTCCTGGAGGCCCTCGGCGCCGACGGTGAGGACGCCGTACTCGCCCTGACCTCCCGGGTGTTGAGCGTCGTGCAGGCATGGCTGACCACCGACGGCCTCGACGATTCCCGCCTTGTCGTGACGACCCGGGGTGCGGTGCCCGCCGGTGACGGCGTGGTGACGGACCCCGCCGGGTCGGCGGTGTGGGGTCTGGTCCGTGCCGTCCAGGCCGAGAACCCGGACCGGATCGTCCTGCTCGACACCGACACCGACACCGACACCGACACTGACACTGACACCGACACCGACGGCTCACCGTCCGCCGTGCTGGGTGCGGTCCTCGCCGGCGACGAGTCGCAGATCGCGGTGCGCGGGGCAACCCTCTCCGTACCCCGCCTCGCCCGCGTTACAGATGACGTGACGGACACGGCCGCGGTGTTCGAGCCGGAGGGGACCGTTCTGGTCTCGGGCGCCGGATCGCTCGGCGAACTGATCACCCGGCATCTGGTCGTCCGGCACGGCGTACGCCACCTGGTCCTCGCCAGCCGCCGAGGCCCGGTCGCCGAGGGCGTCCAGGACCTGGTCACCGAACTCACCGAACACGGCGCGACGGTCTCCGTCGTGGCCTGTGACATGTCCGACCGTGACCAGGTCGAGGCGCTGCTGGCATCGGTGCCGGACGAGCACCCCCTCACCGGTGTGGTGCACACGGCCGGTGTGTTCGAGGCGGGACTCGTCGAGACCCTGACGCCCGAGCGCCTGGCGAAGGTCTTCGCGCCGAAGGTGGATGCCGTACGCCACCTCGACGAACTCACCCGCGGCCTGGATCTGGACGCGTTCGTCGTCTACTCCTCCGCCTCGTCCGTGTTCATGGGCGCCGGCAGCAGCGGCTACGCGGCGGCGAACGCCTTCCTGGACGGGCTGATGGCCCATCGTCGCGCCGCTGGCCTGCCCGGTCTCTCCCTGGCCTGGGGCACGTGGCACCACGCCACCAACATGACCACTCACCTCAGCACCGACGACCAGGCGCGGATGAGTCGACGTGCCGGGCGTGACGGCGTCGTGGCGCTCAAGCCCGTCGAGGGCATGGAGTTGTTCGACGCCGCCGTCGTGTCCGAGCACTCCCTGCTCGTGCCGGTCAGGCTGGACCTGCGCGGAGTGCGGGCCGGTGCGGCGGCCGGCGGTACGGTGCCGCATCTGCTGCGCGGCCTCGTACCGGCGGGACGGCAGCAGGCACGGGCGGCAGCCGGACAGGGCAGCGACCTGCTCAGCCGGCTGACCGGACTCGCCGAGGCCGAACAGGAGGCTCTGCTCCTCGATCTGGTGCGCACCCAGGCCGCGGTCGTGCTCGGGCACACCGGACCTGACAGCGTGCAGCCGGAGACGGCGTTCAAGGAGGTCGGCTTCGACTCGCTCACCTCGGTGGAGCTGCGCAACCGGCTGCGTGAGGCGACCGGTCTGAAGCTTCCCGCCACGCTGGTCTTCGACCAGCCGACCCCGCTCGTGCTCACCCGCCATCTGCGCGACGAACTCGGTGTCGGCGACGACGTGCTGTCCCGGGTGAACGCGAAGATCGAAGACGTCGAGTCGCTCATCAGTGCACTGAGCCTCGACGAATCCATGAAATCCAGTATCGCGCTGCGCCTTCAGGGTCTGGTGGCCAGGTGCAATGGAGTTGTCGAGCAGACGGACGTTTCCACGGTGGCGGAGAAGCTGGAATCCGCTTCGGCCGACGAAGTCCTCGACTTCATCGATGAAGAACTCGGGCTCGTGTGAGACCGGCTCCGGATATCCGGCTCCATCAGAATTCTTGTGAGGACTGAAGAATGGCCACGGACGAAAAACTCCTCAAATACCTCAAGCGCGTCACCACGGAATTGCACAACCTTCGGAAGCAGGGCTCGTCGCACGCCGGTGAGCCGATAGCGATCGTGGGCATGGCGTGCCGGCTGCCGGGCGGTGTGGCGGGCCCCGAGGATCTGTGGCGATTGGTCCGAGAGGGCCGGGACGCCGTGTCGGGGTTCCCCGACGACCGGGGCTGGGAGCTGGACGGCCTGTTCGACCCGGACCCCGACAACCCCGGCACCTCCTACACCGACCAGGGCGGCTTCCTGCAAGGGGCCGGCCTGTTCGACCCCGGGTTCTTCGGCATCTCGCCGCGTGAGGCGCTGGCGATGGACCCGCAGCAGCGCCTCCTCCTGGAGACCTCCTGGGAAGCCCTGGAGCAGGCGGGCATCGACCCGGTGTCGCTGAAGGGCACCGACGTCGGCGTGTTCTCCGGGGTGTCCAGCCAGGGCTACGGCTCCGGCGCCGGCGGTGTCGCCCCGGAGCTGGAGAGCTTCACCGGCACGGGCGTGGCATCGAGTGTGGCGTCGGGCCGGGTGTCGTACGTCTTCGGCTTCGAAGGCCCGGCGGTGTCCGTGGACACGGCCTGCTCCTCCTCCCTCGTCGCCATTCACCTGGCGGCGCAGGCCCTGCGGCAGGGGGACTGCTCGCTGGCGCTGGCAGGCGGCGCGATGGTGATGGCGACACCCGGCACCTTCGTCGTGTTCTCCCGGCAGCAGGGCATGGCCTCCGACGGCCGCTGCAAGGCGTACGGCGACGGCGCGGACGGCATGGGCCTGGCCGAGGGCGCGGGCGTGCTGGTCCTCGAGCGGCTCTCGGAGGCACTGGAGCGTGGGCACCGGGTCCTCGCGGTCATCCGGGGCAGCGCGGTGAACCAGGACGGCGCGTCCAACGGCCTCACCGCCCCGAACGGTCCGTCGCAGCAGCGAGTGATCCGCAAAGCGCTGGCCGGCGCCGGACTGGTCGCTGCGGATGTGGACGTCGTGGAGGGACACGGGACCGGTACGGCCCTGGGCGACCCGATCGAGGCACAGGCACTCCTGGCGACGTACGGACAGGGCCGGGACCCGGAAAAGCCGCTGTGGCTGGGCTCGTTGAAGTCGAACATCGGGCACACACAGGCCGCCGCGGGCGTGGCCAGCGTCATCAAGATGGTGCAGGCGCTGCGGAACCACATCATGCCCCCGACGCTGCACGCAGAGGTGCCGTCGACCGAGGTCGACTGGTCCGCGGGCGCGATCGAGTTGCTGAACGAGGCCAGGGAATGGCCGCGGAACGGTCACCAGCGCCGCGCCGGAGTCTCCTCGTTCGGCATCAGCGGGACGAACGTGCATCTGATCCTGGAGGAGGCGCCCGAAGCGGAGGAGACGCCTGCCGCGGAGGTACAACAGCCACAAGTGTCCGCTGGTGTGGTGCCGTTGGTGGTGTCGGCGCGGAGCGAGGGCTCGCTGGCGGGGCAGGCAGGCCGGCTTGCGACGTTCATCGAGGGAGCCGACCGGGCGCCCCTGCCGCACGTGGCCGACGCACTGCTTACGGAGCGGGCGCTGCTGCCCGAGCGCGCGGTGGTCCTGGCCGGTTCGGACCAGGAGGCCCTGGCCGGACTCGGGGCGCTGGCACGGGGTGAGCGCACGGCCGGTGTGGTGACCGGCAGGGCGGTCGGCTCGGGCGGACCCGGCAAGGTCGTCTGGGTGTTCCCGGGTCAGGGCTCGCAGCGCGAGAAGATGGGCCGGGAACTGTACGACCAGCACCCGGTGTTCGCCCGGGCCCTGGACGAGGCGTGCGAGCAGCTCGACGCCTGTCTCGCCGGATGGGTGGACCACCCGGTGCGGGACGTGATTCTCGGCACCGTGGCGAGCAGCCCCGAACTGCTGAACCAGACGGTGTTCACGCAGGCCGGCCTGTTTGCCGTGGAGACCGCGCTGTTCCGGCTCGTGGAGTCCTGGGGCGTACGGCCGGACGCGGTCATCGGACACTCGATCGGCGAGATCGCCGCAGCTCACGCGGCCGGTGTGCTGTCGCTGCGGGACGCGGCGCGCCTTGTCGCGGCCCGGGGCCGGCTGATGCAGGCCCTGCCGCAGGGCGGCGCGATGGTCGCGGTGGCCGCCGGTGAGTCGGAAGTCGCAGACCTGCTCGGCGAGGGCGTGGAGGTCGCGGCCGTCAACGGCCCGTCCTCCGTGGTGCTCTCGGGCGACGAGGACGCGGTCCTTGCGGCAGCCGACCGGATGCGGGAGCGGGGACACAAGACGAAGCGCCTCGTGGTCTCGCACGCGTTCCACTCGCTGCGGATGGAACCGATGCTGACCGACTTCGCCGCGGAACTGACCGAGGTGGAATGGCAGTCACCGGCGATTCCGGTGATCTCGAACGTGACCGGGCGCCTCGCCGGACCCGACGAACTCACCGACCCGGAGTACTGGGCCGGCCATGTCCGGCGGCCGGTGCGGTTCGCCGACGGGATCGCGGCCGCTGTCGAGTACGGCGCCACGCTCTTCGTGGAACTGGGCCCGGGTGCGGCCCTCACCGGACTCGTCGAGGAGACAGCCACCGCCGCGGGCGCCGAGGTGACCTGCGTGGCGGCACTGCGCGACGGCCGCCCGGAAGAGCGGACCCTGATGGCCTCGATGGCCGAGCTGTTCGTGCGCGGTGTCCCCGTGGACTGGACCGGCGTGCTGCCGTCTGCCGGTACCGGCGTGGATCTGCCGACGTACGCCTTCGATCACCAGCAGTACTGGCTCCGTACGGCACAGGCCGTCACCGACGCGACCTCGCTGGGACAGGTTGCGGCCGATCACCCGCTGCTCGGTGCGGTGGTGCAACTGCCGCACTCCGACGGGCTGTTGTTCACCTCGCGTCTCTCGCTGAAGTCGCACCCCTGGCTCGCAGATCACGCCGTGGGCGGTGTGGTGCTCGTCCCGGGAACGGGGCTCGTGGAGCTGGCGGTGCGTGCCGGTGACGAGGCCGGTTGCGGGGTGCTGGAAGAGCTGGTGATCGAGGCGCCGTTGGTGGTGCCCGAGCAGGGTGGCGTACGAGTTCAGGTCGCCGTGGGCGGGCCCACTGACCAGGCTTCGCGCACCGTGGAGATCTACTCCCAGCGCGAGGACGAGGCCTGGACGCGCCACGCCACGGGTCTCCTGTCGGCGTCGCCCGCGACCCGCGCGGGGGAGTTCGACTTCGCCGCCTGGCCGCCGCCAGGCGCGCAGCAGATCGAGGTCGGCGACTTCTACGGCGACTTGGTCGAGCGCGGCTACGGCTACGGCCCGGCGTTCCAGGGCCTGCGTGCGGTGTGGCGGCGCGGCGAGGAGGTCTTCGCCGAGGTCGCCCTGCCCGAGGAACAGCGGGAGAGTGCCGACAGCTTCGGCATCCACCCGGCGCTCCTCGACGCCGCCCTGCACGCCGGGATGTTCGGCGCCGAGGCGGACACAGCGGGGGAGGATCCCGGGCAGCCGGTACTGCCGTTCGCGTGGAACGGCCTCGTGCTGCACGCCGCGGGCGCCTCCGCACTGCGGATCCGCCTGACGCCCGGCGGACCCGGTGCCGTGTCGCTGGAGGCAGCCGACGCGACCGGCGGCCTCGTCGTGACACTGGATTCCCTGGTGTCCCGGCCGGTGTCCGCCGAGCAGCTTCGCACGAGCGCGGAGACGGCGGCCGTCGATTCGTTGTTCCAGGTGGACTGGATCGGGTTGCCTCCGGTGCTGGGGGTGGAGCCCTCGTGGGTGCCGGTTGCCACGGCGGATGAGGTGGCGGCCCTGGAGGCTCCGGGGGTGGGGGTCTTGGAGGCGGTTGGCGGTGAGGGCACCGTACTGGCCTTGACGTCTCGGGTGTTGGGAGTGGTGCAGGGGTGGCTGGCTGCGGACGGTCTTGAGGAGTCCCGGCTTGTGGTGGCGACTCGGGGTGCGGTGCCCGCCGGTGATGGTGTGGTGTCGGATCCGGCTGGGGCGGCGGTGTGGGGTCTGGTGCGTGCGGCGCAGGCGGAGAACGCGGACCGGATCATCCTGATCGATATGGATCCGGCCGCCGGTGACGGTGTGGTGCCGGTGTTGGGTGCGGTGCTGGCGGGTGGTGAGCCGCAGGTCGCGGTGCGTGGTGCGACGTTGTCGGCGCCGAGGCTCGCTCGTGTCTCCGGTCAGGTCTGGGACGCCGACGCGGCGTTCGGC
Organism: Streptomyces sp. NPDC051963; assembly: GCF_044593495.1. NCBI lineage: Bacteria > Bacillati > Actinomycetota > Actinomycetes > Kitasatosporales > Streptomycetaceae > Streptomyces > Streptomyces sp. NPDC051963. Next base: position 361,770 of record NZ_JBIUCC010000001.1, on the reverse strand, counting down.
CCGGAGGGGACGGTTCTCATCACGGGTGGTACCGGATCGCTCGGTGCCCTGGTGGCACGGCACCTGGTCACCGGACACGGTGTACGAAATCTCGTGCTGGTCAGTCGGCGTGGGCCGGATGCCGAGGGTGCGCAGGAGTTGGTCGCCGAACTCACCGAGCAGGGCGCGGCCGTCTCGGTCGTGGCCTGCGATGTCTCCGAGCGCGACCAGGTACAGGCCCTGCTGGCCTCGCTGCCGGACCTGCGGGGTGTGGTGCACACGGCGGGCGTCCTGGACGACGGAGTGATCGGGGCGCTGACCCCCGAGCGCCTGGCAAAGGTCTTCGCGCCCAAGGTCGACGCGGTACGCCACCTCGACGAACTGACCCGTGGCCTGGACCTGGACGCGTTCGTCGTGTTCTCGTCCGCCTCGGGCGTGTTCGGGTCGGCAGGCCAGGGCAACTACGCGGCGGCCAACGCCTTCCTGGACGGTCTGATGGCCGACCGACGTGCGGCGGGCCTGCCCGGGCTGTCCCTGGCCTGGGGACTGTGGGAGCAGAACGCCGGAATGACCGCTCACCTGGGCGACGTCGACCAGGCGCGGGCGAACCGTGGCGGTGTCCTGGCGATCACGGCGACCGAGGGACTGGAGCTGTTCGACACCGCGCTCGTGTCCGGACAGTCGCTGTTGGTGCCGATCAAGATGGATCTGCGCGGTGCGCGGGCCGGCGCGGCGACCGGTGCCGCGGTCCCGCATCTGCTGCGCGGCCTCGTACCGGCCGGACGGCAGCAGGCTCGGGCCGCAGCCGGCAAGGACACCGACCTGCCCCGCCGGCTCACCGGGCTCGCCGAGGCCGAACAAGCGGCTCTGCTCCTCGATCTGGTGCGGGCTCAGGCCGCGGTCGTACTCGGCCACAGCGGACCCGAAAGCGTCCGGCCGGACACCGCGTTCAACGAAGCCGGATTCGACTCGCTCACCTCGGTGGAACTGCGCAACCGGCTGCGTGAGGCGACCGGTCTGAAACTCCCCGCCACGCTGATCTTCGACTACCCCACCCCGCAGGCCCTCGCCGGCTATCTGCGCGAGGAGTTCGGGGACACGGCGGCGACCGACACATCAGCCGCGACCGCGGCCGCTGTCGCGGATCCCGACGAGCCGATCGCGATCGTGGGGATGTCGTGCCGGCTGCCCGGTGGGGTGATGGGCCCCGAGGACCTGTGGCGGATGGTGCGCGAGGGCCGCGAGGGCATGTCCGACTTCCCCGATGACCGGGGCTGGGACCTGGAGGGCCTGTTCGACCCGGACCCGGACAGCACGGGAACGTCCTACGTCGCCCAGGGCGGCTTCGTACAGGGAGCAGGGCGCTTCGACGCCGGGTTCTTCGGTATCTCGCCGCGTGAGGCGCTGGCGATGGACCCGCAGCAGCGCCTCCTCCTGGAGACCTCCTGGGAGGCCATGGAGAGCGCCGGCGTCGACCCGACGTCGTTGAAGGGCACAGACGTCGGCGTGTTCTCCGGGGTGTCCAGCCAGGGGTACGGGGCCGGAGTGGCCGCACCGGAACTGGAGGGGTTCGCAAGCACGGGCACCGCGTCGAGTGTTGCCTCGGGCCGGGTGTCGTACGTCTTCGGCTTCGAGGGCCCGGCGGTCACCGTGGACACGGCGTGCTCGTCGTCGCTGGTGGCGATGCACCTGGCCGCGCAGGCGCTGCGGCAGGGCGAGTGCTCGATGGCGCTCGCCGGCGGCGTGACGGTGATGGCGACCCCCGTCAGCTTTGTGGAGTTCTCCCGGCAGCGGGGCCTGGCAGGCGACGGCCGCTGCAAGGCATACGCCGACGGCGCCGACGGTACGGGCTGGGCCGAGGGTGTGGGTCTGGTCGTACTGGAGCGCCTGTCGGTGGCGAGGGAGCGCGGGCACCAGGTGCTGGCGGTGCTGCGGGGCAGTGCGGTGAACCAGGACGGCGCGTCCAACGGCCTTACGGCCCCGAATGGTCCCTCGCAGCAGCGCGTGATCCGCAAGTCACTGGCCAGCGCGGGGCTCACCCCGGCGGACGTGGACGTCGTGGAGGGCCACGGGACGGGGACGGCTCTGGGCGATCCGATCGAGGCCCAGGCGCTGCTGGCGACGTATGGCCGGGACCGCGAACAGCCCCTGTGGCTGGGGTCGTTGAAGTCGAACATCGGGCACACGCAGGCCGCCGCAGGCGTCGCAAGTGTGATCAAGATGGTGCAGGCGCTGCGTCACAGCACGATGCCGCCCACGCTGCACGTGGACGCCCCCACGTCTCAAGTGGACTGGTCCATGGGCGCGGTGGAGCTACTGACCGAGGCGCGTGAGTGGCCGCGCAACGGGCATCCGCGCCGGGCCGGGGTCTCCTCGTTCGGGATCAGTGGGACGAATGCGCATCTGATTCTGGAGGAGGCGCCGGAGGACGAGGTGCCGCAGTCGCCGGTGCCCGGTGGTGTGGTGCCGTTGGTGGTGTCGGCTCGCAGTGCCGGTTCGCTGGCGGGGCAGGCCGGTCGACTTGCGGGATTCGTTGAAGGCGGGAAGGCGCCCCTTGCCTCGGTGGCCGGGGCGTTGGTGTCCGGCCGGGCGCTGTTGAGTGAGCGTGCGGTGGTGGTGGCCGACTCGGAGGACGAGGCGCTCGCCGGGCTGAACGCGCTCGCCCGCGGTGAGAGCCCGGCTGGTCTGGTCACCGGCAAGGTGAACAGTTCGGGTGCGCCGGGCAAGGTGGTGTGGGTGTTCCCGGGCCAGGGCTCGCAATGGGCGGGTATGGGCCGGGAGTTGCTTGATTCGTCGCCGGTGTTCGCGGAGCGGATTGCGCAGTGTGCGGCGGCTCTGGAGCCGTGGATCGACTGGTCGCTGGTCGATGTGTTGCGCGGTGATGCCGAGCTGGAGCGGGTGGATGTCGTTCAGCCTGCCAGCTTTGCGGTGATGGTCGGCTTGGCGGCGGTGTGGTCTTCGGTGGGTGTGCTGCCGGATGCGGTGCTCGGTCACTCGCAGGGTGAGATCGCGGCCGCGTGTGTGTCCGGTGCGCTGTCCCTCGAAGACGCCGCGCGGGTGGTGGCGTTGCGGAGTCAGGCGATTGCTTCGCAGTTGGCCGGGCGTGGTGGCATGGCCTCGGTCGCGCTGAGCGAGGACGAGGCAGTCACCAGGCTGGAGCGGTGGGCGGATCGGGTCGAGGTCGCGGCGGTCAACGGGCCGTCCTCGGTGGTGATCGCCGGTGACGCCGAGGCGCTGGACGAGGCGCTCGAAGCACTCTCGAACGACGGTGTTCGGGTGCGTCGCGTCGCCGTGGACTACGCCTCGCACACCCGGCACGTGGAGGACATCCGCGGCACTCTCGCCGAGAAGCTGGACGGCATCAATGCCCAGGCGCCGGTGGTGCCCTTCTACTCCACCGTCACCGGCGAATGGATACACGACGCCGGCGTCCTGAACGGCGACTACTGGTACCGCAACCTCCGCGGCCAGGTCGGCTTCGGCCCCGCGGTGGCCGACCTCCTCAGCCAGGGTCACGGCGTGTTCGTGGAGGTCAGTTCGCACCCGGTACTGGTCCAGCCGATCACCGAGATCGTCGACGACGCCACGGGTGCCGTAGTGACCGGTTCGCTACGTCGTCAGGAAGGCGGCCTGCGTCGCCTGCTGACCTCGATGGCCGAACTCTTCGTCCGTGGGGTACCCGTGGACTGGACCGGCGTACTGCCTGCCGGTGCCGAGTCGGCCGGCGTGGCCCTGCCGACGTACGCCTTCGATCACGAGCACTACTGGCTCCAGTCCACCGGGACCGCCACGGACGCGACCTCCCTCGGACTCGCGGGAGCCGATCACCCGCTCCTCGGTGCCGTGGTGGAGTTGCCGCACTCCGACGGGCTGGTGTTCACCTCGCGCCTGTCGCTGAAGGCGCACCCCTGGCTCGCCGATCACAGGGTCGGCGGTGTGGTGCTCGTCCCGGGTACCGGACTGGTCGAACTGGCGGTCCGGGCCGGTGACGAAGCCGGTTGCGGCGTACTGGAAGAGCTGGTGATCGAGGCGCCGTTGGTGGTGCCCGAGCAGGGCGGCGTGCGCGTACAGGTCGCCCTGGGCGGACCGACCGGAGACGGCTCGCGCAGCGTGGACGTGTACTCGCGGCGCGAGGACGCCGCTGGTCAAAGCGGTGCGGACGCCTGGACGCGGCACGCTACCGGCATGCTGGCCGCCACGGTGCAACCGGTCGGCGGCGCGGGCGCGTTCGACTTCGCCGCCTGGCCGCCGCCCGGCGCGCAGCCGGTGGACATCGGCGGTGGCTACGACCTGCTCACGCAGGTGGGATACGGCTACGGCCCGGCGTTCCAGGGCGTGCGTGCGCTGTGGCGGCGCGGCGAGGAGATGTTCGCCGAGGTCGCCCTGCCCGAGGAACACCGTAAGGAGGGCGCAGGGTTCGGCATTCACCCCGCGCTCCTCGACGCGGCCCTGCACTCGCCGCTGTTGCAGATCGCGGGGGCTGTCGCTTCCGGCGGTGGCGTCGCGGCCGGACCGGGCGGGCCGGAGCTGCGGTTGCCGTTCGCGTGGAACGGGCTGGTGCTGCATGCCGCGGGGGCCTCGGCGCTGCGGGTGCGGATGGCACCGAGCGGGCCGGACGCGCTGTCCCTGGCGGCGGCGGACCAGGCCGGTGCCCTGGTCGTGACGATGGACTCGCTGGTGTCCCGCGTTGTCTCCGCCGAGCAGTTGGAGACGGCGGCGGACACGGCGCGCGCCGACTCGCTGTTCCGCGTCGAGTGGACCGAACTGCCGCCGGTTCAGGGGGCGGAGCGCTCGCCGTCATGGGTGCCGGTGGCCACCGCGGAAGAGGTGGCGACCCTGGCCGACGACGTGGCATCGGGCGCCGAAACCCCGGCTGTGGCAGTCCTGGAGGCCATCGGAGATGAGGGTGAGGACGCCGTGCTGGCGCTGACCAGCCGAGTCCTCGAGGTCGTGCAGTGCTGGCTCGACGGGCCCGGCCTGGAGGAGTCCCGGCTTGTGGTGGCGACCCGCGGTGCGGTGCCGGCCGTCGACGGTGTGGTGACGGATCCGGCCGGCGCGGCCGTGTGGGGTCTGGTGCGCGCCGCGCAGGCCGAGAACCCGGACCGGATCGTCCTGGTCGACACGGACCCGGCCGCCGGTGACGGTGTGGTGCCCGTGCTGGGCGCGGTGCTGGCCGGTGGCGAGCCGCAGGTCGCGGCGCGCGGCGCGACTCTCTGCGTACCCCGACTGACCCGTTCCGCCGCTCAAGTCCCTGACGCACCCGCGGTGTTCGGGCCGGAGGGGACTGTACTGGTCTCCGGTGCCGGGTCGTTGGGCGGCTTGGTCGCCCGGCATCTGGTCACCCGGCACGGCGTACGCCACCTTGTGCTGGCCAGCCGTCGCGGCCCGGACGCCGAGGGTGTCCAGGAGCTGGTCGCCGAACTCACGGAGCATGGCGCGGCGGTCTCCGTCGTGGCCTGCGATGTGTCCGACCGGGCGCAGGTCGAGGGGCTGCTTGCTTCGGTGTCCGGCGACTTGCGCGCTGTGGTGCACACGGCGGGCGTGACCGATGACGGTGTCATCGGGGCGCTGACCCCCGAGCGCCTGGCGCGGGTGTTCGCGCCGAAGGTGGATGCCGTACGTCATCTCGACGAGCTCACTCGCGGCCTGGCTCTGGATGCGTTTGTCGTCTACTCCTCGGTGTCGGCCGTGTTCATGGGTGCGGGCAGCGGGAGTTACGCGGCGGCGAATGCCTTCCTGGACGGGCTGATGGCTCATCGCCGCGCCGCGGGTCTGCCCGGGCTCTCGCTGGCCTGGGGTCTGTGGGAGCAGACCAGTGGCATGGCGGCCAACACCGACGATCTCACCCGGTCCCGGATGAACCGGCGCGGCGGCCTCCAGGCGATCACGCCGACGGAGGGCATGGAACTGTTCGACGCCGCGGTGGGGTCCGGACAGGCGCAGCTGGTGCCGGCCAGGCTGGATCTCCAGTCGCTGCGCGCTCAGGCCGCGGCGGGCGGGGGAGTGCCGCACATGCTGCGGGGTCTGGTCCGCACGGGCCGGCAGCTGGCGAACGCGGCGAGTGCTGCCGACCAGGGGCCGACGCTGTCCGAGCGGCTGGCCGGGCTCGCCGCCGTCGAGCAGGCGCAGGTGCTGCTCGACGTGGTGCGGGCTCAGGTGGCCGCGGTGCTGGGCCACAGCGCCACGTATCAGATCGACGCGGACCAGGGCCTGTTCGAGGTCGGCTTCGATTCCCTCACCGCCCTTGAACTGCGCAATCGGCTTCGCACCACAACCGAGAAGAAGCTCGCGCCCAGTGTCGTCTTCGACTATCCGACGGCAGGAATGCTCGCCGGGCATTTGCACGAGTTGATGTGCGGCGAAGAGGCAGCGCAGCCCGTAGCGATCTCCGTGTGAAAGAAGGTGATGAATGTGTTCGACGTGGACGAATATCTCAAGCGGATCGGCTGTGCCGGAGAAACCGGTGTGGACATCGCGACGCTGCGGAGGCTGCACAAGAACCACCTCATGGCAATTCCGTACAACGGCGCCACCCAGGATTTCAGTGACGGGGTGCAACTCGTCGACCTCGACGAGGACGCCACGTTCGAGACGAGCGTCGTCCAAGGGCGGGGCGGCACGTGCTTCCAGCTGAACCGGCTGTTCTCCCGGCTGCTGACGGAACTGGGCTACGACGTCACGCTGATGGCGGCCAGCACCGCAGAGGGCTGGGAGGCCTCCGGGCTCGAAGTGGAGCACATGCTCAACCGCGTCGCCCTGGACGGCGACGAGTGGCTCGTGGACGTCGGCTACCCCGGCCCCTCCTACATCGAGCCGCTGCTGATCTCCGACACGGTGCAGAACCAGTACGGATGCCAGTACCGCCTGGTCGACCGCGGTTCCAGGATCGCTCTACAGCGCCGCGGAAGGATCACCCGGTGGAGTGTCGTCTACACCTTCACGATGAAATCCCGGGAGTGGAGCGACTGGAAGCACCTGGAGCGCTTCCTCGTCCGGGAGATCGCGGCGGACACCGGGCCGCAGAACGGCCAGAAGATCCTGTGCGGCCGGACATTCGAGAACGGTCAGGTCGTCCTGAAAGGACGCCGGCATCTGACGGTCCGTGACGGTCGCGAGGAGATACGCACCATCACGGACGACGGCGAGCACGAGCAGCTCGTCTCCCACATGCTGTCCGGCACATTCACCTGACCGTGCCCTGAACACCCCGAGCATCCTCACCCCCAAACCCGTCACCAGAAAGGGAAAACGATGGCGAAGGAAACAGCCGATGTGGTCGTGATCGGCGGAGGGCCGGCCGGTGCGGTCAGCGCCTTTGTGCTCGCCAAGCAGGGGCATTCGGTGGTGCTCCTGGAAAAGGAGATGAACCTCCGATTTCACATCGGCGAGTCCCTGCTGCCGTACATGATGGGCCTGTTCGAGCGGATAGGCCTGCGCGAGGCGGTCGAAGCACAGGGCTATGTGCGCAAGTTCGGCGGCGAGTTCATCGACCCGACCGAGAAGAAGTTCTTCGAGGGCGTCTTCCGCGCGGACTTCACCAAGCAGGGCGAGGGCCGGCACACCAACGCGTTCCAGGTCGAGCGGGCCAAGTTCGACCGGATGCTCGCCGAGCAGGCCGAGGCCGCCGGGGCGAAGGTCCTCTTCGGCGCGAGCGTGAGCGAGTTGCTCATGGACGGTGACCGGATGGTCGGCGTCCGCTACGAGCGCGACGGCGAGTCGCACGAGGTGCGGTCCACCTATGTGGTCGACGCCAGCGGCAGGACGGGGAAGATCGCCCACAGGTTCGGGCTGCGCAAGACCCTCGAGAAGCTCCGTATGGTCGGGGTGTTCCGGCACTACACCGGGCTCGACGAGCGCCACAACCTCGGTGTCGAGGGCGACATCCAGGTCGGCGCCCACGACAACGGCTGGGTCTGGGCGATCCCGCTGTCCAAGGACAGCATCAGCGTGGGCACGGTCATGCCGCGCGACGTACTGCGTGCCTCGACACCGGAGAAGGTGTTCGAGGAGCACGTGTCCAGGATCCCGCGGATCACCGCGCGCCTGACCGGGACCCAGCCCTCCATGGACCTCAAGATCGAGACCGACTACTGCTACCACGCGGACACGGTCACCGGGCCGGGCTGGCTGATGGTCGGGGACGCCGGCTGCTTCGGTGACCCCATGTTCTCCGGCGGCGTCCTGGTGGCGACGGCCACCGCCGTCCGGGCGGCCGAGACGCTCGGGGAGGCACTGGCCGACCCGTCGGCGGAGGAACGCCTCATCGAGCGGTACTCCAACTACTTCAAGACCGGATACGACACCTACATCCGGCTCATCCACGCCTACTACGACGGCGAACTGGTCGCCATGGCCGCCGACGCAGCCCGCTCCACCGACCGGGACACCCTGGAGAGGTACCTCATCCGGCTGATCGGCGGCGACTTCTGGAGCGAGCACAACTCGGTGGCCCAGGAGATGCGGCGCCGCAAGGAGTGGGACACGTTCGAGCCGTTCCAGCGGGTCTACGGCTGCCCGTCCTACCCGCATCTGGACGAGCTCGACCGCAAGGAGCGGTCCGAGTCGCGGGTCCGCAAGGTGACGGCGGGCCGGTAGCGACGTCATGGCATCCATTCCGCTCCGCATCGGAGATCATTCGTACGACGTCCTCATCGGCCCCGGGGTGCGTACGTCGCTCGCCGAGGTCGTCCTACGGCTGGGCGCCAGACGGGCCGTCGTGGTGTCGGCCCGCCCGGAGGAATGGGTGCCCGACACCGGGGTGGAGACCCTGCTGCTGCCGGCCCGGGACGGCGAGCAGGACAAGACCCTCACCACGGTGGAGACGCTGTGCGGGGAGTTCGTACGCTTCGGGCTCACCAGGTCCGACGTCGTCGTCTCCTGCGGCGGCGGGACGACCACCGACGTGGTCGGTCTCGCCGCCGCCCTCTACCACCGGGGCGTGGCCGTGGTGCATCTGCCCACGTCACTGCTGGCCCAGGTGGACGCCAGCGTCGGCGGGAAGACGGCGGTGAACCTGCCGGCCGGCAAGAACCTGGTCGGCGCGTACTGGCAGCCGAGCGCGGTCCTGTGCGACACGGACTACCTGTCCACCCTGCCCCGGCGGGAGCTGCTCAACGGCTACGGCGAGATCGCCCGCTGCCACTTCATCGGCGCGGCTGACCTGCGCGGACTCCCGCTGCCCGACCAGATCGCCGCCAGCGTGACCCTCAAGGCCCGCATCGTGGAAGCCGACGAGCGGGACACCGGCAAACGGCACATCCTCAACTACGGCCACACACTGGGCCATGCGCTGGAGAAGGCCAGCAATTTCGCCCTGCGCCACGGTGAGGCGGTGGCCATCGGCACGGTCTTCGCGGGCCGGCTCGCCGGTGCCCTCGGCCGTATCGACCAGGCGCGGGTGGCGGAGCACCAGGACATCGTCGAGTACTACGGACTGCCCGCCGCCCTGCCCGAAGAGACCGCACTCGCGGACCTGATACGGCTGATGCGGCACGACAAGAAGGCGATCAGCGGACTCGCGTTCGTCCTCGACGGGCCGAAAGGCGCGGAACTGGTCGACGACGTGCCGCACGAGGTGGTCGCGCGCGTCCTGGACGGCATGCCCCGAGCGCCCCTGGCCGAACTCGTCGACACGACCGACATGGCGCGGCCATGAGGGAGTTACTCCAGTGGCCGGCCGACCCCGGCGGACCGGCCGACGCCACTCGACCGGTCGGCCGCCTCCTCGCGGGCAGGCTGGCGGACGCACTGGCCCGGCCGGCCGCGCAGCAGCCGATCTGGCCGGACCCGGAACGGGCCGAGGACGTGGTCGCGCTGCTGCGCTGCGCCGAGCCGATCGTCCGACCGGCCGAGACGGCACAACTGAGCGAGGAACTCGCCGCGGTCGCACGCGGCGAGGCCTTCCTCCTCCAGGGCGGCGACTGCGCCGAGTCCTTCGCCGAGAACACCGAGGCCCACCGGCTCGCAAATCTGCGGACGCTGGCGCGGATGGCCGACGTGCTCACCCGCCGTACCCGCCTGCCCGTCGTCACGGTCGCCCGGATGGCCGGGCAGTACGCCAAACCCCGCTCCCAGGCCGTTGACGCATCCGGGCTGCCCGCCTACCGCGGCGACATGGTCAACTCCGCCGAGCCCACGCCGGCGGCCCGCACCCCCGATCCCGGCCGGATGCTGCGCGCCCACGCCGGAGCCGTGGACGCGATGGCGCTGATCCGCCGGCTCGGGGGCAGCGGCCCGACCGAGGCGCGGGCGGCGGTCACCGGCGACCTCTACGTCAGCCATGAGGCGCTGGTGCTCGACTACGAACAGTCCTCACTGTGGGTGGACGACAGCGGGCCCGAGCCCCGTCTGTCCAGCGGGCTCGGGCACTTCCTGTGGATCGGCGAGCGCACCCGTCAACTCGACGGCGCGCACATCGCGTTCGCGGAACTGCTGGCCAATCCCATCGGCCTCAAGATCGGCCCGGGTACGACCCCGGAACAGGCCGTCGAGTATGTGCGCCGGCTCGACCCGCACGCCGAACCCGGGCGGCTCACCCTGATCAGCCGTATGGGGCACACCCGCGTCCGGGACGTGCTGCCGCCGATCGTGGAGAAGGTCTCCGCCTCCGGCCACCAGGTGATCTGGCAGTGCGATCCGATGCACGGCAACACCTACACGTCGGCGAACGGCTACAAGACCCGCCAACTCACCGCGATAGCCGACGAGATCGCCGGCTTCTTCGAAGTGCACCGGCGGCTCGGCACCCACCCCGGCGGCATTCACGTCGAGGTGACCGGCGACCACGTCACGGAATGCGTCGGAGGCGCCGCGGGAATCACCGAGTCCGACCTGCCCGCCCGCTACCGCACGGCCTGCGACCCCCGCCTCAACGCGGACCAGGCACAGGAACTCGCCCTTGCCGTCGCCGAGTCGGCGGCGGACAGCGTCACGGCCCGGAAAGCGGGGCTGCGATGACCGCACCACCACCCGTCGGGCCCATCCAGGGCACCACCCGGCTGTACGCCGTCCTCGGGGACCCCGTCGCCCAGGTCCAGGCGCCCGCGTTGATGAACCCGGTCCTCGCCGGGCTGGGCATCGACGCGGTGGTCGTCCCCGTGCACGCCCCGCCCCAGCACCTGGAGCAGATCGTGCGCGGCCTTCAGCGCGTGGCGAACCTCGACGGCATGTTCGTCACCGTTCCGCACAAGGTGGCCGTCCGCCGCCTCGCCGACCGGTGCGCCACGACCGTGGACATCGTCGGCAGCGCGAACGTCCTGCGCCGCGAGGCCGACGGCAGCTGGCTCGCGGAGAACTTCGACGGCTTCGGCTTCGTGGCCGGTCTGCTCGCTGCCGGGCATGAGCCCGGAGGCAGCCGGGCGGCGCTCGTCGGGGTGGGCGGTGCGGGCAGCGCCATCGCCGCCGCGCTCCTTGCGGCCGGAGTCGACCGGCTCTGCGTGTACGACACGGACACCGCGAAGCTCACCGCGCTGGCCGCCCGACTCGACGCGCAGTGGCCGGGCCGGGTGCAGACGCTGAGCGGACCGCAGCTGCAAGGCGTCGACCTCGCGGTCAACGCCACACCGCTCGGGCTGCGCCCGGACGACGCACTGCCGTTCCCGCTGGACGCTCTGCCGCCGGGCGCCCTGGTGGCCGACATCATCATGAAACCCCGAGAGACCCGGCTTCTGCGGGAGGCCGCCGCACGGGGGCTCCGCATCCATCACGGCATTCACATGCTCGAGGGACAACTGAATTCCTATAGGGCCTTCTTCGATTTGCGGTGAACTCCGCCGCCCACTACCGGATCTAGGGATGCGACAGCGTTGCCAGGAACTTAGTTTGGACCTGTTGTTGAGCTGTTCTGTGCCCTGGATCGAGTCACTTCCCATTACTTGGAGAATCATGAACGTGCGACAGGCGCCGGAATTCCCCCAGTGGCCGCAGTACGACACAAACGAGCGGGAAGGTCTCATCCGCGCCCTTGAGCAGGGCCAGTGGTGGCGGATGGGCGGAAACGAAGTCGACACCTTCGAGCGGGAGTTCGCCGAATTCCATGGTGCGCCCCACGCGCTCGCCGTCACCAACGGCACCCACGCGCTGGAACTCGCCTTGCAGTGCATGGGAGTCGGCCCGGGGTCCGAGGTCATCGTCCCGGCCTTCACCTTCATCTCCTCGTCGCAGGCGGCCCAGCGGCTCGGCGCGGTGGCGGTCCCCGTGGACGTCGACCCGCAGACGTACAGCATCGACGTGGCGGCGGCCGCGGCAGCCGTGACGCCGCGCACCCGGGTCATCATGCCCGTGCACATGGCGGGCTTCCTGGCCGACATGGACGCGCTGGCCAAGCTCTCCGCCGACACGGGCGTCCCCCTGCTCCAGGACGCCGCCCACGCCCACGCCGCCCGCTGGCAGGGCAAGCGCGTCGGCGAGCTCGGCTCGGTGGCCGCGTTCAGCTTCCAGAACGGCAAGCTGATGACCGCGGGCGAGGGCGGCGCCGTCCTCTTCCCGGACACGGAGATGTACGAGACGGCGTTCCTGCGGCACAGCTGCGGGCGACCGCGCACCGACCGCCGCTACATGCACCAGATCGCCGGCTCCAACCTGCGGCTCAACGAGTTCTCGGCGGCCGTCCTGCGGGCCCAACTCGGCCGTCTGGAACAGCAGATAACGACGCGTCAGCAGAGCTGGGCCGCGCTGTCCCCGCTGCTCGAGGCGATCGACGGCGTCGTCCCGCAGCGCGGTGACGCGCGCACCGACTTCCCGTCGCACTACATGGCGATGTTCCGCGTGCCCGGCATCGGGGAGGCGGGCCGCAACGCCCTGGTCGACAGGCTCGTGGCGGCCGGTGTGCCGGCGTTCGCGGGCTTCCGTGCGATCTACCGCACCGACGCCTTCTGGGAGATGGGCGCCCCCGACGAGACCCCGGACCAGATCGCCGAGCGCTGCCCCCACACGGAGGCCATCAGTGAGGACTGCGTCTGGCTGCACCACCGCGTGCTGCTCGCCACCGAGCAGGACATGCACCGTACGGCCGAGACCGTCGCGGACGCTGTGGCCGCCGTATGAGCGTCAGGACAGCTGTCGTCGGGCTCGGCTGGGCGGGGCGGGAGCTCTGGCTCCCCCTGCTGACCGAACACGCCGACTTCGACCTGGTGGGCGTGGTCGACCCCGCGCCGGAGGCGCGGGCCGCACTCGACGCGGCGCCCGGCATACCCGTGCATCCGACGGTGGACGCGCTGAACACCCGCACGGTCGACCTCGCCGTCGTCGCCGTCCCCAACCATCTGCATGCCGAGGTCGCCGCAGGTCTGCTCCGCAAGGGCATCTCCGTCTTCCTGGAGAAGCCGGTGTGCCTGACCTCCGACGAGGCCGACACCCTGGCCGCCGCCGAACACGCGGGCGGGGCCATGCTCCTCGCCGGCAGCGCCGCCCCGCACCGGGGCGACGTGGGCGCCCTGGCGGGTCTCGTGCCGGAGTTGGGCCGTATCCGCCATGTCGACCTGGCCTGGGTGCGGGCGCGCGGCATACCGCGGGCGGGAGGCTGGTTCACACAGCGCAGCAAGGCCGGCGGCGGTGTCCTCTTCGACCTCGGCTGGCATCTGCTCGACACGCTCGCGTCCTTGCTCGGCCCGGCACGCTTCACCGAGGTCGTCGGTGTGACCTCGAACGACTTCGTGGGCGCCGGCGATTGGAGCGCGGCCTGGCGGGAGGACGAGCCCGCCGCCACAGCCGCCGGTGACGTCGAGGACTGCGCGCGCGGCTTCTTCGTCCGCGACGACGGAGTCTCGGTCTCCCTGCGCGCCAGCTGGGCGTCGCACGAGGCACGGGACGTGACCAGCATCCAGGTGGTGGGCAGCGCCGGAACCGCCGAGCTGAGATGCACCTTCGGCTTCAGCCCCAACCGCCACCCTCAGGCGGAGCTGACGCTGACCCGCGAGGGCACCACCACCTCCCTGCCGGTGCCGGACGAGCCCATCGGCCACGAGTACCGGCGGCAGCTGGACGGCCTGGCCGGAATCCTGGCCGACCCGGGCCATCGCGGCAGAGCGATCAGGGAGGCCCGTACGACGGTCGGTGTGATCGAGGACTTCTACGCGTCGGCCCGTTCCACGCACGAGCAATCTGCCGTTCCCGCCCATCAGTAGGAGGTGAAGAAGCCGGTGAAATCGCCAGTTTCAACAGAACGGACCGACGTCCGGGAACGTGCCGCAGCACCGGGGACAGTACGGCCGGTGACGGCACTGCACGCGCCCCGGTCGGTCAGACGTGCCGTGATCTTCGATCTGGACGGGGTCCTCGTCGACAGTTTCGCGGTGATGCAAGAGGCGTTCGCCATCGCGTACAAGGAGGTCGTCGGCGACGGTCCGGCGCCGTTCGACGAGTACCGGCACCATCTGGGCCGGTACTTCCCGGACATCATGCGGATCATGAACCTGCCCCTGGAGATGGAGGAGCCCTTCGTCCGCGAGAGCTACCGGCTCGCGCCCCAGGTGCCGGTCTTCGACGGCATCGTGGAGCTGCTCGTGACCTTGCGGGTGCGGCGGCTCAAGCTCGCCGTGGCCACCGGGAAGGGCGGGTCACGGGCGCGCTCCCTGCTCGACCAGTTGGGGTTGCTGCCCTTCTTCGACCATGTGATCGGCTCCGACGAGGTCGCCCGCCCGAAGCCGGCCCCGGACATCGTGGAGTACGCCCTCGACCTGATGGGCGTTCCGCCCGAGCAGGCCGTCATGGTCGGCGACGCACCGACCGACATCGCCAGTGCCCACGGCGCCGGCGTGACCTCGGTCGGCGCGCTGTGGGCGCTGTCCGACCCCGCCGAACTGCTCGCCGCCGAGCCGGCCGTCGTCCTGCGCCGCCCCGGCGACCTCCTGTCCCTGTGTCCGTCCGTGCCCCGGCGACTGACGATCGACTGATCGCAATGGAGACGGCACATCATCTCGGTGTCGACATCGGGGGCACCAAGGTCGCCCTGCGGGTGGAGGCGGCCGACACGCGGTGCGTGCACGAGACCGTCTTCACCTGGCACCCGCGGCACAGCGCCGACCGTGACATCGCCCAACTCGCGCATCACATAGGCGAGTTGCGCGAAGGATTGGGTACGTCCCTCCGGGCAGTGGGCGTCGCGATGCCCGCGACCGTCGGAGCGGACGAGCGGATCACCGCCTGGCCGAGCCGGCCCGAGTGGACCGGCACGGACCTGGGCGCCGCACTGCGCCCCCTGTTCCCCGACGCGGCCGTCGCCTGGGCGGACGACGGCGACCTCGGCGCCCTCGCCGAGGCTCGGCTCGCCGGCTGCGACGACCTGCTGTACATGGGGGTCGGCACGGGCATCGGCGGCGGCCTCGTCATGGGAGGCGAACTGTGCCCGGGTCTCGGCCGCGGCTCCTTCGAGATCGGGCACACGGTCGTCGAACTGGACGGCCCGCAGTGCGTCTGCGGACGCCGGGGATGCCTTCAGGCGATCGCCTCGGGCCCGGCCACCCTGCGCCACGCGGCCCGGCTGCGGGGGAGTGACGTCGACTTCGACGCACTGCGGCAGGCCTGGTGCGACGGACAGCCCTGGGCGGTCGCCGCGCTCCGGCGCACCTGCCGGGCCCTGGCCGCCGCCGCGGTGAGCGTCCAGGAGCTGGTCCATCCGCAACTCCTGCTGCTCGGTGGCGGCTTCGCGATCGGCATCCCGGGCCTGGACACCCTGGTGTCCGCGGAGCTCGACCGGCTGGCCCGCCCCGGACAGCCACAACTCCGGGTCGAGCCTGCCTCGTTGGGGGCGCTGTCCTCGTTGCGGGGAGCGGTCGAGCTCGCCCGTCTGATCCGGCCCTGACCGTCAGGCCGCCCGGCTCACCGCACCGGTCGGCGCGGACGCGCCCAGTCGGCCCCGCAGTTCGTCGATCAGCGCGGCGAGGTCCTCCGCACCCTTCGCGGCGCCGAAGACGTGGTAGTCCGGCCGCACGAGCACGGCGGTCGCGTCGTGCTCGGCCAGATACGCCCGGTACAAGCCGTCCACGTCGATGACATCCGTCAGATCCTGCCCGGTGTCCTCGGCCGCGCCGGGCGGCAACAGGCGCACCACATGGCATGAGAGAGCACGGAGGAAGGACGACCTGTCCGCGCCGAGCGCGGGGCGTGGGTCATCGGTGGTGAGCAGTACGAAGCCGCGCCCGACTACATCGTCGAACAGGCCGGTGCTGCCCTGCACGCTCACCCGCCCCTGCGGCACCACCGCACCGGCCGGGTCCGCGCCCGGGCGACGCAGCAGCCCTTCCGACAGCGGCTTCGCCGGCTCCGGTTCCGCCGGCCCGGTGCGGCCGCGCCGGCTCGCGAGGACCGTGGCATCCCGCTCGGCGGCGGCCGCCGGGTCCGTCACGCAGATCACCCTGCCCAACTGCACGGACGAGAGGATCGACTCCTTCACGTGCTGCCTGCGTTCCTCTCCATACGTGTCCAGCACGGAGGCGTCGGCCAGGCCGCTCAGCGTCAGGTCCAGCTTCCACGCCAGATTGGTCACGTCCCGGATACCGGAACACATGCCCTGCCCGGCGAAGGGCGGCATCAGATGCGCCGCGTCACCGGCGAGCAGCACACGGCCCGCCCGCCACTCGTCGGCCCAAGTGGCCCGGAATATATAGGTGGTGCTGCGCAGCAGAGTGGCCGTGTCCGGGGTGACGCCGAAGGGCTTGAGGAGGCGCCAGGCCGTCTCCTCCCTGTTCAGCTCGGCGCTGCTCTCGCCCGGCAGCCGCATGAACTCCCAGCGGCGATGCCCAGGCCCGCTGCCCACCAGGGTCGTGGGCCTGGACGGGTCGCAGATCTGGACGTTGGTCGGGGTGAACGCGCGCGACTCGTGCAACTCCACGTCGCACAGCAGCCACTCGTAGGAGAAACCCAGATCGGTCACCGGAACACCGAGGTGCTCGCGGACAAAGCTGTTGGCGCCGTCGCAGCCCACGACCCAGCGGGCGCGGACGGTGCTCGGCGCCCCGTCATCGCCCTCGACGGTCAGCGTCACCCGCTCCTCTTCCTCGCTGATGTCCACGACCCGGTGCCCGCGCAGCACCGTGATGCCGGGCAGCGACGCCGCCCTGGCCGCGAGGAGCTCCTCAAGGGCGGGCTGGTGCATGGTGTTGGCGTCCGGCCAGCCGTAACGCCCCTGCGCGGAGAAGGAGATGTCCAGCAGCGTCTGTCCCGCCGCGGTTCGCCACTGGTAGCCGTTGGCAGGCTCCGTGATCCGGTCGAAGCCGGCCCCGATTCCGGTGGCCGCGAGAAGCCGGGCGGTCTCGCCGTCGAAGCTGGTCGCCCGCGGCAGCAGATACGGCCTGGGGCGGCGTTCGAGGACGGTCACGCGCCGGCCGCGCTGGGCGAGCAGCACCGAAAGGGCGGCGCCGATCGGTCCGTTGCCGACGATGGCCACGTCCGTGTCCAAGGTGGACATCGTGATCCCCATTCGCAAAGGGTCGGAAAAATCGCGAGCGTTGGAAAAGAGCACGCAAAGAAAAGCGTACCGAAACTAGCACTTCGGCGTTCCCGAAGGGCCCTGATGCGAAGTGGCCTATCAGGTCGAGGGATGCCGTACCGGAATCTCGAGTTCTAGCGTGTGGTACTGCCACGCAATTTTACGGGATCGGCACCCAGCCTCTCCTCGATCGACGGTGGAGCCGTGCTGGAGCGGCAATGCGCCGATGGCCGTTTCCCCACGCGGAAGAGCTTTCCCCCCACGGAAACATTCCCCCCCACACAGAAAAGGGAGATGTATGACCGTCACCGCCGAGACCACGGCCGCCCCGGTCGAACTCCTCTCGCCGGAGCTGGTGGCAGACCCGTTCGCCGGATACGCGCGGCTGCGCGAACAGGCCCCGACGCCGACCGGCACGATCCTGGGCGGGTCACCGATGTGGCTGGTCAGCCGCTACGACGATGTGCGCCGGGTCCTCACCGACCCACGGTTCCTCAACGACCCGGCCTCGGTGCCGGACGCACCGAACGTCCGGACCACCATCATGAAGCAGCTCAACATCCCGTCCGACCTGGTCGACTACCTCGACGACAAGCTCATGCAGATCGACGGCGCCCACCACCGCCGACTGCGGGGTCTGGTCTCCCGGGCGTTCACCGCACGCCGGGTGGCCGGACTGCGCCCGCGGGTCGAGGAGATCACCGCGACGCTGCTCGACCGGATGGCCGAGGAGGAACGCGACGGAACGCCGGTCGACCTCATGGAGTCGTTCTGCTACCCGCTGCCGTTCACCGTGATCTGCGAGCTGGTCGGGATCGACGAGGCCGACCGCGCGCCATGGTACGAGTGGGGGGCCTGTCTGGGCTCGCCCACGGAGCACCGGGAGCGCATCCCCACCGTCATGCGCGAGTGCGTCGACCACATGCTGGATGTGATCGCCCGCCGGCGCGCCGAGCCGCGCGACGACCTGATCACCGGACTCGTCGAGGCCCAGGAGGACGACGGCGACCGTCTGACCGAACGGGAGATGGTCACCCTGGTCTTCACCCTCGTCATCACCGGCCACGAGACGACGACGCAGCTGCTCGCCACCGCCGTACTCGCCCTGCTGGAAAATCCGGACCAGCTCGCGCTGCTGCGCGACGACCCGTCCCGGTGGCCCCAGGCGGTGCACGAACTCATGCGCCTTGGCCCCACGCAGTGGGGGGTGCCCCGGTACCCGTCGGAGGACGTCGAGCTGGGCGGCACGACGATCCCGGCGGGCTCCACGATCCTGCCGCTGATCCTGCCCGCGAACACCGACCCGCGTCAGTTCGACGACCCCGAGCGGCTGGACATCGGCCGGGACCACGGCGGCGGCGAGAGGCACCTCGGGTTCGGGCGCGGAGCGCACTACTGCCTGGGCAGGCCTCTTGCCCTCCAGGAGGCGGAGGTCGCGCTGCACGCGCTGTTCACGCGTTTTCCGGACGTGTCCCTCGCGGTGGAGCGAGACCAGATCCCCTGGGTGCTGCGGCCCGGGGTCACCCGGTGCGAGCGGCTCCCGCTGCGACTCGTCTGAGCACCCACACTTCCCCGACACAGAACAGGACTTCACCTATGACCGAAACCAACGCCTGGGTCGCCGAGGAATACGTGAAAGTGAACTCGCCCCACGTCAGGACAGCGCTGGCCGCGCTCTCGCTCGCGGGCGACGCCCTGGAACGGGGAGGCAGCTTCGCCGAGGTCGGCTGCGGCGCCGGTGAGATCGCACGCACCGTCGCGGAGCGGGGCTTCGAAGTCCGGGCCTGCGACGCCTCACCGTCCATGGTGGACGCCACCCGGCAGCTCTGCGCCGGACTCCCCGTGCACACCGAGGTCCGTACGGTCGAGCAACTGGACCTCCCACAGGGGCGGTTCGACGTGGTCCACTCCTCCTGGGTGCTGCACTGGGTGTCCGAGGCCGAGGAGCCGCTGCGCCGCATGGCCCGCGCCCTCCGCCCGGGCGGTTACCTCGTGTTGCAGTGGACGGGTGCCCAGCCGCGCAGCGAGGGCACCGGGCTGTTCGGCATCCTGCGGGAGATCGCGGACACCCCGAAGTGGAAGGACCTGTTCGCAGCGGTGCCACCGGCGATGCGCGACTATCCGGCCGACTGGGTGGCCGATGTCCTCACGGAGGCCGGGCTGGAGCTCACCCACTACGAGCCGGAACTTCCCCACCCGTTCAGCAGGAAGAAGGGGACAGCCCCGACCCCCGAGGAACTGGCCGAGATGCGCAGGCGGTTCAAGCGGACCTGGTTCGCCTCCCAGGCCGAGGTCCTCGGCGACCGCGTCGACGAGTTCCTGGACGAGGCACTGGACACGCTGGTCGAGGCGGGCAGGACCGACCCCCACCACGCCAGGATCGTCGCCCGGCGGCCCGTCTGAGCCGACGCCGCCCCCGAGCCCGGCGCTCTGCCCGACCCAGGGTCAGTCGGTGAGGGAGAGCGCCCGGGCCGGGCACAGGTCGACGGCCTCGCCGACCGCCGGCCGGAGCGCGCTCCCGGGTTCGGTGTTCAGCACGACGACGATGCCGTCGTCCTCGCCCTGGTCGAACACCTCGGGCGCGATGAGCGCGCACTGACCCGCGCCGACGCACTTGTCGGTCTCCGCGACGATCTTCACGGTGATTGCCTCCTACGGGGTGAACGGCAGGCCGTCGGCCATGATGCCCGAGGCATGCGAAATCGATGTCACCGCGTCAATGAAATTCATGCCACCGCTCCAGAGAAGCTCAAGTTCTCTTCAATTCCATACAGGTTCAGTATGCGAAGCGCACTGCGGCAGGATCACAGCATGCCAATGGACGATTCCTGGAAGGAATTTCTGGCCGTGCCTCAACCATCGGAACAGTTCGGAAAATGGCTGCGCCAATTCCACCCGACGCCGGACAGCAGTGTCCGCCTCGTATGCCTGCCGCACGCCGGCGGGGCCGCGAGCTTCTACTTTCCGCTGTCCAAGGCGCTCGCACCCACCGTGGACGTGCTGGCGGTGCAGTACCCGGGACGCCAGGACCGGCGCCACGAACCGCACATCACCGTGCTGTCCGACATGGCAGACCAGATCTTTGCGGCGATACGCCACCTCGACGACCGCCCCCTGGCGCTGTTCGGACACAGCATGGGCGCCGTCCTCGCCTACGAGATCGCGCTGCGTATGCAGGACGCCGGCCTGCCCGCGCCCCTGCGGCTCTTCGCCTCCGGCCGACGGGCCCCGTCCAGCACGCGCGGCGAGAAGGTCGACCCCAGGTCGGACGAGGAGATCGTGGCCGAGCTGCTCCGCCTGAGCGGCACCCCCGCGGCCCTGATCGCCGACCCGGAGATACGGGACATGATCATGCCCGCGATCCGCAGTGACTACCAGGCCGTCATAGCCCACCGCTGCGAACCCGGCCGAAAGCTGGAATGCCCGGTGACGGCGCTCACCGGGGACAGCGACCCCCGGGTCTCTATCGAGGAGGCGGTGGCCTGGGAAGAGCACACCACCGGCCCGACAGAGCTCCAGGTGTTCCCGGGCGGCCACTTCTACCTCGTAGACCAGAGCGCTCCCGTGACGGCTCTCCTTGCCGACCGACTGGCCCGCCAGGATGCCGCCGCGCGTCGCGAAGCCCGGATCTGAGGGTGACCGAGATGATGAGCTCCGCGCCCGTGCCGACCCTTCCCCACCACTCGCTGCTGGTGTTCTTGCTCCAGTTGGCGGTGCTGCTTCTTCTGGCCCTGTCCCTGGGGCAGTTGGCCGCGCGGTTCAAGATGCCGGCGATCGTCGGCGAGCTGCTCGCCGGCGTCATCGTCGGCCCCTCGCTCCTCAGCCACGTATGGCCTTCTCTCGCCGACTGGCTGCTGCCGAAGGATCCCGGCCAGCAGCATCTGCTCGACGCGGTGGGGCAGGTGGGTGTCATCCTGCTCGTCGGCATCACCGGGATGGAGCTGAAGTTCGACCTCGTCAGACGCCGCCGGCACACGGCGCTCCGGGTGAGCCTCGCCGGTCTGCTCCTGCCCCTCGGGCTCGGCGTCGGCGTCGGCTATCTGCTTCCCTCGTCGCTCATGGAGGGCGACACGAGCCCGACGGTCTTCGCGCTGTTCCTCGGCGTGGCCATGTGCGTCACCGCGATCCCGGTGATCGCCAAGACGCTCATGGACATGAACCTCATGCATCGCGACGTCGGGCAGCTGACCCTTGCCGCCGGCGTCATCGACGACGTGGTCGGCTGGTTCCTGCTCTCCATCGTGTCGGCGATGGCGACCGCCGGGCTGACCACCGGAACGATCGCCACCTCCCTGCTCTACCCCGTGGGCGTCGTGGTGACCGCCTGGCTCGTGGGCCGCCCCCTGGTGAAGTGGGCGCTGCGCGCGGCGGGCCGCTCCGCGTCTCCTGGGCCCACCGTCGCGGTGGCGACGGTGATCGTTCTGTTCGGTGCCGCGGCCACGCAGGCACTGCGACTGGAGGCGGTCTTCGGCGCCTTCGTGTGCGGCGTACTGATCGCCACGAGCGGCGAGCTGGACCACGAGAAGCTGGCCCCGCTGCGGACCACGGTCCTCGCCTTCCTCGCACCGGTCTTCTTCGCCACGGCCGGTATCCGGATGGACCTGTCCGCCCTCGTCAGGCCCACCGTCCTGGCCACGGCGTGCGCCGTGCTCGCGGTGGCGATCCTCGGCAAGTTCGTGGGCGCCTACATCGGGGCGAAGATGAGCGGACTGGGCCGCTGGGAGGCTCTCGCACTCGGAGCCGGCATGAACTCCCGGGGCGTGATCGAGGTCATCGTGGCCATGGTGGGCCTCAAACTCGGGGTGCTCGGCTCCGAGACGTACACCATCATCGTCCTCGTCGCGATCGTGACCTCGCTCATGGCGCCGCCCATTCTCCGTATCGCCATGGCCCGGATCGATGAGAACGCCGAGGCGGAAATGGGCCTGGCCGACACGAAGACACGCGACCTGACGTCCCTGCCGCCCGCCTCGGTGTGACGGCTCGGACAGCGGGGCCCACCGTGGCGCCGACCGACATGAGCGCCGAAAGGGGCGGGAGTTGAGCAGGACGGCCGACGGCAGCGGACAACTGCTGGCCATCAGCGACCTTCACGTCAGTTACGCCGACAACCGTGCCCTGGTCGAGCGGATGGCACCGGAAACGGACGACGACTGGCTGCTGGTGGCCGGCGACGTGGGGGAGAACGTCGCCGACATCCACTGGTGCCTGAAGACTCTCGCCGGTCGCTTCCGCAAGGTCATCTGGGTCCCCGGCAACCACGAACTGTGGACCCACCCGAGCGACACCCTCACCCTGCGCGGTGTCGCCCGCTACGAGCACCTGGTCGACCTGTGCCGCGAACTGGGCGTCACCACGCCCGAGGACCCGTATCCCGTCTGGGACGGCCCCGACGGCCCGGTGGCGGTGGCGCCGCTGTTCCTGCTGTACGACTACTCCTTCCTGCCCGCCGGGTGCACCACCAAGGACGAGGGGCTGGCCTACGCGCACAGCACCGGCGTCCTCTGCAACGACGAGAACCTGCTGCACCCCGACCCCTACCCGAGCCGCGAGGCCTGGTGCCGGGCCCGGGTCGCCGCCACCGAACGCAGGCTCGCCGAACTCCCCGGCGACCTGCCCACCGTGCTCGTCAACCACTACCCGCTCGATCGGCACCCCATGGACGTGCTGTGGTACCCGGAGTTCGCCATGTGGTGCGGCACCCGGCTGACCGCCGACTGGCACCGCAGATTCCGGGTCCAGGCCATGGTGTACGGCCATCTCCACATCCCGCGGACCACCCACCACGAGGGTGTCCGCTTCGAAGAGGTGTCCGTGGGCTATCCCCGCGAGTGGAACAAGCGCCAGGGGCCGCCGGGAAGGCTGCGCCGGATCCTGTGATCGGAGAACTGCTCCCCGCATCGGTGGCCGTCGCGGTGATGTACGGCGACGACGAGGCCGCGTCCCTTTATCCCGAGGAGCAGGCACTCATTGCCGATGCGGTCGAGCGGCGTCGCCGGGAGTTCGCCACCGTGCGGGCCTGCGCCCGCCGCGCCATGGCGGAGCTGGGCAGGGCGCCGCGGCCGATTCCCAGCTCTCCCCGTGGCGCCCCGTGCTGGCCGCCGGGCCTGGTCGGCAGCATGACCCACTGCGACGGCTACCGCGCCGCCGCCGTGGCCCACGCCACCGACCTGGTCTCAGTCGGCATCGACGCCGAACCCCACGCCCCGCTTCCCGAGGAGGTCCTGGACGCTGTCCGTCTGCCCTCCGAACAGGGGCGTCTGCGGTATCTGTCCGCACGGCATCCCGCCGTGCACTGGGACCAACTGCTGTTCAGCGCCAAGGAGTCCGTCTTCAAAGCGTGGTTCCC
This sequence comes from Streptomyces sp. NPDC051963, assembly GCF_044593495.1. NCBI lineage: Bacteria > Bacillati > Actinomycetota > Actinomycetes > Kitasatosporales > Streptomycetaceae > Streptomyces > Streptomyces sp. NPDC051963. The sequence goes on along the minus strand of NZ_JBIUCC010000001.1, from coordinate 338,017 downwards.
GCTGACCGGGGACCACCTCGACTTCCTGGACGCGGACATCGAGTTCGAGACCGCCCCGGGGACGCCGCCGCACGGCGGTTTCCGGGCCGCGCTTCTGGTCCCGGGGCCGCGCGTGGGCGGCCGACGGCTCACGCACTTCGAAGGACGGTGGGCGGTACGCAAGGGCCTGGCGATCACCGCCGTGACGGTCCCGCGCACCTGACGGGCCAGGCCCGATCTCGGCCACCGGAACCGGATCCGGTGGCCCTCACCCGGCGTTCGCGCTCCCGGTGGCCGTGCCTGAAATCTGGCTCCACGCCCTCGTCAACTCCACACGCGAAGCCACGTTCATCTTGCGGAAGATCTTCTTCAGATGGAACGCCACAGTGTGACCGGAGATGAACAGACGATCTCCGACTTGGGAGTTGGTGAACCCCTGGCTCACCAACTCGGCCACGGCGGCCTCGGTGTTGGTGAGCGAGCTCGTGTTCACGCTGCCCTGGCCGGAGTACTGCGGATAGCGGCCACGCCGCACTCCGAGTGCGCGAAGCCGGCTCACCACCCTGCGGGCGTCTCGCGGAGCCGCGGAATTCGAGTAGCCGTCCACAGCCGATTCGAGGGCCTCGACCGCCCGTTCACGCTCCGCAGGCCGTGCGGCGAAGAGCTTTCCGGCGTCTTCACAGGCGGACGCGCCGGCCCACGGGTCCAGATGCGAGGCGGCCGCGGCGACGACCCTCTCCGGATTCCTGTCCAGGAGTCCGCCGGCGTGCATCGCCGCCGCCGACACGGAACGGAGCCCGGGGTTGCGCGTCGCGAGCGCGTCGGCCACCGAGACCACCCGCCGGGCGAGCGCTTCGTCGCCCAGCTTCCGGGTGGCCCGAACGAGCCAGGCGGCAGCGGCGGGCTGTGACGCCAACAGCTCCACCAGCAGCAGGTCGTCCATGATGATGCCCACGATGAGCTGGGCAGCGCTCACCGCACCACCCTGCACCTCAAGGAGCTGGGCCGCGGCCCAGGCACACTGACTCGGCCTGTGGGCGGTCTGGCCGAGAAGAGCGCAGTCCCGCAGTTGATTCGCGAACTCCATGCTCACGCTCATGTTGCCCTGCCGCAGCGCGCTGAGCGCCATCACCGTGTGCGCATCGGGCAGAAAGCGGTGGGGGCCGGTTCGCTGCGCCTGGTCGACGCCCTTGCGGGCGAGATCGACAGCGGTGTCGACATCCCCCTTGGCGAACGCGAGTTCCGCCGCGCAGAGCAGGGAAGCAGTCACCAGGCCGCCGCCCACCTCGGGCCGCGCAGCCGTCAGTTCGTCCGCGTCGGAAAGGACCCGCGCTCCGGATGAAAGATCGCGGATTCTGACCAGCAAAGCGGCGAGCCAGATTTTTGCCAAACCCTTGCAATTTCCGGTGCATTCAGGTTCTGTTTGACTGGCGGCGCCCGCCAGGCGAATGCCTTCTGCGAGATCTCCGCGCGACCACGCGGAAAAAGAGGACTCGGACAGGTTGGCGGTTTCGCATGGGCTGCTCTGACAGACGCGCATCACGGAAAATACGGGGGGTAACCGCAAGCGAAACGGAGAATCGAGCATCACATCTCCTGCCATGGGATCCGTGTCGTCCGAGTAAGGGTAGGGCGGGTGGTGCTGCAGCGGCGATGCCGAACGACGCAGAGTATGGGGGGAGTCGAGCAGAGTACGAGCGACCTTTGAGCGGCATGGCCAGGAGCGCAGCCGGGCCGCGTGAGCGTCGGCTCAAAAGCGACTCGAACTATCAGCATTGATGGTGGCGTGAGGCGTTGGGTGGCGACAGCATGGAAGCCGTCCAGAGTTCCCGGGTGAATATGAATACCGAGGTGGCCACCTTGAGTGTCGTGCTTCTCTTGAACGGTCCCAATCTGGGCATCCTGGGCCGACGCGAGCCGGAGATATACGGCACCGACACACTTGCCGACATCGAGGCGGCGGTCGCCGAGGAAATAAGCGTCCGCGGATGGGAAGTGACCTCCGTACAGCACGACTCGGAAGGGCAGCTCGTCGGCGCCGTTCACGCGCACAGCGACACCACCGTCGGCGCGATAGTCAATCCCGGTGCCCTGATGATCGCCGGCTGGAGTCTGCGCGACGCGCTCGCCAGCTACGCCCCGCCGTGGATCGAGGTGCACCTCAGCAACGTATGGGCCCGCGAACAGTTCCGGCACGAATCGGTCATCGCCCCGCTGGCGAGCGGCGTCGTGGTCGGCCTGGGAGCCTTCGGCTATCGCCTGGCAGCCCAGGCGCTCATGCACCTGTCCGTGCCGACGCCGGACACCGTGACGGCCTGAGCGAGTGACCCGGAGTCACTGTTCGCTCGTGCGTCGGCGGTAGTAGGCGTACGTCACCGATCCCAGAAGCGGCCCCCAGGCGAGCAGCGGCAGGTAACAGACCGTCAGGACGACCTCTTCCGTGGTCGTGTGTCCGGGGGGAAATCCTTCGAACAGGATGGACAGGAAGAAGTAGTACACGACCCACAGGGATGCGAGCGCGCCCAGTGCGGCCGGGACCACCGCGGCGAGCGGGGGGATGCGGCGTCCGCCCAGCAGCGGTATCCAGCGCGGCACCGACTCGCCCCATGGCTGGACCAGCCCCAGCGTCAGCAGCCCGAGCGCCTCGGAGACCACGAAGAGCAGGATCAGATACAGATCGAGCCCACCGCCGTGATCGCGGGCCTCAGCCGTGCCGAAGCCGGGGACGGCCAGCATCACTCCCATGCGCCACAGCCCCGAGGGCAGGATGATGAAGGGCACTGCGTGCGCGGCGATCCGAGTGCGGCGCAGGTTCCCGTTCGCCGGGGGAGTGTGGGGGAGGACGTCGGACATCACTGCTCCTTCGATTCGTCAGGCATCGTTCGCGTGATGCATTTCGAAGATCGCAGCCCGTCCGGTCCTCCGGCGTCCCCCGCCCGGTGGAGGATGATCCGCCGCGCTGGGGGGCCTTCGTGCAACTCAAGGATGACCGCGGGCAAGACGCCTGCTCGGCGTCCGCAGGCGTCGCCGCTCCGCGCCTGGAGTGGAGGTGGGTGTCAGCGGGTCGGACGGAGGAAGACGGGCGGCGTGTACTCGGTGAACGCAGGGGCCACTGCCTTGGTCTCGCCGGTCCCGAAGTCGAGCACGTTCTGGTACTCGGGACCGAACTTTCCGACGACGGTGTCCAGCTTCGACGGGTCGAGGTTCCCCCACCGTCCGGTCTCGATCTGGCGGTGCAGGGTGCGCAGCGAGACGATCTCCTCCGCCGCGGTGTAGGAGCAGTGCCCGCCGCGAGCGAGGTAGAGCTGTCGGAACTCGGCGTTGCCGTGCTGCTCCACCTGGTCCGCCCACCACCGCACCTGGTCGTTGACGGCCCCGCCGTCACCCGTGGTGTGCAGGGTGAGCGTCGGGGACTGCGCCGTGCCGTCGACCAGACCGTGCTGCTTGGTGTACGCGACAGCGGCCGGGTCCGCGCTGATCCGCTCCGCGGCGGCAAGGCCGTCCAGGTCCGCGTCGAGGTCCAGTCCCGCGGCGCCGTACGCCTCGCGGACGAGGTCGAGCCGGCTGGACTTGGCGAGCTGGCGCCGGTAGTCGATGCCGGTGTTCCACGACGGGTTGCCGCCGGCCCGGACCTCCAGGTCGAGGCGACCGGTGGTGCCGAGGCCGTAACCGTATGCGTACTCGACCCACAGGGACTGCGCGACGATCCGCTCGGCCGGCTTCTTCGGCTCGGGCTCGAACGGCGAGAACCAGGTGGGGATGTTGCCGACGGCTCCGGCCAGTGCCAATCGTGCACGTCCCGCCGCCGAACCGCGGGCGTCGCGTACCGCCGCCGCCAGCGCCTCGGCGTGCGCCGCGGCGGTGGCCGGATCGGTCGGCCGTACCAGGTCGATGCCCGCGTTCGGAGCCAGCAGCGTCTTCACGACGAACTGGATGTCCAGCGCGGTGTTCCACGAGCCGGGCGTATCGACCTCGCCGCAGAATCCCGCGGTGCCCGCGAACCTGTGGGGATGACGCTCGGCGAGCTGCGCCGCGATCACCGCGCCCTGTGACATCCCGTAGCTGATGGTGCGGCGAGGCTTGCCGATCTTCGCCTGGAAGTGGTTCAGCAGCGCGATCTGGTCGGTCATGGCGTCCTCGACCGCGTAGCCGATGCCTCTGTTCTTGTACTCGGACGCCGCAAGCGCGTATCCGTGCCGAAGCAGCCAGCTCTCGGTCGTGTCGTGGACCGTGAGCGCCACCTTCTCCGGCAGGAAGTCCTTGAGGTAGTACCCGTGGCTGTACAGCACCAGGGTGCCGTTCCACCGCTCCGGCATCTCGATCCTGTACGGGGCGCCGTCGATGACTCCCGTGTGCGAACGCTTTCCGCCCGGCTGATCGTCGGCGTACGCCCCGCCCGAGGGAACCGCGACGAGGCAGACGGCCACTGCCGCTGCCAGCATCTTGATCACGAACCGCATGCTGTCCTTCTCCGTCCACTCGACGCCTACCTGAAAGGACTGACTGCTGTCGGCCGCGTTTCTCATCGCGGCCATGACATCCTGCCCTCCCCGGACTCGGCTGTGCGTCGGTACAACCTCCGGCCGACTCACCGGTCTGACTCATCGGGGTGTCATGGGAGCGGAACAGCAGATCGCCTTCTTCCTCCGGGAGCTGGCGGACGGCGACATCTGGCGGCGTGCGGCCGCGGTGAAAGGGCTGGGCAGGGTCGGCCGGGAGGAACACGCCTGGGCGCTGGTCGGATCGGCGGACGACCGCGCGCCCGAGGTGCGTGAGGCCGTGGCCGTGGGGCTCGGCCGGCTCGGGGTCGCCGAGGCGGGACGTGCGGTGCTGCCCGCCCTGATGGGCGACGAGGATCCGTGGGTACGACGCCGGGCCTCACGCGCCGCGATCCGACTCGGGCTCGACGACCCGGAGATCGTGGAGTCCTTCTCGACGCTGCTCCGCGATCCTGACCATCACCTGCGGATCAACGGTCTGGACGGCTTGAGGGCCCTGGACGTGCCGGGTGATGTTCCCGCGCTCGTGGCGCTGCTGGGCGACCCGGAAGGCGCCGTGTGGGGACGCGCCCGCAGCCTGGTGTACCGCTTCCGGGACGACCCGGCCGTCAGCGCCGAAGTGGTCCGTACGGCCGAGCAGGGCGCGGGAGACGCTCGTGTGCAGGCTCTCCAACTGCTCCCGGGACATTGGACCGAGCGCCTTCTCGATTCGCTGGTCCAGGGTCTCCGCGACGATTCGGCCAAGGTACGGAGTGCGGTGGCGGGCCGGCTGCTCGACGTGAAGGACGCGCAGACGCAGGACGCCTTGGTGGAGGCTCTGGATGCCGAACGGTCGGCAAGGGTCGCGGACTTGTTGATGCATGGGCTCGGCCGACGGGCCGAGGAACGGGTGACCGGGGCGGCCACGCGATGGCTCGGCGATACCGCGGCCGGCCCGTCGGCCGCGTACGCGTTGGGGGCCGCAGGGACGCGCGCCGCCGCCGGGACGCTGCGCACGGCCGTCACCGACCCCGCGTTGCCCGGCCGTACGCGTGCGGCCGCCGCGAAGGCCATCGGGCAGGCGGGGCGATGGGACGCCGTCTGGCTGCTGCTTCCACTCCTGGACGATCCCGACGGCGACGTGCGCGCGGGCGCGGTGGAAGGCCTGGAGGCACTGGTGGACGACGGACTGCGCCCCTGGGAACGCCGTTCTGTGGCCCGGGCGTTGGTGGCCCACCTCGCCGCAGATCCGAACACGATCCGGCAGACGCACAACGCGCTCATCGGCCTGGCGAACGCGCTGCCCGGCCTCCGGCAGATCGTGGACCGGACCCCTTCGCCCGACGTAAGGGCCGCTGCGCTCTCGCTCCTCGACACGGACAACGCCACCGACGAGAACACCGGCCAGGACCTGCCGCGCTTCGTCCATGCCCTGGACGACCCGGACGAGACGGTCCGCTTCCACGCCGTGGAGGGCCTGGCCCACTGGCTGGTGGCGACCAAGAGGCTGCCGCAGAACGAGGAGCAACTGCGGGCCAGGCTCACCGCTCTCGCCTCGGACACCTCCACGGCCGAAACCCGCGCGGCGGCCGAAGAGGCGCTTGAAGTCCTCGACGGGTGCCGTCCCTTCTCGCCGTGACGGTGACGCCGCGCCGAGATCGCGGAGTTCACCCATGGGTCTCACCCCGTCGGGCGATGCCACGGTCGCCCACGAGTTGCCGGCCCGAGCGTCATCCCGCCCAACCGTGTTCTCCGCCGGTTTTGGCGTGTAGCGTCGCGGTGAGATGTCGTGGTTGGCAGTGGAGTGCTCGTGCTGTGGTGCGGGTGTTGTGCTGTGGGTGACCGGGGCGATCTTCTCCAGGGCCGCGTGGTGCGGTTCCTGACACTGACTGAGAGGCACCAGCATGGCCAGCGGAACCGTCAAGTGGTTCAACGCGGAAAAGGGCTTCGGCTTCATCGCCCAGGACGGCGGCGGACCGGACGTCTTCGCGCACTACTCCAACATCAATGCCTCCGGCTTCCGTGAGCTCCAGGAAGGCCAGTCGGTCACCTTTGACATCACGCAGGGCCAGAAGGGCCCGCAGGCGGAGAACATCACCCCCGCCTGATCCAGGATGCCAAGTAGGTCCCGGAGCACACGCGCCGGGACCTACTGCGCCGCGATGACATGTCAGGGCGTGCGAGCGGGCGTTGCGGCCTGCCAGGCAAACCCGTCCGGGTCGGTGAACGGCCCGGCGTCGCCGCCGATCGTGATGCGGTGGGATCCGGTGCCGTCGGGCGTCACTCCCGCATCCTTGGCGAGGGCCCGGCGCCGGTACAGGCCCAGCTTCACGGGACTCGACCCGGCATCGAACTCGACGTACATCCGGCCGAAGCTCTTCGCCACGGTGAGCCCTTGGCCGACGTAGAACCGTTTGCCGGCGGCCACGTCCGCGACCCCCAGCAGGAGCACCATCTGGTCGATCTCGCGGGTGGCGGGGCCGGTGTCCTTCTTCGCGGAGGTCGCGACCTTCCAGATCGTCCCGTCGGGGGCCTGTACGACACCGCCGTAGCCCCAGAGCGACTTCGTGACGGGCTTGAGCGGTGTGGCGCCGGCTTCGAGGGCGGTGTCGATGAGGCTGTTGACGGTGGCGGGCTGGGACACCGTGAGCGACAGGGTGAATCCCCGGAAGCCGGTTGTGGGTGCCTCGGAGGCGCGCAGCCGTATCTGCGTGTCCAGGCCGAAGGCGTTGGTGTAGAAGCGGTCGGCGGCCGTGGGGTCGGCCACCTCGAGGGTGATGGTTTCGATGGATGCCATGGCCATCACGCTAGGCGCGCCGCGGTGACCAGCGCTTCTCGATTCCTGACCGTTCAGGCACCGGTCCCGCGCAGCCACTCCTTCTCCTCGCCCGGTTCGGCCAGCACACGACCGCCTTCGACGGCGGACCCGGCGGGACTGTCCTGGAGCACCACCATGATGTGGCTCTCGTCCACGCCGGAGACCCGGGCGACCGCTGAGGACAGCTCCACGGCCAGTCGCGTCGCCTCCTTCTGCGGATGACCCCGCCGTACCCAGCCGGTGAGGATCAGCGGTGACGCCGACTGCCCTCCCGTGAAGACACTGTCCGAAGGCAGCTCGGAGAAGACCACGTTGACGTAGGCCGGTGGCACGTGGTTGATGTCGGCGTGAATCCGGGTGATCTCGGCTGCCAGCAGGGCCCTCGACTCGCCGGTCAGCGATCCCAGGGCCGTGGTGCAGGTGTAGACGGGCATGGTGACTCCTCAGATGTCCGACCGTCAGAAGCCTTTGCGTACGCCGCCGTCGATCGACAGCATCACGCCCGTGAGGTACGACGCGGCGGGCGACAGCAGGAATGCCGCACTGCGGCCGAACTCGTCCGGGCTTCCGTAACGGCGCAGAGGGACGTCGGCGGTCGCACGCTCGCGGGCGGCATCGGCGTCGCCCGTCAGCTCGTCGAGTTCGCGGACCCGGTCGGTTTCGATGTGGGCGGGCAGGAGGCCGACGACGCGGATCCCTCTCGGGCCCAGTTCGTTCGCGAGGGTCTTCGCGTATCCGGCCAGGGCCGGCCGCAGGGCGTTGGAGATGGCGAGGCCGGGAATCGGCTCGTACACGGAGCCGGAGAGGACGAAGCCGATGACGCCTCCCTCGCCGAGCTCCGCAGCGACGGCGCGGGACAGCCGTACCGCACCGAGGAAGACCGACTCGAAGGCAGCGCGCCATTGGTCGTCGTCGATGGTGTCCGACGCGCCCGTCGGCGGCCCGCCGACGCTGATGAGCACCCCGTCCAGCCGGTTGAAGGCAGAACGGGCCGCGGAGATCAGCCGTTCCGGCGTCCCGGTGTCGGCGTTGTCGGCCACGACCCCGACCGCCTGCCCCGGGCCGCCGAACTCCGCCGCGGCGGAGGCCACCGACTGCTCCAGGCGGCCGCTGACGACGACCCTCGCACCGTCCGCCACCAGCTCACGCGCGGCCGCTCTGCCCAGCCCGCGCGTACCACCGGTGACGATGTACACCCGGTCCTTCAGGCCGAAGTCCATGACTGCTGTCCCTTCCTCGGTGGCGCTACAGCATGGCCTTCTGGGGCTGCGTGGAGACCACGATGACCGTGGTGGTTTCCGCGTTCAGGGCGGCGGTGAACTCCTTTTCCAGGTCTTCGGCGGTCTCCACCTCGGCGGTGCGGCAGCCGTAACCGCGGGCCACGGAGGCGATGTCGATGCCGGGCAGGTCGAGCCCTGGCACGCCCGGTGTTTCCTCCAGCACGGCGAAGGACTTGAGGATGGAGTACTCGTGGTTGCGCATGACCACGTAGACGATCGGCAGCCGGTGCTGGGCGGCCGTCCAGATGCCCTGCACGGAATACTGGAAGGAGCCGTCGCCGATCAGCCCGATCACCGGGCGGCTGAACCCGTCCGCGCGGTCGGCCAGAGCGACGCCGACGGCCGCCGGAGTGCCCCAGCCGATTCCGCCGCTGGCCGTGGCGAAGAACGATCCGGACCGCACGGTGGGCAGCCACTCGATCTGCTGGGCCATCGTGGACGTCGACTCGTTCACGATGACCGCGTCGGCGGGCCTGACCCTGCTCAGCGTGGCGTAGACCTCGGGAGGGCTCAGCGGGTTGCCCGGGGTCTGCGGGAGCTGCCTGGGCCGCGGCATCGGTTCGGGGGCGACGCGGGCCGTGCCGTCCGCGACCAGGTCCACCAGCAGCTCGATGGCCGTCCGGGTGTCGCCGAGGAGGCTGTCGCCCATGCGTGCGTACGCGGCGACGGCGGGGTCGGAGGTGATGTGCAGCAGCTCGGTGCCGGCCGGGAGGTAGTCGCCGGGGACGTAGGGGTAGTAGCGGAAGACCTCGGCGCCGATGACGATCACCAGGTCGTGTGCGGTCAGGTGGTCGCTGATGGTCTTCACGGACAGACCGAGCGGACCGCGGAAGAGCGGGTGGTCCTCGGGGAAGGAGGCGCGGTCCAGCAGCGGGGCACCGTAGACGGACGCGCGGAGCTTCTCCGCCAGGGCGATCGCCGCGTCCCAGCCGCCGGCGCGGTCCACCTCGGGTCCGAAGACCAGGGCGGGGCTGCGGCTGGCCGAGATGCGGTCGGCGAAAAGCCGTAGCCGCTCGATGTCGGGGGAGACCTTGTCGCTGATGGTGCGCGTCCTGGTGAAGCCGTCCAGTGGCTGGTTCCAGTCGTCCATCGGGATCGACAGGTAGACCGGCCCGGCCGGGGGTTGCAGCGCCACCGCGTAGGCGCGCAGGAAGGCTTCGGGGACGTCCTGCGCGCGGGCCGGTTCGTAGGACCACTTCACCCAGGGCTTGGGCAGCGTGGTGGACTCGCGATTGCCCAGGTAGGGCTCACCGATCAGTAGCTCCCGGTGCTGCTGCCCCGAGGTGATGATGAGTGGTGTGTTCCCCCGGTAGGCGGCGACCAGGTTGCCCATGGAGTTTCCCACCCCGGCGGAGGAGTGCAGGTTGATCAGTGCGGGGCGGCGCGTGACCTGGGCGAAGGCGTCGGCCATCGCCATGGCCGACGCCTCCTGGAGCGCCAGGACGTAGTTGAAGTCGTCGGGAAATTCCTGAAGGAAGGTCTGCTCGGTCGATCCGGGGTTGCCGAACACCGTGGTCAGTCGCAGGGAGCGCAGCAGGTCGTATGTGACGCTGCGGACGGTGGAGTTCTCGGTCATGGTGGCGCCCTTCGGCCGTACGAGAGCATCAACTCAGCGCGAAGCTACGCCTGCGCCACGGGTCTCTCTTCGGTCGAATGACTGCATCGGCGACTGTCGGTCGCCCGCCATAGGAATTCCCTATATCGCCTGCTGGCATTTCGTCTTTGCCTCCCCTTCATTTCCGGCCGTACCGTGAAACAGCTCGACCCTGTTCCGTCGAGTGGACGAATACGTAATTGAGAGGGCCGGTGGCATGACCACGAGCGGAAACGGATCGGGAATGCGAGAACTCAAGGGAAAGCGGGCCCTGGTCACGGGCGGTTCTCGCGGGATCGGCGCGGCCGTCGTGCGCCAACTCCTGTACGCGGGCGCCGAGGTGCTCACGACCGCCAGGTCGGCGACGAGCACGGTGCCGGAGGGAGCCACCTTCGTGGAGGCCGACGTGCGGACACGGGCCGGCGCGGAGGCGCTCGCCGCGGCCGCCCATGAGGTGCTCGGCGGGGTGGACGTCGTGGTCCACAACGCGGGTGGGGCGCAACCGTACAAGGACGCTTCGGCCATTCCCGACGAGGAGTGGCAGGGCGCGCTGGAATTGAACTACCTGGCGTCGGTGCGGCTGGACTCGCTGCTGGTACCGGGGATGCGGGAACGGCGTTCGGGGATGATCGTGCACGTCTCCTCGGCCGCGGTCCTCACCCCGATGGGACCGTTCCTGCACTACACGGCGGCGAAGGCGGCGCTGGAGAACTACAGCCGCGGACTGGCGTTGGAGCTGGCCCCGTTCGGTATCCGGGTCAACACCGTGACTCCCGGCCGAACCGCCACCCCCGGCGGCGAAGCGACGCGGGAGCAGTGGGCACGCCTGGCCGGGGTGCCGGGCCAGCCCAGCGCCGCCGACACCCCGCCGCTGGGGCGCGACGGTCAGCCCGACGACATCGCCCACGCGGTGCTGTTCCTCGTGTCCGACCGGGCGAGCTGGCTGACCGGGAGCAATCTCGTCGTGGACGGCGGTGAATTCCCGCGGGGCTGACGCCGACGGAATTCCGGAACGCGAGTTTCGATAAAGCGCCAGTTTCGATAATGCGCCGGTTTCGATAAAAGTTAATTCGGCGGCGCCCGCTTCCTTCCTGGCCGTCAGGACACCGGTGAGAAGGAAGCGGAATCGGACCAGGTCTCCTTGCGCAGGAGTTCCAGCAGGGCCGTCTCCGCCGGGCCCGCGCCCTGCCGGAGCACGGCGATGACGGGCTGGGACACCACCGGGAACACCGGGCGAACCAGGTGCTCGTGACCGTGGGGCACCGCGGAGGCCGGGACGAGCGTCACCCCCAGCCCGTGAGCGGCCCAGCGTACGGCCGTCGCCGTCTGGGAGACGCGGGCGGCCGTGGTCGGGGTCAGATCGTTGCCCCGCAGTACCTCCAGCAGCACACCGTCGAGCGCGCTGTCGCGGTCGAACCTCACCCACGGCTCCCCGTCCAGTTCCCGCAGCTCGACCCGGTCCGCGGCGAGCAGCCGGTGCCCGGCGCCCAGCACCACGACGAACTCCTCGTCGCCGAGGTGGTGGGCGTCGGCGGGGGTCCGTTCGCACGCCGCCATCAGGGCGAGGTCACACACTCCCCGGCGGCACAGCCGCTCCAGCTCGGCGGAGCTCGGCTCCTCGAAGACGGTGATCTCCAGCCGTGGGTAGCGGCGACGCAACTCGCCCAGCGCGCCCGGCAGCTGCCGCGTGCCGAAGCCCATCTGCACCGAGACCACCAGCTCGCCCACCAGCTCGTCGGCACCGGCCCGCGCGGTCGCCCTCGCCCGCCGCGACGCGCTCACCGCGACCTCCGCCTCCCGCAGGAACGCCCGGCCGACCACGGTGGGCACCAGTCCGGTCGGGGTGCGGGCGAACAGCTCCACGCCGAGTTCCCGCTCCAGGCCGCGGATCTGCTGGGACACCGACGGTTGAGCGACGTGCAGCAGCTCCGCCGCCGCCGTCACCGAACCCTCCTCGGCGACGGCCAGCGCGTACTCGTACTGACGAAGGCTCATCGGCTCCCGTCCCTCCCGGCGGCGGACCGAGGTCCACCCGTTGTCATGGCCGTAGAAGCCGTTACAACGCGGGAGGCGGCGGGTTTACTCCATGTCCGTCACCGACCCGTACGGAGTCAGGGCTTGCGGGCCACGCCGCCGTAGACGTCGGTGGGCTTGGGCGTGGTGCCGGGTTCCGGGCGCCACAGGGGGCAGGAGACGATGCCGGGTTCGAGCAGTTCCAGGCCCTCGTAGTACGCGGAGATCTGCTGGGGGCTGCGCAGGACGTACGGGATGGCGCCGGTGTCGTCGTAGCCCTGCTGTGCCCGCTTGAGTTCCTCGTCCGTGTCCGTGCTGTCGTAGTGCACGAAGTAGCTGCCGGGACACAGGGCCGCCTGGAGGCGGCTGACGATGGACTTGGCCTCCTCGTAGTCCTGGATGTGGCCGAGGATGCCCATGAGCATGAGGGCGACCGGCTGGTCGAAGTCCAGGATCCGGCCTGCCGCTTCGAGGATCTTCTCCGGTTCGTGCAGATCAGCGTCGACGTACTCGGTGATGCCTTCGGGGGTGCTGGTGAGCAGGGCCTGGGCGTGCCTCAGGACGAGCGGGTCGTTGTCGGCGTAGACGATGCGTGACTCGGGTGCCATCCGCTGCGCGACCTGGTGGGTGTTGTCGTACGTGGGCAGGCCGGTGCCGATGTCGAGGAACTGGCGGATGCCGAGTTCGCCGGCCACGAAGGTCACGGTGCGGATCAGGTACTGGCGGGAGGCGCGGGCCATGGTCTCGATGTTCGGTGCGGTCTCGCGGTAGGCGTCGCCGGCGAGCCGGTCGACCTCGTAGTTGTCCTTGCCTCCCATCCAGTAGTTCCAGATGCGGGCGGAGTGCGGCACCGTGGTGTCGATCCTGGACAGTGCTTCTTGGTCGGGGGCGGGCCGGCCGTCTGTCATGGGAGTTCTCCTGCCGTGCGTCACGAGGTCTGTTACCAACGTACCGTCAACTGCTGCTTGTTCCGGCCGAGTTCGCAGCGCGCGGGGGCGCTCGAGCGGGGCGGGTGGCCGAGGTCGCCCGTGTCGAGGGTGACGACGGGAACGTGTTGGGCGAGGGTTCGCATCGCCCGGGCGTAGGCGTCGGCCGCCTCGGCGAAGTCCGTGGGGGCGGGGCGGGCGACGTGCCCGGGTGCCGTGAGGTGAATGAGGGCGCCGTCGCGTTCGGCCACGGATTCGGCGAAGTCGAGTGCCTGGATCCAGGTCACCCGGGAGTGGCCGCGGCGCAGCGGCCCGTAGACGAGTTCGTGGATGATGCTGCCGTCGAGGGCCACGCGCCCCGGCGAGGCGAGGAGTTCGCGGTGGGGCCGGGTCGGGTCCACATGGTGCAGACGGTCCGCCAGGTGCTGGATCAGGAAGCCGTGGTGGGTCAGCCCGGCGATGAGACCGCTGCGGGAGATGCCGTCGGGGCCCTCGATGACCAGCGTTCGGTGGCGGATGAGCGCCTGCGGGAGGTTCATGCCGCCGCCGTGGAACGCACGGTCCGGCGGGGGAGTCGGGGCGAGGCGCGCATACCACTTCCTTCGAGGCGACGAACCTGTTCAGTGTGGACGGACGACCCGCACGGCGGGAGTGGGCGTGCGGGTTGTCCGGTTGTGCGGGCGTAGTGGTGCAGCGCGCGGGGTGGGTGCTCAGGCGACCAGGAAGTCGGCCTGGCCGGCCTTGGCGCCTTCCAGGAACACGATCATCTCGTCCCGTGAGTAGACCAGCGCGGGACCCTCGGGGTCCGTGGACTGGCGGAAGGCGACGCTGCCGTCGGACAGCCGCTTGGCCTCGACGCAACTGCCGCCGTTGGTGCCGCTCCAGGGCTTGTGCCAGCCCTCGGTTCCCAGTTCGGAGGCCGACATACCGCTGTAGATGGGGCCCTTGGATCCCATGGATCACAACTCCTTACGCAGTTCACCCAGGATGGCCCGGGTTCGATCGACCGGCTCCGCCTGCACGGACATCCGGTCCAGTACTTCGAGATAGGCGACGACTTCCTCCGGCCGGTCCACGTAGACCGCGCCGGCCAGGCTCTCCATGTAGACGATGTCGGGCAGTTCGGAGAACCCGAAGCGAAAGTGGTGGAACGGCCCGAAGGCGCCGGGGTGGGCGCCCGCTGTGAAACGCATGACCTGGATCCGGACCTTCGGCATGTCCAGGGCCTCGTGCAGGCGGTCGATCTGAGCCCGCATCACCTCGGTCCCGCCCACCGACCGGCGCAGCACCGTCTCGTCCAGGACGGCCCAGAGGGCCGGTGCGTCCGGCTTGGCGAGCAGATCCTGGCGTTTGAGCCGCAGATCGACGCGGCGGGCTGTCTCCTCCTTCGGCTCGTCGGGGAAGCCGACGCGCATCAGCGCGGCGGCGTACTCGTGCGTCTGCAACAGGCCGGGGACGTAGTGGGGTTCGTAGAGACGGATGACCGATGCTTCGCTCTCCAGGCTCACGTACGCCTTGAACCACTCCGGGAGCACATCGCGGTACTGGTACCACCACCCGGGCTGGTTCGCCTTGCGGGCCAGGTCGAGGAAGTCGTCGATCTCCGCTGTCGGGACGCCGTAGGTGCGCAGCAACTCCTTCACGTACGGAATGCGCAGTCCGACCTCGGCCTTCTCGATCCGCCGGACGGTGAGCGCGGTGACCTCGATGGCCCGCGCGGCCTCCTCGAAGGAAACGCCGGCCTGCTCTCGCAGCTGCTTCAGCCGCTTGCCGAGGACCATCCGCAGGACGGTGGGTGCACTGCCGCTGGAGCGGTTCTCGCTCACGTCCTACCCCCCTCAGAGGTCATCTCAGCGTGCAGTGTGCCACGCCGTCGATGACACAGACAGAGCGATGCGGATCGATACGAAATTATCAGAACGCAGGTTGCGTATCGAGTATCTACGCCACGATAGTTCTCGTGGGACCTCTCGTGCGGAGCGGCGCGAGGAGGGTCAACTCTGCTCGGGTGGCGCTGACTTGACGGCCCGGCAGGCATGGCGCGGCACACGAACTGATGCGAGACCTGGATGGCCACCGTGACCGACGGACACGCAAGGAGCCCGGGCAAGGGCCCCGCCGGAGGCAATGCGGCACTGGCGGCCGCGCTGAAGGAGTCCGGCTGCTCCTACGCCTCCCTCGCCCTTCGGGTCAACGAACTCGGTCACTGCCAGGGCGCCGACTCGAGCTATGACAAGGCGTCGGTGACCCGTTGGCTTCAGGGGCAGCAACCTCGCGGCAGGACACCTGAGTTGATCGCGGCTGTACTGTCCGAGCGGCTCGGCCGCGCCGTGTCACCCGCGGACCTCGGCTTCCAACCCGACCAGCAACGCCCGGTCGTGGCCAGGACGCTCGCATACGGCGAGGACATGGCGGACACGCTGCACGCGCTGGCCGAACTGGGGTCGACCGACATCTCCCGGCACAGCCTGCTCGGCTCGGTGCCCTTCGTCGCCGGCGCCCTGACCGACCCTCAGCGCGAGTGGCTGCTGTGGCTGCTGGAGAACCAGGACGCCGGGCAGTTGACGTCGGTGGCCGACGGCGGCCCGGTCGAACAGGTGCACGCGATGATCGCCATGTTCGACGAGATGGACAACCACTACGGCGGCGGCGGGGTGCGCACCAGCATCGTGCACTACCTCTCCACCGAGGTCGTCCCGATGCTCCAGCGCCGCGGCACGTCCCCGCAGGTGCAGCGCCCCCTGTACACCGCCGCGGCCAGGCTGGCCGCGATGGCCGGCTGGAGCTCGTACGACGCGGGGGAGTACGGACTGGCCCAGCGTTACATGATCCAGGCGCTGCGCCTGTGCGCCGAGGGCGGCGACCGGGTTCTCGGCGGGCAGATCCTGGCCGGACTGTCCCACCTGGCCACCAGTCTCGGCCGCCCCGACGAAGGGGTCTGCCTGGCCCGGGCGGGCATCGTCACCGCCAAGGGAGCGGGCAGCCCGCTGGGCCTGATGCGCCTGTACGCCATGTCGGCCCGCGGACACGCGGCCCAAGGGCACGCACGGGAAGTGGGCGACGCGCTGCGCCAGGCCGAGCGGCACCTCGATGCCAGCCGCGGTACCGAACAGGAATCCCCCTGGGTGCGCTTCCTCGACGGCCACTACCTACAGGCCGAATCAGCGCTCTGCTTCCGCGACCTGGGACTCGCCGGCCAGGCGGAACGCACGGCGAGCGAGTCGGTGAGCGCCAACGCCAACCGGCGCAGGCGCCAGGCCATCAGCCGCTCCGTCCTGGCCACGGCCCACCTCCAGCAGAACCGGCTGGACGAGGCCGTCGGCACCGCCACCGAGGCACTCGACACCCTCGCCACCGTGCACAGCGAACGCTCCATCCAGGCCCTGCGCGACTTCCGCAGGCGGCTGGAGTCCCACCGCCACGAGCCCCTTGTACGGGAGTTCGAGCGCCGGTCCCGGGTGGTGCTGGGGGCGGCGGCGTGACCCGGCGACCCGCCTCAGTACCCGTCCGGGGACGGGGCGTTCTGCGCCCGGTCCACGGGCAGATGGGCCCCCGAGACACCACTCGACCAGTCGGACAACAGGAACGCCACCACCCGCGCCACCTCCTGCGGCGCGACCAGCTCTCCGCCCGGCAGCTCCGCCGCCGCGAACCCGGCGAAGCGTTCCGGATCCTCCCGGCGCATGCGATCCCAGCGTCGGCCGGGGATGAGCATCGACCCCGGGGAGACGGCGTTCACCCGGATCCCGTCCGGGCCGAGCTCACGGGCGAGCGACGCGGCCAGGTGAATCTGGGCGGACTTCGCGGCCCCGTACTGGATCGGCGGACCGGGCTTCCAGCCGGAGATCGACGAGATCAGCACGACCGAGCCGCCGCCGGCGTCCCGCAGATGCGGGATCGCGGCACGTACGAGGCGCACCGCGTGACCGACGTTCAGCTCCCACGTCGCGGCCCAGTCCGCGGCGTCGGTCTGCTCGAAGCCGCCTCCGCGAGAGCCACCCGCACAGGCCACCACTCCGTCGAGGCCGCCGAAACGTTGCGCCGCTGCCATCGCGAACTGTTCCAGCCTCGCCGGCTCGGTGACGTCGAGCGCCCGGGTGAACAAGGGCCTGCCGCCCTCGCCGGCCAGCGACACGGCCATCGTCTCCAGGTCGCGCTCGGTACGCGCACAGGTGGCCACCCACGCCCCCTCGGCCACCAGGAGCCGCACGATCTGCTCGCCCAGACCCCGTGTGCCGCCCGTGACCAGCACACGCTTGCCGCGCACGCCGGACCCCCCACCGGACTCCTGGCGCGCCGCCCCCGCCCGGCCGTCGTGCACGTTCCTCACACACTCGAACATACCTCCCGCACCACTACGCGCCCGCAACCGGACAACCCGCACACCCCCTGGTCCGGCCACCGGTCCCGGCTGTTGGCTGCATATGCAGCCAACACTTCCCCCACCGCGCTGCCCCCACAAGGAGGACCCATGACGGCACCCAGGGCACAGCGCCACGGGCCGTCGCCCCACTCCGCACACGCCCCACAGGCAGACCGTGCCCCCAGCGGTCAGCCGCGTCAGACCGTGATCCCGGTGAACAGACCTCCCCACCTCCACGCCACGATCCCGGCCCAGCCCGCGCGTGCCGCAGACGTACGGCACCTGGTCACCGAGCAACTCGGGCGGCTGCGGCTGCCGCCCGAGTACCTGGACAACGCCGTCCTCGCCACGGACGAACTGTTCGCCAACGCGGTCCGGCACGCACGCACCGGCCCCGGCGACACCGTCACCCTCACCATCGAGGCCACCGAACAGGAGCTGCGGGTGACCGTCGCCGACCACTCACCGCTCCTGCCGCGACTGCGTACGGCGGACGGAGCCGAGGAGTCGGGTCGTGGGCTGGCCATCGTGGCCGCGCTGGCCGACGACTGGGGTGTCTCACCCCCGGACCCGGGCACCCCGGGCAAGCGGGTCTGGTTCACCCTGGAGCTGGGGTTGGCGCCGTGAAGGGCGCGCTGGGGCGCCTGACGCCGGGCGAGGAAAGGGCGAGCGACTCCGGCGACGAGAGCCGATTCGACGGCACGGGAAGTACCGGGGCAGGCCGTGCGCCGCAGGAGAGCCAGGAGAGTGGGGCACATCTGTTGCGGCCGGGCGCGGCCGCCCTTGCCGTGGACCTACAGCGCCGGGCCGACCACGAACGGGCACTCATGCGGCGGGCGCAGACCGACCCCACCCCGCAGGGCCGGCATGACATCGTCGCGTGCCGCCGCGCCAACAGCGATGCACTCAAGGACGTCGTCCACCGCCATGGTTGGCCGACCGCCGACCAGGTGGGCGCCTCGGCCTCGACAGCGGCCCTGATGATCCTGCTGCACGCCCCGGACCTCGACTTCCAGTTCTCCTGCCGCGACCTGATCGCCCAGGCCACCCTGGACGGCCGATGTCCCGCCGTCCATCTCGCGTACATCGCCGACCACTGCGCCGTCGAGCGGGGTCTGCCGCAGTTCTACGGCACCCGCGTCAACCCCGGTACGTTGCGCCCGTACCCGATACGCCAGCCCGAAAGCCTCGACGAACGCCGCCGCGATGTCGGTCTGGGGCCGCTGGAGGAGCAGCTGGAGGAGCTGAGGCAGGGGTGTTGAGCGCTCAGTCACAGATCCTGTGACTGAGCGCCCTGGCCGGGCCCGGCGGCAAGCGTTACGCCGGGTCGATGCGGAAGACGCTGCCACCGATGGCGAGCACGTACAGCTCGCCGTTGCCGCCCTGCGCGAACGACACGACCTCGCCGCCGTTGACTGCGAGGTCGTTCACGCCGGTCACCTTGCCGTTCTCCATCTGGAGAGAGCGGACGGTGCCGTCGCAGTAGTCGCTGAACACGTACTGACCCTTGAGGTCCGGGATCGCGTTGCCTCGGTAGACATAGCCGCCGGTCACCGAGCAGCCCAGGCCGGTGCGGTCGTACTCGTGGACCGGCGGCACATGGTTCGCGGGCTCGGTGCCGCCGCGGAAGGGATGGTTGCCCTCCATCTGGGACCAGCCGTAGTTCTCGCCGCCCTTGCTGCTCGCCGGGGCCCAGTCGATCTCCTCCCAGTCGCTCTGGCCGACGTCACCGATCAGCAGATCGCCTGTGCCCGAGTCGAAGGAGAACCGCCACGGGTTGCGCAGCCCGTACGCCCAGATCTCGTCCTTCGCGTTCGGGTCGCCCACGAACGGGTTGTCCGGCGGAATCGCGTACGGTGTGCCGCCGGTCGGGTCGATCCGCAGGAGCTTGCCGAGCAGTGTGTCGAGGTTCTGGCCGTTGCCGTGCGGGTCGCCGCCCGCGCCCCCGTCGCCGAACGCGATGTAGAGGTAGCCGTCGGGGCCGAAGCTGATGTCGCCGCCGTTGTGGTTCGAGTAGGGCTGTGTCTGGGTGAGGACGGTACGCCGGGTGTCCGGCTGGAGCTTGCCGTCCTTTACGGCGAACTCGTCCACGGTGCTGGTGCCTTCGAGGTTCGTGAACGAGATGTAGAAGTGCGCGAACTCGTCGTCGAACGTGATGCCCAGCAGGCCACGTTCGCCGTCGGTGGTGGTCTCGCTGGAGATGTCGAGGACGGGTTCGCCGAGCCCAGAGTCGTTCAAGGCCCTTACGGTGCCTGCGCGTTCGGCAATCCAGACCGTGCCACCGGGACCGGCGGTGCCGGCGGTCGGGTTCTGGGCCGTGGCCACGTTGTTGAGCGCGACCTTCGCTGCCTGCCGTGGGGCGGCGGACTCGTCGGCGGACGCCGTGGTCAAGGCGAGGGAAGCGACCAGGCAGATGGTGCCGATGATCGCCGAGCTTCTGGTGCGAACTCTCACCGTGATCCTCCTGGAGGCGGTGAATGGGGGGAAGTCACCCGGCTGCTAGGGCAGGTTCAGGGGGGTGTCGCCCGCGCCAGCACGCAACCTGGGTGGGGGGATGGTGTGCTACTGGCACGGATGAGGATACGGGGACAGAGGCGCTTGGTGTAGACCAAGAACCCGCCCATCTCCTCCGTTCCGTCGGCTTGTTCAGGCGGGCATGACCGGACTTGTCAGGTGGGTGGCCGAGTCTCCGAGCCACAGGGTCACGGTGCCGGGCGGCGCGTCGGAGTCGATGTTCGGGTAGTCCTGGCTGGAGACCGTCATCCGCAGGGAGTGCCCCGCGACGATGCGGTGGTGTGCGGGCCACAACGTGACCTGCACGTCGTGGAACGTCCCCGGGACCACGGGTACTTGGTGTTCGTGGCCGTCGCGGTGACTGGCCTTGAGCCAGCCCTGGGTGACGCGAACGGCCTCTCCGTGCTCGTCGACGTCCTCCAGCACCACGGCAATGTGTCCGTCGTCGGCGCTGAACGCAGCCTGAAGCGTCAGCACGGCGTTGCCGACCATCGTGACGTCGCGCTCCAGGGGTTCCGTGGTGAACCGCACTCCTTGACCGTGTGTCTCGAACTCCGCCTCCGACGGCGGCTGCCGGCCAGTCACGGTCCCCAGGGCACCGCCGGGCGCCGGGACCCAGCGGGTCTCCCGGGCTTCGGTGGGCGGCCACGCGGTGAACTGGCGCCAGCCGTGGTGCGGCATCTCGTACGAGGTCACCTTGGCCTGCGGGAGGGGGGCGGGGAGTTCGGTGAGCCAGTGGTCCCACCAGGCGAGGTAGCAGGCGGCGCCGATGTCCTCGATCTGGCCGGGAAGCATGCCGTGCTCCCAGGGGCCCGCCACCATCCAGGTGTTCTCCGGGCGGGCGGTGAAGTTCTCGACCATGCCGCTGCGATAGGTGTCCAGCCAGCCGCCGACGTCCAGAACCGGGATGGTCAGGTTCTCCCACCGGGCCTTGACGCTGCGTTCGCGCCAGAAGTCGTCGTAGAGCGGGTGCTCGGGATAGATGTCGAGGGTGTCGGGGGCGGTGGCGCGCTGCCAGTCACGGATGCGGGCATTGGCGATGCCGCCGCGGAAGACGGTGTTCTCGTACCAGTCGCTGAAGGCCTGCACCGGGATCGCGGCCACCAGGTGAGGCGGTCGGTTCGCGGCAGCCAAGTAGGTGAGGTGGCCGCCGTAACTGACCCCCATCTGCCCGATCCGGCCGGTGCAGAAGGGCCGGCCGGCGAGCCATTCGACCAGGTCGTGGTCGTCCTCCTGTTCCTGCCGGCCGAAGGGGACCACATGACCCGGTGTTCCCCCCGACCCACGGACCGAGGCGACGGCGGCCACGTAGCCGCGCTGGACGAAGTACGCGGCCCCATGCACGAAGAGGTCGCGGGCACTGTAGGCGTTGAGTTCGTAGACGATCCCCGGAAAGCGGCCCTCGACCGGCTCGCCGTCCGGCCCTGCCGGGCGCAGCAGATCGCACTCCAGGTGGCTGCCGTCGCGCATGGGAACCCGAACGGTCTCGCGGTGAATTCCATGGGTCGCCGGCCGGTCATAGCGGAAGGACGGGTCCGTCGACCCGATCGTGGCCGTGGGGCGGTAGGACACGGAGCCGAGATCGACGTTCTTGAGGGCCTCGATCATCTCGGCCGGGATGGGAGATGTCATGGGGTGGTTCCTGTTCTGGGATAGCTGGGGTGCCTGGGGTGACGCCTCGTCGAGGGGGGCCGGCTCGCTGCCGCGGAATCACTCCGTGCCGTACGGGACGATGGGCAGCACGATCCGGCTGGGGTGCCGTCGGTCGCGGAGGATCGTCTGGTGGGCGACTTGCAGATCCGCCTCTCCGTCCACGCCCAGCGGGTTACCGGTGTTCGGGTTGGGTTCCCATTCGGGGAAGCTGCTGGAGGAGACGCGTATGCCCAGCCGGTGGCCGGCGAAGAGCACGGCGCTGGTCGCCGCGAGGTCGATCGTGTAGCGGTAGACCGCGTTCGGCGCCAGTGGCATGACCGGGCCGGCGTGGCGTGCTCGGATGATCCCTTCGCACAGGTTGATGGTCCTGCCGTCCGGGTGGACGTCGACGAGGATCGCCGTGAAGTCGGTGTCGGGCGCGTCGGTCGCCGCCCACAGGTCCATGGTCACCGGCCCTGTCACCTCGATGGCCTCGGTGAGTTCGTCGGAGGTGTACGTCAGCACGTCTTCGCGGTCTCCGATGGACCGCTGGTCCACGGGACCCGGTTGTTCGCCGCCGGTGCCCAGCAGGCGGCCGCCCGCTGTCGGCACCGGGTCGTGCGGATCGTAGGTGAACTGGTCGGATCCGTCTTCAACCGTCGGCGGCCGAGGTGACAGGCGGCCGGCGTCGTGCAGGTACCAAGGGGTGTAGCGGGTGCGTGCCAGGGGCCATTCCTGCTCGTCGCGCCAGGCGTTCAGGCCCATGACGAAGATCCGCACCGGCGGGGAGTCCGGTGCCGGCTCGTCCTGGAGCCAGCGCCGGAACCAGTCCGCCCGCTGTCGTGTGAGGTCGATGGCGGCGGCGGGGCCGAAGTCGACCTCGCCCACGATGGATTCGTTCGGGTGCCAGTGGTCCCACGGGCCGATGACCAGGCGTTGGGCCTGCCGGGCGCGCGCTGTCGGCGCCTGGCGGCGCATCTCGGTGTAGTGGCGCAGGGTCGCCCGGAGGTGGATGTCGTACCAGCTGCCGACATGCAGCGCGGGCAGGTCGATCGCGCTGTAGTGGGTGGTGGGGTTGACTCTCAGCCAGTGGGAGTCGGTGCGGGACTCGTGCTCGAACGCCTCGTCGAGCCAGGTTGCCCTGCCGTGCCACAGCGGATTGTCGCGCAGCGGGCGGCGTCGCAGGATCTTCTCCACCGCACCGCGCACGTTCTGCCGCGCCGCGCGCAACTCCTCCTGGTCGGATCGGTGGGCCGCCTCGTACAGCTTCTGGTTCACCTGGCGCAGATGCTCCAGCTCGGCGTCCTCGATCCCCCACTCCGGCGCCATCTGAGCGACGACCATGGCCGTCCAGCCCACGCGCAGCGCCAGCCGGAACGCCCCGCCGGACCCGAAGGTGCCCTCCCAGTAGTCGCCCGCGCAGGCCTCGGGGGAGATGACCTCCAGGTGCGGTGGGTGAGTCTGGGCGGCCAGCCACTGCGTGTTGCCGAGGTAGGAGTGTCCGAACATGCCCACCCGGCCGTTCGACCACGGCTGTTCGGCGGCCCATTCGACGGTGTCGTAGCCGTCGTTGACGTCCGAGTGGACGTAGGACCACTCGCCTTCGGAGCCGAATCTGCCGCGGCAGTTCTGAACGACCACCACGAACCCTTCCGCGGCCAGCCGCGCCGGTTCGATGTTGGCCTCCACCACCTTCTCGCCGTAGGGCGAGCGGGTGACGAGCACGGGCAGAGCCTCGGCCGTGTCAGGACGCCATACGTCGGTCAGGAGACGGACCCCGTCGCGCATGGGGACGTACAGTCCGCGCTCTTCGAGGATCGGGGCCTTGGTTTTCATGGGTTTGATGTTCCTTCGCGGGGGAGGTTCCGGCATCCGGGAGACGGTGAGCGAGGAGAGCAGGGCGGCTGTTCGGGGTCATAGGCGGAAAGCGCCGGTCAGCAGGGCGATCGCGGTCATGACGAGGGTGGTGGCGAACGCCCATTTGAAGATGAAGCGCTGGTGCTCGCCGAGTTGCACGCCGCTCATGCCGATGAGGATGAAGGTCGAGGCCGTCATCGGGCTCAGCGGGAAACCGGTGGTCATCTGGCCGAGGACGGCGGCCCTGGCGACCTCTTCGGTGGGGATCCCGAATCCGGCGGCGGTTGTGGCGATGACGGGCAGCATGCCGAAGTAGTAGGCGCTCGGGGTGAAGACCAGACTGAGTGGCATGGCCGTGATGGCGACCAGGATCGGCAGATGCCCGCCGAGGGAGTCGGGAATGACGTCGATCAACGTCTGGGACATCTCGTTGATCATTTTGGTGCCGGTGAGGATGCCGGTGAAGATGCCCCCCGCGAACGTCATCGTCGCGACGAGGACGACGCTCTTGCCGTGCCGCTCCAGCAGCTCCTGCTGGCTCTCCCAGCGCGGGTGATTGACGAGCAGGGCGATCGTGAACCCGAGGACGAAGAGCACCGACAGCGGCATCACCTCCAGCACCAGACAGACCATCAGGGTGAGGGTGAGAGCCAGGTTGAAGGTGGTGAGTACGACTTGCGGGCGGGCCGGCACCTTGAGGGTGCCCGGTCCGTCCCCGGCCCGCCGCTTCGCTCCCACAGCGCCGGACTCGGGCTGCCCGTCACCGGTGCCGGACTGCCCTTCCTCGGAAAGCGGGCGCGCGCCGACGAGGTCGGTGGCGAGCGTGCCGAGACGGCGGCGCTCGCGTCGGCCGATCAGGTAGGAGGCCAGCAGGACCCAGGCGATGCCCCCGGCCATCGCGGGCAGGACTGGGGCGAAGACTTGGGAGCTGTCCAGCTTGAGCGAGGTCATCGCGCTCGCGGTGGGGCCGCCCCAGGGGACCATGTTCATCACCCCCGCGCCCAGGCACACGATTCCGGACAGCACGAGTGGGCTCATGCCGAGGCGGCGGTAGACGGGCAGGAGGGCCGAGACCGTGATGAGGAAGGTCGAGGCGCCGTCGCCGTCGAGGGCCACGCACAGGGTGAGGACTGCGGTGCCGACAGCCAGTCGCACCGGGTCTCCTCCGGCCACGCGCAGGATGACGCGGATCAGGGGGTCGAACAGACCGGCGTCGACCATCAGGCTGAAGTAGAGGACCGCGAAGACGATCATGATGCTGATCGGGGCGATCGTCACCAGGCCGTCGAGCATCATGTCGCCCAGATCTCCGGCGAACCCTCCGGCCAGCGCGGCCAGCACCGGAATCGCGATCAGCGCGATCAGGACGGAGACGCGTTTGGTCATGGTGAGGAGCAGGAACAGACCGATCGTCGCAAAGCCCAGCGCTGCCAGCATGGGGTGAGCTCGCCTTCTCCTACTTCGTGCCTCGGGCGGTTGAACGCGCTCCATGGCGCGTTTCGGACGAGTGTCGGAGGCATGAAAGTCCCGCGTCCAGCACGAAAGCAGGATTTATCTATGCGGTAAGCGCAATAGTTCCCTTGGCGAGCGCCTGCTCCTATAGTCGCTGGTCATGGAGGCGAACTTGCGGCACCTGGCGGCGTATGCGGCGGTGGCCAGGGCGAAGAGCTTCACGGCGGCGGCGGCCGAGATGCATGTGTCGCAGTCCTCGCTCAGCCGTGCGGTGGCCGAGTTGGAGCGGATCCTCGGCGCGACGCTGCTGGAGCGTGACACCCGCAACGTGGAGCTCACCGCGGCGGGCGTGGAGACGCTGCGCGTGGCGGAGCAGATCGTCTCCGCGCACCGCTCCGGCATGAAGGAGTTGCAGCGCTACCTGCTGGGGGACTCCGGGGTGGTGGCCGTGGCCACGCTGCCGTCGGTCGCGGCGGTGCTGCTGCCGGGGGTGATCTCGGACTTCGGGCGCCAGTGGCCGAGGGTGTCGATGCGCATCATGGACGGCCTGGAACAAGTGGTGCTCGACAGGGTGCTCTCAGGGGACGCGGACTTCGCGATCTCCACGGTCGGCTCCGGGTCGAGTCAGCTCGAACACCGCCCGCTCATCCGGGACCGCTTCCGCGCGGTGCTGCCCGAGGGGCATCGGCTCACCGATCAAGAAGAGGTGACCTGGGAGGAGTTGGCCGCCGAGTCGTTCCTGGCCGTCGGCCGGGATTCCAGCGTCCGCCGGCTGACCGACGCGGCGTTCGCACAGGCGGGAGCCGAGGCGGCGCTGGCGGCGGAGGCGGGCAGCGTGGCGACGGTGGGCGGGCTGGTCGCCGCCGGGCTCGGGGTCTCGGCCATGCCCGCCCTGGTGCTGCCGCTCCTGGGAACGGATCGCGTCGTGTACCGGCAGCTGGTCGGCCCTGTCGTGGACCGCCGGCTGGACATCGTCGTCAGGGCGAGACGGACGCTTCCGTCGGCGTCGGTCAGGTTCCTCGATCTGCTCGACGGACTCCGAAGCGACGATCGAGGGCTTCCGTCAGGCGTCTCCTGGGCGGCTTGACGTCCCGCGGGCGGGTAGCGCGCATAGGCGCACCGGCTGATTCATGCGCGATGCGCATTGAATCATCGGGCTTTAGTGCTGGACTCGCACTTCTCGGCCTCTGCACGATGAACGTGGTGGTGCGATGTCGAGGCGAAGGAGCAAGCCGGTGGCGAACGAAGCTCGGGACCACGAGGGCCAGGGGCAGTTGCGCGGTCTCAAAGTGGTCGAGTTCGCCCATGTGGTGGCCGGGCCGATGGCCGGCTCCATGCTCGCCGACCAGGGCGCGGACGTGGTGCACGTCGAGCCCCCCGGTGCCGGTGACGCCGCTCGCGCGATGGGACCCAGCCGCGACGGCGTACCCCTGTGGTTCAAGGTCGCGGGACGCAACAAACGGTCGGTCACCCTGGACCTGCACCACGAGGCCGGGAGGCTGGTCGCGCACCGGCTGGTCGCCTGGGCCGACGTCGTGATCGTCACCCTGCGCGCCGGGCGTCTGCGGCGCTGGGAACTCGACTGGGACTCGGTGCACCGGCTCAACCCCAAGGCCGTCCTGCTTCAGATCTCCGGCTTCGGAGCGACTTCGTCGCGCGCCGACGAGCCCGGGTTCGGCAAGATGGGCGAGGCCCGCAGCGGGGTGGTGCATCTGACCGGGTTCCCCGGCGGCCCGCCCGTCCATACCGGCTTCTCCCATGGGGACGCGGTGACCGGTCTGATGGGTGCCTACGCGGTTCTCGCCGCGCTGCACCGGCGCGCGCACGATCCCGCATTCGACGGCGAGTGGATCGACCTGGCCCTGTTCGAGCCGCTGTACCGGCTGGTGGAGTGGCAGGTCATCACGCACGATCAGCTGGGCAGCGTGCCCGAGCGGGCCGGCAACCAGCTCGCGGTGGCCCCCGCCGCTGTCATCAACACCTACCGCTCCGGCGACGGCGACTGGATCACGGTGACGTCCGCGACCCTGCGCTCGGTGCGGAACGTGGTCCGCCTTCTCGGCCTGCCAGAGGAGGAGTTCGCCACCTCGGAGCAGCAGCACGCCGGGCGGGAACGGCTGGACGACAACCTGCGCACATGGGTGGCCGCCCGCACCACGGACGAGTGCCTGGAGGAACTCACCCGGGCCGAAGTGGTGGCCTCCCGGATCTTCAGCGCGCAGGACATCGCCACGGACCCCGTCTACGCCGAGCGCGACGACATCATCACCATCGACGACGCCGACCTCGGACCGGTCCGTATGCAGGCGGTGATCCCGCGCTTCAACGAACGTCCGGGGCGCGTGTGGCGAACCGGCCCGGCACTCGGTCAGGACAATCACCTCGTCTACCGCGACTGGCTCGGACTCGACGAGACCGAGCTCGACGACCTGGAGAAGCAAGGTGTCATCTGACCCGCGGTACCCGTTGCGCTCCCTGCTCTTCGTGCCGGGCACCAAGACCGAATGGCTGGCCAAGGCCGAAGCGGCAGGCGCCGACGCGGCGATCCTCGACCTGGAGGACGCGGTGCCTGCGCCCCAGAAGGCTCGCGCTCGGGCCCGAGTCGCCGAGGCGATCGCCGCATGGACCGGGGACATGGCGCTCTTCGTGAGGATCAACCCGCTCGACGACTGGGCGGCCGCCGAAGAGCTGCGCGCCATCGCACACGAAGGCCTGGCCGGAGTCGTGCTGCCCAAGGTCGCCACCGCTGAGGACATACGACTCGCAGACCGCCTCCTCGGTTGGTGCGAGCGCGAACAAGGCCTGCCCCAGGGCTCCATCGCCCTGGTGCCTCTGCTGGAAACCGCCTCGGCGCTGCGCGACGCCCACGCGATAGCCGCGGCCGCCCGCCGTGTCGCCTACGCGGGAGCCGTCACCGCCCCGGGCGGCGACGTCGAGCGCGCGGTCGGCTACCGCTGGACCGCTCATGGCACCGAGACCCTGGCGCTGCGTTCCCGGGTGCTGCTGGACGTACGGGCCGCCGGCGCACCCCATCCCGTCACCGGCCTGTGGACCCACGTCACCGACCTCGCCGGCCTGCGCGCCTTCGCCCGGCAGAACCGCGACCTCGGCTACGAAGGCATGATGGCCATCCACCCCACCCACGTCCCCGTGATCAACGAGGAGTTCTCACCGACCCCCGACGACCTCGACCGCTACGCCTGCCTGATCGCGGCCGTCGAGGAGGCCAAGGCGGCCGGCTCGGGGGCGGTGACCTTCGAGGGGGCGATGGTGGACGAGGCCATGGTCGTCACCGCCCGACAGATGCTCGAACGGCACGCTCTCTTGTAAAGACTTCTTTAGAAAGATATCTTTACATCCATGTCAGAGCCAACGCCCATGGCAGGCACGCCGAGGCGCTCCATCCATCTCACAGACCCCCGCGCCCTGCGCGCCTATGCCCACCCCACCCGTATGAAGCTGGTCGGGCTGCTGCGTGTCGAGGGTCCATTCACGGCGACCCGCGCCGCCGAACTGACCGGCGAGTCCGTGGCGAGCTGCTCCTACCATCTGCGGATACTCGCCAAGTACGGGCTGGTGGAAGAGGCCGAGGGAGGTCAGGGCCGGGAGAAGCCATGGCGGGCCACGGCCCGGTACACCGAGTGGCGGGATGGCGACGGCGATGCGGCCGATGCTCTCAGCACGGCCGTAGCAGAGCGGTTATTCGAGCAGATGACGCACGCGGTCGAGACACGACGGCAACTGCCGCGCGAGTGGCGCGAGGCGGAGCAGTTCGGCGACGACATCGTCTATATGACAGCCGCCGAACTCGCCGAGTTGAGGGAGCGGTTCTCGGCGCTGCTGGATTCCTACGGAGAGCGGGCCGAGGACCCGTCACGGCGCCCGGAAGGGGCAGAGCCGGTGACCGTACTGCGCGTCGCGTTCCGCAACCGCCGGGGGGACGCCTCGTCATGAACCACCACCCGGACATACACCGCCACCTCCACGCCGCCCGCGCTGCCGAGTTGCAGGCACAGGCCCGCGCCTGGGAGCTGCGCCGCACCGCTGGTGCCGGCCGTTCGGTCCGGAGCGGCACGTCGGTCCGGGCACGCCTCGGCTGGCTGCTGGTCGAGGTCGGCCTGCGGCTCCTGCACTCGCCGGCGTCACCGCACCCGGCGGAAGGCTGATAGGGCGCGAGCGCGTCGTTGGCCGCCGGGCGTTGCGCCGTCCGCACCGCCGGTGCGGAAATCGTTTTATGTACGCTCGCGGTATGCTGGCCTGGCCCATAAGGCCGCTGTCGTGGCTGGTTGCACTGCCGATATCGCGAGGGGGTGGACGCCATTTCGGCTCGCCCTGCCCGCATTCAGGACGTCGCCGCCGCCGCAGGCGTCTCGGTGTCCACGGTGTCGAACGTGCTCAACCGCCCCGAGCGAGTCAACGCGCAGACCGCTGAGCGGGTACGCAAGGCGGTCGCGGCCCTCGACTACGTTCCCCACCCGGGAGCCTCCGGCCTGCGCACGGGCCACTCGTCCTCGATCGGCCTGGTCCTGCCGGACGTGGCCAACTCGTTCTACGCGCGCATCGCACGGGGTGCCGCCGAGGCGGCGTACACGCATGGCTATGCGCTCGTCCTCTGCCACAGCGGGGACCAACCGGAGCGGGAGCAGGGCTACTTCACCATGCTCGTGGAACAGCGGGCCGTGGGAGTCGTCGTCGTTCCGCTCAGCGCCGATCCGAGCAGGCTGACCCGGCTGCGTGAGCGCGGTATCCCGCTGGTGCTGGCCGACCGCGCGATGCCCGACCGGGACGGCTGTTCCGCGTCCGTCGACGACATCGCCGGCGGCCGCATCGCCGTCCAGCACCTCATGGACCGCGGGGCACGCGACATCCTCGTGGTCAACGGGGAGCGCGGGATCCGGCAGTGCGCCGACCGGTTCCAGGGCGCCCGGAAGGCCGTACGCAGCCAACGGGAGGCGCGATTGGACCAGGTCGTCGCCGAGGAGATGACGGTCGCGTACGGCGCGAAGATCGCGGACCAGCTCGAGGACCTGCCCGACGGGGTCTTCTGCACCAACGACTTCCTCGCCGCGGGCCTGTGCCGAGGACTGACCGATCGCGGTGTGCGCATCCCCGAAGACGTGCAGGTCGTGGGCTACGGCGACCTCGACATCGCGAGTTTCGGCGCCACGACCCTCACCACGGTCCGTCAGCCCGTCGAGGACCTCGGCCGGGCCGCCGTCGAGATGGTCCTCGACGAGATCGAGGCCCGCGCCGAACACACCCACGAGACCAGGGTCTTCGAGCCGGACCTCGTCCTGCGGGACTCGACACGGCCGTCCACCGATCCCTAGTCGGCCCGTGGAATCCGAAGGGTCACCGGTCCCAGCAGGCCCGACGGGAGCTGGTCCGGGAAAGCCCAGGCGGTGGGTGTGGCCTCGGCGAGATAAGGCGCCAGCGTGTTGTACACGGTCACGTCGACCCGGACGGTGCGTCCCGCGGCCCCGCGCAGAGCGAAGCGGTACGGAGCGCAGAACGCTTCGCCGACGACCTCCCCGTCCAACGACACTTCGACGCTGCCCCGCACCCGCCCCAGATCCAGTACGGGGTCCGGCCCCGGTGGCACCTGAAGCGAACGCGAGTAGGCCACGCCCCCGCTCCAACTGCCCAGTCCCATCGAGCTCCAGGCGCCCAGACCCAGCGGCGCCGGTACGGTGCGCACCCGCACCGGACCACGCCACGCGGCCCCGCCCCGCAGAACCGTCACGGGCGCGGTGACGACCTCCACTTCCGTGGGTTCGCCCGAAGGCCTGTCCAACATGACCACTTCACCGTCGAGGGCACGCTCCGCGCCGTCACCGACCCGCACCTGCGCGGGCACCTCCAGCGGCAGACTGACCGACACCGTGCCCGCGGGCACGGTGAAACGGAAGCGCTGCCGTGCTGCACGCATGTCGTCGGTGGACCGCACCGGCAGCACGGCGCCGCCCAACGCCGACGGGCCGCTGAGCCACTCGGCCTCCGGCAGCGGGTGGGGCCGTACCACGGCATGGCAGTGCTGCAACTCGCCCCGTCTGTCCGTGTCTTCGACCGTACGCCCATGCCAACCGCCCGTCTCCGCCTCCCAGCCCGCGCCGCTCACCACTGCCGTCGACTGCGCCACCAGGTCGACGAAGACCGCGTCCCGAATGCCGTCGGTCACGACGTCGAGGACGTGATCGCCCGCCGCGAGCGTCAGTTCATGGCGGAAGTACATGGGCACCGCACCCCAGTCCGCCTCGTAGTACTCGACCTTCTCCTGCCGCGCCACGACGGCACCGTCGACCAGCACGGTGACCGCAGTCGCGGCACCCACGACGAGCACCGCCTCCGCACCGTCGTGGGGGAGACGAAGCCGCGCGCGATACGTCACCGGACCCTGCGGCCGTACCCCCTCGGGCAGGCGCATGAAACGGGGCCGCGGCGGGAATCCGCCCGGCTCGGACAGACAGAAGTAACTGCCCAGCGGCGTACCGGCCTTGGCCGAGATCGTGGAGGGTCGGCCCTGGGCCCCGGACAGTTCGTACTCCAGCACATTGAGGGACCGGGCCACTGTCACCCGCGCGGAGGCCAGGTATCCACCAGGGCCGGTGTCCAGTTGCCGGCCGTTCCACCACACGCGCTTGACCGCCTCCGCACCGACATGGAGGTCGGCAGCGCCCCGGTGATCGGTCTCCACGATGGCTCGGACGCGGGCGGCTTCTCCGTCGCCAGGTACCGGAACGCGTACGAACTCCTCGTTGACCAGTCCCTTGGTGCCGAGCAGTCCGCCCTGATCCCGGATCCCCCGGCTCGACGAGTACACCGCCACATCCCAGCCCGGGGCGAGGGGCAACTCTCCGGCCAGCACCCGCTCGACGGCCCCGGCGTCGAGCGGCTCCGCGGCCCGGGCCGAGGGCGGCATGACGCGGACCCGGTTGCCGTACGTGGCGCGCGTCCGCTGCCACACCGCGTCCGGCCCTTCGCTCTCGGTCCACCGCATGTCCCAGATCTGAGGCTCGGCCACGGACGACCCCGCGGGCAGCGCCAGGTCGCCCCACGTGTTGTCCATGGTGGGGATGAGACGCCCCTGCCAGCCGGTCGAGATGTCGATGGCCTCTGCTGGTTCCGGCGGCACTGTCGCCTGCCCTGACGGTGCGCCCTCGCGCCATACGACGAGGGCGGCGGGGGCGCCGTCCAGCCGTACCTCGATGGTCGAAGTGCCGTCGTCGGAGACGGTGACGCGTGCCGGGGTGCGGGTGCCGGTCGCCGGGTTCCAGACCTCGGCCTCGGCGACGGGGGCGCGGACGGTGATGGACGAAGTACGGGCGTAGCGATCCGGATCGACGACGTGGTTCTTCCGTGGCCGGGGAGTACTCGTGCGCGGCTCGGGCACGCCCGCGTCGGGGAAGGTCCCCGTCACCAGAGCGACCGCCTCGTTCCCCAACCGCCTGACGAGCAGCGGCACTTCGCCCGCGGCGTGCCCGGCCGTGTCGGCCACTGCCGCCGCTCCGGCCTCGGCGTCGTCCACCCGCTCCAGCCGCGGATGCGCCACCAGCGCCGCTACGACGGAGTCGTCACCGGCCAGACCGGCAGCCGTGGTCGGGGGCCGGCCCACCACCACGACCCGTCCACCGGAGTCGAGCAGTTCGGTCAGCCGACGCGCCGTCTCCTCCTCCAGGACGCTTGTCGAGGGCAGCAGCACCACGCCGTAGGCGAGGTCCCTGATATGCAGGGCGCCGTCGACGGGCTTGGCACGCTGGACCGAGTCGTCGTCGATGACGTCGAAGGAGACACGGTTCAGGTCCAGGGCGCCGGTCCGGGGACGCAGCCAGTTGTTGGTGCCGCACAGGTCCAGGTAGTGCTGTTGTGTCTCGTCGGCCTCGGTATGGCCCTCGCCCAGCCGGCCGTCTCCGAAGTGGTGGACGGGCGCGTCCAGCGGGACGAGGGACTGCATGGTGGCGGTGGGGTGCAGGACCGCCACATCGGCGTCGTAGCTGCCCCAGGACATGATCGAGCAGATCCGGGCGACCGCCCGCGAGAAGGCCGGGTACTGCTTCCAGTAGGGCTGGCGCCAGTCGGTGGACGGCGGCGCCCACTCGAACCAGCCGCCCGCGGTGCCGAAGTAACTGGCGTGCGGGTTGTACAGATTGGCGCCGCTGCGCAGGAACGGCAGCAGCCAGTCGTAGGTGTCCTCAAGGGTGCCGCCCCAGCCGGACGAGTGGAACGCCTCCATCCAGACGCGCTCGTGGCCGTAGAGGTGGGCCATGGACGAGTGGACCTTGGCGTCGCCGTGGTGGTCGCTGCCGGCCGCGCTGAACCAGCGGTGGGTGCGGAAGTAGTCGGTGTAGATCTGCGTGGACTGGGCCGGGTAGCCCGCGCGGGCCGGGTTGCTCTGGTCGCAGCCCAGGAGCAGGCCGCGCTCGCGGTGCCAGGCGGCGAGCGGTCGGAACAGGGCCTCTTCGGTGAGTTCCGTGCGGACGCGGTAGTAGTCGGCGCGGGTCTTCGCCGCCCTTGCGGTGGCGCGCGTACCGAACAGGTCCGGGAGGTGGTCGAGGAGGTCGTAGCCGCGCCGGGTGCGGAATTCCTCCGCGAAGCGTCGGCTCCAGGAGTTCGTGCCCGGGAGTTCGTCCTGGAAGCTGCCCGCGATGACGTTGCCCAGGTATTCGGGGACGCGGCGGTCGAATTCGTGGTGGACGGCGTCCATCAGCGCGTCCACTGCGTGCGGGTCGAGGTAGTCGAACGCGGTGGGGACGGCGGTGACGAGCTGTACGTGGGTGCCGTCGGCGGTCGGGGTCGGATCGGGCAGGCGTCGGCCGTCGGCGTCGTACACGCCCACCAGCGTCTCGGCGTCCCGCAGCGCCACGGTGCCCCGGTCAACGGTCGTCGTACGGCAGCTCAGGGCCAGGCCCGCAGCCCCGGGACTGCTCCGGGTGACTGTGCCTTGGAGGTTGGCGCCGGAGAAGCCGATCTGGTCGTAGAACCACAGGCGTGTGCCGAGTGCCGCCGCAACCTCGCAGGCTTCGGTGAAACGGGCCCACCACTCCTCGCTGAACCACGCCGGTTCGTCGGCCGGGGCGCCGAAACTCGGACCGCTCGGCGCCAGGTTGATGACCACGAGGTTGTGGATGCCGCCGTCCGCGAACGCCCGCATCTGCCATTCCAGACGCTCACGGGTGACCTTCGCGCCCGACCACCACCACAGGGGAGTGGGGCCGAAGTCCCGGGGCGGATCCTCGAAGAGTCGCTGAAGCGCGGGGGAGAGCACGGATGCGGTCCTTCCCCTAAAACGTTTTTAGGCCGCCTTCACCGTAGGGGAGCTGGACGGCTTGCGCCACGATCGCGGCGGGTCCGGAAGCGATTGGTGCCGGTGGGTGGTTGTCTGCGCGACACCTTGTTGGAACGTTTTTTGTTCCCTATATTTTCTGCGATCCGGCCCGGGAACCGCGATGTCACGAGACGACGGAGTCGCATCATGGCCGAACAGCCCATCCCGAAGCAGCTCTGGAAGGCCGCAGCCCTGTCGGGCATGGCCTCCTACCTCGATGCCGGACTGATCGTCAGCATCTCGGTGAACCTGGCCATCTACCGCGAGAGCTACGACATGGGCGTGTGGATGGCCGGCGCGATCAGTGCGATCGTCACCATCTGCATCGCCGTCGGGTCCCTCGTCGGCGGACGGCTCGCCGACATGTTCGGCCGCCGTCGGGTCTACAACTGGGACATCTTCTGCTTCGCGCTGGGTGCGCTCGTCATCACACTGGCGCCGGACGACATCACGCTGCTGATCGGTGTCCTCGTCGCCGGCCTCGCGGCGGGCGCCGACCTGCCGACGTCCCTTGCCGTGGTCTCCGACGCCGCACCCGCCCCGGCGCGCGGGCGGCTCGTGGCGTTCACCCAGGTCATGTGGATGCTCGGCATCACCGTTGCCATATTCCTCGGCTTCGTCCTGTCGACGACGGGCATGACCGGAGCGCGCATCATCACCGGCCAACTGGCCCTCGCCGCGCTCGTCACCTGGCATCTGCGATCCAGGCTGAAGCCGGCCCCCGAACAGCACGCCTCCGCCGAGGAGTCGGAGGATGCGGCCGTCCCGCGTGGCGTCGCGCTGAAGAACGTGTGGACACGGGCCGCGCTGTTGCCCATGGCGGCGACGTTCACCTTCTACGTCACCTGGGGACTGGGCGCCAACACCTTCGGCCAGTTCGGCACCTACCTGCTGGTGACCGTCAGCGACGCCTCCCAGAGCCTGGCCACCGGCATCAATCTCGCCTTCATTCCGATCGGGGTCCTGCTGACGATCGCCTTCGTCCGAGTCGCCGACAGTCCTTTGCGTGACCGCCTGTTCTACGTGGCCGCCGCCGTGCAGATCCTCGCGTTCGTCGTCGCGTCCCTGACCGCCGGTGCGCTCGTGGGCATGCTCGTCTTCTTCGTCCTCTACCAGCTCTCCAACCCCTTTGCCGGAGAGGCCAATTACAAGGTCTGGTCGCAGCTCACCCTGCCCGCGGACACGCGCGGCACCACCCAGGGACTCACCTACGCCCTGTCGCGCGGAGTCTTCGCGGTCGTCGCGTTCTTCACCCCGGCCCTGGCCGACTACAGTCCGTCCGTCCTGCTCTGGTCCATCACCGTGTGCATGGCGCTGTCGGCCGGAGCGGGCGCCTTCATCATCCGCGTCCTCGTCCCGCGTGCGCCCGCTGCGGCCCCCGCCTCGACCGACCTGCGGATCGCGAGCATCTGAGCGCCGAAGCCGACCCCGCCAGCGCCCTGAAGGAGCACTTGCCATGACTACGACCGCCTCCACGACGGCAACGACTGAGGGGCGGGCCGCCGAACGGGCCTCTCGCCTGCGCGAGTTGCTGCCACCGGTCGCCCGCCGCCGCACCCGGATCGGACTCGTGGCCGGCGGACTCGGCGCGTACTGGCCGCAGTTCCCCGGGCTTCTGCCGCAGTTGAAGGAGTCGGCCGGCTATGTCACCGAGCGCCTCAGGGGGATGGACGCGGAAGTGACCGACGTCGGGTTCGTCTCCGACGCCGAGGAGGGCGCGGCGGCCGCCGAGCAACTCCGGCGGGCGGACTGCGACTTGATCGTGCTGTTCCTGACGACGTATCTGACCTCGTCGATGGTCCTGCCGATCGCCCGGCGCTCGCACACACCGGTCCTGGTCATCGATCTCCAGCCGACCGAGAAGATGGACCACGCGTCCTTCGACACCGGAGCCTGGCTGGCCTACTGCGGACAGTGCCCGGTGCCCGAGGTCGGCAACGTCTTCCGCCGTGCCGGGATCCCCTTCAGGTCGGTGTCCGGCTGGCTGCGCCAGGAGTCCGCCTGGCAGCGCATCGAGCAGTGGATCCGCGCCGCCCATGTCCGGGCCGCGCTGCGGCACGCACGGCACGGTCTCATGGGGCACGTGTATCCGGGGATGCTCGATGTGTCGACCGACCTGACGCTGCTGCCCACGACGTTCGGCTCGCACGTGGAGGTGCTCGAGTTCGACGACCTGCGGCACCGGGTGGAGAAGGTGACCGACGCGGAGACCCGGGAGCGCATGGCCCTCGCTCGTCAGATCTTCACCCTCGACGACAGCGTGGTGGACGAGGACTTCGCGTGGGGCGCGACCGTCTCGGTCGCCCTCGACCGGCTCGTGGCGGACTTCGGGCTCGACACCCTCGCGTACTACCACCGCGGCCTCGACGGCGAACAGCACGAGCGGCTCGGCGCCGGGATGATTTTGGGCGCCTCCCTGCTGACCGCCCGGGGCGTACCGGCCGCCGGCGAATACGAATTGCGCACCAGCCTCGCCCAACTCGTCTCCCAGGCCGTCGGTGCCGGGGGTTCGTTCACCGAGATCCAGGCCCTCAACTTCGAGGACGGCGTGGTGGAGATGGGCCATGACGGACCCGGGCACCTCGCGGTCAGCTCCCGGGACCCCCTGCTGCGCGGGCTGGGCGTCTACCACGGCAAACGGGGCTGGGGTGTGAGCGTGGAGTTCGACGTCCAGCACGGCCCCGTCACCCTCCTGGGCCTCGGCCAGGACGCCGACGGCAGCCTGTCCTTCGTCACCTCCCAGGGCACCGTCGTCCCGGGCCCGCTGCTGAAGATCGGCAACACCACCAGCCGGGTCGACTTCGGCCGGGATCCCGGCGAGTGGGTCGACGCTTGGAGCGCGACGGGCGTCGGCCACCACTGGTCCCTGGCCGTCGGCCACCACACGGCGGACTTCCGGTCCGCCGCGAGCCTGCTCGGCATCGAACACCGGGAAGTGTGAAGGGGATTGCCCGTTCAGTGCGGTGGGGCCTGGTCATGGGCGGACGACGACGTCAGGTTCTCGGCGATCCGGTCGATGCCGAAGCCACTGATCAAGAGGCGTTCCTTGCGGTTGCCGGTGAGCAGTTGGCTCCAGTCGACGAAGCCGCCGTCGGCGACTTCCAGCTGTTGGTCGTCGTCCATACCGGCAATGATCTTGAAGCAGATTCCTGTGTAGTAGCCGCGTCCGGTCGCCCGGCCGGGATCTTCGACCACGGACGTGCCCGGGAGCGCGGCGAGGTCACCCCGTATCCGTTCGATGATCGGGCGGTTCGCGTCCTCCAGACAGGTGAGCCGGATCTCTGTGCGCCGCGATCCGGCGGCGGCCAGCGCCCGTGCTGCGAACCGGAGATGCTGGGCCAACTGCTCGTACTCGAAGGACCGGTTGCCGGTGTCCCGTCCGGCGGTCACCAGGCCGAAAATCTGGAAGTGGGCGAGCATTCCGGGGCTGTTGAAGTGCTGTGCACGCGTCACTCGTTGACTTGCCGCGAGGCGTACGGGCGCACTTGAACGAGGATCTGCGGCCAGGGCCAGTGAACGTCGCGCGGACGCCTCCAGCGCCAGCCCGTTCGTCGGGTCGGCGGCGACCTCGCTGCCGCGAATCGTCGCGATCACCTTGCGCGGATCGACACTCGCGACACCTGAATGCGCCGCCAGAGGCAGCACCGGGGAAAGCACGAGCATCTCGAAGTCGTCGGACAACTCGGCTACGAAGGCGTCCTCGGCCCGGCGGAGTGCGGTCAAGCTCGTCGGCGCAGGCGCGACGAACCGATCGCTGCGATAGCGCCGCATCACGTCCGCCGGCGAAAGCCGTTCTGCACGGCGCCGGAACACCTCGAGCAGCAGCGTGGTCAGATCACCGCCGGACAAACCGTCGGTCATCAGCTCCAAAAGCGCCGGGCCATGGGGCCGGTCCAGGACGCGTCGTAATGCTGGGTTGGCCGGGATTTCCCGAGGGGAATCGTCACGCGTCATGACCATGGAGTATCGCGGGACGGGTTCCGGCTTGACGAGGGATTATTTGGCGTGACAACGACGACGGGCAGGCCCGTGTCCCAGAGCATCGTCCCCAATGTGCCGCCCGAACTCTTCCCCGGAGGCGAGACCCCAAGGCGGCGTTCCTGAACTGGCCGAGTGGATTCCCTCAGTGAGGGTGTGGGTCTGGCTGTTGTTCCCTGGTGGCAGCCGGTTTTGGCGTGTAGCGTCGCGGTGAGATGTCGTGGTTGGCAGTGGAGTGCTCGTGCTGTGGTGCGGGTGTTGTGCTGTGGGTGACCGGGGCGATCTTCTCCAGGGCCGCGTGGTGCGGTTCCTGACACTGACTGAGAGGCACCAGCATGGCCAGCGGAACCGTCAAGTGGTTCAACGCGGAAAAGGGCTTCGGCTTCATCGCCCAGGACGGCGGCGGACCGGACGTCTTCGCGCACTACTCCAACATCAATGCCTCCGGCTTCCGTGAGCTTCAGGAAGGCCAGTCGGTCACCTTTGACATCACGCAGGGCCAGAAGGGCCCGCAGGCGGAGAACATCACCCCCGCCTGATCCAGGATGCCAAGTAGGTCCCGGAGCACACGCGCCGGGACCTACTGCGCTGCCACGACACATCACCCAAGTCCGCCTTGGGCGTCAGGTCGACCAGATCACGCTGCCGTTGTACACGATGACCACCTTGGCATCGCCCTGTAGGACCAGCTGGGCCCCGTCGTGGCCGTGGCTCTGGGAGGCCCAGATGGGGCGGTCGTCGGCGTTGTGGATGACGAGGTTGCCGTCCTGCTGGAAGATCGCCCGATGGTTCTGGCCGAAGGTCATGGACGCCCAGATGGCCTTCCCTAGCTCGTTGTAGACGACAAGGTTGCCGTCGGTCTGCATGACCATCCGGATGCGGTTGGTGGTCCAGGCCTGGTTGACCTCCAGGACACTGGGCGCAAGGACGGTCTCGGTGCTCCAGTTCGGCTTCGGGCTCGGCTTGGGCTTGGGCTTCGGCGTGGTCTTCGCCTTGGGCGAGCTGCTCCTGCTGGGCTCCGACGCGGGCGCGGCGGGCACGGGAGCGGTGACCTTCGGAGGCTCGCTCTTCTTCGGCTTCTCCTTCTTCGGGGACGCACTGGGCTTCTCGGCCACGTAGTCGTCCAGGCCCGCCGGTGCGGAGTTGGGATTGAGGACGGTGTCGGAGCCCGCGGTCAGACCCTTGGCGGAGTCGCGCGGCCCGTCGTCGTTCCCGCTACCGGCCAGCAGCAGCGGTACGGCGATCAGAACGGCGCCGGCGATCGCCGCCCCCGCCAGGACCGGCTTGCGGGGGCGTCCGCTGCCGAAGCCCGTCTGGGTCTTGGCGGCCGGCGGCGTCGTCCCGACGGCTGCCGCTACTGCGACGCCCTCCTCGGGAGCCTCGGCGGTAGCGGCCGCTGCGGTCTCCTCGGTCGGCGGTGCGGCGGCGGTGGTCTCCCCGGCCGGGGTGGTGCCGGGCTCCGCCTCGGGGGCTGCGGCCGTGTCCGGCGGCGCCTCGTCCGGTGCGGAGGGCTGGGAGGGTAATCCGGCCTCCTCTGCGCGGGCGGCGGCCGCCTCCGCGTTCGCGCCGGGCGTCTGGTGCTGGGGGGACATGCGGTACTCCTCCTTGGTGGCGGAGCTGTCGATGGTGGGCAAGCCCGCGCGGTGGCCGGCCGGACGAACGCCGGGAAGCCCGGCGGGCGTTGGGCGAGTGCCGCGCCGAGATGAACCAGTTCGGCCCGGTCCCGGTCGCCGAGTCCCGCATGACCCACCCGCGGTGGCGGCCGCAGGCCGATCCGACGCCCTTCCGAGCTGCAAGGTCTTCCCGTACGGCCCCGGCCCGGACGTCCGAACCGGGAGGCATGGTACGTCGATCAGACCGATGGCGTACCCAACTTAGCCCGTACCGGGGGCGATCAGTCGCCCCACCCGCCCCAACCCTCCCGTCGCTTTGTCCGCCCACGCCTCCCTGCTCCCGGAAAGTCCTCCACCCGGGCAGTAAACGGGCACGCGGGCGCCCGATACGGACCCCGCCCGGCCCGCCACGGACGAGGCTCGTGTGGCATTCTGTTGGCGCCCCGAGATGATCAGTGTTCGGCGTGTGTGCATGCCGATCGGCACCCAAGTAT
The DNA here is from genome assembly GCF_044593495.1 of Streptomyces sp. NPDC051963. Taxonomy (NCBI): domain Bacteria; kingdom Bacillati; phylum Actinomycetota; class Actinomycetes; order Kitasatosporales; family Streptomycetaceae; genus Streptomyces; species Streptomyces sp. NPDC051963. The sequence goes on along the minus strand of NZ_JBIUCC010000001.1, from coordinate 297,704 downwards.
TCGTACTGACCGAAGAGTTCAGGTGGAGATGCGGCCCGGACAACGGCAAGAGGGCGGCCAAGACGCCCTGTCCGTGGTGCCGCACGACTCCGCTCCGAGCACCGCCCTGGAGTCACCCGGCGCCGATCCCGCCGGGGCCACCGACACCCCCGAGATACCTGAGGCCGTGCGGGCCGCCGCCCGTCGGGCGCCAGGGCACTGGATCGGGGTTGTGGACCCGGAGTGGACCGAGGAGCGGACGCCGCCGGAGTGGGCGGTGCTGGGGGAGTGGCAGTCGGACGAGAGCGGTGCCGTGGGGGACTATCGCCCCAACCCGGCCTACCGCCCGTCGGCCCGGGTGCTCGGCTGGCCGGAGCCCACCGATCCGGTCGACGCGGCGGCACAGCGGGCCGCCACCGGCTACGGCTCGGTGGAAGAGGCACTCGCGGCGCTCGCGGAGGCGGACGTGTCGGTGGTGCGCGCACCGGACGGCGGGCCGCTCACGGCCGCCGGGCTGGACGGGGCGCCCGTGGTGCTGGCGTTCACCTCATCGGCACACGAGTTCATGTCCGAGGCACTTCGGCATGACACGCTTCCCGCCAGGGAGTTGGCCCGTTCACTGAGCGGTTCCGGCCCCCTGCTGATGGTCAACGCCGGGGCCGCGGCCCCCTTGCTGGTCCCGGCGGACAGTCTCCTCGGTCCCTTGCGCGAGCCGGGTGCTGAGAGCGCGCCCGCAGCGGATGCCGCCGCGGATCAGAGCTTCGGCGCCCCTTCCCGTACGGCGGACCGTACGGCTCCTCCGGCCGCGACCACCTCCGTCGCTCCGGCCGACAAATCTCCTGAACCCTGGCCCCACATCACAGGGAGGACCCCGTGACGCGTCCGGTCCAGCACACCCCCACCTCTCCGAGGTCGGAGTCCGGCTCCGACGGCGAGGAGACGGCCGCGACAGCCGTGGCCGCCTCAGCCACCGCTCCCGACCCCGAGCTCACCGAGGCGAGGACCGGGGAGCAGGCCGCTGCCAACGCCGCCGAGGCGGAGGAATCCACCGCCAAGGCTAGGACCACCGAACCCGCAGCCGGGACCGTCCGCAAGAGCGGGGCGGTCTCCGGCGGTCGGACCGAGACCGAGTCCGAGTCCGAGGCTGCTTCCGAGTCCGAGTCCGCGGCTGATCCCGATACCGCCGCCGCGGACAAGAGCCGGCTGCCCGCGCTCGTGCGGACCATGACCGCCACCGCCATCGACCGGCCCCAGCAGCAGACCGCCCAGGTGGGGCGGCCGGGCAAGGCGGCGCTGGCGGGGGCGGCGGTCGTAGGGGCGCTGCTCGTGTCGGTGCCGTTCCTCGTACTTGCCGGGGGCGACGACAAGGACCCCACCAAGTCGGCGCCGGCGGGAGGAACCGTGCTCGGTGGTGCTTCGGACGAGGCACCGGGCGACTTCGTGGAGACCGAGCCCGACACCAAGTCCACGGACGACGGCAAGAAGAACTCGGCCACGCCCGACAAGCCGGTGCGGGAAGCCTCCGCGGGCGGTCCGGTGCAGGACTCGGGCAAGGACGCGCCGAAGGAGGACGCCGGCGCGAAGGACCAGCCGAAGGGCGACGCGGGCGGGCAGGACCAGGCTGAGAAGCCCAGTGGCTCTCAGGCGTCCGGCAGCGGCAACGAGCAGTCCGGCAACGCCGGTTCGGGCGTGACGTTCAGCGCACCCGTCTCGCTGCGCAGCCATCTGTCGGGCCGCTGTGTCGACGTACCGAACTCCGAATTCGGCGACGGCAAGAAGCTGTTCGTGTGGGACTGCAACAACGGCGCGGCGCAGAAGTGGCAGTTCGCCTCCGACGGCACGATCCGTATCAAGGGCCTGTGCATGGACGTGGCCAACGCGAACTACAACGACGGCTCGCCCATCCAGATCGCCAGGTGCAGCGGCAATGCCGCCCAGAAGTTCGTCCTGAACGAAAGCCACGACCTGGTCAACACCGTGGTCGGCAAGTGCGTCGACATCAAGGACAACAACGCGGGCAACGGGGCCTGGTTGCAGCTGTGGAGCTGCGCCGGCACCGACAACCAGAAGTGGAGCGTCTGACCGGACGACGCCCGCAGGCCGAGATCACCGCTCTCGGCATCCGCAGACCCCGAAGGCGGGGCATGATGGCACGGTCGGCTCGCCGACATGCGCCCCCGGTGAGGGGGCGTCCGCTGTAGACGCCACCGGAGCAAGGAGGTTGGTGCGTGTCGCGCCAGGTACTGACGGTCGGTCCGGGGGACCGGGACCGCTACCGGACGATCGGTGAGGCACTCTCGGCTGCCCGCACCGGCGCGCTCATCAGCGTCCGGCCCGGGACGTACGTGGAGAACCTGGTGATCAACACCCGGGTCACGCTCACCGCCGCCGAAGGGCGGGGCACCGTCGAGATCCGGCCGCGTTCGGGCAGCGTGCTCGCCCTGCGCGCCGACGCCGTGATGGTGTCCGAGCTGACCCTGCGCGGCGGCGACGCCGAGCTGCCCGCCGTGGACGTACGGCGCGGACAGGCCGCGTTCGACGGCTGTGAGATCGTCGGCGCCGCCTGGACCGCGATGCTGGCCGGGGGCACCGGTTCCCTCGCGCTGCGGGACTGCCGGGTGAGCAACCCGCAGGGCGCGGGCATCGTGGTCACCTCGACCACGCCCACCACCGTGGAGTCCTGCACGCTGGAGCACCTGGGCACCAGCGGACTGGTCCTCACCGAGCAGGGCGAGGCCCGCATCCGCGGCTGCACGGTGCGCAACGCCCGCGGCAACGGCCTGCTCGCCAACGGCGAGGCCCGGGGCACCGTAGAGGACTGCGACATCTCCTCCACCGACAAACCCTCCATCGCGCTGGAACAGAACTGCGCCCTCACGGTGACCCGCACCGTCGTGCACGACACCAGCACCGGCGTACATCTGAGCAGCGCGGGCCGTACGACGCTGGAGGACGTCCGCGTCACGGGCGCCTCCGGCAACGGGATCGCGCTCGCCGGGGGCACCGACCCCGTGCTGCGCCGTTGCCGTGTCTCGCGTACCCGCGGCCAGGGCGTGCTGGTCACCGACCGGGCGCGCGGCACGTTCGAGGACTGCTGGGTGGACGGCGCGCAGGGCGCGGCGCTGCGGGTCGCCGGGGCCGCTTCTCCGGCGCTGACCGGCCTGACGGTCCGCGACTGCGAACAGCTGGGGCTGCTCCTGGAGGAGGACTCGGCGCCGGAGCTGGACCGCCTGGAGGTGATCGGCGGCGCACCCTCGATCACGGTGCGCGGCGGCGCCAACCCGCTGCTGCGCCGGGCCCGGCTGGTGGAACCCGCGGGCGACGGCATCGCGGCCGGCAAGGACGCCCGGGGCCGCGCCGAGGACTGCGAGATCGTACGGCCGAAGGGCGCGGGGGTCCGCGTGGGCTCCGGCAGCACCCTCTATCTGGCCGGCGGCGGGGTTTCCGACACCGCCACCAGCGGCCTGATCGTGGAGGACGGCGGCAACGTCACCGTCCGCGACTTCCGTGTCGAGATATCCGGCGAGGAGGGCGTGGTGGTCGCCGCGGGTGGCGAGTTGACCGCCAACCGCACCACGGTGCACGCCGCTCAGGGCCATGGCTTCCTGCTCCACGAGGGCGCGCTCGCCTCGCTCAGCGGCTGCGAGGTCTCCGGCGGCGCCCAGGACGGCTTCCGGGTGGAGTCCACCGCGCCGGTGTCCCTCGTGAACTGCCTCGCCCGGGAGAACGAGGGCGGCGGTCTGGTGCAGACCGTTGCCGGCGAACGGCTCGCCGTGGAGGGCCTGAGCAGCACCGGCAACGGCAAGCGGGACGCCTGGGGCACCGGCAGCGCCGAGAACACCGACCCGGCCGGCTCAGGCGCCGCGGACGCGCCCCCGCCGGACCGCGTGGACGGCCCGCTCGGCGCCCTCAACGCCCTGATCGGCCTGGAGAACGTCAAGCAGCAGGTGCGCACCCTGGTCAACCTGACCCAGCTCGCCCAGCGTCGCGAGCAACTCGGCATGTCCGCCCCGCCGATGAGCCGGCATCTGATCTTCGCCGGCCCGCCGGGCACGGGTAAGACCACCGTGGCCCGCCTCTACGGCTCGATCCTGGCCGAACTGGGCTCGCTGCGCAGCGGACACCTCGTCGAGGTCTCCCGCGCCGACCTGGTCGCACAGGTCGTCGGCGGCACCGCGATCAAGACCACCGAGACCTTCCAACGAGCCCTCGGCGGCGTCCTGTTCATCGACGAGGCGTACACGCTGACCGCGGACAGCGGCAACGGCGGTGCCGACTTCGGCCGCGAGGCGGTGGACACCCTGCTGAAGCTGATGGAGGACCACCGCGACGACGTGGTGGTGGTCGCGGCCGGATACTCCCGTGAGATGGAGTCCTTCCTCGGCTCCAACCCGGGCCTGGCGTCACGGTTCTCCCGGACCGTCGAGTTCGAGAACTACTCGGTGCCCGAACTGGTCGCGATCATGGAGAACATGTGCGCCCAGCACCAGTACGAACTGGGCGAGGGCACCGCGGCGGCGCTGGCCGCGCACTTCGAGACGATGGAGCGGAACGCCGGCTTCGGCAACGGCCGTGCCGCGCGCGGGGTGTTCGAGGAGATGGTGGACCGTCAGGCGGTCCGGCTCGCCTCCCAGCCGCAGGTCGGCGAGCACGACCTACGGCTGCTGCTGCCGGAGGACGTCTCCGCCACCGCGGCCGCGAAGGCCACCGATTCCGCCGCCCCGGACGACGACCCGCTGACCCGTCTCGGCGACATGATCGGCCTGGCCGAGGTGAAGCGCGATGTCGCCGACCTGGTGAACCTCATCACCACCGCCCGACACCGTGCCGCAGCCGGGCTGCCCGTGCCCTCGCTCAGCCACCACCTGGTCTTCACGGGTCCGCCCGGCACCGGCAAGACCACCGTCGCCCGGCTCTACGGCGAGATCCTGACCCAGTTGGGCATCCTCAAGCGGGGTCAGCTGATCGAGGCGGCCCGCGCCGACCTGGTCGGCCGCTACATCGGCCACACCGCCCAGCTCACCCGCGAGGTCTTCGAACGGGCCCGCGGTGGCGTGCTGTTCGTCGACGAGGCCTACACCCTCACCCCGCGCGGCGGCGGCGCCGACTTCGGGCAGGAGGCGGTGGACACCCTGCTGAAGCTGATGGAGGACCACCGCGACGAAGTGGTCGTCATCGTCGCCGGCTACACCGACGAGATGGAGCGCTTCCTCGCCTCCAACCCGGGCCTGTCCTCGCGCTTCCCGCGCCGGATCGCCTTCGCCGACTACTCCTCCGAGGAACTGGTCACCATCGTGCGCGCCCAGGCCGGGAGCATGGGCTACGAGTGCGGGCCCGGCACCGGCCCGCTGCTCAAGGAGTACTTCGACTCGATGCCCCGGGACCGCTCCTTCGGCAACGCCCGGCTGGCCCGTCAGGTGGTCGAGGCGATGGTCACCCGCCAGGCGGGACGGCTGGGTTCGCTGGCCGCACCCACCCTGGACGATCTGCGCATACTGCTCCCCGGGGATGTGCCGGCGGCGACCCCGAAGGCGGCTCCCCGATGACTCCACGCGCCCGCGAGGCCGCCCGTCTGCTGTCCGGCGCCGGCCTCGCCGCCGCCCTGCTGCTGCCCACGGCCGTTCCGGCCCATACGGCACCCCTTTCGCGGGTGCCGGCGGCCGACGGGGAGAAGGGCCAGGCGCTCCCCGGCATGCCCTCCGCACTCGATCCGGAGGCCGAGCAGGTGGCCTGCACCCCCGCCTCTCGCGCGAAGGCGAAGAAGCAGGACTGGTCGCGCCAGCGCCTGGACCTGGACCGGCTGCGCGGGCACAGCACCGGCGCGGGCGTGACCGTCGCCCTCATCGACACCGGTGTCGCCCCCGACGCCGCCGGTCTCGACGGCCGGGTCACCACCGGCGGGGCCGCCGCTGACGACTGCGTCGGACACGGCACCTTCCTCGCCGGGCTGGTCGCCGGAACCGGCGGGGACAGCCCGAGCCTGGCCGGGGTCGCCCCGAACGCGAAGATCCTGGCCCTGCGCGGCACCGACCCCCGCGGTGCGGCGAGCCCCGGCCTGGTCACGGAGGCGATGCGTGCGGCCACCGACGCCGGGGCCGAGGTCATCGCCGTCACGGTGGCCCTCCCGCGCCGTGACGCGGCGTTGACCGCCGCGGTCGCCGCGGCCCGCCGCGCGGGCGCGGTCGTGGTCGCCGCGGCCACCCCGGACCCTCCGTCCCGGGGCGGCACCGACGAGATCCCGTCCCGCGTCTACTGGCCGGCCGGCGAACCCGGCGTCCTCTCGGTCGCCGACATGCTCCCCGGCGGAGTCCGGCCGGACGGCGCCCTGCCCACCACGGGCATCGACCTGGCCGCCCCCGGCGCCGGCGTCGTCTCCGGCGGCCCGCGCGGCGAGGGCCACTACCTCGGCGCCGGAGCATCCGTGGCCACCGCCTACGCCGCCGGGGCCGCCGCAGTGGTCCGCGCCGCCCGTCCCGCCGACTCGCCCGACGCCGTCATCCACCGCCTGACCGCCACCGCCTACCCCGCCGACATCCCCCAGTTGGACGCCTACGCCGCCGTGACCACGGTCCTCGGCGACGCGAGTGCCCCGGCCGGCACCGAGCGCGCCGCGGATCCCGTCACGACCCGCGACACCTCCACCGCCGACCGCGCCATCAGCCGCGCCACCCTCTTCGTCCTCCTCGGCTCCGCCGCCGTACTCACCGTCCTCTGGGCCGCTTTCACCCTTCCCCGAGCCCGCGCCCGGGGGTGGCGTCCGGCGAGGGCGGACGGCGGAGGAACGAGCGAGGACTGAGCCGAGCCCGAGGCAGGCCGCGTACGCGGCTTGAGCGGGTCTGCTGGACGTCCGCGGGTGGGTTCGGTGTGGGCGTGCGGTCAGAGGCCGGGCGGCTGCCTGTTCGGTGTGGCCGGTTCTGTTGTTGGTCGGCGGGGCTGCCGATTCGGTGTGTCGGGGGCGCTGGATGTCGGCGGGCGTATTCGGTGTGGGCGTGCGGTCAGAGGCTGGGCGGCTGCCTGTTCGGTGTGGCCGGTTCTGTTGTTGGTCGGCGGGGCTGCCGATTCGGTGTGTCGGGGGCGCTGGATGTCGGCGGGCGTATTCGGTGTGGGCGTGCGGTCAGAGGCTGGGCGGCTGCCTGTTCGGTGTGGCCGGGTCTGCTGTAGGTCGGCGCCTGCCCATTCGGTGTGGCTGGGCCTGCTGGACGGCGGCGGGCGATTCGGTGTGTGGGCATGGTGCTGGAGGCCGGCCGCCGCGCATCCGGCGCGGACCGTCCTCGCCGGGCGGGCCGGCAAGCGTCCGTGCGCGCGCCCGGCCCTGTCCGCCGGCGAGACATCACCGGTGACCGGGGATCCGGTTCGTCCCGGAACCGACGGCGGGGGCCACCTCAGGCGGCCCCCGCTGCGTACCTCGCGTTCTCGTGCGGTCAGCCCTCCTGTCCCGGGCTCTCCTCCACCAATGCCGTCTGCATCAACCGGGCCCGGCGGCGGGCGATGTGGAGGGCGCGGCCGGGTGGGAGGTTGAGGGGCTTTGCGTTGCCGAAGAGGCGGCCTTCGGTGGGCGGGCAGGAGAGGAGGACGGCGGGGTTGTTCGCCTCGTCGATACGGCGGATGAGGCCGTCGCTGAGGCCGCGGCCGGCGCCCATGGCGCTGCGGGCGACGACCAGGTGGAGGCCCATTTCGAAGCCGAGGGTCAGGTGCTCGAAGAGGGGCTCGAAGGGGCTCTGGAAGGAGTTGCCGGAGACCATGTCGTAGTCGTCGACCAGGATGAACAGACGCGGGCCGGTCCACCAGTCGCACCGACGCATCCGGGCGGGAGCGATGTCCGCGCCGGGGACGCGGGTCTTCAGCGCGCGGGCCGCGCCGTCGACGGTCTCCTTGAGGTTGTCCAGGGAGATCACGTGCCCGATGCGGTACTCCTCCGGGATGGCATCCACCAGGGTGCGGCGGTAGTCCACCGCGATGATCTTCGCCTCGCTGGGGGCGTAGCGGGAGGTGATGCCCTCGGTGATCCGGCGCAGCAGATTGGTCTTGCCGCTCTCGGTGTCGCCGACGACGATCAGGTGCGGGGTACGGCTGAAGTCGTGCCACACCGGCTCCAGGGCGTCCTGGTCGATGCCGAGCGGGAGACGCAGGCCGCCGCCCTCGGTGGGCTCAGGCGCGGGGAGTTCGGCGACCGGGAGCCGGTGCGGCAGCATCCGGACCGGCGGTGCGACCGGACCGGACCAGTGCCGTGCGACCTCACCGACCAGGTGGGCGACGCCCTCGCCGAGGTCGTCGAGGGAGCCGCTGCCGTCCAGGCGGGGCAGGCCGCCGAGGAAGTGCATCTTGCTCTCGGCGGTGATGCCGCGCCCACCGCTGCGCGGCACGGACCGGGCCTTGCGGGTGTCGATCTCGGAGTCCATCGGGTCGCCCATGCGCAACTCCAGGCGGGTGGCGGCCTGGTCACGGACCTGTGCGGACAGCTCCACCCAGCGGGTGGTGGTGATGAGCAGGTGGATGCCGTAGTTCAGTCCGCGGGCGGCGAGTTCGTTGAACTTCGGGACCAGGTCGTCGTAGTCCTGACGGACCGTGGACCAGCCGTCGACCACCATGAAGACGTCGCCGAAGGGTTCGTCGGGGAACTCCCCGGCGGCCCGGCGACGGCGATAGGACTGCATGGAGTCGAGGGTGTGGTCCACGAAGAACTGCTCGCGGTGGGCGAGCAGCGTCATCACCTCGGCGACCGCCCGGTGCACCCGCTCCGGGTTGAGCCGCGCCGCGACACCGCCGACGTGGGGGAGCCCGGCGAGCTGCGAGAGGCCGCCGCCACCGAAGTCGAGGCAGTAGAACTGGATCTCGGCGGGGGTGTGGGTGAGCGCGAGAGCGGCGATCAGCGTGCGGGCGAGGGTCGACTTGCCGCTCTGGGAGCCGCCGGCGATGGCGACATGGCCGCCGGCCCCGGAGAGGTCCACGACCAGCGGATCGCGGCGCTGCTCGAAGGGCTTGTCCACCAGACCCACCGGGACCCGCAGCTTGCCGGTCCCGGACCAGCCGGCGGCGGTGAGGCCGCGCTCGGGATCGGGGGCGATGCCGGGCAGCAGGACGTCCAGCGGGGACGGCTCGTCCAGTGGCGGCAGCCACACCTGGTGGGCGGCGGGGCCCGAGTCGCGCAACCGGTCGAGGGCCACGTCGAGGAGGGTTTCCTCGTCGCCGGTCTCCTCGGTCTCCGGCTCGGGCTCGGACGACGGCTCCAGCGTCCGCGGCACCACCCAGCCGCTGGTCCACGGCACCACCTGGCTCGCCACCCGGGCCTGTACCACCGCGCCGGTGCGGCGCCGGTACGTACCGGAGGAGTAGGCGGCGCGGAACCGGGTCAGGGCCTCCACGCCGGACTTCAGGAAGCCGCTGCCGGGCTGGGCCGGGAGTTCGTAGGCGTCCGGCACGCCGAGCACGCCGCGGCTCTCCATGGCGGAGAAGGTGCGCAGGCCGACGCGGTACGACAGGTGGCTCTCCAACTGGTGCATACGGCCTTCGTCCAGGCGCTGCGAGGCCAGCAGCAGGTGCACTCCGAGGGAGCGGCCGAGGCGGCCGATCATCACGAACAGGTCCATGAACTCCCGGTGCGCGGAGAGCAGTTCGCTGAACTCGTCGACCACCACGAAGAGGCTGGGCAGCGGGGTGAGGTCCGCCCCGGCGGCCCGCGCCCGCTCGTACTCCAGGGCGGAGGTGTAGTTGCCGGCGGAGCGCAGCAGTTCCTGACGGCGGATGAGTTCGCCGTGCAGGGCGTCCTGCATCCGCTCCACCAGGGCGACTTCGTCGGCGAGGTTGGTGATGACGGCGGAGGTGTGCGGCAGTCCGTCGAGGCCGAGGAAGGTCGCGCCGCCCTTGAAGTCGACCAGGACGAAGTTGAGGGTCTCGGAGGAGTTGGTCAGGGCGAGGCCGAGGACGAGGGTGCGCAGCAGTTCGCTCTTGCCGGAGCCGGTGGCGCCGATGAGCATGCCGTGCGGGCCCATGCCGCCCTGCGCGGACTCCTTGATGTCCAGGTCCACGGGGCGGCCGTCCACGCCGACCGCGATCGGTACCCGCAGCCGTGCGGAGCCGGTGTGCCGGTCGAAGAGGACCTTCGGGTCGTGCCGGTGCAGGTCGGGGATGCCGAGCAGGGTGGTCAGTTCGACGTCGTTGTCCAGCGGTTGCGCGATGTCCGTGCCCAGACTCATCCGGCGTGCGGTGAGCAGTCGGGCCAGGGACTCGGCGCCGAGCGGGCCGAGCCGGTCCGGCCTGCCGAGTGGCACGGAGCGCTCCTTGCGGCTGCGGTCGGTGCGCACCAGGCTCACCTGGTCCGCTCCGACGGTCAGCCGCAGCGTGTTGCGGCCGGGCCGCCAGCGCAGCGCCCCGGAGACGTCGAGGACCATGGCGTTCCGGTATCCGTGGCCCTCCCAGCGGTGGCCCTCGGGGACGGTGACACCGTCGAGGACGATGACCGTGTAGGGCTCGTCGCGGCCGGGGCGGGCGTCCGGGTCGAAGCCTGGGCGCTCGGCGAACTCGGCGCCGAGCAGGTCGTCGAGTTCGGTGAGGTCGGCGGTGATCCGGCGGACCTGGCCGGCGCCGTCCTCCTCGTGCGGATGCAGCGCGTGCGGCAGCCACTTGACCCACTCCCAGTCGGGCCGCCGCTCGTCACTGGCACAGACGGCGAGCCACAACTCCTCGGGCGCGTGGAACACCGCGAGCTGGCCCAGCATGGCGCGCACCAGGGCACGCACCGTCTCGGCGCCCTCAGCCCGGTTCTCGCCGCTCACCCCGGACGGCGGGGCGCCGGGCCCGGCGGGCTCCTCGACGGCCGTCTCCTCGGGGCGCAGCAGAACGCGGGCCGAGGAGCGCAGATAGAGCCCGAGGGGTTGTTCGGGGATGGTGGAGTAGGCGCGGATGAAGCGGCGCAGGGCGTGCGCGCAGAGCGGTTCGAGGTCCTCGACCGGGCGCGTGGAGACCGGGTTGAGGGTCAGTGCGAGCTGCTGTTCGCCGACCGCGAGACGGACCTCGCCGAAGTCCTCGTCGGCCGGACGGCGTTCCCACAGCCGCGAGGTGCGGGCCAGCGAACGCAGCGAGGAGGGTTCCGGATGGCGCCAGGCGAGCGCCCGCTGCTGTTCCGCGATGGTGGCCCGGACCCGCTTGCGGGTCTGCGCCAGATAGCGGAGGTAGTCGCGGCGTTCGCCCTTCAGACGCTGCTTGCGCTCGCTGGAGCGGCGCATCAGCTGCCCCAGCAGCATCGCACCGGCGGAGAGCGCCATGACGCCCATCGCCAGATACATGAAGACGCCGTTCCCACCGCCCGGGCGCAGGAACATCAGCATCATCGACACCGACATCAGCGCCATCGGCAAATAGGTCCATATCGCCGAGGTGTCCGGCACCGTCTCGGCAAGGACCGGCGGTTCCTGGAGGGTCAATTGCCCTTCGGGCATCTCGGGTCCGCGCCTGCGGGCCGGCCGGCGAAACAGCACCACACTCAAGGAACGAAACCTCCGGTTTCACTGGCTTTCCGGCCCGCGCCGAATACCGGCACACCCGGTAGCGGGAAAGACCGCACCGCGCCCATTCTGCGCGTCCCGGGCGGCGCGGTGAACGCCGGATGAATGTTGTGAGCGGAAAGCGAGGGATGCTCAACTCCCGCCGCACTCAACTGCATACCGGACAAAGAGTCCGGTCCGCAGCACGATCCGGCGGACGTAGGCAGTAGTCTGCATTCACGTAACGCGACCTGTCCACGTGGGAGGTGGATTCCGGGCGCACGGACACAATTCCCTTGTCCGACTGCCCGGTTCCCGGCCGCGCGGGCCTTCTGTGCTCTGCGCCCGGCCCCTCTCCCGAGGAAGTCCTCCTGTCAAAGCCCCCACGGAAGACGAGAGTTCAGCTGATGACCGACAGCGCGGTGGCCGAGCTGTGCCGCCTGACCGTACGTGCGCCAAGCGTCTCCGTCGATCTGGCCGTGCCCGCCGACGTGCCGGTCGCCGATCTGCTGCCCACGCTGCTGCGTTACGTCGGCGAGGAGGACGAGGAGGCCGGACTCGACCACGCCGGCTGGGTGCTTCAGCGGCTCGGTGACGCCCCCCTCGACGAGGAGACGACCCTCGTAGGCGCCGGGCTCGCAGACGGGGACGTTCTCTATCTGCGCCCGCATACCGAGGCGTTGCCCGAGGCAAGGCTCGACGACCTGGTGGACGGGATAGCCGACACGGCCGGCCGACGGCTGCACACCTGGCATCCCGAGGCGGCCCGCGGGCTGCTCGTGGGCACCACGGTGGCGACCGTGGTGGCCGCCCTGGTGCTGGTGTTCTGGCCGGGGGTGACCGACTCCGGCTCCTTGAGGGCCGTCTGCGCGGCCGTGACGGGGCTGCTGCTGCTCGCGGGCGCCGGCACCGCCAGCCGCGCGGTCGGCGACCGCCTCTCCGCGACCGGGCTCGCCCTGCTGGTCGGACCCTGTCTGGCGTTGGCCGGCTGGGTGCTGCCCGGCGGCGATCTGACGGGCCCGGACGCGGCGCAGGTCGTGGGCGCGCGGCTGCTCGCCGCGGGCGCGGCGGGCGCGGGCGGTGCCGTCCTCGCGCTGGCCGCCACCGCGGTCGGCGCGCCGGCCCTGTTCGCCACCGCGGTGGTCTCGGTGGCCACCGCGATCGCCGGGGCCCTGATCGGGTACTCGGGCCTGGACATGCCGGCCGCGGTGGGGCTGGTGGCCACGGTGGTCGCGCTCGCGGCCGGGACGGTGGCACCGTTCGCCTTCAAGCTGGCCGGGATGCGGATGCCCTCCCTCCCCTCGTCCGCCAGCCAGCTCCAGGAGGGCATCGAGCCCTACGCGGGCGACGAGGTCGCCGAGCGCACCGAGCTGGCCGGGCGCTGGGTCACCGCGCTGTTCGCCGCCACCGGCATCGTCGCCGCGGCCGCGCTGGTCGTGCTGGCCGAACACCCGAACCTGCCCGAGGTGTTGACCTCGCTCGTGCTGAGCCTGCTGCTTCTTCTGCATTCCCGCGGCCTGGTGGCCATCGGGCAGCGGCTGACCCTGGCGGTACCCGGAATCTGGGGGCTGCTTCTCCTCGCCCGCGCCTGGGCGGTGGACAGCGACGGCGACGGGCGCCTGGTGGTCTTCGCGGTGCTGCTCGGTGCCGCGGCCGCACTGGTGATCGCGGCCTGGACGGTGCCCGGCCGCCGGATGGTGCCGTACTGGGGCCGTGCGGCGGAAGTGGCGCACACCGGCTTCGCGATCGCGCTGCTGCCGCTGAGCCTGTGGGTGACGGGGCTCTTCGGCTGGCTGCGCGGCCTGTTCGGCTGAGCACCCCCTGCACTCCGGCAAGAGAACGAAGTCGAGGAGAGGCCGTGCAGTCCAAACGCGACCAGGTACACGCCCACAGCTTCATGATGGGCCGGCTCAGCTCGGGCCTGCTGATGGCCGACCCGGACGCCCCGGAGAGCCCGCTGGGGCGCACCACCCGCGGGGTGGTCTACGGCGTACTGGCCGCCGTCCTGATCGGGGCGGGCGCCACCGTCTACGGCCTGCTGCGCCCCGGCGGGAACGACGCCTGGCGCGACGGTGAGCACCTGGTCGTCAACCGCGACACCGGCGCCCGCTATCTGTGGACCGACACCGACGGCGTACTGCACCCGGTACGCAACTACGCCTCGGCCAGGCTGATCGGCGGCTCCGACCTGGAGACCGTGGACGTCGGCACCGCCTCGCTGCGAGATGTCCCCGTGGGCGCCCCGGCCGGTGTCCCCGGCGCTCCCGACACCGTGCCCGAGCCCGGCCAACTCGACGACGGCGCCTGGCACATGTGCGTCACCGGGCCCGACGGGGCGCTGCCCGACACCTCCGGCGTCGTGGCGAGCACCGGGGTGGACGAGCCGGGGGCCACCACCGTCGTGGCCGGGGCACCGCTGGACTCCCGCGGCATCGGCGGCGACCGCGGGGTGCTGGTGAGCGGACCGGACGACACCGAGTACCTGGTGTGGCGGGGCAGCAGACTGCCGCTTGACCGTCCCTCCGACGCCCGCAACGCCCTCGGCTACGGCTCCGAACGGCCGATGCCGGTCTCGGCGGCCTTCCTCGACGCGCTGGCCCCCGGCCCCGCCCTGAAGCCGCCCGCGGTACCGGGGCGCGGTGAGGCGGGCCCCGTGCTCGGTGGCGAAGCCAGCAGGATCGGCCAGCTGTTCAAGGTCAGCGTGCCCGGCGGCGGCAGCACCTACCACCTGCTGCTCAGGGACGGCCTGACGCCGCTGACCAGGCTCGGCGCCGCCCTGGTACTGGGCGACCCGGCCACCCAGAAGGACGCCTACCAGGGACGGTCACCCGAGGTGCGCACGGTAGGCGCGGACGCGCTGCGCGAGCACCGGGCCGAGGGCACGGACCCCGCCGGATCCGCCGAACTGCCGGACGCGCCACCCCTCCCGCAGTCCGCGCCGCGCGGAACCGCGCTCTGCGCGCAGGTGGAGGGCGACGACGGCGGCGCCCGGATCAGGTCCGTGCTGGTACCCCTCGCCCGGCTCGCCCCGGTCGCGGTGCCGCAGGGCACCGCCGAGCCGCTGGAGCCGGCCTGTGTCCCGGTCGACGCCACAGTGGTACGGCCCGGGCGTGGCGCCCTGGTCCGGGCCCTGCACGCCAGCGGCGCCGCGCACGCGGGCACCACCTATCTGGTGGCGGAGAACGGCGTGAAGTACCGGGTCCCCGCCAAGAATTCGCTGGAAGCGCTCGGGTACGAGACCGCGGACATCGGCTCGGTCCCCGCTCCGCTGCTCGCGGCTCTCCCGACCGGCGCGGACCTGGATGCGGCGGCCGCCTCGGGCGCCGCGGAGCCAAAGGTCACGGCACCGGCGTGCGGTGCGAATGCCGAGAAGGACAAGGCGGACACCGCGCGCTGATCACGGCAAGGAGTGCATACCGTGCCGAAGAAAAGGAAAAGGGCGGGGGTAGGAGAGGTATTCAGCCAAACTCGGCGCCGATCCCGTGAAGTCCGCGGAGGGATGACGGGATCGAGCGCCGCGGAGAACCTCAAATAAGGCTCAGAAATGTCGCGTGCCAATGCCCGTTCTCCTACTGCGCGTGCCCGTTTTCCGCCCGTGTCGCGTCGCCCTGCGAGCGGTACATGCCCGGCTGCCGTGCCGTTCGGGCGCGCGTGTTCATATCGCCGAAACCTTCGCACAACTCCCTTGCCACGAAAGAATTCTGGGCCGGACTGACCGATGCTCAAATCTTCCCGGATCGCGTTGCGCGGAACACTCGGTTCTCTTTAGCCTCAGCGGGCAACGTTTCGACAAGGCATGCCTGAACGAAGGGAGCGCGACATGGCGGACAGTGCCGCGAGGAAAGCGGACTATGCCAAGGGCTTGGGGGGCGTCTCCTCCCTGGAGTCGGCCCGCAGCCAGGTAGAGAAGATCCAGAACAACGTCGCCGAGATCGCGGCGCGTTCGGGCGTCGGCGGTGACGAGGGCCAGGCCCTGCTGAAGCTCTTCCGCAGCTGGAACACCGAGGCGCAGACCGTCGTCGTCCAGATCGGCAAGATGATCGACGCGCTCCAGGAGAACGTGACCTCCGCCAACCGTCTGGCGCAGGAGAACCAGGACCTCACCGAGGTCCTCAACAGCAAGACCAGCCAGGGCGTCTTCGAAGCGCTGCGCTGACCCCGGTTCCCGCAGCACCGGCCCCCGTACGGCGAGGCCGGACCCCCTGAGCTTCCCGGGCCCCGGCGCCCGGCCGTCCGAGAGGAGACGTCATGGCCGACGGCATCATCGACGTGCAGTACCCCGTGGTCCGCAACGCCATCGAGGAGTTGATGGCCCAGACCCAGCAGATCATCACGACCCTCAACAACCTGGAGGACGAGCTGAAGCCGCTCGTCAACTCCTGGGAGGGCTCGGACCAGGAGACATACCGCCAGGTCCAGGCGGAGTGGGACCAGGCAACCAAGAACATGGCTCTGCTGCTCGGTGACAACGGCGAGCTGATCCAGACCATCCACGACAACCACTCCCGCGACGAGCGCAAGAGCGCCGACAACTGGGGGAGCGTGCGGGCCCGTTAGGGCCTCGCCGGAGTCTCCCTTCGTCCGTCCGGAGGGCGGGCACCGGCGTCCGGTGTGCGACCGGAGGACGCCGAACCGCCCGTATCCCGGTCCCACACGGACGGTTCGGCGACGCGGCAGGGGCCGCCGCTCGAAGGGGCGGCGTGGAAAACGTCGTGCCGGACGCCACCGAGCGGTCGGGAGTCCTCGGACCGACCCGGTGTGCCTCTCCGCACGTGGGCCCACCGGCCCGGCCGTCGCCCCAGTGCACGGGCGCCCGCCGGGCCTCCGTATCCCCCCGTCCGGCAGCAAGCGGCAGGAGAGCGTCACATGGCCGGTGAGAAGGCCGATGTCAAACATTTCGATCTCAAGCAGATGGAGAACTTCCGGGACAACGAGGTGGAGCCGGTGTACCTCGCTGCGAAGAAGCACCGCGAGGACGGCGACGGATCCCACATCCGCCCGCTCGGCCGGCTCATCGACGGGCACACCACACCGGAGAACCTCGCCCAGGACAAGCAACTCCTGCGCATCGGCAGGATGGTCACCGAACCGCTGGTCTCGGGACCGAAGCTGATCGAGGACATCCGCACCGCGGCCGAGGCCATCGACAAGCTGCTCGGTGACCAGATGGACCTCTTCAAGGAATTGAAGGAGGCCCTCACCGAGACGATCGAAGAGGCCAACAAGACCAAGAACAAGAACCTCGACGCGATCGACGCGCAGACACTGCTCCAGACCTTCGACGAGGTCGACACCCTCACCGCCGGCGGCACCGGCGGCACCGGCGATCCGGACGACGAGTCCTGACCAACCGACCAGAAAGGGCGCCCGGTGGCCGATCGGTACGATCCCAACTCCGTCGCCAATCTCGACAAGTTCGACAACGCCGGCGACCCGTCGACCGACACCTGGGCCACCCTGGTCACCCACATCACCGGCTATCCGGTGCCGGACCGCAACACCATCTTCGACTCCCTGCGGTCCGAGCACGGCGGCAAGCTCTTCCGGATGGACATCAAGGAGCGCAGCCTCAGCGTGCTCGTCAAGGACTCCGGGTTCCTGACGAACAAGGGCGAGGACTACGACATCTGGTTCTTCGACAGCGGCAAGAAGAGCTCCATCATGCAGGCCCGCATCGTCTTCGAGGGCCGCGTGAAGGACGGCGACAACATCATCTTCGCCGGGCCGGGCTCGGACAACGTCAATGACGCGCAGGTCCGTGAGGGCAACGAGTTCACGGACTACAACAAGGACAAGATGAGCACCATCCCGCTCGCCCGGTACATGAACGGGCCGCGGGCGGCGCTCCTCGGCCTGCTGGGCGGCAACACCCAGGACGCCCGGTTCAGCAACCTGGGCGTGCCCGGGACCGACGTGGTGGACCTGAACTCGTTCAACACCACCGGGGAGTCCTTCGACTTCGCCGCCAAGTTCTTCAAGGACCACGCGGTGGTGCTGAAGGACTGGGAGGACCGCTTCGGACGGGACGACGCGAGCTGGAAGGGCGAGGCGGCGGAGGTCTTCCGCAGCCTGCTGACGAAGATCCGCGAGAACTACGACAGTTACGTCGAGACCTTCAACTCCAGCCCCGGGTCCGGGGACGAGACCGGCACCGGCAACACGGTGTACTCCCGCGCCCTGTCACTCGGCCGTAAGTACCTGGAGGACTCCGCCACCAAGCTGCTGGAGGCGTGGCTGGCCTGGGCCAAGTCCTCGTACTACGACCCGCACCAGGTGCTGCGCTACGTCCTGGACGACCTCGCCCAGTGGGCGGACGCGAACAACGTCGCCAAGACGGACATCAAGTCGTACACCTCCCGCTACACCACCTCCGTCACCCACAGCCCGCAGGCCGGGTTCTCCCAGGTGCACCCCGAGTACGGCGACCTGACCGACATCGCGAACTGGGCGAAGGTCGGCGACAAGGCCGTCAGGATCTGGAGCCAGGGCGTCGACGAGTACCTGGGCAAGCCCGCCGCCCAGGTGCAGTCGGACCTGAACAACCACTTCCTCGACCTGGGCGGAGACTTCTCCGACAACGTGCCCAAGCCGAAGTCGACCAGCACGGCCTCGGAGGAGTACGAGGAGAAGAAGGCGCAGGAGGAACAGGAGGAGATCAACCGGCAGAACGAGGAGAACCGCAAGTACCAGGACGAGTTGCGCAAGGAGCAGGAGGAGCAGCGCGAGGAGGACCGCAAGTACCAGGAGGAACTCCGCGAGGAGCAGAACCGGCAGCGGGAGGAGGACAAGCGCCTCCAGGACGAGCTGCGCAACGAACAGAACCAGCAGCGTGAAGAGGACAAGAAGTACCAGGACGAGCTGCGCGAGGAACAGCGGCGTGAGCAGGAGGAGGCCAAGCGCGAGGCCGAGGAACAGACCAAGGCCATGCAGGAGAGCCTCGGCGGCATCAATGATCCCGGCGGGGTCACCGAGCAGAACCTCGGCAACCTCGACAGCCTGCTGAACCCGGACAACGTGGTCACCGAGAGCCTGGGCGACCTCGGCAACGTGAACAGCCCGGGCGGCGACGACCAGCAGTTCTCCACGTCCAACCCGCCCCCGGTCACCACGAACCTGGGCAACCTCGGGCCGGTGAACAACGGACCGGGCGGGACGAACAACTCCGCTGCCGACGCCGCCAACGACGCGATCACCGAGAACCTCGGCAACCTCGGCGGCCTGAACACCGGCGGCGGCTCCCTCAAGACCCCGACGGGCGGCACCACCCAGCTCGACGACGGCAAGCTCACCACCGACTTCCCGGACGGCAGCAGCACCAGCTTCGACCCGGACAGCGGCACTCTCACCACCACGCACCCGGACGGCAGCGTCACCACGCAGAACCTGGGCGACGGCACCAGGGTGACCAACCCGGACGGCTCGGTCACCTCCCTCGGCGACGACGGCAAGCTGACCACCACGTTCCCTGACGGCACCACCCAGACCGTCGACCCCGCGACCGGCCAGACGACCACCACCGATCCCGACGGCACCACGACCACCGAGAACCTCGGCAACCTGGGCAACCTCAACAGCCAGGACGGACTCGGGGACCTCGGCGACATCAACCCTGACCTGACCACGGAGTCGGTCGGCGATCTGGGCGACCTCGGGAACCTCAACACCGGTGGTGGCGGCCTGGACACCCCTACGGGCGGGAACACCGAGCTTGTCGGCGACGACTTCGCCACCACCTTCGCGGACGGCAGCAAATCCGTCTTCGACGCGGACACCGGCACGCTCACCACCACCGACCCGAACGGGTCCACCACGACCACCGACCTCACCCACGGCGCGCAGGTGACCAACCCGGACGGCTCCACAACGGTCCTGGACAACGGCAAGCTGACCACCACCTTCCCGGACGGCAGCACACAGGTCATCGACCCCGACACCGGTATCGCCACCGTCACCGACCCGCAGGGCAACACCGAGACGGTGAACCTGCACGACCTCAACTCGTCCGGCGGCAACAGCGATTCGGGCGTTCTCGACGACCTGGAGAGTCTCGGCGATCTCAACGGCAGCGGCAGCGGTGACGGCACCACCCAGGACGTGTCTCTCTCCGATCTGGGCCTCGGCGACGGCTTGAGCACCGGGGCCTCCGGCGGCGGCCTGTCCGAAGCGGGCTCCTTCTCCGCAGACGGCTCCGGCGGAGTCGGTGCCGAGCCTCTCTCCGACGGCGTCGCCGAAGGTACGGGCACCCCGCTGGCTCCCGCCGCCACGGCCGGCACCCCTGGCGCCCCCGGCACGCCCGGCAGCCCTGGCATGCCGATGGGCGGCATGGGCGCGGGAGGCATGGGCGCGGGCGGCGACAAGGGCAACGGCGAGCGGGTGCGTGCCGTCCTGGTCGACGCGGCGGAGGAGAGCGAGCGCCGCAACCGCCGCCGGCGCAGCCCATGGAACCGCCAGGAGGACAGCGACACCTTCCTGGCTCCGCCCTCCCGCGTGGGGACCACCGGCGGCGACTCCCCCGAGGAGGAGGCGGAGCCGGGCCGCAGGGCCACCGCTTCCGCCGACTACCTGGAAGAGGACGCGGACGTATGGGGCACCGAAGAGGGCGGCACCCCGGCCGTCATCGGGCGGTGAGCACCGAGCGGGCGCCGCGTGGCCACCGCGCTGAGGCGAATCACACCCGGCTCCGGCTTCCGCAGCGGGTGCCTCACCAGGCAAGATCGGCAAGGCAGTTGACCGACGGAGAAGGGCAGGAGCGGGCGTGACGGAACCGCTGGAGAAGCGCCTCGAGAAGGCGATGGCCGAGCTCGAAGCGGCCCAGGAAGCGGTCGCGCGCACCGAACGCGAGCTGCGGCAGGCGTCGTTCGCGGTGCTCTCCTCCGACCGCGCGGTACGCGCCACCGTGGGCCCGCAGGGTGAGCTGGCCGGGATCGAGTTCCTGGAGAACAAGTACCGCGACATGTCCCCCCAGGAGCTGGCCGCCAGCGTCCTGGAGGCCGCGAACGCGGCGCGCCTGAAGATGAACCGGCATGTGATGAAGGCGATGGCACCCTTCACCGAGCCCAGCAGCAACGTGCCCGAGCTGAAGGGCTTCGAGCTGGACTGGGAGCGGATCTTCGGCCCCGAGGTGCTGCGCGACGACGACGAGGACCCGGCACGCGACGCCCAGGCCACCCCCGCCTGGCGGGACGCGCTCGGCGAGGACGGAGAGGACTGACGATGGGACAGCGGTACTACGTCGACCCGAACCGCATCGAGGCCCTGGCCAGGCAGCTGGAGGAGATCGGCACCCTGGCCACGAACATCACCGAGGAGTTCCTCGACGACCTGGCGCCCACGGTCACCTGGCCCGGTACGGAGGGCGAGTTCGCCGAGAAGGCCAAGCCGCAGGAGCAGAAGGAGCGCCAGACCACCAAGGAGACGATGATGTCCATCCGCGACGCGGTCGTGGGCATCACCGACGCCACGGTCAGCCAGGTCCGCATGATGAAGGACACCCGCGACCGCAACATCGAGGACGTCGAGCGGGTCAACAACCGTATCGAGACCGATGGCTTGAACGGTGACGGCCCGGGCGGGCATGGCCGCCGCTGACCTCCGCACCGCCGGCCGCTCCCGCACCGCACCGGGAGCGGCCGCTCCTTCCTGCCTGTACGGCCCCCAGGACGGCCCCCGATGAGCATCAAGGCATCGCCCGAGGTCAACGCGATGATCTTCATCCTCACCGGGGAGAAGCTCATCGACGCCGACGAGGACCTCGCCTACGAGAGCCGCCGTCCCTACTCCGGACTGGGCCGCAAGGTCGACAGGCTCTCCTCGCTGATCGACAAGTCGATCCACGACATCTCCGAAGTCATGCCGGACGACCTGTCCAAGTCGTACGCCAAGGCGATGGGCATGCTCATCGACGACGGTGGCAAGAACTACCTGCGGGACTTCGCCGAGCAGCTCGACAAGATCGCCGAGGGCCGGCGCAAGACCTCCATGGACATCATGGAGTCCAAGTGGCAGGTCATCGCCGAAATCATCCGGCTGCTCATCGAGATCGCCATCTATCTGGCGATGTCCTTCTTCACCGGCGGCGCCTCGGCCAGCCAGATCATGATGGCCAAGCTGCGCAGCCGGTTCCTCATCCTCACCACGCTCACCCACCTGCTCCAGCGGCTGCATCTGGCGCCCTCGCTGACCGAGGCGTTCGCCGAGGCCTTCACCACCTTCGCGGTGCGGCTGGCGATGATGAACTTCGCCCCGGACGGCCGCCGTCCCGACGGCTTCGACTGGAACGACATCCTCAAGTCCGCCGCGTTCGGCGCCGCCGCGGGCTTCCTCACCGGCATCTTCGACAACTTCGCGAAGAACATCGTCAAGAGCTACGACAGCAACTTCCTCAAGAACGGCACGGACCTCGACTTCAAGCCGACCCCCAACCCGAATCTGCGGAACACCCCGGACCTCGACTTCAAGAACAACAGTCCCAACCCCAGCCCCAACCCCAAGCCGGATCTCGGCCCCGGCCCCACACCGAACAACCGTCCCGACCCGACCCCGAACGTCAACGGCCCCGACCTCACCAACAACAACCCGTTCTCCTTCGGGAACAACTTCCGGAACAACCCCGACCTGTTGCGCAACAACCAGCTCCTGCGCAACAACGCCGACCGGCCGGGCGCGCTGGCCGGGCACTACGGCCTGAAGGGGACGGCCGACTTCCTCGCCGCCGGTGCCGGCGAGGCGCTCGCGGAAATCCTGATCAAGGGTGCCTTCGACGGCGACTGGTCCACCAACTGGTCCACCTTCGTCGGCGCGGGCATCAGCAGCCAGGTCGAGGCCACGCTCAGCGACACCGCCCTGAACACCGGCGCCGAACTCCGCAACGTCATCGAGAACCTGCGCAACCAGCCGCCGCCCACTGTCTCCGGCGGCACCGGCGACACGGGCGACTCCGACACGCGGGAGTCCTCCGACACCTCGCGCTCCCAGGACGGCGACGGGCCCGACCGCACCGACGGTCCCTCGACCACGGACCTCACCGGCGGCGTGGGCTCCACACGCACGTCATCCTCGCCCCCGCCCGACTTCGCGGAGAGCCCACCGCCGTACACGACACAGGACCCGCCGTCCTACACCCCCCAGGACCCGCCGCCGTACTCCCCGGGCACGCTGCCCGTGACCGCCACCGAGAACGCCCTGTGGCAGCAGGTCCACAACGGCCCCGCCGACATCCGCGACCAGGCCCTGCGCGACCTCGTCGACCTGCGCGGCGCCCAGCCGCCCGGCAACACCGAGATCGGCGTCCGTGACAGCCTGCACGGCAACCTGTCGCAGCAGCCCGAGGTCCGGGTGGTGCCCGCCGGGAACAGCCCTGCCGCCCAGATCGACGCCGACCAGGTCCGCCGCGCCCTCGACGGCTTCGGCACGCCGGTCACGGTGGACGCCCCGCTCACGTCCCCGGTGGAGGGCGCCGGCCAGGAGGGAGGCGGTCCCGTCGCCTCCAACGGCCCGACCGCGTCCACCACGCCCGGCACGGGTACCGGCGCGCGGCCGGGAGGCGTCCCCACCACAGGAGGCACCCCGACTCCCACCGCCACGCCGCCCCAGGCCACCCGTACCCCGGACGGCCCGGCCTCGGTGGACGGCTCGCAGACGACGACGGACGACACCGAGCAGCCCTCGCAGACACCGGAGTCCACGCCTTCTACGGATTCCACGCCTTCCACGGAGACCACGTCCTCTACGGAGTCCACCGCTCCTCCCGAGATCGCTCACTCTCCCCAGAGCACCGATTCGCCCGACCTCACCGTCACTTCGCGTTCCACCGAGGGCGGCGAAAGCATCTCCACCCCGGCCCCGGACATCAGCGCTGCTCCGCCGAAGGTGAGCACCACCGGCTCGTACGCCGGCACCGGCAACGTGGGCGACATCAGCGGAGCAACCGTGGCGCCGCCGCTGACGATCGTGGTCTCGGAGGTGCCGCCGCCGGGGGAGGGGGCGCCGGAGGCCGCCGAACTGCTGGACGGGGCCGGGACGGACCGGGCCGTGGTGCTCGGGCCGCCGGTCACGTCGGACGGGGCAGGGCGGCCGGTGCGCGCGGCCGTCGAGTTGACCCGCGAGGGGCCGGGCGCTCCGGTCCGGGTCCGCCCGCTGAGCGGCCCACCGCCCATCGCGACGCCGGACGGCGCCACCGACACCGCGGCCACCACGGAGACCGCCTTCCCCGGCGCGGACGTACTGATGCCGCTCGCCGATGCCCTCGGCCCGGCGCCCCGACCCGCCACCCTGAGCACTGCGACGACCGACAGCGACCCGGTGATCACTACCCCGGTCGCACCGCCCGCGAAGGTGCTCACGGAGTCCACAACGCCCCTACACGGCAACGGAGTCGGCCCCGATTTCACTGTCACCACCGCACCCCCCGCGGCCAAGTTCGCCACCGTGTCCCGCCCGTGGACCGAGTCGGCCACGGACCTGCACCTGGAGTCGGGCCAAGACAACGGAACCAACGGAACCGGCGGACACATACCCGCCCTCGGCGGCGGACGCGGGCCCGGCGACGGCGGCACCCCGCCCCCGACGCCGGACACACCCCCGCCGTCGGGACAGCTCGTCGTGCGGCCCGCAGCCAACGCCGGCACCACGGGCGCGCCGGTCATCACCACCCTGGACGGCCACAGGGTGCCCGTCGAGCAGCTGCGCCGCTGGGTGCCGGACTCGGTTGCCAGGCCTCAACCCGGGCGTGCCGTACAGACGTTGACCATCTCGCAGAGCCCGGCCGAGGACGGTACGTCGCACGCCGCGGGGCGCCGGGCGCTGCTCGGCGCGGACACCTTCCGCGGTGTGCGCACCACCTCCGGTCCGCCCGCCGCCGAGACCACCTCTGCCCCGCCCCCGCAGCGCACCGTGTTCACCGGCCCGCCGACCGCCCTCCCCGGTTCGGGTACCGAGCGGGGGGCCGAGTACTTCGCAGGGCACGGCACCCCCCGTACCGTCACGCTGGGCACCGACGACGCGGCGCGCCCCGCCGTGAAGGTCAGCGGTGTACAGCTCGGCGAGGTGCTCAAGTCCTGGGCGCAGGACGGCGATCAGGACCGTCCGCTGGTGCTGTTCTCCTGCGAGACCGGGCGGCAGCCGGAGGCGGCGGGACTGCCGGTGGCACAGCACGTGGCGAACCGGACCGGGCGGCCGGTGTACGCCCCGACCACCGAGGTGGGTACGGCCCGGGACGGGAACGGCGAGGTCCGCGCGGTGCTCACCGAGGGGCCGGACGGGGCGGGGAGGTGGCGGCTGTTCACGCCGGAGCCCAGCGGCGCCGACCTGGACGGCCTGGCGCGTGACGCCGGTCTGCACACGGGCCCGGAACCGGCCGACGCCTTCGCCCGAGCACGCACCCTCCAGCAGATCCGCACGCTGCGCGACGCCCTCGGCCCGGACGCCGAACAGCGGCCGGAGAACCGGGAGGTGCTCGCGGGCCTCGCCCATGTGGACGGCCTGCGCTGGCTCAGCCCGCAGACCGCGGCCCGCTACGGCGACGGCCGCATGACCCCGGACCTGCTGCGCCGTATGGTCACCGACCGGGCCGACGCCACGGGCAGCGCCACCGTCGATCCGGCGACCGGCCCCACCGCCGAGCAGTACACCGAATTCCTGCGCGCGGCAGCCGAGTTGCGCTCGACCGCCGGCCCCGACACCACCCTCGAAGCCCTGCTGCCCCCGCCGCCGCCCGCGCTCCCGCCGACCACCCTGGTCTCGCCGGAGGACGTGCGAGGCCTCAGCTATGCGCCCTCCGCGCAGATCACCTGGTCGCTCTCCGATACCCCGCTGCCCCTCTCCGAGCTCGCCCTCAGCCCCGAGGACAGCGCCGAACTCGCCCGCCGCAGGCCCGACCTGGCGCCCACCCCGAGCCGCCGGGAGAGCCTCGCCGAGGACCTGACCCTGTTCAGCAAGGGCGCCGGTCCG
Source organism: Streptomyces sp. NPDC051963 (assembly GCF_044593495.1). Lineage (NCBI taxonomy): Bacteria > Bacillati > Actinomycetota > Actinomycetes > Kitasatosporales > Streptomycetaceae > Streptomyces > Streptomyces sp. NPDC051963. The sequence continues at coordinate 272,298 of NZ_JBIUCC010000001.1, read as the reverse complement.
GCGGACGTCGTGCGAGCGGACGGCACGACGTTCAGGCGGCTGGACACCCCTGGCGGCGGGAACTGCCTCTTCCGGGCGCTGCTCGACAGCGCGCGCAGTCAGGACGTACCGCCCGCGTGGGCGGCGCGGAACGTCGCAGGGCTGCGCGGTCTGTTGCGCGACCGGATCACCGGGTCCGAACTGGCCGCAGCGGCGGCCGAGGCGACTCCGGACCCGGTCCTCGCCGTGGTGGACGACCTGCGGATGACCGCCCTCGCCGGGGTGCGCGACCCCGACGCGCAGCGCAGGATCACCCAGCGCTGGAACGGCATCGCGCAGGCGGTCGTCACGGACGGCAACCCCCGACGGTGGCGGCGCATCCTCAGCGACAGCGGCTACCCGCAACTCGCCGACATCGCGCCCACCCCCGACCACGCACGGCGGCTCGGCACCGAGGGACTCATCGCCGCGGCGGCCGAACAAACCGGGCTGTGGAACTCTCCGTTCGCCGATGTGCTCCCGCAGGCGCTGGCCCACACCCTCGATCTCGATCTGCGCCTCGTCCAGGCCGACCCGCACTCGCCGGGGAACACCCTCGTCACCACCCTCCACCCCGGCGGCCAGGGCGGCACGCTGCACCTGGCCTACAACGGCACCGACCACTACGACGCCCTGGTCCCGGCCACCGCCCCGCTCACCCCCGTACCGGACCCCGTCACGTCCTCCGCGGACCCGGCCACCGAGGAGCCCGAGGCTTCCGACCCCTTCGACGAGTGGCTGCGGGGCATGGGCGGGATCACCGACCTCGACAGCCCCGGCGCCGAGACCCCCGACCGGGGCGACCCGGTGCCGCTGGAGACCCAGCTCGAACGGCACCGCCCGGCCCGCCTGCTGACCGGGCCGGATGCCCGGCCGCCGGGACCGGCGCCGCGCACCGTCACCTTCGAGGACGGCAGCCGGCTGCCGGCCGTGCTCATGGACCCGGGCGCCGATCCGGATCCGGCCGACGGCAGCCGCGATTCCCGCACGGACGGCACCCCGCGAAGCCGGCCGACCGGCCTCTTCGCCGGCCCTGGCATCCTCACCCTGCGCTCGCCCGAGCAGGTGGCCGAGGAGATTCTCGGAAAGCTGCCGAAGAAACTGCGCGATCAGTTCGACGAGGCGGAACTGCTGCGCCTGCTGACCGATCAGCCCGGCGCCTTCACCGCCCCGCGCGGCGCACGCTTCGTGGGCCGGGAGAAGTCCGGGGTCGGCCACGAGATGACCGTCGAGGCCATCCCGTACCACCGCTGGGAACGCTTCTCCGACGTGAACGGCGGTACCACCCGGCTGGACACCATGCGGCGCGGCCAGGCCGGTACGGGCGGCGGCCGCAGTGTCGGTTACGGACGCCGGATCGCCGCCGCGCTGAGCATGGGTCCGCCGCTCAACTGGCTGCTGAAGATCGGCGTTTCGCTGGGCTGGACCCGGCGTACGGACTACTCCCTGGGCACCCAGGCGTACCACCAGACCGAGCACCGCGCCCACGAGGGCTCGCACCTGCACCTGGACGACGTCCACTACCGGGTGCGGGTGGAACGGGTCACCGAGGCGCCGAAAGCCACGGGTCCGGACACCTCGCCCGCGACGGGCCCTAGTTGGCAGCGCAGCCCCGTGCACACCGCGGAGTTCGCCATGCGGGACGGGCTGAGCTGGCGGCTGCCGGACGACCTCACCGTGCCGTACAACGGGCCCCGGCGGGCACCGGAGACGCTCACCTTCCCGGACGGGGTGGAGCCGAGGATGGCAGACACCACCGGACTGCACCTGGTGGATCCGCCGGAGGACATCGCACTCGCCATCTCCGGTGCCCGGCCCGGCAGTTCGGCGCACCGCACACTGATCTCGTACGTCCGTCCAGGGCGGCTCCTCGCGCTGTTCGGGCGGTTCTCCGGGCCGGTCAGCGGACCCGAGTTGACCCGGGGGAGCGGTCAGCACCCGTTGGGACACCTGATCGTCGAGCGGTCGATTCCGCACCGGGCCACCCTGGTCACCGAGTCGGTCAAGGCCGAGCTGCGCGACCTCACCCAGACCACGTACCAGAACGAGCGCGGCCACGTACGTGACACCCGCCTCGGCGTCCAGGTCACCGCCGGGCCCAACTACACCCTCGTCGGCCCGGAAACCGACGTACGCCTCCAGGGCGGTCCGCTGGTCCGTGCGGACGTCAGCACCGGGCGTGGCCACTACCTCGGCACCGACGCGGCCCGCAAGACCACCGGACGCGTCCGCAACCACCCGGTCGCGCTCTACCGGGTGGAGCGCACCCTGATGGTGCGCAAGGCCGGTGAGCCGCCGACCGCCGCCCGCCCGCTGCGGGTGGTCAGCCTGGACTGGATCTCCACTCAGGACGCCCGCCGGCTCGCGGGCTGGGACAGCCGTACGCCCGGTCGGACGGGCCCCAACCCGGATGCCGAGCCGCCGGTGCCGTGGTACCTCACCCGGGAGGATCCGGTACACCTCAGCGGCCAGGTCCGTGCCGAGGGCTTCCGCCCCGACCGCCCGCAGAACCCCGTACCGAACCGGCAACAGGGGCAGCAACAGAACCAGCAGCAGGTTCAGCAGCAGAATCAGAACGGGCAACCCGCCGGCCCCCAGGACCCCATGCGCGCCTTCGCGGACACCGTCCTCGACACCCTGCACCGCTCGTACCCGTCGCTGTTCGTCCCGCCGCTGATGCTGCGGCATCCGCGGCTGGCGAAGTTCTGGTACGGCGACGGGCGGATGCGGACCGCGCTGCACAACGACCGGCAGGTTCGCGAGGCGCTCAACCGGCCCAGCCTGGCGCAGAGTCTGGACGATCTGACCACCACCGGGGTGCCGGTCACCCTCACCGAGGACGGCAAGGTGCGCCGCGGCCACCACACCTTGATCCTGCGGGCCCGGCTCAGCGACCGGCAGTTCGAGACCACCCTGAGCGAACGCTCGCTGCGCAACGCGGTGATCGGCACCGAGGTCTCCGGGCAGGGGCAGCAGGCGTCCACCACGCTCTCCGGCGGCGTCGAACTGGGCATCTCGCCGCGTGACCACGACAGGGTGCCCGAGGCCGGGCTGCCGCGCCAGACCGGCAACGTGTCCCTCGGCGCCCGCTATGCCAGGACCGACCAGAAGGCCATCCGGGCCACGGTCTCGGTCGCCCATGACCACCTGATGTTCCAGAACGGCGCCGACCTCTACAGCTACCAGGTGGAACTGGGCGCCTCCTTCGAGGGCCACCGCCGCCCGCGTGGCTGGGCCCGGCTCGCCTCCGTCGGCCTGCTCGGCGCGGGTGTGTTCGTCAGCAAGGTCGAGGAGCGCCCGCTGTTCAACCGGGGCAGCGAGACCGTGGGCCGGGTGGAGCTGGCCGTGCCCGCGGCGCACGGTTCCGACCGCCACGCCCCCGCCGACCCGCCGCCCGGCGGCCCGGCACCAACGCCGTCGGCCCCCGCACCGCAGCGGCTCTCCGCGATCGAGGCCGACCAACTCATCGACGGCACCCGCCCGTTGCCGAGGGCGGAATCGGCGGACCGAGAGCTCACCCGAAGGCTGCTGCGCTCCCCGCACGTGGTGCTCAGCACCGAGGGCGGTACGCAACGCCAACAGCTCGTGCAGGACACCGCCGACCGCGCCTCGGGGAACTCCTGGCACGTCGGCGCTCCCGGCGCCCCGGTGCGCACCGCGCTGCGCCGGGCGATGGCCAACCTCCACGTGGCCGGGCAACTCGGCCAGTACCTGGGCCCGTTCGGCTCCCGTATCACCGGACTCAACGGCGCCGGACCGCTCCAGACCCACCATCTGAAGGCCGCGGTCAGAGGCGAGCTGCACAACCTGCGCGTCAAGAGCGACCCGAAGCCCGCCAGCCTCGAGGCCACGCTCGGCAACGAGCACCGCATCGCCGGCAGCGCCGGCACCACCTCGCGTACCACCCTCGGTATCCAGGGTGCCGACATGCCGTTGCAGCAGGCCCCCGGCCAACCGGCGGTGATCGGGTCCTACTCGACGGCCCTCCAGTACGCGTGGGGCAAGGGCCGCAGCGTCTCGCAGGCCGTGACCCGGGGACGTAACACCACCCTCACCTTCGCCGGGCGCATGTACCTGGTGGTCGCCGACACCGCCGAGACCGTCGCCGTACGCGACCGCTGGACGGCCGCGATGGGCGCGATCGGCACCCGGGCCGGGGACCGGATCAGCTCCGCCGCCGGGCGGCTCTCCGAACGCCTCGGGCGCGGCCTCGCCCCGCGCCGGGCCGCCGCCGCGCTCCAACGCGTCCGCGACGCGGTGATGTTCCATCTGCCGATGCAGGACGTCATCGAGGCCGGGCTCGCCCCGGACGGCCTGGGCACCACCACCCCGCGCAACCTCGGCGGCGGCTACCGAGTGCCCCCGTTCCTGCGCGGCCGTCGCTTCCCCAGCCACCCCAGCGGCCAGCTTGACGCGAGCCAGGCCGCCCGGCAGCTGATGGGACGGCTGGAGAAGATCGGAGTGCCCTCGCACGACCGGGAGCAGGTGCTGCAGCGGCTCTCCCCGGACTTCCTCCGCGCCCATCTGCACGAGCTCACGACCGACGGGATGACCCTGCCGGTCCGCTACCGCGCCTGGTCCCAACCGACCCACCTGCCGGTCGGGGGCAGCCCCGGGCAGGTCAGGTTCAAGCTGACGCCGGTCACCACCACCGTGGAGCGGCTGCGCACCGGCATCGAGTTGGAGGACTACCGCACCACCGCCCGCGACGAGTCCGACAGTTCCTCCCAGGACCGCGGCGCCGACGTGACGATCGGCGTCGGGCAGCGCGCGGCGGACACCGGCGTGCTCCTCGCCAACCCCTCGGTGCAGGGCACCGCGGCCAAGCAGCGGTCGAGCACCCGCACTGAATCCGCCGGCCGCACCGCGATGCCGAACATCGCCACCACCCAGGCGCACGCCGAGATCGTCACCGGCTACACCCTGACCGTCACCATGACGGACGCGACCGGCGACCCCCTTTCCCCCCGCGCCGTCGCCCCGGTCGGCAGCCTCAGCGAGATCGTCCCGGCCGGCCTGCTCACCCCGGACGGCGACGACGCCGACGGCGCGCTCACCGAGCAGGACATACCCGAGACGGAGCGCGCGGTACGGATGCTGACGGCCGATCAGGCCCGTCCGGACGGCATCGCCGCCTGGCGCAGCGGCGACGACCCCGACAACTCCGATGTTCTGCCCTTCGACGACCGGATCGGCTCCGGCATCCTCGCCGTGGACATCCGCGGCGCGGCCAACGTGCAGGACGCTCTGACCCTGGCCACCGCCCGCGCCGACGGCCTCGGCGACGGCGACCTCGGCAGACGGCACACCGGCAGGACCCTCACCGAACGCGTCCGCATGGCCCGCCTCACCCCGCTCACCGGCCTCGGCACCGCCCCCGCCCAGGCCCAGCAGGAGGCCACCACACAGGTCGGCCTGACCGCGGGCTTCCGAGAGGCGCTCGGCGCGAACGGCTCAGCGCTGCCCACACAGGCCTCCGCCCGTCTCTTCGGCCAGTCGCACACCGCCGACTCCCGCCTCTACGCGAAGATGCACCGCCGCGGTGCCCGACTGCTCACCGTGGAGAACAAGCCACGTATGGAGGCCATGCAGCGCACGAAGACCTCCGACGCACTGGAGGCCGGCATCACCGACAACGTCGAGGGCGTGGTGGGCACTTCGCCACTGGCGGGCAACAGCAACGCGGGCGTCACCAACCCGGGTGCCGCGATCCCGATCGGCGGCGCCAACGACGGCACTGCTCTCAAGGGCACCGTGGACACCACCCTCGGCACCCACCTCAAGGTCGTCACCGACCGTTCCATGCTCTTCGCGCTGCCGGTGAGCTGGCTGTCGGTGGCCGAGGTGGACCATCGGATCACCGACAGCCGCCCGCTGCACGCGCTCGGCAAGGCCAAGCGCGGACCCCGCGCCGCCGAGGCCGAGACCACGGCCCTGGTCTGGCTGCGCGAGGACATCGCCCGCGACTACGGCCTGCTGGACGACACCACGTTCCCCGACGAGGTCAGCTCCGCCTGGGACGACCTGGCCGGCGCCGCGGCCGACCTCGCCGCAGCCGAGAAGGGCTACTACGACGCCCGGGCGCGGGCCCGCGAGACCTGGCTCGACCTGAGCCGGGAGGAACAGGCCGCGCTCGGCGACGACCATCCCGACCGGGCGACCGTCCTGCCGCAGGCCATGGCCCAGTCCCCGGCCGTCGCCGCCTGGCAGGCCGCCCGCGAGGAGGCCCGCCGCTGGGAACAGCGCACGGATGCCGCTGCCACCGACCACCACCGGCTGCACCTCGCGGCCTCCCGCCTCACCGCCCACCACCAGGGGTCGGCCTCCGTTCCGGTGCCGGACCGGAAGCAGGAGTACACCGCGCCGGACTGGCGCTCCGAGGCGCCCGAGCCGTACGCGATCACCGAAGGCACCGCCGGTGCCACCCCGGGCACTCTCACCTCGCCGGACGGCACCACGGTGCGCGAGGTGCACGACATGCCGCACGACGGTGCCTCCTTCTTCCACGCACTGCTCGCCGTCGCCCAGGACCGCGGCCGGCTGGGCCACCTGCTCGGCACCGACCTCGCCGACCGGTTCACCGCCGCCCCCGGCGACCCGGCGGTCACCGCGAGGGCCGTCCGGGCCGCCCGCAACCGCCTCGCCTGGGCGCTCGGCGAGGACGGCAATCAGGACCTGCTCGACGCCCTCGCCCTGGACGCCGCGGACACCTTCACCCAGGACGAACTCGACTTCGCGGACGTGCGGTTGACCCCCGCGCAGCAGGCCGAGTTCGACGCCTTCGGCCGTCTCCCGCAGACCGTCTGGCCGACCCCCGCGCAACGCGTGGCGCTGGCAACCGCGGCGATGCTCCGCCCGTTCACGAGCCGGCCGCGGCAGGACGGCACCGGGCAACCGGACGGCGAACCGGCGCCGCCCGAGCGCCGGGCCGGCGACCACGGCGGCGCCGACCTGCTGCCCGCCCTCGCCGCCCGGGTACTGGGCACGCCGCTCACCGTGGTGACCGGTGAGGGCCGCGACCAGCTCTTCCTGCCGCACGGCACCGATCCGGCCGCCGTCGACACGGCCCGCGATCCCGTCCTCTTCGCCGCCGACGGCTTCTTCCACGCCGCGTTGCCGCCGGGCACTCCGCCCCCGGTCGCCACGCCGTTGCCGGCCCCGACGACCACGGCCGGGACGACGTCGGCCACTTCGGAGCAGCAGCACGCGACTGAGCCCGCGCATCGCAGCCACACCACCGCGCCCTGGCTGCCGCCCGCCGACAGCACCGGCCCGCGCTACCGCCTCGACCGCGACGGCGTCCTCACCGCACCCGACGGTGCCACCTACACCCAGGGCACCCCCGCCGGCCGCGGCAACGGCTTCTTCGCCGCGCTCTCCTCGGCCCTGCACCACGCCTCCGCACAGCCGGGCCTGGAGCGCCACGAGGTGACCCGACTGCGCACCCGCGCCGGGGTGCCGCCCGCCCGGTTGATGCGCCTGAACGGCCTCCCCGGCACACCGGCAGAGCGTGACTCGCTCTTCACGCCCCCGCCGCTGCGTCACCGCACCGGCACGCCGGCACCGAGCCAGGACGCCGTCGAGGGTCACCTGCGCCGCCACCTCGCCGAGGCCCCCTGGGGGCCCGGGGCCGACCGAGCGGTGGCCGAGTGGGCCGCCGCGGCGACCGGCACCACCGTCACCCTGATCGAGGAGAACGGCACCGCCCACACCTACCTCGGTCCGTCCGGCGAATCAGGCCCGCACCTCCGGCTCCGCCGCCGCGGCGGCGACTTCGTCCCGCTGCTCCTGCGCACGCCGGCACCGGAGCCGAAGACGTCGGAGACGACGGGCACGGAACTCTCCGGCGAGGAGGAGGCATACGAACTCAGCACGCTGTCCGGCACCGGTGCTCCCATGGACACGGGCGCGGACGCGGACATCGACATGGACATCGATTCCGGTTCGGACTCCGCGCCCGAGGAGGCGGCCGTACGAACCGGCCCGGAGAACGAGTTCGCGGCCGAGTTCGCCGACCTCTTCGGCGAGCCCGAACTGCGGGCCGACGCGCTGCTGGACGTGGTACGGCGTCGGCACGCGCGTCTGGGGGGGTTCCCTGACGTGGCATTCGACAGCGCCTTCACCGAGCACACCGGGATCGGCGTACCCGAGGCCCTGGACCAGGCGGAGCAGGACGGCCGGCTCGGGTCCGAGGAGTACGAGGAACTGCGAGAGGCACTGGGCCTCGGTACCGGCGGCCCGTTCACGCAGACACGCCCCACCGGAACCTCCGCACGGGACCGCGAGGTGACACTGCGGATGCTGGACCGGGTGGCCCGCCTGGTGAAGGAAGCCCTCCGCAAGGAGGACCGCGAGGCGGACGCCCAGGTCACCCCGCATGTCGCCGTCGCCCTGCTGCCGGACGGTTCCCTCGGCATCGCGGGCAACACGGGCGCGAAGGCGCTCACCGGCGAAGAGGCCGCACTGGTGGAGCAGGAACTGCGCTGGTTCGTCACCGGTCAGGAGGCAGCGGGGACACCGCGGCAGCGGAAGCTGGAGCAGTGGAACCGGGACGAGGAGCAGCACCGCCAGGGGAGGGCGCTGCTGGATCAGCGGCAGCAGGAACTCGATTACCGGGCACAGGAGTTGACGGAGCTGGGGGCGCGGCTGGACGAACAGTACGAGTCGGGTGTGTGGAACGACGAACTTCAGCAGCAGTGGGACAACCTGCCGCACGACGAGGCGGAGGTCCTCCAGGAGCGTCAGCGTCTGACGGCGGACCGGCAGCAGTGGGGCCGCGACGAACGGTGGCTGTCGCGCCGGCGGACCGCGATGGCACGGGAGATGCGGGACCGTACGAAGCTCCGGGCCCTGGCCACCGGCTGGTACCGCCTCTACCACCCGGAATCACCCGAACTCGACGTCGTCAAAAGGGCCTTGGCCAACCCGAGGATCCTCAACGTCAGCGGCCGGGACGGGACCGTGCCCGCCGGGTCGTACGGCTCCGAGCACGGTGAGCTGACCCTGCTCGGACACTGGGTCGAGCACTGGCAGAACCACCCCGGCGACCCGAACAACCCCCAGACGCTTCACCTGGGCGGGTTCAAGATGGCCTGCGCCTCCTGCGACCTCGCCTACCAGGCGGTCAACGAGCACATCGGGAGCGCCCTCGGATATCGGGTGCAGGCGTCCGGGACCCACGGGACGTTCTTCCCCGGCTGGCGCATGCCGCAGTGGATGCAGCAGCGCGCGGAGCTGAAGGACCACATCAGCGACAACGCGGAGATCCTCGGCGCCTACCTCGATCAGAACGGCGTACTCCACGGCGACAGGAGCGAGACCGGGAATCCGCAGAACCCCGACGCGTCCTCCTCGGAGTACGAATCCGGCGGTGAGGAAATGGACACGGACGCCACGCCCGGCTCCACCTCACCGAGCACCCAAGCGGTGGGGCCGAGGCTGCCGCAGGGCCGCGCCGCCGAACCGCCGTCGGCCACCGCCCCCGCCCCACGCGGCCCGCGAGACACGCGTCCCCGTTTCGTGGTGCGGTCGGGCTTCGACACCCGCAGGTTCTCGTACCAGGGTGAGCCGGTCACCGACCTCACCGTCCGTATCGCGATGCGTGGAACGGACGGACAAGCCGCGCACGTTCGCGACCAACTCGGGGCAGGCGTACGTGAGTTCCTCAACGACCCCGCGTACCGTCTGCCCAACGGCGACCGGCTGCACATCACGGTCGAGCACGTCGACCCCTCCGATGCTCCTCACCTGACGGTGGACTTGGCGGGCCGGGACCGCGCGATGGACCAGAACACCTGGTGGGCGGATGCCGACCCGGTCCAGCTGGTCCATGAGCTGACGCATCAACTCGGTCTGCGTGACGAGTACCGTGACGCCGATTCCCCGCACCGCCCCCACGTCTTGGGCAGCCTGCTGGGTGATCTGAACGCGAGTCCTGAGGACTCCTCCCTCGCTGCTTTGGGCCTGCGTGGCAGGCACTTGGCGCTGCTGGGGGCGCTCATTGGGGATGTGACCCCAGCCCCTCAGCACGATACGGAGCAGAGCTGGGACGTGGCCCGTACCGCTGCGACCCCTGCCCCGCACGAGTCGGTGTGGGTGGACCCGGTCTCTCTGCCGCAACCGGCTGAGGGCGGGGAGCTCACCGAGGTCCCGGCCCACATGCCGCAGGAAGTCGTGCCCCTCACCCCGTTCAAGTCCGGGAACTTCGAGTTCACCAACTTGAAGCACACGAACGAGAAGTACCGCGACAAGGCGATCCGCATCATCGAGCTGCTGCGGAAGCACGACACCATTCGGGACTACATCGGCAACCGTCCCTGCCGCATCACGCTGCATCTGCGGACCACGGAAACCCCGGCCGACGTGACGGACCGCGATGAGAACGGCGTCGACATCAACCTGGCCAGCTACTACTTTGAGAAGTACGACATCGGCTACATCATGGGCATGCTGGCCCACGAGATCGGCCTGCACCCCCTCGCCTCCCGGGACACGAACATCCCCGACGAGGAGGCGATGTTCGAGGGAGTCCCGCTGGCGGTGCCGGGCCTGACCGATCTGAAGACGCCGCGCACCATGAGCACGGAGGGCGCGGGGCAGGCCGACCACATCATGGCCGCCTTCCCCAGCAGCACCAGGCACCGCACCTACCGCGACATCGTCGTGAAGATGGCCCAGGTCCTGGCGGAGGACGCGCAGGGTGGAGAGGACGGCGCCAAAGGCCAGGACGTCACGGACCTGATCGACTGCTACTTGATGGACCTAGCCACGATCGCGATCACCAACGACAAGCGCAAGGACGCGGCTTGGGAGCCCCGCAACACGGCGAAGGTCTACAACGCGTACAAGGAGCTGTTCACCGCCGAGTTGGCGGAGGACAGTCCTGTACGGCCGCTGCTGCCGCCGGACAAGGTCTGGTGGAGGGTCACGGGGAACTTCCTGGGCCTCGGCGCCAGCTTCACGTTCACCAACAAGGGCGACAGCATCCAGACCGTCACGCCGCCGGAACAGAGCACCGGTACAGCCGAGGCCCGGCCCCGTCTGCCGCAGAACGGTCGGGACAGCGCGCCCGGAAACCCGCCGGCCGCATCACAGCCGAAGGGGCGGCCCGACAGACGCCCCCGTTTCGTGGTGCGGTCGGGCTTCGACACCCGCAGGTTCTCGTACCAGGGTGAGCCGGTCACCGACCTCACCGTCCGTATCGCGATGCGTGGAACGGACGGACAAGCCGCGCACGTTCGCGACCAACTCGGGGCAGGCGTAAGTGAATTCCTCAACGACCCCGCGTACCGTCTGCCCAACGGCGACCGGCTGCACGTGACCGTCGAGCACGTCGACCCGTCCGATGCCCCGCACTTGACGGTGGACTTGGCGGGCCGGGGCCGGGCGATGGACCAGAACACCTGGTGGGCGGATGCCGACCCGGTCCAGCTGGTCCATGAGCTGATGCATCAACTCGGTCTGCGTGACGAGTACCGTGACGCCGATTCCCCGCACCGCCCCCACGTCCTGGGCAGCCTGCTGGGTGACCTGAACGCGAGTCCTGAGGACTCCTCCCTCGCCGCTTTCGGCCTGCGCGGCAGGCACTTGGCGCTGCTGGGGGCGCTCATTGGGGACGTGGCCCCAGCTCCTCAACGGGGCACGGAGCAGAGCTGGGACGCGGCCCGTACCGCTGCGACCCCTGCCCCGCACGAGTCGGTGTGGGTGGACCCGGTCTCTCTGCCGCAACCGGCTGAGGGCGGGGAGCTCACCGAGGTCCCGGCCCACATGCCGCAGGAAGTCGTGCCCCTCACCCCGTTCAAGTCCGGGAACTTCGAGTTCACCAACTTGAAGCACACGAACGAGGAGTACCGCGACAAGGCCGTCCGCATCATCGAGCTGCTCCAGAAGCACGGGACGATTCGGCGCTACATCGACGGTCGTCCGTGCCGTATCACCCTGCTGGTGCGGACCACGGAGACCCCGGCCAACGTGCGGGACCGTGGCGAGCAGGGCGTCGACATCGAACTCGCCAGCTACTACTTCGAGAAGTACGACATCGGCTACGTGATGGGGATGCTCTCCCATGAGATCGGCCTGCATCCGCTGGCCTCTCAGAATGCGGGCATCCCCGACGAGGAGCAGATGTTCGAGGCTGTCCCGCTGGCGGTGCCGGGCCTGACCGACCTGAAGACGCCGCGCACCATGAGCACGGAGGGCGCGGGGCAGGCCGACCACATCATGGCCGCCTTCCCCAGCAGCACCAGGCACAGGATCTACCGCGAGATCGTCATGGAGATGGCGCGGGTATTCGCGAGGGACGTCGCGAACGGGGACGAGAACGCGAAGTCCAAGGACGTCACGGACCTGTTCGACTGCTACCTCATGGATCTCGCCTCCATCGCGGTCACCAACGACCACCGTATGAACGCGGCGACGGAGCCCGGATACACGGCGAGGGTCTACAACGCCTACAAGGAGATGCTCCGAGCCCAGTTGGCGGACGACACTTCTCTCCCGGCCCTCCTGCCGTCGGACAAAGGCATGTTCGGCGTGATCAACGATTTCCGGCGCATCGGCACGTACGTCGCGATCAACAACCGCGGCGACAGCATCCAGCAGGCCATCGCGACCTGAGCCCCTCTCAGGCCGTGAAGCGGCTCTGGATGTCCGGGCGTTCGGCGAGGTGCGGGGGATAGCCGGGGCCGAGGCGCGGGTGGGTGTCGTCGGCCGTCATCGGTTCCTTGCACGAGGCGCACACGACCTGGGCCTCGCTTTCGTGGCCGCAGCGGTCGTGGTGGAAGACCACGGGCGGTCCCTGGGCATCGCTGAGCCAGCGATTGCCCCAGGTGTTCATGGCGGCCAGCACGCCGAAGAAGTCACGCCCCTTGTCCGTGAGCACGTAGTCGTAGCGCACCGGTTCGTGCTGGTAGGCCTTCTTCTCCATGAGGCCCTCATCGACCAGGCGGCGGAGCCGGTCGGCCAAGGTGTTGCGGGCGATGCCGAGCTCCTGCTGGAACGCGTCGAACCGCTTGATCCCGTAGAAGGCCTCCCGCAGGACCAGCGGCGTCCACCAGTCCCCGAGCATGTCCATCGTGCGCGCGACCGAACACGGCCAGTTCGCGAAAGAGGTCCGCCTCATGGCCTCAGCTTATCGGTCTCACCATAGGACTTAGCACTTCGGACCTTCGGCACCGCCTCGGCGAGGGAGTCGGACACTCAGGTCCTAGCCCTCCGAGCCCGGCTTCCAGTCCTGGACGAGGAGCCCGAGCAGTACCTCGTCGAGGAACTCGCCCATCACCCAGGCCGCGGAGCGCAGTACGCCCTCGCGGACGAAGCCGTTGCGCTCGGCGGAGCGCAGCATCGCGGCGTTGTCCGACAGTGTCTCGATCTGGAGCCGTTGCAGTCCGCGCACGACGAAGCCGTACTGGCACAGCGTCCCGACCACGTCGGTGCCGTAGCCCTTGCCGCGGGCGGACGGCAGCAGCCCCAGCCCGATGTGTGCGGACCGGTTGTGGTTGTCGATGCCCCACAGCGTCGCGGCGCCGATCAGGGTGTCGCCGTCCAGTTCCACCACGGAGAACGGGACGTGTCCCTGCTCCTTGTCGTCCACCACGAGCCGCGGGTCCTTCGAGCCGGGCGTGATCGGCCGCCATGGACCGCTTTCGGCCCGCGAGGCGTTGACCACGTCGTCATAGAGCTCGGCCCGCAGGATCGGGATGTCGTCCTCGTGCCGGGCCCGGAGCCCGACCTTGTTGCCTCTAAGCATGCAGGATTCCTATCCGACCGGGTTCGGCGACGGCAAACCATTTGCGTGGCGGTGCGGCGCTCGAAAAACCGCTGGAGCAGCGTCGCTGTGCGCCATTACCGTGCTGCCGAGCCAAGTCATCCAGGCAGAGGACGTGCCGTTGTACACCCAGTGAGACCTCCCGAGAGCTGATCTGTCGCGCGTCGCGCATGTGCGCCGCGCTGCCTTTTGCTGCGGATTTCTCACTGAAATCGGTGTATTTCTGTGCTCAATAGCTGGGTGGTCATACCCACCTGCCTACCGCTTGTTCTCCGTCGTTGCCACGCGTGTGCGTCCGAGCGGTTCCTGACAAGCGGAAAATTCCGCGTCAACGCACATCACAAGCTCATCGATGCCTGGCTTCTGGCGCTCTGTACCGGCTGCGGGGAGACCACAAAGGTCACGGTCCTGGAGCGGACGAACGTGCGCTCCGTACGACCGGAGCTGCTGGACCGGCTGCATGACAACGACCCTGGCCTGGCAGCGGAGTTGCTCCAGAATCCGGTCGTGCGGCGCGGTAATCGCATCGCCCTCGACTGGGACAACGCCTGGCGTCTCGACACCGGCGCATCGGATCACCTGGATCGCGAGGTGATCGAGGTCTCGGTCCGCTTTGCGGCGCCGATCCCTGTCCGGCCGGTGCGACTGATCGCAGAAGGCTTCGGTATTTCGCGGGCCGCGGTCGAGAGACTGATCGCGGAGGGGAATCTCGTTTCGGCGGTCCGGCTGAGCGGCAAGCGCTCGGGCGACTTCACCTTCACGCTCAAGCGCTGAGCGATCCCCTGGCTCACCCGGACAGCAAGTGGGGCCCGCGCAGCCTCACATGCGGGATTTCAGCACGTCGACCTCGCAGCCCGGCGCGAACGGGTCGAAGCCGTGCTCGATCAGCCAGCGAACGACCAGCAGGCTTCGGTACGACCACCATGCGCGGACCACGTCGACGTCGACGTCGGTGCCATAGCCGGCGACGACGTCGTCGAGGTGCTCCTCGTGTCCGAGGGTGAAGGTGGCGAGGTCGAACAGGGCATCGCCCTGGCCTGCCTCGGACCAGTCGATGATGCCGGTGACCTCGTCGCCGTCGAGGAACACGTGAGCGATCTGGAGGTCCCCGTGCGTGAACTTCGGAGTCCACGGCCGGAACGCGGCCTCGGCGACCCGGCGGTTTCGGGTGACCAGGTCGGCGGGCAGGACGTCGTTCTTCACGAGCCACTCGCACTCGCCGTCGAGATCCGCCACCAGCTCGTCGATGCCCCTTCCGGCCCGGCCGGGCCAGGGCGGCAACGGGGCCTCGTGCAACTTCCGGATGGCGGCACCCGCCGTGGCCCACGCAGCCGGCGACGCGGTCGACGACTCGCCGAGAAGGCCGAGCGTCGTCCCGGGGACGGCGGCGATCGCGAGCACGGGCGGCTTGTGCCACAGGACTTCCGGGGTCGGGACCGGCGCCAGAGCCATCGCCTCGACTTCGACGTCGATGTGCGTCTGATCGGCGTCCACCTTAAGGAACACGTCGCCGACGCGCAGGGTCGCGCGCTCGGAATGGGCGACGACGACTTTGACCTCATTCACGGGGCCCACTATCTCGGATGAGCGTCTACGTCGCTGGGAATATCAACCTGCCTGGTTCGCGCTCCACGTCACGGACCAGGTCGAGGGCGCGGCCCAGGGTGGTGAGCCGGGCGTCCAGCGTCTCTCCGGCGGGATAGAGCCGAACGGTGTCGATGCCGGCGTCGCGCCACACCCGCAGTCGGTTCCGCACCATGTCCTCGGTGCCGATGAGCGTGGTGGCCAACACCATCTCGTCGGTGACCAGTTCGGCCGCGCCGTCCCGATCGCCGGCCTGCCAGCGTTCCCGGACCTCGGCGGCCACGTCGGCCCAGCCCTGGCGGCTGTATGCGTTGTTGTAGAAGTTGGTGCTCGCGGAGCCCATGCCGCCGAGGCTGAAGGCCAGTTCCTTCTTCCGGTCGGCCACCATCGTCCGCAGCGCGTCCTCGTCCTCGGCGAAGGCGACCTCGGCGCCCTGGCAGATGTCGAAGTCCGCGCGTGATCGGCCGGAAGCGGCGAGGCCCGCGTCCAGGTGGTCGAAGTAGGCCTCTTTGGCTCCCTCGGGCACGAAGCTGGTGCCGAGCCAGCCGTCGGCGATCTCGCCGGTCAGACGCAGCATCTTCGGCGAGAGGGTCGCCAGGTAGATCGGGATGTCATGCTCGGCGCGCATGGACAGGCGCATGGCTTTGGCATTGGATTTGGCACCGGGTTTGGCATCCCCACCGGGCAGCGGGATCTGGAACTCCCGCCCGGAGTAGGAGACTTTCTCACCCGCGACGGCCTGGCGCACGATCTCGACGGTTTCCCGCATCCGTGACAGCGGCCGGTCGAAGGAGACGCCGTGCAGCCCTTCGATCACCTGCGGTCCGGACGGGCCGAGTCCCAGCAGGAAACGCCCCTCGGAGATCTGCGACAGGGTGATCGCCGCTCGGGCGATGGCCATGGGCGTGCGGGTGGCGAGCTGGATGATCCCGGAGCCGAGCAGCATGCGTTCCGTCCGGGCGGCGAGGTATCCCAGCGGTGACGGCGCCTCGGATCCCCAAGCCTCCGCCACCCAGCAGATGTTCAGGCCCAGCTTCTCCGCCTCGGTGACGAAGTCCACCGTCTCCGGCCAACTGCCCCCGGATGCCTCGATCGTGGTCGAAGTACGCATCACGCACCCGCCTCTCCGGGCTCTTCCGCAAGCTTTTTGATTGCCGTGAGAGTGACGCCGATGTTGGTCTCGAACTCCCGCATCCGTACGAAGACGATCTTCTGTTCCTTCTCCGGCATGCGGTCGATGGCAAGCGAAAGACCGGAGCGGCCCGGTCCCAACTGCATCCACTGCCGCAGCAGCGTCCCGCCGTCCGTGGGCTCGAGCGTGAATCGCCAGATCGCCGAAGGCTGGTCGGGGTCCTCAACCGCCCAGGCGAAGACCCTGGGTGGCTCGTACTCCACGACGTGGGAGGTGGTGGCCCACTCACCCAGCGCCTGGTGCCTGCTCCGGCCCACGAAGCGGACCCCCGGCGCGGGGTGAGTTGCCCCGTCCAGCCATTCCACCGACTGCAACTCCGCGCTCAGGCTCGGCATCAGCTCGATGTCGGACACCAGCCCCCATATCCGTTCCGGCGCGGCGGCGATCCAGATCGGCACCTCGACCGTGGGTTTGTCCGCGTACCGCGCGCCCGTCCACTCCATGGCCCGGCAGCCTCCTCATCCAGTAGCGAAGATCCCTGAAAGAGGGGTCTGAACAGTAAAGTTGTGTAGATGGACTCGGATGTCAAGGGCTGGTGTCGACCGAGGCGCCGCTACTTCATCGCGGTTGGTCGGGCTGAGCGTGGCCCACGGGACTGCACGGTGTGACCGGGCCCTTGATGAACTTCTGACGGTAGAAGTGGGCAGACTGCCGGTCGGAACCCTTCAGAGGGCCGGGCAAGTACTCCTCGACCAGAAAAGCGTCCGCGTGCGTCATGGTGTACGAGTAGTCCCACTTGCCGTCGCCGGACTTCTCCTGCTCCAGGAGTTCTCCCCGATCGCGTTGGCACGATCGGCCCGCGGGAACCTTGTCGATGATCGCTGTGAAGCCGGCTGACCGGATCTTGTGCGCCAACTGATCGAACTGCTGGGGTTTTCCCAGCCAGTCGAGCTCGTGGATCGAGATGGTCAGGGTGCCGTCCTGATTCGCTTCGACGGCGTAGGCCGGGGTCTGTGTCCCGTTGGGCACCGCGACCGTCACGCCTGCGGCGACCGCTGCCGCCGCCAGCCCCAACGCGAACCGCTTCTGTACCCGGCGCCTGCGCCCGCCGGTGAGTTCATCTGCCATTGTCCGCCAACTGCGCATCAGGTGTTCCTCACGCTGGATCCGACGGCCGGCGGGGAAGTCCCGCTCGGTCGGCACGGCCAGCAGCCGGCGCAGTTCTTGCACATTGCCGTCCTGGTACTGGTCCTGGTCCGGGCTCACCACGGTCCCCTTCCGTTTTCCCCGCTCGGCCGGACCGCCTCGTGGCGGTCACCTGTTGGCTGCCGCTGTGCGGCCGCAGGTTCCGTGTCCTGGTCAAGATTTTTCTGCGCCTGCTTCTCCAGCCGGCGGCGTGCCCGGGACAGCCGGGAACGGACGGTGCCCACCGGCACCCCCAGCGCCTCGGCGGCTGCGGGGTAGTTCAGGCCGGCCCACACGCACAGCGCCAGCACTTCGCGGTCCTGCCGGGACAGTTGGTCCAGCGCCCTGCGCACCGCGGCTATCCGTTCCTGGTCCTCCAGCCGGCCGACCACCTCGTCGGCGAAGTCCGGCAGCAGGTCGGGCGGGGGCATGCGTTCCATCAGGGCCCGGTGCCGTCGGGCCGTGCGCCAGCGGTGGTGCACGACGTGCGTGGCGATTCCCAACAGCCACGGCAGCAGGCTTCCGCCCTGCGGCTCGACCTTCACCCGTATCCGCCAGGCTTCCAGGAAGACCAGCGACACACAGTCCTCGGCGAGAGCCCAGTCCCCGGTCAGGCGGAAGCAGTGGTTGTACACGGCCCGTCCGTGCTCGCGGAAGAGCAGCCGGAAAGAGTCCTCGTCGCCCGCTCGGACGCGGGCCCGGAATGGTGGCTCCATGTCTGGCTCTGCCACGCACCCGCCCCCGAGTTCCATGTGACGTGCAGCACAGGCCGATCCGTCAACCCGACCCTTAGGAGACCTTGGCCGAATCGGCCGTCGCCTTCTCCTCCTCGGCAGCCGCCAGGGCGCGGTTGCGGCGGACGGAGGACCAGAAGGACGAGCCGATCAGGACGACGCCCACGAGTCCGGTGATGACCTCGTTGATCTGGTACTGGATGGTGATCATGAGGATCACGGCCAGCGCCCCGATGGCGTAGTGCGCCCCGTGCTCCAGGTAGACGTAGTCGTCCAGGGTGCCCTCACGGACCAGATAGACGGTGAGGGACCGGACGTACATCGCGCCGATGCCCAGGCCCAGCGCCATCAGGACGATGTCATTGGTGATCGCGAACGCGCCGATCACGCCGTCGAAGGAGAACGACGCGTCCAGGACTTCGAGGTAGAGGAACATGAAGAACGCGGCCTGCCCGGCCAGCACGACCGGCGGGCGCTTCCGGCCGGTGCGTTCCGCCGCCTCCTGCTCCTCCTGTTCGCGTTCCTCGTCTGTCTCCAGGCGGTCCTCGAAGAAGCCCGACAGCCCCCCGACGACCATGTACGTGATCAGGCCCGCGATGCCGGAGGTCAGCACCGTCTGTGCCTTGTCGACATGGGTGCCGCCGTGCTGGTGGGCGTGGGTGGCGAAGGTGAACGCGGAGATCAGCAGGACGATCAGGGCGATGCAGACCGACAGCATGTCGACCTTGCCGAGCTTGGCCAGCGGGCGCTCCAGCCAGTCGAGCCACTTGATGTCGCGGTCCTCGAAGATGAAGTCGAGGAAGATCATCAGCAGGAACATGCCGCCGAAGGCGGCGATCGCCGGGTGGGCGTCGGTCACCAGCTGCTGGTAGCGGTCCTTGTCGGTGAGCGCCAGGTGGACGGCGTCGTACGGATTGAGCTTGGCGGTGATCGCGACGATCAGGACCGGGAAGACCAGCCGCATGCCGAACACGGCGATGAGGACGCCGACGGTGAGGAAGATCGTCTGCCAGAAGGGCGACATCTTCTTCAGGATCCCGGCATTGACCACCGCGTTGTCGAACGACAGCGAGATCTCCAGGACCGTCAGGATGGCGATGACGCCGAACGCCGTCCACCCGCCGTACAGCACGCCTGCGGCCAGGCCGAGCGCGGTCGCGGCGAACGACCAGCGGAAGGTCTTCAGAAACACCGGTTGCCCCTTCCCTATGTCGTGCCGTCGCCCGTGAGCGGGCACCGAACAGCACTGATCGTCATCGGCGTTGTCTATCATGGCTTTCTGTCGCCCGGGTGTCGCGGCGAGTGCCCCGGCCGCGAGGGCCGACGCCGGCATCGAGGTCCGAGCCAAGGCGCCCGACCGTTGTCCGAGCCAACTGGCAGAGTGTCCGACATGGAGCAGCAGCAGCGCACGTCAGTCCGCCTCGTCGTCGTGGACCCGGACCTCGAAGCTCAGTGCGAGCGGGTAGAGGAACACTTGCTGACGCCCTTGGCCGAATCTGCCGATGCGGCGCGTGATCACGCGCGGTTCGCGGAGGGGCTCGCGGCCTTCCGGCATATCCGGGAGACGCTGGCGGATGCGGTCGCGCGGGGACCGCGGGTGTGGACGCCGAACGGCCGTTGGGAACACGAGGGTCTGCGCATCGTCGACGTGCCCACCGAGGAAACGGACTTGCTGTACGCGCTGTTGCGTGAGCTGTCCGGGATCCTCGTGGCACCGCCGGATCATCCCGACCCGTCGGGCGCAGCCGCAGTGTTCCGCGGCAGCGTCCTTTCTGCCGAGGAGACCGCGGTCGGCCTGGTCGGCGCGCTGGCACGCGTGCTGTCGATGGTGGACCTCACTCCCGACGCTGACACCGCTGCCCTGTTCGCGGTGTTGGAGGAAGCCGACGGCGACGACGTGAGGCTGACCTACGCGCAGGACGAGGCGTGGCAGCGTCTCGCCCACCGGGTCACCATGCTGCTGACCGAGTCCGCTCCGCTGCACCGCTTCCTGTACTGACTTCGCCCGCCACGCGTAGGACGGATAATCGGTTGCCTGTCGGTGCTGGTGGTGGATGCAATGTCCGGCGTGGTCACCAACGCGCCGTCACCGACACCGTCATCGTCATCCGGGGCGGAGGCTGACGGGACTTCCGTCCGGATCGGGGCTCTTGTCCCGCTGAGCCGGCCTGGCTGGGTGGAGGCGGGTCGGCACCTGCTCGCCGGTCTCGAACTGGCTGTGTCCGAGGTCAATGACGCCGGCGGAATCGTCGGACGGCCACTGGAGTTGGAGGTCCGGGACACGGCGGCCGATCCGCGGAGGGCCGAGGCAGCGGTCGATGAACTGGCTCGTCGGGGTGTGGTCGCCTTGGCGGGGGAGTACCACAGTGTCGTCGCTCAGGCGGCTGCGGCCAGGGCCGACGCCCTCGGCCTGCCGTTCCTCTGCTCGTCAGCGGTTCTCGACACACTCACCGAACAGCCAACGCCATGGGTCGCGCGCCTCGCCCCGGCGCAGTCCCACGGCTGGCAGATCTACGCGGACTTCGTCCTGGCCGCGGGCCACCGACGCATCGCCGTGGCAACCGAGCCGAGCGTCTACTGGAGATCCGGGACCCGCATTCTGCGCGACTACCTCGCTCCACGCGGCGGCACCGTCATCGAACTCGACATGCGCGCGCTCGCCCCCACGGCCGTGTGCGAGGAACTCGTCGACCAAGGCGCGACAGCCCTCCTCCTCCTGGTCGGCCACCCGGAACCGGACGTGTCGATCGTCCAGTCCGTCCGCCGCGACCATCGCCTCGCCGAGATCATGATCGGTGCTCCGGCCGGGCAACCGGAGTTCGCCGAATGGGCGACGTTGCTGGGCGACGACAGCACCGCGGTCCCGTTCTTGCGTTACCTGCCCGAGCGCCTCAGCCCACTCGGCGCACGAGTCGCGGCGGCCCTGCGCGAGCGGCTGGCCGAAGCGCCCTCTTTCGTGGCCTTCGAGGGCTACGACACGGTCGCCGTCCTCGCCGATGCGCTGCGTACTCACGGCGCGGACCGGGCGCGCCTGGCCGGATGCTGGCCGCGGGTTGCCGTCGAAGGAACCCGAGGGCAGATCCGGTTCTCCCGCATGCCGGACATCAGTGTGTGGCAGTGGGCTTGGCCGCCGGTCCAGGTCGTCGACCGGGATCCGGCGGAACCCGGTCGCTTTCGGGTCCTTCACTCCGGCTGAGAGAGCATGGAGGCCGGGCGTCCGCGAGTATCCGGCAGGCCATGCCTCACGACCCGGCCCTCCGCGGGAAAGCCCGTGGTAGCGTCGGTATACAAACTGTATGCGATGTCTGGGGGTTGCCGTGGCGTCCGGTCGGGAGAAGGCCTACGCGTATCTCAAGGACACGGTACTGACGGACCCCGAGATGCAGGGGGCGTTCCTGTCGGAGCAGGAGCTCGCCGATCGTATCGGTGTCTCCCGCACCCCCATCCGGGAGGCGCTGCTGCTGCTCGCCGCGGAGGACCTGGTCGAGCTCGTGCCCAAGCGAGGTGCCCGGGTGGCACCGCTGACGGGGCGGGAGGTGCGCGAGCTGATGGAGCTGCGCGGCGTCGTCGAGCGGTACGCGGCCGAGCGGCTCGTCGCGGCCGGGCGGGTGCCCCTGGAGGAACTGCGTTCCCTGCTGGAACGGCAGCGCGCGCTCACCGGCGCCGAGGAGGCCCGGGAGTTCATCGACGTGGACCACCGGTTCCACGCGTCCCTGGTGTCGGCCGTCGGCAACGCCCTGCTGGTCCGGCACTACGACGGCCTGCGCAGCCGCCAGGTACGCGCCGGGGTGGTCGCCGTCTTCAACCAGCAGGGACGGCAGAAGGCGGTGCTCGACGAGCACGAGGCCATCGTGGACGCCCTCGCCGCCGGTGACGCTCCGGCCGCGTGCGCGGCCATCGACCACCACCTGGAGTCGACCCTCAAGGTGCTCCTCGACGGCTGAGACCCCGCCGCCGAGGGACGCACGCTCCCGTGCCCGCCGGGATCAGGGGTATGTGATCACGAGCATCGTCACGCCGCCCGGCGAAGTCCACGGTCCGTGCGGCATGCCCGGAGGACGGCAGGCGTACATGCCCGCGGTGAAGGTGCGGTCCAGCGTCAGGTCGTGCAGCGCTCCCTCGACGAGATAGACCTCCGCCCATACGTCGTGCCGGGCCACGCCCGCGGCCGAGGTGTCGGTGCCCGGTGCCCAGCGGACGAGTGCGGTGCGCCGACCGCTCTCGGGGTCCTCGGCCAGGACGCACTCCTCGACGCCGGGTCCGGCACCGGCCGGGGCGAGCCAGGGCCCGTCGGGGCGGTGGAACTCCAACTCGGGCCCACTCATCGCGACACCTCCGACCTGCTCATCGCCACACCTCGGGCCGCCGGTTCGCCAGCACGGACGTCTTCTCGCGGACCGCCCCGACCTCCTCCACGTCCAGGTCCGTCACCAGCAACTCCGGCTCGGCGCCCAGAGAGGCACGTACGCTCCCGTCGGGGCCGACCACCAGGCTGTGCCCGATGCCGGTCGGCGCGGGGCCCGGAGGGGTGCCGGGGTCGGCCTGGCCGACGGCGGCGACCCAGACGGTGGCGTCCAGCGCGCGGGCCCGCACCAGCAGCTGCCACTGGTCGAGCTTGCCGGGGCCGGCGCCCCAGGAGGCCGCCAGCAGGGTGCCCACGGCCCCGGCGTCGGCGTGCGCCCGGAACAGCTCGGGGAAGCGGACGTCGTAGCAGGTGGCCAGGCCGAGGCGGACGCCGTCCACGTCGATCACGGCGGGGCGGGAGCCCGGGGCGACCGTCTCGGACTCGCGGAAGCCGAAGGCGTCGTACAGGTGGATCTTGTCGTACGACTCCTCGACGCCGGGGCCGGTGGCCAGCAGGGTGTTGGCCACCCGCCCCCCGTCGGCCGGGGTGAACATGCCGGCCACGACGACCGTGCCGGTCGCCCGGGCGATCTCGCGTACGCCGTCCGCCCACGGCCCGTCGAGGGGCTGGGCGAGCGGGGCCAGCGGTGTGCCGAAGCAGGCCATGGACGCCTCCGGGAAGACGACGGCACGGGCTCCGGCGTCCGCAGCGCGACGCGTCCACTCCTCGATGAGGCGCAGGTTCTTCTCGGGGTCGGGGCCGGTGGTGAGCTGGCTCAGGGCGATCCGCACGGTGCGGTGCCTCCTTGTCTGGGGCGGGATGTGTGGCCGACGTCAGCGTGGCAGGGGGAGGTCCGCCGCAGTCTGGAGCTTCGGCCCGGCGAGTTCCGCGTCCTCGTCGACGGCGGCCTCGGGGTTGCGGCCCAGCAGGACGCCCACCACGGAGATCGCGCAGGCGAGGGCGATGTACAGGGCCAGCGGTACCCAGCTGTCGTAGGCGCTCAGCAGGGTGGTGAACAGCAGGGGAGCGATGGCGCCGCCGATGATCCCGGCCAGGGTGTAGGCCAGGGAGGAGCCGGTGTAGCGCAGCCGGGGCGAGAACTGCTCGGCGATGAAGGCGGCCTGCGGACCGTAGAGACAGCAGTGGATCACCAGGGCGACGAGGACTCCGGCGGCGAGCGGCAGCCAGGAACCGCCGTTGGCCATCGGGAAGAAGACGAACGGCCACACCGCGGCGGCCACCGCGGCGACGCCGTACAGCAGGCGCCGGTTGACGCGGTCGGAGAGCGCGCCGGCCAGCGGCATCAGGAAGACCTGGACCGAGGAGCCGATGAGGACGGCCGCGAGGGCGGAGCCGCGCGACATGTCGAGTTCCTGGGTGGCGTAGGTCAGCACGAACACGGTGAACATGGCGTACAGCACGTCGGGGCCGACCCGGCACAGGATCGCGGCGGTCAGGGCGCGGGGCTGGGTGGTGAAGACCTCGCGGATGGGGGCCTCGGGGCGGGACTGCTCGGCCTCCATCGCCTTGAAGACCGGGGTCTCCTCGAGCTTGGCCCGGATCCACAGCCCGAAGCCGACCAGTACGCCGGAGAGCAGGAACGCCACACGCCAGCCCCAGGACTCGAACTGCGCCTCGGTGAGCAGGGCGCCGAGGGCGGCGAGGACACCGTTGGCGAGGAGGTTGCCCGCGGGCGGGCCCACCTGTGCGGCGGAGGCGTAGAAGCCCCGGCGGCGCGGGTCGCCGAACTCGCTGGACAGCAGCACGGCGCCGCCCCACTCGCCGCCGACGCCGACGCCCTGGGCGAAGCGCAGCACGACCAGCGCGATGGGCGCGGCCACGCCGATCGTTCCGTAGGCGGGCAGCAGACCGATCAGGAAGGTCGCCACGCCGATCAGCACAAGCGTGGCGATCAGCACCTTCTTGCGGCCGATCACGTCACCGAGGCGGCCGAAGACGAATCCGCCGAGGGGGCGGGAGACATAGCCGACCGCATAGGTGGAGAACGCCAGGAGCGTGCCGGTGAGCGGGTCCTCCGACGGGAAGAACAGATCGCCGAAGACCAGGGCCGCGGCGGCGGAGTAGACGGCGAAGTCGTACCACTCCAGGGCTGTGCCGGTGAGGCTCGCGACGAAGGCGCGGCGGACGCCGGAGCGCTTCTCCGCGGCCCCGGCGTCGCTCTTCGGGGTGTCTTGCATGGTGCCCATCCTTGCTCGGGGACATCGACCTTCCGGCATACTTCTTGTATACAGGTCGTATGCGCAAGCCCTGCGCCGGAAGTTAACCGCGGAGAAATCAGGATCCGCAAACCGTTCCAAGATCCCTGGGAGTGCCCTCATGGCCGTGCTGACCTTCGAACTGCCCGACGGATCGACGCGCGAGGTCGATGTCGTCCAGGTCCTCAACGCCGGGTACGCCGGGCGCAGCCAGGACGATGTCGCCGCGCACGTCGCGGAGCTCGCCGAGCTGGGCGTGCCGGGCCCGTCCGTGACGCCGGCGCTCTACCCCGTCTCCCCGTACCTCGCCCAGCAGACCGAGCGGGTCGCGGTCCAGCACGGCCGCACCTCCGGCGAGGCGGAGTGGGCGCTGGTCGTCGCGGACGGCGGGGAGCTGCTGCTGACCGCGGCCTGCGACCACACCGACCGCGACCTGGAGGTGCACGGGGTGGCGTGGAGCAAGAACGCCGGGCCGGACGTCCTCGCCCGCCGGGCATGGCGCCTGGCCGACGTGGAGTCCCGCCTCGACGAGCTCACTCTGCGTGCCTGGGTCAGCCACGACGGCACCGAGACCGAGATCCAGACCGGGACACTCGCCGAGCTCCTCGCCCCGTCCTACTGGGTCGACGTCCTGTCCTCCCGCGGCGACCTGATCCCCGGCACCGTCCTGATCTCCGGCACCATCCCCATGGCGCCCGGCGTCGACCAGTTCGCCGACGGCTGGCGCGTCGAACTGGGCGACCCGGCGGGCGGGGACGTCATCAGCCTCGCCTACGACGTCCGGCCCATGCCGGCGCCCATCGGCTGACGCGCCTGACGGGCCGTTCCGGGAGCCCTGGCACCCGCTCCCGGAACGGCTGCGTGCGTCAGCTGCTGTGGACGCCCACCTCGTTGAGCGAGTACCCCCAGTCCGTGCCGCGGTCCAGGCCCACGACCCGGACGTAGCGGGCGGGTGTGCCGGTGAAGCGGGCGGTGTCCAGGCCGCCGTCGCCGGAGGTGGTGGTCCAGGCGGTCTGCCAGTTCGCACCGTCCGTCGACAGCTCGATGCGGTACGACTTGCCGTACGCGCGTTCCCAGTCGAGCGTGACCCGTGAGACCAGGTTCGTGGAGCCCAGGTCGATCCGCAGCCACTGGTCGTCGTTCCAGTCGCTGGCCCAGCGGGTGCCGCCGTCACCGTCCACCGCGCGGCCGGGTGCGTAGCTCGTGAACGGGTTCCACTCCGCCGAACTCGCCGTGGCCGGGGCGTCCTCGGCCAGGTTCACCCCGGCGTGGTGCTGCTCGGAGGCGCCCCAGGTGCCGAGGTAGGACTCCGCGCCGCGCAAGAGGTCGTCCACCACGCCCTGTCCGCCGACCAGCCGGATGTCCTCGATCCAGTCCGGGATCATCCCGACGTGGGCGGCGCCGTCGGTGTTGTAGTCCCAGGTGCGTTGGCCGGTGGTCTGCCGGTCGACGAGGGAGCCGCCGTCGGCGCTCTTGAAGGGGTACGTGACCGGGTTGGAGGTGTCCGCGCCGCGCGGGGCGGGATGGTCGCCGATGCCGTTGAAGTCGGTGCCGTAGCCGTAGCCCACGTCGTACTTCTCGCGCAGCGCGTCGGTGCGCTCGGCCTCATCGCTGAATCCCTCGGAGCCGTGCATGTACTGGGCGACGAAACCACCCAGGGAGTACACGCGTTCGGTCCAGTTCAGGTCCATCCAGCTGTGCGAGGAGAGCACGCCCGGGTACGAGGCGGCCTCGAAGATGTCGAGTACCCGGCCGGTGGCCTTGACGCTCATGTGGTCGATCTCGAGCATCATCTTGCGCTTCATCATGCCGCGTACGGCGTACTCGCCGAGGTCGGTGAGCCCGCGCACGTTGCACTGTGCGTCCGCGTCGTACGCGGGGACCTCGGTGCCCGCCGGCAGGTCCTCCTCCGCCTCGGACGCGGCCGTGCCGATGGGGTTGTCGTGCTGCGGACCCGTGCACTTCTCGGTCTGCCAGAAGGTGCCGGTCGACAGGAACTGGCCCACGTTGATGGCGGTTCCGAGGCCGCCCTGGTCGAAGCGGACGCCGCACAGCGCGTTGTCGAACTTGTGGCACAGGAACATGCTGCGCACGCCCAGTGCGTACAACTCGTCGAGCCCGGCGTCGATATCGGCCTTGCTGCACTGGGCGATGTCCAGGATCTGCTTGCAGCCGAACGGCTCGGAGGTCTCGACGCCCAGGACGACCGCCAGCTTGCCCTGTTCGATGACCTGTCGGGCCTGCGCGCTGTCGGTGACGATCCGGAACCAGCCCTTGCCGGTGCCGCCGTACATCGAGTCGATGTACGCCTGGAGGTCGTACGTCAGCTTCGCCTGCAGCCGGATCGAGGTCATCTCGTCACAACTGCGGTCCTTGAAGGGGTAGATGGAGCAGATCATGCCGTTGGTGACGAGGTCGTTGACCAGGACGCGCTGTCCGCCGCGCCAGGCGCGCTCCACCCAGGCGTAGTAGTTGGCCTGATGGGTCATCGAGTCGTACGCCGGCCAGTCCTTGAACGTCGGCCAGCCGGCGGGGTCGTGCCTCCCGTCACCGCCGTGCGTGATGTAGTCGAAGATCGCGAGTGTTCCGTCGGGGTAGTGCTCGGGACAGTCCTTGAGCGCGTCGGCGACGCCGGCCTCGGAGAACGTCTCGCCGCAGATGAGCCGGCCGCCGAAGGCCTCGTTGGACATCAGGTGGTTGTGCGCGTCGACGAACCCCCGCACCTCGCCTGCGGAGTCGGTACCGGTGAAGGGCTCACCGGTGACGTTGATCTGCGAGTCCGGCGCGGGCCGTGCGGTGGGGACCCACCAGTCGGTGCCCGCCGCCGAACTGGGTGTGGGGCCAAGGGCCATGGCCAGCACGAGGAGGAGCAGCGAAACGAAGGTGACTTCTTTGCGTCTGTGGTGCGGGCGTCGTCGTCCGGTCATCGTCACTGCCCACGTCCCTCGGTCGGGGGGATCGCGTGGTCGAGGAGCCAGACGCTCCAGCCCGAGGGTGGATTGTCATGACCAGCGCAAGGTAGGACGAGGATGGTGACTATTGGATGGCGAGTCAAGAGTGCGGGTCGATCCACCTCATGCCGCGGTCACGGAGGCCGGCACGTCGACGGAGGTGAGCGCGTGCTCGAACTTAAGCGTGAGTGGCTGGAGTTGGGACATAGATTGGGCAGTGGACGATCCCGCCTCGGCTGAAAGACGGACACGACTCATGACCGACCCTGCGACGGCGCCCGAACCTCCGGCAAGTCAGCGAATCGACACGTCGGTTCCGCATTCCGCCCGCATCTGGAACTACTGGCTCGGCGGCAGGGACAACTACCGCGTCGATGTGGAGGCCGGCGACGCGTACACCGCCGTCTTCCCCGGCATCGTGACCATCGCCCGCAGCAGCCGCGCCTTCCTGCGCCGCAACATTCAGTATCTGGTCTCCGAGGTGGGCATCCGGCAGTTCCTGGACGTCGGCACCGGCCTTCCGACCGCCCAGAACACCCACGAGGTCGCCCAGGGCATCGCCCCCGAGACCCGGATCGTCTACGTCGACAACGACCCGATGGTCCTGGCCCACGCCCGCGCCCTGCTCCACTCCTCCGACGAGGGCGCGACGGCCTACATCGACGCCAACGTCACGGACCCGGACCGGATCCTCGCGGCCGCCGCCGAGACACTGGACTTCAGCCGCCCCACCGCGCTCATCCTCAGCAACATCCTGGGACACGTCGCCGACCAAGATCAGGCCCGCTCCATCGTCACCCGGCTGATGGCGGCCCTGCCGTCGGGCAGTCACCTCTCCATCAACGACGGGTCACTCGGCATCGACCCGGTCTTCGAGCAGGCCCAGGACGCCTACAACAGCAGTGGCGCCGTCCCGTACAACCTGCGCACCGTCGGCGAGATCACCAGTTTCTTCGACGGCCTGAAACTCATCGAGCCCGGCGTCGTCCCGGTCACGCAGTGGCGTCCGGAGCCCGGTTCGCCCACTGCGGAGGTCGTCGCCGAGCACGGCGGACTCGCCCGGAAGCCGTGACCGGCGAAGCAGTCCGCCCGACACCGCCTCAAGCGCCGGTGAGCCGCGGCCGTAGCCGGCGCAGCAGTCCGTCGGCGGAGGCGGCCACGAAGATGAGGACGCCGGTGACGATCTGCTGGTCGTAGGAGGCCGGCCCGAGCAGGCTCATCCCGTTGGATTGGAGAGGAACCCCAGGAAGAGCACACCGATGCCGGTACGCAGCATGCTGCCGCGTCCGCCGAACAGACTGGTGCCGCCCAGGACCCCGGCGCCGACGACGTTGAGCAGCAACGGACTGCCCATGGTCGCGCCCGCTCCCGCGAGTCCGGAGGTGAGGACCATGCCTGCCATCGCCGAGGACGCACCCGGCCACGGCGTACACGCTGGTCTTGGTGTAGGCGACGTTGACACCGCCGATGCGAGCGACCTCGACGTTCGCTCCGACGAGCACGACGCGGCGGCCCCACGCGGTGCACGTCAACGCGAGTTGTGCCAGTCGCCCGGCCGAGGTGAGAGCGGACTGCACGGAGGGCAGGAGGCGACGACCGTGTCCCACATCTGGTACCACGTCGGCAGTACGGTGTTGGCGCCCAGGGAGCTCTGGAACGCGGCGAACATCCCGTCGGCCTTGTTCCGGGCGGAGTTTTGGTCGTCGTTCGGGGACGGCCCTTGAAGCACGAGTCTGTCGAAGGTGAAGTTGTCTCCGAGGCACGACCAGTGCACGCCATGGAACTGACCGGGGTCGAGGCCGGGACCGGCGGCGGCCCGTGAGGTGTTGGCCGGCACGTGGCGGTGGAGACGTCTCTGTGCAGAGGCGGGTGCAGGTGCGATGGGGTCGGGGCGTGGCATTGGCTTCCACTCCGGCTTGGCACGTGAGAATGGCCGTACGCGGTGCTTTTAAAGCGCGTCGTTCGCGTATTTCAGAAGGTGCCGATCCGTGTGGCGAATAGGCGGGCTTCAGCACGCACCCGCGGGCCAGACCAGCCGCCATCCGCACGCCAACTCGCACCCACTCTTCAATACCGGCGCCTCCGCGCCTTCTCCGCCCGGGACCATTCGATTTCCGGATGAGGTCGTCCTGTTACTCGCGCTTCGTCGTGTGGCGCCCGCCGTTCTACGTTGGCCGTATGGCGACACCACTTCAGGTCTCTGCGTCCGGACCCGGGCAATTCCAGGATCCTGCATGACCGAACCGAAGTCGGCCGAAGTCGTCGTGCCGCTGGTTCCGAAGGACGGAGCGGACGACGTCGGCCTTGTCCGCAGCGATGTCCGGCGCGGAACGCTCATCCGGCTCTCCGGCGGGGCTGTCGCCGCACTCGACGACATCCCGGCGGGACACAAGATCGCCGTGCGGGCCATCGCCAAGAACGCGCCGGTGCGCAAGTACGGTGAGGTGATCGGTGTGGCGCTGCGGGACATTCCGCCCGGCTCACACGTTCACCTGCACAATCTCGGTGTCGGTCCGCACAGCGTCGGGACCGCGCCTCTTGCCGCCGGGACGCCGGTGTGGACACCCCCGGCCGTCCCGACGCGTGACCACTTCCTCGGTTACCGCAGAGCCGACGGCCGGGCCGCGACCCGCAACCACATCGCGGTGCTACCGACCGTCAACTGCTCTGCGACGGTCGCCCGCATGATCGCGCAGACCGCCAACGCCCGTATCGAATCACCGAGTTTGGACGGGGTCATCGCCCTCACCCACGAACTCGGCTGCGGCATGGCCGAAGGCACCGCCGGAGACGACATCCTGCGCCGCACCCTGCGCGGCTATGCCCGGCACGCGAACGTCGCCGGGGTCCTGCTGGTCAGCCTGGGCTGCGAGGTCAACCAGCCCGAGAACATCTTCGGCGAGGAGCTTGCGGTCGAGACGGTCGCCATACAGGACCTGGGCGGCACGGCCGCCACCGTCAATGCGGCCCTGGACCGCATCGCGGCGATGTCGTCGCAGATCGCAGGGCTGGTACGGGAGCCCATTTCGGTCTCGGAGTTGACGCTGGGGCTCCAGTGCGGCGGCAGCGATGCCTACTCGGGCCTGACCGCCAACCCGACCCTCGGAGTGGCGGCCGATCTTCTGGTCGCCGCCGGTGGCCGGGTCGTCCTCGGTGAGACCCCCGAGATCTACGGCGCGGAACATCTGCTGCGCAGACGGGCCGCCACGCCTCCGGTCGGCGACCGGATCGACGAACTGATCGCGTGGTGGCAGGCGTACACCGCGCGCAACGACGCGGAGTTGGACAACAACCCGTCGAGGGGCAACCGCGCCGGAGGCATCACCACCATCTGGGAGAAGTCGCTGGGCGCGGTCCTCAAGGGCGGCACCAGCCCGCTCAACGACGTGGTCGCGTACGCCGAGCCGGTCACGGCCCCTGGGCTGAGCTTCATGGACACTCCCGGATACGACCCGGTCTCGGCGACGGGCATGGTCGCGGGCGGGGCGAATCTGCTGGCGTTCACGACCGGACGGGGTTCGGTGTTCGGCTCACGGCCCACGCCGTGCTTCAAGATCAGCACAACGACCCGCCTGTACAAGCAGATGCGCGGCGATATCGACTTCGACGCAGGCCCGGCCATGTCGCGCGACGATCAGATCCAGTACGGCACGCTGCTGTTCGAGGCTCTGGTGGACATGGCGTCCGGGGCACCCAGCAAGTCCGAGGCACTCGGATTCGGAACCGAGGAGATCGTGCCCTGGCGGATGGGGGCCGTGGTGTGAGATCGGTGCCGTGCAGCGAGCGGGCCGGCCGCTCCATCGGGCGGTCCGTGCCCCGGGCCGGTTCCACCCTGCCGGACGAGTCTCAGCCGCGGTGCCGCAGCGCGCCGTCGCCCCTCGGGGCTGCCGTCGACGGTCTTTCACCCGTTACGAGAGGTGGGCAATGAGATTCAGTGAGAGGGTCGCCGTGGTGACCGGCGCTGCCTCCGGCATCGGCCGTGCCACCGCCGTACGTCTCGCGCAAGAAGGCTACGACGTCGCGATGATGGACCTGGACGCGGCCGGGCTGGCCAGGACGCAGGCGCAGATCCAGGAGGCCGGCCGACGGGCGCACCCCTTCACCGTGGACCTGTGTGACCCGCTGGACGTCGGTGCGGTGACCCGGGAGATCGCGGTGACGGTCGGCGCCCCACAGGTGCTCGTCAACGTGGCCGGCATCGGCGTGGCCGCGACCGTGCTGGAGACGAGCGACGAGGACTGGAACCGCGTCATGGCGGTGAACCTCACCGGGCCCTTCCTCACCACACGGGCCACACTGCCCCTGATGCTCGACCGCCGCAGCGGGGTGATCGTCAACATCGCCTCAGTGGGCGGCCAGGTCGGCCTGGCCCGCCGCGCGGCGTACTGCGCGTCCAAGGCCGGGCTGGTCGGACTCACCCGCGCGGTCGCCGTGGACCACGCCGGCGAAGGAATCCGCTGCGTTGCGATCTGCCCCGGCACGGTGGAAACCGAGTGGATTGCGAAGATCCTGGCGAACGCGCCGGACCCGGTGGCCGCACGCGAGGCGATGGCGAACCGACAACTCGACGGCAGGATGGGATCGCCGGAGGAGGTCGCGGCCATGGTCGCCTTCGTCGCCGGTCCGGACGGCCGGTTCGTCAACGGAGCCGCTCTCGTGCTCGACGGCGGGATGACGGCGGTGTGAGAGTCGCCGGACGGCCGTGGTGGCGATGCACACGGCCTTCACGTCGAGCGGATGCCCATAGCAAGATGTCGGGAACCCGGGGCTGCCTCAGTCATCGGCCGGCACCGCAGACCCGAGAAGGGGGCCTACGTGAAGGAGCCCGGGACGGAAAGCATGGGACAGGTCGACCGATGAGCGAGGCGTCGTTCTTCGCCGAGGACGGGCTGCTCGTACCGGAGCCGTACGGCGACGACCTCGACACGGTCGATGTGCCGCGCGATCCCCGGGACGCCATGTCACTTCAGACGGCCTGGTTGCGCAGCTTTCTCGCGGTGGCCGACAAAGGCGGCTTCGGTGCTGCCACGCTCGTGCTTCACCTGTCGCAGTCGCGGGTCAGCGCCCACATCGCCGCCCTGGAACGCGCCCTGGGGGTGACGCTCTTCGACCGCAAGGCCCGCCCCGTCTGTACGACCAGGGCGGGGGAACTGTTCCGCGGACATGCGATGACGGCTCTGCTGGAGTTGCAGCGTGGCGTCGACGCGGCACGCAGCACGCTCGACAACGTCGTCGGGCATGTCAGCATCGGCAGTTACCCGAGCGTCAGCTCGACCTATCTCCCCTCCGTGCTACAGGAGTTGAAGTCCAAGTACCACGGCATGACGGTCGAGCTGTTCGAGGGGAACGCCTCGACGCTGGAGGAGATGGCCGTCAGCGGAACGGTCGATCTCGCCTTCCGGCCGCTGCTGCCGAAGATGCACGAGACGACACTCTGCCATCGCACGATCTGGCGCGAGGACATCGTCGCCGTGATGCGCGAGCACGACCCTCTCGCGAAGCAGGGCTCGGTCAGCGTCGCGGACATCCTGGAGCGGCCGCTCATCGGCAATCCGGCCGGCAGCGAGGAGGACGGCGGCGGGTACGACCTGCGCCACACCCTCGGCGAGGCGTCCGGGCAGGCCGACATCGCGTACGTCACCGACCAGCCGACCACCCTGGTCGCGCTCGTCCGATCCGCCTTCGGCATCGGCGTCATCAACCGTCTCGCACTGCGGACCACCAGCACCGAAGGCCTGGCCATCCGCACCATCGACTCTCCCACCGCCTTCCGGGAGGTCGCACTCTTCTGGACGCGGCGACGCGCGGACACCGCAGGCGTCAAGGCGTTCCTCGACGTCCAGGAACGAGCGCAGCTGCCGATCGGCGTACAGGCGATCTCGAACTGACCGGTCCCTGTCCGCCGTAGCCGCCCGGCGGTCGTCGAGCAGTTGTGAGAGCTACAGGCAAAAGATGATGCATCAACCAGTCGGCCCCTCACCGGCTCTTGGACGTCAGGCTGCGGGCTCGGCGGACTCCGCGGCAGCGGCCCGTGCACTGATCACGGCTCGTCCGCGCTCCGATTCCGGGAAGCGGTCGAGCATCGCACGCAGCTCTCCGGCCCCGACGTTGGCACCGAAGGGCTCGGTGCCCGGTTCGAGGCGTACTCCCGCGGCGAGGGAGCCTGCCATCACGGGGTCGAATCCGACAGCGTCGACGAGGCCCGCGACGGTGGCGAGGTCGTCCGGATCGTCGCCGGTGATCGCGATCGCCTTGCGCCCCGGTGTTCCCGCCGGCTGGGCCCCGTCCTCGAGGTCGTGGTAGCCCATGTGATTGAAGGCTTTGATCACACGCGCGCCGGAGAGGTACTCCTGCACGATCTCGCTGGACGAGGTGAGCGGGTCGGTGAGGTCCGCGCGGATACCGTCCACCTCCCACCAGTAGTTCATCGCGTCGATGACGAGCTTGCCCCGCAGCGCTTCGGCGGGAACGGTGCGGTACTTGCCGAGCGGGAGCGCCAGGACGACGACGTCGGCCTCCGCCACGGCCACTGCCGCGGCGACAGGTTCGGCACCGGGGGTGAGTACCTCGACGGTGAGGGCGATCTTCGAGGGATCGCCCGATCCGGCGATGAGCACGCGATAGCCGGCGGCCACGGCGAGTCGTCCCAGCACCGTCCCGACCTTCCCCGCCCCCAGGATGCCGACCGTGCGTACACCGGCGGTTTCCATGTCCTGTCCCTTCACGGTGTCAGCCTGCGAGCAGGTCGCGGACCATCGGGACGACCTGCGTGCCGTACAGTTCGACGGCCTTCAGCCGCGCGCTGATCGGCTGTGCCCCGGCGGTGTAGATGAGGTCGAACCGGCCCACGCCCAGTGTCCGGATGGCGCGGGCCATCTTGCGGGCGACCGTCTCGGGCGAGCCGACGTAGAGCGAGCCGCGCTCGACCTCGGCCTCGTACTCCTCCTTGCGCATCGGTGGCCAGCCCCGCAGCGCGCCGATGCGGTCCCGGATGACCCGGTAGTGCGGCCAGTGCACCTCGCGGGCTTCCTCGTCCGTGGCGGCGACGAAGCCCGGCGAGTGCATCCCGACGGGGTGAGCGGTCGTACCGAACTTGTCGGTGGCGCGCTGGTAGAGGTCGATGTACGGCGCGAAGCGGTCCGGGGCGCCGCCGATGATGGCGATCATGAGCGGGAAGCCGTAGCGCGCGGTGCGCACGACCGACTGGGGTGAACCGCCCACGCCGACCCAGGTGGTGAGGTGCCCGGACTCGGTCTTGGGGAAGACGTCGGCGTTGTCCAGTGAGGCCCGCTTGGTACCGCTCCAGGTGACGGGCTTCTCCTCCACCAGCTTGGCGAAGAGCTCGATCTTCTCCTCGAACAGCACGTCGTAGTCGCTGAGGTCGTATCCGAAGAGGGGGAACGACTCGGTGAACGAACCGCGCCCGAGGATGATTTCGGCCCGGCCGTTCGAGAGCGCGTCCAGGGTCGAGAACCGCTGGAAGACGCGGACCGGATCGTCGGAACTCAGCACGGTCACGCCCGAGGACAGACGGATGCGCTCCGTACGCGTGGCGATGCCGGCGAGGACGGTCTCCGGAGTCGAGATCGCGAACTCCGGACGGTGGTGCTCCCCGAGGGCGATGACGTCGACACCGGTCTCCTCCGCGAGAACGGCCTCGTCGACGACCTGCCGGATGGCCCGCGCGTCGGACACCGGGTTGCCGGAGTCGTCCTGCGGCACATCACCGAACGTGTCCAGACCGAAGACGAGATCAGACATGGGCGGTCTCCTTCGTGAGCAATTGCCTCACCCGCGGGGCGACTTCGAGGCCGAGCAGTTCGATCGTGCGGGCCCGGGCTTCGCGGGGGAGGTTCATGACGTCGTACTTGAGGTCGAAGCGGCTCAGATGCAGCGAGCGCGTCATCGTGACGATCTTGCGCGCGACCGTCTCGGGTGAGCCGACGAAGAGCGCGCCGGTGTCGACCTCCGCCAGGTAGCGCTCGCGGGTCGGCTTGTAGAACCCGCGTTCCTGGGCGAGTTGGGCCACGACCGGCTGCCAGTATCGCCACCAGGTCTCGATGGCCTGCTCGTCGGTGTCCGCGATGAGGCCGAGCGAGTGCTGGGCGACGGGTCGCCTCGGATGGCCGAACTGCTCGAGTGTCCGGTGGTACAGCTCGACGTGGCCGGCGAAGCGCTGGGGGCGTCCGCCGATGATGGCCAGCATGAGGGGCAGGTCGTAGCGGGCCGCACGGACCACGGAGTTGGGGCTGCCGCCCACACCCATCCAGGTGGGGATGCCCCCTGACGGCATGCGGGGATGCAGCTGCTGCTCCACGAGCGGCGGCCGGAACCGCCCCGACCAGGTCACCGTCTCCTCGCGCTGGAGCCGCATGAACAGGTCGAGTTTCTCTTCGAACAACCCTTCGTAGTCGGCGAGGTCGTAGCCGAAGAGCGGGAACGAGTCGGTGGCCGAGGCCCGCCCGAGGACGAGCTGGGCGCGGCCGTTCGAGACGGCGTCCAGGGTGGAGAACTCGTGGT
The DNA here is from genome assembly GCF_044593495.1 of Streptomyces sp. NPDC051963. Taxonomy (NCBI): domain Bacteria; kingdom Bacillati; phylum Actinomycetota; class Actinomycetes; order Kitasatosporales; family Streptomycetaceae; genus Streptomyces; species Streptomyces sp. NPDC051963. Next base: position 235,848 of record NZ_JBIUCC010000001.1, on the reverse strand, counting down.
AGAGCCGCACCGGATCATTCGTACTCAGCACGGTCACCGAGGTACCGAGACGGATGTGCTCGGTCGCGGTGGCGATCGCGGCGAGCAGGACCGGGGTGGCGCTGTCGTTGTGACCCCGGCGGTAGTGCTCACCGACGCTGAACACGTCGAGCCCCACGGCTTCGGCCAGCTTCGCCTCCTCGATGAGCAGTCGAACGGTCTCGGGGTCGCTCAATGCGCGGCCGTCCTGGGTCGCGACCTCCCCGAACGAGTTGAGCCCGAGTTCGAAGGCGTTGGCGGTCATGGACTCCTCCTGCCGCGTTCCCCGGCCGTGTGCCGTACGGCGGATGCAGTTTGGTTGACACGTCAATCATTGCTCAATATGATTGACGTGTCAACCAAACGGATGGCGGGCACATGGCTGAGCGACGGAAGCTGTACCCCACCGCCGACGAGCTGCGGATCTGGCGGGACTTCGTGGAGACGACGGACGCGCTCCGCGCCGAGCTGGCGTCGCGTCTACAGGGCGACTCCTCCTTGTCCACGGGTGACTACGCGGTGCTCCTTGCACTGCGCGAGGCGGAGGGCCGGCGACTGCGCTCCTCCGACCTGGCGTCGCACATCGGCTGGCAGCGCAGCCGTCTCTCGCACCAGATCGGGCGCATGGAGCTGCGAGGACTGATTCGGCGCGACGAGTGCCTGACCGACGGCCGAGGAGCCGAGGTGGTGCTCACGCCCAAGGGTGCTGAAGCCTTCCGGGACGCGTCCCTGCCCCACCTGCGTGCCGTACGCGAGCTGTTCGTGAGTGCTCTCACACCAGACCAACTCGCCGCTGCTGACGAGATCGCGAAGGCGCTTCGGACTCACCTAGTTCGATGAACTGTCAACTACGTTTACACTCCTTTCATGGACGAGACGGTGCGGTGGCTGACGCCCGAAGAGCAGCACGCATGGCGGAATTTCGTCCGGCTGCATGAAAGGCTCTGGGCCCGATTGGGCCGTTCACTGCAATCGGAGTCGAATGTGTCGGCCGCGGACTTCGCCGTCCTGGTCGAGCTGACGGATGTGCCGGACGGGCGGCAGCGCTATCAGGACCTGGCCCGTGCGCTGGAGTGGGAGAAGAGCAGGATGTCCCACCACATCGCGAGGATGGCCGGGCGCGGGCTGGTGGTGCGGGAAGAGTGCCCCGAGGACGGTCGTGGCGCATTCGTCGTGATCACGGAGGCGGGACGGCAGGCCATCGAGGCCGCCGCCCCGCGGCATGTCGAAGCGGTACGCGAACTGTTCCTCGACCACGTCACGCCGGCGGAGTTGCGAACGCTGGAGGAGATCTCGGAACGGGTCGTCGGCAAGATGGATGAGGGGCTGTCGTGATCGGTACCGCCCGTGATCAGTAGCACGTCACGCAGCCTGAAGCCCGTCTTGGTGTCCTTCAACGGCCGTGAGCGGCGAGTGTCTCCCCGAAGCGGGCGTCGACGGCGGGGGCGTGGAGCGTGCCGCCGTTGAAGGACCATGAGCGGTTGGTGGAGAGGCCGCCGCTGGTGCCGGGGAAGACCCAGACGCGGCCGTCGTTGGTGTCCTCGCCGGGGGCCGAGGCGATCAGGCTGGCCCTGAGGTTGCGGTCGGCGTCGATGAGCCGCAGCGCGCCGCCGAACTGGTCGGCCTTCTCGGGGGTGCCGGGGACGGCCCGGGGGCTCTGGCTGAGGGTGCGGATGCCGTTCGTGGTCAGACCGGTGGGGGAGCCGCGCATCACCCAGACGGTGCCGGCGTCGAGGGCGGTACCCATGTCGTTGCCAGGGGCGCCGATCGCGACATCGCCGTAGCCGTCGCCGTCGATGTCACCGACGGTGACGGCACCGCCGAAGCGGTCGCCGACCCGGTTGACGCCGGGGACGCCGGGGGAGTTCTGGGTCCAGAACTGCTTGTTGGATCCGCCCGTCGGGCTGCCCGGGCCGCCGGGTCCGCCGAACTGGACTTGGATGACACCGGCGCCGGACGGGTTGCCTGCGGAGTCGCGCTCGGTGGGGGAGCCCACGACGAGGTCGGTGTAGCCGTCCTTGTTGACGTCGCCCGAGGCACCGACCGCGCCGCCGCCGGAAATCTCATAGTGGTCCGCCCAACCACCGCGCCCACCGGACACATAGACGGCCCTGCCGTACAGGCCCGCCTCGCCGTAGCTCCCGGTCCCGAGGATGACCAGGTCGTCCGCGCGGTCCTTGTTGTAGTCGCCCATGGTGAGCGAGGCGGGACGGAAGCCCTCGGGCACGTACAAGGACAGTGCGCTGTAGTCCGAGGTCATGACCCGGCCGTAGAACATGACCTCGAAGCTGAAGGCCCACAGGGTGCTCTTGGAGATGATGGCGACCGCCGAGTCGTCGACCTTGAACCAGCCGGCGGCCAGTGCCATCCCGAAGCGGTTGCCCGCCACCGGAGTGATCTCCCGCAGCCATCGGCTGTCGGTGGCGTGCAGCCCGGTCGCGGAGCCGAACAGGACTGTGGCCGAGCCCGCGTCGACGGCGGAGCCGATGTCCTTGCCGGGTGCGCCGACGACGAGGTCGTCGTAGCCGTCGCGGTCCACGTCGGCCGTGGCGGTGGCCTGCCCGAACCGGTCGCCGGTCTGGGCGAGGCCTTCAACGCCCGGGGTGCTCATGCTGAAGGTCGCCCGCCGAGAGGTGGAGAGGCCGGTTGCCGAGCCGTACAGGACGGCGACGTAGCCTGCGCCCTTCTTGCCGCTCACGGTGCCGCCGGGGGCGGAGACGACGAGGTCGCGGTAGCCGTCGCTGTTGAAGTCGTCGTGGGTGATGGGCGTGGGAGCGGCGGTGGCCGGAGAGGTCGACGCGGTGATCGTGGCACCGATCGTCAGCAGCACGGTCGCGGCTGCCGTGGCGGTCGTCCGGCTCGTCCTGCGTCTGCTGGTGGGTCGCTTGCTGCGCACGATGTGGCTCCCGGGATCGCGGCATGGCCGGGCGCGGAGTGGCGGGGGCCGGCGAGGGGCCCGTCACCCGCCGTCTCCTGTTTGACCCGGGGGCGGGCCGAAGGGTTGTGCCGGGCCGGGGAGTTGCGGTGCAGTGGGCTGCTTCTTGGGCATGCTCGCGCGTGTTGGAATCTTGGCCAACCGGGGTGCTCAGAAGTGTCGACTCGGACCTGTCCGGGCGGTCACTCGTCCCGTTGTCGTGGATTCGGCGGAGGGGGGATGAGCGCTGTGGAGATGAGAGCTCACCGTGGCTGCGGTGGGAGTCGTCCTCCCTTGCGGACGTCTGCCCGCCGCATTCTGAGAAGGCCGCCGCCCATACCTCAAGAGGCTCCCGCAGCCACGCTTCGCCTCAACGCCGTCGACCTCGCACTGCGCCAAGCCGCTGGTGGGCCGCTGCCCGTGGGAGTCGATGAACTGGGCATCCGCTCGCGCAGCGAACTCACTGTGAGCTTGGGGGAGTTGCCGTGGCCCGTGTGATGTGTCCTGACCCAGGAGTGAACCTCCTTGGTGCGTACGACGTTTCTTGATACGTCGGCACAATGCACCCGCACCCGGCAGCAGTTGTCGGAGCGACTCGCCACGTGCTCCGGGGGCCTGAACGAATGGATGGACTTGAACAAGCTGAGCAAGAGATCCGCCGGCCGCCGAGGCCTGCTGCGAGGCGTCACGGTGGTGGGTTGCGCGATGGCCCTGTCCACCGCGGGGGCGACGGCGGCGAGCGCCGCGATACCCACCCCGCGCACCGTGGACTACGTCGCGCTGGGCGACTCGTACGCCTCCGGCCCCGGTATCCCGACCCAGGTCGACTCCGCGTGCGCGCGGTCCGACCAGAACTATGCGTCGCTCCTCGCGGCAGCGAAGAACTGGCAGTTGACCGACGTCAGTTGTTCGGGCGCCAGGACGACGGCTCTGGCCGGGCCCCAGGGCTCGAAACCGCCGCAGCTGGACGCACTCGACGCGGACACGGACGTGGTCACCCTGACCATCGGCGGCAACGACATCGGCTTCTCCGACAATCTGTCCACCTGCGCCCGGCTGACCTCCCAGGACCCGACGGGCAACCCGTGCCGGACCTTCTTCACGAGCGGCGGCACCGACCAGCTCGAGCAGCGCGTCAACGACACCGCTCCCAAGATCGCCGCGGCGCTGGACGCCGTCCGGCAGCGGGCTCCGCACGCCAAGGTCCTGGTGGTCGGCTACCCCGACCTGTTCCCGGACGACGGGGTCGGCTGCACCAGCTCCGCCGTACCGCTCGCGGCCGGTGACTTCGCCTATCTGCGGGACACCGAGAAGAAGCTCAACGCGATGCTCGCCGGCCAGGCGTGGGCGAACGGCGCGCGCTACGTCGACACCTACACCCCGTCGGTGGGACACGACATGTGCAAGCCGGCCGGAGAGCGCTGGATCGAACCCCTGGTCGCGACGGCCCCCGCCGCGCCCGCCCACCCCAACGCCGTGGGCCAGCAGTCGATGGCCGCCGCACTGCAGCAGGCCCTGCACTGCCGCGCGTACCGCCGCTGACGTTGAGTTGAGGGGAAAGGGGGCGCCGGCTGTCCTGGGGAGAGCCGGCGCCTCCGGTCGGCGGCCGGTCAGCCCATGGCCAGGGGCGGTACGACGGGGACCTCCGGGGCGTTGTCGATGTCGGCCCGCGTCAGACGGAAGGCGGGAGGGTATGCCTCGCGCCGGCTACGGCGGTCCGGCTCCGTGGTGCGCCACATGTACAGGCAGTTCAGGCACTGCAGGACGTCCCACGCACCGGGGACGGGGGATGTGGTGACGGTGTCGATGGCATCGTCACCGCAACGGGGGCAGATCATGAACGAATTCCCTTCATGAATGAACTCCATTGACGTGATGGGTAGTTCAGCGGTCGGCGGCCGCGGCGATGAGTGAGCGCAGACGGGTGGTCCACTCCGCGGTCTCGGGCAGATCCCGTACGGGCGTGTCGAAGTTGCCCCGCGCGTCCGGTGCGACGGGAGTCGTGGCGTCGATGATCATCTTGCTGGTGATCCCGGCGGGCGAGGCGGCCGGCGCCAGCGCCATGACGGAGAGGTTCGGGATGACGACCACGTCGTCCTGCGGGTTGACCTTCGAGGACATCGCCCACATCACCTGGGGCAGGTCGAAGGGGTCGACGTCCTCGTCGACGACGATGACCTGGGTGACGTAGCCGAGGCCGTGCGGTGTCGTCATCGCGCGCATCCCGACGGCCTTGGCGAAACCGCCGTAGCGCTTCTTCGTCGAGACGATCACCATCAGGCCGTGGGTGTACATGGCGTTGACGGCCTGCACCTCGGGGAACTCGGCGCGCAGTTGCTTGAGCAGCGGGACGCAGGTGTTGGGGCCGACGAGGTAGTCCACTTCGGTCCACGGCATGCCGAGGTAGAGGGACTCGAAGACCGGGTCGGTGCGGTACGAAACGCGGTCGATACGGATCACCGGCATTCTGCGTCCGCCCGAGTAGTGCCCGGTGAACTCGCCGAAGGGACCTTCGATTTCCCTCTTGCGGCCCTCGACTACGCCCTCGATGACGACCTCGGAGCCCCAGGGGACGTCGAAGCCGGTGAGCGGCGCGGTGGCGAGGGGAGCGGGGGCTCCGCGCAGGGCGCCGGCCATCTCGTACTCGGACTGGTCGTAGCCCATCGGCATGCCGGCCACGATGGTGATGACCGGGTCGTTGCCGAGGGTGATCGCGATGGGGAGATCCTCGCCCCGCTCCTCCGCAGCCCGCAGATGGTGGGCCACGTCGTGCATCGGGACCGGCTGGAAGGCGAGGCGGTCGCGGCCGATGACCTCGATGCGGTACGTCCCGACGTTCTGCTTGCCGAAGTGGTCCGGGTCGCGCGGGTCGCGGGAGACCACGGCGGCCTTGTCGAGGTAGAAGCCGCCGTCGCCGTCGTTGAGGCGGAACAGGGGGAGGACCTTGAACAGGTCGATGTCGTCGCCTTCGAGGGTGTTCTCCCGCCAGGGCGCGTCCTCGCGGCGCTCCGGTGCGACCGGGAAGGCGTCCCAGCGGCGGGCGAACTCCTCGACCTGCTCGCGCACGGAGGTGTCCGGGGGCAGTCCGAGGGCGAGGGCGTGGTTGCGCCAGGAACCGTGGACGTTCATCGCGATGCGGGCGTCGGTGAAGCCCTTGACATTGTCGAAGTAGAGGGCGGGGGCGCCCTCGCCGATGCGTCCGGCCGCGTTGGCGGCGGCGGCCAAGTCCGGTTCGGGGAGGACCTGTTCGGTGATCCGCAGCAGCTGGTTCTCCTTGTCCAGGGTGTCCAGGAAGCTGCGCAGGTCGTCGTAGGGCATGGGGGCTCCGTGAGTGTCCGTGGGTCGCTGTCGGTCAGGCGGCGGGGTGGATCCGCGCGCCGCGGGCGGTCCGCATGCCTTCCCAGCGCTTGGCGGCGGGGGCGGGCAGGTACAGCTGGTCGAGGACGCGGGAGGTGATGTGGGTGACGATGTCGTCGACCGTGGCGGGGTGGTTGTAGAAGGCGGGCATCGGCGGCACGATCCGTACGCCCTTGCGCGCGAGGTCGAGCATGTTCTCCAGGTGGATCTCGCTCAGCGGCGTCTCGCGCGGTACGAGGATCAGCGGTCGGCGCTCCTTGAGGATCACGTCCGCGGCCCGTCCGATGAGCCCGTCGGCGTAGCCGGTGCGGATGCCGGCCAGCGTCTTCATGGAGCAGGGCACGATCACCATGCCGTCGGTGCGGAACGACCCGGAGGCGATGGTGGCCCCCTGGTCCTCGGCGTTGTGGACGACATCGGCCAGCTCGGCGACCTCGCGGGCGGTGCGTCCCGTCTCCAGCTCGACGGTCGTACGGGCCCAGCGGCTGAGGACGAGATGGGTCTCCACCTCGGGCAGCTCGGCCAGCTGCTCCAGCAGCCGGACACCGAGAACCGCTCCGGTCGCCCCGGTCATGCCCACGATCAGTCGCACGTCACCCAGCTCCTCGCCCTGCCCGGTCTGTGTGCCTTCGACGCTAGGAGCGGTTCGGCGGTCGGCCACGGTAGGCTCCGGACTTGTCATGGGAAAAATCGGTCAGACCGCGATCACGGACATCTCCTACCGGCCGTCGCTGGATGCACCCATCGGCATGGACATCCTGGATTTCCCCGAGCTGCTCGCCCGGGGCGCCCGCCGCGGCATCGACCTCTCGGCCCCGCAACGGCCGGCCTTCCACCACCTGATCCATCTGGCAGAGGGAACCCTGCGGCACAGCGTCGACTTCACCGACCACACACTCGAAGCGGGCAGCTGGCTGTGGGTGCGCCCCGGACAGGTGCACCACTACGTCCCCGACGACTTCGACGCGATCCGCGGCACCATCGTCATCTGGCAGCCCGGCTTCGTCCTCGCCGAGCCTCTCTTCAACCAGGCACCACTGCTGCCGACCGGCCCGCACGAGCACGCCGCCGGGCGGGCCTTGAGCCATCTCGCCGACGAGTACGCCGACTTGGGTTCCCTGCCTCTCGACGCGCACATCGAGTCGCTGCGGATGCTGCTGTCCGTCCTCCTGCTGCGGCTGTCGCACGTCCGCCCGGACCCCATGTCTCCGGCACCGGAGAACGACACGTTCCGCCGTTACAGCGCCGCCGTCGAACGGGACTTCCGCACCAGCCACCATGTCGCCGACTTCGCCGCCGCACTCGGCTACAGTCCGCGCACCCTCACTCGCGCCACGCTCGCCGCCACCGGCTCGACCGCCAAGCAATTCCTCGACGCACGCGTCCTGTTGGAGGCCAAGCGTCTCCTGGCGCACACCGACGCCCCGGCGGCCGAGATCTCCCGCAGGGTGGGTTTCCGTGAACCGGGCACGTTCGCGAAGTTCTTCCGCAAGCACGAAGGACGTACGCCCTTGGAGTTCCGGGCGCTGACGCGCGGGCGCGTCGTGCCCGCACCCGAGTGAACGTCCATGTCCCCGCCCACGTCGGATCAAGGCGTCGCGGCCCTGGTCTACGCTGGCACATGTCAACCGTCGCTGACCTATGGAGGGAGCGATCACAGGTGCCCGCAGACCTGGCATTCGACGCACTCGCCGACCCCGTACGCCGCCAGATCCTGGGCGTGCTGGCCGAACGCGAGGAGTGCACCGTCGGTGAGCTGGCCGAGCAGATCAACAGCATCGGCCGTACGGGAGTCTCCAGCCACCTGCGTGTCCTGCGAGCCGCCGGCCTGGTGACCGAGCGCAAGGCGGGCCGGTTCCGGCACTACTCGATCGACCCGGCAGGCCCCGCACGCGACGTCATCGCCACGCTTCAGGCGCTGTTCCAGGGCGCGCTCGCCGACGCCGGGCGCGCGGCCGAGGCGGAGGCCGCGGCGGCCGACCCCGGCAGCCAGGACAGCCGGTCCGCCTGACGAGGTGACGTGATGGCCGCACTCCTGCTGCCCGCCGAGGAATGGACCGACGCATCGCCGGTCGCGACGTTCGGCCTGTTCGGCGCGGGCACGGGTGCGGGGTGGGTGTTCGACGCCGTGTGCGACCGGGTCGCGGTGGGCGCGGTGGTGCGGATGGGCGCGCCGCTGGGCGGCCCGGTCGCCGACACGGTGGAGATCATCGGCCGGATCACCGAGGTACGGCCGCCGTTGCCCGGGCGTGGGCACGGCGGACAGGGCGGTCGTATCGAGATCGTGCACGACCAGCCCTGGCGGGGCCGTATGAAGCTGCGCTTCGACGCGGACCGCGGTGGGACGCGGGTCCGGCTGTTCGCGGAGCTCGACGAGGCCGGGCTGGAGTGGCTGATGCGCCGGCGCGGTCTGCTGGCCGGTCGCGGCACCTCTCCGAATCCGCGGCTCGGCCTGCTGAACAGCAAATCCGGCCTGGGGAGCATGTTCGGGGTCGCGACGGACCACATGGCCATGCTCGCCGTCGAGGAGATCAACGCGGAGGGCGGGGTGCGCGGTCGACCGGTGGAGCTGTTGGTCGGGGACGACGCCTCGGACCCTGCGGTCGGCGTCGCCGAGGCCCGGCGGCTGGTCCGGGCCGGCTGCCGGACGATCCTGGTCGCCACCACCTCCGCCACCTTCTTCGCGGTCTCGCGGGCGCTCGCCGGGAGCGAGGTACTCCTGGTGCAGCCGCTCATGAACGAAGGCGGCGGTGCAGGGCCGCTGTGCGTTCAGCTCGGTGAGCGGGCGGACGACCAGCTGGCCGCGGCGGCGGGGCCGCTCATGCGGGCGGCCGGCGGAAAGCGCTGGTTCCTGGCGGGCAACGACTACTGCTGGCCGCGCAGCACGCACGCGGCCGCCCGGCGGATCCTGCCGAGGTCGGGCGGGCAGGTGGTGGGGGAGCGGTACGCAGCTCTGGGCACGCGCGACTTCGCGCCGCTCATCGAAGCGGTGCAGGCTTCGGGCGCGGACATCGTGCTGTCCACGTTCGTGGGCGCGGACGCCGCCGCGTTCGAGCGGCAGTGCCACGCGATGGGCCTGCGCGAGCAGTGCGTCACGCTCGCGCCGGCCATGGACGAATCCACCCTGGAGCACGTGGGAGCCGACGCGGCGCCCGGCCTGTACGCCGTCTCCGGCTACTTCGAGCAGCTGGCGTCTCCCGACAACGCCGTACTGCTGCACCGCTACCGGAAGGCATACGGCCGCTGGGCCCCGCCGCTGTCGACCCTGAGTGAGTCGGTCTTCGAGGCGGCGCACATCTGGTCGTCCGCCGCGCGCCGGGTCGGCGCGGACGAACCGAGGCTGATCGCCGAGGCGATGCGTCCCGGAAGGTTCCAACTGCCGCGCGGCACCGTCACGTTGGATGACAGCGGCCGGGTCGCTCAGGACCTCTTCGTCGCCGAGGCGACCGGCACCGGACTGCGACCGGTCTCGCTGTAACCCCGCGGAGCCGATCGGCAGCCCGGTTCCGGTTAACCGATAAGTTACGTCAATAAGTATTGACCTATTGACGCGATGCTCTAGGTTCGTGCCTGTTCCGTTGAAAGGAGTCGTCCCTTGTCATCGCTCCCCGCACCCGATGCCGCTCGACTGGCGGCGATCGACAAGCACTTCCACTTCGGCCTGTCCGCCGAGGAACTCGAAGAGTTCGCACCCGCCGTAGCGGGCACCCTCGCCGCTTCGGAGGCGGTCGAGCGGCTCTACGAGCGCACGGCACCCACCGCCCCGGACCGTCCCTGGACATCGCCCGCTCCGGACGAGAACCCGCTGGGTGCCTGGTATGTGAAGACCTCGGTGAGCGAGTCGAACGAGGGACCACTGGCCGGTCGTACGGTCGCGGTCAAGGACAATGTCGCGGTCGCGGGCGTACCGATGATGAACGGTTCCCGTACCGTCGAGGGCTTCGTCCCGCGCCAGGACGCCACCGCTGTACGGAGGTTGCTCGACGCCGGTGCGACGATCGCGGGCAAGTCGGTGTGCGAGGACCTGTGTTTCTCGGGCGCCAGTTTCACCTCGCACCCGGCGCCGGTGCGCAACCCGTGGGACGAGAGCCGGAACACGGGCGGTTCGTCCAGCGGCAGTGCCGCGCTCGTGGCGACCGGAGAGGTCGATCTCGCCCTCGGCGGCGACCAAGGGGGCTCGATCCGCATGCCGGCCGCCTTCTGCGGCATCGTCGGACACAAGCCAACCCACGGCCTGGTGCCCTACACCGGCGCCTTCCCCATCGAGCGGACCATCGACCACGTGGGCCCGATCACCCGCACCGTCGCCGACGCGGCCGCGATGCTGGGCGTGCTGGCCGGCCCCGACGGCTTCGACCCGCGCCAGCCCGACGTGATCGAACCCGTGGACTATCTGGCCGCACTCGCCGAACCGGCATCCGGCCTGCGCGTCGGAGTCGTCACGGAAGGCTTCGGTACGCCGGTGTCGGATCCCGGCGTCGACGAGGCCGTGCACGCCGCGATCGACGTACTGGGCGCGGCCGGACTCACCGTGGAGAAGGTGTCGATCCCCTGGCACCTGGACGCCCTGCACGTGTGGAACGTGATCGCGACCGAGGGCGCCGCGTATCAGATGCTCGACGGCAACGCCTACGGAATGAACGCCGACGACTTCTACGACCCGGAACTGATCGCCCACTACGCCCAGGGGCGCATCGACCGCGGCGCCACGCTCTCCGGGACCGTCAAGACCGTCGGCCTGTCCGGCCGTTACACCTTCGAGGTCGGGGGCGGGAAGTACTACGGCATGGCCCGCCGCCTCCTCCCGCAGGCCCGTGCGGCCTACGACGCGGCACTGACCCAGTACGACGTGCTGGTCATGCCCACCGTCCCCTACACGGCCAGGGAGATCCCGCCGCCCGACATCTCCCTGGCCGACTACCTGCACCTCGCGCTGTCGATGGTCGGCAACACCGCCCCCTTCGACGCGACCGGCCACCCGTCGTGCAGCGTCCCGACCCGCCTGGTCGACGGCCTCCCGGCCGGCCTGATGATCACCGGCAGGCGCTTCGACGACGCGACGGTGCTGCGTGTCGCGCACGCCTACGAGCAGGCGGTGGGCGGGTTTCCCACACCTCCGGTCTCCGCCGCCACCGAGAGCGGCGCGTGAAGACAGTCGCCGACCTCAGGTGAAGCACTGGCCTTTCAACCCGACCGACGGGGGGCCGTGGTCGAGTCGCGTACCACCAGCCGGGAGCCGACGCGGATGAGTCGGCCGACGCCCTCCGGGCCGGTGTCGCCGTTGTCGGGGCGGCTGTCCATGCGGCGCAGCAGTTGCTCCGCGGCGAGTTCGCCGAGGTCGCGGGCTCCGTTGTCGACGACGGTGACCGGCGGGTGCCAGTACGGGAACCAGGGCGCTTCCTCGTGGCAGACGAGAGAGAGCTGTTCCGGCACCCGGACCCCGAGCTGTACCAGGGCTCCGAGCACCCCGAACGTCGCTTCGTGGTTGGCGCTGTACAGCGCGGTGGGTGTGTTGCCCGCGGCCATCAGCCGCATGGCGGCCTCCGCGCCGAACGGCACGGTGTACGGGCCGCGCGCGCACAGGGCGGGATCGGGGTCGAGCCCGGCGGCGGCCATGGCCGCGGCGAACCCCGCGTAACGGTCGCGTCCGGAGTCGACGCCGGGCGGGCCTCCGATGAAGGCGATGCTCCGGTGCCCGAGGTCCAGCAGATGGCGGACGGCCAGCTCGGCGCCGTCCCGGTCGGCGGCCATCACGGAGTCGCCAGGGGCGCCGTCGGGTGTGCGCATCAGGTTGACCACGGGGATGCCGGCCTCGCTCACCTGCCGGACCGTCGCGGTGTTGTCGCCGGTGCCCACGATGATCAGGCCGTCGACGCGATGGTCCAACAGCATGTCCAGGTAACGGCGTTCACGCTCCGGGTTCGAGTCGGTGACGCACAGCAGGACCTGGTAGCCTCGTTCGTCCAGCCGTTGCTGGAGCACTTCGGTGATGCGGTGGAACGAGGCGTTCACCAGGTTGGTTATCACCAGCCCGACGAGGTTGCTGCGCCTGGTGCGCAGTCCGCTGGCGATCCGGTTGGGGCGGTAGCCGAGGCGTTCCGCCGCGGACTGCACCGCCCGCTTCGTCCGGTCGCTGACCCGGCTGGAGCCGCTCAGCACCCGCGAGGCCGTGCTCTTGGAGACCCCTGCCGCCTCGGCCACCTGGTCCAAGGTGACGGCCACCGGCCACCCCCGATCATGGAATCGATCCCATTCAACTCTGCTCACGCGTCGAGCCGTGATCGCCATGATGGCAGATCCGGTGAAGTCGGTGGCGTAAACAATGCGTTTCACGAGCAGTTTCCAGCCAGAACGACATTGACCTCCGCCCTGCTCCGCTGCCACCGTGCTGTGGAATCGATCCCACGGAGAGCAGCATGACCACTTCGAGTGCCGCCCCCTGGCGCGGCTACTGGCCGGCCGCACCCACCCCCTTCGCCGCCGACGGCTCCCTCGACGAGGACGCCTGGCGCGCACTGCTCGGGCTGTACGCCGACCACGGTGTCCACGGGCTCCTGGTGAATGGCACGACCGGCGAGTGGTTCTCCCAGGCCTCAGAGGAGCGCCGCCGCGTCGCCGAGATAGCGGTCGCCGAACTCTCCGGGCAGATACCGGTGGTGATCGGCTGCGGCGCGTACACCGCGGCCGAGTCCGCACGGTACGGCGAACACGCCCGCTCGATCGGCGCGGACGGCATCCTCACCACCCCGCCGCCCTACGTCCATCCGAGCCAGGACGAGATCCACGCCTTCTACGCCACCCTGGCAGGCGCGGTCGACCTGCCGCTCATGGTCTACAACTGGCCGCGCGGCACCGCCGTCGACATCACCGTCGACACCCTGACCAAGCTGGCCGAACTCGACACCGTGGTGGCCGTCAAGGACAGCTCCGGCGACGAGTTGAAGGTCGCCGACACCTGCGCCGCCCTGGCCGGGAAGGTCCAGGTCTTCGGCCGCTTCATCCACCGCCGCGGCATGGCCGTCATGGCCGAGTTCGGCGGAGCCGGAAACATCGACGGCGGCGGCCTCGGCGCCCCGTTCGCCGTCCCCTTCTACGAGGCCTACTGGGCCGGTGACCTCGACCGGGCCCGGGAATGGTCCGCACGCTACGAACGGCTTGTGAACCTGCTCGTCAACGACGACTACAGCTCACGGTTCGCCTCACCCACCTCGCAGCTCAAAGCCGCCATGCGGCTGCTCGGGCAGCCCGGAGGGCACGTACGCCCCCCGCTGCTCCCCCTGGAGGACCCGTCCGCGCTGCTCGGCCTGACCGAGGCGCTCGACGAGGCCGGGCTGCAGTCCTGTTCCACCAGCACCGGAAAAAGGTGAACCGACCGTGCGCAGACTTCTCATCGCGGCCTCCTCAGCGGCCGCCCTGCTTCTGACCGTGGCGGCCTGCGGCAGCGAGGACTCGTCGTCCGCCGCCGCGGCCCCGACCGGCTGCACGCCCAAGGTGGGCAAGGCGGACCTGGTCACAGCCGGCACGTTGACCATATCCACCAACGCGACCCTGCCGCCCATGCAGTACCTGGACGCCTCCAACAAGATCGTCGGCATGCGGGTGGACCTCGGTGACGAGATAGCCAAGCTCCTCTGTCTCACCCCGAAGTTCGTCAACATCCCCTTCGACGCGCAGATCCCCGGCGTGCAGTCCGGACGCTGGGACATGATCGACACCGGCATGTTCTACACACCGGAGCGCGCCAAGACCGTCAAGCTCGTCCCCTACGAGATCCAGGGCGTCTCCGTCTCCGTCGCCAAGGGCAACCCGAAGAAGATCACCTCCGAGGACGACCTGTCCGGCAAGACCATCGCCGTGGAGGCCCCGGGCTACGAGTTCGACACCCTCACCGCGCTCAACAAGGAACTCAAGGCCGCCGGGAAGTCGCAGATCACCATCCGCACCTTCACCACCACCGCCGACGCCTACCAAGCGCTGTCCGCGGGTCAGGTCGAGGGCGTGGCCATCGTCGAGTCGGTCACCAGCCACTACCAGAAGGACGGCCGCTTCGAGACGGCGGTCAAGGGCATGAACCCCGCCCCGCTCGCCCTCGGCTTCGGCAAGCAGAAGCCCGCCGACGCCGTGGCCGACGCGCTCAACACCCTTCGCGACAACGGCTACTTGGCCACGTTGTTCAAGAAGTACGGCGTCACGGCCTACACCGGCGACCTCAAGGTGACCACCGGCGCGATCAGCGCGAAGTAACCCGATCAGCGCGAAGCAACCATCGAAGGGCGAGAGCCATGTGGTCCTGGGATGCCTTCTTCTCCTTCCTCAGCAGTCCCCAGCTCGTGCAGGGAGCCTGGACGACGATCTGGCTGACCACGGTCAGCATGGCGCTCGCCCTTCCGCTCGGCGTGCTCGTGGCGCTCGGCAGAGCGTCCCGCATCGCACCGGTCCGGGCGGTCACCGGCTTCTATGTGTGGCTGATGCGGGGCACACCCCTACTGGTCCAACTGGTCATCATCTACACCGGGTTGCCTCAGCTGGGCCTGCGCCTGGGCGTGATCAGCGCGGCCCTGACCGGCCTGGTCCTCAACGAGGCGGCGTACCTCTCGGAGATCGTCCGCGCCGGGGTCCTTTCGGTCCCGCGCGGCCAGTCCGAGGCGGCCCGCGCGCTGGGCATGCCGCCCTGGAAGGTGTTCCGGGTGGTCGTCATGCCGCAGGCACTGCGGGTGATGGTCCCGCCGCTCGGCAACAGCTTCAACGGACTGCTCAAGACGACCACGCTCGTCTCGGTGATCTCCGTCGAAGAACTGCTGCGCCGCACCCAGTTCGCCGTCCAGACCAACTTCCGCGTCCTGGAGGGCCTCACCGCGGCCGCCCTGTACTACCTGGCGATGACCACCCTGTGGGGCCTGGTGCAGCGGTGGCTGGAGGCCCGGGTCGGCCGCGGCCACCAGACCGGGCCGAGCAGGGGCCGCCGTATCAAGGGCGCCGCCGTACCGGCACTCGAAATGGAGACCCGATGACCATCGAGACGGTCGTTGAAGCGAGCCAGGTCCGCAAGTCGTACGGCGGCGTCGAGGTGCTCAAGGGCATCGACCTGACGGTCCGGCGGGGCGAGGTCGTCCTTGTGCTGGGCCCGTCGGGTGGCGGCAAGAGCACCTTCCTGCGCACCCTGAACCACCTGGAGACCCCCGACTCCGGCACCGTCAGCATCTGCGGTGAAAGGATCGGCTACGGCGACCGGGGCGCCCTGCGGGAACGTCGGATCGCCGTCCAGCGGCGGCGCACCGGCATGGTGTTCCAGCAGTTCAACCTGTTCCCGAACATGACCGCGCTGGACAACGTGGCGTCCGGTCCGGTGCACGTGAACGGCGTGTCCAAGGCCGAAGCGCGTGTCGCGGCGGGCGAGTTGCTGGCCATGGTGGGCCTCGCCGACAAGACCCGTTCCTACCCCGCCCAGCTCTCCGGCGGCCAGCAGCAGCGGGTGGCCATCGCCCGTGCCCTGGCGATGCGCCCGGAACTGCTGCTCTTCGACGAACCCACCTCGGCGCTCGACCCGGAGATGGTCGGGGAGGTCCTCGACGTCATGGTCCGGCTCCGCGAGGAGGGCATGACCATGATCGTCGTCAGCCATGAGATGGGCTTCGCCCGAGCGGCGGCCGACCGGGTGGCGTTCATCGCCGACGGCCTGGTGGTGGAGGACAAGTCCCCGGACCTCTTCTTCTCCGCGCCGGAACACGAACGCACCCGCCAGTTCCTGGACCGCGTCCTGTGAACCCCCCACCCCCCTTGAGCCCTGTGAGCACAACCATGAGCACCAACTCCCTGCCTCAGACGGTCACCGTGACCATCGACGGCGCCCTCAGCCAGGCCTGGGCGGGCCAGTCCGTGACCGCCGCCCTGGTCTCGGCCGGAATCTGGCAGCTGCGCCGCAACCCGGTCAACGGCCAACTGCGCGGCCCGTTCTGCGGAATGGGTGTCTGCCTGGAGTGCGAGGTGACCATCAACGGCCGCCCCGGGACACGCAGTTGCACTGCGCACGTCTCCGACGGCATGGACATCCGTACTCACACCGAGCACCTCCCGACGGCCGCACATGGCTGACGTCATGACGGAGGCGGATGTCGCGGTGGTCGGCGGCGGGCCCGCAGGACTGCACGCGGCGCTGGTCCTGGCCCGGGGCGGGCTGAGCGTCGTACTGCTGGACGAGTCCGACACCCTTGGTGGCCAGTACTACAAGCGCCGGCCCGAGCAACTCGCGGCCGCCTTCGGCGACTTCCGCCCGCGCGGCACCGAACTGATCCGCCAGGTGCGGGCCGCCGGGGTCGTCTGCCGCACCGGCACCCTGGTCTGGGGCGCCGAGGACGCGGGCCGCACCCTCTTCACCTCCGATGTCCGCACCGGCGCTCTCGGCCGGATCCGCACCAGGGCGACACTGGTCGCGACGGGCGCGTACGAACGCTCCCTGCCCTTCCCCGGCTGGACGCTACCCGGGGTGGTCACACCCGGATTCGCCCTGCATCTGGCCACCATGGACCGGGTTCCCGTGGGCCGGCGGGTGGTGTTGGCCGGGACCGGCCCGTTCCTGCTCCCGGTCGCCTGCGCGCTGCTGGAGGTGGGCGCCCGGATCGAGGCGCTGGTCGAGCTGAACCACCCGTACCGCCCCCGAGCATCTGTCATCGGCGGAGCGCTGCGGCAACCCGCCCGGCTCGCGGAGGCGGCCCGCTATCTGCTCACCCTCGCCCGATACGGCGTGCGTGTCGAACAGGGAGCCCGCGTGCTGGCCGCGTACGGCGACACCCAGGTCACCGCCGTGGACATAGAGGCCCTGGACAGTGACGTACGGCGGGTGGAGACCGACGCGCTGTGCGTCGGATTCGGCTTCCGCCCCAGCACCGAACTGCCCCGGCTGCTGGGTTGCCGTACCCAGGTGGACCCGACGGGCACGGAGCAGCTCCCGGTCGTGGACGCGGACGGTGCGACCTCGGTGGACGGGCTGTACGTCGCCGGCGACTGTGCCGGCATCGCGGGGGTGCACGCGGCGGGCGTACGAGGACAGCTCGCCGCCCACGCGATCCTGCGCCGCCTGGCACCCGAAGGCCCGCCCGTGCGGGTGGCCGGCCTCCGCCGCCGGGCCCGCGCGCTGGACCGTTTCGCGGCACTGGCCGACCGCCTCTACCCCATGCTGGCCACGGCCGACATCCCCGACACCGCCCAGGTCTGCCGCTGCGAGGGCGTCAGCGCGGGGGAGATCCGGCAGGCCGCCGCGACCGGCTGGAACGACCTGCACGGCACCAAGGCGGCCACGCGCGCCGGTATGGGCCCCTGCCAGGGACGTGAATGCGGCCACATCGTCGCGGCGTTGGCCGGGCGGGGCGAGGCGGAGTGCTTCGCGGCCCGGATGCCGATACGGCCGTTGCCCATGGCCGCGACGGTCGAAGGGCAGGAGGTCCTGTGACCCGGCCGGACGTCGTCGTCATCGGCGCAGGCATCCTGGGCGCCAGTGCCGCCTTCCATCTCGCCGAACGCGGCTACCGGGTCGTGGTGTTGGAGCGCGGCTCACCCAACCGCGAAGGCTCCGGCACCACCGCGGGCAATCTCCACATCCAGGCCATCCACACCCGTCGCCCGGGCCAGGAGGTCCCGGTCGACAGCGCACGCCTGCTGCCGCTGCAACGCCGGGCGTCCGACCACTGGTCGCAGATCGAGGAACGGCTTGGCGCCGACGTGGAGTTGCGGCGCGGCGGCGGCTTCATGGTCGCCGAAACCGCAGCACAAGAAGAGGAGTTGAGGGAGAAACACGAGTGGGAGCGGCGGGCGGGCATCCCCACCGAGGTGCTCACCGGCGACGAGGCCCGCAAGCAGCTTCCGCTGCTCTCCGACCGTGTACGCGCCGCCAGTTGGTGCCCGCTCGACGGCTACGCCAACCCGCTCCTGATCACCCCCGCATATCTGGCCGCGGCCCGCCGCCTGGGCGCCGAAGTGCACGCCTTCACCCCGGTCACCGGCATCCGGCGGGTCGGCGACGACTACAAGGTGCTCTCGGGCGAGCGGAGTTGGACGGCGCCCGTGGTCGTCAACGTGGCCGGGCCGTGGATCACCGAAATCTCCGCACTCGCAGGGGTGGGGATACAGATGTCCCCGGTCGCGATCCAGATGCACGTGACCGTGCGGGTCCCGCCGGTCATGCACCACCTGGTCCAGCACATCGGCGAGGGCATGTCGGTCAAGCAGGTCAGCGCGGGCAACCTGCTGATCGGCGGCGGCTGGCCGGCCGCCGAGCTGGACATGGCGGGCCGCAGCACCGTCAGCGTGCCCAGCATGGCAGGCAATCTCGCCCAGGCCGGGCGCATCCTGCCGTTCCTCGGGGACCTGCGGTTGCTGCGCATGTGGGCCGGACCGCTGGCCGCGACCCCGGACGAGATGCCGGTGATCGGCGAAGTCCCCGGCCACCCGGGGTTCTTCGTCGCGGGCGGCACCTACGCCTTCACCCTCGCCCCGGTGTGGGGCGACACGCTGGCCCGTCAGATCGCCGGGGAACCCCCGGCCGACCCGGTGGCCGACCTGGGTCCGGGCCGCCTGCTGTACGACGCCACCACTCCCGTATCGCCCTGAAAGGCACCCCCTCATGACCCTGAAGATGTTCGTCAACGGCCAGGCGATGTCCGGAGGCACCCTCAACCACGCACTGAGCGACGCCCGCCTCCTCGGCCCCGCCCGCACGGCACCCACGTACCGCTTCTTCTCCGTTCGCGACGAGTTCCCCGGCCTGCACCCGGTGACGGAGGGCGGCGCCTCGATCAACGGCGAGGTGTACGAGGTCAGTTACGAGGTGCTGCGCGAGCAACTGCTCCCCGAGGAGCCCGAGGAACTCGAACTGGGCGTGATCGCCCTGGCGGACGGTTCGGGCTCCTTCTCGATGCGCATGCGGGACTCCGCGCTGACCGCCCCCGGTGTCGTCGACATCACCGCCCACGGCGGCTGGCACGCCTACCTCGCCACCCGCTGACACCTCGTCCTCGCTGGAGGTCCGCCATGTCCCACTCCTCATCGAACGAACCCATCGAACCCAGCGCACCCGTCGACCTCGTCGTCCGAGGCGGCACCGTGGTCAACGCCGACTGGCAGGGCGCCGCGGACGTCCTGGTGGGCGGCGGCAAGGTACTCGGGGTGGTGGAGCCGGGCGCGTACCGCACCGCGCAAGCCCCCGGTACCACCGAGATCGACGCCTCCGGACGCCTGGTGCTGCCCGGCGGCGTGGACCCGCACTGCCATGTCGGCTTCACCTCGGGGGACTTCACCTCCCTCGACGACTACCGCCAGGCCACCACGGCGGCCGTCCACGGCGGTACGACCACGATCGTGGACTTCGCCATCCCGCGCCCCGGCGAGAACCCGGCCGACGTCGCCGCCGCCCAACGCGCCAAGGCGGCACAGGGGGTGTGCGACAGCGCACTGCACGCGTGCGTGGTCGAGTGGGACGACACAGTGCCGGAGCAACTCCGCTCACTGGCCTCCGACGGCATCGTCACGGTGAAGATGTTCACCACCTACCGCGGCGAGACCATGGCCGACGAGAAGACCATCCTGAATGTGATGACGACCCTGCGGGATCTGGGCGGCATGGTGGTCATCCACTGCGAGGCCGACCACATCATCGCGGACACGCAGGAGCGCGGCGAGGCGGCCGGGTCGATCAGCGCGTCCCATCACTCCGGTACGCGGCCGGAGTTGGCCGAGAACGCGTCGGTCGCCGAGATCCTCGCCATCGCCGAGTCGGTGTCGGCCCCGGTGTACTTCGTCCACCAGTCGACACCCGAGGCGGTCGACCTGGTGGCCCGCGCCCGCGGCCGGGGAGTGCGGGCGTTCACGGAGACGGTGGCGCACCATCTGGTTCTGGACGACACGGCGTACGCGGGCCCGCACCCCGAACGCTTTGTGTGCTGCCCGCCGTTGCGGGACGCCGGCACGGTCGCCGGACTGCGCTCACGGCTGCTCATGGGCCAGGTGGCGACGATCGGCAGCGATCACTGCTGCTACGACACGGCCCAGAAGGAGTCGGTGAGCCACGACGTACGGGCGATGCCCAACGGCCTGCCGGGAGTGGAGACCCGTATGCCGGTGATCTTCAGCGAGTTGGTGGTCAACGGCGGTCTTCCGGTGGGCCGATTCGTCGAGTTGATGTGCGCCAACCCGGCCAGGCTCAACGGCCTCTACCCCCGGAAGGGAGTCATCGCGCCCGGCTCGGACGCGGACCTGGCGATCTGGGACCCCACGGCCACCCGCACCGTCCGCAGCACCGGCCTGCACATGGCCACGGACTACACGCCGTACGAGGGCATGGCGGTCACCGGCTGGCCGGAGACCGTGGTGGTGGGCGGCCGTCCCGTCGTCGAGGCCGGACGGCTGACGGACGCCGAGCCGCGGGGCCGGCACCTGCGCTCGGGCCCACTGAGCCGGTCCCTGGTCTGCTGACCCCGCGGCGCCCCGCCCCGGTCCACCGGCCGGCAGCGATTCAGTCCAGCGGCAGCTGAACTCCCGTGACTGCTTGCGCCGTTTCAGCTGCCGGGCGTGAGCTCAAGGGTGTCGAGCACCCCGTACACCCCGAGGAACAGGATCGCCGCGCTGCTCAGCACGAGTGCGGCGGTCAGCCAGGGGTTGGCGCGGAAGCGGGGCGGGACGCCGGTGTAGCGCAGGCGCCAGACCGCGACCACGACCGCGAGCAGGAAGATGCCGCCGCCGATGCCGCCGATCTGCACCATCAGGACCGGGGACTGGACCCACAGGAAGATGCACATCCACAGCGGGGGCAGACAGCAGGTGAGGATGCGGATGGTGCGTGTGCGGACGCGCATGTCGTGCCAGTCGACCACACCGAGCAGACCGAGGGTGTTGGTCCACAGGCGCGGCACGCTGGCCGACGAGGCGACGGTCACCGAGAAGAGGACGGAGATCGCGCCGGCCAGGAACAGGTACTTGGCCCAGGGGCCGAGCGTGTCCGTGTAGCTGTGCGACAGCGTGGTGATCATGTCGTTGCCCTCGGGCACCAGGCCCTGCGGATGGAGCACCGAGGCGCCGATCACATAGAAGGACAGCGTGCAGACGGTGCACACGACCCACGAGACGCCCACGTCGAGCCGCATGACCTTGAGCCAGCCCTCGGCCCGCCGGGCCCGCTGCTCGGTGCCGTCGTCGGGGCCGGTCCAGCGGGCGTAGCCCTTCTCCAGACACCAGTAGGTGTACGTCGTCATCTCGTCGGCGCCGACGCCGGTGATGCCGAACACGGCGAGGGCGATGCCGACCGTGCCCGCGGGTATCTGGAAGCTCAGTCCGTCGACGAGCTGCTCGCCGCCGTATCCGAAGGCGGTGAACGGCAGGGCGAGCGCCAGGCCGAAGGTGATGACCGTCTTGAGCGAGATGCCGACGACCTCGACGCGCTCGACGATGTGGTACTTGCCCGTCTGGAGGATGAGGATGGCGCTGCCGGTGACGATGAGGGCCCAGATGGTCAGGGACGAGGTGCTCAGCGCCGACCCGTGGATCGGCAGCAGGATCGAACAGGCCGCCGCGGTGCCGCCGATGATGCCGCCGCGCTGGAACATCTTGGCGAAGTCCATGCCGATCCAGAGCCAGTTGATCCAGCTCAGCCGGCCGATCTTCGGCCCGATCTGGCTGTAACCCTCCAGCGCGGGCTTGCCGTTGAGGATGGTCCAGCGGGCCAGCTCCATCTGGACCCACACCTTGACGGCGGTCGAGATGATCACCAGCCACAGCAGCGCGAACCCGGCCTTCGCGCCGAGCGCGGTGGTGGTGATCAGTTCACCCGAGCCGACGACCGCGGCGGACAGCACGAGCCCGGGGCCGAGTTGGCGCACCCGACCGCGGAGGGTCTCGGGGGCGGGGCGGGCGTCTTCGGCGCGCAGAGCGTACGGGTCGGTCTGCGCGGGTGGCGGTGCCGCCGTGGCGCCGTCGGTCGTGGTGGCCATAGCAGGTCCTTAGGGGATCTTCCGGCGTCGTCGCCGGTGTCCGGAACGGGGACAGGGTGGTGCGGTGTTTCGTCCTGTGGGTCTCAACTCGCCTGGTGCTGCGGCTCGTTGCCCGCGAGTACGCGGACGACGTCCTCGGCGACCATCGCGCCCATGGCCTGGTTGGCCTCGGGCGTGCACGCGGCCATGTGGGAGGTGAGGAGCGTGCGCGGGGACTCGCGCAGCGGGTGGTCGGCGGGCAACGGCTCGGTGCTGAACGCGTCGAGGGCGGCGGCCCCGAGGTGCCCGGAGCCGAGCAGTTCGGCGAGCGCGTCTTCGTCCACGAGCCCACCGCGCGCGGCGTTGACCAGGATCGCGTCCGGCTTCATGGCCGCCAGACGGGCGCGGTCGAGCAGCGGGGTGCCCGACGGGTCGGGCGGGGTGTGCAGACTGACGGCGTCGGCGCGCGCCAACAGGGCGTCGAGCGCGGCCGGTTCGGCGCCGTGCGCGCGGACGTCGGCGTCGGAGACGTAGGGGTCGTGGGCGAGCGGTTCCATGCCGAAGGCGCGGGCGTAACCGGCCAGCAGCCGGCCGATGCGTCCGAAGCCGACGATGCCCAGCGTCTTCCCGTGCAGTTCGGGGCCGAACAGCTTCGGCCAGCCGCCCTCCGCCACCGCGGTGTGCGAGGCGGCCAGGGAGCGGGCCGCGGTCAGCAACAGGCCGAAGGTGTACTCCGCCACCGCCCGCGAGTTGCTGCCCGGCGCGCACACCACCGGAATCGCGCGCGCCCGTGCGGCGGCCAGGTCGATGGTGTCGACGCCCACACCGTGCTTGGCGATCACCTTGAGACGGGGCGCGGCGTCCATCACCTCGGCGGTGATCGGATCCATGCCGACGATCAACGCATCGGCTTCCGCCGCGTACTTGAGGAGTTCGGCGGCGGGTAGCGCCCCGTCCTCGCAGGGACGCAGGGGACCTGCTCCGGCCTCCTCCAGGATCTGCCAGGGGCGCACCGAGTGCCGGGCGAAGGTGGGCGTGGTGATGAGTGTGGTCGGCATCAGCGCGCCCCGCCGCGTGCCGCCTCCAGGTGGGACGTCGCGATCTGTTGCAGATGTACGACGTCGGCGGCGACCGACGCGAACGTGAAGCCCTCGGCGAGGCGACGGGCCGCGCTCGCGCCGTCGGCGTTGTGGATGCCGGCGGCTATGCCCGCCGCCTCGGCCGCCTTGCGTACGCGGGTGAGGGTCAGCTCGAACTCGTCCTGCACGGCGGGGTCGGTGGAGCTCGTGCCGCCGATGGCCAGACGCAGGTCGGACGGGCCGACGTAGATGCCGTCCAGACCCGGAGTCGCGCAGATCTCCTCGACGTTCGCCAGGCCGTCGCCCGTCTCGATCATCGCGAGGACGGCGGTCTGCTGGTGCGTGTCGGCCGGGTTCGGGCCGATGCGCAGCTGGGCGCGCATCGGGCCGTACGAGCGGCGGCCCAGCGGCGGGTAGCGGACGGCGGCCACGGCGTCGGCGGCGTCCTGGGCGTTGTCGATGAGCGGGACGATCACGGCGGTGGCGCCCGCGTCGAGCGCCTTGCCGATGTAGGTCAGGTCGTTGGCCTCGACGCGCACCATGCCGACGGCGGTGCTGCCCTTGGTGTCGGTGGCGAGGAGGTTGTTCAGCATGCCCTGGTAGCCGAAGAGGCCGTGCTGGGCGTCGAAGGCGAGATAGTCGTAGCCGACGCGGGCGAGGCGTTCGGCGGCGATCGGGGAGTCGAGCAACGACCAGTAGCCGATGAGCTGTTCGCGGTTGCGCAGTGCGGTGGTGAACTCGGCAGGGGTGCGGCCGGTGGACATGGGTGTCTCCGTTGCGGGGGAGTGGCGGAAGGTCAGCGGTTGTAGGCGGGCATGGGGCCGCGCAGGCGGGCGCCGACCTCGTCGCAGGCGGCCAGGACGTCCGCGGACAGCGGACCGGCGGATGCGGCGGCGATGTTGGCCTTCAGGTGCTCGACCTTGGACCCGCCGAGCAGCAGGGCGTCGGTGGAGGGCCTCGACAGCAGCCAGCGCAGGGCCAGTTCGGTCAGCGGCAGGCCCGCGTCGGAGGCGATGCGGGTGAGGTCGGTGACGGCGCGGAACAGCTCCTCGTTCCAGTACCGCTCGCGGTACATCACGGCCAGCTTGGAGTCTCCGAACCGCCCGCCGTCCGGGGCCTGTTCGAAGCTGTGGCGGCCGGTGAGCAGACCGCCGCCGAGTGGGTTGTAGACCATGGTGCGCAGGCCGGTGACGGCGGCGTACTCGACGTACTCCTCCTCGATCCGGCGCGCGAGCAGATTGTGGAGCTGCTGGGCGACGACGGGGCGGGGGGCGCTGACCTCGTCGGCCACGCGGTTCAGTTCCGCGATCTGCCAGGCGGCGAAGTTGGAGACACCGAGGGCGAGGACCTTGCCCGCCCGGACGAACTCGGCGACGGTCGCGAGGGTTTCGGCGAGCGGGGTCCTGCGGTCCGGCTGGTGCAGATAGAAGAGGTCCACGTGATCGGTGCCCAGGCGCTTGAGGCTCCCGTCGAGCGCGGCGCGCAGGCCCTCGGCGGAGAGCGGCGTGTGCTCGCCCTGGTCGGAATGCGGGATGCCGGCCTTGGTCGCCAGCACCACCCGGTCACGGCGATCGGGCAACAGCTCGGCGAGGATCCGCTCGCTCTCGCCGCCCGCGTATCCGTTGGCGGTGTCCACGCCGGTGATGCCCGCGTCGAGCGCCGCGTCCAGCATCGCGGCGGCCGTCGCGCGGTCGGCGGTGTCGCCGAACGTCATCGTGCCGAGAACGAGACGGGACAACGGGACGGGGACGTTGGGGAGCTCAAGGCCGACGGTCACGCGGGTTCCTTCCGGGGCGGGTGGTGCGGGTGAAGCGGGCGGTGCGGGTGGCGCGGGTGCAGCGGGCGGTGCGGGTAGTACGAGGGCAGCGGGTTGTGCCAGTGGCGCGGGCCCTGTGTCCCGGTCCCGGTCCTCGTCTCGTGCCTGGGTGCGATCTCGTGCGGGATGTGCGCATCGCGGGCGTGCCGTGCGGCTGTGTGAGCGGGTACCCGTCGCATCCACGAGGCGACGAGGTCCGCTGGTGACGGCCCCGGCGCCACGGGAACGCTCGCACGACTGCGTAATTCGCGCAAGAGGTCTCGCGCACTTCACGCAACTTGTGTCATGATCCGACCCGGGCCGCCCACCGCCGAGCATGCTCAAGGAGGTTCGATCCCGTGGCTTCCCTGCCCCCACGTCCACGCGTCTCGCCGTACGTCGTCGCGCTCGCGGACGACCTGTCCGGCGCGGCTGAGACCGCCCGCGCGCTCGGCGGCCCGGTGCGTCTGTCGCTCGACGCCGCCGCCGTGGCCGAGACCCTCGGCGAGTACGACCTCGCCGTGGACCTGGACACCCGCCACCTGCCGCCCGCCGAAGCGGCGGTCGCCGTGCGGACGGCGCTGCGCGCGGCGCAGTCCGGTCCGCCTCGACTGCTGTACAAGAAGGTCGACTCGCAGCTGCGCGGTCACCTCGCCGTGGAGGCCGCCGCCTATGCCGAGGGTGCCGAGGCCGTCGTCATCGCCCCCGCGCTGCCCGCGGCCAGGCGCACCGTGACCGGCGGTGTGGTGCACGTGAACGGCGTGCCCCTGCACCGCACGGACGGCTGGCGCGCGGAACACACGTCCCCGCCCCGCTCGCTGCCCGAGGCGCTGTCCGGCCTGCCGGTCCGTACGGTGCCTGTCGACGTCGTACGATCCGAGCCCGCCGCTCTGGACGAGGAGTTCCGGCGGATCGCCGCGTCCGGCGCGCATCCTGTTCCGGATGCCGAGACCGATGCGGACCTGGACGCGGTGGCGGCGGCGGTGCTGCGCCTCGGTCCCGGATTCCGACTCCTGGGCAGCGGTGGCCTGGCGGGGGCGCTCGGGCGCGCGCTGGCACGTCCCGCCACCCCGTGCCCGCCCACGCCCGTTCAGGACTCCACGCCCCTGCTCGTCGTCGTGGGCACCGCCGAACCCGGCGCGGTTGCGCAGATCGCGCACCTCACCGCACTCGGCGCGCACCATGTGCCGCTGAATCCGGCCGACTTGGCGACGGGTACGGTCCGCCTGCCGAGTACCGCCCCCGCCCTGACCGTGCTGTCCATCGACGGCTCGAAGGGCCCGTGCCCCGGTGCGGGCCGGGTCCTGAGCACCGCCCTCGGTGCGCTCGCCGCCGCGTACCCGGGCCGCCCCGACCTCGTCCTGACCGGCGGCGAGACCGCCCGCACCACGCTGGACGCCCTGGGGATACGGGAGTTGGAGCCGCTTGCCGAGATCCACCACGGCGCAGTCCACTCTCGTACCCCCGACGGCCGCCACGTGGTCACCCGCCCCGGCAGCTACGGCGCCGAGGACTCGCTCCTGACCATCGCCGTCGCGCTACGACCCCACCTGACCGCAGCCACGGCCGCCACCTGAACCTGCCAACGTCCGTTTCCCGACTAGGAGTTGCCCACATGAGCACCCCCGCCCCCCTCATCGCCGTCACCATGGGAGACGGCGCCGGCATCGGCCCCGAGGTCATCGTCGCGGCCCTCATCGACGACGCCGTCCTGGCCCGCTGCCGCCCCGTCGTCATCGGCGACGCCCAGCGGCTGCGCGAGGCCGCCCGCATCCTCGGCCTGGACTGCGAGATCGTCGCCGTGGACCACCCGCGTGACGCCCGGTTCACACCCGGCCGCGTCAACGTGATCGACCTCGGCCTGCTCCCCGCCGACCTGCCCTGGGGCAAGCTGTCGCCGGTCGCCGGTCACGCCGCGTACGCGTACATCGAGCGTGCCGCCCAACTCGCCGTGGCAGGAGATGTGCAAGCCATCTGCACGGCGCCGCTCAACAAGGAGGCCCTGCACTCCGCGGGCCACATCTACCCCGGCCACACCGAACTCCTCGCCCACCTGACCGGGACCGAGGAGGTCTCGATGATGCTCTCCACCGAGAAGGTGAAGGTCATCCACGTCACCACGCACATCGGCCTGATCGACGCCGTCAACCGCATCGAACCGGGCCTCGTCGAGCGCACCGTACGCCGCGGCCACGACGCGATGGTCCGCGCGGGCACCCCGCACCCCGTCATCGGCGTCTGCGGCATCAACCCGCACGCGGGCGAGAACGGCCTGTTCGGCTACGGAGAGGAAGAGGAGAAGATCGTACCGGCCCTGGAAAAGCTGCGTGCCGAGGGCGTAGACGCCCGGGGCCCGCTCCCCGCCGACACCGCCTTCTTCCTCGCGTCACGCGGGGACTACGACCTGATCGTGGCGATGTACCACGACCAGGGCCACGGCCCGGTCAAGGTCCTGGGCATCGAGGCGGGTGTCAACCTCACCGTGGGACTGCCCGTCATCCGTACCTCCGTCGACCACGGCACCGCCTTCGACATCGCCGGAAAGGGCACGGCGGAGGCCGGTAGCATGGTCGAGGCGCTGCGCCAGGCAGCCGAGATGGCTACGGCGCCGGTCGCCCCGGTGGCCTGAACCACCGTCCCCTGCACCGCCGTTACCACCGCACCGTAGAGGACCCCGCAGATGCCGCCGACCACCTCCCAGGCACGACGCGACCGCATCGTCCGCCTTGCCGACACCACCGGCCTCGCCAGCGTCGAGGAACTCTCGCAGCTGTTCGACGTCACCCCCTCGACGATCCGCCGCGACCTCGCCCGCCTCACCACCGAGGGCCGCCTCGCCCGCACCTACGGCGGCGCCATGGCGCTGTCCGCGCACCCCGAGGCGTCGCTGCGGCAGCGCACCGGCGAGGCCTACGAGGAGAAGCGGGCCATCGCGCAGTGGGCGGCCCGGCAGGTCGAGCCCGGCGAGTCACTGCTCCTCGACGCCGGTACGACGGTCGGTGCGCTCGCCCACGAGCTGCGCGGGGCCAAGGAGTTGACGATCGCGACGACGGGCCTGACCGCGCTGCACGCCCTGGCCGACGCGGAGGGCGTACACGTGGAGTGCCTCGGTGGGACGCTCCGCCCGCTCAGCCAGGGCTTCGTCGGCCCGCTCACGGAGGCCGCGCTGGAGCACATGTCCTTCGACCGGGTCTTCCTCGGCGCCGACGGCGTCACCGTCGACCGCGGCATCTGCGAGGCGGACCTGCGCCAGACCCGCCTCAAGGAACTGATGGCCCGCCGCGCCGACCGCGTCTACGTACTGGCCCACGGCGCCAAACTCGGCCGTGCGCCGTTCCACGCCTGGGCGACCCTCCGCGAGGAGTGGACCCTGGTCACGGACACCTCCGCCCCCGACGCACAGATCCGCGCCTTCGAGGCCCGCGGAGTGCGCGTGGAGATCGCCCCGCCCGCGGGGACGTGAGGGAACCGCCCCAGTTCGCCGACGGAGAGTCGGGCCGAAACTTTTTCCTGCACGACCCTTGCCGCCGTTTGCAGCCCCTCCCTACAGTCTCGTCCCAATCAGTCGATACGCATCGACGCGATGGGAATCGACACCGAGGGAGGTGCTCCGCATGGTGACAAGCCGGGATGTGGCCCGGTTGGCGGGCGTCTCCCAGAGCACCGTCTCCTACGTCATGAGCGGGCGCCGCTCGATCTCCCCCGAGACCCGGCGTCGGGTGGAGGAGGCGATCGAGACGTTGGGGTTCCAGCCCAACGCGGGTGCGCGGGCGCTGGCGAGTCAGCGCAGCCAAGTCATAGGCCTGGTCGTGCCGTTCGCGCCGGGGGCGGACATGACGGGCGTGCTGCCTTTCATCGAGACGATCACCAAGTGTGCCCGGGAAGAGGACCACAACGTCATCCTGGCCACCGAGGACGAGGGCGCCGAGGGCCTCACCCGGCTCAGCGACCAGTCCCTGTGCGACGCGATCGTGCTGATGGAGGTCGGGTCCAAGGACCCGCGCATCCCCGTGGCGGCCGGTCTGAGCGTGCCCGTCATCCTGATCGGCGTGCCCGACGACCCCGCGGGCCTGTACTGCGTCGACCTGGACTACACCTTGGCCGGGCGCATGGCGGTGGACGAACTGGCCACCTCCGGGCACGACCGCGTGGTCCTGCTCGGGTACCCGCGTGACGTGATGGCGCGTGACGTCAACTTCGTCCGCCGCTTCCTGCGCGGAGCCGAGGACTCGGCCGCCGCGCACGGCATCGCCTACACCGAGGTGAGCCCGCCGGACACCAGCCGTGCCGGCGCCGAGGCCGCCCTGGACGAGGCGCTCGCGGAGCAGGGGCCCGGCGGGGGAGGCCGGCTCGGCCTTGTCGTGCCCGATCCCCAGTTGATCCAGCCGACGTTGCAAAGCCTGCTGGACCGCGGACTGGTGCCGGGCCGCGACCTGTCCGTCATCGGCCTGTGCACGGACCGGACGGCCGAGACCTCCACACCCCCCGTCACCAACGTCTCGCTGGAACCCAGGGACGTGTCCCGCCGCGCGATGCGGATCCTGTTCCGGCTGCTCAACCGCGAGACCGTGCCCACCCCTTCGACCGTTGAACTGGTGACACCACATCTGACCCTGCGTCAGACCAGCCTGTCCGCCCGCTGATCCCCACTGTTCGTGTCGAGGGTGGCGACGCCTGACCGTTGTCGATACGCATCGACACCCTTGCATGGTCCGCCCGAGACAGCGCCGATCGAGAAGAGACCGAACATGGCTCAACGACGAGCACTCCTCAGCAGAACGACACTGACGGTGGCCCTCGCGCTCCTGGCACCGCTGTCCCTGAGTGCCTGCGGCTCGAGTACCGGATCGTCCGGCGGCGCCGACACACTGCGGGTGATGGACTACTACGCCGATCAGCCCGACAAGGGGTTCTACGGGAAGCTCCTGGACGCGTGCGGGCAGCAGAACGGCGTGAAGATCGAGCGGGAGGCCGTGGCCGGCCCCTCCCTGATACCCAAGGTGCTGCAACAGGCCTCGTCGCGGACCCTGCCCGACGTCCTGATGCTCGACAACCCCGACCTGCAACAGATCGCAGCCAGCGGTGCCCTCGCCCCGCTCAGTGACTTCGGCCTGAAGGCGGACGGATACGCCGAGGGCGTGGTGGACGCCTCGACCTACCAGGGCAAGCTCTACGGCCTGCAACCGGTGACCAACACCCTCGGGCTCTTCTACAACAAGGACATGCTCAGCGAGGCCGGTGTCGAGCCGCCCACCACCTGGGCCGAGCTCAAGTCGGCCGCCGAGAAGCTCACTTCGGGCAAGAGGTACGGCGTCGCCTTCGCCGCACCGGCCACCTATGAAGGGACCTGGCAGTTCCTGCCGTTCATGTGGTCCAACGGCGGCGACGAGAAGGACATCGCCACTCCCCAGGTCGCGCAGGCCCTTCAGCTGCTGGTGGACCTGGTCAAGGACAAGTCGGCTTCGAAGTCGGTGGTCAGCTGGGCCCAGGCCGACGCCAACGACCAGTTCGCGGCCGGCAACGCGGCCATGATGATCAACGGCCCCTGGCAGTTCCCGGTCCTGAACGAGAAGAAGAGCCTGCACTACGACGTCGTACAGATCCCCGTGCCCAAGGCCGGCGGAACTCCGGTCGTCCCGCTGGGCGGTGAGACCTGGACCATCCCGCAGACCGGCAACGCGCAGCGCCAGGCCAAGGCGGCCAAGGTCGTCGCGTGCATCAACTCCGACAAGAACCAGTTGCTGCTGGCCGAGCAGCGCCAGACCGTGCCGACGAAGACCGCGCTGATGGACAAGTTCGCCGCGGAACAGCCCAGGATGAAGGCGTTCACCGAACAGGTGCGCAACGCCCGTGCCCGCACAGGTGAGTTGGGCAAGGACTGGCCGAAGGCAGCCACCAAGATCTACACCGCGATGCAGACCGCGCTCACCCAGGGCGCGTCTCCGGCGCAGGCACTTGAGCAGGCCCAGGATGGCTGACGTGCTACGCCGGTCGGTGCGGGCCATGGACAGCGCCCCGTCGGACAGGAGGCCGAGGAAGCGCAGCCGACGGCGCCAGTCCCACCTGCTGTTCCTGCTGCCCGCCCTGGCCTACATGGTGGCCTTCTTCGGCTACCCGGTCGTGAAGAACGTCGTCATGGGGTTCCAGCACTACACGACGACCACCTTCTACACCGGCCAGGCGCCCTGGGTCGGGTTCGCCAACTACCGGGCCGTCGTGTCGTCCGCCGTGTTCGACAAGGCACTCCTCAACACGGTGCTGTTCACGGTGGGTTCGATCGCGGGGCAGTTCCTCATCGGTCTGGCGATCGCCCTGTTCTTCCGCCGCAGGTTCCCGCTGAACGGCGTACTGCGCTCCCTGCTCCTGTTGCCGTGGCTGGTGCCGCTGATCGTCTCCAGCGCGGTGTGGCGCTGGATCCTCGACCAGGACAACGGCGTGCTCAACCGGTTCCTCGGCGCCCTGCACCTCGTACAGGACCGCCCCGGCTGGCTGACCAGTACCTCGCTGGCGCTGTTCGCGGTGATCGTGGTCAACATCTGGATCGGGATCCCGTTCAACGTCGCGATCCTCTACGGCGGACTCCAGGACATCCCCGAGGAGCTGTACGAGGCGGCGGCCCTGGACGGTGCGACGGGCTGGCGGGCGTTCCGGCACGTGACCTGGCCGCTGCTGCGCCCCGTCGTCAGCGTGGTGCTCGTCCTCGGTGTCGTCTACACGGTCAAGGTGCTCGACGTCATCCTCGGGCTCACCAACGGCGGCCCGGCGAACGCGACGCAGACCATCGCCAGCCAGTCCTACCAACTCTCCTTCCAGCAGTTCGACTTCGGACAGGGTGCCGCGCTCGGCAACATCCTCATCGTCATCTCGCTGGTCTTCGCCGTCCTCTACCTGCGCGCGAACCGCCGCGCCGTCGAGCAGTGAGGCCGTCATGGCAACCATCACCCACACGTCCGTCCCACCGGTACAGCCCACACGTGTCCAGCGCCGACGCTCGCGGCGGCCGTGGGGATACACCGCGATCGGCGCGCTGATCCTGGCCGTGATGCTGTTCCCGGTCTACTGGATGGTCAACGTCTCCCTCCAGCCGGCCAACACCGCGGTGAGCACACCCTGGTTCCCCACGCGGCTGAATTTCGACGGCTACGCCACAGCGCTGAGCCAGCAGGGGTCCAACCTCTTGACCAGCCTGATCGTGGCCGTGGGGAGTGTGGTGGTCAGCCTGATCGTCGCGAGCCCGGCCGCGTACGCGCTCGCCCACGTCAACGCCCGCTGGGTCGGTCCGGTGCTGTTCGGGATCCTGATCAGCCAGATGGTCCCCGGCATCGTCGTGGCCAACGCCCTCTACAGCGCGTACAACGACCTCGGGCTGCTCAACTCCGTCCCCGGCCTGGTCCTGGCCGACTCCACCGCGGGCATCCCCTTCGCGATCCTGATCCTGCGGGCCTTCATGGGCAACATCCCGTCCTCGGTGATCGAGGCGGCCCGGGTGGACGGGGCGGGCCGACTGCGGGCGTTCGTCTCGATCGTCCTGCCGATGAGCAGGAACGCCCTCATCACGGCGGGGCTGTTCACCTTCCTGTTCACCTGGAGCGACTTCCTCTTCGCGCTGACCCTGACGACGACCGAGGACGTCCGCCCCGTCACCCTCGGCCTCTACCAGTACCTCGGCGCCCACGTCAGCGACTGGAACGCTGTGATGGCCACCGCGACCCTCGCGTCGGTCCCGGCTCTCGTGCTGCTCCTGGTGGCACAGCGCTACATCGCCACCGGCGTGACCGGCGGAGCCGTCAAATGACCCGCCCTCCGGGCGACTTCGGAGAAAGGCAGAACACCCTGTGACCACGTCTTCCGCACCGCCCCCGGCCCCGATCCACGTGACCGTGTGGGGCGAGAACCGCCACGAGAAGAACGAGGAGCACGTGGCCAAGATCTACCCGCAGGGCATGCACACCACGATCGCCGAAGGCATCAAGGAGAACCTCGGCGACGCCTGCACCATCCGCACCGCGACGCTGGACGACCCCGAGCACGGCCTGACCGAGGAGGTGCTCGCCGGGACCGACGTCCTCACCTGGTGGGGACACGCAGCCCACGCCGAGGTCTCCGACGAGGTCGTGGAGCGGGTGCACCGGCACGTGCTGTCGGGCATGGGTCTGGTGGTGCTGCACTCCGGCCACTGGTCGAAGATCTTCATCAAGCTCATGGGGACCAGCTGCACCCTGCGCTGGCGCAACGAGCACGACCGCGAGCTGGTGTGGACGGTGAACCCCACGCACCCCATCGCCAAGGGGGTCCCGCATCCGCTCGTCGTCGAAGAGGACGAGATGTACGGGGAGTTCTTCGACATCCCCGTCCCGGACGAGCTGGTCTTCGTCAGCTCGTTCACGGGCGGCGAAGTGTTCCGCAGCGGCTGCACGTTCCGCCGCGGCCACGGCAGGATCTTCTACTTCAGCCCCGGCGACCAGGACTACCCCGTCTACCACAACAAGGACATCCGCCGGGTGATCGCCAACGCCGTGCAGTGGGCACGTACGGACCGGCCCGAGCGCAGCCACCCGGTGCTGCTGCGCTACGACACCGACGACTTCTTCAACGGCGTTTCGTACTCGGGGCCGCAGCGATGACCGATCGAGCAAGCCACCGGATCATCCCTTGCGGGCCCGACAACCCCCTGCGCGTGATCGTGGTCGGTGCCGGCTCCATGGGACAGCAGTGGCTGACCGCCGTCACCGCCGCACCCGAGGCCGAACTCGTCGGCATCGTCGACCTCGACCTGGACGCCGCCCGACGATCCGCCGCCGGTCTGGGTCGGCCGGACCTCCCGGTCGGCTCCGACGCGGTCGCGCTGGCGGCCGACACGGGCGCGCAGGCACTCGTCAACGTGACGATTCCGGTGGCCCACCACCCGGTCACCACCGCCGCGTTGTTCGCCGGGCTGCCCGTTCTCGGCGAGAAGCCGATCGCCGACATCCTGGCCCGCGCCCTGTCCCTCGCCGCCGCCTCCGAGGTGAGCGGTGAGCTGTTCATGGTGAGCCAGTCACGCCGCTGGAACCCCCAACTCTTCGTCCTGCGCGGGATGTTGGGGGAACTCGGCGCGATCGGCACGCTGACGACCGAGTTCTTCAAGGCCCCGCACATGGGCGGCTTCCGCGAGGAGATGGAGTACCCACTGCTGATCGACATGGCGATCCACGCCTTCGACTCGGCCCGTTTCCTGCTCGGCGCGGACCCCGTCTCCGCCTACTGCCATGCGTACAACCCGCCGTGGAGCTGGTACGACGGCGACGCCGCCGCGAGCGCCGTCTTCGAGATGGAGGGCGGAGCACGCTACGCGTACAACGGCAGTTGGTGCAGTACGGGCGCCGAGACCTCGTGGAACGGCACGTGGCGGGCGAGCGGCGAGAAGGGCTCGGCGCTGTGGGACGGCGAGAACGAACCCGTGCTCGCCGCCGACGTACAACCCGCCGAGCGCCCCCGCTCCCCGTACTCCGACATCGCCGGAGCCCTTCGGGTCTTCGTCGAGTCGCTGCGGACCGGCAGCACGCCCATGGGCGAGGTGCACGAGAACACCATGAGCCTGGCGATGGTCGAGGCCGCGGTGGAGTCGGCAAGGACCGGACAGCGCGTACTCGTCGACGACGTCCTCGACCAGGCGTACGCGGCGGCCCTCCGCGAGGAGACCCGCCCCGACGTACGTGCCGCGCTTGCCGGTTGGCCGTCGGTCCGAGGCGCCCTCGCCCCGCACCGGACACCGCCCACAGCCGCATCCGCCTGACGCCCTACCGATACGGAGACCCCGTGCCCCGCCCTTCGCCCGACCCCGTGTCCGTCCGCCCCCGGCTCGGGGTGGCGATGATCGGCCACTCGTTCATGGGAGCCGTGCACTCCCAGGCCTGGCGCACCGCACCCCGCGTGTTCGACCTGCCCTTCGACGTCGACATGACCGTCCTCTGCGGCCGTGACCCGAAGGGCGCGGCGCGGGCGGCCGAGCGGCTGGGGTGGGGCGACTGGGCGGCCGACTGGCAGGAGGTGGTGCGACGCGACGACGTGGACGTCGTGGACATCTGCACGCCAGGCGACTCCCACGCGGACATCGCGATCGCCGCCCTGGCCGCCGGCAAACACGTGCTGTGCGAGAAGCCCCTCGCCAACACGGTTGAGGAGGCCGAGCGGATGGCCGCCGCAGCACAGGTCGCCGCCGAGTCCGGCGTCCGGTCGATGGTCGGCTTCAACAACCGGCGCGTGCCCGCGCTGGCACACGCCGCCCGTCTGATCGCCGAGGGCCGGATCGGCGAGGTGCGGCACGTCAGGGCCCAGTACCTCCAGGACTGGATCGTCGACCCCGAGTTCCCGCTGGTGTGGCGGCTGCGCAAGGAACTGGCCGGCTCCGGCGCACTCGGGGACCTCGGGTCGCACGTCATCGACCTGCTCCAGCACCTGACCGGAGAACGGCTCACCGGCGTGTCGGCGACGCAGGCCACCTTCGTCACCGAGCGCCCCCTGCCGGCCGAATCCAGCGGGCTCTCGGCGCGCGCCGGGGAACAGCGAGGACAGGTGACCGTCGACGACGCGACCGCGTTCACCGGTCGCCTGGAAGGGGGCGCACTCGTCGTGGTCGAGGCGACGCGCTTCGCCACGGGACGCAAGAACGCGATGCGGCTAGAGGCCAACGGCTCACGCGGGTCACTCGCCTTCGACTTCGAGTCGATGAACGAGCTCCTGCTCTACGACGCCACCGACCCGGAGACGGAGGCGGGATTCCGTCGGATCCTGGTCACCGAACCCGGGCACCCTTACCTGGGCGCCTGGTGGCCGCCCGGTCACGGCCTGGGCTACGAGCACGCGTTCGTCCACCAGGTCCACGACTTCCTGGCCGCGGTCGCCGACGATGCGAGCGAGCCGCGCCCGTCGTTCGCGGACGGCCTACAGGTCCAGTACGTCCTCGATGCCGTCGAGCGCAGTGCCGCGGACTCTTCGCGCTGGACGGGCGTCGGCTGACCGGGCGGACGCGGTCAGCACGCGCGCGTGCGCGGCCGGACCGAAGCTGGTCACTATCCTGACCTGGGCGAATACACCCCTGGGGTCCCGACCTTCCACCAGACCTCGCGGTCGCGGGGCCCGGCGGCGAGCTCGTGCAGCATGGCCAGCACCGGCGTGAGACCGATCCCGGCGGAGACGAGCAGTACCGGCCCGGTGGGTTCGGTGAGAATGAATTCGCCACGGGGTGCAGCGACTTGGAGATTGGCGCCGGGGCGCAGCTTGGTGGTGAGGTAACTGCTGGCGGTGCCATGCGGTTCGTGTTTGACGCTGATCCGGTAGCTGCCGGAGTCGGGCGCCGAGGACAGCGAGTAGCTGCGGATGGGGGCAGGCCGCCCGGCTTCGGGGATCCGGAGCGTGAGGTACTGGCCCGCTCGGGCGTTCGGCAGACGGGTCCCGTCGGTCGAGGTCAGGTGGATGGAGAAGACGGTGGCGCTCTCGGCCACGACGTCCGCCACCCGCAGTTCGCGGAAACCGTCCCAGGCGGGGCCGCGGGCAGCGTCCGTACCGTCGGCGACGGTCAGGGGTTCACGGAACGATCCCTGCCAACCTGCGCTGAGAGCCGGGATGTTCAGTGCGCGCCGAAGCATGGCCGGTTCACGGTCAGGAAGGTAGAGCAGCGCGTCGGTGTCGGCCACGCTCAGTGCGCCGGGCCCGGACCTGGTCTTGATGATCGGGTCGCCGGCCTGGATGTTTCCCTCCTGGATGACACGCATGTAGAAGCCGGGGCGGTGGTGGCTGACCAGCAGGGCGGGCAACTCGGGCTCGCCCATGCGCAGTCCGACGCGGTAGCAGGTGACCCGGGGTTGGGTGACCTCGAACTCCGCCTCGCCGATGCGGTACCGGTCGCCGATGCACACTTCGTCGTCGGGCAGGCCGTCGACGGTGAGGTTCTCTCCGAACTGGCCGTAGGCGAAGTCGTCTCGTTGGAAGTGCCGCTGCCAGTACAGGTAGGACTCGATCTGGTAGACCAGCACGGCGCGCTGCTCCCCGCCGTGCCCCTTGGTGTCCCCTTGGCCGTCCCCGTCGATGTTGAGGCGGCGGGCCATCACAGGGCCGCGCACGGGCTGCTTCCACACACCCGTGTAGACGGTCCTGCCCTGCCAGGGCACGTTCTTAGGCTTCCCGACGTTCACCGACAGCACTGAAGGCATTCGGACACTCCTCCTCACGGCGGTCATCGATCACGGGGTGGAGGGGAGACGGGTCTCGTCGAGCGTGAGATTGCGGTCCACGCCGTGCGAGATCACGTTCTGTCCCGGTTCAAGGCGGAGTCGTTTCCCGTCCAGGTACACCTCGATCTTGTCGGGTTCGAATGACACGTGCCCGGAGATCCGCCGCACCTCAGTCCAGGCGTCCTCGTAGGACCAGGCGGCGCGGTGGGCTTCGGCGATGTCGTAGTAGCCGGCCAGGCCCTTGTAGGGGCAGAACGTCTGACCCTGGGCCGGCGTCAACGCGGAGGGATCGACGTCGGCGCGGGGGACATACCAGCGGGGTGCGAATCCCGATTCGTACAGGACCAGGGGGCGGGTCGAGTCGGCAACGACCCGCTCCCCGATCCGGACGCTCAGGTGGCGGCTGGTCTGCCGGATATCGATGCGGTGGTAGCTGTCGGCGGCGTGTCCGACGATCCGTTCGTCCTCCTCGTAGAAGGCGTCCATCGCCCGCCAGGCGAAGGCGACACGTTCCTTGAGGATGTCGGCGTGGTCGGGCAACCCGGTGTGCTGCCACGCGGCG
Organism: Streptomyces sp. NPDC051963; assembly: GCF_044593495.1. NCBI lineage: Bacteria > Bacillati > Actinomycetota > Actinomycetes > Kitasatosporales > Streptomycetaceae > Streptomyces > Streptomyces sp. NPDC051963. The sequence goes on along the minus strand of NZ_JBIUCC010000001.1, from coordinate 197,958 downwards.
CGCTGCTTGCTCTGTGCCCCGGAGACGACGGTGTACCAGGACGCCGGTCCCAGGTCGTGGTGCTCCGTCGTGTGAGGGGAGGGGACCAGCACATCGGCGACGATGTCGCTGAGCGGGAAGTAGGCCACGGGATAGCGACTCGGTTCATGCAGCAGCACGACATCTTCACTGTCGGCGATCCATGTGTCGCCGAACCGCACCCGCATCCGGCGTCGCAGGGGTTCGGCGAACAGCATGCGTTCGGGGAGGGGACCTGGGGTCAGGAATCGGCCGACGGCCCCCGGTGCGAGTGGTCCCTGCTGCCAGGAAAGGCCCATTGTTTCGTTCCTCTCTGGTGAAGCTCGGTGGTGTTGTCCGAGGTCAGGCGTCAGGTGAGCGGCTCGCCCCCGTCGATGTGCAGGGTCGTGCCGGTCAGGAAAGGGCTGGTCATGACGAAGAGCCCGGCGTTGGCGATGTCGTCGACAGTTCCGATGCGGCGCGCGGGATTGCGGGCGCTGATGTCCGCGAAGTAGTGCGCCTTTCCCTCTTCGCCGAGTGCATCCCAGGCACCGGTGTCGATCACTCCGGGAGAGATGGCATTGACCCGGATCGGGGCCATCTCCAGCGCGAGCGAGCGGGCCAGCACATCGGCTGCGCCGTTGGTGATGGCCACGGCCAGAGTGCCGACCGCGATCTTGGTCGCGGCTACGCCCGAGAACAGAGTGAAGGATCCGGACTTCCTGATGCGCGGGCCCACGTGCTTGGCCAGCATCAGGGGGCCGATGACCTTGGTGTCCATGGACAGCCTGATCGCGTCACGGTCCAGATCGGTCAGGCGGCCCCGGGCGCGTGCCGAGGCGGTCGACACCACATGATCGAGATCTCCGAGCCGGTCGGCCATGGCGTCGATGGAAGCCTCGTCGTTGAGGTCGACGAGATCGGTGGTGATATCCGGTTCTCCGGCGTAGGCGGCGGACAGGGTCTGCTGATCGCGGCCGGCGGCAACCACGCGTGCTCCCGAGTCCCGGGCGGCGATGGCGATGGCGCGGGCGATACCGCCGCCACGCCCGACGACGAGTACGGTCTGGTCTTGGAGCGGACTGATCATGGCAGTGCCCTTTCCAGGAATCGGCGGATGGTGCCCGCGGCAGTGTCGAGGTGGCTTTCGACCAGGAAATGGCCGCCGTCGAGCAGATAGATCGGGACGTTGCCGGCCTCCGTTCGACGTTCACTCGACGCGTACCGTCGCGGGGGGCTGGGGCCGCATCCGCAAGTGACCGGCCGGGGCCGACCAGTGCGGCAGCCAGGGGCGACAGCGTTGCTCTACGGGTCGGTGACTGGGCCGGTTGACCGGGGCGGGCCGGCAACCCGCGTCGCTGTCCTGATCACCCCCGGGTTGTGCGGCGAGTGGCCGAGCAGGTCACCGCGCACGGAGATACGCCCCTGACGCACCAGGTGGGGCATGAAGCGCACGCGCCGACCGGTGTTGCCCTCGTCCAGACCGGTGGAAGGGTCCAGCCATTCGATCTTCGCCTCACCCGTGAGGTGCAGGGTGCGGCCCGTGGTGAAGTCGATGAAGAGCAGTGCCGTGGTCGGGTCGACGGTGATATTGCCCAGGCTGTTGAAGAGGTTGTTCCCGGCGTAGTCGGGCCACCAGATCTCTCCGGTGTCGACCCTGACGAAACCCGGATCGCCACCCTTGTGGGAGGCGTCAGCCCCTCGTGTGGGGTGGGTCGTACCGAGGAAGAACGTGTCGGCCTTGGTGATCAGGTCGATGTGCTCGTCGCCGAGCGCTCGCCCGTCGGTGCTGTGCGCCCGCTCGGGTGCCGGATCGGTGTCGTGCGTGAATCTCGGCGGTGTCCTCAGATGGCGCTGCTGGATGTAGGAGGGGCAGTTTCCGAAGGCCTGATCGGCAGCGATGGTCAGGTGGTCGTCCGCGCTGCTGGTCAGATGTCCGTTGACTCGGATCCTGCGCCGGGTACCGAGGTCGATGGCGAGCAGTCCGACCTGCTGCGGGACGGGGAGGGTGTGCAGTGGGTCGCTGTTCGCAGGTATGGCGTTGACCTTCAGGGTCGTGCTGTCGGCGACGAGGAGGTCGGTCTCCGCGGAGATGGGCGAGACCCACAGTGCTTGGTCATGATCCCGTGCGGTGAGGACGGCGAACGAGCGGGCCCGGAGCGCCGCCCCCAATCCGCCGCCGAGGTGCGGAGGTTGCAGCATTCCCTGGAGGCGGTCGGCTGCGTCCGAGACGCCGGCCAGGTGCTGGACGGCGCGTTCCCCATCGTGGAAGCCGGCTGTGCTCATGAGGCGCTCCTGTCCGTTCGATTGTGGGATGAGGCTGCTGATCGCGGTCAGTGCCGTGACTGCACAGGGGGGCTGCGAGTGTGCTCAGGCCGTGCAGGAGCAGCGGGATACGGGCGTCTCGGTCCAGGGCCCGCATCGCGAAGTCGCGGGCGGTGCGAACAGTCTGCGGGTGAGGACTGAAAGTGCGCTGGACGAGGCGTTTCATGACGGATCCTCTGGGCCGTTGCAGGCAAGGCGCTTTGGCGGTCACCGGCCCTGCCTGCCTCCTCCGCGTCAGGCGAGGGCGCGGTGGAGGAAGTCACGGATGTGCTGGGCGATGGGCCGAAGATGACTCTCCAAGGCGAAGTGCCCGGAATCCAGTAGGTGGATCTCGGCGTCGGGCAGATCCTGACGAAAGGCTTCCGCGCCCGCGGGGACGAAGATCTCGTCGTTCGCACCCCAGACCGCCAGCAGCGGTACCCGGGAGTCACGGAAGTACTGGTGGACTCGGGGGTAGAGGTCCACGTTGGTGAGGTAGTCCCGGAAGAGCTTGAGCTGGATCTCGTCGTTGCCGGGCCGGTCCAACAGCGCTTGGTCGTGAACCCAGTTGTCGGGGCTGACCAGGCTCGGGTCGGGGACGCCGTTGACGTACTGCCGGCGTGTGCTCTCCAGGGTGAGGGCGGCTCGCATGGGGGCTTCGGTGTCCGGGCCCGGGTTCTTGCCGTACGCGAAGACGCTCTCCCAGAAGGGCTCGGCGAAGCCTTCTTCGTAGGCGTTGCCGTTCTGGCTCACGATCGCGGTGACGCGGCCGGGGTCCTGGAGTGCGAGGCGCCAGCCGATGGGGGCGCCGTAGTCCTGCACGTACATCGCGAACCGGTCGACGCCCAGTTCCTGGAGCAGGCCCGCGGTGACGTCGGCGAGGGCGTCGAAGGTGTACGGGAAGTCCCGGAGGGACGGCATCGCGGACTGGCCGAACGCGATGTGGTCGGGGGCGATGACGTGGTAGCGGTCGGCGAGTGCCGGGATCAGCTCGCGGAACATGTGCGAACTGGTCGGGAAACCGTGCAGGAGGACGACGACGGGTGCAGCCGGGTCGCCCGCCTCCCGGTAGAAGACCTCCAGGCCGTCGACGATCGCTGTGCGGTAGTGGACTGCGAGCTCCATCTGTCTAACCCTTCTAATTCATTTCACTGGTTATGCATCCAGTCGAGCACGTGGGGTCTAACCTGTCAAGGTGTGTTTTGAAGGTTAGGTGAGAAGGGTTGGTTCGGCGCCGTGGGCAAGGGCAGGGGTGGAGGGGTCTCAGGCGGTAAGTGCGTGCGGGCGCTCAAGGTGAAGCGGTTAGGTTGAGTCATGCTGGTGTAACCTCTCATGGGCAACATGACGGTTAGGAGAGGGTATGGAGAGCGGGCGCGAGCAGCAGAACGCTCTGCTGGAACTCCTCAACAGCACACCGGTGGTCCACGGCGTCGTCCAGGACCAGCTGGCCGTTCCCGAGGCGGCCCGGTCCTGGCAGCGGACCCACGGGGGTAACGGCACCGCCGGTGAGCGTAGGCATCTCGTCCAGGCGCGCGACGCGCTCCAGCGCGTGGTCCGCGGGGACATGCCCGCCACATCTCTGGCCCCGCTCCTCAAGGACGTCACGTCCCGCCCGCACGTCTCCGCGGAGGGCGTGACCTGGGAGCCAAGGCCCCCCGCCGACCGTCGGATGGCGGTGGAAGCGGTACTGGCCTGGGGCGCGCTGCAGGAGACCATGCCCGGCAGGCTGCGCCCCTGCGCCAACGACGAGTGCAGGCTGTTTCTCCTGGACCGCAGCAAGACAAACAAGGCGCGCTGGTGCTCCATGGCTCTGTGCGGCAACCGCATGAAGGCCAGACGCCACTACCAGCGCACCCGACAAGGAGCCGCCGACTAGCACCATGGCGGGCCGACGGGTGAGCTCGACAGACATGGCGCCGAACTGCCGTTCCAGGATCGGACGGAACGTGAGAATCCAGACCGGCGCCGAGTCGTATCGGCTCGCCCAGACCAAGGCCCAGGTCGCCCAGGCCAGTGTCGGCTCACCGTCCCGGCTCATTAATCGCTGGGAGGGCCCGCGGCATTCTCCGTATCGTGACGCCATGACGGACGAGGCTGAGTCGACGCTCCACACGAACCGCTGGGGCGACACCTCGGACCCAGCCCGAGAAGGGCGCGGGTCCTACCGGGATCTCTGCTCATGCTTCGACCAGTCCGAGCCGCACCCGCGAGCCAGGGTCGGATTCCACACCGAACAGCAGGACACCTCCGCCCCGGGCTGGCAGCACCTGCTGGAGCTGGTCGACGAGGCCGCCGCCGACGGCCGCGAAGAGTTCCGCCCCCTGACCGAGCTCAGCGCCGAAGAGCGGCGCCAGGTCGTCACCCTTCCGCCGAGTCTCGCCAAGCTCACCGAGGTCAAGCACCTGGTGCTCTACGGCAGCAACCTGGTCCGGATCCCACCCGAGATCGGGGCCATGACCAGCCTGGAGGAGTTCACCCCCTACACCTCCTACCGGCTCCACTGGTTCCCCTACGAGATCACCCGGTGCCTCAAGCTGACCCGCAGCACGGTCAGCACGCGTGCGCTGTTCGGCAACTACAAGCTGCGGCCGCCGTTCCCGAGGCTCCAGCCGTTCCGGACTTCCGTCACGGAACTCGATCCGGCACACCTCGATCCCCGGCGCTGGGGAGCCACCGCCGTGCACAGTTGCAGTGTCTGCGACCGGCCCATCGAGCAGCGGGGGCTTCACCAGGTATGGATCTCGATCCGCGTGGCCACTGACGTGTTGCCCCTCCTGGTCCATGCCTGCTCGACACAGTGCGTGGACGCTCTGCCCGACGGTGCACAGGACTACATCGCCGCACCGCACCAGGGCGGCCGCGTCAATCAACCACCGTCTGACTGGGACTGACCGGCTGAACTGCTCGCGCAGGCACGCGACTTCAAAACTCGGTTCTGGCACAGATCATGCAGACCGATGCACCTCGCCGTCCAGGACGATGGTCAGGCCGTCGACGTTGGGCCCGACGCCTACGGGCTGTTCAGGTGGGCGAGCTCGGCCAGTACCAACTCAGGATGCGGCGGGGAAATTGAGTCCTGCTGCCTGAGGCCGTCGCACTCGTGTGGTTCGGGGTGCGGCGCAGACATGGATGACCGGCCGGTGGCCCCGCGCGTGGGAAGCGTCGTAGGGGCAGCCACCGGCCGGTCCATGTGCAAGTTCTGTCACGCCATGGGGCGGGGGCGCTCGCCGCCCGTGCCGCCTTGCTGCTCGCTCTGCTCCTTGAGCCGGCGGGCCTTGTCCTTCAGGCGCTGACGCTCATCCGGGTCGGTGGCACGCTCCGCGGCCTGTTCGATCTCCTGGGCCTTCTGCCGCATCTGCTGGGCACGACCGCTGGACTCGCCTGCAACGCTCATGATCACTCCTTCGTGACGGGGAGAGCGGGCCATACCAGCGAATCAGCCGCCCTGTACCGGCGCATCTCGAACGGTTACCCACCGTCATCTGCGCCTTGCCCGTGAGGGACCCTTTCGCCGCCGGTCGCCCTTGCCGTCGAAGAGGAAGCCGAACCGTCTGCCGCCCGGGCCGGGTCAGCCGATGCTCGCCGGGGGAGTGGCGACCCGGGCAACGGTGACCGCCGTCGGCGCGGCATCGATTCCACGGCACTCGGCGGGCATGACGGACGTGACGGGCATGACGTGCGTCAGACGTCAGCTGTCACGTACGACACCCACCCGCTCGTGATCGCGGACTGCTGCCGCGGCACGCGGCGACTTCAGCGACAGCGGCGCCAGTTGCTTCCGACAGACCGGCGCCGCGCAGGTCTTCACGAGCCGGCCCTGCCCACTCCCTCCAGCCAGGAGGCCACCCCGGCGACCCTCGCCCGCACCGTCTCCTCCGGAGCTCCCGACGCCTCCAGGGAACTGCGGGCCACCTCGGCCAGGGAGTTGTCGGAGAGCCCGAGCACCGTACGCGCCGATTCGTACTCGTCGAGCAGACCGGAGCCGAAGAGCAGTGAGTCGTCGGCGGCGAGCGTGCAGCGGACACCGGCGTCGAGCAACCGCGGCAGAGGGTGGGCGGCGACGGAATCGACAATGCCCAGGCGGAAGTTGGACGTCGGGCAGACATCGAGGGCGACGCCCTCGTCGGCAAGGCGCGCCACGAGACCGGCGTCCTCGACCGCTCGTACGCCGTGCTGGACGCGCTGGGCGCCCAGCGCGTCCAGGGCGCCCCGCACACTCGCGGGACCCGCGAGCTCGCCGGCGTGCGGCGCCGCGATCAGCCCCGCGGCGCGGGCGAGCGCGAACGCGTCGGCGAACGGCTCCGGCGGGTGCAGCGACTCGTCCGCGGCGAGCCCGAATCCGACCACTCCGGCCTCCGCCCGCGTGGTCGCGAGCCGTGCCAGGTCCACGGCCTCGCGGGGGTCGAGGTGGCGCAGGGCGGTGACGAGGAGCCCGCAGCCGATGCCGGCCCGGGCTGCCGCGCCGCATGCCTCGTCGATCATGAGGTCGAGGACGTACGCGGAGCTTCGGCCGAAGGCCCGCCCGTACCGCACGGGGTTGACGGCCGGTTCCAGCCACACCGCTCCGTCCGTGGCCGCGTCCTCCACGACCTCGCGTACGACCCGGCGCAGGTCGTCCTCGCACCGGACGAGCGACACCGCCTCGTCGTAGCGCAGTCCGAACTCCCCGAAGCCGCTGTACGCATCCATGTCCGGCACGGGCACGCCGTACCGGCGCGCGAGATCGGCGAGCGTGGCGGGCCGCATGGAGCCCTCCAGGTGCAGGTGGAGATGGGCCTTCGGCAACCGGCGCAGATCGCGGGGGAGGGCGGTGGTCGTGTCGGCGGCAGGCGGATGCGGCGCGGGGACCGTCCCCAACGACGCCGGTGCCACGTCTCCCGGCAACGGCTCCGTCGCCCCCGCGCCGCCGGGAACGGCCTGGGCCGTCACACCGTGGCCTTCTTGCCGAACACCGCGTCCAGTACGGTCTGGTCGACGATCTTCGCCGCGTCCGGCAGATCCTTGACGCCGGCGGCCTTCAGCCCGTCGTACATGTCGCCGCCCAGCAGACCGGCGTCGATGCGCAGCAGTCCCTTGCTCTTGGTCAGCGAGCTCTGGGTGAAGGGGATCTGGAGTTCGTTCTCCCGGACCTGCTGCTTGAGTTCGAGGCCGAGGTCCACGCCGTACTTGGTGACGGCGAGCTTCGCCGCCGCCTGCGGGTCCTTGGCGTTGTCCTGCCAGCCGCGGATGGTGGCGCGCATGAACCGCTCCAGGACGTCCGCCTTCCCGGTGAGCATGGTGCGCTTGCAGAACACGATCGAGGAGTACGAGGGCAGCCCGAGGTCGCTGTAGGTGACGACCTCGTAGTCCTTGCCCTTCTTCATCCCGTACTTGGTTTCCAGGGTGATCGGCTGGTTGGTGAGGAAGCAGGTGTACGCCTTGCCCTGCTTCTGTACGAGCGGGCTCACGTCGTAGCCGACAGGAGTGAAGTCGTACGACTTCTTGAGCCCGGCGCTGGTGAGGATCGCGTCGATCAGGGGTTGGGTGCCCTGTTGGCCGAGGACCTTGGCGCCCAGCAGGTCCTTCGGCTCCTTCACCGGGTCGGACGTGAGGGAGAGCAGTCCGCCGGGGCTGGTCTGGAAGACGGCGCCGAGGAGGGAGAAGTCGTTGCCCTTGGGGATCGCCTGGAGCAGCGTCTGCATGTTGGCGTGCACGCCGAGGTCCGCGGAGCCCGCGGAGACGGACTGTGTGGGGTCAGGGGTGTTGGGGCCGCCCGCCTGGAACTCGACGGTGAGGTTCTCGTCGGCGTAGTAGCCCTTCTCGTCGGCGAGCCAGAATCCCGCGAACTCGACGTTCTTGATCCAGCCGAGGGCGACCTTCACGGTGGTGGACTTGCCGTCGCCCGATCCGGACGAGGAGGCGGCTTCGGAATCGCCGCCGCAGGCGCTGAGCAGCCCGCCGGCACCGAGAGCGAGTCCTGAGGCTCCCGCGGCACGCAGGAGACTTCGGCGGGAGAGGTGGGGCAGACGGGCGGGATCGGTGCGTGGTGCCACGGTGGTTCCTTCCAAAGGCTCTGCAACTTCTATGAGTTCCACAGGTTCCGCAACTTCTACGAGTTCCACAGGGGGAGCGGGTCCGGGCGGCCCGGGTGATGACGGTTGATCAGCTGAAGAGGGCCGAGCCGAAGCGTTCGGCGGCCCGGGCGCCGACGAAGCACAGGACGGAGACGACGGTGGCGACCAGGGCGGTGCCCCAGGCACGGGCCGGGTCCATGAAGGTGACGGACTGGGCGAAGAGCAGGCCGAGGCCGTGCGTGCCGAGCAGGTACTCGGCGAGCATCGCGGACAGGACCGCGGTGGACGCGGTGAGCCGGAGACCGACCAGGACCGACGGCACGGCGTGCGGCAGCAGGAGCAGCCGCAGCCGGGTGAGTCGGGTCGCGGCGAGGACGGTGAAGACGTCGCGGGTGGCGGCGGGCGCGGCGCGCAGTCCCGAGCCGGCCATGACGAAGACGGGGAAGAAGGAGACCACGGTGGTGACGGTCAGCACCGAGGTGATGCCGAATCCGACGACCCTGGCGATCACCGGGATCATCGCGACGACGGGGACCGAGCGCATGATCAGAGCCATGGGCGTCATCAGCCCCGACAGCAGGGGAGAGGCCCACACCAGCAGCGCGCCCGTCACCCCGAGGACCAGGCCGAGGGCGAGACCCACGGCCGCGTTGAGCAGCGTCCAGCCGAGGTCGGGGAGGTAGGCGCCAGGGTGGCCGAGGACGTCGCCGAAGACCGCTGCCGGTGTGGGCGCGACGATCTGGTTCAGCTGCTGGGTGCGGACCCATACCGCCCAGGCGGCGACGAGGGCGAGCACGGTCCAGTAGCGGGACAGCAGGCGGGTCAGGGTGCGAAGGACGACGCGCCAGGGCTGCCGGCCGTCGTCTTCGGCGTTGGCGCGGGGTGCCGTACCGTCGCCTTTCACTACCGGGTGCAGGCCCGCACTTCCGTCCTCGGCGACCGCGCTTTCGGTGCTGCTGCTCATGTGAACCTCCGGGCGGCCGCCACGCGCAGGCCGGCCAGGGTGGCGTACGCGGTGAGGGAGATGACGGCGGCGGACAGGGCCGCGGCCCACATCAGATCGGTCTGGAAGTTCTGCATCGAGCTGACCAGCAGGACGCCCAGACCGCGCGGGGCGCCGAACCATTCGCCGACGACCGCGCCGAGCACCGCGGCCGGTGCGGCGAGCGCGAGTCCGTCGATCAACAGCGGTACTGCTGCCGGGAGTTGAAGGCGCAGAAGCGTCACTCGCCGTGGCGAGCCCAGTGCGCGGAACACGTCGCGGTGGGCGGCACCCGCCGCGCCGAGCCCGGAGGTGGCGGCAACGAACACCGCGAAACCGGCGGCGAGCGCGGCGATGACCGCGGGGGTGCCTTCCCGGCCGACCGTGGTGATGAGCAGCGGGCCGAGTGCGATGAGCGGCACGGCGTGCACGACGGCGGCCAGCCGGTCGAGCCCCGGCTGCAACGGGGGCAGCAAGGCGCCGACGAGCGCGACGGCGAGGGCGATGAGTGTGCCCGCGACGAAGCCGGTGCCCGCGGCGGTCGCGGTGGCGGCGAGTGCGCGGCCCAGCAGGTCACGGGTGATCGGATCGTCCAGTGCCGCGACGACCTGCGTCAGTGGGGGCCAGCTCTCACCGAGGACGCCGAGCCGCCCGACGGCCTCCATGGCCGCGAGCAGCAGCAGAGTTCCGATGGCGGTGAGCGCAGCGGCACGGGCGCGGTTCACTCGGCCCCCTCGTCCAGCAGGGCGGTCAGCCGGTCGACGATGTCGTGGAACTCCGCTTCCCGGGTCAGCGCCTTGTCGCGGGGTCGCGGCAGCGTGATGTCCTCGATATGGCGTACGGTGCCGGGCCGGCCGGTGAGGACGACGACCCGGTCGGCGAGCAGTACGGCCTCGTCGACGTCGTGCGTGACCAGCAGCGTGGTGATCTGCTGGTCGGCCCAGATGCGGGCGAGTTCGAAGTTCATACGGCGCCGGGTCACCGCGTCCAGTGCCCCGAACGGCTCGTCGAGCAGCAGGACTTCGGGCTGGAGCACCAGGGCCCGCGCGATGGCGACGCGCTGACGCATACCGCCGGAGAGTTGCCGCGGCCGGGCGTCGGTGAACCCTTCGAGTCCGACGAGACTCAGCAGCGCGTTGACCCGGTCGGCGTCAACCGGGCGGCCCGCCACCCGGAAGGGCAGCGCGACATTGTCGTACGCACTCGCCCAGGGCAGCAGTGCGTGCTCCTGGAAGGCGATGCCCAGTCGGTGGCCGCGCACCAGGTCGGCGGGGGCGCCGCCGTTGACGAGCACCTCGCCCTGTGTCGGGGCGTCGAGGCCCGCGAGCATACGCAGCACAGTGGACTTGCCGCAGCCCGACGGTCCCAGGAGCGCGACGAACTCGCCGTTGCCGACGGAGAGGTCCACGGCATCGAGCGCGGTGACGGTTCGTGATCGACGGAGCCTGAACTCCTTGGTCACTCCGCGTAGTTCGAGCGCCGAGGGAGTGGTGGTCAGGGGCGCTGCTTCGGGAGGGGACTCACTGATTCCCGTGGTGGCCATGCAGGCCCTCCTCGCTCATGAACCATTCGGTTCATGGACGGTAGGGCCGCGCCGTTTCACCGGCATTGCGGGAGCTGAGCCGGGCCGTTAAGCCCCTTTGTCCCGGGGATCCGAGGCAGGTGACCGGTTGCCGATCATTCGATTGCGCCCGGATCAGGTGCGCCCGGATAGGGTGCGCATCATGTCCCAGCCCCCGGAGGAGACCGAGCGCACACGGCTGCTGCGCTTGAGCGCCGACCACATCCTGGCGCACGGTGTCGCCGGTCTGTCGCTGCGCGGCATCGGCAAGGCCGTCGGCAGCAACAACCGCATGCTGCTGTACTACTTCGGGTCGAAGGAGGAGCTGATCGCGGCGGCTCTCACCGAGGCGGGCGGCCGCTTCCCGCTCCTGGAACGGATCTTCGAACTGCTCGACGACCGCGACCAGCCGCTGCGCACCCGTCTGGAGGCGGCCTGGGAGCTGCTCTCCGCGGACGAGAACCTCCCCTTCCACCGCGTCTTCTTCGAAGTGCTGGGCCTCGCCGGCTATCAGCGCGAACGCTTCGACGCCTTCCTCGACGCCGTCGCCACCAACTGGCGAGGCCGCGTCGCGACCGCGCTGCGTGCCGAGGGTGTACCGGCCGAGCAGGCCGACGACCTGGCGCGCGAGCTGGTCTCGCTCTGGCGCGGACTCCAGCTGGACCTGCTCACCGCCGGGGACCGTATGGCGACCCTGCGCGTGAACGCGGCGGCGGCCGCCGCCTTCGCCGCCAGAGCCGGGGCTGCCGCGAGCAGCCGTTCGCTCGGCTGATGCCGACCGGCACGGCGGTCGGCCACCCTCGTTCGCCGGGCGTTACGCGCTGAGGCGCTGCTTCGGCGACTTGGGAATCTTCGGCACCACGATGTCGAGCGGACCGTCCGGGATCGCGACCGCGTCCGTGGACCAGCCCCAGATCGAGCAGACGCGGCGCCCGGGATCGCTGTGCCCGTCCCGGCCGTGCAGGACACGGTAGTTGTCGAGGCAGATCATCTCGCCGGCCTCGACCCGGAACATCGGTCCGGTGTCCCGGGCCGCGACCACGGCCTCCTCCCACCTGCGCACGAAGACCGTGTGCTCGTCCTCCGAAGGGCCCTCGACCGGTGCGAGATAGGGGTGGTAGCGGCCCTGGAAGCGGCCGGAGGACACGGTCCGGGCGATCGGTGCGTACGTGTCCTGCGGGTAGTTGGGCTCCGAGTGGTCGATGTCGGTGGTGCGGCAGAACTCCGCCACGGCGGCCCACTCCGGGTCGGCGGCGAGAAGGTCGAGCAGCCGGGAGGTGTCCACGAGGAAGGAGTCGCCGCCCAGGTCCGCCGGCCGCTCGCACCACAGGAACAGGTGGTCGGGGGCGTAGTCGCCGAACGCGAAACCGTCGTTGTGGGCGACCATGCGCTCCTCGGTCGGAGCGAAACTGCGCTTGCGGCCACGGGAGTCGGCCGGCTGCGCGGCCACTTGAGCCGCCTCGCGTTCACCGTGCGCCTTGGTGGCCTCGAACTGCGTACCGATACGGACCGCCTTGTCGCCCATGACCTCACGGCCGTACGCGACGGCGGACCGCTCGTCGGCGAGGCCGGTCACGATGACCGCGCCCTCGGCGGCGAGCACCTCACGGGCCTCTTCGGCACTGGACACCCGGCGTGGAACGAAGCTTGCGGAGCTGACGTCCATCCCTGACTCCTCGATGTTGAACCGATCGGTTCACACCAAGGTAGGGGCACCGTGTTTCGACCGGGTGTCCCTCTCGGAACGCGTGGAATACCCGGGGAGAACGCCATTGAGCGTGCGATACCTCAGCCGGCTGTCGGACTCTGCGCTCGCGTGAACCCGTGGCTCTGTTCCCTGACGGTGATGCCCAGCCCGCCCGGAGTCTGCGCGTGGTCCACCCAGGTACCCGGGAACGTCCTTCACCAGGTCTTCCAGGCGTGCGTTGGTCTCGCTGAAGCCGCTCTGGTCCTGGGTTCGCACAGTCGTGAAGACAACTGCGTAGTAGGGGGGGCATGGGCCCCGAGGGGCACGACGGGCGCTTCCGAACGATGGCCCATGGCGCCACCGTGAGGCGGGATGCGCCGCCGCGCGTCCACCTCTATTTCGATCTTCATCCGCGGGTCGGCGAGTCCGCAACTGAGCATCGTGGCGACCGGCCGAACATCGCCGAAACAGCGGCGCAGGACCGGCCAGCAGGGTTCGAAGTCCTCGCGGTCCGGCAGGAGGTAGCGCACGCGCAGCACGTCGGCGAGGGTGCAATGCGCCTCGGCCAGTGCGGCCTCGATGTTGCGCAGGCACTGCTCGGCCTGCTCCACCACATCGTCGGAGATCGTCATGGTGGCGTAGTCGAACCCGGTCGTCCCGGACACATGGACCCAGTCGCCGTCGACCACGGCACGGGCATAGCCGATCCGCTCCTCAAAGGCCGAGCCGCTGAGGATCGCGCGTCGCTCTGTCATGGCCGAACGCTAAATGAGCAGCACCTATACGTCTGATACGGCGACTTCGGCCACGCGGCCGCCCGCCTGGGCATCGCCCAGCCGCCGCTGAGCCAGCAGATCCGCCGCCTGGAGGACAAGGTCGGCCACGCGCTGTTCACCCGCGCCCCAGGACGCGTCACCCTGACCTCTGTGGGCACTCACCGACCTGGCGGACGGCCTGGCCGGAGCCCGGGCCGTCGGCAGTGGTCGGGCCGGCCGCCTACGGATCGGCTTCGCGGCCTCCCTCGCCCTGACGATCCTTCCTCGCCTGCTGCGCACGTTCCATCACCGGTTTCCCGGCGTGCACCTGGACATCCACGAGATGACCACCGCGCCGCAGATAGCACCCCCCCCCGCCGACGAGACAGGGCTCGGCTTCAGGACGGTACTCAGCGAGCCCTTTGTGGCTGCGCTCCCGTCCACCCATCCTCTGGCCGCCCAACGGACCGTACAGCTTGCACAGTTGGCGGATTCGACCTTCGTGCTGTTGCCCCGCACGGTTGGCCCGCTGCTGCACGACCAGATCATCGGCCTGTGCACCGCAGCGGGGTTCACACCGGGTGTCCCCCTGGCCCCGGCGAGCATCCGACGCATCCGCCTCAAAGGCGTCGCCTTCCGCAGGATCGAACCCGGCACCGCCCGCACACGGGTGGCCGTCGCCTGGCGCGAGAACGACCACAATCCCCTGCGCGCACGCCTGTTGGCGACCATCAGCCAAGAACCGCCGGACAGCCCCCAGTTGTGGCGAGTCAAGACGTTGGTGGCACAGGCCTGCGCCTGTGAAACCGAGGTGCCTCGGAAGGCATCGGTCGGGTACCGTGCGGGCCATGTCGAGCCCCGAGTCGGACACGGTGGGGGCTTTCGGTCACGCCGTCAGCCCCCTGAGCCACTGAGTTCGTAGCCCTGCCCTCCCGCCGTGTTCCGCGGCTGGACGGGTGTGCCCTTGGGTGCTGACCGCGGTGACGAGATGCCCTTCCTTCGTGCTTCTCTTCGCCTCGGAGCCACTCGATGCCTCTTCCGCTGTACCTGCTTGCCATGGCGGTCTTCGCCATGGGCACCTCGGAATTCATGCTGGCCGGCCTCCTGCCGGACATCGCCGCAGACCTCGACGTCACTGTCGGGACGGCCGGCATGCTCACGTCGGCCTTCGCGATCGGAATGATCGTCGGTGCCCCGCTCATGGCCGGGCTCGCCCGCAACCGGCCCGGACGGTCCAGCCTGCTTGGATTCGTCGTCGTGTTCTCGGTCGCCCACGCCGTGGGCGCTGCCACCTCGACCTTCCCGGTCCTGTTCGCGACCCGGGTGGTCGCGGCGCTCGCGAACGCGGGGTTCCTCGCCGTGGCTCTGACGACTGCGGGCACGCTGGTCCCTCCCGACAAGAAGGGACGCGCGCTCGCCGTGCTGCTGTCGGGCACCACGATGGCCACGATCGCCGGTGTCCCAGGAGGATCGGTACTCGGCACACTGCTCGGCTGGCGGGCCACCTTCTGGGCCGTCGCCGTGCTCTGCCTGCCCGCGGCCATCGCCATCCTCAAGGGAATCCCGGCGCAGCCTGCGAGGGAAGCAACGAGTGGACCGGCCATGCGATCAGAGCTCGCAGAGCTGAAACGTCCGCGGTTGCTCCTGGTCATGCTGATCGGCGCGCTGGTGAACGCGGCAACCTTCGCGAGCTTCACCTTCCTCGCCCCCGTGGTGACCGACATCGCCGGGCTGGACGAGCTGTGGATCTCTGTCGCCTTGGTGCTCTTCGGTGTCGGCTCCTTTGCCGGGGTCACCGTCGCCGGCCGGATGTCCGACCAGCACCCCGGCACGGTTGTCGCGGTCGGCGGTCCGTTGCTGCTCCTCGGCTGGCTCGCCCTGGCCTCGCTGGCCGACAAGCCGGTGGCTCTGCTCACCCTTGTGTTCGTCCAGGGCGCGCTGTCGTTCGCGGTGGGCAGCACGCTGATCACACGGGTTCTCTACGAGGCAGCGGGAGCCCCCAGCATGGCCGGCTCCTACGCGACCGCCGCACTCAACGTCGGCGCCGCCGTCGGACCACTCGTCGCCGCGACCACCCTCAGCACCGCAGTCGGGGATCTCGGACCCCTCTGGGCAAGTGGACTCCTCGTCGCATTCGCGCTGCTCGTCGCGTTCCCCTGGCGCGGCGTGATCGCAGCCGGCCGGAGCAGCGAGGCGCTCCAATGACGCACGAGAACGCCGCGCTCGCTGGTCGGGTTTCCTTTCCCAGGGGTATCGCGACCGTCCCGTGTCGGGGTCCAATGGTGAGAGTCAAGCTCTTCGCGTCCGTACCGGTCAGAAGAGGCATGCAATGGATCCATGGCTGATCTGGTTGATCGTCGCAGCCGTTCTGGCTGTGGCGGAGATTCTCACGCTTACTGCTGCGCTCGGATTGCTGAGTGTGGCCGCTTTGGTCACTGCGGGGTCCGCCGCGGTGGGCCTGCCTGTGCCCCTCCAATTCGTGGTGTTCACCGTCGTTGCCACCGTCACCGTGCTGTTCGTACGCCCGATTGCGCTGCGTCATGTGCTCCGGCCCCAAGTGGAGCGTTTCGGTGTGGACGCGCTGGTCGGCCAGGGTGCCTATGTCGTCTCGGAGGTGACGGGCCTGGGCGGCCGGGTCCGTATCGGCGGGGAGGAGTGGACTGCCCGCGCCTACGACGAGACGCTGGTGATTCCTGCCGGAAAGACCGTCGACGTCATGGAGATCAGCGGAGCCACCGCGATCGTCTACCCCCGGGACTGAAACCATGGAAATCTCGGCGCTCCTCATTGCCGGCGTGATCGTCGCGTTGATCGCGGTTTTCACCGTGGTGCGGGCGGTCCGTATCGTGCCTCAGGCGCGCGCTCGTAATGTCGAGCGACTCGGCCGCTACCATCGGACCCTGACTCCCGGCCTCAGCCTTGTCATCCCTTACGTCGACCGCGTGCATCCGGTGATCGATCTGCGGGAACAGGTCGTCTCCTTCAAGCCGCAGCCGGTCATCACCGAGGACAATCTGGTCGTCGAAATTGACACCGTCCTGTACTTCCAGGTCACCGACCCGCGAGCGGCTTTCTACGAGATCGCGAATTTCCTTCAGGCGGTCGAGCAGCTCACCGTCACCACCTTGCGCAATGTCGTGGGATCCATGGATCTGGAAAAGACGCTCACCTCTCGGGACACCATCAACAGCCAGTTGCGTGGCGTGCTGGACGAGGCCACCGGCAAGTGGGGGCTGCGGGTCAACCGGGTGGAGATCAAGGCCATCGATCCTCCGCAGTCCATCAAGGACGCGATGCAGAAGCAGATGCGGGCCGAGCGGGACAAGCGGGCGGCGATTCTCGGGGCCGAGGGGCAACGCCAATCGCAGATTCTTACCGCCGAGGGCGACAAGCAGGCCGCTGTGCTGCGTGCGGAGGGCAACCGTACGGCCGCCATCCTCCAGGCCGAGGGCCAGTCCCGGGCCATCGACGAGGTCTTTCAGGCCGTGCATCGCAACGACCCCGACCCCAAGCTGCTGGCCTACCAGTACCTCCAGACGCTGCCCCAGCTCGCGCAGGGTTCCGGCAACAACTTCTGGGTGATCCCCAGCGAGATCACCGCCGCGCTCCAGGGCGTGTCCCGTGCCTTCAGCGAGGTGCTTCCGCAGTCCTCGGCCACCCGCGAGAAGCCCTCGGACGACATGTCTGCCCAGGCCGCGAGTGACGCGGCTCAGGCCGAGGAAGCCGCTGCCGCGGCTCTCGCCGATGCCGCCAAGGCTGAGGGCGTCACCCCCGACGTCCTGCCGTCCGCTCCACCTCGCTGACGGCCGCTGCCGTTTGTCACGGGGTGAGAGCGCTGGTCAACGTGTTTCGCGTCGGCTGCGGATGCTCAGGGCGATGAAGGAGACAAGGAACCAGAAGGCACCGAAGGCTGAGTATCCGGCGACGGTGGACAGGCCGCTCGTCGCTGAGGCGGACATGGCAGCGAAGGAGACACCGGCGAGGACGGAGAGGCCGCCGCTGATGACCATGGGCCACTGGGCGCCGACGGTGTGTCGGCGCCGGATCGCCACGACGAGCTGGATCGCTCCGGAAAGGAGGGCCCAGATGCCGAACACGAGCAGGGTCGTCCCGATGGTGGAGAAGACGGCGATGATCATTGCGGCGGTGGTGGCGAGGCCGAGAGCCATGTTGGCGGTACTGACGCGGTTCGTGGAGCCGGTGCCGGCCAGGCGACGCTCGAGGAGCGTGGCGATGACATCCCACAGGGGATAGACGATGAGCAGCACGGCCGCGATCACTGTGGGCCTGTCCGTCGACACGAGCGAGGCGGAGGTCGCGAAGACCAGTGCTACCCAGATCAGGGAGAAGACGACTCGGATCAGGTAGAGGGATCGGAGCCCGGAGGGCGTCGTCGTGGTCGTGGTCGAAGCGGTCGACGTTACGGTGCTCTGCGTCATCGGGGGTCCCGTTGTGATCGTGACGGTGTGAGGCGGTCGCCTCGATGAGGAGTCTCAGCGGCCTCGGGCAGGACCGCGTACTTCGAACGAAGTAGTTCTGCCATCCACTTCGAGGCAATGAGTTCTGCCGTCTCCATCGACCGAAGCGGCTTCGCCGTCTACATCGTTTGAAGTACACGGCCGCCGCGCACGTGAACGAGAATCGGCTCATGGGCGAGGCACAGAACATCGAGGCACAGAACAGTCAGGACGGACCCGCGGCACCGCTGTGGGTCCGCCGCCCCGAGGTGCTGCACCGAGTCGCCTATGCGGTGTCCGCGCTGGTGTTCACCGGCCAGATCCTGGCAGTGATCCTGAGGGGGTCCGACTGGCCGACGGCCCTCTCCGTGCTCCTCGCCGGCTGCGGTGTCGCCCTCTCCTGGTGGCAGCCGTGGGCAGGACTGGTCGTGACGAGCGGTGCGTCCTTCGCCGTCACAGCGGTGGGCCACGACCCCCTGTCGGTGTGGATGATGGCTGTGCTCGTGCTCTTCTCGGTCACTCTCAGGGGAAACCAGCCGCTGGTCGGAACCGGCATCGTGGCGGCGTTCTTCCTGGGGGCGTTCATGACGCTGGGAGGATTCCGTGGGGGCGCGGTCGTGGGCGCCGCTGCCCTCTTCTCAGCCATCGCAGGAGGTGCGACAGGGGCCGCGCTCCGTATCCACCGAGAGCACTGGTGGACCCTGGAGGAACGGGCCGAGAGCGCCATCGCCACCCGCGAGATCGAAGCCACCCGACGGGTGACCGAAGAACGACTCCGCATCGCCCGGGACCTCCACGACGTCATCGGCCACCAGGTCGCGATGCTGAGCATGCATCTCGGTGCCGCGGAAATCGGACTGCCGGAAGACGCCGAGTCTTCCCGGCAGGCCCTCGTCTCAGCCAGGTCCAGCGCGCGCACCGTGGTCGTCGAAACGCAGCGCATCCTCGCGCTCCTCCGCCTCGGCGACGACATCTCCGACGACGAGGCGCTCCGACCGACCCCGGCGCTCAGCGGTCTGGAAGGGCTTGTCGCCTCTTTCGAAAGCATCGGCCTGGACATCCGCTCCTCCATCGACATCCCCGCCGGTTTCGTGGAGCCCAGCGTCGGCGTGACGGTCTACCGGGTTGTCCAAGAAGCACTCACGAACGCCTACCGGCATGGAGAGGGGACGGCAGCGGTGGATGTGCACGAGCGCGACGACAGGATCTGCGTCACCGTGGAGAACCGCGTCGGTCACTCATCCCGCGGCTCCGACTCGGGGAGTGGACTCGGCCTCGTCGGGATGCGCGAACGCGTCGAGTCCTCCAGCGGGCGGCTGACGATCGACAGTCACGACGGTCGTTTCCGCGTCCATGCGGAGTTCAGCCCCATGGGAGCCGTAGTCCGATGACGCAGATTCTGATCGTCGACGACCAGGACGACATGAGGGCCGGGATCCGGGCGATGCTCCGGCCCGACCCGAGTCTCGTTGTCGCGGGTGATCTCTCCGATGGACTCCAGGTCATCCCCTTCCTTCGGGACCACCCCGTCGACCTGGTCCTCATGGACATCCGGATGCCCGGCATCGACGGTGTCGAAGCCACCCGCCGAATCCGCAAGGAGCACCCACCCGAGACGATGCGGGTGATCGTCCTCACCACCTTCGACCAGGACGACATCGTTCTCGCCGCCCTGCGCGCCGGCGCCAACGGCTTCCTGAGCAAGACCGTGAGCCCCGCTGAACTCGTCGCCGGAATCAACGAGGTCGTTGCCGGTGGCGGTGCGCTGTCGGCCGCCGCGACGGCCGCGCTCATCGGTCACATGACCGACAGTCCGCCCCCGGTGGTCGACCAGGAACTGCTGCGACGCTTCGACGCCCTGACACCCAGGGAGCGCGACGTGGTCGTTCTCGTCGCGAGCGGTCTCGGCAACGACGAGATCGCGGCCCAGATGTCCGTGTCGCCGTTCACCGTGAAGACGCATGCGGTGCGGGCCATGACGAAGGTCGGCGCCCGCGACCGAGCACAACTCGTCTCGTTCACCTTCCGCGCCGGCCTTTACCCGTGAGCCTGCCGAGCGGTGGGCGGGGGGACGTCGTAGAGCAGGTGTGTCACACGGTCGCCCCGGACGACATGGGCGGGGTTGTCCAGGGCGACGACGTCGCCGGCATCCATCGCGCCGAAGAAAGGGCGACCGGATCCGAACACGACGGGAACGACGTTCATCACGACCTGGTCGACGAGCCCGAGCCGCAGCGCCTGCCCCCCGATCTGCCCGGCGGCGAGGTCGACGATCCGGTCATCGCCCGCCAACGCCCGCGCCTGCTCGATCGCCGACGCGACCCCGTCGGTGACGAACGTGAAGGGGGCGGTCGCGGCATGCTTCCAGTTGGTCGGCGCCTGGTGCGTCACGACGAAGACGTGCTCACCTGCGGCCGGTACCCCGCCCCACCCGTCCGTGAGGTCGAACAACCGGCGGCCGATCACCACACAGCCGATGCGCGGGTAGGCGGCTCTGATGAACTCCAGCGAGGCACGCGTGCTGTGCATCGGGTGCTCCTCCGGTTCGCCGCTCCAGGTCCACTCGACATCGCCGTTGGTCCCCCAGTCGAACAGTGGGCCGACCTCGTCGCGTTCGTTGGCGATGAAGCCGTCGGCCGAGACCGAGGCGCAGCCCATGATCACCTTGCTCACCGATACTCCTCACGTCGTGATCCACCGATTCTGGGGTGGATGCCGACGCGGGCGCTTGTAAGAATTCAAACGGCCGGCAGCGGCCCGACATCCAGGGCGTGACCGGGATGCTCGGCCAGGAAACGCCGCCGCAGCGCCAGGTACGCCGTCGGGGTGCACCCGGTGAAGGCCTGGAAGTCCTTGACGAAGTGCGACTGGTCGAAGTAGCCGGCGCGGAACGCCAGATCGCCCCAGTCGACCGCCGTCGCGGCGTCGACGCCGAGCGCGACCTGCGCGAACCGGTAGGTGCGCGCGAGCCGCTTCGGTGTGATGCCGACGATCTGCTTGAACCGGTGGGCGAGATGCGTGGTGCTCACCCCGGCGTCCTCGCACAAGCGGCCGACCGACACCGCGCCCGACGCGGCTGCGATCCTTCCGCTCGCGTGCTGCACCAGCCCCAGGCCCGGCACATCCGCGACCCGCTGCCGCAGTTCCTCCTCCAGCAGGGTGAGCATCCTCTCGGGGGTGGATGCCGCATCGAGTCGGTCGCGCAGCTCGGCGCCGTATCGTCCCCACACCTGCTCCACGGTCAGCGGCAGATCGCAAACCTCCGAGCCCGGTATCCCGAAGAACGGTGCCCAACCCCACGGCTTGAAGTGCACGCCGACTGATCGCGTGAACGCCGGGTACGCGAACTCGATGTGACGGGTGCCCGTGGTCACCAGGCACCCGTCAGCAAACTCCTTCAGCCGCGCCCCCGAATCGCCGACGAGAAAACGATCACCGAGATTGAGGATCAGAACCGCGGACGGCATGGGTGGCAGCTTCAATCGCGAGTACGGCGGGGAGCCGTCGAGGTAGTAGAGGTCGTCGACCAGCTGGTCCAGCGGCGGTTGCGGAACGCGGGACACGTACTTCACGGAGGGACAGTATCGGGGCCAATTCTCATCCCATGCCAGTTCGCTGATCCTCGGTAGCTCTCCCTATGCGAACTGGGCATCAAAATGACTCTCCTTCGATGAACCCCTGCCGGTAACGTCTCGTGACAGTTCGCGATCTTCGTTCAGGTGGTGCGGCCGTGTTCGAGCTGGAGCAGGAGAGTCATGACTAGTAGGTTCACCGAGTTGGCCGTTGACTGTCACGATCCGGAGAATCTCGCCGCCTTCTGGTGCGCGGTCCTCGACTTCAAGGTGATCGAACGGAGCGAGGGCAAGGTCGAGATCGGCTCCTGGGTGCCGACCGTTGAGGATGTCCGGGCCCGCCAGATGCCGCCCACCCTCCTGTTCGTCCAGGTGCCCGAGGGCAAGTCCGTGAAGAACCGCCTTCACCTCGACGTCAGCCCGATCGACGGCAGCACCGAGTACGAGGTGACCAGAGTGCTCGGCCTCGGTGCCACCAAGACGGATGTGGGCCAAGGATCAGACCGAAGCTGGGTGGTCATGGCAGATCCGGAGGGCAACGAGTTCTGCGTCCTTCGCACCCTGGCACCGCAGAACTAGACGAGTAGTTCCGATGTGGCTCAGCGGTCGCAGGCGATGAGTGCGTCGCCGCGGCCTCTGAGCTTCGGGACCTCGCGTCCGGCAGGTGATCGCTCGAGGGCGGGCCGAGCTGGTGCCTTTTGATGTGGCGAGGGGGCGGCGGGAGTTGGTCCGCAACTTAGGAGCGGACGAAGCTCTCTGGGACGCGCGCTTCGTGCACTACCTGTACGACGATCCGGGCGAACGAGGCACGATGTGGCTGCGTTTGGTGTCTGCCTCACTCACTACGCGGGATCTCCCTTCTGTTTGCCACAGCTGCAGCCACAGCCACAGCCACAGCCGCGGAAAAGTGAGCGGAGTGAGGACTCACTCATTGACGGAGTGAGTCCTCACTCCGTACTCTTGCGGGCATGACAGCACCTAAGGAGAACCAGACCACCCGTCGCCGCGCCCCCGCCATGTCGCCGGAGCAGCGCCGAGAAATGATCATCCGGACCGCGATCCCGCTGATCGCCGAGTACGGCGCCGCGGTGACCACCGCGAAGATCGCCCGCGCCGCGGGCATCGGCGAGGGCACGATCTTCCGGGTCTTCGCCGACAAGGACGAACTGATGCAGGCCTGCATCGCCGAGGCGCTGTCCCCCGAGCACGCGGTCCGCGAGCTCGACGCGATCGACGTGTCCCAGCCGCTGCCCGACCGGCTCGCGGAGGCGGCCGAGGCGCTACAGGCGCACATGGACAGGATGGGCGCGATCCTCGGCTCGCTGGGCCATCGCGGCGGCAAGCACCCCGGCACCGTGCGCGGCGCGGGCCGCGCCGAGTCGACGACCCGTATCCGCGCGGCCCTCGCGGAACTGCTGGAGCCCGACAAGGCCGCTCTGCGCCGGCCGCCGGAGCAGATTGCGGCCCTCTTCTTCGGGCTGCTGTTCACCCAGCCGCGTACGGAGGACGCGCCGGACCTGACCGCGCAGGAGCTGGTGGAGGTCTTCCTGCACGGGGCGTTCTCGGGGGGTGCCAAGTGACCGTGTGGAGAAGGCGCCTGGGGGCTACGGCCCTGGCTGTCCTGGCGCCCGTCGTGGTTTGGCTGGTCGTGGACCCGCTGCTGGGGCACCGGCTGCGGATCACCGACGGCGAGCAGTCACTCGACATCGGCGCCGCGCCCGTGGCGGTCGTCGCACTGCTCGCATCGCTCTCCGGCTGGGGACTGCTCGCTGCCCTGGAGCGCTTCGGGGCGCGGCGCGCCCGCGCCCTCTGGACCGGGGTGGCCGGCACCGTACTGGCCGTGTCCTTCCTGCCGTTCATCGGCGACGGCATGGACGGCGGCACCCGGGTCTCCCTCGCTGCGATGCACCTGGCGGTGGCGGCGGTCCTGATCCCGGGCCTGGGCGGCAGGTCCTCCCGGACGGGAGCCGCTGCCGCCGGGGAGTGACCGCCGGCACCACGTACGGCGCGAACCGTTCTGGCCCAGCAAGGGGCCGCGCGCGTGTGGATCGCCGTGCCGAGGGGTGAGAGGCCGCCTTGTCGGCTCGGCCGGAGGTGACTGTCGTCCGGGCGTGTGGCGGCCAGGTCGGATTGCTGCTCATCGCTCGTCACGTGCCTGGTCTCTGGCCAGGATCCGCGGGCACCACCAGTTGGCCCGCCCAGCCGGCCGCATCACGGCCGGCACCAGCAGGCCGCGTGCGACCGCGACCGTCGTGCTTCCGGTGCGGTGGCGTTCCTCAAGAATCCGCGACAGCAGCAGTTCGTAGCAGAAGAGAACGATGGGCACGGCGACATCCGTCGTCCCGGTCACCGTGAACTGCCCCAACAGCTGTGCACATTCATGACCAGGAGCACGACGAGTTCCTTGCCCGGCAGGCATCCCACGATGAGTAGTGACGCGCTGACTTATGCTTCCGCGCCTCGCAATTGAAGCTCGGACGATCGGTGCGTACGCCCCGGGGCCGGCCGGGTTGGGTGCATGCCGGCCGGGTGCGGGCGGGCGTCATTGCGGGCTGGTGCCGTGGCTGACGAGGCTGTCGTGGGTTTCTTCCGGACTGCAGGCGCGGCGGACGCTCTCGTGGAGGAGGCTGCGGCGTTGTTGGTGCAGTGCGGCGGGTTCCTGTGCCGTGGCGGCGTAGACGTTGCTGACGGGTGACCAGGCCATGGACATGGCGATCACCATGGTCATGATGTCGAAGGGGTCTGCCTGGCGTACGAGCCCGGCGGCTTGGGCTTCGGCGATGGCGCGCAGTTTGCGGTCGTCGAGACGGTCGGGGTCGTCGACCAGGTGGCCGGCGGGACGTCGCTCCAGACGGGCCCAGGTGGCCAGTCGGATGAGGTCGGGGCGGCGGAGGTACTCGTCGTAGAGGCGCACGGCCCAGTCCGCGAGGTCTGTGGCGTCGATCGGGACGACGTTCATGATCCGCTCCAGCGAGCCGAAGAAGATGGCGTCGAAGAGCCCTTCCTTGTTGCCGAAGTAGGCGTAGAGCTGCGCCTTGTTGGTGTGTGCGGCGGCCACGATCCGCTCGACGCGTGCTCCGGCGATGCCGTGCTCGGCGAATTCCTGGGTCGCCGCGTCGAGGATGCGTTGGTACGTCGCGGCTCCCCGCGGGGTGAGGGGCTGATCAGCCATGCCCTCACGTTACCAAACAGAACAGTTGGTTTGCCTCGGGGGCGGGATGGCCCTACGCTCAAACAGACCAACCATTCTGTCTATGTGGGGGCGCTGTGAGAAACACCGTTGGCTGGCAGGCCGAAGGTCCGTCGACGACGCTGCGGCGGACGCCATTGCAACGGCGCGACCTGCGCCCCGACGATCTCGCGGTGCAGGTGGACTACTGCGGTGTCTGCCACACCGATCTGCACGCCGTCAGCGCCCGCGACGGCGAGGGGAGCCGGTCCCTGGTGCCGGGGCACGAGTTCACGGGCGTGGTGACCGAGACCGGAGCCGCGGTCACGGGCTTCACCGTCGGCGATGCGGTCGCGGTGGGCAACATCGTCGATTCGTGCGGCGAGTGCGCCATGTGCCGGGCCGGCCAGGAGAACTTCTGCCACGCCTTCCCGACCCTGACCTACGACGGCATCGACCGGCACGACGGATCGGTCACGCTGGGGGGCTACTCCCGGGAGTACGTCGTCCGCGACCGGTTCGCCTACCTTCTTCCCGCGGGTCTGGATCCGGCCGCGGCAGCTCCTCTGCTCTGTGCCGGGATCACTGTCTTCGAACCGCTGCGCGCCCTCGGTGTGGGGCCGGGGAGCCGTGTCGCGGTGGCGGGACTGGGCGGTCTGGGCCACCTCGCGGTCAAGATCGCCGTGGCGCTCGGCGCGGATGCTTCGGTTGTCAGCCGCTCAACGGACAAGGCGGACGATGCTCGTCGTCTCGGCGCCCACGGTTTCATCGTCTCCACGGACCCCGAACAGATGGCTGACGCCCGTGACCGGTTCGACGTGGTCATCGACACCGTCTCAGCCCCGCACGATCTGGGCCCCTACCTGCGCCTGGTCGCCATGGACGGGACACTCAGCCACCTCGGGCACCTCGGCCCCGTCACCGTGGAGACCACCGACCTGCTCGTGGGGCGCAAGCGGCTCAGTTCCGCGGGCAGCGGCGGCAGGCCCGCGACCGCCGCCATGCTGGACTTCTGCGGCGAGCACGGCATCACCGCCGACATCGAACTGCTGCCCTCGGCGCGCGTGAACGAGGCCCTCGACCGTCTCCGGCGCAACGACGTCCGCTACCGCTTCGTACTCGACATGTCCGACCTGGACTGAACGTCGTAGACCCAGGAACCGTTTCACTGCATGCGCCGAGGCAGGGCCAATTCGCCATGCGTGCTGCGTCCGGTCAGGTCACCGGTCTGTCCAGGAGCCTCCGCCGGGATGTGCCGTATCCGGGTGGGGTGTTGTGAGGGGGGAGTTCCATTCCAGCTGGCGGGTTGGCTCGTCGTTCCCGGGTTGTGCGGCGGGTGGCCGGCCGGTGGGGGAGGGGGTGTGTGCGCCGCGGGAGATGTTTCCACTGATGTGGGTGTTGTGCTCCACGCGTGGGCGGCGGAGCGTTTCGTAGAGGGACAGGGCGGTGTCGGTGTCGGGTGCGTCGCGTAGGGCTTTGGCGAGGATGACGGCGTCTTCCATGGCCATCGAGGCGCCTTGGCCCGTCGCCGGGGAGGCCGCGTGGGCGGCGTCGCCGATGACCAGTGTCCGTCCCGAGTGCCAGGGTGTTCCGGTCGGAATTTCGGTGGCGTTGGTGACCAGGATGTTGTCGGTCGCTTCGACGATGCCGGCGGCTGGGGTGGCGTCGTCGCGCAGCAGGGGGAGCAGCAGGTCGCGCCACTGACCGGGGGTGCCGTGCGCGATGGTATCGGCGGACAGAGGATCTCCGGCTACGCGTGCGAACCAGTATGTCTGCCCGTTGGGTGACACTGTGTAGCCGAAGGCGGCTGTGCTGCCGCGCACCATGGTGATGCGCTCGTGGTCGGTGTCCTCGGCCGGAGAGGCGGGGGTGGTGTAGCCGTAGAACACGTACTCGCCCGCGTAGCGCGGCTGGGTGGCCGGGGCGATCGTCCGGCGGACGGTGGAGTTCAGGCCGTCGGCGCCGATGAGCAGGTCGCCGGTGGTGGTGCTGCCGTCGGCGAAATGGGCGGTGACGTGTTCTGGGCCGTGCTGGACGGACGCGAGCGGGGTGCCGTGCCGGATGGTGATGCCCCGGCGGACGGCTTCGGCCTGTAGGGCGGTGTTGAGCTCGCCGCGCCGCAGACACCGGTAGCGCAGAAGGGGGTTGCCGGATTCGCCGAGCGGCCTGTTCGCGATCTCGCTGCCCGTGCCGTCCAGGACACGCATCGAGGTGAGCGGGAAACCGGCATCGGTGACTGCGGTGGACGCGTCGATCTGCGCGAGGGCTCGCATGCCGTTGCTCGCGAGGGTGAGGAAGGCGCCGATGTCCTCGGCCGAGTCGGGGTGTGCCTCGTGGACGGAGACACCGAAGCCGGCCTTGTGCAGGGCCAGGGCCGTCGTCGTGCCGGCGATCCCGCCGCCGATGACAAGTACGCGGGTCACGGTGTATCGGGCTCCTTGGTGGACGGCCTGGTTGGGCTGCGCATGGTGTTGCGGGGAACGAACGGGGCGGCGCGCAGGGTTCCCGTGGACGGGGTGTGTCTGGCCTGCGACCTGCGGCGGGTCCACTTGCGGCCCCTTTCGGAGGCCCGCTCACGATCGGGCGACGCGGGCCGTGGGCGGCCTGGGCCTGCTGCCGGGGCATCGCTTGAGTGCGACAAGGGCCGCTCAACTCCCCAATTCTCAGTTCGGCTTCTCCCGGCGCATGTTCCCTGGTGGGACCGGATCCGTCTGAGTGGGCGGCCTCGGCCAACAGGATTCCCGACTAGTCCTGTCTCTCGCAGGGTAGGAGCAGGTGCTGTTCCATTGATCAGTCCCTCGACAGTCCGCCTCGTCAAGTGCGAGGTCAAGCCTAGGAGATGGCCGTGCGGAAGCTCAGATTTCCGGCCCTGTTGCTCACGCTGCTCGCCATGACGGCGAGCGGGGTCGTGCTCGCTCCGGCAGCATCGGCCGCAGAGCCGTGCGGTGCTGGATGGCTGTGTCTGTACAAGGGCCGCAACTTCACCGACATGGCCTACATGACGCAGAGGCATGGCTACTGCCGGAACCTCCTCGACTTCCAGATCGCCAGCGTCGGGTCGTACCGCAACAATCTCTCCGTCTACGTCGACTTCTTCGATCCGAGCCAGGACGACAAGGTATGGAGCATCCGTAACGGCGGCAGCAGTTCCGATGCGACGTCGTTCCAGGACGAGCGGTACGTCTGTACGCGCTGAGGTTTCCGCCTGGACCGCACCGGCCCGACCGCCTGGTCGGTCTCCCCGGCCCGGTCAGGCGGGGGCGAGTTGGGGTTGCCGCTGCTCGGCCAGGTGTCCGCTACGGGCGAGGGCGGCAACGGAGGCCGCGCAGGCGAGCCCCGTCGCGGTCAGCATGCACCAGGTCAGCCAGAGGGTGTTGTGTCGTGTGGCAAGGTCCCACAGAGCGCCGGTGGCAAGGTTGCCGAGGGTGATGCCCAGGCCGGCGACAGTGTTGTAGAGGCCGTAGTGGGTGGCGACGAAGCGGTTGCCGGAGAGCTTGACCACTGTGTCCATCTCGAACGGGTAGACCACCGCGCTGCCGACCGCGAGCAGTGCGACGGCCGCTACCAGGGAAGTGAGTACGGCAGTCGGAGCACCGGTCGGGGTGAGCGCGAGCGGCAGGAAGGCCAGCCCCATCGCGGTCAGTCCGCGCACCAGTGCCTGAGAAGGGCTCCACCTCTTCTTCGCCCAGTCCGTCAGCCGCAGCTGCCCCACGACCGCGACCACGGCCGAGACGACGAACAGCCCGCTCGTGGCCCAGGTTCCCCTGGATCCAAGGGCGTTGGTCGCGGCCAGCGGGAGGGACAGATAGACCTGGAAGGTCAGGACGTACGAGCCGATCATCGCGGTGGCGAAGAGGAGGAAGGGCCGGTTGGTGACGACCGTGCGCCACTGAGCCATCACGTTCTCTGGCGCGGAGTCGGCCGGCTTGGCCCGGTGGACCGGCAGCGACCGTGCCTGCAGCACCGTCAGGACGGCGAAGATCGCGGCGGCGACCGTGCAGACGAGCCGGAAGTCGGCGGCCAGCAGGGCGAGTCCGATGAGCGGGCCGAGCAGCATGCCGGCCTGGTAGTAGACGTTGAAGGTGGCGAAGGCGTCGACGCGTCGCTCACCGGCCTCGGCGGCGAGGTACGCGCGGACGGCGGGGTTGAACAGGGCGCCGGCGAAGCCGCTCGCGGCGGACGCGGCGATCAGGGCGGGGAGGTTGTCGACCCAGCCGAGCAGGCCGAAGCCGACGGTGCGCAGGAGGCAGCCCGCCATGATCGGGGCCTTGTATCCGAAGCGGTCGGCGAGGGTGCCGCCGATCAGGAACATGCCCTGCTGGGAGAAGTTGCGTACGCCCAGCACGAGCCCCACCGCCCAGGCCGCCAGGCCGAGTCCGTCGGAGAGGTGGGCGGCGAGGTACGGCATGAGCATGTAGAAGGCGAGGTTGATGGCGAACTGGTTGGCCATCAGCAGGCGCGCGGCGGGCGGGAAGGAGCGGGTCTGCCGCCACAGGCTCTTCATCGGGCGGCTCCCACGACCGTCTGCTGTCCGCCGGCGGAAAGAGCGTCGGAGGACAGGGGGTCGGTGATGTGGGTGCAGCGCGTCCAGCGGGTGATGATGCGGTCGCCGGGGTGGGCGATCTCGTCCGGGTCGTCGGCGGGCACGTATCCCAGAAGACTGTGCTCGCGGCAGTAGGTGTCGTCGAAGACGGTGCCGACGTAGCGTTGCGGCCCGTCGGGGAAGACGGCGACGATCCGGCCCTCGGGGGGCAGGCTGCGGGCCAGCCAGCGGGCGACGAGGGCGACCGCGCCGACGCTCCAGCCGCCGGTGGCGTAGTGGTCACGGGCCAGGCGGCGGGCGGCCCACACCGCTTCGGGGGCGGCGACCCAGTGGACCTCGTCGAAGAGGTCGTAGGCGACGTTGCGCGGATAGATGCTGCTGCCGAGACCGCGCATCAGGCGCGGGGCGGCGGGCTGGCCGAAGATGGTGGAACCGGTCGTGTCCACGCCCACGACCCGCAGGTGGGGGAAGTAGCCGCGCAGGACGGAGGCGATTCCGGCGGAGTGGCCGCCGGTGCCGACGGAGACGACGAGCGTGTCGATGCGGCCGAGTTGGGCGACGAGTTCGTGGGCGAGCGGGGCGTAGGCGGCGACGTTGTCGGGGTTGTTGTACTGGTCGGGACACCAGGCGTCGGGGTGGACTGCGAGGAGTTCCTCGACGCGCCGGCGGCGGGCCTCCTGCCAGCCACCGGTCGGGTGCGGGGTGTCGACGAGGTCGACCTCGGCGCCGTACGCCATGAGCAGGCCGGTCATCAGGGGTTCCATGCCGGGGTCGGTGACGACGGTGACCGGGTGGCCGTAAGTTGCGCCTGCGAGGGCCAGGCCGAGGCCGAGGGTGCCGGAGGTGGACTCGACGATGCGGGCGCCGGACAGGAGCCGTCCGCGCTCGCGTGCGGCGCGCACCATGTGCAGTGCGGTGCGGTCCTTGATGCCACCGGGGTTGTGGCCTTCGAGCTTGGTCCAGAAGCCGCGTCCCGCGGCGGTGAACGGGGCCCCGATCCACAGGACAGGGGTGTCGCCGACGAGGCCGGCGGGGGTGTGCATCGGGCGTTTGGTGTCGGCGAGCAGCTGGGCGGGCGCGGCGAGTCCGGGAGTCGGGCTGGTCTGGTTCATGGCGTGCTTCTCCTGCGGCCGACGCAGGCAATGGCTGCCGGTCGCTGTGTGGGGGAAGGATGCTGGACTGATCGGAAGCCGAGCCGAAGCCGTCGCAGGAGCGTGCGGGTGCTGTCCGGGGCTGCGGCTCAGGGGCCGATCAGGTGCGCCAGACGCCCAGCCGGGCCCGCTCTTGCTGGACGGGGTGCACTGCGGGATCCGGGCACCGCGACGGCAGTGCTGGTACGACACCGGTCAGCGCGTCGATGCCCTCGGAGGGCAGCACATGGAGGGCCGCTCGGGCGGTCGGAGTGATGTCGCGTGGCGGCGCGGCTGCCGTCTCGTCCGGGCCCGAGCAGTGCACCCCCCCGCCCTCGGTGGAGTCCAGTCCCTTGGCGGATGTCCCGACAGCCGTCTGAGAGGGCTGCCCCCAGGACGCGGGGGAGACGACGAGGATGGCGTCCGCGCGGCCCGGTCCCGCCGAGGCGGGGCCGTGGGCGCACGCCAACAGGTGCACCAGCGCGGCCACGAGCACCACGAGCGTCGCCCCGGTCCATGACACGGGGCGGCTGCTGCGGCGCAACGACCAGATCCTCATCAGCGCAGACGGTAATCGATCATGTGCATAAGGTGCGCGTGAAGAGCGCCCTCGTGTCAGGCATCGCCATGGGCCGCCGACCCCGTGCCTTGCTGGCTCCACCGGGTTCGGTGCGACGGTCCCACGGGGCGCGACCGCTCACCGCAACGGGTGAATCCATCCGTGGAGTCGCCTCGCTCGACGGCCGTCACCCGCCGCAAGGGGTTGTCCGGCACGAAGAGCGCGAAGAGCGCGAGGAGATACCGATGCGGCAGACGAACGGCTCCGCAGGACCCGCGACATGCCGCGGTCTCGGCCTCGCTCATCTGGCCTCGCCCGATCTGGACGGCCGCCGACGTCGGGGCAGGGCCGGCCATGTACGACGCGGCGGCAGGTGCGGCACGCCTGCTCGCCGCCACCTCAGCGGGCCGGTGTCCTCATACACGCCGGCTTCAAAGCTCCTGCCCGTCGATGAGCTGGGGCCGCTGTGGCGTGAACACCGGGGTGAGGCCGTGGTGTTGGTGATCGCTGCCGGAGCGATCCTGGTCACCAACTGTTCGAGGGCGTCGTCATCGGCCTGCTGATTTCGGTGGCCAGGGCGGCGTGGGAGACCTCGCACGTCCACATCGACGTCGACGACACCCGTGAGGCGGCGGTCCGGGTGCACATTCACGGGCACGCGACCTTCCTGCGCCTGCCGCACATCCTCGACACCCTGGAGCAGCTACCGGCAGACCGGCCCGTCGAGCTGAACCTCGCCGGGCTGCGGCACCTGGATCACGCGTGCATGAGCGCGCTTCAGAACTGGGCGACACAGGCACGGTCTCCGCGGCCGCCTGTCCGCTGTGTCGTCCGGGGCAGAGCCGCCCCGGACAACGGCGGTGAACGTCAGCTCTCGGACGCGGCGCCCCGGCGCTTGACCAGCCACCAGGCCCCGCCGCCGAGGACGAGCAGCGCGACGACGATCACGGCCACCAGGACACCGGAGGACATGCCGTCGTCCGCGTCGGTGGCCGTGTCCTCGGCCGCCGCTGAGGTGTCAGGTTCCGTCACTTCGGCGGAGGGGGTGGGCGCCGCCGTGCTGGGCGCCGCGCTCTCGGTGGTCGTCGGACTCGGGCCGACCGGCTTGGCGCCCGGGGCCGCCGCCTCCAACTTCAGGACAGGAGCGGGCTGTTCGGGCTCGTCTCCGCCGGTGGGCAGCTCGAGCCAGCGGGAGACCTCCCCGTCGCTGTAGGTCTCGACGGTCTTGAACGCGATCTCCTTCTCGTCAGGCAGTTGCCGGACCTTGATCTTGTGCTCGGCGTCGACGCCGGTCTTCAGGGCAGGACCGCCGACGGTGTAGCCGTCGTCGGTGGCCTTCAGCTGCCAGCCTTTGGGGGCCTCGTCGAGCGTGATGTCAGCGGGGGCGATGCCCTCGGGGAGGACGACGCGCAGTGCGGTGAAGCCGGCGGAGGCGGACTCGGCCTCGGAGACAAAGCTGAGAGTGACGTTCTCTGCCAGGGCCTGGGGCTTGTCGGCTTCGACCTCCGCGTGCGCGGCGGCCGGTGTGGCGAGGGCGAGTACGGCCGTGAGCGCGACGGCACCGGCGAGGACGAAACGACGGCCGGAACGCGCCGGCGGGTGGTTGGACATGGACACAGGGGACTCCTTGCTGATGCGGGGAAATCCGGCCCCGCAGTTGGCGGGGCCGGTGAAGAACCGGACAGTGCTCCCGCCGCGGTGGCCCCCTGCGCACCACCGCGTGTTCCAGTACTTCCTCCCGTGTCCGCGTGGCCACCGCGAAGGACATGCCGCTCCGCCCGGCGGGCAGCCTGGGCATGGCGCCGTCCGGGTCGACTGCCCGCCCCCGTGGCAGCACCTGATCCAGTGCGGCCGCAGCGGCCTCGGCCAGCGTGCGCAACGTGCCGAGCGCCGCCGTCATCCGTGCGTCCGCCCGATGCAGCAGCCAGGCCACCACCAGCGCGGCAGCCGTGTGCACGACCGTCATCGCCGCTCCGGCGTGATGCCAGGCATGCCCGTCCCCCGAGGCGGCGACCACAGGCCCGGTGTGCATCGCATGCTGCGGCATTGCCGTAGAGCTTTCACTGTCCGTGCAGGACAGGGCGAGATGCAGCACCCCCTGCATCGCCAGCGTGACCACGACCGTCGCGACCGGCGAGTAGCGGCGCCGGGCGAGCGGCCAGACCGCCGCGAACTGCGCCAGGATCAATGCCGCCACCAGCCGCCACGGCACCGTGCCTTCGGCGACCGCGTGGTGCCCGAAGGTGGCGAGGACGGTGCCGAGCACGGCGAACAGGCCGGCCCGCACGCACGTTCCGGCACGGCTGGTCCGGCCTGCTCCGGGACGCACTTCACGTCCGGTCACATGATCAGCTGGCACGGTCGCCCATCATCCCCTACCGGCCGGACGCCGTACGCGAAACCGTCGTACGCCGCCCGGAATGTGCCCGCACCCGCGTGCTCACGATCGTGTGCCGAGGTAGAGGTAGGGCGTGGGGTCGTCGGGGTCGAGGACCTCGACGCGGACCGGGGTGGGAATGACGTACATCCCGGCCAGGCGTTCGTCGTGGACAAGCCGGCTGGTGGAGGTCACGGACGTTCACCTTGTCGTATACGTGGGGTGGGGTGGGGCCGTTCACGGAGGCAGGAAGGCGCCCCCTCGACGGCGGACGTGGCCCGGTTGTCCTGCATCGAGATCGTCAGGGCGGGTACGACGTACTGCATGACCGGGCCGCTGCCTCATCCGGAGAGCCGGTCGTCGATGAGTGCCTTGAACGCCTCGTAGGAGTCAGGAATCCGGATCATCTCTCCGTCGACGAAGAAGGTCGGTGTTCCCTGCACGCCCAGGCCGAGGCCGTCGCGCTGGTCGTACTGCACGCGCCCGGCTACCTCCGGATCGGCCAGGTCGGCGTCGAAGCGGTCCATGTCCAGGCCGAGTTGGTTCGCGTAGCCGCGGAAGGCGTCCTCCTTCCAGTCCTGTGACTCGCCCCACTCCTTCTGGGTGGTGAACAGCTTGTTGTACATCTCCTCGAACTTGCCCTGCCGGGCGGCGGCTTCGGCTGTACGCGCGGCGAGTTCGCCGTTGCGGTGGCCGGGCATGGGGAAGTAGCGGGCGACGAAGGTGACCCGGTCGCCGTACTCCTCGCGCAGCTTCTCGACGACCGGGTACATCGCCCCGCAGCCCTCGCACTCGAAGTCGAGGAACTCGACGATCGTGAGCTCGCTCTTCTTCGGCTCGGTCAGACGATGGCTGGACTCGCGTACCGGCAGGGCCTCGGCGGCCGGCTGTGCGTCCAGGCCGCCGCTGTTCCGGTCGTCGGGGGAGAACAACAGATAGGAGCCGAGGGCGGCGGCGAATCCGGCCACGAGCACGGCGGCGACGATCAGGTTCTTCTTCAGCTTGGTCATGATTCCTCGGTGGTACGGGTGTTGGCGGGCCGTCGGTCGCGGGCGTGGAGGCCGGCCAGGTAGGCGTTGTAGGCGGCGAGTGGGTCGTTGTGGTCGCCGCGGTCGATCTGCCGGTCGATACGGCGGGCTTCGCGCTGGTCGGAGCGGACCCACTGGACGGCCAGGATGATCGTGGTGATCAGGACGGGGATGTCGCCTGTGGCCCAGGCGATCGCACCTGCGTCGTACTGGTCGTCCATCGCCCGCTCGACCCACGGCCGGTCCAGCAGTGACCACCAGCCCTCGCCGATCAGCGCGGTGGAGCTCATCAGCGAGATGCTGAACCAGGAGTGGAACGGCATCGTCAGGATCAGCAC
The DNA here is from genome assembly GCF_044593495.1 of Streptomyces sp. NPDC051963. Lineage (NCBI taxonomy): Bacteria > Bacillati > Actinomycetota > Actinomycetes > Kitasatosporales > Streptomycetaceae > Streptomyces > Streptomyces sp. NPDC051963. Next base: position 163,446 of record NZ_JBIUCC010000001.1, on the reverse strand, counting down.
GAACAACCGGCCCAGATGCGGCGGGCGGCGCGGGCCGGGGTCGATGCCGATGACGACCCAGAAGAACAGCAGTCCCACGGCCAGGAAGTGCACCAGCATGACCATGTGCCCGAGATGGCTGCGCATCAGCGTCTCGAACAGCGAGGTGTAGTAGACGACGAACGCGCTGCCGATGAACAGCACACTCGCCACCACCGGGTGGGAGACGACCTTGACGTAGCGGCTGTGCAGCAGCCTCATCAGCAACTCGCGCGGCCCGTCCGGCTCGTCCTTCGGCGCGGCGGGCAGGGCTCGCAGGGCGAGGGTGGCGGGGGCGCCGAGCACGAGCAGGATCGGCACCGTCATCGCGAGGATCATGTGCTGGCCCATGTGCACGCTGAACAGCACCTTGCCGTACGCGTTGAGCCCGCTCATGGTGGCGAGGACGGTCACCGCCAGGCCAGCGAGCCACGAAATCGTCCGCCCGACCGGCCACTTGTCGCCCCGGGCGCGCAACTTCCGTACGCCCGCCAGGTACAGCAGCGCCGCGGTGGCCGTACCGAAGGCGAACACCGGATCGAAGTGCCACTCGGTGAACAGCGGCGTCCACGGGAAGTCGCCGAGCGGTGGCGGCATGGCGAAGCCCAGCAGTTCCTCGGTGGGGGAGAGCGGGGTGTCGTCGACGCCGGGTGCCGGGGTGCGGGAGAGGCCGACGGCGAGTCCCATCGCGGCGGCCATGAGCAGGAGTTCACCGGCCGCGAGCCGGACGAACGCACGTCGCCTGCCGTCGCTCAATGCGGGAAGCGTGCGCTTCCGGTGCCACCAGCCGATCCCGCCCAGCAGGGCCAGCGCCACCGCCTTGGCGAGCACCATCTGCCCGTACCGACTCGTGAACACCTCGGCCACGGACGGCAACCGGACCACGGCGTTGACGATCCCGCTGGCCGCGACCGGGATCAGCGCCCAGCCTGCGAGCGGGCTGAAACGCCGGGCCGCGGTCGCCGCATCCGACTCTCGGCGCGCAGCAGTTACGAGGACGAAGACCAGCCCGCCGACCCACACGGCCACACCCACCAGGTGCAGGGCGAGACTGATGACCGCCGCGTCGTGGTTGCCCGCCGCCGCGGAGTGCCCGCTGAACGCCGGCGGCAGCATCCCCATGAGCGCGAGCAGCAACGCCAGGCGCGCCCACCACGCCGTGCCGACCCCCACGCACAGGGTCGCCACCACTCCTGCCGCCGCCGCCATCAGGGCGTACGAGCGGCCCTGTGCATCGGTGGTGACGAAGTCGGCCAGCACGGCGGCGGACGCCACCTCGCCGACAGGCTGGGCGAACAGGTCCGACAGCGTGAGGACGAGGGTCGCGGATGATGCGACGGCCCACAGTCCTGCTGCCGCCGCGGCCCAGGTGAGGTAGCGCAGTTGCGTCGGCCCGAGCTTCCTGCCGCCGGGCAGCAGCACGGCCGCGAGCAGCAGCGCGCCGATGGTCGCCACGGCGGCCGCGTCCGTGACCGTACGGGCCACCGGCAGGCCCCAAGCGGTGAGTGCCCCGGCGTCCGGGATCCCGGGGACCTGGACTGCCGCGCCGCCACCGGCCCACACGGCCGCCGCCGTCACCGTGACCGCGACGCCGAGCGAGGCGGCCAGGACGAACGGCAGCCGCTGAGGTTTGGCGGTGGATTCAGTCGCCATGACCGGCTCGCCTCCGCCGCGCCACGTATGCGCCCACGGCCGCCACCAGCAGGGCCAGCGCGCCGCCGCCCGCGAGGGCGGAGGTGTTCATGCCGGATGACTCCTCACCGGCTGTGTCCGCCTGGGCCGTACGGGCGGCAGGCGTCGGCGGTGCGTCGGCGGACTGTTCCGCTCGCGGCGACGGGCTCGGGTTGCCGGCCGCCTTGACGGTGAACGTGTACGAGCCGGTGATCGGGTGGCCGTCGGCGGAGACCACTCGGTAGCCGACGGTGTAACGACCGGCCGGTGAGCCGGACTCGAGCGGCAAGGTGACGGTCCGGCCCTGGACCTCCGGCTCGCCGGAGGCCGAAGACTCCCCGTCCGGGCCGGTCACGGCGATCTTGGCGTACTTCTGCGTCATCTCGTCGCTGAAGGTCAGCGTGACCTGCGGAGGCAGCCCGGCGAGCGCCGCCTTGGTGCCGGGGCTGCTGACGTCGAGTTCGGTGTGGGCCGCGGCCAGCGGAGCGGCGATGGCCAGTACCGCCAGCGCGGCGGCGGGTACGGCGATGCCGCGTGCCGCCACTCGGGCGGCACGCCGATGAAAGGCGTTCATGATGCGGGACTCTCTGTGTCCCCCGGCGATGTGCTGCGCCGGGACGAAGGAGACCGGCCCGCCCAGCGGTCACCCTCGTGCCAGGCCCGTCAGGGCAGGCAGGGACCGCCGATCAGCGTCGGCCGGAGAAGGACAAGGGGGATCCGAGCCGTGCGCGGGGGCGCCCGGCCCTCGTTGAGCCGCACCAGCAGTGCCGACCTCGGGGGCGCCGTGCTCCGGGTCATGGCAGGGCAGGGCCCAGTGACGTGCCCACCGCCGAGCAGTGGCCACAGGAACAGCAGCAAGCGTTGTACGACCGCCAGCAGCGACCGGCTCTGCCACAACAGCCGTTCGGTCAGGCCCAGCAGACGGGCCGCCAGCAGCAGCATGACCAGATGTCCGGCCAGCAGCGCACCTGCCGGGGGCCCGGTGACCGCGTCATGCTCGACCAGCCGGGACAGACCCCCCACGGAAGCGTCCTGCTCCGTCACCGCCGCACAGACCCCGGGCAACGAGTAGGCGGCGTGGTAGGCCAGTTGCGCGATCGCGAGCACGACCAGCAACTGCGTGTCCGTCAACCGCCGCCGCGTCAGCACCGCCGCACCCGGAACCGCCACCGCGGCCATACCGGCCATGATGATCCACCGGGGCGCATGGCACCGCGCCAGCACATGACCAGCCAGCGGCAGCAGCACGCACAGCGCCGCCAGCATGCTCGCCCGCACTCCCCGCAGCATGCCGGACGCCGGCGAGACGGCTCCCCGCGGACCGTGCGGACTCATCAAGCTTCGGGCCTTCGAAAGCCCGCCCGGGACCGGACGGGACAGCGGACAGCGGACTGGGGCGGGTTGGACTCCCCGCCCGCCCAGGCAGGGTACCGACCCGTCCGCCCCCGGCCTCACGACAGGGTGGCACCCGCGACGGCGCGGACGCCGACCGCAGCTGACTGGGGAGTCGTCATCGGGCGGTTGCGCCGATGAGCATGCCGGCTTACGGGGAGCGGACGATCAGAGCTTTGACATGGGAGCTGGGTGCCGCGTCGGGAGTTCAGTGAAGTTGGGCCAGAACCTGTGGGTTCGCGCAGTGCGCGAGTGGCCGGCCCTCCAGGAACCGTCCTACTTCGGAGGCCACGATGGAGGCGGCGTTGAACGCGGTCTGTTTGCTCGCGCCGGCCAGATGGGGTGTCATGACGATGTTCGGGGTCGTCAGCAGGCGTGAGTCCGCGGGGATCGGCTCTCGGGGGAAGACGTCGAAGGCCGCGCCGAAGAGGTTTCCGGCGTCCAGGGCGTCGCATACGGCGTCGTAGTCGACGAGGGAGCCGCGGGCACAGTTGACCAGGACGCCGCCCGCGGGCATCAGGTCGATCAGCTGGCGGGAGATCAGGCCCTCGGTCTGCGGAGTGGCGCGGGCGTGGACGGTGACGAATGTGGAGCGCCGCATGAGGTCCGGCAGGTCGGTGACCTCGGCCGGTGAGACGTCGTCCGGACGGACAAAGGGGTCGGCGACGAGCACATGGGCGCCGAATCCGCGGAGGATCCGGGCGACCCGGGACCCGATGGCCCCGTATCCCACGATGCCGACGGTGCTGCCCTCGAGCTCCGGCCCGACCTTGTCGAACATGTAGTAGTCACCTCGCCAGGTGCCTGCGGTGAGATCCGCGTGGGTGGCGGGGACGCGTCGGGCCGCGGCCATCATGAGGGCGACCGTGTGCTCGGCGGTGGCGGTGGCGTTGCGCCCGGGGGCGAAGGAGACCGCGACGCCGTGCCGGGTGGCTGCCTCCAGGTTGGCGTTGACGGGGCCGCCGCGGCTGACGCAGAACAGGCGCAGATCGGGGCAGGCTTCCAGGATTCGCTCGGTGAGCGGGGCCATCTGGGTGACGCAGATGTCCACTCCGCTGAGGGCCTCGATGAGCTGCTCCTCGGTGCCGGATGCTTCCCGTACCTCGGCGACCTCCCCGAAGGGCTCGACCGGCCAGGGCAGGGTGAGTTCGCGGAAGGTCGCGGTGGGTGCGGCCGGCCGGAGCCTGTCGACGAGCAGGGAGTTGAGGACGAAGTGGTCACCGGCGCAGAGGATGGTGGTCACTTGATTGCTCCTGAGGTCACGGGGCGGTTCAGCGTCAGCAACGACGGCAGGCCGTTGCTCAGGACGAGTTCGTTCAAGGCGCAGTTGGCCAGGAACGGGAAGATGCGGCGGTACTCGCGCAGTGGCAGGCCGAGCATGCGGCAGAGCGCGAGCCGGATCGCGGTGGAGTGGCCCACGACGAGGACGCGGCCTTCGCGATGATCGGCCTGGAGGTCCGTGAGGAACTCCAGATAGCGGTCGCCGGCGGCGAGAGGGTTCTCTCCCTTGGGGAAGTGGTTGGTCACCGGGTCGGTCTTGAAGGCCGAAAGGCGGTCGGGAAACCGCTGTTGCATCTCCGCGCGGGTGAGGCCCTCGGCGATACCGAAGTCGAGTTCGCGCAGCCGTTCATCCACGCTCACCGGCAGCCCGGTGCTCATCGCGCTGTCGCGTGCGGTCTCTTGCGATCGGGTGAGCGGGGAGGCGAAGATCGCGGTCAGGTCTGCTTGCTCCGCCCAGTCCGCGAGCTGGCGTGATTGTGCGTGGCCGTGCTCGGTCAGCGCGATGTCGGTGCTGCCGGCGTACCGGTTCTCGGCGTGCCACAGGGTCTCCCCGTGTCGGACGAGGATGACATGGAGGCTCAAGGCGCCGTCCTTTCTCGTGCGTGGGTCGCGACGACGCCGGGGAGCCAGCCGCGTTGGACAAGCAGATCGAGCAGCCGGACGTAGCCTTCTTCGTGAGGGTCCTTCTCCAAGCGGCGTGGTTCGAGGGTCCGGTCGAGTCGCACCATCGCGGCGGCGACGTTGTCCAGAGGTTCGCGGCTCGATGCGGCCAGTACCGCCATGCCGAGCGCGGGTTGCGCGTTGCGGGGAAGGGTCACGGGGCGTTGCAGCACGTCGGCGCGCAGCTGATTCCACAGGGGGTTGCGGGTGGCCCCGCCGGTGAGGACGACCGCTCCGTCGGTCGGGGCGCCGAGCAGGTCCACGTAGTCGAAGCAGAGCCGTTCGACGTAGGCGGCGCCCTGAAGCAGCGCGGCGAAGGACTCGGCGCGGTTGGCTGGTTCGCGGCTGCCGAACGCGCGGGCATCCGGGGCGACGAAAGGGAACCGCTCCCCCGGGGAGACCAGTGGATAGCGCAAGAGGTCGGTGGGCAGCAGTGCCGCGGCCTCGCGGGTGAGCCGGTCCAGGTCGACGTCCGCGAATTCCCGGGCGACCAGGCCGGCTCCGACACTGGAGGCTCCGCCGGGCAGCCAGTGGCCGGAGGGTGATCGGTGGGAGTACACCACCCCGTGCGGATCATGAACGAGGTCCTTGGTGACGCCTTTGAGTACCAGGGTGGTGCCCATGACGGAGTTCCAGCTTCCGACCTCGGTGGCGCCGGAGCCCAGTTGCGCCGCGCAGCCGTCGGTCATCCCGGCGACGACGGCGGTGCCTTCGCTGAGCCCGGTCTCCGCGGCGGCCGCGGCGCAGACCTGACCGATGACCGTGCCGGGCAGCACCAGGTCGGGCAGCATCGCGCGGGGAATCCCCAACGCGGCGAGAACGGGCTCGGGCCATGTCACCTGTGCGGCGTCGGCGCCGGTCTTGAGCGCATTGCTGGTGTCGGTGGGTACCTCGTGCCCGACGAGCCTGCTGTTGATGACGTCGTTCTGATGCGCCAGTCGCCAGCCGTTTTCGGCGGCGTGTGGATAGTGGTCGAGCAGCCATCGGAGCTTGGGCAGGGCCCAGGACCGCTGCATCCGCTGGTAGCCGGCCTTGGCCCACTGCTGCGCCCCGGCGGCGTTGACCTGCTCCACCTCCGCCGCGGCGCGGCCGTCGTCGTACATCAGCGCTGGTGTCACACAGAGGCCACGGCGGTCCAGCATGGTGATCGTGCCGGAGGTCGCGTCGACTGCCACCCCCTGGACCCGGCGCAGGTCGGCACCCGCGGCGCGTGCCAGGTCGATCGCCGTGAGGACAGCGCGCCACCACTGCTCGGGGTGCTGCTCATGGCGGTCGCCCTCCCGGCGGCCGGTCAGCGGGCACGAGCCCTCGCCCAGCACACTGCCGTCGGACGCGGCGACGACCACTCGTACGCCCTGAGTCCCCAGGTCGATGCCCAGCCAGGCAGCACTTCCGCTGGCGGTCATGCGCCGACTCCACCGGTCGGGGTCGAACGTGTCTGTCCGTGGTCGCGTGCCCACATCGGCTGGTTCAGCTCCCGCAGCCGCAAGAAGTCGGTGTACCGGTCGCTGAAGTCGTCGTACGCCTCCAGATCGGGCTCGTATGTGGCGGCGACCTCCACGTGCCGGGCGGCGGCGGTCGGGAAGTCCGGCTCACGGCCGGTGGCGACGAGGCCGGTCAGCCAGGCGCCGCGGGCCCCGACCTCCGCGGAGGCGGGAACGGTCACAGGAAGGCCGGTCACATCGGAGATCAGCCGCATCCAGAAGTCGCTTCTGGTGCCGCCGCCGCAGAGCGCCAGTCGGTCCGGGGAACCCGGGGCCGCGGCCAGGCAGTCGCGGATGGTCATGGTGACTCCCTCCACCAGCGCCCGGGCCACGTCCTCGCGGCCGGCTTCGAGGGACAGGCCGGAAAGGGAGCCGCGCGCGGTGGTGTCGAAGAACGGGGCCCGCTCTCCGGCAGGGGAGAGGTAAGGGATGAACCGCACCCCGGCTGTATTGCGGCTGCCGCGCGCCGCCAGACCCATGAGATCTGTGACAGAGGCCAGTCCGAGCATGCCCGCACCCCAGTCCAGGACGTCGCCGCCGCTCATGGTGGGGAAGGCGCGGAGGTAGCGCCCCGGGGCTCCGAGCGTCACGGTGATGCCCACCGGTTCATCGGTGACCACCGTGTCCGTGATGACCTCGGTGGCCAGGGTGGTGCCGAGGATGCAGCATGCCTGACCGGCCCTCACCGCGCCGGTGCCGATGGCGGTGGCGCAGATGTCGTACGGCGCCAGCACCACCGGGATACCTGCGGGCAGGCCGGTCTCCGCGGCTGCCGAGGTGGTGAGCGTGGTGACTCGGTGGTCGTCGTCGCGAAGCTCGGGCAGGAGCCGACGCGCCCACTCCAGGCCGTAGAGCTCGAACAGCCGGTCGGACCAGTCGCGCCGCCTGATGTCCAGGAATGGTGCAGAGGCGTCCGACTCGTCGACGGCGGGCTCACCCGTCAGCTTCAGGTGAAGCCAGCCACCGCAGGTCAGCAGGTGACTCGAGTCGGCCACCCGGGCGGGGTCGTTCTCGTGCAGCCAGGCCAGCACGGCGTTGGGCATCCCGGTGGACACGCGAGACCCGCTGATCCCGAACGCCTCCCGTGCCACCCCGTCGCGCTCCCACGCGGTGATCTGGGTTGTGGCCCGCCCGTCGTTCCACAGCACGGCAGGCCCGGTGGGACGTCCCTGGCCGTCGACCAGCCAGGCGCCGTCGCCCTGTGCGGTGACCGCGACCATGTCGGGGGTGTCGGGGAGTTCGGCGACGACTTCCCGGACGGCGTCGGCGACCGCGGCCCAGACCTCGGACATGTCCTGCTCGGCCCACCCGGGACGGGGTCGCATCACCTGGGTCGGCCGACGGCTCACCGCCAGTTCCCTCCCGTCGTCGGCGTATCCGACCACCTTGATGGTGGTGGTGCCCGCGTCGATGGCGATCGCAGTCACCTGCTTCACCCCCGACCGTGTGCCTGGCGCGAGCGCCGGGCGACGGAGTCCAGGCCGACCGCGATGAGCAGGACCGCGCCGGTGATCATGAACCGGTAGGAGGAGTCGAGGTTCAGCAGAGTGAGACCGCTGGAGATCGACTGGATGACCAGGACCCCGAGCAGGGCGGCAATGGCCGAGCCCCGGCCGCCGAACAGGCTGGTCCCGCCGATCACCGCCGCGGCGATGGCGTTGAGGTTGACGTCTCCGGTACCGGTGCTCTGGTTCGCCGCGGCCAGTCGCGAGGCGGCCAGGATGCCGCCGACCGCGGCCAGGCCGGAACACAGGACGAACACCGAGGTGTACACACGCCGCACGTTGATGCCGGCCCTGCGGGACGCCTCGGCGTTGCCGCCGACCGCGTAGACGGATCGTCCGTACTTGGTGCGGCTGAGCACGTAGTGCATCACCAGCACCAGGGCGACGAAGAACACGAACATCCAGGCGACACCGCGAGTGCGGTTCAGGTAGAAGACCACGAGCAGCAGCCCGGCCAGGAGCACGAGCGACTGCATGACAAGCCACTGCGGCGACGGGGACGACAGCCCGGCGCGGCGGCGGGTTCGGGCCCGCACCCACCTGGTGGTCAGGAACCCGACCGCGGACGCCACGGCCAGTGCGTAGGACATCCAGTGGGGGACGAACCACAGCTGTGCGAACTTCACCAGGGTGGAGTCGTAGGGCAGGTTGATCGCGTTCTGGCCGCGAAGCAGCCACAGTTGCACGCCGAGGAAGGCCAGCAGCCCTCCCAGGGTGACCACGAAGCTGGGTATGCCGAAGCGGTTGAGTGCCTGGCCGTAGAGCCAGCCGATCAGACAGCCGCCGACCACGGCCGCGAGGACCGCCAGCCATATCGGCTGCTCGTCCTTGACCATGACGACGGCGGTGACCGCGGCCGACACACCGCTCACCGAGCCCACGGACAGGTCGATCTGGCCGGCCAGCAGGACGCACACGATCCCCAGCGCGAGGACGCCCACCGGGACCATGTCGAAGGACAGGTTCACCAGATTGGTGCTGGACAGGAACGTCGGGTTAAGTGCCTGGAAGATCGTCCAGATCACCACGATGCCGCCGACGACGGGCAGCATGCCCAAGTCTCCGCCCCGAACGCGGCGGATCGTGGCCCGGATGCTGTCGGTGATGCCTTGCGGCGTCACGAGACGCTCATCCTGTAGGTCGGTGGCCGTTGCCACCGAGTCTTCGGTGATGGTCACAGCTCTTCCTTCTCTCCCTGCTTTTCCTGCTTTTCCTGCGGGGAAGTCGGCCGGCCCGCGGCTCGCCGGGAGACCACGTTGTCGGTCGCGCCGGTGATCGCGGCGACGATCTCTTGGGAGGAGACGTCCTTGGCGTTGTACACACCGTTGTTGCGGCCCAGCCTCAGCACCGCGACGCGGTCGGCGACGGCCCGGACGTCCTCCATGTTGTGGCTGATCATCACCACGCCGAGTCCGTTGTCCTTGAGCCGCTCGACCAGGTTGAGGACCTCGGCCGTCTGCGCGACGCCCAGGGCGGCGGTCGGCTCGTCGAGCAGGACGATCTTCGGGTTGCTCAGCAGGGATCGGGCGATCGCGACCGTCTGCCGCTGGCCGCCGGAGAGGGCGGCCACCGGGACGCCGAGTGTGGGGATCTTCGCCGACAGCTGTCGCAGCAACTGCCAGGAGCGCTTCTCCATGGCGACGTCGTCCAGCATCCAGGGCCGAAGTTCCTGGCCCAGGAACAGGTTCGCCTTGACGTCGAGGTTCTCGCACAGGGCGAGGTCCTGGAAGACCGTCGCTATGCCCATCGCATGGGCAAGGGCCGGTGAGCCCAGGGACACCTTCTCGCCGTGAAAGAAGATCTCTCCCGCGTCGGGTGTGTACACGCCGGAAAGGATCTTCACCAGGGTGGACTTGCCGGCGCCGTTGTCCCCGACGATGGCGACCACCTCACCGGCCGCGACCTCGAGCTCGATATCGGTCAGCGCGGCGACCGCGCCGAAGTTCTTGCAGATTCCGCTCAGCGACAACACAGTGTCCGTGCCCGCACCGGTAACCGCGGTGCCTGTCATCGTGACCCTCTTTTCCGGGAGAATTCAGACCGCTACTGGATGCCCAGGCGTCCGCAGTCGGCGGCGTACTGCGCGGTGCACACGTCCTTGGCCTTGAGCACCCCACCGGAGCCGAAGATGACCTCCTTGAGGTTCTTCTGCGTCACGACCGTCGGCTTGAACAGCTGCGACGGGGTGTTGAACAGCTTGGTGTCGGCCTTGGGCTCCTCGCCCGTCATCAGCTGGTGGACGACGTCCGCGGCCGCCTCGGCGACGATCTTGATCGGCTTGGAGATGGTGCTGAACTGATCTCCCGCGACGATGCGCTGGATCGCGGCCAGCTCCGCGTCGTTGCCGGTGATCGGCGGGACCTTCACATCCGCCGCCTTGAACGCCGCGATCGCACCTCCGCCGGTGCCGTCATTGGCCGCCACCACGCCGGCGATCTTGCCGCGGTACTGGGCGATCTGCCCGCTCGCCCACTGCTGGGCCTTCTCCGGCGACCAGCCCGGTGTGTCGTATTCGGCCAGCAGTTTGAACCCGCTGTCGTCGACGGCGTTGTGAATGCCCTTCTTGATCAGCCCGGCGGCGGCGTCGGTGGGCGACCCGTTGATCTGGAGCACACCGCCCTCGGCCTTGGTCTCCTTCAGGTGATCGACAAGCGACTGGGCAATGGCCTCGCCGATCGCCTCGTTGTCGAACGACACGTAGAAGTCCGCGGGCTTGTCCGGGATGGGACGGTCGTATGCCACCACCTTGACGCCCTGGGACTGCGCCGTCTGCACGATCGTGGCCGCCCCGGCCGAGTCCACCGGGTCGATCACGATCACCTTGGCACCCTGGGCCATCGCGGAATTCGCCTGCTGCTGCTGAAGCGAGGCGTCGCTGTTGGCGTTCTGGTAGATCACTCCGCAGTCCGGGCACAGCTCGGCCATGCGCTTCTTGAACAGCGGAGCGTCGTACTGCTCGTAGCGGGTGGAGGCCAGGTCGGGCATGAGGAACGCGACCTTGCCCGACTCTCCGCCCGCCTTGGCGGTCCCGGAGTTCCCGCTGTTCGGTTCCTGAGCGCATGCGGTGAGAGCACCCAGGGCGAGGATGCCGGCGAGAGCACCACTGGCCAGTTTTCTCATGTTCGACTCCTTGATCCAGGACCGTGCAGCCGCCGGTCGGTCGCTATGACGTAACGCACAAGAAACGCGCGGCGCCTGCGGGTGTCAACACATCCTGAGAACTGCACACCGATACCTGATCCTTTGATCAGCCGGACTGTTCGTTCTCCTGGCATGGGTGAACATCGGTGTGCCATGCTCCTTCGGGAAGCCCGCCACAAACCCTGCTGTAACACGCTCGTTGCAGGTGGAGAGCGTGCAGCGGACGAGATGGAAGCCCGACAGAACGCGTAGGTGTTCTGTTAACAAAAAGGGAACAGAGGGACTTCATGGAGGACGACAAAGATCCGGCCACCGGAGAGGGCGGGCGAGGGCCGCGCGAGAGGCGGGAGCGGATCAAGAGCCGAGTCGTCGACGAAGGCTTCGTCCGCATCGAGCGGCTCGCCGACGAGCTGGGCGTGACACCGATGACCATCCGCCGGGACCTCGACTACCTACAGGGCAAGGGGTGGCTGAGGAAAGTCCGCGGCGGGGCGACCGCACGACCGTCGACGGCGTTCCACGGCGACATCCGGCACCGCACCCAGTCCATGGCGCCGGCGAAGAGCGCACTCGCCCGTGCCGCACTCGGCCTCGTCAAGCCCGGGCAGTCCCTCATCGTCGACGACAGCACCACCGCCCTCGCGCTCACCGGACTGCTCTCGCAGCGCGCACCGCTGACGGTCATCACCAACTTCGTACCCGTCATCCAGGTGCTCGCCGGCAGTCCGGGAATCGAGCTCATCTCGCTCGGCGGCGCGTACTACCCCGCCTACGACGCCTTCCTTGGCATCCGGACCATCGACGCGGTCAACAGCCTGCGTGCCGACACGCTGTTCGCCTCGACGACCGCCATCACCCGCGGCCACTGCTACCACCAGTCCCAGGAGACGGTGGGAGTGAAACGAGCCCTGATGGAAGCCTGCGACCGCAAGATCCTGCTGGTCGACCACACCAAGTTCCAACGCCGCGGCCTCTACCAGCTCGCACCCGTCACCGCGTTCGACCTCGTCATCGTCGACGCCGACATCTCGGCGTCAGACCTCGACACACTTCAGGCCAGCGGCGTGGAGGTCCTCGTTGCCGGTCCGGAGTGAGACCGGCTTCTTGTGCGGTGGGGGAGCGACCCGCGGCCGCCAACGGCGTAGTGGGACTGGTCCCACCCAGCGCCCGAACTTCTATGCGTCTCAGCTTGTCGGCGTACGGACTTGTGTCCCCAACCCGGTACGGGCAATGTCCCCGGCTGCTTGGCCACCGCATGGCCGCGGCCGGCCGATGTCGCACCCTGTGGATCAGGGACGCGGCCGAAGTGAAACATGCGGACTGGATTGTTGGCTCCAACCCTGATAGATCACTCTGTCATGACCATGAAAACGATTGAACTGCACAGCATCAATCGTTGGGAGGCGTCCTTCCTGCGCGCGGAGGTGGACGGCTACTTCACCCACGGCATCGAGTGCACGCCGGGCGCGACGGTACTCGACGTGGGCGCCAACATCGGTGTGTTCTCGGCGGCCGTCTACGAGCGGCTGGACGGGGACGTGCGGATCTACGCCTTCGAGCCGATGCCGCCACTCCACGCGACACTCGAACGCAATGCCCGCGACTTCTTCAACGGACGTCTGACCGCGCTCTCCTACGGCCTGGCGTCGCGTGACGACGAGCTCGATTTCAGCTACGTTCCGGCCGCCACCATCTTCTCGTCCTCCTCGCGGGATCAGGGGAACATCGAGGCTGAGCAGCGCCGGGTCACCGCCAGCGTCGTCGAAATGATCCGCCAGGGCGGCCTGGGACCGGTCCTGCGCCGCGTGCCCACCCCCATCCTCACTCTTCTCGTCAGCCGAAAGCTGCGGGTGATGCGGCGGCTCGAGACGCACCGGGTGAAGGTCAGGCCCCTGTCATCGGCGCTCGACGAGCAGGGCATCGACCAGGTCGATCTGCTGAAGGTCGACGTGGAAGGCGCCGAACTCGAGGTACTCGCAGGCATCGAGGAACGGCATTGGCCGCTGATCCGCCAGGCCGTCGTCGAGGTGGAGCGCTGGCAGCAGAACCGCGACACAGTCTGCGAGGTCCTCCTCGCGCACGGCTTCACAGTCAGCACCGAGCAGGACCCGGTCCAACAGGCCGGTGACATCGGCATGGTGTTCGCGGTCAGGCCCTGACCATACGCAGCACCCAGCACTCGATTTTCAACGGACTTGCCGATCTCCCCGGCCGGGCGGGACCTCACGGAAGGACCTTAGGCGGCGAGCCCGGCCGCAACACTTCTCACGATGTCTGGAGCTACGCCTCCCTGCCCGCCTCACTCTCCGCGCGCGGCCTATGGGTGGGTTATCCTCCGCCGCATGCGCGGACAGTTCACCGGCTGGCCGGAGCAGGCCATGGACGTGTTGTGGCAGCTCCAGGGCGAACCGACCCACGCGACCCGCGAGCGCTACCGCGCGGACCGCGAACACCTGGTCCGGCAGCCGATGATCGCCCTGCTCAACGAGGTCGCGGACGTCGACCCCCGGTACGAGGACTTCTCCGTCTGGCACTACCGCACCGACTCCTGGTGGTGGCAGCACCAGGGCGCGGCGATCCGGCTCGGCCGCAAGATCGAGATCGGTCTACGGTTCTCCCTGGACGGCCTGCGGATCCAGGGCGCCTGGTGGTACCCCGATCCCGGCCAGGTGGACACGTTCCGCAAAGCCGTGGCCTCCGAGGGGAGCGGCCGTGAACTGTCCGCCATCGTCGAGGAATTGCGGAACAAGGGCTACGACATCTCCGGGGACGTGATGAAACGTCCCCCGCGTGGCTATCCGACCGACCACTCCCGTACGGATCTGCTGCGCCACCGTTCGCTGATCGCCGCCCGTCCCCTCGGCTGCGAGGAGTGGCTGCACACCCCCGAGGCGGTCGACCGGGTCCTCTCGGCCGCCGCCGACCTGGACGCCCTGCTGATGTGGCTGGTCCGCCATGTGAAGCGCGCCGCCTGACATGACGGGAGCGCCGCGCGGCACGGGAGCAACCACACCCGTGCCGCCTGCCCCGGGACGCCGAGTCGCGGAGCAGGAACTCCAGCAACGCCCACCACAGCTCACATCGCTCCTGGCTGCACCGGCAGAGCGCGATATCGGTCGAACGCCTCCCGAGCATCCGGAACGAACTCCCGATGCCGGACCAGGTCCGTCAGTTCGGACTCAGTCAGCCAGTCATGCCAAGCAACCTCCGAAGGGTTGGGCCGGACCGGTGTCGTGACGACGACCTCATGCAGACCGAGCCAATACGGGCTGATCGCGCCCTCGCACAAGAATTTGAACAGAAAGCGAGGACGGGCGTGAACACCAAGCTCTTCCACCAACTCGCGCGCAGCAGCCTCCTCATACGACTCGGCCACGTCCACCGCGCCTCCGAGCATCCAGTTGATCTGTCCCGGGAAAAGGGCGACATCGTCTGGACGGCGGTGGACAAGGAAACGCCCCGCGCCGTTGCGGCACACGATCGTCGATATGCGATGCAGCCACCGCTGACGGATCGCCTCCCCCCTCTCCACGACAGCCAGCACCTCGTCACGGTCGTCAACCCGCTCAACAAGTTCACCCATGGGGCACACGATGGCAGAGGGAACCGAAAAGCCCTCCAGAGCACGCACTCCGCGGGATTCGAACCCCTTCCCAGACCCGGTCGATCAGCGGCTCCACAGAAATTCCGTCGGGCGCTTCCCTCATGGACGTATTTGCGCCCGCCGTGTCGGTCGGCCCGCGATGACCAGTGAGGCAAGTTTCCTGCAAGGTTCCTGCCCACATTCACGCGGCACCGTGTGAAACAGCAGCCCGCGCGGCGGTCTGCAGCTGCCGTTGCGGCCTCAATGGGAAGGGAGAACAGAAGTGATCGGAGCGACGATGAAGGGGCGTGTCCTTGGCCTGCTCGGTACTACGGCCAATATCGCCGGCCTGCTGATGGCTGCCGCACCGACGGGCACGGCTGCTGGAGCCGTCACGCCTGGCAGCACAGGCCGGGTCATGGTGGCCACAACCGACGATGGCCCCATCGGGCCCGCCGACTTCAGCAACTGCCCGCGGGGTCTCATCTGCGTCTACGCCAGCACCAACGGCGGCGAGCTGCCCGGCTGGAAGTCGTTCGTTCTGACTCGGCCGGGCAACTGCACATTCGCTGGAATCCCTACCTTGGTCGGCATACGCGGGTATCTCTCGGCCTACAACCGAACAGGCCTCACCCAGAAGCTCTGGCTGGGCACCAACTGCACCGGAGGGGAGGGCCCGTCACGCTTCCGAATGGGCAGGTGACGAACTTGTCCACGCCGTTCTGGTCGATCGGCGGATGACGCTCATCTTCTTCTGGCGCAGGCGTGTTGGAGAACAAGTGCCGCGCGGGCCGCGAGAGGGCCGGCTGCCGCATGGTGTCCTCGCGCAGCCCACCGAGCACAGCCGGCTGCGGTTCGGCCCCAGGCGCTCGATGCTGCTCGCCCAGGCCCGCCAGGTGGTGGATCTGGGCGGATCTGGCCTGCCGTCCCGCGGACCAGCTCAGCATGCTGACGGTCCACAACAGGACCGGTGACGCCCAGCCCGCCGGCACCGCTCCACCCATTCACATCTGGAAAGGAACCGGAATGCGTTTCAGGAAATTAGGGACGACGCTTGTGCTGGTCACCGTGCTCGGCGGCAGCAGCCTCGCGGTTGCCGGCCCTGCAACAGCTGATCAGACAGCACCAGCGGGATCTGTGTCGCACTCGCAGGCATTCAGCGGGGCTGAAGACGTGCAGCCGCTCGCATGGGAACGGTTCGCATCCTTTCCCTACGGCTCGGGGAGTGTCAGCAAACTCGCCGCCGCTGTAGCCTGCCTCGACGCGGGCAGGAACGGTGTGGCCAGGGGATGGTGGACAGACGATCACTGGCACTGCACCGACGTTGACGGCCGCTACTTCGCGCTCATGGTGTGGCGCTGAGAATTAGTGGATCGGAACTGAGCCGACCCAAAAGCGATCGGCGCGCGCGGTCGATCGAATCTTCGGGAAGCGGGCCGGCTTCTCGTTCATCGCGGCGTAGTCGTCGCTGCGCAGCTCGTCCGGTTCACGGCTGCTCGTGCACCGGGCCGGGCGCAACAGCGTGTGTCTGATCGGAACGTCAGGGGGCGGTCAGGGATGTGTCCTTGGCGGGCACCGGTTCGTCCTGGACCGGTTCGCGGAGGAAGGCGGAGAGCAGCATCGCGAGCACCGGCACGGTGGCGAGTACCGCGAGTGCGCCCCGGGGACCGTAGTGGGTTGCGATGATGCCCAGCAGCGGCATGAACAGTCCGCCGGCGCTCACCGCGAGGCCGAGAGTGACGCCGGCAGCGGTCCCGGGTCGGCTGGGCAGGTAGTCCTGGCCGAGCTTGATGAGGACGGCGAACGGGATGTTCGAGATCAGGCCGACCAGCAGCGCAAGCGGCAGCGCGGCGTATTTGTCGTCGCAGATCAACATGAGCCACAGGGCGGGCAGCATCGCCGCGTTGCCGATCTGTACGGTGCGCACCATGCCGATGCGGTCTGCCAGCCGCCCGCCGAGCAGCGTGCCGGCCACACCGCCGCCGAGTTCAAGTGTCAGGGCGAGACCACCGAGGCCGCTGCTCGCTTCCAGATGGCGGATCCAGTACAGCGAGATGAAGGTGTTCAGCCCGGTCGAGATGGTGGACCGGACGACCTCGACGGCGGTCAGGGCCGCGAACCGGCCTGGCCGGTCCTTGCCCTGGCGCCGCACTTTCCTGACCGCCGTATCGGACGTGCGGTTGTGGTGGCGCAGCAGGACGAAGCCCATGAGGACGGCAGGCGGGATGAAAAGCGCGGTCGCGCTCATCCCGAGGGTGTCCAGGGCCGGTGTGACCAGCGCCGGTGCGACGAAGAACCCCACGCTGCCGCCCGCGGCGAAGTAGCTCATCGCGGTGGCACTGCCCCCGGCCGCACGGCGCGCATCGCGCCCCGCGGGCGGATGGAACATCGCGATACCGACACCCGCCACCAGCAGGAGGGCGAACACCAGCGGGTACGAGGGCGTCAGTCCGGACAGGCCCGCCCCGATACCCGCCAGGCCGACCCCCAGCGGCGACATCCATCGCAGCCGGAACCGGTCGGCGAGCAGTCCGATCGGCACCTGCGGCAACGCACTGCCGAGCGTCGCGGCAAGTGCCAGCCCCGAAGCCTGCACATAACTGAAGTCGCGATGGAGCACGAAGTAGGGGACCGCGGCGGGTACCAGGCCCTGGTAGAAGTCGTCGACGGCATGGGCGCCGGCCCAGATCCGCATCCGACGCCAGTGCCCGGGCGGACCACCGGCGTCACGGGGAGTACTTGTTTCCTGGATCGTTGTCACACACTCACGATGGACAGGAACACCCCGGGCGCGCTTCCCGTATTCTGCCTGTTCATGTCGCAGATCCGCCACGAGCCCATCGCGCCGACCACCACACGGTTCCTCGGTGGCGGCGAGACCATCGACCGGCACCGCCACGACGACCACCAGCTGATCTACGTCAGCTCGGGCGTGCTCGCGATCACCACGGAACACGGCTCCTGGATTGCCTCCAACGACCGCGCCGTGTGGATTCCGGCGAATACCTGGCACGAACACCGCTTCTACGGCCGGAGTCGCTTCCACACCGTCGGCTTCCCCGCCCACGGCAGGACGCCCCTGCTCGACGCCGAATGTCCCACGGTCATCGCCGTCGACACGCTGGTGCGCGAATTGCTCATCGCGCTCACCAGCACCACCCTCACGCAGACCGAGACCCGGCACATCGAAGCAGTGCTGCGCGACCGACTACGCCGCGTGGCAGCCCAGCCCGTCGCCCTGCCCGCGGCCCGCGACCAACGACTGGCCGATGCCTGCCGCCTCGTCGAAGAAGACCTGCACCAGCCCTGCACCCTCGCCCAGCTCGCCGGGCGTGTGCACACCAGCGAGCGCACCCTCTCCCGTCTCTACCGCGACGAGTTCGGCATGACCTTCCCTCAGTGGCGCACCCGTGTCCGGATCTTCACCGCGATGGTCATGCTCGCCGAGGGCGCCGGCGTCACCGACACCGCCCACGCCTGCGGTTGGGCGACAACCAGCGCCTTCGTCCAAACCTTCGCCCAGACGGTAGGCATCACCCCCGGTACCTACCGCGCGGGCGCAGGCATGGGCAATCCGCAGCAGGGATGACGGCCGAAGCGGCGAGGGCGGTCGCCTGGTGCCGTTGCGGGCGCCGACGCCGCCAGGTGCAGGTCAGGTATCCCTGGAGATCCCGGCGGAGCACGTGCCCGCCGTGATCGTCCGGCTTGACCAATGACCAAGGCAGGCGCGGGAGCGGATGGTGGCGTTGGAATGAAGAGGTGCAGCAGCATATGCAGACCGGCGAAGGGCAGTTTCACCTCGCACTGCACACCGCCTCAGCGCAGGCATCGCAGGTCCGCCGCCCGGTGGGCGGCGCGGTTGAGGAGCGTGGACTTGCCGACCCACCTCGCCGCGAATGACCAGGGCGCCGCTGATGCCGTTCCGGACGTTCGTGATCAGACGGTTGATCTTCGCGATCTCCGAGCCACAACCCAGCAGCGTCACTGGAGCCTGCCCCCATCGCGCCATGCCAGCCATTCTGTGCGGCATCCCAAGTGCTGTTCAAACGAGGGTGCGTCACCACCCGAGAAACCCCGCCGAGTCGGCGGCGCACACGCCGTCGGCCAGGACAGTCGCGACCTGGCAAGCAGATCACCCTCTGGGGCGCGGCCTGCAAGCCGAACACTGACGACATCCGCGACTCGACTGCCCTCGCCGTCGCCCAGAAGCTCCACGAACTCGGCGCCGAAGTCACCGTCACCGATCCGCAGGTCCCGGACAGCGCCTGCAAGGCACACTCCGAACTCGACTACGCCGACGACCCGATCGCCGCCGTTCAGGACGCCGACATGCTGCTGTACCTGACCGAGCTGCCGCGGTTCTCCACATCGGCCGGCACCGCCGTCGCCACCTGCGCCGGGAGCCCGGGGGTCATCGACGGCCGCGGCACCCTCAACGCCGGCACCTGGCGCGACGGCGGATGGACCGTCCACGTCCTCGGCCGCCCCTGAGCCGGAGCCTTGTCGCCCGGCCCGCGACGCCTCCGCAGGCCGCCGACGGCGTCCTGACGATCTTGGAAGGGATGGCGCATTGGTGGATTCAATTTACCAACCGATCCCAGGAGATCGCCTGATGAACGCCACTCCCGCCGCCGACGCCCAGGGAGGGCGAAGAAGCCGGGGGACGTACCGGCGGCTGCCTATGCGGCCGCATCCGCTTCACCGCCCGGGGGCCGGCTGTCTTCCCTCACACCTGTTTCCCTGATGATTGAGTAAGTTCAAGGGGCTCACAGGGGTGGCAGATGGACGAGTGATGGCTGGTGTTCGTGCCGGATCCGGAGCGGTGGGGGCCGCTGCCGGAGGAGGGGGTGCTGGGGGTCCGCGACCTGCCAACCGCCTTGGACGCGGTGGGGCTTCGGCCGGGCGATCCGGTCTTTGTACGGCCTGATTTCGTCGTGGACGCAGAATTGCTGCAGTTCGCTCTCTGGCCCGATTTTCGCGACCTGGAGAGAGAATCGCGTCGGAATTACGCGACGGATATCCGTCTGCTGCTGTCGTGGCTTTGGCGGAGGGGCGTTCACTGGCGGGCGGCGACCGACGCGGACTTGCGGGCGTACAAGGAATTCCGCGTCGATTCGCCGTTGAATCCGCAGCGAGTCGGCGGTGCGAAGTGGAACCGGGGGGCAACTGCGCTGACCCAGCTCTACAAATGGGCCAAGGTGAGTCCTCTCCCGTTGGACGTGGGGCGTCGCGCGGACCGGGAGGCAAGCGCGCGTAGCTCTCGGGTGTCGTGGCTGACGCCGCGGACCTGGGGTCTGTGGCAAGACCTGGGGCTACGAGGACTTGACCGCGACGGGGCACCGTTGCCCGGCTGGGACGGACGAACCGAACTGCGGAACACCTCGTTCGTGGGTCTGGCGCTCAGCTCGGGCCTGCGGCGGCAGGAAGCCGGGGCGATGCTGACGTTCGAAGTGCCGACCCGGCGCCTTCGGTCTGGACGTTACTGCCATGGCCAGGTGGCCAGCGCGCTGTCGCGGTCGAAGCGTGACCGCACGTACTACACCTCGGTCGAGTCGGTGCGCCAGCTCGGTGCCTACAGCGAGTCCGAGCGGGCGTGGGCTATCCAGCGTGCCCAGCAGGAGGGCCGCTACGAGAAGCTGCCGCTGATGCGGCTGGTCACGAACGTGACGCACGGCCGGGCTCCGGTCGTGCACTGGGTGGACCGGGCCGGGGTGGCAGGCCGGCGGGAGTTGAGCCTGCTGGACTGGCGCGAGCGGCAGTGGCTGTTCGTCGAGGGGTCGCACGGCCCGGAGCCGGCATGGCTGTGGTTGACCGAGCAGGGCATGCCGATGCTGCCGGACCGATGGAACACGGTGTTCTGGCAGGCCAATCAGCGATGCGAGGAAGCTCTGCTGACGCCGGAGGAACGAGAGATCCCGCGCCCGCTGAGGTCGGCTGCGGTACGGGGGAAGGCCCCGTACGCGAGCCCGCATGCCGCGCGCCATTCCATGGCGCTCTACATGCTGATCGTGCTGAACGAGCTCATGGACAAGAAGTACGGGCTGACCGTCGCGGACCGACGCGACTTCGCTCAGCTCTACGGCGACCCGTGGTGGCTGGTGAAGACCTTGTTGGGACACCGGGACGTCGAGACGACGAAGGAGCACTACCTCAACCCGGTCATGCACCTGCAGCTGGAGTCGATCCTCGCCTTCGACACCGAGGACGAGCACGGCGAGACGGACCGGACGAAGGATCTGAACGGCCTGTTCGCCCAGCTGGCCCGGGAAACCTCCGGGATCCAGGACATCGAGCTGCTGGTCGATGCCCTGCCCGTCGCGGCGGCATCGTGAGCGGGCGGGGGCGCAAAGCCGTCCTGCCGCCGCCCGACTTCCAGGCAACCCAGCGGATAGCCGCCGACGGACTGCAGGCCACCGTGGTGAACAAGGAAGGCTTCGAGCGTGTCTTCGACTTCGCCGCGATCGCCGTGCCCCAGTCGATGCGCTGCTCCCTTGCGCGAGCGTTCGCCGAACAGTCCATGGGATGGAACAGCCACGCGAGCGGCGAGTCATATTGGCGATCTATCGAGGTCTTCGCCCGGTTCCTCAAGGACCAGGGCCAGCCGGCCGAGGACCTGGGCGACCTCACCTCCGCCACGCTCCGGCTCTGGCGCAACAACCACAAGGACACCCCCGGCGGGCGCGAGGCCCTGGCCAAGATGCGTACGCTGCTGAAACGCGAGCCGCGGCTGGCGCAGGGCCTGGCCGCCGAGGAACTGGCCCGCCCCGTTCCGAAGAAGGGCAAGCCGTCCAAGCAGTCCTACCGGCCGTCGGAGCGCGACCAGGTGCTGCTGTCCGCCGAACGGCAGTTCCGTACCGCGCTGCTGCGGATCCGGGAGAACACCGCGCTGCTCGCCCGCTACCGGGCGGGCGCACTGGACCCGGACAGCCGTGACTGGAGGGTCGGGGTGGCCCTCGAGCACATCGCCGCCACGGGCGAACTGCCCGGATACCCGGACAAGGACGGGAAGGTCTACACACGAGCCGAAGGGCTGCTGCGCGGAAAGAACCGCGGGAAGACTACGGGTCGGCTGTTCCTGAGCCGGGCGGAACTGACGGCCCTGGCCGTGATGATGACGGACCGCTACGGCTGGAATCTGTCGGTCTTCGACCGTCTGCACGTGCTCGTGACGACCCCGTCCGCGGGAGAGACCGCCACGGTCACCTACGAGGTCCTGGTGGAGAAGCGCCGCTCGGGCGAGGGGCGCTGGTTCGACACGGAGAGCTACACCGACTCCGGTGCGGACTCGCCGGGCAGGCTCATCACCCAGGCCCTGGAAGCCACGGGGCCCGGGCGAACCTTGGCCGCCGCGCTGTCGCCGGGACCCGACCTGCTGATGGTCGCCCACAACCGGAGTCGTACTGGTGTGGACTCCAATCTGGACCGGCCCCGGAACGTCGGCCCGCTGTGCTTCGGGGTGTCCAAGGCCGATGCACGAGTATGGGCGAGCTCTCACAAGATCGGCTCGCCTTTCCAACGCGCCCGCAGGACCACCGTCACCACAACGGGCAAGCCGCTGCAGCACAAACGCGGCACCCACGAGAGCGTCTACGTCTTGCCCGACGAGAACGTCCAGCAAGCGGCCGTGGACGTGATTGCGGCCGGCGCCGAGGAAGCCCTCGAACAGGCCCGCGACTACACCTTCAAGGGGCGCCTCTCGGACGCGGCCGACGCGGCCCACCAGGAGACCGGGACCGCGGACTGCGCGGACGAGGAGACCAGTCCCTGGCCGGACCCGAGCGGGGGCTGCGGCGCTGACTTCCTGCTCTGCCTGTCCTGCGAGAACTCCCGGGTCCACACCGGCCACCACCCGCGCCTCGCGCTCCTGCGCCGCCAGTTGATATCGCTCCGCTCCAGCTGGCCCGAGAAACTCTGGCGCAAGCGATGGGACGAACACCTCCAGCGACTCGATGACCTGCGGACAAAGGTCAACGAGAGCACCTGGGACGCCGCTCTGGCTCGGATCACCGACCGCGACCACGTGATCGTCGACCACCTGCTCAAGGGAGACCTCGCCCCGTGACGACAGCTCTGACCCTCGAGGCGGATCCCTACGTCCTGCCCCTGCCGGGGCCGGAGAGCCCGGTGGTGATGGACCGGTGGATCAGCGCCGGCAACACCCACCCCAACTCCCGCTACAGCGAGGACGTCTGGTCGATGGGACCGCTGACCGACAACCCCGGGGACAGCATCCACAAGATCAATATGAAGAGGTGCCCCGCCTCCCTGAGAAGCGAGTTCAGGTGCCTCATCTGGGTCCTGATCAACGGCGAGCTACGCCCCACCTACGTACAGGAACGGGGCTTTCAGAACCGGGGACGCGACGGCGTGATCAGCATGCGCGACAACATCCTGCAGTGGATGAAGTTCGCGCGCTGGCTCGACCGGCAAGGCGTGCCCCAGCTCAGCGACTGCACCGTGGAGCACTGGAAGGCGTACGCCGCCGCGCGCACCAGCGGCTGCACGCGGGATCATGCCCTGACGGTTCTGCGCTGGCTCTCGGACCTGTGGGCCTTCGACCAGCTGTCCGTCAGCCCCTGCGGTATCACGCAGCCGCCTTGGGAGAGCGAGGGCATCGACGTCTACCTGCCGGCCGCGAAGGGGGAGGCGGGCGGGGAGAACAAAACGGAGCCACTGGACCCGACGGTGATCGGTCCCTTGCTGACGTGGTCGATCCGCCTGGTCGAGGACTTCTCCGACGACATCCTGGCCGCCTGGGCCGAGCGCCGCCGCATGCACGCCCGCGTGAAGGCCACTCCGACCACCCGAGGGGGTCTGTCGGCCGTCAAGAACTATCTGCAGCCGCTGGTCGATTCCGGGGCTCTCCTGCCCGCCACCGTGAGTCGAAAGCACGGCATCACTCTGGCCCATCACTACGTCGCGGCGGTCACGGGAGCCAGCTGGAACCAGGTCCACGCATTCGTTACTCGGCGCGGGCTCCGTGCGCTCGCCGCCCGGCGGCCCGGCCCCAGCCCGATGCAGGTGCCAGTGATGGGCCGGATCGAGGGGCGGCCCTGGCGCGAGTTCATGGACTATGAGGAGACGCCGATCCTGGTGCGTCACCTGGCCACGGCCGCCGCCATCGTGATCTTGTATTTGACCGGGATGCGCCCCCAGGAGGCTCAATCGCTGCGGTCCGGCTGCTGCCCCGATCCGGAACCCCACGAGGATGGCTCCATGCCGCGGCATCTGATCCGAGCCCACCACTACAAGAACGTCCGCGACTCCGACGGCCACCACGTCTCCGCTGGTGAGGAGCGGGCCGTCCCCTGGGTCGCGATCACCCCGGTCGTCAACGCCATCCGTGTCCTGGAACGCATCGTCCCCAAGGGCGAGCTCCTGTTCAGCTCCACCCACCACGATGTCGTCTCCCAGCGCAAGCACCACGGTGCGCTGAAGCGCGCCGGCCTGGGCCGCCGAGTCGAGAATCTCGTGTCGTGGATCAACCAGGAGGCCACCGCCCAGGGCCTGCCCGCCCAGATGGTGCCGGAGGACCCGCACGGCAACCTTGGCTTGAGCCGTCTGCGCAGAACTTTGGCTTGGCATATCGCCCGCCGCCCCGGCGGTCTGGTTGCCCTCGCCATCCAGTACGGACACATGCGCACCGCCCTGGACGCCCGCACCTCCACCGGCTACGGCAACCGCGGTCGTCGGGGGTTCCACGGGGAGCTCTACGTCGAGACCGCTCTCGCCGCCGCGCGACGCCGCGGCGGCCGGCGAGAAGATCTCCGGTCCCGCTGCTCGACGGGCTCTCATTGGAGCAACCTCGATCACCAGCTTCCAAGGTGCCCTGACCACCCCGAAGGCCGCCGCCAAGTTCCTCGCGCGCGACGGCCTCGTACTCTTCGACAACCCGGACGCGTTCCTCATCTGCGTCTTCAAGCGCGACACCGCCCTGTGCGACCCGGATCCCGGGGCGACGGCACCCAACCAGTTCGCCTGCCAGCTCGGCTGCGGCAACGCGGTCCGCATCGACAGTCACGCACAGGCGGCGCGAGAGCACGCTGGTCGTCTCGATGCGAGGGCAGCCCTGATGCCCCAGCCCCTGGGCGACCGGCTTCGCCTGACCGCCGCCCGGTTCCGCGCTCTCGCAGACGCCCACGACTCCGCCGCCCAGTCCGCCGAGGAGGCCATCGCATGAACCAGCAGGACGAGGACGAGCGTTCCCGCATCCGCTCGGCCATGGACCGCCTCCTGGCCGGCCAGCCCACCTGCTCCAACGGCAGCCTCACGGTGGTCGCGCTCGCCGCCGAGGCCGGTGTCCACCGCATGGCGCTGCAAAAGCGCCACGCCGACCTCAAGGAGGAGTTCTACGCGCGGGTGCGTACGGAAACGCACCAGACGCCGGAGGTCGAAAGGCGGCTTCGTAAGGAGGTGGTCCGCCTGAAGGGAGCTCTCAAGGACTCCCGGGCCGCCGAGGCCCAGTCCCGGCATCGAGCGGAGCAGATGGCCCTCGCGGCAGCCGTTCTCATCCTCCGGCAACCCGATGGCCAAGACCAGCCTGTCCCCGACAACGTCATCCCACTCCGCCCGTCCGGCGATTAAGGAGAGCAGGCCGTCAAGCGGCGACGCCGAGTTCCTTGCGGGTCCGGTGGATGAACTCGCGCACGGCCGGCTCGCGCCGCCAGGGGGCGAGGGCGGTGTTGAACTCGCGGACATAGTCCTTGGCCCGGGAGGACTGGACGCGGGCGAGGATGTCGACGGACCGGTTGCCGAGCTCCAGGCCGTGGTCCAGGTCGCGCGCCTGCAGGTGAGCGGTTCCGACGATGGCGAGCCGCATGCCGACAGAGCGGGTGAACACCCCGGTCGGCATGGCGGCGGCCTGCTGGTTCCAGGTGAGGGCCATCTTGGGATTCTTCAGATCGCGGAAGATCTCGGCGGCGTCCGCGGACAAACGCGAGTGCGCATAAAAGTCGATCCAGGCGGGCTCCTCGCCGCTGTCGTCCTTGGCCTGATCCAGCAGGTCCTCGGAGGTCTTCAGGGCCTTCGAGGCGGCCTTGGCGTCGTTCTCGCGGGCATGGGCTCGGGCCTCGATGAGCTTGGTGAACGCCAGCACGCGGGGGACGGCCTGGCCCTTGGCCCGCTCGAAGGCGCCCTGGGCCATGTCCACGGCCTCGGACGCGAATCCACGCATCAGGGACTGCATCGCCATGGTGGTCAGGACATAGCAGCCCAGCTGGACGTCGCCGCCGGCGCGGGCGAGGCGGAGAGCCTGGATGAAGTGCCGCTGGGCGGCGTCGTGCTGCCCGACGTCAAAGGCCGTCCAGCCTGCCAATCTCGACAATTCGGCGGTCACGCTGAAGAGTTCACGGCCGATCTCGTCGGAGAAGCTGCCCTGCAGCAGCGGGCCCGCGCGATGGTCGAGGCAGTCGGTGACGGAGTTGGCCTTCCAGTTCCCCCCGCCGTACTTGGAGTCCCAGCGGCGGGCGTCGTCGGCCGCGTCGCGCAGTTCGTCGAGGTCGGCCCGGCCGACCTGCTGGCCGCCCTTGTGGTCGGCGGTCTCGTCGGCGGGCGTGACGAGCCATCGGGTGACGGGGGTGGTGAAGGCGGAGGCGGCGAAGCCGGATCCGGCCAGAAAGTCGCGGCGGTTCACGGAGCTCCAGAACGAAGTGGCGGCGCGGACGGCGTCGGCGGGGTCTCGCGGGAAATCCAACCCCACATCCGCGTCGGTTGTCTCCGCCTCGCCCATTCCGATCTCGCCGAGGTTGACGGGGCGGCCGAGCCTCTCGCCGATGGCCTGCGACAACAGCTTGGGGACCGGCCATTTCGGCGTCATCCCACGTCTGCACCAGTTCGCCACCGAAGTATGCGAATAGTCGGTCTCTATCCCGGCGGCATGAGCGAGCTGGTTGACGCGCAGAGCCAGGGACTTGTGGCTCGCGCCGCTGGCTTCGATGAGCCGGGCCAGGTCCGCGTTGGGCGGACGGGTCCGGCGGGCGGTCGATGCCACGACTGTCCCCTTTGCCGGTGACCGGACCACGCACGGCTCGAACAGACGGTTGAGCACGTATGTCTGTACTTGGTGGAGCACGAGAGATCCGTACTCGACTGGGGACGAAGAGTCGTACATGGTCCGTGTGTTGGGTCTCTGACGATATTCCTCCTGGCCCGGCCGCGAACCGCGTTTGCGAGTTGTGAGCCCCCCTGCGAGCCCTCCCCGTGATCTTCGCGGGGGGCTGTGATGAGAGCCCAGGCCGCCGCCGGGACCGGAATGGATCTCCTTCCGGCGGCGGCCGCCGCCAAGGCACCACCACACTCGGGGGTGAACCAGTATATGTGCGGAATCGCAGGACTGGCCGGAGCCGACGCCGCCCGGCACGAGCACACGGTCGGCGCTATGGGCGCCACCCAGGCCCACCGCGGCCCTGACGGCACCATGCACGCCGCCGCAGGCGACGGGCGGGCGGTGCTGGCCATGAACACGCTGCTGATCGTCGACCCACAGGCGATACCCGGCCCCTACCTGGAGCGCGAGTCCGGGGTGCTGCTGGCATTCAACGGCGAGATCTACAACTACCGCCAGCAGGCCACCGCCTGGGGCATCCCGCTCGGCCCCAGGGACACAGACGCGCACTTCGTGCTGCGGGCCTGGGCCAGGATCGGCCCGTCCTGCCTCGACGGGCTGGACGGCATGTTCGCCCTGGCCGTCTATGACCCGCGCGTCGGGAAGCTGTTCCTGGCCCGCGACCGGCTCGGCGAGAAGCCGCTCTACTGGCGCCTGGACGGCGGCCGGCTCGCGTTCGCCTCCGAGGTCACCACCCTGACCGGCTACGGAACCGCCCCGCTGGTCCTGCGCCCCGAGGTGCTGGCGATCGAGACGCCGGTCGGCGTCGACACCCCCTTCCAGGGCATCCAGCTGCTGGCCCCCGCGACCCTGTTGTCCTTCGACGTCGCCAGCGGCTCGCTGGACCAGCACGTCTACTGGCGCCTTCAGGACCGGCAGCCGTTCGAGGGCACTTATGCCGAGGCCCTGGCGAAGTTCTCCGTCGTCCTGGCCGAGCAGGTCCCGCTGCGGGCCCCGGCTTGCGACTTCGCGCTCTTACTCTCCGGCGGGCTCGACTCGTCGGTGCTGGCCTACCTGCTGCGGCCGCCAGTCTGCGTCACCGTCCGCTACCCCGGACAGGACCGGCTCGACGAATCGAAGACCGCCGCCCGGATCGCGGCCGACATCGGCGCCGAACTCATCGTGGTCGAACCGGACCACGTCGACTTCACCAACGTCCTGCCGCACATGATGTCCGCGCTGGACTACCCGATGGGCAACGCGTCCACGTTCTCCGAGTACATGGCCTACCGGAAGATCGCCAGCCTCGGGCTGAAGGTCGCCGTCGGCGGCCTCGGCCCGGACGAGTTCCTCATGGGCTACGTCCGCCATTCCCTGGTCCTGTTCGGCCCAGATGCCGTCCTGGCCGCCGGGATGGATGCCTACCGGCCGCTGGCCGCGAAGCTCATGCATACCGCCGGAGAGGACCTCGACCCCGCAGACGCGGTCACCCGGCTCGTCTTGCGCGGCCCCGACCCCGACGGCCGCATCCGCGACCTGATCGCTACCGCGATAGACACCAGCGGCGGGGACCTGGCCCGCGGCTTCACTCTCTCTGACCTAGCGACAGCCTGGAGGCCGCTGGTGATGACGAGCGACAAGCTCGCCTCCGCCTACGCTCTCGAACGCCGGTCGCCCTTCCTGGCCCGCGACCTGGTCGAGCTGTCCTACCGGCTGCCCGCCGAGCACAAGATCGCCCACCCTGCTGAGGGCAAGCGGATCCTGCGGGATGCCGCGAAGGCCCTCGGGCTGCCGCGGGAGGTCTGGGGCAGCCGGGACAAGCTCGGCTTTGCCTCCCCCGTCCCGGCCTGGCTGAACGGCCAGCTCGCCGCCTGGGCGGACGCCCAGATCCACACGGCTCTTGCCGAGGCCCCGGCCGCGATGCGGCCGTTGCTGGAGGGCGGGCTCAAGCCGGGCGGGCGGTTCGACCGCACCCGGATGCAGGCCCTCATGGCGGCCGCCTGGTTTTGCGACCAGACGGTGAGGGCCGCCGCATGACGATCCCTCACCTCACTACGGTGTCCGGATGCACCAGGACACCACTGCCGACAGCCCGGCCACCGCCCGCGGAGCGGTCGCGATCATCACCAACCGCCGCGGCGAACTCCTTCTCCACCTGCGTGACAACCTGCCCGGCGTGATCGCCTGGCCGGATCACTGGAGCGTTCTGGGCGGCGGCTGCGACCCCGGCGAGGACCCCCGCACCACGATCGTCCGCGAGCTGGACGAGGAAGCCGGCCTGGCTGTCGACGGCCTCACCGAGCTGTTCGAGATCCGCGACGAGCACGGCTCCGGGCAGCTGATCACCTTCTTCGCGGCCTCCTGGGACGGCGACGAGACCGCCCTGCCCCTGGCGGAGGGCGTCAAGCTCCAGTTCCTCGCCCCCGAAGGACTCGCATTCCGCACGATCCCGCCGTTCATCAGGGACGGCATCAACCGCTACCTGGCCACCCGGCCCGCCTGACACCCCGCCCCCCAGGGCGGGGCAGAGGTGGGGGCCGTCGGCGGCCCCCACCTCGCAAGGGAACCCACTCATGAAGCTCACCGTCATCGGCTGCGGCTACCTCGGAGCCACCCACGCGGCCTGCATGGCCGAACTCGGCCACGAAGTCCTCGGCATGGACTCCGACATGGACAAGGTCGCCGTCCTCAACTCCGGCAAGGCCCCCATCCACGAACGCGACCTCGACGACCTCCTCACCAAGCACACCGCCTCGGGCCGACTGCGGTTCACCGCCTCCTACGCGGAGGCCGCCGCCTTCGGTGACCTGCACTTCATCGGGGTCGGCACCCCCCAGCAGCCCGGCGAAAACGCCTACGACCTCAACCACCTGTTTTCCGCAGTCCGCCAGCTCGCACCCCGTCTGAAAGGCCCCGCCGTCGTCGCGGTGAAGTCGACCGTCCCGGTCGGCACCGCACCTCGCATCCGCGACCTGCTGCACGAGTTCGCGCCGGCCGGGGACGCGGTCGAGGTCGCCTGGAACCCGGAGTTCCTGCGCGAGTCGTTCGCCATCGAGGACACCCTCCGCCCCGACCGGCTCGTCTTCGGCTTCGAGTCCGAGCACTCCTGGGCCGAGGCCATGCTGCGGCAGTGCTTCGAGAAGATCATCGAATCGGGGACGCCGACGATCGTCACCGACTGGGCCACCGCCGAACTCGCCAAGGCATCCGCGAACGCCTTCCTCGCCACGAAGATCTCCTTCATCAACGCCATCGCCGAGGTCTGCGAAGCCTCCGGAGCCGACGTCACCACGCTCGCCGACATCCTCGGCCACGACGTCCGCGTCGGCCGCCACGGCATGCGGCCCGGCCTCGGCTTCGGAGGCGGCTGCCTTCCCAAGGACATCCGCGGCTTCATGGCCCGTGCCGGCGAACTCGGCGCCGACCAGGCCCTGACGATCCTCCGCGAGGTCGACGCGATCAACAACCGGCGCCGCGAACGCATGGTCGACCTCGCCCGCCAGCAGCTCGACGGCAACCTCGTCGGCAAGCGGATCACCATCTGGGGCGCCGCCTTCAAGCCCAACACCGACGACATCCGCGACTCACCCGCCCTCGCCGTCGCCCAGAAGCTCCACGAACTCGGCGCCACCGTCACCGTCACCGACCCCCAGGCCCTCGACAACGCCCGCAAGACCCACCCCGAGCTCGACTACATCGACGACCCGATCGCCGCCGTTCAGGACGTCGACCTGCTGCTGCACCTGACCGAGTGGCCGCAGTTCTCCCACATCGACCCGCACCGGCTCGCCGCCCGCACCGCCACCCCGCGCGTCATCGACGGCCGCGGCACCCTGAACACGGTCACCTGGCGCGACGCCGGATGGACCGTCCGCGCCCTCGGACGCCCCTGAGCCGCAGTCTTGTCGCCCGGCCCGTGGCGCCTACACAATCGGCGCACGCGGCCGGGGACACGCCAGGGCCGCCAACAGCGTCCTGGCGATCATGGAAGCGATGGCACACTGATGGGCTCAACTTGCCCATCGCGCCTGGGAGATGACCTGATGAACGCCACCCCCGCCGACGCCCAGGGAGCCGAAGCGGCCGAGGAACGTACCGGCGGCTGCCTGTGCGGCCGCATCCGCTTCACCACCCGAGGGCCGGCCGTCTTCCCCCACACCTGTGTCTGCCGCCACTGTCAAAAGCTCGGCGGCACACCAGTGATGTGGTGGGTGGGATTCGAGACGGTCACCTGGACCGGTGAGGGCGGCGAGCCAACCTGGTACGAGACCTTCGAAGGCGAGGCGAAGCGCGGCTTCTGCCCGACCTGCGGCAGCCGTCTCGCGGCGATCGACAGCGATATCCCAGAGATCGGCATCAACGTCACCGCCCTTGACGACACCAGCGGCGCAGACCTCGTGCCGATCCACGCGTCCTTCCGCGACAACGCCGTGCACTGGCTGCCCCCGGTGCCGGAGACCGAACACAGTGCGGCTGGCTGACCGCCCATCCACTGGCCGGTGACTTCTCCCCGTCACCCGCACTCTTGGTGGTCCCGGCCAGCATCCCGTCGTCACTCACGAGTAGGACGCCAACTCCCGGGCCTGGGCTGGCGGCGGGCCCTGCTGGGCCAGGATGACGGAGAGGTCTGCGAGAGCTGTGCGGTAATCCAGGACGGCCCAGGAGGTGCTCAACTAGTACGACTTCAGAAGGGCACTGGACTACTTCCCAGAGGCATTCGGGTCGTCGATACCCCCGACGAGGAGAAGGGAACGGTCACATCCCACTGCACCTGCGCATGGCCTGCGACGACGAACTCTGGGACCGCCGGCGTACGCATGACGACGGGCAGAGCCCGGAGGAGGACAGGGACTGCGCCACTGCAGGACGCCCGTCGTGTACGACGGAGGATGTCGCTGTCGGAGGAGATGACCTTCTACCGGGTGCATCTGGATCGCGGTCAGAATGCCTATTGGGCCATGGTAGAGGAGTCCGAGGAGCTGAACGAGACCGCCCAGGTCCTCCTTGACCCGCAGCCGCGTTCCTTCACCAGTGAGGTTCGCGAGCTGTTGGAGTACGTCGGTCCGCCCTGCTCGTCATGGATTGGGTGGCGCTGGCACGGCCTGGCGACCGTACTCGGCATCGAGGCGATCCACCGGGGAACGTGGGGGCCCAAGGGCACGGCAGTCGACAGCCGTTGACGACAAGCGGTGAGGTTCCTCAAGCCGGGCTCCAACTCGGCTGTTGCTGAAAACATGAACGCAGAGGGTTCCGCTGCCTGGCCGAAGATCGAGGTCACTGATGGGCGGGCGGTCACGCTCGTGCGGGATACGTCGATCGAGAATCCGTACGGCGACGGGGAGGTCATCGAGAGCTGGGACAGGTCGTCTGATAGGGGACACCTGGTAGGTGGTCTTTCCAACCGTCCCTTGGCAGTCCGCCGCCTGTGCGTCGGCACACGGCTGCGGCAGCCGCCTCCGGGTCGATTCCGTAGGTGCGCAGCGGTACCTGTCGGCCTGTGGTGTAGAGGGTGCGACCGCCCGGGTCGAAGGCGAGACCGAATACGACGTCTCCCGGTGTGGGAAGTGGGGTGCCGATGGGTTGCTGGGAGTCGGTGTCCCAGAGTTGGAGGGATCCATCATAGGAACCAACGGCCAGCATTGTGCCGTCAGGGGAGAATGCGAGAGCCGACACGCCACGCCCCCTGCTGGAGGCTGTGCCGGTGAGCACACCGAGACGTTGTTCGAGGCGGCCGTCCCACAGAACGGTCCGGCCCGAAGCATCCCCGGCGGCCAAGAGGTCTCCGTCCGGGCTGAACGCCAGTGCGCTGGTCTTGCCGGGGCTGAGAGCACCGACAGGCGGCTTGCCGCCGGGAAGTCCGACGACCTGGCCTTCGGACGTCACGAGCAGTCGGCCGTCGGGGCGGAGGGCCAGAATGTACCCGTTGGTGCGGGCAAGAGTGATGAAGGATGCTCGCCGGTGCGGGTTCCAGATGCGTGTTGCCCCGTATGGGATGGCCTGTGAGGTGAGCAGCGAGGTGTCGTCCGGACCGAAGGCCAGGGAGATGACCCCGTTCTGGATGGGTTCCGCCATCTGACGTGAGGCGGTGTTTCGCCGTCGCTGGACGTCCCAGAGGGACACATTCAGGCTCGACGTGGCCTTCTTCTTCGACGTGAACGAGGGGTGAATCGCGCTGACCCCGTAGGCGAGGGTTCCGCCGTCGGAGCTGAAGCTCATGAGCGGCGTGCAGTTGGGCATCCCGTTCGGGCTATGCGGTGGGCACGGCATGCTCGGCAGATCGACCGTCTGAGATCCGGATTGGCGGTCGGTGAGCCGAAAGTGGGCGCGGCCGTGCTTCTTGTGTGCTGTGGCCAGGGTCTTGCCGTCTGGGCTGAACAAGGAGTTTTCTGATGGTGCCTGCCAAGGGGCGCCGAAGACTCCTCGGAAGTCAAGGGTGCGAACAACGGAACCCCATTCGTCTGCCGGGCCTCCGAGATAGCGGATGAGCCCCTGTTCGGTGTCAATCCTGAGGTCGCTGACCGACTCTGCCGTGACTCCCTGGCGGACGATGGGGTTGTCCGGTCCGGCGAGCCTCCAGAGCAGGATCTCTTCGCCGTCGAACGCTGCCAGAAACGCCTTGTCTTGGCTGAAGGCGAGATGTTCCACTCCGTCATGGCTTACGGAGGCAATCTCCGTTCCGGACCTGACGTCCCACATGCTGATTGCGCTGTCGGTGGTGACGACGAGCCACTGGCCGTCAGGGGTAAAGGAGACGCGCTCATTGAGGCACTGCTGTTGAGTCGTTCTGGGAGCCCAGGGTGTGGCCAGTCTCCGGCCATCGGCGACATCCCACAGCCGCAGGGGCTCTCCGGGGACGCACAGAGCAAGCAGGCGGTCGTCTCCACCGACCACGGCTTCGGGGAACGACGGGTCTCCCAGGGCACGGTTTTCCTGTCCGCGAAGCCTCATCTGGTCCTGAGAGAATCCGCTTGCCCCGGCGTCCTCGGCGGAGGCTTCGCGGGGCTCCTTGAGATCGAGCTTCGCCTGGCGTGTCCGTGTGTCCCACAGTCGGATCCGGTACATCGAATCGCTGTGGTCATAGGTGATGAGGCTATGCCCGCTCGTGCCCATCTCGGCGCCGTCGGTCGCGGACCCGAGCGAAGGACCGTCTTGCTTGCCCGTACCGAGGTTCAGCATCGAGGCCGTCACGCGAGTGCGGCTGGGGAAGTTGATGAAGGGCAGCCAGGCTGCTTCGCCCCGCATGGCCCCCACGCTCTCCAGCAGGGTGCCCAGCCCTGGCAGTGATGCGGTCTTCCGGCGCGCGTCGACGTCCCACCGCGCTACCTCGTCCTCGCCGATACTCACCAGGGTTCGCCCGTCGGCGCTGAGGTACCGCATGGTTCCGGCCCCGTTGTTGGGATCGGCGAAGGCGTCCCGCTCAGGCTGGGCCATGGCGCTCAGCAGCGCGGAGCGTGTCTCCGGCAGGTCGGCGATGCGCCAGGCGGCGAGGCTGAGCTGCATCGCCGTGCGCGGGTCGGAGAGACGGAGGCTGTCGGCGACTCCGGCGACGCGGCGGGCCTCGGCCTCGATGCTGCGGCGGTCGGCGGCTCGGTTCTGCTGCCAGGCGAGAAGGGCGGCGACGAGGCCGAGGACGAGGAGGACGGACAGCGCGGTTGTACGGGTGCGGCGCTGGCGGTGCTCGCGATCCCGGGCGGTGAGGCTGGCGGTGAGGAACTGTCTTTCCAACGGGGTCAGATCGCCTCGTTGGTTGGGGGCGGTGCTGTGCCGCTCGGCCAGGGACAGGCGCAGCCCGCGGTAGAGGGAGCCGGGGTCGTGGCCAAGTGCCTGCCAGGTGCGGGCGGCCTCGGTAAGGTGGCGCTGGTTGCGGAGCCGGTCGCGGTCCTCGTCAATCCAGGCGCGCAGCCGGGGCCAGGCGTCGAGGACGGCCTCGTGGGCGAGATCGACGGTGTCCTCGTCGAGGGTGATCAGGCGTGCGCCGACGAGGCGTTCAAGGACGAGATCGGAGTCGGCCACTGGACCGGGGCCCGACCCGGTCACCTCGGCGCGGTCGGCCGGGCGGCGGGTGTCTTGATTTCCCTCGCCGGGAGTGACTAGGCGCAGCAGGATCCGGCGCACCGTTTCAACCTGCTCGGGTGCCAGGCATAAGTAAAGGTCTTCTGCGGTTCGGGCGATCGCGCCGTGGATGCCGCCTGCGTCCTCGTATGCGGCCTCGGTCAGGACTCGGCCCTTGCGCCGACGCCAAGTTTCGAGCAGCGCATGGGACATCAGCGGCAGGCCGCCGGGCTCATCGGCGACCTCGCGGATGATCCTGGCAGTCAGTGTGCGCTCCACGACGAGGCCGCCGAGCTCAGCGGGCCTGACGATGGCCTCGCGCAGTTCTTCCGCAGACATCGGAACAGCCAGCAGCGTGGCGCGCTGGGCGGCCTCGGCAAGCGGGCGGTGCTGGGCGAGGTGGCCGTAGAAGTCGGCTCGTACCGCGAGGACGATGCGCAGGCTGTGATCGGGCCGGGCTGCGGCACACAGCAGGTCGAGGAAGCGGGTGCGTTCGGTCTGGTCGGCGCAGAGGGTGAAGACCTCCTCGAACTGGTCCACCACGATGACCGTGTCCGGGAGGGTCCTTTCCGGCTGCAGAAGTGCGCCATGTGTGCGCGCTGGCTGCGGTCCGGGGGTGAGGATGCGGATCGCGGCAGGCCGTTTCTGCTGGGGGCCGGCCAGGCGTAATCGGGCGATCAAGCCGGCCCGCAGCAGGGAGGACTTGCCAGTTCCGGACGGCCCGGTCACCACCACCAGGTGATTGCCGCCCACCAGTTCGACGAGCTGCTCGACGAGCCGGTCCCTGCCGAAGAACCGCTCATGGTCATCGGTGTCGAAGCGCGCCAGGCCGAGGTAGGGCGACTCCCTGTCGTCTTCGGCGGCGCGGGCGTCCTCGGAGGCTTCCCGCTGTGCCGAGTGCCAGCGCCTTTCCCACTCGTCAGGGTCGCCGCCGCAGGCGGCAACGTAGGCCAAGGCGACGGCCAGTGATGGCAACCGGTCTCCGGCGGCGGCCTGTGCGAGGGTCGCGGTGGAGTAGTGGGCTTTTGCCGCCATCGCCCGGTAGGTGATACCCCCTGTCTCCTGGCGTAACTTCCGCAACTCGTAGGCGAATCGCGCAACGGGCCCTTCGGCCGGATCCAGCGGTCGCTCCCGACGCCCCATGACACCCCCGTCGGCGCAGACGACATCCCCGTCGCACGCTACGCATTCCAGCAGGGGTGGGCGACTCGGCACACCGACATGACGTGAACCTGCCGTTTCCGCCACGGAGTTGTCTGAAGCGGTGAAGGTGGCCTGCCAGACAATCGCCCACTCCCGAAAGCTGAGGTCACGGCCGGTCGAGCAGGCCGCAGCCCCGCAGGGGGGCCGGCTCGGCTCCAACACGCGGGCACCGGGCAATCGGCCCGCATGAGTCAGGGACACGAGAGGCCAATGCCGAGGGGGAGTGGAAGCCTCCGGGTCCCCACGACTCACACACTCCGCAGCCCGAACCCGCGCTGCGGACCCGCCTGCCTCGAATGAGGCGGAAAACAGAGAAGAGGACCAATGCGCACACGTTTCGTTCTTGCAGGGCTCGGCGCATCCGTCGCCCTCACCATGGGCGCCGCAAGTGGAGCGGGAGCTGATGTCGACACCGCAGGTGCCTACGACGACTGCCCGTCCTCATACATCTGTGCCTACTCGGGCCTCAACGGCACCGGGACCATGCAGAAGTGGATGGGCAACGACGCCAACTGGCTCACCGGAGACAAGAAGTTCACCGGCACGGTGAAGTCCATTTGCAACCGCGGCACCGAGGACCCCAACAATCTCGAGACTGTGAGGTTTTACCACGAGGCGGACTACGTGGACTACTACGCGCCAGCCGGGAAGGGCTGGTGCGGCAACACCCAGAGCGACGGGTCGAGCGTCAAGCTGAGGTCCCACAAGTGGGTGAAGCCCTGACACTCGGCTCCGTGCCGTAAGCGTCTGCCCGTCTCCGGACGGGCAGACGCCTCGTGTCTGAGAGCGTTGCCCACACCTCGCTCGCCGCCTCCCGGCCGCTGCCGGTGCTCGGGCTGCGCGCCTCTGCCGCTTCGGCGCGGGGCTTCGCGTACTTCAGCGCGAAGGTCCACCCGGACGTACGTCTCCTCGACGAAGGCGGCTCGCTGCTCGCCGATCGGATCGACGCCGCCCGGCACGCGGGCGCGAGCGCGCTGCTGTGCTTCGCGCTGCCCCGCCATCCGCGCGAGGTCCTCGACGCGCTCGCGCATGCCCGGGACGCCGGGCTGACGGTGGTGACGATCGCCGACGGCACGTTCGCCCCGGTGGCCGCTCACAGCGACCTGCTCCTGCCGGCGGCCGTGGGCACGGGTCTGGTGTTCGACACGGTGAGCGCCCCCATGCTGCTGGGGCAGGTCCTCCTGGAGGCGATGTGCGACGCCCTGCCGCAGGCTCAGGTCCATCTGGAGGAGTTCGACGCGCGGGCCGCGGCGCGGACGCTGTTCGTCGAGTGAAGACCTGGTCCGGCGGACTACGAGAAGGGCACCTCGGGTTCGTGCCTGGCTTGGCGCAGTCCGGTCGCGCCCAGTGTCCGCCCGGCGCGCAGGAACAGCGGCGGGATCTGGTCGATGCCCGCGACGAGGCCGTTGGCGATGGACGATGCGGGTCAGCAGCAGCCGGCTGTCCTGGGCCGGCGCACGGGCCAGTGCGACGCGCTGGCGCATACCGCCTGACAGTTCATGCGCTCGCTTGCCGCACGCGCCCTCCAGTCGTACGAGTTCCAGCCGGCGTTCCGCCTCCTGATGGCTCAGCAGGGCGTGCCGGCCGCTCGTGGCGATCGAGCCGGCGGACGGCACCAGCTGTCGTCCGCCGGAGACGCCCGGCGTGGGGAAGGACTTCGCTGGCCTTGGTGATCGTGATGGCCATCGTCGTCACCTCCCGGGAACTCATCGGGTCCGGTTGGTCGTTACTCGGCGCCGAGAGCGGCGTCGTCGACCTCGTCCTTGCCCTCGGTTTTGAGGACCTTGTTCAGCGGTGCGAGGTCGTAGATGCCCTTCAGATCGGGTTCTTCCAGCAGACCGGCCTTGACGGCGTGTTCCGCCTGGGCGTCGAGGGTGGAGGCCAGCGGGTCGTCGAGGAAGGTGATGGACTTCCAGGCCGGGTCGATGACCTCGGCGGGCAACGCCTTGCCCGACAGCGTCTCCAACGCCGCGTTGGCGGACGCCTTCGCCTTATCCGAGTTGGCGTTGATCCACTCGTTGGTCTTCACCGAGCCGCGCAGCACGGCCTCGACGACGTCCGGGTGCTCCTTGAGGAAGTCCTGCCGCACGATGATGTTCGTGATTACGAACTTCTTGTCCGGCCACAGGTCGGCCTCGTCGAGCAGAACCTTGCCGCCCTCGGCGACCAGCTTGGACGCGGTCGGCTCCGGCACCCAGGCGCCGTCGATGGAACCGGCCTTGTAGGCGTCAGGGGTGATCTTGTTGTCCGTGCGGACGACGGAGACATCGCCCTTGCCGCTCTCCGCGTCGACCTTCCAGCCCTGCTCCGCGATCCAGTTGAGGAACGCCACGTCCTGTGTGTTGCCCAGCTGCGGCGTGGCGATCTTCTTGCCCTTGACGTCGTCCAGGGACTTGATCTTGTCCGGGTTGACGACGAGCTTCACACCGCCGGACGCCGAACCGCTGATGATGCGCAGGTTCTTGCCGTTCGACTTGGTGTAGCCGTTGATCGCCGGGGAGGGGCCGATCCAGCCGATGTCGATGGACTCGGCGTTCAGTGCCTCGATCTCGGAGGGGCCGGCGTTGAAGGTCGACGCCTTGATCTTGGTGCCGCCGAGTTCCTTCTGGAGCAGGCCCTCCTGGACGCCCACCAGCGCGGTGGCGTGGGTGAGGTTGGGGAAGTAGCCGATCTTCACTTCGTCGACGGAGAGCTTCTTCGAGTCCGCTGCGACCTCGGTCTGCTTGTCGTCGTCAGTGGACTCGGAACCGTAGCCGCAGGCGGTCAGCAGCAGGGGGAGCGCCGCTATGACGGCGAAAGTGCGCAGGGTGGTGAGCGGTCTTGCGGCAGACACGGAGGTGTCCTCTCAAGGAATGGGTTGGTGAGATGCGGAGGGTGCGAGGCGTACAGCCCATGGGCATGCACCGGCACCCCACTGACCGGCCGTCGGCGGCGGGAACGCTGTCGCGGCTTCGGGAGCGGTGGTACGCGGTGCTGGGAGGCCCAGAGGGCGCTGCCGACCGAGGGATGTTCTGCGGACGACGGTCTCAGAGCGGTCGACAGATGGCGCTGGAGGTGCGGCCGAGGTCGATGTGGCGACGCGAGGTCAGCAGCGGGAGTGACCGGTTTGCGTGATTGAGCGTTCTCATGGCCACCCCACAGATTCCTATTATTCCCACCTGGTTGGTAGGGATCGTGGCAGAACGAAGCGCCCGCCCCAAGGGGGTGTTCATATGGTGGGCGCGACTGTCTCGCCTTCTGGGATCAGACTGGGCGGGGCCGGTGCAGGGCAGGTCCGGCGGTCGGACCCGGCGTACGGAGACCAGCGGTCCGTCCACGACGCGGATCACGTCGGCGTCGGCGATGGACTCGTCCAGGGGCCACCGTCTCCGCCTTCTGGTCGCCACGGTGCCGATGACGCCCCCGGGCCCGGCCACCATGGTGAACCGCAGATGGATGGGCGTGACCGCTGGGCCTCCGGGTCAGGAGGGCAGGACGAACGGAGGGTGGGCACCGTTGAGGAAGTAGTCCCCGACTTCGCGGAGCCGGTGGGCGGAGGGTTCGTACAAGGTGTGGGTCCGGGCGTTGCGCCAGAAGCGGTCGAAGCCCAGCCGGGTGGAGGTGGAGCGGGCGCCGACGATGTCGAGGGCGCGGGTGGTGGATTCCTGGGCTGCCCTGGAGGCGGCGGCTTCGGCCATGGCCACAAGGGCGGAGATGTTCGCGTACTCGTCGTAGCTGAGGTCTTCACCGTGTGCCAGCCCGCCCTGCAAGGCTTCCAGCGCTTGACCGGTGAGTGCGGACGCGGAGTGGGTGAGGACGGTGAGTTCGCCGTAGGTGGTGAGGACCTGCGGGTCGTGGGGAGTGCCGGCCGGCCAGGTGGGGTGCCAGGGGGCGTGGCCCGTCCTGCTGTACTCACGGGCTTCGGCGAGCACCCCCTCGGCCATGCCGAGACAGAGTTGGGCCGAGATGAGGCGCGCGACCGGGGATGCCAGTGCGGTCTTGGGCGACAGGGTGTCCTCGTCCGCGGACAGGGACCCGAGGACGTCGTCGGCACTGATCCGTACGTTGTCGAACTCCACGCTGCCGCCGGCCGCGAGCCGTTGGCCGAAGGTGTCCGCGTCGCCGTCGATCACCACACCGCGGCGGGCCGTGTCCACCACGACGGCGAGTGGCTCACCCGTGTCCTCCCGCACGGCGCGCACGGCGACGCGGTCGGCGACCAGGACGCCGCTGGTGTAGCTCTGCCTACCGTCGAGGGCCAGGCCACCGGCGGTCCTGGCCAGCATCAGAGGCGGCTCCTGACGGGCGAAACCGCCACCCCAGCACCACTGCTCCGCTGCGGACCGCTCCTCGATCCGCGCGGCGAGAGCGGGCTCGGCGAAGAACCGGGCGCTCCACGACAGGAAGTAGTGACAGCCGAGCAGTTGACCGATCGCTCCGTCGGCCGCGGCGATGTTGCGGACAACGGCGTAGGCCGTGGGCCAGTCCGTGCCGCCGCCCCCGGACTCGGCCGGTATCAGGAGCGTCAGCAGACCCGCCTCGCGCAGCCGGGACACCTCGTCGAACGGGATCTTGCCTGCCTGCTCCCGAGCCACCGCATCCGTGGCCAGGTCGTCCGCCGCCTCCCGGGCAACGTGCAGCCAGTGCGCACGGCCGGGCCCGGTCCGGTCGGATTCCGAGGCGGGGCCGGACGGCGCAGTGGCAACGCCCATGGCGATGGTCTCCTCAAGGTCGGTGGCACGGTGCGGTGTTGGGGCCGCTCTGCTCGTCGGGCACGTACTTGTAGCCCACACGCCGTACGGTGACGATCCGGTGCCGGTGAGCCCTGCCCAGCTTGCGGCGCAGGCGGGCGATGTGGACATCCACGGTGCGGCCGTCGCCGATGTGGTCGTAGCCCCATACGGCCGTCACCAGCCGATCGCGAGAATGCACCTGGTGGGGATGGAGAACGAGATGCGCCAGCAGCTCGAACTCCAAGTAGGTGAGGTCGAGTTCACGTCCGTCCAGCTCGGCGACGTGTCTCGCCGGATCGATGCGGATGACGTCGTCTGGCGTCCGCCGGACAGGGGGCGAGTAGTCCGTGGCGGTGACCGGTCGGATCTCGGGCCGCGCGCTGCCCCCGATGAAGAGTTCGGCGGGGTCGGTGCCCTCGGGGACGAGCAGGAGATAGCCGACGAGCGGCGCGGACGTGTGTCCCTCGGCGCCGCTCTGCGTGGTCTCGCCCACCAGGCGGAGATGGCGTATGTCCGAGAGCGGTGGATCGTGTGGAGCGGCCGGGGCCGGAAGTGCTGTGGTCATGGTGGTTGTCCCTCAGAAGCGTGTGGGGCCGTCAGGCGCAGTGGGTGGCTTCGCTTGATCGCCCGGCAAAGGCGGGGCGGAGCGGCACGGCGAACGGTGGGAGCCGCGTGCCTTACGCGCGACAGCAGGCGGCGCTGACGACGTGACCAAAGTCGACATGCCGACGACGAACGAGTCGCTGCTGCGTGGGGGACATGTGCATCATCCTGCGCATCTCGGCAGGGCACCGTCAAGGCTTTCCTAGTAATTCGATAGGAAAGGTGGGGAAGGGCTCGCGCTCTGAAGGGGAGCCGGTCACCGGTCACCGCCGATCGCGGGAGGGGCGTCGGCGGCCGTCGTCGCGCTCAGCCGGGTGCGCAGGGCAGCGAGGCGACCGTGCAGCCGCTGGAGTGGAGTGGGCGCCGACGTACGGGAGTTGCCGCGCGCGTAGTGCCGCTCGACGTAGTACTGACCCGCGCTGAGCACGCTGGTGACCGCGATGTACCAGAGCGTGGCAACCATCAGCAGCGGGATGACCTGGTACGTCTGGTTGTAGATCAGCTGCACCGAGTAGAGCAGGTCGTGCACGGCCAGCACACTGACGATGCTGGTGCCCTTGAGCGTGCCGATCAGCATGTTCCCGGCGGTCGGCACGATGGAGCGCATCGCCTGCGGGATCACGATCCGGCGCAGGGTGCGGAGTCTGCCGAGGCCGAGTGCCTGGGCGGCCTCGGTCTGGCCGGAGTCGACGGAGAGGATGCCGCCGCGCACCACCTCGGCGGCGTAGGCGGTCTCGTGCAGGGTCAGGCCGATGACGGCGGTGAGGGCGGGGCCGAGCAGGTTCACCGTCTTGACGGTGACGAACTGCGGTCCGAACGGGATACCGAGGCCGAGCGTCGGATACAGGGCGCCGATGTTGAACCAGAACAGCAGCTGCACCAGCAGCGGAGTGGACCGGAAGATCCATACGTAGCCCCAACTCAGCGTGCGGAGAACCGGGTTGGAGGACAGTCGCATCACGGCCAGCATCGTGCCGAACAGAAAGCCGAGCACCATCACCGCAGCGGTCAGCCACAGGGTCAGCAGCAGTCCGTCCAGTACGGCGGGGGTGGTGAAGTACCGGCCCACCACGCCCCATTGGAAGGCGTCGTTGCGGACCACGGAGTTGAGCACCATCGCGAAGACGAGCAGCGCGGCGCCAGCGGTCGTCCAGCGGCCGATGTGCCGGCGCGGCACGATCCGCGGCAGGTCGGGGCCGGGGACGCCCGCCCGTTCCGGGGACTTCGGGACAGGGACTGAGGTGAGATCGGAAGGCGTGACCATCGGGAGGCTCTCCGGGGGAGGAAATCGCAGGCGTGAACGACCACCGGCGGCACGAGCAGGGGAGCGCAGCGGCACAGGCGCCACGCGGACACGGTGTGGCCGGGGCTCGACGTCGTCACCTTCGCCGCATCCCTCAACGCGGCCGGAGAGGCTGGCGCGCAGGGCCGCAGCCGATCCGTCGTCGATCGTGTGCTCACGGCACGGATGTGTCAACAACGCGTGGGAAGGGCCCGGCCCGAGGTGGTCCGGTATCCGGGCGCTGCTTGACGAGGAGCACGACGTACTGCTCAATTGTCCGCATGAACGCCCAGCAGCGCTTGGTCTCGCGCGACCACATCGACTTCGGTCGGGTGTGGTCCGCGGCGTGTTGCGCCTGACTCGGCAGCGGGCCGTCTGACCGGCCCTTCCCTCCCTCGGTGACCCCGTCGCGGGCCGAGCTCTCACTTTCCGCGCGCTGCCGCAACCCTGCTTCTCCCGACGCCCGGCGTCGTCACACCTGCACCGACCCGTCTTCTTGACGGCCTGTCACCCATGCCTCCACGCACGGCCGTTCCGCCATGCCTGCGTGCGGTCGTTTCCGAAAGGCCACTCCCATGCCCGTGGAATTCCTCGGCATCGCCGCCACCAACGACGGCTCCGAAACCACGCAGCGCTCCGGCGCCGCCTTCGACAA
This sequence comes from Streptomyces sp. NPDC051963, assembly GCF_044593495.1. Taxonomy (NCBI): domain Bacteria; kingdom Bacillati; phylum Actinomycetota; class Actinomycetes; order Kitasatosporales; family Streptomycetaceae; genus Streptomyces; species Streptomyces sp. NPDC051963. The sequence continues at coordinate 120,161 of NZ_JBIUCC010000001.1, read as the reverse complement.
GGAGTACACGCTCCGGCTCGCCTGGGCGCACGAGGACCACGACTGGGACCGGGTGCTGTTCGCCTACGGCTCCGGATCGCCGGATCCCGCACCGGCCGCCGCGTACATCGCGAGCAGGCTGGACCGCCTCCAGATCCTGCTCGCCCACCGGCCCAACGTCTCGTACCCCACCTACGCCGCCAAGACGTTCGCCACCCTCGACCAGATCAGCGAGGGCCGGCTGACGGTGCACTTCATCACCGGCGGCAACGACCACGAACAGGGCCGAGAGGGCGACACCCTCACCAAGGACGAGCGCTACGCCCGCACCCGCGAATACATCCGGATCGTCAAGAAGATCTGGACCACCCGCGAGTCCTTCGACCACGAGGGCGAGCACTACCGATTCCACGACTTCGTCAGCGACGTCTTCCCCGTCCAACAGCCCCGCCCGAACGTCTCGTTCGGCGGCTCGTCACCCGCCGCCTACGCCGCCGGAGGCGCCGAGGCCGACATCTACTGCCTGTGGGGCGAACCCCTTGCGAAGACCGCCGAGCAGATCGAGCTGGTGAAGGCCGCCGCTACGGCGGCGGGCCGCACCGACGTGCCGCGCATCCAGGTGGCGTTCCGCCCGATCATCGCCCCCACCGAGGAACTGGCCTGGGAGAAGGCCCACCGCACGGTCGGCGCCATTCGAGAGCGCCGTGAGGCGGGTCTCGTACGGCACCACCGCAGCGGTGCCCCCGAAAACACCGGTTCGCAGCGGCTGATCGCCATCGCCGAGGCGGGGGAGCGCTACGACCGCGCCCTGTGGACCCCGACCGCCGCCGCGACCGGCGGCGCGGGCAACTCCAACGCCCTGGTCGGCACCCCGGAGACGGTGGCCCAGGCGCTCCTCGACTACTACGACCTCGGCGTCGACATCCTCTCCGCCCGCGGCTACGACCTGCTGGGCGACGCCATCGACTTCGGCCGATACGTGATCCCGATCGTCCGCGAGGAGGTCGCCAAGCGGGACGCCGAGCGGGCGGGACGTGGGACGCACACCCTCGCGGCGGTGGCGGAATGACGTCCGTCGCCCAACCACCGTCATCGGCAGCGGACTTGACGGTCATTCATGTCCCGGTCTCCGACCCGCGGGTCAGACCCCTGCTGCGCGAACTCGGCCACGAGTACTCCACGCGCTACGGCAAGGACGCCCACGCCGAGATCGCCCGCTACCCCGACGAGGAGTTCAGCGCACCGTACGGCGGACTGCTCCTGCTGTTGCTGGAGCGCGGCGAGCCCGTTGCGGGTGGTGCCTTCCGCCGCTACGACGCGACCACGGCCGAGCTGAAGCGGATCTGGACGCACTCCACCCACCGCAGGCGAGGTCTGGCCCGCCGTGCCCTCGCCGAGCTGGAGCGTGAGGCGAGCGCCCGCGGCTACCGACGGATCTTCCTGACCACCGGGCCGCGCCAGCCCGAGGCACGCGCCCTGTACCTGGCCACCGGCTACACGCCGCTGTTCGACACGAACGCCGACCCGGAAGCCATCGGCCCGCTGCCGTTCGAGAAGCACCTCCCCGTCACACCGGACACCGGAAAGGCCACCGCGCTGTGAATCTCCCCGGATTCAGAAGCCGCCTGCGCAGTGCCGCCGCCCTGGCGGTGCTGCCCCTGCTGGCACTGACCGCCTGTGGCTCCGGTGACGCCGACGTCACGGCTGCGGTGGGCGATCAGGCCTCTCCCGCACCGACCGACGACCCCGTCGCCGCCGTACGCAAAGTGGACGCGGTCGCCGCCCTGCTGCCCGCCGACGCACGCGAAACGGGCACGCTCCGCGTCGGCAGCTCGATCGGATTCCCACCCGGGGCGTACTACCCGAACGGCCCGGACAAGGCGTCCGCAGGCCAGGACATCGACATCGCCGACGCGGTGGCCAAGGTCCTCGGCGTGAAGCTGGAGCGCGAGGACGCCTCCTTCGAGACGATTCTGCCCGCACTCGGCAGCGGCAAGTACGACGTCGGCACCGGCAACTTCGGCGTCACCACCGAACGCCTGAAGACCATCGACTTCGTCACCTACATCAACGACGGCCAGGGCTTCGCGGTGAAGCAGGGCAACTCCGCACTCGGCACGAAGGTCACCGATCTCACCCAGCTGTGCGGGCTGACCATCGGCACCGGCGCAGGCACCACCTTCGAGGCCACCCTCACCGCGCAGAAGGGGGTGTGCGCGGATGCGGGCAAGAAGCCGTACGACGTGAAGGTCTACTCGGAGAACGCGGCGACGCTCACCGCGCTCCAGCAGGGACGGATCGACGTGATCATGTCGACCATCAACGGTCTGCGGTACCAGGCGGCACAGCCCGCCGCGCAGACCACCTTCCTGGGCGAGTTCCACCGCCTCGACGTCGGTTTCGCCTTCAAGAAGGGCTCCCCGCTCACCAAGGCGTTCCAGGCGGCCGTCAACTCGCTGATCGAGAACGGCACTTATGCCCGGATCCTCAAGAAGTGGGGCACCTCCGCCTCCGCGATCGAGACGTCGCGGATCAATCCGCCCGAGCACAGGTGACCCATGAGCAACACCATCACAGAACCGACCCCACAACTGGCCGAAGGCCCGACCGAGTTGAAGGTCGTACCCGCCCGCCACCATGCCCGCTGGGCCGCCGGCGTCGCCGTGATCGTATTCGTCGCCCAGTTCATCCATGGCCTGGTCACCAACCCCGTCTGGGAATGGCACGTCTTCCGCGACTACGTCTTCTCCGAGACGATCGTCCAGGCGGTCTGGGTGACCCTGCAACTCACCGCGTACGCAACGGTATTGGGCTTCCTGCTCGGTACGGTGATCGCCTTCATGCGACTGTCGCGCAGCCCGGTGCTCTCCACCGTCGCCTGGACCTACATCTGGATCTTCCGGTCGATCCCGATGATCGTCCAGCTGGTGTTCTGGTTCAACCTCAGTGCGCTCTACGAGGAGTTGGGCGTCGGCATCCCGTTCGGCCCGGTGTTCTGGTCGGTCGACAGCAACACCCTCATCGGCACCATCGGCGCCGCCATCATCGGGCTGACCCTGCATCAGGCCGCCTACGCCGCCGAAATCGTGCGCGGCGGCGTCCTCTCCGTCGACCACGGGCAGTTGGAGGCGGCAGCGGCGCTGGGCATTCCCCGACTCCGGCAGATCCGCCGCATCGTGCTGCCGCAGGCCATGCGCGCCATCCTGCCCACGGCAGGCAACGAGATCATCGGCCTGCTCAAGGGCACCTCGGTGGTCTACGTGATGTCCATCGGCGAACTCTTCTACCAGGTGCAGGTGATCTACGGCCGCAACGGCCGGGTGATCCCGCTGCTGCTGGTCGCCACCGCCTGGTACGTCGTACTCACCTCCCTGTTGTCGGTCGCCCAGTACTACGTGGAGCGCCGCTACGCCCGGGGCGCCAACCGCACCCCGCCGCCCACGCCGTTCCAGCGAGCCCGGCGCTTCGTGTCGAAGGAGAGCACATGAGTGCCGTCATGGTCGACGTCCACGGCGTCCACAAGAGCTTCGGCCCCCTGGAGGTGCTGCGCGGTGTCGACCTGAAGGTGCGCGCCGGCGAAGTCACCGTGATCCTCGGCCCGTCCGGCTCGGGCAAGTCCACGCTGCTGCGCACCATCAACCACCTGGAGAGGGTCGACCGCGGCTGGATCAGCATCGACGGCGAGCTCATCGGCTACCGCCGCGCCGGCGACAAACTGCACGAGCTGAAGGAGAAGGACGTTCTGAAGCAGCGCACCGACATCGGGTTCGTCTTCCAGAACTTCAACCTCTTCCCGCACCTGACCGTGCTGGAGAACCTCGTCGAGGCCCCCGTCTCCGCGCTGCGCCGCCCGCGCAGGGAGGCGGCGGAGACCGCCCGCCGACTGCTGGAGCGGGTCGGGGTCGCCGACAAGGCCGACGCCTACCCGCGGCAGCTCTCCGGCGGCCAGCAACAGCGTGTCGCCATCGCCCGCGCGCTCGCCCTCGAGCCCAAGGTGCTGCTCTTCGACGAGCCCACCTCGGCGCTCGACCCGGAACTGGTCGGCGAGGTCCTCGACGTCGTCAAGGACCTGGCCCGCACCGGAACCACCATGATCGTCGTGACCCACGAGATCGGCTTCGCCCGCGAGGTCGCCGACACCGTGGTGTTCATGGACGGCGGACTCGTCGTGGAGCAGGGGCCGCCCGCGGCCGTCCTGGACAACCCGCACCAGGAGAGAACCCGCGCCTTCCTCTCCAAGGTCCTCTGACCGACCCTCACCCCTGTTGTGCACGCCCACGCAAGGAGAACGCCCGTGTCCACCACCCTCGCCCGCCGCCGCACCGCCGCAGCCGCGCTCGGACTCGCCACCGCCCTCGTCCTCGCCGCCTGCAGCAACCCGACCGACGGCGGCACGACCGAGGTCGCGGCCAGATCGGGCGCCAAGACGAAGATCAACCTCAGTCCCGACCAGGACCGCATCACCACGGACAAGGTCGATTCCATAGCCGCCGAGCTTCCGGAGGAGATCCGCAAGAGAGGCACCCTGGAACTCGTCGCCTCGTCCGGCTCCGCCGCGCCGCTGACCTTCTACGCCACCGACAACAAGACAGTCATCGGCGTCGAGCCCGACCTCGCCCACCTGGTCGCCGACGTTCTCGGGCTCAAGGCGGACATCAACACGGTGTCCTGGGAGAACATCTTCATCGGCCTCGACAGCGCCAAGTACGACGCCGGCCTCAGCAACATCACCGTCACCGAAGAGCGCAAGGAGAAGTACGACTTCGCGACCTACCGCGAGGACAACCTGGGCTTCGAGGCGAAGCAGGGCAGCGGCCTGAAGGTCAGCGGGCCCGAGGACGTGGCGGGCAAGACGGTCGCCGTGGGCAGTGGCACCAACCAGGAGAAGCTGCTGATCGAGTGGAGCAAGGAGAACGAGAAGGCCGGCCGGGAGCCGGTGGACATCAAGTACTACCAGAACGACAGCGACACCTACCTCGCCCTCCAGTCCGGCCGGATCGACCTCTACCTCGGTCCCAACCCGACCGCCGCCTACCACGCGGCCACCACCGGCAAGACCGAGGTCGTCGGCACCTACTCCGGCGCCGGCGCCACCCTCCAGGGCCTCATCGCGGCCACCACCAAGAAGGACAGCGGCCTGGTCAAGCCGCTCGCCGACGCCCTCAACCATGTCATCGAGAACGGGACGTACGCGAAGGTGCTTCAGCGCTGGGGCCTGTCCGACGAGGCCGTGACCAAGTCCGAGATCAATCCACCCGGCCTGCCCAAGACGAACCAGTAGCCGACCCGGGGTGCGCAGGACGTACGACGACGCCTGCGCACCCCTGCCGTCGTACCGGACCTTTCACCCAGGACACGAGGTCATGCCCCCCGAACTCCACCTCTCCATCGAACTCAACGGGACCGGCCACCGCCCCGCCGCATCCCTCACCGCCGCCCACTGGACGGACCTGATCGGCCTCGCCGAGCAGGGTGCGCTGGACTTCGTCACCGTCGGCGACTCCTTCGCGCCACCACCCGACGACAGTGCGGGCCGACTCGACGCGGTGGCCGTACTCGCCCGAGCCGCACCCCTGACCAGCAGGATCGGCCTGGTTCCGGCGGTGCCCACCACCAGCATCGAGCCCTTTCACACCTCCACCGCCCTGGCCACCCTGGACTTCGTCAGCGGGGGCCGGTCCGGCCGGCTGGTCGACGTCTCCAGCACCGAGGCCGAGGCCCGGCCGTGGGACAGCTGGGCGGACGACGCGGAGATACGGGGCCCCGTCACCGGCAGCTTCATCGACCGCGAGAGGCCACACTCCGTCGATCCCGAGGGCCCGCACGGCCCGTCCGTCGTCGCCCGCCCAGCGCAGGGGCGGCCGCCGGTCGCCGTCACCCTCGACGTGCACGACTCGGACCGCCAGTGGGAGTTGGCCGCGAGCCACGCCGACGTCGTACTCCTGGATGCTGATCAGCCGTCCACGGCCAGGCTCGCCCGCGGGGCGCTGCTCCGCGCGGTGACGGAGGCGGGACGTGACCCGGAGGCGCTGCGGGTCCTGGTACGCGTCTCGGTCGACCTGGGGAGCGGCACCGGGCCGCAGACCCACCCGCCCGGCGAACTGCGCTTCACCGGCGCCGCCACGGACCTCGCCGCGCTGCTCGCCGACTGGCACACGGCCACCGGCGTCGACGGCTTCCATCTCCTTCCGACCTCGGCCTCCGCCGATCTGCCCGCCGTAGTGCACGACCTCGTACCGGCGCTGCGCAAGCGTGGCCTCTTCCGCACCGACTACACCGGAGTCACCCTCCGCGAACACCTCGGCCTGTCTCACCCCGCCGACCGCCACGACCGACGGACGGAGACGGCCCGATGACACACACGACAACGACCGTACGGCGGATCCGAGGTTCCCCGGCTGATCACTGTGTCTCCGCCCTTACCAAGTCCGGCCTCCACACCGATGACGAGGACTGTCATGCCTGCATCTGCTGTGCCTACGCCCGAAACCTCCTACGACCGTCGCAGGCTGCGCCAGTGGCTCGGCGGGGACGCCAGGGCGGACGGGGTCAGCCGCCGCCGACTGCTCACACTGCTCGCCGCCACAGCCGCCGCGACCGCACTCCCCGCATCGCGCCCGGCCCGCGCCGCCGTCACCTCGATCATCAAACCGCTGCCGCCCGAGTGGTTCATCCAGCGCGGCACCAACGCGGAGACCCGCTGGGAGACCCTGCGCGGAACCGGCCACCACACCCCCAACGAGCTGTTCTTCGTGCGCAACCACACCGCCACGCCCGTCCTGGAGGCAAGCGACTGGCGGCTACGGCTGTGGGGCAGCGGGCTGCGGGGAAGGCCCGGCGAGGACAAGCCGGTGGAGTTCGGGTACGACGATCTGCGCGCCCTGCCCGCCGTCACCCGGACCGCGTTCGTCGAGTGCGCCGGAAACGGCCGCAGCTTCTACACGACGCAGCAAGGCGAGACGGTCAGCGGCACCCCGTGGACGCTGGGTGCGATCGGCGTCGCGCGCTGGCGGGGGGTGCGCTTGGCCGACGTACTGCGCAGGGCCGGGCTGTCTCCCCACGCGGTGGACGTCCAGCCGCGCGGACTGGATGCCGAGTACGTCAGCGGCGGCGAGAGCCTCGGCCGGGTGCGCCGCCCGCTGCCGCTGGCCAAGGCACTGCACGACGTCCTGCTCGCCTACGAGATGAACGGTGAGCCGCTGCCGTACGACCACGGGTATCCGGTGCGGGTGCTGGTGCCCTCATGGGTGGGGATCTCGTCGATCAAGTGGGTCGGCGACATCGAGGTGTCCGCGCAGCCGCTGTTCTCACCGTGGAACACCACCTTCTACCGGCTGTTCGGTCCCGCCCACCCGGAGGAGGGCAGCGCGCCGCTGACCCGGCAGACGATCAAGAGCGCCTTCGAGCTGGCGAGCGGCGCCACTTTCCCGGTGGGGGAGGGCCAGGTGCTGCACGGCCGGTCCTGGTCGGGCGCGGGAGCCGTCGCGCGGGTCGACGTCAGCACCGACGGTGGGACGAACTGGCGGCCGGCCCGACTGCACGACCGGGCCCGTGCCGACACCTGGACCCGCTGGTCCGTCACCTGGGAGCCCGAGACACGCGGGGACGCCCACCTCCTGGCCCGCGCCACCGACACGGCCGGCCGCAGCCAGCCGGACGTTGCTGTGCCCAACACCCAGGGCTATCTGTTCGACGCGGTGGTACGGCATCCCGTGACCGTGATCTGACGTACGCCCTCATGGCCGCGCGCGGGCCAACTGCCTGCGTGAACTGCCCGCAAATGCCTTGAGGATGCTCGGGAGGTCGAGGTCGCCATCGAGGATGGGAACGCGGTCGCCGACGTGGTCGGGCTCGTAGCGGATGGCCTCGCGCAGCCTGCCCAGTCCTCACCGCACTGGGGGACAGCAGAGCTACAATCCGTTGCGGACTGAAGCTGCCGACGGATACCCCCGCGCGCAGTCTGCTCTACGACTTGGGCATGTCTCGCTCCGGAGGGAAGTCATGGGCTATCAGGAACGGCGTGTCAAACTGATTGCCGAGCGGGCCGCGCCCCACCTGGAGCCCGGGGAGCAAATCCAGACGGGATTCATCGCGCAGACCGGTTCGTGGATCTTCACCGCGCGGGTGTGGACGTTCGTGGCCACTGATCGCGCAATCCTGATCGTGGGCCGCGACGGCGTACAGCGCCTTCCCCGGGACTTCTTTTTTGGCGAGCCGTCCGGGATGTACCACAACGTCGTGCTCGACCGCACGTACAAGGTGCATCGGCAGTACTACCAAGAGGTCACCGTCGCCGATGAGGCGCTGCGTGTGCTGCAGGACCGTGGCGACTCGCCGGAGAGCGAGCAGCACTGAACGTGGCGCGCTCACCTAGCGACGCACGGCATTCTCCCGCTCCGTGTCATCGCGTGGGAGGCCGCTGCGGGGAGCGGAGTGTGAGCAGGGTGATCTCGCTGGGGGCGAAGACGCGGAACGGCGGGCCCCAGAAACCGGTGCCGCGGCTGGTGTAGAGGAGCGTGCGGGTGCCGTGGCGGCTGAGGCCGGCGAGGGCGGGCTGGTCGATGCGGACCAGGTGGTGGAAGGGCCAGATCTGGCCGCCGTGGGTGTGGCCGGAGAGTTGGAGGTCGACGCCACCGGCTGCCGCCCGGTCGACGAACTTGGGCTGGTGGGCCAGGAGCAGGACGGGGTGGCCGGGGTCGGCGCCGTGCAGCGCTCCGGCGAGGTGGGCGCGGTGGCCGGCGAGGCCGGAGGACTCGGCGGTGACGTCGTCCACGCCGGCGACCACGAGGGTGTCGCCGCCGCGTTCGAGCAGCAGATGGCGGTTGCGCAGCGGCTCCCAGCCCAGCTCGTCCATCTGGTCGACCCAACCCTGGGCCTCGCTGTAGTACTCGTGGTTTCCGGTGACGTAGACCCGGGCCCGGGTGGCTTGCACGGTGCCGAGCGGGGCGGCCTGGGCGCGGCGGCGTTCGGCTGTGCCGTCCGCGATGTCGCCGGTGTGGCAGACCAGGTCGGCCTCCAGGGTGTTGACCTTCGCGCAGACCCGCGCAGACCAGCGGGCGCGGTCGAGCGGGCCGTAGTGAGTGTCGGTGATGAGGACGACGCGGGTGCCGTCCAATCCCGCTCCCAGGCGCGGGAGTTGCACGTCGAGCCGGCGCACCCGTGGCACCCGGCGGGCCTCGGCGTACCCCCATGCGAGCAGTACCGCGGCTACGCCGAGGACCGCCCAAGTGACGATCCGGGCCCGGCTCTGACCGTCGCCCGCGCCGGCCACGGTCAAGGCGAGGCGCAGCAGGACGCCGAGCAGGACGGACCAGGTGAACAGCACCCAGCTGGCACCGAGGAGGGTGTCTCCGACGATCGCCGCCCAGTCCTGCTGCCGCCGGCCGTGGCCGCGCGCCATCGTGAGCGGCATAGCGATGAGACCGAGGGCGAACAGGGCGGTGCCGCCCAGCGCCACGGGGAGCGGCCATTGCTGGCCGGCGTGCAACAGCACCCAGCAGGGCACGGTCCACAGCAGGACGGGGGCGATCAGGGGGAGGTAGCGCATCAGGCGGCGCAGCCGGCTCTGCTGGGTCGCATGCGCCGCACCGTCCGCGGATCGGGCCTCGCTGGTGGCGCTCACGCTTCCGCTCCTCAGGTAACCAGACTGCCGACTAGCGCACTGTATCCGGTCGTACTAGGGGTACGCCTTGCCGATCACCGATGCCCATTTCATCGGCAACGCCGATCCGCATGGCAGGCCCAGGCCCACCATGCGGACGCGGGGTCACCTGGTGCGGTAGCCGTCGATGATCGTCTGGGTGAAAGCGTTGCCCTGACGGTCTCTCACCTTGGCGCGAAGTGAGACCGACCCGCCCGCGGGCGGGTTGTCGACGGTGATCGCGCCGTGACGTGGGGCCGCCGGGTGCCATGTCGTACCGCCGTCGTAGGACACGGACACCGTCAGTGAGGCGAGGTTGCGGCCGGCGGCCGAACCCTGGACGGTTACTGGCACCTTCTGCCGTACGCCGGCCGGCGCCGTTGAGTCCAGGGCGAGTTCGGGCGTGTAGCGCACCACGCTCGCCGGGACGGAGGCTGCCGTCGTCGTGTGGGCCGAGGTGAACTGCGCCTGCCAGGTGACCTTCGAGGTGACCGAGGCGATACCGGCCGCGGCGCGGCCGATCGTGGTCACCAGCCGGTAGCGCGCCTTGTCCGGCGGCAGTTCGAAGCTCGTGGCGTCGAGCGGGCCGTTCGCGGTGGCGAGGGGCTTGCCGTTGCGGTAGAGCGTGGTCGACGCCGAAGCGGCGTCGTACAGACTGCTCCCCGCGTGCCCCGCGCCGTCGGCGAACGGTGTGATCTTCCCGGTGAGTGTGTCGCCGGTCCTCACGAGCCCACCGTCAGTGCCGAGCGTCGGCCCGAACACACCGGTGTTGACCGTCTCGGTGTGGCTCGATCCGGCGGGGTAGGTGCGGGCCGGAATCTCGTACTGGGCCTGGACGCCGCCGTTGGACGGATTGATCTGCTGAGTGAGCGCCGCCCAGGAGTAGTCACCCTGCATGTACACCGTCCGGGTGCTCGGCAGGGCGCCGTAGAAGCCGACGGACGAGCCGCCGGCCCCCGGCAGCACGGTCCAGTTCACTCCCATGGCGCCGGTGACCGAGGCCCCTTGACGGAGCGTCAGCTTGGCCAGGTCGCTCTCGGTCACATGCTGGACGTGTCCGGTGTAGAAGGCGTCCGGGAGGGTGTGGGCGATGTGGTACTCGGTCGTGCCGTTGTGCCAGTTCGAGGTGAAGTACGAGGTGACCTCACCCGGCGGCGGCGGATCGCCGAACATCCCGGTGCGGGCGCCCCTCAGGCCGGCGTTCAGCCCGATGGAGAGGGAACTCTCGGTGCCGCCGGAGCGCACCACGGTCGACATGAGCGTGGAGTATCCGACGGCCTCCGGGTCCGGCAGGGTGACCTCGACGGGCCGTGTGTCGCGTGCGTCGAAGGCGAGGGTCATGTCGTGGTCGACCGTCACCTTCGGGGCGATGAGGCTGTCGATGCCGTCGTCGGCGAAGTAGCGGCCGGCGACGAGGTAGTCACCGGCCGGGAGCTCCACCGTGGCGGTGCCGTCGTCGCCCCTGACCAGTTCGAACACGTCGTTGCCGATGCCGGTGAACCAGGCGGCCCAGCTCAAGTAGTCGGGCGGCAGGCCGTCGCGTCCGGTGGCCTTGACGGTGACTTCGTAGGTGTGCCCGGCCCGTTCGAGACCGCCGACGCTGCGGATGGTCTGCCCGCCGCCGGTGGCCACCAGCGTCACGCTGTACGCGCCGGTGGCGTCGCCGCCGACGCTGGTGTCCGCGATCACGTCGACGCCGGCGGTGCCGCCTGCGGGGACGGTGACCTGGTCGGCCCCGAGCGTGAAGAGACCCTCGGGGGCGCCGCCCCCGCCCGGGCCGCTGGTGGTGGCGCTGAGGTTCAGGGTGACCGGCTGGTCGCCTTTGTTGCGGTAGGAGACCGTGCGGGTCTGCGGCTCGTCGTCGGTGTGCGGCCACTCCGCCTCGCCGAAGTTCAGCGAGCCGGGCTCGGCCACGACGGTCTGCGCGGCGGCCCGGGTCAGGTCGATCCGCCCGGTGCCCTGCTGGTAGGCGCTGTAGTCGGCGGGCTTCGCCGATCCGGTCAGCAGGGCCTTGATCCGGCTGCCGCTCCAGTCCGGGTGCTTCTGCATGAGCAGGGCGGCCGCACCGGTCACATGGGGTGTGGCCATGGAAGTGCCGTTGAGGGTGACGTACCCGGGGGCGGGGTGCGGCTCGTTCGGCAGGGTGCCCTCGGCGGAGGCCGCGGTGATGGAGACGCCGGGCGCGGTCACGTCCGGCTTGACGCCTCCGTCCATGCGCGGGCCGCGCGACGAGAAGCCGGCGAGCTGGTCGAGCTTGTCCACGGCGCCCACGGTCAGCGCGTCCTCGGCCACGCCCGGGGTCAGCAGGGTTCCCGATCCCGAGCCGCTGTTGCCCGCGGCGACGACGAACAACGCCTGGTCGGACAAGGCGTCGACGGCCTCTTCGAGCGGGTCGGTGCCCGGGGTGTCGTCGCCTCCGAGGGAGAGGTTGACGACGTCGGCGCCCTGCGCGACGGCCCATTCCATGCCGGCCACGATGCCGGAAGTCAGGCCCGAGCCGGCGGCGTTGAGGACCTTGCCGTTGAGCAGCCGGGCGCCGTGTGCCACACCCTTGTACTTGCCGTCGGAGCCTGCTCCGGTGCCGGCGGCGGTCGAGGCGACGTGCGTGCCGTGGCCGTTGTGGTCCCGGACGTCCGTGTCCGCCGAGAAGTTCTCCTCGGCGACGACCCGGCCGGCAAGGTCCGGGTGAGCGGAGTCGATGCCGGTGTCCAACACGGCGATCTTCACGCCGGAGCCGTCGAGTCCCGACTGCCACAGGCCGGGGGCGCCGATCTGCGGCACGCTCACGTCGAGGGCGGCGCTCGCCACCCGGTCCAGGCTCAGGTCCGCCACGCCAGGGGCGAGTTCGCTCGTGCCGTCCTCGGTGTCGGTCAGCGCCGCCCAGGCCGTCGTCGTCTCCTCGGGCGACACCACCACGGCCTCGGAGTCCACGGAGGTGAGCTCCCGGACCGGCGCGTCGGTGCCCGCGTGGAGCCGGCTGCGTGCCGCCGGGTTCTTCGCCGTGTACCGCACCAGCACGGGTGCGCCGCCGTCCGCCACGTCGCGGTACTCGGGCCGGCTCAGCTCGGTCACGTCGAACAGGGCCAGGTCGACCTCGCCCTCGGCGATCAGCACCTCGGCGTCGGCGGGCACGACGTAGGTGTGGTCGCCGGTTCGGCTGATCTGGAGGGGTACGCCGGAGCGTCCCTCGGCCGGTGTCGCGCCGACGGCGTTGCCGTTCCGGTCCAGCAGGACGTGGTCGCCGGTGATCAGCGTGACCGTCTCGTAAGCGGGCGCGGAGGGTAACGCGGCGCCCGCTGTCGGGGTACCGGCTGCGGCGGCCGGGACGGTAGTCAGCCCCGTCGACATGGCCGCCGTCAACAGCAGTGCCCCGGACCAGACCGAGGCATGGGTGAACCGTCTTCTTCGTCGTGATCCCAGCATTGTCGTCCCTGTCTGCTCGTGGGGAGTCTGCAGAGCTGTGTGACGTCTGCGCCTTGACAGAGAGTTGATTGTGTCAGGTACGCGCCATGGTCTCCATGGGGTGATCTGCCGGAAACGGGCTTGGGATGGGCGACCAACTGGCCTACTCCTACTGGGAATTCAGCGCGGACTGCGGCCCCAGGTCGTGCAGGACGAGCACCGTCCGGACTCTCCGTCCGCAGTGCGGAGAAATACGGTGGCCGTAGCTCACCCGGGTTCCTACTCTCGGCAGCGTGAGCGTCGACGCGGAACACCTGTCCGCACTCTGGTGGCGAAGGTGGCCCAAGGGCCCGCCCGTCGCCCATGAGCTGCGTACGGCCTACACCGATCGCTGGGTGCGGTTCCACAGCCTCCCCGGGTCGAAACGCTACGCCGAGACCGAGGAGGAGTACGCCGTCGTCCTCGACCGGTACAACACGGTCCTGGACGAGTTGTTCGCAGGTGAGGACGTGTACGTCGTGACCGTGGGCTGGTCCTGGGAGTCCGACGGACCCGAGGTGCCGGAGCGGCGGCGGGAGGTCCACGGCGAAGGAACCCGCTGGCTGACCCTCGCCCACGACGACGAGTCGGATCCCGAGTTCCACTCCTACACGCACCTCTACGCCGACCGCCGCCCCTGGCAACGGGGTGCCATCGACGGCATCTTCCGGGAGGCCGCGGACGACGTGCTCGCCGGTGTGTTCGTCAGCGACCTCGGGGTCCGCCGCATCCATCACCCCTACGACGGCGGCGCGGACGTCATCCTCGCCACCTCCGAGGAGCGCGACCGGCTGCGCGCCCGTCACACCGACTGGCTCTCCGGCCATCCCTCCGGGCAGTGAGCGTCACCCCGTCCACCCCAGGCGTCGTATCAATGGGAGAGTCGACAGTGGCAGGTCAGAAACGCGGGAGAATTCCTCCCAGTGAGCGCCGGGATGGAGTGCACCCCGTGGAACGGATCTTGGTGGTGGGTGTGACCGGTGCAGGCAAATCCACGCTCGCCCAAGTCTTGAGCAGTCAGCTGGGCTTGCCGTACCACGAGATGGACGCGCTGTATTTCAACGGCCCCAACTGGACTGTCAACAACAAGGTGACCGAAGACGTATCAAGGCTCACCGCCGAGCCTTGCTGGATCATCGACTCGCTCGGCTATCCGGAAGTCCGTGACCTGCTGTGGGACCGGGCCGACACCGTGATATGGCTGGACTATCCCAAACGCGTCATCATGCCCCGTGTCCTGCGCCGGTCCTTCCGGCGAACCGTCACACGCGAGAGTCTCTTCGGCGGCAACAGGGAGACCTGGACGGACTGGCTCAGCCGGAATCACCCGGCCTGGTGGGCCTGGTCCCAACACGGGGCCCGCCGCCGCGAAGTCGAGCACCGTGTCCGCGACCCCCGCTTCGCCCCTCTCGACACCCTCCGCTTCAGCCACCCCAACGACACTGCGGCCTGGCTGGCCTCTCTCTGACCCGATGGACCGGCAATCGCGCGCCGCGGCACGCGACCGAACTGCGCACGCACCGCGACGTCCACCCGTCACAGACCAGCCCCGCGAGGACGATCGGTGCCCCTTCGGCACTTGGACCGCCGACGGCGACCAGAAGCCGGACCATGATCTGGCCGAGGATGCGAGCGCAGGGCCCAGGTGGTCGGAGGAGCTTCTGCGGGACCTGGAACTGGTCGACAGGGGTGACGCTGCCTGCCGCCTTGGGTCCACCGAGGAGGTGGGCGTCGATAGCTTCGCCCCCGATGGCGGTGTCGCCGTTCCGAGTGCCAAAGTCGGTAGCGCCCGTACCCGAGACGATGGGGCCGTTCGAACCACCGTCGTCGGCATGGGTTGAAGCTGGTAGGGCCACCGCAAACAGGGCGGTCGCGGCGAAAGCGCCCAAGACGGGCTGCCTGTTCCAGTCGCGGAAGCTGGTCGAACTGGTCGACCTCGTCGCCCCGGGCAGGCCCGACACCGTCTCCGCGACGATCCGGAAGTTCCCGGTCAAGTCCGGCGGCCGGTAAGCCGCCGGCCCCACGCACCGCCGGCGAACCCGCAGCGGCCGACCGGCGTTCGCCCTTTGAGGTGACGAGGCAAGTTCCTCTATCCGCGGCAGCACGGCATTCGGCGAACGCAATTTGTCGCAGAGGCAACTCTGTGTACTCGATGCCGCACCCGCTGTGAGGATTCCGTAACTCCGCTTTATTCCGGATGACCTCGTTGGGTAATTCGCGCTGGCTGGAGTGGTCGTCACAAGCAGCGGCGAGGTGTCGAAACCTCTACGCCTCGCATGGAGGATTTCATGCCTGAGCTGTATTTCCGGGTGCGCTGGCCCGACGGTGCGACCCAGCGTTGTTACTCACCCTCCACGGTAGTCGAGAACTACCTCACTCCCGGCGGCGTGTACGAGCTCGGCGACTTCGTGGAACGGAGCCGGACGGCGCTCGGTATCGCCGGCGACCGGGTGCGCGAGAAGTACGGGTTCGCGTGCACCGGAGCGTCCGACCAGCTGGCGCAGATCGAGGAGACGGCGGCCGCGTACGCGTGCCTCGACCGGGCCGAAGTCACCGTCGAGGCCCTGCACAACGCTGATGGGAGCCCGCGGTGAGCCCGCAGCGGCTGGCCGGCGCCCACTACCCGGTGGCGGTCGTCGGGGGCGGTCAGGCCGGTCTGTCGGTCAGCTACTGTCTGCGCGAGCGTGGTGTCGAGCACGTCGTCGTCGAGCGGAACCGGGTCGGCCACGAGTGGCGCGAGCGCCGCTGGGACTCGTTCTGCCTGGTCACCCCCAACTGGCAATGCAAGCTGCCCGGTTTCCCCTATCAGGGGGACGGCCCCGACGGCTTCATGGTCCGCGACGAGATCATCCGGTACTTGGAGGAGTACGTCGCCTTCTTCCAACCCCCGCTGGTGGAAGGCGCCGCCGTCACCGGACTGCGCCGGGGCGCCGGCGGAGTTTTCGAACTGGCCATAGAGGAAGGGAAGTTCACATCCGACCAGGTGGTCGTGGCCACCGGCCCTTACCACACCCCCTCCGTTCCCCGGATGGCCGAGCGGCTGCCCGCCGGCGTCGAGCAGATCCACTCCTCCCGCTATCGCAATGCTGACGAACTCCCCACGGGCGCCGTCCTGGTGGTCGGCACCGGGCAGTCCGGTTGCCAGATAGCCGAGGATCTGCACCTTGCCGGACGCCAGGTCCATCTGGCCGTCGGCAGCGCGCCCCGCGTGGCCCGCTTCTACCGTGGCCGGGATTGTGTGGCCTGGCTCGACGACATGGGCTACTACGGCCGGAGCATCGACGAGTTCGACGACGCCGGTGCCGTTCGGATGCGGGTCAACCACTACGTGACCGGCCGGGACGGTGGCCGCGACATCGACCTGCGTGCCTTCGCCCGCGACGGAATGCGGCTGTACGGCCGACTGACCGGCATCGACGGTGAGCGGCTGGAGTTCGCCGACGACCTGAAGGTCAACCTCGACCGGGCCGACGCCGTGGCCGAGGGCATCAAGGACAGCATCGACGCACACATCACCGCTCAGGGGATCGAGGCCCCTGCGGAGCCCCGGTACATTCCGGTGTGGGAGCCCTCCGAGCAGGCGGCGTCACTGGACCTGGAAGCCTCCGGTATCACCTCGGTCGTCTGGTCCACCGGGTTCACCCGCGACCACCGGTGGATCGAGATACCCGTCTTCGACGGCCGGGGCTACCCGATGCACTGGCGGGGCGCCACCAGCACGCCAGGCCTGTACTTCCTGGGCCTGCCCTGGCAGTACTCGTGGGGCTCCGGGCGCTTCGAAGCGGTGGGCCGGGACGCCGAGTTCCTTGCGAACCACATCGACGCCTCCCGCCGCATGGCCGATGTCTGCGGCGCCCTCACGGGCGCTCCCAGCGCACTCGCCTCCGCGCTTCCGATCGGCTGAGGGGGGCATCGGATCATGGTCTACGACGCACACCGCCACATCGGCGTCCTGCCCGCGTACCCCTTCTACGGCGGCCCGCCGGTCAACCCCGACACCACCGCCCGCGCCACGGTCAAGCAACTCGTCGCCGACCTGGACGCGGAGGGCACCGAACGCGCCCTGGTCATCCCCAACTACGGTGTCCCGGACCCCGATCTCGCCTTCTCCTTCAACGAGTTGGCGATCGAGGCCGCCCACAGCGACGACCGGATCCGGGCCGGGCTGTGGGTCTCCCCGCGCCCTGAGGACGAGCACCGCACCGCGCACGCGCTCGCCCTGGCCGGCGAACGGGGCGTGAAGGCGCTGAAGCTCAGCTTCCTGCTCGGCGGGCGCCCCTCGGACCCGGCCTGCCGCCCTCAACTGGACCGTATCTTCGCCGCGGCAGCCCGCCACGGGCTGGTCGTCCACGTCCACACGTCGCCCGGTGCGGCCTCCGATATCGACGAGGTCGGCCACTTGGTCGACTGGTTCGCAGACCAAGTGCCGGTCCATCTCGTGCACTTCGGCGGCGGCATGAGCGGCCACATCAAGCTTGTCGGCTCGCGGTTCTTCGACTGGATCGCAGACGGCAAGCGCGTCTACACCGACCTCTCCTGGGCCATCGGCTTCACACCGCGTTGGCTGGTCCAGGAGATCGAGCGCCGCGGTATCGGCCACGACCGGGTGCTCTTCGCCAGCGACCAGCCCTGGGGCGACTTCACGGGGGAGTACGCCCGGCTCGCCGAAGCGACCGGCGGCGGCGAACTCGGCGAACTCGTCTTCAGGGACACGTTCGCCGCGCTTTACGACTGACACGACCGACCCTGCCGTAACCACCGCCTCGTAGCAACTCGTCCAAGGAGACAGCCATGTCCGAAACCGTCGAACTCAGCGAGATCGAGCAGAAGTCCCTCAGCGAGATCCCCCACCCGTCCCTGCCCGAGGGCACCAGCATCTACGGCTCCACCAAGGTCTTCCCCGACTACAAGGCCGAGGACGGCGAAACGTACTTCACTCTGGTCCACGGTATCGCGCACGAGTCCTCGGTCTCCTTCGTCGCCGTGCTCCAGGCCACCCGCGCCCTGCGCAAGGGCTTCGAGACCGCCATCTACTTCTATGGCCCGGGTTCGCTGAACTGCCTTGCCACCCGCGGCTTCCCGACCGTCGGCAACTCGGCCTTCCCCGGCGAGCACAACATCAACAACCAGCTCAAGACGTTCATCGCCGAGGGCGGCAAGGTCTTCTGCTGCCGCTTCGGCCTGTCCCTGCACGGCGCCCGCGAGGAGGACCTGATCGAAGGCGTCATCCCGACCCACCCCCTCGACGTCCAGGACGCGCTGATCCATTACGCGCGCAAGGGCGCCATCATCAACTCGACCTACCAGCTGTAAGGGGCAAGCCGTGAGCGTTGGCACCAACACAGCGGTGGACGTGCGGATCATGACCCGCGCCGAACTCGCCCTGCACGGAGTCCGCACGCCGGCTCCCGTGCGGCGCCCGGACGGCGCGGGACCGAGCGACGACGGACACGTTCTCGTCGACGGTGCCAACGCCGCGCTGCCCACCAACCCCGACAGCCCGTACTCCGTACGCGACGGCCGCGTCTGGCTCGGCGACGACGCCGGGACACTCCACGACACCGGGCTGAGCCTGACCGCCGTACAGCGCCCGAAGTTCTACGACCTGACGACCGCCGACGGCATCCCGTACGAGCACATCGCCCGCCTGCACGGCGCCGACGTCCTCGCCACCACCGTCGTCCAGACCTGTATCCGCTACGCCGAGGCCGACCGCTGCCGCTTCTGCACCATCGAGGAGTCCCTGCGCTCGGGCGCAACGGTGGCGGCCAAGACCCCGGCCCAGCTTGCCGAAGTCGCCGAAGCGGCCGTCCGGTTGGACGGCGTGCGGCAGATGGTCATGACCACCGGCACGACGACCGGCCCCGACCGGGGGGCTCGCAATCTCGTACGCTCCGTCCGCGCCGTTCTCGAAGCCGTGCCCGGACTGCCGATCCAGGTGCAGTGCGAACCGCCAGGAGACCTGGCGTGGATTCGGGAGTTGCACGAGGCCGGGGCCACTGCCATCGGCATCCACGTCGAATCCCTCGACGACGAGGTGCGCCGGCGCTGGATGCCCGGCAAGTCCACCGTCCCGATGGCCGAGTACGAGTCCGCGTGGGACGAGGCGGTACGTGTCTTCGGTCCCAACCGGGTATCCACGTACCTCCTCGTCGGCCTCGGCGAGGAACCCGACGAACTCATCTCGGGAGCAGGCGAGTTGATCGACAGAGGGGTGTATCCCTTCGTCGTGCCCTTCCGCCCGATGAGCGGCACCCTCGCCGCCCGGGAGGGGATCGAGCCCCCCAGTGCGGAACTGCTGCGGTACGTCACCGAGGGTGTGGCGGCCAGGCTGCGCGCGGCCGGAATGAGCGGAGCCGCCCAGCAGGCCGGCTGCGCTGCCTGCGGGGCGTGCAGCGTACTGAAGACGGCGGGCGGGTGATGTCCGTGTCCCTCGACGGATCGACGCCACCGCCCAGTGCGGGCACGCCGGTTGACATCCTGGAGCTCCTTGGCGACCGCAGCACACTGGCTCGCCGTCCTGCGTTCCGCGTCGAACAGGCGAATGGCAAAGACGAGTTGGCCGCCTATCGCCGACTGCGCCGGGAGGTTTTCGTCCACGAACAGGGCCTCTTCACAGGCCACGACCTCGACGACCGGGACGCCGACCCCCGTACAGTCGTCCTGGTCGCCAAGGACCACGAGGGCACCGTCGTCGGCGGAGTGCGGCTCGGTCCAGTGACCGACGGCCCCGACATCGGCTGGTGGGCCGGCGGCCGACTCGTCGTCGCGCCCGCTGCACGCGGCCCGCACGGCGTTGGCGCCGCACTCGTCCGAGCGGCCTGCGCCCGGGCTGAGACCGAGGGTGTGCTGCGCTTCGACGCGACCGTCCAGGCCCGCAACGAAGTCCTTTTCAAGCGGCTGGGCTGGCGCTCGGTGCGAGCGACGACGGTCGTGGACGCGCCGCATGTGCTGATGCGGTGGCCGATCGGCAGGATCGCGGATCTCGCAGCGGTCACCAAATCGTCCCTCGGGGAGCTGCTCGCGGCCCTCCCCACAGCGGCGGCCAGTGCCGGCTTCGCAGGCGACGACGGTGCGCCGGTGCCCGGTACGGATGTGATCGCTGCCTGCGACGCGATCGTGCCGTCCATGGTCGAGCGCGACCCCGAGTGGGCGGGCTGGTGCTCCGTCCTCGTCAATGTCAACGACCTCGCGGCGATGGGCGCTTCACCGGTCGGCCTGCTCGATGCGGTGGGCGCGAAGGACGCCGCACACGCCGGACGGATCCTTGCGGGACTGAGGCGCGCGGCACAGGCGTACGACATTCCGGTCCTCGGTGGACACACCCAGCTCGGCGTGCCCGCCGCGCTGTCGGTGACCGCCCTCGGCCGCACGGACCGTCCGGTGCGGGGCGGCGGAGGACGGCCCGGCCACGCGGTGCGGCTCACCGCCGACCTCGGCGGGAGTTGGCGCCCGGGCTACCGAGGCCGCCAATGGGACTCGTCCACCCACCGCCGTACGGACGAACTGCACGCCATGATCGGCGCGGTGGCCGCCGCCCGGCCCGCCGCGGCCAAGGACGTGTCGATGGCAGGTATCGCTGGAACGCTCGGCATGCTCGCGGAGGCGAGCGGCTGCCGGGCCGTCCTCGACGTGGCCGCCGTACCCCGGCCCGGCAATGCGACAACGGGGGACTGGTTCACGTGTTTCCCCGGCTTCGCGATGCTCACCACCGACGCTGTGCACGCGCCGCCGCTGCCCGCCGGGCCTGCGACGGGCGCCGTGTGCGGTGAGCTGGCAGACGGACAAGGTGTCGGGTTGCGCTGGCCCGACGGAGAGATCACCGAAGTGGTCGCCTCCACGGTGACCGGGATGGGGACCGCATGAGCACGCTGCGTATGGCGGCGGTCGCCGCCGAGTTCGGCCGGGACCTCGAAGAGGACTTCGCCGTCGTCGAACGGATCGTCAAGGAGGCCCGCGACCAGGGCGTACGGCTGCTCGCCCTGCCGGAGGCGTGCCTGGGCGGCTATCTGCTCAGCCTGGACGACGACAGTGCGCTGGACGAGGGCCCGCCCGCGCTCGCCTTGGAAGGCCCCGAAATCCGCCGACTGGCCGCCCTCGCCGGCGAGATGACCGTTGTCGCCGGCTACTGCGAAGCCGACGGCGACACCCGCTACAACAGCGTGGTCTGCGTCAACGGCGACGGTGTTCTCGGCAACCACCGCAAGGTGCACCAGCCGCTGAGCGAGGATGCCAGCTATTCCTCCGGTGACCGCTTCCACGCCTTCGACACTCCGGTCGGCCGGATCGGCATGATGATCTGCTACGACAAGGCGTTCCCCGAGTCCGCCCGGGCACTCGCCCTGGACGGCGCCGAGATCGGAGTGGTCGTCTCGGCCTGGCCGGGCTCACGGACGAATGCCGCGACCGATCTCGCGGGCGACCGCTGGAAGCGCCGCTTCGACCTCTTCGACCGGGCGCGTGCCCTGGAGAACCAGATCGTGTGGATCTCCGCCAACCAGGCCGGTACCTTCGGGTCGCTACGCTTCGTCGGCAGCGCCAAGGTGGTCGACCCCGGCGGTGAGATCCTCGCCGACACCGGTGTCGAAGCCGGTCTGGCCATCGCCGAACTCGACGTTGCAGCAGCCCTGGAGACAGCCCGCCGCTCGATGGGGCACCTTCGCGACCGGCGCCCCGAGACCTACACGTACGCAGGAGCAGTCAGCGCATGAGCACGATCCGGATCGCGGCCGCCGCCGCCCACTTCGCCCGCGACCTGGAGTTCGACCTAGCCCGCATCGCCAAGATCATCGACGACGCCCGGGGCGCGGGCGCCGGACTGCTCGTGCTCCCCGACGCCGCGCTCGGCGGCTACCTCGCCGACCTGCGCCACCCCGACCCCGAGGCGCTGCCCCCGGCGCTCAAGCCGGACGACCCGCTGATCCACCAAGTCGCCCGCCTGGCCGCCGAGATGGTGGTCTGCGTCGGCTACTGCGAGGACGGCGGCGACGAGCACTACAACGCGGCCGTCTGCGTCAGCGGCGACGGCGTCCTCGGCCGCCACCGCAAGGTCCACCTGCCGGCCGGGGAGGTCGCCGCCTACGCGCCCGGCGACCGCTTCGACGCCTTCGACACCCCTGTCGGCCGCATCGGCATGCTCATCGACTACGACAAGACGTTCCCCGAGTCCGCCCGTTCTCTCGCCCTGGACGGCGCCGAGATCCTCGCCTGTCTCTCCGCCTGGCCCACCAGCATCACCAACCGCGCCCCGCGCATGGCCCAGGACCGCCAGGCCAAACTCTTCGACCTGTACGACCAGGCGCGCGCCGCCGAGAACCAGGTTGTCCTCGCCTCGTCCAACCAGACCGGCGCCATGGGCGGTATGCGCTTCCTCGGCCAGTCCAAGGTGGTCGGGCCGGGCGGCGACATCCTCGCCCGCACCTGGGCCAAGGCGGGCCTGGCCGTCGCCGAGGTCGACGTCGCCGCCGAGATCGACCGTGCCCGCCGCGTCCTGCGGCACCTGGACGAGCGCCGCCCAGCCGCCTACAGGGAGACCACGCAGTGAAGATCGCCCTGCTCAGCTACTCGACCAAGCCCCGCGGCGGTGTCGTCCACACCCTCGCCCTCGCCGAGGCGCTTGCCGCCGCCGGACAGGACGTCACGGTCTGGTCGCTGGGCCGGGGCGGCGACGCCGGCTTCTTCCGGCCCGTGGACCCGTCCGTACGCGTACGGATCGTGCCCTTCCCCGACGGACCCGATGAGGAGACCGTCGGGGAACGTATCCTGCGCTCCATCGCGACCTTGCGCGCCGCCTTCGACCCGTCCCCGTACGACGTCGTCCACGCCCAGGACTGCATCAGCGCCAACGCCGTGGACGGCCGTTGCATCCGCACGGTCCACCACATCGACCAGTTCACCACGCCCGAACTGGCCGCCTGCCACGAACGGGCCATCGTGGAGCCGTACGCGCACCTCTGCGTCTCGCGGTCGGTCGCGGACGAACTGACGGCCGGATGGGGCCTCAAGCCGGTCGTCATCCCCAACGGCGTGGCCTACGAGCGCTTTGCGACCACCGACCCGGTCGCGCGCGCCGCCTGGCGTGAGCGTCTCGGCCGGTATGTCCTCACCGTCGGCGGCATCGAACCTCGCAAGGGCTCGCTCGACCTGCTGGAAGCGTACGCACTCCTGCGCATCCGACAGCCGGACGTACGCCTTGTGATCGCGGGCGGCGAGACGCTCTTCGACTACCGCGACTACAGGGCGAGGTGGGAGGCGCGGGCCGCCGAACTGGGCGTGGAGCCCGTCGTCCTCGGGCCCGTGGGGGAGGAGGAACTCCCGCCGCTCGTCTCCGCCGCCGCAGCCTTCGCCTTGCCCTCGGTCAAGGAAGGCTTCGGTCTGGCGGCGATGGAGGCGCTCGCCGCCGGAGTGCCGCTCGTCGTCCGTGAACTGCCTGTCCTGCGTGAGGTGTTCGGGCCGGCCGCCCTGTTCGCCGACGATCCCCAGGGGCTGGCGGCCGCACTCGAGCGGTTGCTTGCCGCAGCCGATCCCGACCAGCGGGCGGCGGGCCGGCACCTGGCCGCCCGCCACACATGGGCGGAGGCCGCCGAGCGGCATCTGGACTTCTACCGGTCACTGAGCTGAAGACAGGGCGTGTACATCGCGTGGGGGGGCGCACCCGCGACGTACAGCACTCAGGCGACGGAGCGTCACTGGAGGGCCCTGCTGGGGGAGTTCGGCCGCAACAACTGAGCAGGTCGGTGCCGGTGGAAGTGACGCGCGCTTGGCAGCAGTCCTTGCAGGTTGATTGATTGTCATCGAAGGTCGATGATCACTGGGTTCGTGCCGACGAAGTCTGAGTGGCACGCAGTGCTGGCGTGCCGGGGGCAGCGGGGCGTCGGCGCGTACCCGAATCCCGACCGTGGATCGGTCTGAGGCAGGAGCGGTGATGGTGGCGATGCGGACGGTTCCGCTTGTGAACGGTCCAGTGGAGTTACGGGGTGCGCTGGACCTTGAGATCACGAAAGCGGGGGTGATGCCGCGTCGGTTGCCCGCGTGGACAACGGAGCAGTACCAGGACCCGTCGGTCCACGGGGTGACCGTGATGCCTTCGGGCGTGCGGCTGGTGTTGCGCACCGATGCGAGTGAGCTGGAGTTGGAGGTGCTCACCTCCACGGGGCAGCTCGACACCGACCCCCGACCCCGCCCGACGGGCATGCTGGATCTGCTGGTGAACGGCGTCCTGGTAGAGCGTCGACAAACACCGGTGGGCAACGTGCTGCGAATGGCGGGCCCAGGGGCCGTGCAGCGACTGATTCCGGGGGAGCCGGGAACCATGCGGTTCACCGGGCTTCCGGCCGGCATGAAGAATGTCGAGCTGTGGCTGCCGCAGGAGACCCCCACGGAACTGGTGGCGCTGCGCGCGGACGGTGAGGTGCTGCCGCCGCTGCCGGACGACCGGCGCCGCTGGGTGCATCACGGCAGTTCCATCAGCCAGTGCATCGAGGCTGACGGCCCGACCGGCACCTGGCCGGCGGTGGCGGCCGCACTCGGGGGAGTGGAGGTGATCAACCTCAGCCAGGCGGGCAACGCGATGCTGGACCCCTACGTCGCCCGGACGATCCGCGACATGCCCGCAGACCTGATCAGCCTCAAGGTGGGCATCAACATCGTGAGCCTCGCCGGCTTTCGGCTGCGGACGTTCGGCCCGGCGGTGCACGGATTCCTGGACACGATCCGGGACGGGCACCCGGACACCCCGCTCGTGCTGACGTCCCCGGTGAGCTGTCCGGCACTCGAGGAGACTCCCGGCCCGACCGCGATGGGCCCGAACGGGAAGATCACCGCTCTGGGCGACCCGGCAGATGTGGCTCGTGGGGCGTTGTCGCTGGCCGTGGTCCGTGCCGAGCTGGAACGGATCGTGACGGTCCGGCAGACACGCGATCCCCACCTGCACTATCTCGACGGCCGTGACCTGTTTGGCCCGGACGAGGCGGACGATCTGGCTGACGGTCTTCACCCCACCCCCGCCGCATACCGCCGGATGGGCAAACGCTTCGCCGCCCACGCCTTCGCGGACGACGGCCCCTTCCGCTGAACGCCCTGCGGATGCCTGGGCGACGTGTATGCACGGAGATCTGACTCAATGAGGTACGGCTCGACATGGCACCGGCCGTAGACGCACCATCATCAGGGTCATCAGGGTCATCAGGGCCATCAGCGCCTCGGACGCCTTCGGGCTCTCGGCCGGCTTGTATTGAGTTGAGGCACCGCGATGGACAGGCGCCGTAGCAGCACGCTTATGAGCTGTGGCCGGCACCACTCGGCGGCGAGGCCGCCGCCGGAGGGCTGTCAGGGGTGTCCGCCGCAGCCGCAGCCCGTCATGGTCGCCCCCTCCTCGGGCGGCGGGGTCTGTGCGGCGGCCTCTTCCACCGCCGCGAGCAGCCGTCGGCGTTCCTCCGGCGGGATCCACCGGCCGTCGACGACCACGCCGTGGATGCGGCGGGTGTTGCGGATGTCGCGCAGCGGGTCGGCGTCGAGGACGAGCAGATCGGCGGCCTGACCGCGGGCCACGGTCCCGACGCCGGGCAGGCCGACGGTGCGGGCCGCGTCCCGCGTGGCCGCGCGCAGGGCCTCAGCCGGGGTGAGACCGGCCGCCACGAGCAGCGCCAGTTCGTCGTGGAGGGCGAAGCCCGGGACGAGGTATCCGGTACCGGTGTCGGTGCCCGCCGCCAGCCGCACACCTGCGCCGTGCAGTTCGCTCACCAGCCGGAGCCGGTGCGCGAAGATCCCGCGGATCTGCCGCTCCTGCTCGGGGGTGCGCCCACCGGTCAGGGCCGCCAGCTGGTCCGGCCAGCTCTCCACCTGCCAGGCGGGCAGGTACTTCCACTCCTCGGCCCGGGACGGAACGTCGTCGGGCAGCTCCAGCGTGCGGTGCACGCTGAGCGTGGGGACGACCGCGGTCCCGCCGGCCGCCAGGCTCCGGAAAAGGGCGTCCGCCCGGTCCCGGTCGTAGCCCTGCACCGCCCGCCATTCGAGGGGATGCACCTGCTGGAACCAACTGTGGTAGCGGGACAGGCTGCTGGGGTCGCGGGGGTCGATCCGTACGGCGTCCAGGCGGCGCCGTATCTCCTTCTCGTGCCGTGAGGTCGCCAGGAGCAGCGCGTGCAGGTGCTCGATGGTGCGGTGGCCGGTGGCGCTCGCCTCTGCGATCCGTACGGTGTCGGGGCAGTGCCCGAGGTGGGGGATGCCCTGGCGCCGTGCCTCGTCCGCGATGGCGAAGTAGGACTCGCGGGACAGGCGGGAGTACACCTTGACGAAGTCCGCGCCCTCGCGCTTGACCCGCCGTACGGCGCGCCGGGCCTCGGCCGCGTCGCGCACTTCGATGGTCGGGCCCACGTCGGCCGCCCACAGTGAGGGCGTGCCGTCGACGATGGGGCTGCCGATCACCCAGCGGGGTCCGAGCAGCGCACCGCTGCGGATCTTCTCGCGCCACTCGTGGTGGACCGGCTGGCCCCGCATCTCCCGGACCGTGGTGACGCCGGAGAGGGCGTACAGCGCCGGGATCACTGCCTCCGGGCCGTCGCTGTGGGTGTGCGCCTCGATCAGTCCCGGCATCAGGTACTTGCCGGTCAGGTCGACCGTGCGGGTGCCCGGGCGGAGCCGGGTGCGTGCGCTCGGGGCGAGTGAGGTGATGCGGCCGCCCTCGACGACGACCGTCATGTCGGGGGCCGGGGGTGCTCCCGATCCGTCGATCACGGTGACGTGGGTGAGCGCCAACGGGCCGGTGTCGGCGCCGTTTCCGGCCCTCGTCCCGACCGCGGGTGCCGTGCCGGCGACCGCCGTGCTCGTCAGTGCCGCACCGGTCACGGCGGCGGCCCCGGCCAGGAACCCTCGTCGGGCCATGCCGCGATGTGCCCCAACTGTTGCGTCAGACATGCTGTTTCCCCTCCTGCTTGTGAATCCGTCGGCCGTGTCCGCCGACCCCCACGACTCTGGCGGACACGGGGCGATACGACAGTGCGGCCAGACCGTGTGTGTGGGGGTGTTGTTGGGACCACCGGGGGCCTTCCCGGCGCTGAGGTTGCCTCCGCCTGTGAACCGGCCGCCAGCCGGAGTGATCACGCCGCCTCGCGCCTGTCGCCAGGGCGTCAGAGGGCAGAGGGGATCAGAGACACGTACCTCAAGAGCCTTTTGTCCCATGTGGGGATTGTTTGATGGCGCTGTAGGTGACGAGGGGGCCTGGGATTACTGAGGGAGGCAGTGCTCAACGCGGGCCGTGTCCCAGCCAAAGCACGGATCACCCGTGAGGAAGTGTTCGGCCCTGTGTTGTCGATCCACCCCTACGACGACATCGCCGCACCCCTCGACCACGTCGCTGTCCCTCCCCGGCCCCGCTGGCCGCTTCTCCGCTCTCCGCGCGGACGGGCGGGCCGTACTCTCCGCGGGTCGAACCCGGCTGGCGAAGGGTCACCGGCGCCAACTGGCCACCGTGGTCGGGCCGGTGACCGTCACCTGGTGCGCGCTGCGGGCCTGTCCGACTACTTTCCGGCCGACCACATGTGCTGGGGCTGGCGCACGAGTGGCACGGCCTGGGGCTGCGCCGGTTGGTGGTGCCGGAAGCCGCCTGCGGCTCCTACGGCCACGCTCTGGAGGTGATCGAACGCCGCTGCGGGGCGCGGGTGGTGGGGAAATGCCAGGCCGAACAGCTCGTGGGGGCGGCCGCGGTGGACATCGCCGCCTTCCATGCAGCCCGCACCCCTGCTCCGGCAGCCAGCGCGACGCTGCTCGTGCGTCGGTGTTTGGTTCGCTGGAGGCCCGGGTGAAGAGGGTCCGGGAAGTGGTGGCGGGGCTGCGGGAGGAAGCCGACCGGGTACAGGCCGTGCTCGGTGAGGCGCGCACTTCAGCGTCTGGTGGCGTCCTGGTCGCGCTGAGGACGACCTGCCCGGCGACTTCGAGACCCCACACCCCCAGCCAAACGGATCACGTTCGGAAAGCGGATGGTGCCTCAGCTCAGCAGCCTGCCAAGCAGGCTTCCGACTGCGCCCTGGTCAGGGCTCTCTCCGTCTGGTTTCTCGCCTTGGCCAGCACTCTCTCCGACCGGATTCCCGCCTTGGACGATGCCTCCGATTCGATTCACGCCTGGGTTGGAACTCCTCGCGTTTTGATCAGGCAACGAGTCCGGCATCGCATGTCCGACGGGATTGTCTGGCTGGTCATTCCCGGAAGCGGATTGAACGATGTTGCCTCTGAAGTCTTCGTCCTCGGCGGTGGCTGAGCCAATGCTGCTGAGGACTGCTGCGGCAGCCACGGCGGTTACGGCCAGGAGGTTGCGGATGCGCATGTGGGGCGTTCTCCGTTCGAGCGCGGAACATTAGACAGGTCTATATAATCCTCATTTGTGAAATTGAATCCCAATTCGCCCATCTGTGGGCGGGGCGCCGGATAGCCCCCTCCGACTTCATGAGGCAGGGCCCCATTGAAACCCCACGCTGGAAGGCGCTCGGCTGTGGAGAAGGCGCGGTGGCCTGCCAATTGGCTTCCCCGGTCCCAGGTCGGCGACCTCCGGACGCTGTCGCTGCCTGGCCGGCCAGGCGACCCTGACCTGCCTCTCTGCCTGGTTACCCAATGCGTCCTCCCCTCACGAAGAGAACCCTTCACTGGGCACGATGGCACGTATCACTCGGGCTTGTCGTTCGGATCATGCCGACTTCGCTCCACGGAGCTTTGCCGATTGCCGGTGAGTGGGGCTTGGCGCGTGCGGCTGCAAGGCGGAGGAGGGCGTCGACGCGGAGCGTTGACAATCCGTCGACGGCGCCGCAGGGCCGCCAAGAGCTGATGTCCGTTTCCTGGTGAGTGCTTATTCCTGATGCGGTAGTGGCGGTCGTTACGCGTTGGCGGAACGGCTGGTTGGTGCCGGTGCAGACACGGCGGTCGAGCGGATGCGGGCGAAACTGAAGACGCGTGCGGACGGTGCGGTCACGGTCTGGGGGCGCATGACCGGCCTGATCCCGAAAGTGGTGCTGCACTGGGCCGTCTCCGGTTCGATCACGCGGGCTGCGCCTGCGAGGTTGACGTGTGTGGTCAGCGTCGGGTGATCATGACTCATGACTCGCGCTGCGTCGCCGCCGCCCGTCATTGCCTCCGGACTGGCGTTCTCCTGACCTGGGTGTGTGGATTCTTCGAGTTCAAAGGGGCGGGGGGTGTTGAGGGGCGGGTGCTGGAGTACGGTGGCGTTACCGAGCGCACTTCGCACGCCGTCGTCCATGTCGGTGTCGCCCTCGGGGAACGGCAATGCCGGAGCGCATCGCGTCCGGTCGGAAATGAGCCGCCCCACATGAGCCTGATGAGTCTCGGAGTACTCGCTTCATCCCGCAAGGAGAACGAGTTCCGGCTGCCGCTGCACCCCCGCCACCTCGAGCGGATCGCCCCGGACATACGGGAGAGGATCTTCCTCGAACAGGGCTACGGCGGGCGTTTCGGCGTCGCCGACGACGCGCTGCGCCCTCTCGTGGCGGGCTTGCGCTCCCGCGAGCAACTCCTCGCCGAGTGTGACGTGTTGCTGCTGCCCAAACCGATGCACGACGACCTCGCCGAGATGCGCGAGGGCCAGGTGGTATGGGGATGGCCGCACTGCGTGCAGGACGAGAAGATGACCCAGCTCGCCATCGACCGACGGCTGACCCTGATCGCCTGGGAAGCCATGAACCACTGGACCTCGACGGGCGCCTTCAGCGTCCATGTGTTCCACAAGAACAACGAGCTCGCCGGCTACTGTTCGGTGCTGCACGCCCTGCAGCTCGGCGGGCTGACCGGCAGCTACGGGCGCCGCCTGCGCGCGGTGGTCATCAGCTTCGGCGCCACGGCACGCGGAGCGGTTACGGGCCTGGGCGCCATGGGGGTCTCCGACGTCACCGTGCTCACCCAACGCGCGGCGGCAGCGGTGGCGTCACCGATGCCCTCGGTCGTGATGGGTCACTTCGAGGAGCAGGAGGACGATCCGTCGCGCCTGCGGGCCATCACCGCGGCCGGTTCCGAGCCGTTGGCGGAGTACCTGGCCGGGTTCGACATCATCGTCAACTGCGTCCTCCAGGACACCGACGCGCCGCTCACGTTCGTCAACGACGAGGAACTCGCCCTCTTCCGGCCGGGCACCTACTTCATCGACGTCGCCTGCGACGAGGGCATGGGCTTCGCATGGGCCCACCCGAGCACCTTCGGCGAGCCCATGTCCTCGGTGGGGCCGGGCTGTCACTACTACGCGGTGGATCACAGCCCGTCCCATCTGTGGAACTCCGCCACCTGGGAAATCAGCGAGGCGCTCCTGCCGTACCTGCGCAAGGTCATGAGCGGCCCCGCGGCATGGGACACCGACATCACGCTCAGAAAGGCCATCGAGATCCGCGACGGCGTCGTCCAGAACCCGAAGATCCTCTCCTTCCAGCACAGGTCAGGTGCCTACCCCCACACTGCCGAGGTCCCGACGACTTCGCTGGGCTCAGAGGTCTAGTACGCCGGAGCGTTGAGTCCCCGAGAGTGCGCCACCACCCAGCTACCGGGCAACTTGCCCGCTGACAGGCCTTTCGGACGCTCTCTGGCGAAACTGTCGTCGGCTCAGCCACCGCATACACCGAAGCCACCAGGCTCACCGGCAGATCTCCCGCTTGGGACTGCCTTGCGGAAGTTCGCCGGCAACGCTGCGGCGGACTTCGGTAACCGCCGCGCCACAACTGCGCGGCGTCGCGAAACGGCCTTGAGAGAGCACTCCTGTAGCAGGAGGCCCGACGGACGAACGCCCGCCTGCGGGACGCGGGCGGGCGCTCGTCTTGAGCCTGCCCGGTGTGAGCCGGGCACCGGGCGTGCGGCCTTCCTCACGTGTGAGGGCGCGGCAGGCGTCAGTCCACGATCACCTCGGCGCGCGCCGTCGGGGCCCGCCCGACGAGCACACCGTCGAAGTTCCCCTCGACCTCCGCCTTCTCCGCCGCATTCGGATACGGGTTCGTGCACGCGGTGCCCGCGCTGGAACCGGACATCAGACTCGAGCACGGTCCGGGCTTGCGATCGGGCAGGCCCAGAATGTGCCCGAGTTCGTGGGCGGAGATACGAATTGTGTTGTGGCCCTGGTCGACGGCCTGACGCCCGATGTAGACGGTTCCGTTGCCCAGAGTGGTGGGCAGGGCGCGCGGCCAGCCGTTGTCCGCGAGGACCCGTATGTTCGCGTTTTGCCCGGCGGCGGCCGGTCGCAGCTCGACGGCGTCGACACTCTCGTTCCAGATTGCCGCGCCCTGGTCGACCGCGCTCTTGAACTCCGCGGAGCCACTGGCGTCGTAGGTGAGGACACGGGCGGCCAGAAGGGCATCCGCCGTGTCCGGAGGAGCGGCCGCGGCCTGGCCGCTCGTCAGGGACAAGGACACCACCAGGGCAGCGGCCAGGCCGCCGGTCAGAGTACGGACGTGCATGATCGACCTCCTTTTGGGGGAAGGGTAGTCGTGCTCATGACATACTCTGGCTCACTGCCCGGTGAGGGTGGAGCTGAATCCGTCAATCCGAGGTGGGGCGCGGCCGACCGGTGGCGGCCGGTCCTGGTCTTGGGACCGGGCAGGGGAGAGGACCGGGAACGGTGGAGTGGCCCGATATCGGAAGGCCGTTCGTGAGGTACGGGCAGTACCTGGGCCGTCCGTTCGACGACTGGGCTTGGTGCGGATCCGCGCCACTCTCTACCAAGAAGACCCATCCCGGATCAGGATCAGATCCGGGCCCTGGGGCATGGCGCCTCTGCCCAATCTCGCTATCGGTGCCCTCCATCCGGCCGGCCGTCGCGACATCGCCGAGGCCATCCGGCGGACCGGCTGCTGCATGACCAAACGGTTCACCGTCCGCGGCCTCCGTGACGACCAGGCGCCTCGATCCCGACCTTCGCGCTATCCATGGCAAATCCTGAGAAGTTTGAATGATTTATTGCGTGACGCCCAAACTGCCTAAGTTGGGCAAATTGATTCGGCATCGACGTCGTCTGTCAGTGCCTCCAGACAGAATGTGCGGATGACCTCAACTGGCCACCCGCTCACGGACAATGGCGATCAGCTGCGTGCCCGCCTTCTGGGGCTGGTTTGCGCCATCGAACCCTGGGACAGCCTGGAGCGCACGCACCTGAAGACCGCCGCGCAGTGGATCGCCAGCGGAGCCCCGGTCTACCGAGTGCACAAGCCGGATGTTCCCGCGATGCACTTGGTGAGCTATTTCGTCGTCCTCGACGACGCGCGCGGTCAGCTGTTGCTCGTCGCGCACCGTAAGGCGGGCCTGTGGCTGCCGCCTGGCGGACATGTCGAGCCGGGTGAGGACCCGTGGGCCGCGGTGGTCCGCGAATGTCGTGAGGAGCTGGGCATCCAGGCCACGGCATCGCCGATCACCGGCGAGCTCCCCCTTTTCCTCACCGTCACCGAAACGCGGGGGCAGGGCGCACACACTGACGTCTCGCTCTGGTACCTCCTCATCACCGACGCTGACACCATCACCTCCTACGACCAGGAGGAGTTCAACGCGATCCGGTGGCTGACCTATGAGCAGGTGCTCGATGAGTCGGACGAGCTGCTCGACCCCCACATGCACCGCTTCACCCACAAGCTGCAGAACACCCGGGCACAGTTGGGCATTGTCGCCGGAGGTTGGTCGCCAGTAGGTTCGAGCCGCTGACGTTCGAGCTACAGGGGATGCGGGGCCTCGGGTGGCACTGCTGGACACACTGGTGACAACGGCCGCCGGGGCGCTGTCCGCCACGATCGGGGTCCTGGTCGGGGGCATGGTCACGCACCGGGCCCAGGACCGTCAGTGGCTGCGGGACAAGCAGTTGATCGCCTACCAGGAACTGATCAGCCACTACGCCAAGTTCACGATGACCATCAGTCGCGCCCATGCCGGCCGACAAGGATGGGACTACGACTGGAGCGAGTGGAGCGCAACCCTGACCCGTGCCAGCCTGGTCGCCCCCGCGCCCGTCGCGGCGGAGATCGACAACTTCGGCAAAGCCGTCAACGCGTTCCTGGACCAGGTGGCGCGTGACCCGGCACGCGATCCGTTGCGTGATCCGTTGAGCGTGGAGGAGTTCGCCCGGGCCAGTAGAGCGCCCGCCCAAGCGCAGGTGCAGTTGGTCAACGCAATACGACGGTCATTGAGCAAAGACCAAAAGGCACTGCCCTTCTGGATAGGCGGATCTCTCGCGGACAGTCCCGACGACACCTGATAGTCGAAGGGCGGCCGGAAATCGCTGACAGAGCCGTTCAGCGGACCCGCCATGGCGACTCCAACTGGCCCCAATTCGCGGATGATTTGTCCAGATCAGGTGTCGGTATGTGCCCCCGGAGGGCGGCTCGATCTGGTACCACCAGGGGTGATGGAGGGGCGGCCGGCCTGACTCTGCCTGCCGGCGGCGGGAACGATGTGCGCGCTGACGCCCTTCAGCGCGGTGATGTCGAGTGTGTCGTGGATGACCGCGGCGAAGTCGCGCCGCATGAAGTAGTCGAAGTTTGCGATGCGCAGGGCGTTCGTCGGCTGGGCGTCAGACTGGTGGACGGCGACTGACGGCGCCGCCGAGCCCCCGACTCCGCCCTCACGGAAACTGCCCCGCCCCCGGCGAGGAGCGGCGCAGGGCGTTCCCCCGCAGCCGTGGGGTGAACGTGGCGTGGAAGATGGTCGATGCCGCGCCGACCGCCGCGGCCTCCGGGCCCAGCACCGACGCCTCGACGTCGACATGGCGCAGCCGCCGGGCGGTCGGGAAGTCGTTGACCATCTCGGCGATGTGGGCGAGGTAGAGAGGAGCGGCCTCGTCGGTGAAGAACGGGCCGCCGAGGACGACGAGGTCGATGTCGAGCAGGTCGACGAGGCCGACGGTGCCCTGTCCGATGGCCCGGGCCAGATCGCGCAGCGCGGCGCCCGCCGCCGGGTCGCCGGTCTCCGCTGCCCGCGTGATGGTCCGGTACGCCGCCGGGCTGCCCGGCCGTTCCGTGCCCGCGGAACAGCCGTGTTGCTCGGCCAGTTGGGAGAGCCCGACCGGCGGGTTGCACTCGGGCAGGATCTCCGGCCGGCCACCGGATCCGGTGCGGCCGAGGGCGACCGCGCAGAGCTGCCCGAACTCACCGGCGTTGGCGCTGATGCCTCGGTAGAGGTCGCCGTTGAGGTAGAGGCCGGAGCCCACGCCCGTGCCCAGGTAGAGATAGACGAAGTCGCGGGAGCGGCTGTCACGGCCGATCCAGCGTTCGCCCGCCGCTGCCGCCGCCGCGTCCTTCTCCATGATGAGAGGGCACTGGAAGTGGTCCTTGAGGAGATAGAGCAGCGGCAGATCGGTCCACACCGACATCAGCGGCGGGTCGAGCACGGTGCCCGAGGCGATGTCGACGGGACCGGGCACCGCGACGCCGATGCCGAGGAACCCGTCCTCGCGCACCGCGCCACGCGCGTCGGCCAGCACTTCGCCGCCGAGCTGCACCACCTGCTTGACCAGTACCTCCGGGTCGGCCGTGGGGCGCACCGGCTGCGAGCGCACGGTGACGAGCGCGCCGTCCAGGTCGATCACGACCGCCGTGAAGACCTCGGGGTCGATATGGATACCGACCGCGTGCGCCGCGTCCCCGCGCAGCCGTACGGGTGTTCGCGGCTTGCCGGAGGTCGCGCGCAGCTGGGCGTCCTCGACGAGGATCCCGCGGGCGAGCAGCGAACGGGAGATACGGGAGACGGACTGCTGGGTCAGGCCCGTGCGGTGGGCGATCTCGCCGCGCGTGATGGTGCCGGCGAGCCGGACGGACTCGATGACGACGCATTCGTTGAAGGAACCCAGGTCGATGTGGTTGGCGCCGCCCGCGGTCTCGCGGCGCAGCGCCGCGTCCGGCTCCTCGCCCGAGGGCGCGTGGCTGGCGATGCTCTCGCGCAGCCACTGCAGCGGTTCGCCCGGCGGGTCCTCGGCGTACCGGCCGATGGCTCCGGCGAGATCCAGGTACACCCGGCGCGACGACTCGGGGTGCCGGGTGCTGTCGAGGGCGACCATGGCCCGTAGATAGCTGCGCCAGGTGGTGGTGGCGGGGATGCGGTGGAACGTGACGTCGGCCGGGCCGGCCGCGGACCGGTGCGTGTCGCCGGATCCGGAGACGTTCCACAGCGTGACGGCGTGCAGGGCAACGTGCGGGTGTCGCCTGCTCGCCCTGGTCAGGAACGTGGCCAGTGCCCCGGCACGGCCGGACGGGGGCAGCCCGTCGCGTGCGACGGTCAGTGCGTCGCACGCCCGGTCCAGCTCCGTCAGCACGTCGGTGCCGACGGCGGTGCTCGCCGGGGGTGTGCCGGCCGGGTCGGGGCGGGTGCCGGTGAGCAGGACGGTGCGTTCGGCGTCCGCGTGCAGGCCGATGACCCAGACGTCGGGGCCGGGAAGCGGCGGGTCGGCGGGCGGTCCGGCGGCCCAGCGGCGCCGGATGCCGGCGACCGTGGCGTGGGACAGGCCGAGTTCGCGGGCGATGGCCCGGGACGCGGCCCGGCTGCCGGCACCGAGCAGCGTACGGGTGATGACCTCGGCGTCGTCGACGGTGGCCGGGCGCCCGGGGCGGGCCTGGCCGCGCAGCCCGTCGAGGCCCCGGTCCGCCCAGCGGTGCCGCCAGGTGCCGACGGTCTGGCGGGAGACGCCGAGCCGCCGGGCGATGGCGGCGTCCCGCAGGCCCTCGGCGGCGAGCAGCACGATCCGGGCGCGCAGCGCGAGCGGCCCGTTCTGGGCTGCCCACTGGCGCAGCGTCTGGGTCGCGGCGGGCGGTGGTTGCTCAGCCATCGGCGTCCCGCCGCGGCCGGGACAGACGGAGGGTCAGGATCTGGAACGGGCGCAGGGTCAGGGACACTTCGCCGTCCGCGTGGGCCCGTTCGGTGACCGGGTCCTCCAGCAGGTCCGTCTCCTGGACGCCCGCGACGGGAAAGTCTGCGGTGAGGGTGGCCCGTGCCTGGCCGCCACGGGACTCGTAGAGCCGGACGACCACGTCGCCTGACCGGTCGTCGGCGAGCTTGACCGCCTCCACCACCACGTCCGGGTTGTCGACGGCCACCAGCGGTCGTGCGGCCGGGCCGGCGGCGTGCGCGGCAGGGCGCAGCGGCAGGTTGAGCGCGTAGCCCTCGGCGACGGCCGCCCCGACGTCGGCGCCGGGGCGCAGCGCGTATCGGAACCGGTGCGCGCCCCGGTCGGCGTACGGGTCGGGGCTGTGCGGCGCGCGCAGCAGCGACAGCCGTACGGTCGTCGTGGTGCCGCCGCCCTCGCGGGTGTGGCGGCCGACGTCGTGGCCGTACGTGGAGTCGGTGGCCAGGGCGACCCCCCAGTTGTGCTCGCCGACGTGGATCCAGCGGTGCGCCCATATCTCGAAGCGGGCCGCGTCCCAGCTGGTGTTCTCGTGGGTGGGGCGCTCGACGTGCCCGAACTGGATCTCGGCGCGCGCGTGCTCGGCGTGGACGTTCAGCGGCCAGGACGCCTTGAGGATCATGTCCCGTTCACGCCAGTCGATATCGTTGTCAACCACGAGGGTGTGGCTTCCCGCGGTGAGTGTCAGGTCCTGTACGACGGTGGACCGGCCGGTGGAGCGGGTGACGCGGACGGTCGCCAACAGGGGCCCGTGGTCGCGGAGTTCGACGGAGACCGCGTCGGTGAGATCGCGGTGGGTGGAGCGGTAGTGCGGGTCGAGGTTCCAGGCGCTCCAGCGGACCGGGTCGTCCGGGTGCAGCTGGAGCAGGTTGCCGGCCGCGCCGGGCGCGA
Organism: Streptomyces sp. NPDC051963; assembly: GCF_044593495.1. Lineage (NCBI taxonomy): Bacteria > Bacillati > Actinomycetota > Actinomycetes > Kitasatosporales > Streptomycetaceae > Streptomyces > Streptomyces sp. NPDC051963. Next base: position 83,358 of record NZ_JBIUCC010000001.1, on the reverse strand, counting down.
TGGCGTCCCGTCCGGTGGCGAGGTCGATGGCGGAGCGTACGAGGCCGTGGTCGTCGAGCCGGATCCGCAGCAGGCCGTTGTCCAGGACGAGGCCGTCCTCGTCGGTCACCGTGACCGGCGTGACGTGCTGTTCGGGCAGTCCCGCGGGGCCGCGCCCGAGCGCCGGGGCCTCGGCGAGCACCGCCCAGCGGCCGTCGGCGAGCCGCTGCGCGTCCGCCGTGGCGGGCGCGGCGTCCACGACGACGACCTCGCGGCGCGCGAACGGCGCGGCGTTGAGCACGGCCGGCGGTCCGCCGCCCTCCTCGTAGGGGCCGGTCGCCCGCTCGACGAGGCGTTCCAGGCGCCGGTGGATCCGCGCGTAGGTCTGCTCGGCCTCCTTGTGCACCCAGGCGATGGACGAGCCGGGCAGGATGTCGTGGAACTGGTTGAGCAACACCTGCTTCCACAGCTCGGTCAGCTCGTCGTAGGGGTACGCGGCGCCCTCCCGCACCGCCGCGGTCGCCGCCCACAACTCCGCCTCGCGCAGCAGCGATTCGCTGCGCCGGTTGCCGCGCTTGGTGCGGGCCTGGCTGGTGTACGTGCCGCGGTGGGTCTCCAGATACAGCTCGCCCCGCCACACCGGAGCGTCCGGGTACTCCGCGCGCGCCTGCTGGAAGAAGGCCGACGGGTGCTGGATCTCGACCTTCGGCGAGCCCTCGAGGTCGGCGAGGCGGCGAGCCCGTTCCATCATCCCGGCGGTCGGGCCGCCGCCTCCGTCGCCGTGGCCGAAGGGGACCAGCGATCGGGTCCCGTCGCTCTTGTCGGAGTAGTTGGCGACGGCGTGGGCGAGTTCGGCGCCGGTCAGCTCGGCGTTGTAGGTGTCGACCGGCGGGAAATGGGTGAAGATCCGGGTGCCGTCGATGCCCTCCCACCAGAAGGTGTGGTGGGGCAGCCGGTTGGTGTCGTTCCACGACAGCTTCTGGGTGAGGAACCAGCGCGCCCCCGCGAGCGCGGCGAGCTGGGGGTAGGCGGCGGTGTAGCCGAAGGAGTCCGGCAGCCAGACGCCGTCGGTCTCGACGCCGAACTCGTCACGGAAGAAGCGGCGGCCGTACACGAGTTGCCGGGCGAGTGCCTCGCCGCCGGGCAGGTTGCCGTCCGCCTCCACCCACATGCCGCCGACCGGTGCCCAGTTGCCGGCGGCGACGGCCTTGTGGATCCGGTCGTAGACCTCCGGCTGATGCTCCTTCATCCAGGCGTACTGCTGGGCCGAGGAGCACGCGAAGACCAGCTCGGGGTACTCCTCGGCGAGCGTGGCGACGTTGGAGAAGGTGCGCGCGCACTTGCGTAAAGTCTCGCGTACCGGCCAGAGCCACGCGGAGTCGATGTGGGCGTGGCCGACGGCGACCGCGGTGTGCGCGGAGTCGTGGGCGCGGCGCGCGAGGGTCGGGGCGAGGATCTCCCGCGCGAGACCGGCGGTACCCGCCACGTCGTACGGGTCGATGGCGTCGGCGGCCTGTTCCAGGGCGCGGCGGATCATGTGCCGGCGGGGCAGCGAGTCGGGCAGCGCCCGCATCAGCTCCTCCAGCACCTCCATGTCGTGGATGAGGTGCCAGACGTCCTCCTCGCGGACCACGACGTCGGCGCGCCGGAGCCGGTAGAGGGCCGCGTCACCGGCGGTCACGGGGTCGCCGTAGTGGGTGCCGATTCCGGCGCTGCCGATGATCGACGGGTTGGCGGCGGCCTCGACCAGCAGGTGGACGGGCTCGCGTCCGGTGGCCGAACGGGTCAGCAGCAGCGTCTGGTTGTAGGGGTGCAGGCCTTGCAGGGGCTTGCCGTTCTCGTCGTGGACGAATCCCTCGGCCTGGCCGCCGGGGCCGCGCGTGACGTCGAAGCCGAGATCGAAGAACGCCTCGACGCGGCGTCCCGCCCAGCGCTCCGGAATCTCCGCCAGGAACCGGAACCAGGTGGTGGACCAGGGCGCTCCCCATTCACCGCCGACGGTGAACGGCTGGAATTCGGCGCGCCGGGCCACCCGTGCGGGAACGGGTTCGCCCGGTGCGGTCCAGGCTGTGATGTCCATGGGCACACGGTGGCGGTACAGCGCGGGCCGCAGCCGCTCGTTGAGGAGCTTGAGCGTGCGCTCCTCGCCGGCCTGCTGGTGAGCATGCATGGATGGACCTTCCTGTCCAGCTCGTGCCGGTCATGTAAAACCACGTGTGTTATTAAGTCAAGGCCCTTCTCGCCCATGGTGAAATGCAGTTGAGGAAATGCGCTGGTGTGCGGTCAGGCTTATTTATTTACAGCGTCTTCGATTTCTGGCAGAGAATTGCCTGACATTCGTCACTGCGCGGCCGGCCGCGGCCCAATTGCCCACCGGGCGGCCGCTGCCGGGGGCTAAGGGCGTTGCACGCTTCCGTCCGTCGCCCGCAGCAGCGCCCAGCGGTCGTGCTCCAGCGGTGCGGGCACGGGGTGACGGCGGGCGGCGGCCTCGTCGAAGTCCACGCCGTGGCCCGGCGCCGGGTGCGGTTCCAGGGCGCCGTCGACGGGCACCACCGTCCCGGGGAAGACCTCGGCCACCGCGGGCGCGAACGTCGCCGCCTCCTGGACCCCGAAGGCGTGACTGCTGACGTCGAGCGCGAGTGTCGCGGCCTGCGCGACGGGGCTGACGTCCGCGGGGCCGTGCGGGGCGAGCCGCACGCCGCGCAGTTCGCAGAGAGCCGCGAGCTTCCGCGCCGGCGTGAGACCGCCGAGCGTGGGAATGCGCAGCCGGGCGAAGTCGATGTCCGGGTTGTCCAGCAGGGCCACGAACTGCCCGCTGTCGTGGAAGAGTTCACCGACCGCGAGCGGTACGGGCGAGGCGGCGTGCAGCCGGGCGAAGTGCCGGGCGTCCTCGGGCGCGAGCAGGTCCTCGACGAAGTAGAGGCCCACCTCCTCGACCCGGCGGAGGAACTCCCGCGCCTGACGCGGGTCGAGCCGCTCGTGCACGTCGTGCAGCAACTCCACCTCGTCGCCGACCAGTTCACGCACCCGGGCCAGCGCTTTGGGCACCGTGCGCAGATAGGCGGCGGAGTCCCACGGCACCCGCCGCCCGCGCGCCGCCGCGGCGTCCACGGCACCGGCGCGCGCGGTGCCGTAGGTGTCGGAGCCGGGCACGGCGACCTGTACGCGGACGTGCCGAAACCCGCGCTCCCGTACCGCCGTCACCTTGTCGGCGATCTCGGCAGGGTCCGTGCCGGACACATGGGTGTAGGCATCGGCCCGCCGGCGCACCCGGCCGCCGAAGAGGGAGTGCAGCGGCGCACCGAGACGCTTGGCCTTGAGGTCCCACAGTGCCACGTCGACCCCGCCGAGCGCGTTGCCCTCGATCGAACCGCCGCGCCAGTAGGAACTGTTGAGCAGCAGCCGGTGGATGTCCTCGATGTCGTCGGGGTCGCGGCCGAGCAGCAGCGGGCCCAGGTACTCGTCGAGTACGGTGCGTACCGCGAGCGTTCGCTGCGGGTCGCTCGCGCAGCCGAGGCCGTAGAGTCCGGGATCGTTGGTCTCGACCCGCACGATCAGGTGCGGGCAGCCGTGCGGGGCGGTGAGGAAGGTGCGCACGGCCGTGATGCGGATCTTCGCGCCGCGCTCCTCGACCCACGGGGCCGGGGCGAGCAGCGCGGGGGTGACGGCAGGGTCTGCCATGAGAACTCCAGCGTGCGGATAGGCGTAAGGCGTACGGCTATCCGAACGGAGTTGGTTGAGTCCTGTCAACGCCGACGCCCGAGCCGCCAATGCCGGCCGCTGTGTCAAAGCCTGCCCGGCACACCGTCCCCGCCGGCCCTGCGCCTCAGTGCTGACCGAGCCGCTTGAGCAGAGTGCGCAACGAGTGCGCGGCCTCCGTCACTGCCAGCGCCACCTCCTCCGTGCGCCGGTCGTCCATCCGGCTGCTGGGCGCCGAGCAGCTGATCGCGTCGCCGCCCTGCTCGTCGGTGCCGAGCGCCACCGCCACACCGCGCACGCCGGGCGAGCTCTCGCCGTCGTCCTGCGCCCAGCCGCGCAACCGCGCCTCCGCGAGCTGGGCCGCCAGTTCGCCGGGGTCGGTGACGGTGTCCGGGGTGATCCGGGCCAGCGGCCAGCTGAGTCGCCGGTCGACCTCGCCCGGCTCGAACTGCGCGAGCATCGCCTTGCCCGGCGCGGTGGCGTGGGCCGGCACCCGGTGGCCCACCGGCGTGTACATGCGCAGGGCGTGCCGGGACTCGCGCTTGGCCAGGTGGACCACGTCGGCGCCGGAGAGCCGGGTGAGATGCACGGCCTCCCCGGTCTCCTCTGCGAGCGCGTCGAGCACCGGCCCCGCGATGCTCACCACGTCGTCGCCCTCCAGGTAGGCGGTGCCGGTCATCAGCGCCTTCAGGCCCAGGCCGTAGCGCGTGCCGCGGGCGTCGACGTCGACCCAGCCGCGCGCCTCCATCGTGCGCAGGACCGCGTGCAGGCTGCTCTTCGGCACCCGCATCGCGCCGGCCAGCTCGGCCAGTGAGAGCTTGGCGCCGTCCGCGCCCAGGAGTTCGAGGACCTCCAGCACCCGCGCCGCGGACTTGACCTCCTCGGGCTTGCGATCACCCGCCGCTGCTGCCACTGACTCCACCGGAACCTCCGCTTCCCGTGCCGGCGTTCTGACGCCCGGTCAGGACGTTTCTTGACGCGCTGCTTGACGCTATATCACGGCGTCTCTATGTTCAGGTCACCCAACGATATTCGGCTACCTGAATGAAGCATAGCGAGGTAAGGGCAATGCGCCTACGTCATTCCCGGACCGCCCGGCTGGCGGCTGTGGCCGCGGCAGCCGCCCTGATCCTGACCGCGTGCGGGGGTTCCTCCGGCTCCGGGGACTCGGACACCCTGGAGATGTGGACCTTCAAGCAGTCCCACGTCGCCGGGCTCAAAGCGGCGGCGCAGGACTTCGAGAAGGAAACCGGCATCAAGGTCGAGGTCGAGGCGTACACCCCGGACGACGCCTTCGCCACCAAGATCCAGACTTCCGCCAAGACCGGCGACCTGCCGGACGTCATGGAGACCCACTCCGACGGCGAGGACCTGGGCTTCGGCGCGAACGGCGTGGTCGCCGAACTCACCGACGTGGTCGACGACGGATGGCTGAACCGCTACCCGGCCAACATCAGGGAGTCCGGCTACGTCACCGACGCGCGGTTCAAGGAGTCGCAGTCGGAGACGTCCAAGTTCAACGGCGTGGAGAAGGACCAGCGGTTCAGTGTCCCGTTCACCACCGGCACGTTCGGCATCGTCTACGCCAACAAGAAGATGCTCGCCGACGCGGGCATGGAGAAGCCGCCCGCGACCTGGGAGGAGTTCACCGAGGCGCTGAAGGCCACGACCGGCGAGGACGCCACGAAGGGCGGCCTGGCGCTGGGGCTGAAGGTCCCCGACACGGGCCTGACCTGGGTCGCGCAGCCGCTCGCCTACTCCATGCTCGGCAAGCAGGGCTATGAGGCCCTGTTCGGCCAGGACAAGTCGGCCAGCTGGTCCTCCCCGACCGGCGTCGAGGTCCTTGAGACGTACGACCAGCTCACCCCCTACTGGATGCCGGGCACTCAGGCGCTCAACATCGACGAGGCCGACCAGGCCTTCGCCCAGGGCAAGTCGGCCTGGCTCGTCGGCGGTACCTTCACGCTGTCGTTCCTCAAGGAGAACGGCATGAACCCCGACGACGTCTACGCCTTCGGGTTCCCTGGGGTCGCCGACGGCCAGGTCCCCGACCCCGCGCTCGGCCCGCTCGCGCTGACCAGCCTCACGCTCTCCGCCACCTCCGAGAAGTCCGACGACGCCGCGAAGTGGATGGAGTACCTTTCCCAGCCAGAGGTCGCCGCGAAGTTCGCGAAGGCGTCCACCGATCTGCCGGCCACCGAACTGGGCGACGGCGCCTCGGAGATCGTAGGCCCGACCCTCACCTCGCTCCTCGACGCGTTCGAGGGCACCCCGGAGACGACGTACGACCCGAATTACCGCGCCTTCTTCCCGCCCGGCTACGAGCAGGACAAGGCCGCCATGATCCTCGTCGACATGAGCCCGCTGAAGAAGCTGTCACCGGCGGAGACCGGCAAGAAGATCACCGAACGAACGGACAACTACTGGGCGGCCGGCTAGTGACCACCGCACACCGCCCCGCACTGTCGGAGCCTTCCGGGGGCCGCGGCGCACGCCGCCGGCCCCCGGCCGGGGCCCCGGGCAAGACGCCCACCCGCCGCCGGCGTGTACGCACCGAGGCCGTCTCCGGCTATCTGTTTGTCGCCCCCGCGGTGGTGCTCTTCGCCGTCATGGGTCTGTACACCGTCGGCTACGGCTTCGCGCTCAGCTTCGCCACCTGGAACGGCTACGCCCCGAACTGGAAGTGGGTCGGCTTCGACAACTACGCCGACCTGCTGTGGCGCAGCCCGATCTACGCGCCCCTGGTGCGGACGGCCGCGATCAACACCCTCTGGGTGATGACCTTCGTGCCGCTGCTCACCGTCGCGGTGTCGTTCCCGCTGGCCGTCCTGCTCAACCAGGTCAAGCGATTGCAGGGCGTGCTCCGCTCGGTCTACTTCGTGCCGTACGTGACCAGCGGCATCGCGGTCTATTTCGCGTGGCAGTACATCCTGCGGCCCGATGGCGCCGTCAACTCCCTGCTCGGATCCCTCGGCCTCGGTTCGCTCCAGGAGCCGCAGGGCTGGCTGGGCAACCCCGACACCGCGCTCGGCACGCTCATCGTGGTGATCGTCTGGGGAAACGTTCCGGTCGCGATGCTGCTGTACCTGACCGGGTTGCAGGGCATCGACCGCAGTGTCCTGGAAGCCGCGCAGCTCGACGGGGCCGGCTGGTGGCGTACCAACATCTCCGTCGTGTGGCCCCTGCTGATGCCGCTGACCGCCATCAACGTGCTGCTCAACCTGCGTGAGTCGCTACAGGGATTCCAGACCTTCCTGGTGATGACGGACGGCGGACCCGGCGACCACACCAGCGTGCTCGGCCTGGAGACCTACCGACTGGCCTTCCTGGAGAACCTCAAGCCCACCCTGGGCCTGGCCAGCGCCCTGGGCTGGCTGCTCTTCGCGGCGGCGACGGTGCTCGCCCTGATCAACCTGCGTGCACTGAGGAGCCGTGTATGACCACCGTCGACCTGGCCGCACCCCGGCGCGGGCAGTCGCGCCCGGTCGGCCGAATCGCCGCCCGAGCGACCGTTCTGCTGCTGCTGATCGGCTACGCGGCCGTCAGCCTGTACCCGTTCCTGTGGATGGTCTCGGCCGCCTTCAAGGACTCCATCGAGGTGGTCAGAGGCGGCCATCTGATCCCCGACAACCCGACCTTCGGCACGCTCACCGAGACCTGGAACAGGCTCAACTTCTTCGACTACTTCCTCAACAGCGTGCTGGTCACCACCTACACGGTGGTGCTGACCCTGGCGGTGTACGCGGCGGCCGGCTACGCGTTCGCCGTACTGCGCTTCAAGGGCCGCACGGCGCTGTCGAGGATGTTCATGGCCCTGCTCTTCGTGCCCGGTGTGACGGTGATGCTGCCGCTCGTTGTCCTGGAGAGCGATCTCGGCCTGCTGGGCTCCCACTGGGGCCTGGTGCTGCCCTTCGTCAACGGCGGCGCCCCGCTGTCGATCCTGCTGATGACCGCGGCGTTCAGCACCATCCCCGGCGAACTGCGGGACTCCGCGCGCGTCGACGGTGCCTCGGAGTTCCGCATCTTCGCCGGCATCTACCTGCCGCTGGCGAAGCCCGCGCTGATCACCGTAGCCCTGCTGACGGCGATCCCGACCTGGAACGAGTACCTGCTGACGAGGGTCTCGCTCAACGACTCCTCGAAGTTCACCCTGCCGCTCGGCCTGCAGAGCCTCGCCTCGGAGAACGTGCCGCAGTACAACACCCTGATGGCGGGCGCGCTCATCGTCGTCGTGCCGGTGATCCTGCTCTTCCTCTTCCTCCAGCGCTACTTTGTCAGCGGCCTGGTCGGGGCGGTGAAGGGCTGATGCGTGTCCTCGTCACCGGAGCCGCCGGCCACCTGGGGCGGTACGTCCTCGGTGAACTGGCGGCGCGGGGGCACCGGCTCGTCGCCGTCGACCAGGTACCGGTCGACGACGCGCGGGTCGACCGGGTGCACACCGGCGACCTCCGGGACCCGGATGTCGTCCGCGCCGCCATGGACGACGTCCACGCGGTCGTCCACCTGGCCGCGATCCCGCACCCGATCTCCGACGACGACAGCGCCCTGTTCGCCGCCAACTGCCTCACCGCGCACCGTGTCCTGGACGAGGCCGGGCGGGCCGGGGTGCCCCGCGTCGTCGCCACGTCCAGCCTCGCCGCCGTCGGCCTGGCCTGGGCCCCGCGCCCGCTGTCACCCCGCTACCTGCCCCTCGACGAGCAGCACCCCGTCCTCGTCGAGGACCCCTACGGGCTGTCGAAGCTCGTGCTGGAGGAGATCGCCCACGCCACCCACCGCCGCTGGGGCACGGACGTCGTCAGCCTCCGGATGCCCTTCACCGGCACCAGCACCCGGCTGAAGGGCCACTTCGCCGACGTCGCCGCCGATCCCGGCGAACACCGCAGCGGCCTGTGGGGCTGGCTGGACACCCGCGACGCGGCCACCGTGATCCGGCACGCCCTGACCGCGAAGCTCACGGGCAGCCACGTCATCAACGTCGCCGCACCCGACACCTCCGCGCCACAGCAGACGGCCGACCTGCTCGAACGCTACTTCCCCGGCGTGCCCGTACTCGCCGAACTCCCCGGCCGCACCTCGCTGTTCGACAGCACGGCCTGCGCCAGGCTGCTGGGCTGCGCCCCACTCCGAGGCCGCCGCATGTAGATCCCGACAACCCCTAGAAGGCACCGCACCACCGCGAGACCAAGGGCGGGGCGCCGCGTCGCTCCCCGCCGTCCCGAGACCAGGAGGATGCCCGTGTCGTCCCATCCGTCCGTACGGCGAAGAGCTCTGAGCCGTGCCGTCATCCTGCTGACGGCCGTGCTGACCGCGCTGACCCTGTGGGCGCCCGCACCTCTCGCGCGGGCCGCCGCGGAGCCCGAGATGTACCCGAGCGGCGTCGGCGCCGACCTCGGTCCGACGCCCCGGACGCTGGGCCTGCATGCCGCCGCCGGGGAGGACCCGGCGGGCCTGCGCACCGGTGAGCTGGACGGCAGGGGCTACTGGCAGACCGACACCGCCGCGGGCACCTCGTACCTCACCTTCGACCTCGACGACGAGTACGTGGACCGGCTCCCCGCCGACGACCTCGTCGTCAGCGTCACCTACCACGACACCGGCGAAGGCGAACTGACGCTGCGTCAGGGTGTCGGCGGCGCGGACGCCACGCTCCCGTTCACCGGCGGCGGCACATGGAAGACCGGCGCCTTCGAGCTGGCCGACGCGGATCTCACGTCCGGCAAGGACGTGCTGCGCCTGGCCGGCCGCAGCGGCGACGCGGCACGGGACATCACCGTCGCCGCCGTCCGCGTTGGCTCGGCCGGCGCGTCCGTCACCCTGGGCGCGGCACCGGAGACCGCGGGCGTCACCCCGCGCGCCGGCGACTCCTCGACCGGGCTCGTCACCGGCGAGCACGACGGCCGCGCCTACTGGCAGACGAACAGCGCGGCACCCGCACCCGGCGTCAACTTCCTCTACATGAACGTCGCCGACACCTACCTGTACGACACCCGCGAGCTGGTCTTCGTCAGTGTCGACTACCTCGACTCGGGCAACGGGAAGATCGCCCTGCACTACGACTCGTCGGGCGAGGAACTCGTAGACAAGTTCAAGCCCACCGAGGTCTTCACCTACGGCGACACCGGGACCTGGAAGACCCACACCTTCGCGCTCGACGACGCGATCATGACCAACCGGTCCAACGGCTCCGACTTCCGCATCCACAACGGCGGCTCCGGCGCCGAGCTGAAGGTCGCGGCCGTCCGGATCGCCGTGGCGCCGGGTGAACTCAAGCCCGCGCAGGGCCTGGAGAACCTCATCGACGAGGCCGGACTGACCCTGCACGCGGCCCGCGAGGGCGACCGCGACGGCCAGTACCCGGCCGGGAAGAAGGAGGAGCTGGCCGCGGCGATCGACGCCGCCGAGGAGGTCGCAGGACGCGAGGACGCCACCGAGGAGGAGCTGCGCGAGGCGCTGCACACCCTGCACGACGCGCTCCAGGCCTTCCGCGGCTCCGCAGTCGACACCAACCTCGCCCACCGCGCCCGCCTCACCGCGAGCAGCGCGTCCGACAGCGCCGGGTCGGCCGCCGACGGTGACATCGCGACCACCTGGACCAGCGGCGACGGCGGCGAGGGGGAGTGGCTCCAGGCCGACCTCGGTGCCGCGAAAGCGGTCAACGACGTCCGCGTCCACTTCGCCTCGCGCTACGCGTCCCGCTACCACATCCAGGTCTCCCGCGACGGCCGCGACTTCAGGACCGTCGCGCACGCCGGCGGCGGCGACAACAAGGAGTTCCGCACCCGCTTCGACACGGTGAACGCCCGCTATGTGCGGCTGTCCCTGTCCGGATACGCGGAGGGCGGCAAGACCTTGGCCGTGGGCGAGTTCGAGATCCGCGGCGAGCGCGCCGTCAAGGGCGACGCGAGGCTGGTCAAGACCCGCTACCCGGTCGAGTCGCCGGTCGTCGCCGACTTCGACGCCCGCGCGTACGGCGCCGACCCGAGCGGTAGGAAGGACGCCACCGGAGCCATCCAGCGGGCTCTCTACGACTGCCAGGACGCCGGCGGCGGCACCGTATGGCTGCCCGCGGGCACCTACCGGGTCACCGACACCCTGGAGGTCCACTCCTTCTGCACCCTGCGCGGCGACCACCGCGACCCCGACCGGGGCAGCGGCGGCTACGGCACCGTCCTCTCCGCGGACCTGCCGTCCGGCGACGACGGACCCGCGCTGATCCGCGTCGGCGGCAGTGCCGGCGTCGTCGGGCTCACCACGTACTACCCGCGGCAGAACGCGCAGGACCCGGTGGCCTACAACCACACCATCGAAATCCCCGGCCGGGCCTGGATCGGCAACGAGAACTACATGATGAGCACGGTCTCCGACATCACCATGCTCAACTCCTACCGGGGCATCGGCATCAGTACCTACCGCAACGACCGCGGGGAGAGCGCGAGTTCGGGACAGGTCCACGAGTCGGCGTCGCTGCGGAACATCAAGGGCACGGTGCTCCACGAGGGCGTACGCGCCTACAACGGCGCGGACGTCGGGACATGGGAGAACATCACCCTCTCCAACGCCTACTGGGCCGAGGCACCCGCCGCCTACCGGCCGCCCGCCCGTGCGGCCCTCGACGCCCGCACCCGCGCCCATGCGACCGGACTGGTGCTGGGCGACCTGGAGTGGGACCAGTTCTACCGGATCAGCCTGTCCGACTTCCGCACCGGCATCCACATCGTCCCTGGCCAGCGCGCCTCCTTCACCGGCAGCTTCGTCGAGGCGGACGTCCGCCGCACCGACGTCGCCCTGAAGACGGAGGAGTTCGACTCCCGCTGGGGGATGTCGTTCGCGTCCAGCACCCTGGAGGGCAGCGAGTTCGCCGTGGACAACGGCTCGCAGGCCTACGTCAAGGTCACCGACACCGAGCTCGTCGGGAAGACCGCGGGCACCGTCCACCGGCTCTCCGGTGAGGTGCCGAGCTACGAGCAGGAACCCCTGCCGAAGCCCGCACGCGCGGTGCTGTACGACGTGACCGAGGCACCGTACCGGGCACCGCGCACCGACGGCGCCATGCCGCAGCGGGACGCCACCGCCGCCATCCAGCGCGCCTTGGACCGCGCCGGCCGCGACGGGGGCGGCATCGTGTACCTGCCCGCGGGCTGGTACCGCGTCGACGGCCACCTCACCGTTCCCGAAGACGTCGAACTGCGCGGCGCGTCAGCCGTGCCCAACCGGGATCTGCTGGGCGCCAGCGCCGGCACCGTCCTGATGGCCTACGAGGGCCGCGGCACCGCCCACCCCGACACCGCCACGGCACTCGTGACGCTCGACGGCGACCACGCGGGCGTCCGCGGACTGCGGGCGTTCTACCCCGAGAACAACCCCGCGGCGCCGGAGGGCCTCCAGCCCTACCCGTACACGATCCGCGGCAACGGCACCGGCACGTACGTCATGGACATCGGCCTGCCGAACGCCTGGAACGCGATCGACATGGCCACCCACGACAACGACGGCTTCACCGTCCGCAAGCTCGCCGGAGCCTACTTCCACCACGGCATCACGGTCGGGAAGAGCGACGGCGGCCGGATCGAGGGCGTGCTCTCCAACGGCAACGCCGTCTCCCGGGTGGGCTACGCGATGCCGGACTGGGTGCAGGAGAAGAACATCTTCCCGGAGGTGATCGACGACCCGATGCGCAAGCAGGCGCGGATCGTCACGGTCGACGGCGCCACCGACCTCACCCTCCTGGACGTCTTCGGCTACGGCTTCCACGACGGACTGGTCGTCGACTCGGGCGAGGTCACGGCGTTCAACCTGGGCACCGACAACCTCGGCGGCGACGGCCACACCGTCGAGGCCGGGACCGGCGCCGACGTCACCGCGGTCAACGTGATGCGCTACAACGGGGCCACCCTCAAGGGCCCGGCGCGGCTCGTCAACGTCATGGCCATCAGCATGGTCCAGCAGACGGTCCGTACCGCCGCCGAACCGGCGGGCGCGGGAAGCGTGAGCATCGGCGGCAACGAGAGCGAGCCCGGCAGGTACGAGAAGGGCAGCACCATCACGGTGACCGCGAAGCCGGCCGAGGGGTACACCTTCGCCGGCTGGACCGTGAACGGCACCGACGCCGGAAAGGAGCCGGCCCTCACCCTCACGGTGAACGAGGACCTGACGGTGACCGCCCGCTTCGAACGCTGACGGACCGGCCACGGGGCCCCGACCGCCGGAGCCCCCGCCGCACACGAGAGCGCCACGGCTGCGGAATCGCAGCAGCCGCGGCGCCTTCGTGCGGTCCGACCGAGTCCCCGGTCAGCCGCCGGCGGTGATCTCGTACGAACGCCCCGCGCGCGCCCGGAAGGTGAGGGCGTCACCGGACCGCAGCACGTCCGGTCGTCTGCCGCCGTGCGTGTCCCGGATCTGGAACGTGGTGTTGAACCGCGGGCTGCGTACGGTCAGTTCGCCCGTACGTCCGGCGCGCAGCACGGTGCGCACCGGCTCGCCGTCCCGCCAGTCGATGTCGACGGTGACATTGCCCCGGGCCCTCAGTCCGCGGACCGAGCCGGTGTTCCAGAACGTGGGCAGCGCGGGCAGCAGGTCGACCTCCCCGCGATGGCTCTGCACCAGCATCTCGGCGACACCGGCCGTGGCGCCGAAGTTGCCGTCGATCTGGAACGGCGGGTGCGTGTCCCACAGGTTGGCCAAGGTGCTGCTCTTCAGCTGCTCGGACAGCATCAGATGGGCGTGGTTCCCGTCGAGCAGCCGCGCCCAGAAGTTGATCTTCCAGGCCTTGCTCCAGCCGGTGCCCCCGTCCCCACGGGCGGTCAGTGACACCCGTGCGGCGTCGGCGTACTGGGGCTGGTCCCGCGGGGTGACCTGCCGGCCGGGGTGGACGGCGAACAGGTGGGAGACATGCCGGTGGGTGTTGTTCCGGTCGTCCCAGTCCTCCTTCCACTCCTGCAACTGCCCCCAGGAGCCGATCCGCAGGCCCGTGTCGAGCCGTTCCAGGGTGCCCGACAGCTCGGTGGCGAAGCTGTCGTCGCCGACCTGCCGCGCCGCCGCCACCGTGTTGGTGAGCAGGTCCCACACGATCTGCTGCGACATCGACGCGCCCGCGGAGAAGTCGCCCTGCTCCGGCGAGTAGCTGGGCGTCACCACGAGCCTGCCGTCGCGCGGATCGGCCACCAGCTCGTCCGTCCAGAACTGGGCCAGCCCCTTCATCACCGGGTAGGCGCGGTCCCGCAGGAAGGCCGCGTCGCCGGTGAACAGGTAGTGCTCGTAGGCGTGCTGGGCGAGCCAGGCCCCGGCTTCGGGGAAGAAGAACGACGTGGCCCAGTTGTGCAGGCCGGTGAAGCCGTAGGGGTTGGTCTCGTTGTGCACCACCCAGCCCCGGCTGCCGTAGATCTCCCGGGCCGTGACCTGGCCGGGCGGCACCATCGACGCCACGTACTCGAACAGCGGGCCCGTCGTCTCGGAGAGGTTGGTCGTCTCCGCGGGCCAGTAGTTCATCTGGAGGTTGATGTTGACGTGGTAGTCGGCGTCCCAGGGCGGGCTGGTGGAGTTGTTCCACACGCCTTGCAGGTTCGCCGGCAGCGAGCCCGCGCGCGACGAGGCGATGAGCAGATACCGGCCGTACTGGAAGAACAGCACCTCCAGCGACTTGCGGCCGGCCTCGTTGAGGGAGCCGTCGCGGTACGCGTCGAGCACGGCGTCGGTCGGGATGCCCGGGTCCTGCTGCCCGACGTCGAGCCGAACCCGGTCGAACAGTGCCTTGTGGTCGGCGACATGGGCGGCGCGCAGCGCGGTCCAGCCCTTCGACGCCGCGGCGTCGACGCGCTGGCTGACCTGGCCGTGCGGGTCGGCGCCGGTGCGGTAGGCCGGGTAGGTCACCGCGTAGTCGGTGGCGGCGGCCAGCACGAGGGTCACCGCGTCCGCGCCGGAGACGGTGACCGACCCGTCGGCGTTGTCGGTGCGGGTGCCGCCCTGGTTCAGGACGCGGAGCTGGGACTCGTAGCGCAGCCCGTTGTTGGTCAGCCTGCCGGACAGGGTGATCCGGCCGCCGCTCGCGGTGAGGGTCGCCGAGCGGTTGGCGGGCGTGGTGACCGAGACGGTGAACGAGACGCGCCCCGGCTGGTTCGCCGTGAACCGCGCCACCGCCACGCGGTCGGCTGCCGACGCGAAGTACTCACGCGTGTGCGCCGCCCCCTCCCACGTGTACGTGACCCCACCGACTGCCTCCGCGATGTCCAGGTGACGCCGGTAGCCGGAGGCGCCGGAGGGATCGCGGGCCTGCTGGATCCAGATGTCACCGAAGGTCTGGTACGAGCCGAAGTGCGTCTTCGGCTGGCCCAGCTTCTCGGCGACCCACTCCGGCGCGGCACGCAGCTCGTTCGCGATGCTCTCCCGCACCTCCGCGAGGGCGCTCGGCCGGGGCGAGGTCCAGTTGCCGAAGTTGTAGCCTTCGGCGCCCGGACCACCCGTCCACAGCGTCTTCTCGTTGAACTGAAGCTGCTCGCGCGCCAGTCCGCCGAAGAAGCACAGGCCCATGGCGCCGTTGCCCAGCGGCAGCGACTGCGACTCCCAGGCGTTCGCGGGCTCGTCGTACCACAGGGTCAGGCCGGGAGTGGTGGCGTGTACGCCGTCGGGAGCGGCGTCGGCCCGGCCGGTGGCCAGGGGTGTCGCGCCGAGGGCTGCGGCGCCGGCGATGAAGATGCGTCGGGAGACGTCCGGTGGGGTCATGGTGTTCCTTCCGTGATGCCCTGGCCGATGAAGTCGACCCAGTTGACGTTGAGTTCACCGGTCGTCTTGACGAAGTAGAGCGGACCGCTCGCCGTGGCCGTCTCGCCTCCGACGGGCGCCGCGAAGTCCTGGTACGTCTGCCAGCCGCCGGTCGGCGAGATCCGCAGCGTCGCGACGGTGGGGCCCTCCGGGTCGCCGGTGCGGACCTCCACGGTGGCGCCGACGGTCGGCGAGGCCGCCCGCAGGTTGATCTGCTCGATGTCGGTGAGGTTCACCGGGTCCCACGACCAGTAGTCGCCGTTCTCGATCCAGCCGATGTTCAGGCCGCCGCCCGCGGTGTCGCCGGTGTTCTGCGTGCCGACCCCGATGTCGCCGCCGCCGGGCGCCGACGGCACGCGGCCCGTCGTGTCGAAGTGCTCGGCCTCGCGGTGCTTGGTCTGCAGCACCAGCACCTCCTGGGTGGTCAGCGCGGGCACTGCACCGGCTCCGTGGTCGGTGTAGGTGACGGTGACCGTGCCGAAGATGTTGGCGCCGGTGTGCCCCGCGTCGCCGGGCAGCGGGAAGGTGCCCGAGCAGCCGCGGTACTGCTCGTAGCCGTGCGAGTGGTCGTCGTGGCCGAGGCCCGGCTGTACGACGACCTCCTGGCAGTCGATCGGGCCGTCCTCGGGGTCGGTGACGGAGACCTCGTAGGCGATGGTGTCGCCGAACTCGAAGAGCCCGCCGTCGACCGGCGCCTTCACCTCGATCGTCGGAGCGGTGTTGCCGGCCGTGATGTCGACTCCGGCCACCGCGGTGCGCCCGTCAGGGTCGGTGACGGTCAGTTGGGCCGTGAAGCGCCCGGGCTCGGTGTAGGTGTGGCTCGGGGACGGATCGGTGCTGTCCTGCGTGCCGTCGCCGTCGAAGTCCCAGGAGTACGTGATCGGCGTGCCGTCCGGGTCGTACGACTCGCCGGCGTCGAAGGTGACCTCCAGCGGCAGCGGTCCCGAGCTCCTGTCGGGCGCGAACCGGGCGATCGGGGAGCGGTTGCCCTGCACGTAGTCGACGCGGTAGATCCCGGAGTCCGCGTTGTTGCCGCCGAAGCCGCTGCCCCAGTCGATGACGTAGAGCGCGCCGTCGGGGCCGAACTGCAGGGCGTGCGGCCGGGTGAACTCCATGCCCGGCAGCAGGGCGTTGACGTCGGACACGGCGGTGCGCCCGCGGTCCGGCTGCACGGCGAAGAGCCGGCCGTCGTTCCAGTCGCCGTAGACGGCCTTGCCGTCGTAGTACGCGGGCCACTTGCGGTCGTTGTCGAGGCGGGCGTCGTAGTCGTACGCCCCGCTGGTCATGGGCGCGCCGCTCGGCCCGATCTCGGGGACGCCGGTGGTGGACTTGCCCATCCACAGCTCGGCCGGCTGGGCCGCCGGGAGCTTGGTGACGCCGGTGTTGTTGGGGGAGTCGTTCACCGGCGCCGAGCAGTCGAAGGCGGCCCCGGCCGTGCCGGTCGCGAAGTCGTAGTCGTTGTAGGGGGTGTTGGCGCCGACGCAGTACGGCCAGCCGTAGAAGCCGGGTTTGTCGACGGTGTTCCACTCGACGCGGCCGTCGGGACCGCGGGTGGAGCTGACGCTGCCCGCGTCGGGACCGTAGTCCGCGACGAAGACGTGGTCGGTAGCCGGGTCGATGCCGATGCGGAAGGGGTTGCGGAAGCCCATCGCGTAGATCTCGGGCCGGGTGCCGGGTGTGCCGGGCCGGAAGAGGTTGCCCTTGGGGACGGCATAGGTGCCGTTCTTCCACGGCGTGATGCGCAGCACCTTGCCGTTGAGCACCGCGCTGTTGGCGGCGGTGGACTGGGCGTCCCACGCCCTGCGGCCCTCGCGCTCGTCGAGCGGGGCGTAGCCGTCGGAGGCGAAGGGGTTGGTGTTGTCGCCGGTGGTGATGTACAGGTTGCCGCCGCCGTCGAACTCCATGGCGCCGCCGGCGTGGCAGCACTCCTGGCGCTGGACGTCGATCTTCAGCAGCACCTTCTCGCTCGCGGTGTCGAGGGTGTCGTCGTCCTTGACCGTGAAGCGCGATACCCGGTCCACGGCCTCGGTGCCGGCGGGGGAGTAGTAGAGATACACCCAGCCGTTCTCCGTGAAGTCCGGGTCGAGCGCGATGCCGAGGAGGCCGAACTCCTGGCCGGTGTAGACGTCCAGGGTGCCCGCGGAGGCGACCGTGCCGTCGTCGCGGACCACGCGGACCTCGCCGCCCCGGTCGATGTAGAAGACGCGGCCGTCCTCGGCGATCGCCAGCTCCATCGGGTTGCTGGTGTTCTCGTCGAGCGGCACCTTCTGGAAGCCGCTGGTCAGCGACGCGTTGCAGTCGGCGGCGACGGCACCGGCGGCCGTCCGGATACCACCGAGGAGGTGTTCCAGGAACCGCGGCTCCTGGTAGGAGGCGTCCTCGTGGCCCATACCCGTGTACCAGGAGCGGCCGCCCTCGTAGTCCTGGCACCAGGCGATGGGGTGCTCGGCGCCCATCGTGCCGCCGGTGTACGAACCCTCGTCGAGGGAGGCGAGAACGTGCACGTCACCGTGTGGGTCGGCGCGGAAGTCGTACCACTCGTCGAACCGCTCCCAGCGCACCGGCAGCTTCGCCGTGGACGGGTGGGCCGGGTCCTCGACCTTCACGGTGGCGGTCTGCGGGGCGGGGTGGCCCTTGAAGTAGGCGCCGACGAGATCGCCGTACCAGGCCCAGTCGTACTCGGTGTCGGACGCGGCGTGGACGCCCGCGTAGCCGCCGCCCGCGCGGATGTAGCGTTCGAACGCGCCCTGCTGCTCGGCGTCGAGCACGTCACCTGTGGTCGAGAGGAAGATCACGACCTCGTAGGCGGCGAGGTCCTCGTCGTTGAAGACGGCGGCGTCCTCGGTGGCGGTGACGGTGAAGCCGTGCTTCTTGCCGAGCTTCTCGATCGCGGCGATGCCCGCCGGGATCGAACCGTGCCGGTAGCCGGCCGTCTTGCTGAAGACGAGCGCGTCGAACGGCTCGGTCTTCTTCGCGGTGGGCTGCTCCGCGGACCGGGCGGCCGGTTGAGCCGCGGGCTGGGCGACGGCCGCACCGGCCGTCACGAGCAGCAGGGCGACGACGGCGGCGGCGATCCGGGCCGCGGATCTTCGTACACGGCGTAATACGCGCGGGTGGGGCAGAGGCCGGTGGGGCAGGGATGGGCGTGGCATGGGCACCTCAAGTCGGCGGGTGGAGGGTACGCGGCTGCGTGCGGGGGTGGCGCCGTTCTGCGGGCCCGACCAGTGCTCAGCGGTCCTTCCGAGGGGCCGTTGTCCGAGGCCAGCGGCATCGGTTGTCCCGTCGACGAGGCTTCCGATCGTCGGCCGTGTGAATTTGTCGAGTCGATGGACAAATTAAGAGGGCGGATGGAGCGGGTCAAGGTGCCGGACGAGAGTGGCGGTTGGGGCGCAGGTGGGTGCGAGGCGGAGTGCCGCTCTCACCTGCGCCTTGTCTCGTGCCCTCGTGACGGATTTGTCTTGGCCGCCCCGCGTCGACGACCGGCTCGGGTGCCGTTGACCGCCGAGTCGAACGACGGCGCAGTCAGCCGCCGCAGCGTGGGGCGGGTGTTCCTTCGGGCTGCGGGGCGTCCGGGGCCGAATTGGGAAGGTTTCGGTGCTTGGGCCGGGCAAGCGGTCCTGGGGCGGATGTGCCTGAAGTCCCGGCGGACAACGGCGGGGTGGGCCTGTCCGGTGGGACGGGCTTCTCCCAGGGACGGCGCAGGTGGGTTGCCGGCGGGCGGGCGAGGCTCAGGACCGAGGTCCCGACGCTGGCGAGGCTCAAGGCAGACCTGGCAAGTCTTGAGCGTCTCAGATTGCCCGCCGTCACGTCGGCTAGCGAGTCTGACACCGGCGGCTGACACCAACAGCAGCGAACCCCACCGGATGCCGGTGTACCCGAGCGTTCTGATGAACGTCTGGTACCGCCCTGCACGTCCCCACACAGGGCGCTGGTGGCGGGGCTATGGCAGTTCCTCCAGTGCTTCCCGCACCGCGGTCGTCACGGCGTCCCCCTCCGCGCCAAGCATTCGTGCCTGTGTGACGAACCGTCGAGCGAGCTCCGCCAGCCTCGTGGGGTCGGGATCCGGGGCGCGCGAAGGAAGCGGAGCCACACGGGTCCCCGCGCCCCGACGTGTATGGATGAGGGACGCCGCCTCCAGTTCACGGTAGGCCCGTGCAACAGTTCCGGCCGCCAGTCCTAGGTCGGCCGCCAGTTGGCGCACCGTCGGCAGGCGTCCGTGCTCCGGAAGGCGGCCCGTGGTGATCAGGGCGGAGAGTTGGGCCCGGATCTGTTCGTACGGCGGGACGGGGCTGGAGGTGTCGACGCGGATGACGGGGCTGTTCACCGGCGTACCCGGGCCTTGGGCGAGATCACAGTGAACATGCACCACGCCACGGTGACGAGGGCAGCCAGGGCCGTGGGCCACAGCACCCAGGTTACGAGCCGGCCAACGGTGCCGTCACAGGTCATGTCCATCAGGGCGCCGGAGGCCGTGGAGGCGGCACCAAGAAGAGGCGCCGAGACCAGCAGGCCCCACGCGGCGAGGATGCCCAGCGCGCGGTCGCGACGGGTTTTCTCGTCGCCCGGTCGGCGGGCGATCCTGGTCAGGGACCACAGACAGCCGGCCGTGGAGGCGGCGAGGGAGGCAAGGACGGGCAGACCGTAGAAGAGGCCGGGCCAGGAGCCGGAGCCGGCGGTCCTTCCGTCCGGGCAGGTGACGGTCAGAATACGGTCCGCGCGGCCCATGTCGTCGGGCGAGGCGAACGCGGCCGCCATGGCCAGGAGGACGACGAGCACGCCGGCCTGGCCGAGAAGCAGCAGCGTCATGCGCGGAGGCACGTAGTCGCGCACCCGGCGCGGGGTCAGCCCCGCCGTGCGGACTTCACCTCGGGGGCGGGCTGTGAGCGCGTCCCCCGCCAGCACCCCGGCAACTGCGCACAGCCCGAAGACCGGGATGGCGTAGAGGATGCCGACGTCCTCGCCGGCGTCCAAGCCGTGCCCGACCGCCTGGGCGGCGACGGCCCCGATGAGCAGACCGGGCCCAGCGCAGGTATCGGTCGGCTGCCGATGCGGTCGGCGCTGTGTCGAGTGCGAGCATGACGAACTCCCCCAGAATTGGCGTGCGTACGACATGCCTTGCCGCTGCTTGTACCAAGTGGCTGGTACAAGATGGCGTGCGCCGCCCCTTGTGTCAGGCAGTTGATACAAGGTGCATGGTCGGGCTGCGCACACGGCATGTCGGCAAGCCGTCACCGCGCCCCACCGGCGTTTTCATCGAGTGCTCGGAAGTACGCCACGGTCTCTGCCTTGATGCGCTCCAGGTCAACCACAGGACCATCCTGCCAACGAGCGCGCGGTTGCTCCGTTCTGACATCCACGAGTGACATCAACGGCGCCGGACGCCAGCACTCCTAGGCGGTCCGACATGGCCAATGTGGCCGGGTGGTTCCCCGGCGATGCCGAGGAGTGATCGAACTCCGCAAGCCAGGGCTGTTGCGTTCTCAGGCTGCGAGATCGAGAAGTGCGGTGGCACGGTCGGGGCGTGACCGGTAATGGCCTGTTGCGGCGGCGATGCTGGTCCAGCCTGCCTGGCGGATGAGCCGGGCGGTCAGATCGCGCAGGGTGGCCATGGCGCGGAGCGCGGTGCCGATGCGAACGCGGGAGGCGTCCTCGTGGAAGGTGCCGTCTCGCACGTGGTGCAGGGCCTGGACCGGCCGGTGGTGCGGTGTCGACCCCCCGCGTGGATTCCGCGGCAGCATCTCAACGTTCGCCGCCAGTGTCCGAGTAAAGCCGTTGAACGGCCCGCCCTGCTTGGGCACGATCAACTCTGTGGACACCTACCTGGAGACCGAGCGCCTGATCCTGCGCCGGTTCACTGTCGGCGACGCGGACTTGCTGATCGAGTTGGACAGCGACGCCGCGGTGATGCGCTATCTGACCGGGGGCAAGCCGACCGCCCCGGAGATCGTCCGCGAGCGCCACATGCCGCGCATCATCGCCGGCTACGAGAGGTGGGGCGGCGATCTTGGAGTGTTCGCCGCGCACGAGAAGGACGGCGGCGCGTTCATCGGCTGGTTCTGCCTGCGTCCCGAGCCGCAGGGCCCACTGGATGAGGTCGAACTCGGCTACCGGCTGCGGCAGGCGGCCTGGGGAAAGGGTTACGCCACCGAAGGCTCGCGGGCTTTGCTGGGCAAGGCGTTCACAGGGCTCGGTGTGCGCATGGTCTGGGCTGAGACGATGGCCGTGAACCACGGTTCGCGCAACATCATGGAGAAGCTCCAAATGACGCTCGCGAACACCACTCCCACTCCCGCCGACATGGAGATGATCGAGGGCTCCGAGCACGGGGGCGTGCGGTACGAGATCAACAAGGAACAGTGGGAGCACCAGCAGGGTTGATGTGTTCTCAGGCTTCAAGATTGAGTAGTTGGAGTGCGTGGTCGGTTCGTGACCGGCAGGGGTCGGTCGTGGCGGCGATGTTCGTCCAGCCCGCCTGGCGGATGAGGCCGCTGGCGAGGTTGTGGAGGGTTGCCATCGCGCGGGGTGTCGTGCCGGTGCGGACTCGGGAAGCGTCCTCGGCGAAGGTCACGTCTCTCACGTGGTGCAGGGCCTGGACCTGCCCGTGTCCGCGGATCAGTTCGGCGATCCGTTGCGGGGTGGCCTGCTCGGAGCGACGCTGGTGACCGCGTAGATCGTCTTGATGGTGGTCTTGTTCGTCGTGCGGCTGGTGCGGCGGTGCTTGACCTCGATGGCCTGCAACTGCGCACGGGGAGAGGCGACCGGGCTGGACTCGGTCCAGAAGCCGTGCCTCAGCCGAGCGGGACGACGACGTTTCGTGTCCTGACAGAGCTGGAACAACGTCATCTCGTGTTCCGCCTGAGCACGAAACGCAACCGGGACATCGCAGAGCGGCGGCAGGGGCCGTACGGGAAACTCCGTCCAACCAGGTGGCGAGTCACGGGCCGGGACAAGGGCCTGGTGGAGCGCTTCTTCCGCATGCTGCGCAAGAGGCTGTTGGGGCCCTGCGGCCGCTGGGGCGTATGGCGATGCCGCCGACGCCATCGCCTCCGGCGCTCGCGAGGAACGCCTGCCCACCTACGGGGACCAGAGTGAGACCGACCGTCTGGCCACCGTCATCAACGCCGCCGTCAATGCCGCCTTCGACGCCCAGGCCCGGGCGGAGGACACCATCCGCGCCTTCGCCGCCGACGCCTCCCACGAACTGCGCATGCCCCTTGCGACCATCTCCGGCTGGCTCGACCTCTACCACCAGGGCGGCCTCACCACGCCCGCCGAGCTCGACCGGGCCCTGGAACGGGTCGACGGCGAGGTCGGCCGCATGCGCTTGCTCGTCGAGGAACTCTCCCTGCTCGCCCGCCTGGACGCCGGACGCCCCCTGGAAGCACAGCCCGTCGACCTGCGCCGCCTGGCCACCGACGTGGTCGAGGACGCCGGCGTCGTCGCCCCGGACCGCACCATCCACCTGCACGCCGACGCGCCCGTCCACGTACGCGGAGACGCTCCGCGGCTCCAGCAGGTCCTCAACAACCTCGTCGGCAACGCCATCCAGCACACTCCGGCCGGCACCCCGATCGACGTCTCCCTCGATTCGTCCGGCGGCGAGGCCGTCATCCGGGTGGCGGACCAGGGGCGCGGGATCGCACAGCAAGACCTCTCCCGTGTGTTCGACCGGTTCTGGCGGGCCGAGGCCGGCCGCGGCCGGGCCCGCGGCGGCTCCGGACTCGGCCTGGCCATCGTCCAGGCGGTCGTCCACGCCCATCACGGCACCGTGGCGTGACGGTGACGGCGGTCCCTGAGCCGGTGTGCAAGGTGATGCGCGCGTCGCGGCAACCTCCCGGAAAGGAATCAGCAATGAACCCATTGACTGTTTGCTATAGCAGGAGTCAGTCTGGTCAGCATGACCAAGGACACCCTCGGCCCCATGGAGACGACCTCGCTGGCCGACCAGGCATACCGGCGGCTGCGCGACGCGATCCGCGGGGGCGCCCTGCGGCCGGGTGAGAAGATCACCGAGCGGGACCTCGCGGCTCGTCTCGGAGTGAGCCCCACCCCGATCCGGGAGGCGCTGCGCCAGCTGGTCCACGAGAAGGTCGTCGAGCGGGTCGGCCCGCGCTCGCTGCAGATCGCCGACCACTCCGCCGCCGCCCGCAGCGAGATCGTCGAGGCCGAGGTCCGCCTGTCCGCCCTGATGGCCAGGCTCGCGGCCCGCAACGCCACGGCCGCCCAGCTCACCGAGCTCGTCGGCCTGCTGGACCACGCCGACCACCTGGTCGCCGGGATCGAACAGACACTGGCCGACCAGGGGATCGACGCTCCGGTGGCCGACCAGGTGACCGCGGTGTTCCGGCTGCTGCGCGAATTCCACCATCAGGTCGAGGCATGCGTGGCCAATCCGGTGCTGGAGGGCCTGCTGGCCCAGGCCCGCGCCTTCAGTGACGAGGAACGCCTCGACCTGACCATGAAGCTGGCCCCCGGCCGGGCCGACGGCTTCCGCACCCGCTACCGCGAGCACCGCGAACTGCTGGACGCCCTTCTGGAGCGCGACGAGGACCGCGCCGAACAGCTGGCCGCCGCCCACCACCGCGCCGCACTCGTCCAGCTGTCCTCCACCTGACCCCCTTCCTTGAACTGTCTGCCCGCCGGCCCCTCGGGAGGTCGCCGGCGCACAGGTACCGCTATGTTGCTATAGCATATGGCATAGGAGCCGCCATGTTGCATGACGAACGATCCGAACCACCCCAGCCCCCTGCCTCGGCGTCTGCACCGGCCGTGCTCGATGCCGCCCCCGCGGCCGAACGGCCGGAGCGCATGAGCGCAAGCGCCGTCCTGTGGGTCGCCCTCGCGATCTTCGCCCAGGAGTCGGTGTGGAACTTCTACGACGCCCAAGTCCCCGCCCAGCTGCGTCACTTCGTGTCCTCCGCCACTGTCATCGGCCTGATCATGGGCCTGGACACCGGGCTCGGCGTCATCATCCAGCCCTGGATGGGCCTGATCTCCGACCGGATGACACGGCGCCGCACCGGACGCTGGCCCATCGTGGTAGCCGGGGCGTGCGTGGCGGCCGTGCCCTTCGCGCTGATCCCGTGGGCCACCAGCCTGCCGATGCTCATGCTCTGCATCTTCGCGTTCGGCCTGACCGCCAACTCCTTCAAGGGCGTCACCGAAACCCTGGTCTCCGACTACGTCGCACCCGGGCAGAGAGGCAAGGCCCAGGGGTTCATCAAGGCCGGCGTCAGCCTCACCATCATCGTCTCGGCCCTCATCAGCCTGCTGGTGGTGGACCACAGCCTCAAGGCCGCCTTCGCCATCCCACCGTTCCTGATGATCGTCATGGTGGTCCTGTCCTACCGCTTCCTGGGCCGCCGCCACCCCACAGCGCTGCGCCACGAGGACACCAACACCGGCCAGGCTGACCCGTTCTCCTCTCCGTGGGCGGTCCTCAAGGACCTGATACGCGAACCGAGCCGAGTCCGGCTGCTGCTCATGGCCGGCATCTTCTGCTTCGCCGGCATGTGGGCGGCGCTGCGCTCCCTGACCACCCCGTACGGCATCGAGGCCCTCGGCATGACCCGGGGCGCGGCCGGCGGCATCGCGCTGCCCGGTGCGATCGCCTTCCTCATCTGCGTCGTCCCGCTGGCCTACCTCTCGCACCGGCTCGGCGAGTTCCGCATGATCCGCTACGGCATCGCCCTGTTCGTCGCGGGCCTGCTCGTCGGCTTCGCCGAACCCACCCCGGCCTTCACCGCAGCCTCCGTGGCCATCGCCTCGATCGGCTACGCCGTCTTCTCCGTCAACGGCCTGGTCGCCCTGTGGAGCCTCGCGCCCAACAACCGTGTCCTGGGCGCCTACACGGGCCTGTACACGGTGGCCTCCGCCTCGGGCATGGCTCTTGGCCCCGCCCTGCTCGGCGCCACCGTCGACCTCACCGGCTGGCGCTACATGTTCCTCAACGCCGCCGTGTTCGGCGCGGTCACCTTCGCCGTCTTCACCCTCGTGGGCCGCCGCGCCGAGCGGACGCTCGCAACCGCTTCCTGACCCTCACCCGTACAACAGAAAGTCGCCCTTGTGGACATGCGTATCCTCGCCCCGACCGGAGCCCTCGGTGCCGGCTTCGACACAGCCGCCCTCGACCGCGGTGTGGCCGCCGGCCCGCACGTGATCGCCTGCGACGCCGGCTCCACCGACTCCGGCCCCGCAGCCCTCGGCTCCGGGACCCCCAAACTCTCCGCCCAGGCCGTCACGCGCGACCTGCGCCTGCTCCTGCGGGCCCGCGACACCCTCCAAGTGCCGCTGATCATCGGTTCGTGCGGCACCAGCGGACGCGACGACGGCGTCGACCTGGTCGCCGGCCTGGCCCGTGCCATCGCCGCCGAGGAGAACCTGCACTTCAAGCTCGGCCTCATCTACAGCGACCAACCGGCAGAGCGCCTCCAGCGCCTGTACGACGAGGGCCGCATCCGGCCGCTCGCCAACGCCCCTGTCATCGAACGGGAGTTGTTCCAGCGAAGCCACACCGTCGCCATGATGGGCGTCGAGCCCATGCAGGAGCTCCTACGCGACGGGTGCGACGTCATCCTGGCCGGACGGGCCAGCGACACCGCGCTGTTCGCCGCTCTGCCCCACCTGAACGGCGCCGACCCCGGTCTCACCTGGCACATGGCCAAGACCATCGAATGCGGCGCCGCCTGCGCGATCCCGCCCGATGCCAACGGACTCCTGGTGACCTTGCGCGACGACCACTTCGACGTCACCACGCTCGCCGACGGCAGCCGCCTCACCCCTCGTTCGGTCGCCGCCCACACGCTGTACGAGAACGCCGACCCGTTCCACATCATCGAGCCCTCCGGCACCCTCGACACCACCCACGCCACCTACGAAGCCGTTGACGAACGGACAGTGCGCGTCCGCGGCTCCCGCTACATCGAGGCCGACGGCTACACCAACAAGCTCGAAGGCGCCGAACTCGTCGGCTACCAGACCGTCATCGTCGGCGGCGTCCGCGACAAGGTCGTCATCGAGCGCCTCCCCGAGCTCCTGCCCATGGCCAAGAAGTACTTCGACGCCAAGATCCTCGACGTATTCGACGGCCGGGTCGACCCGGACACCATCGACATCAACTACCGCCTCTACGGCACCGGGACGGTCCTGGCCGGTACCGAACCCACCCCCCTGCAGCCCCAGGAACTCGGCGTGTTGATCACCGTCACCGCACCCGACCCGGACACCGCCCACGCGATCTCCACGTTCGTCGCCCACGCCTCCTCGCACCTGCCCATCCCCGAGTACGACGGCCTGGTCTCCACCCTCGCCTACCCCTACTCGCCACCCGAAATGGACCGCGGCCCGCTCTACCGCTTCACCCTCAACCACGTCGCCACCGGCGTCACCCCCACCGAACTGTTCCGCACCGCCACCGAAGAGGTCTGACCATGGCCACGCTGCTCGACTACTGCTCCCTCGTCCGCTCCAAGAACGCCGGACCCTTCACCCTCACCTTCGACTTCATGTGCCACGACCAGCACACCTACGAGGCACTCACCAACACCGGAATCCTCAACCGGGCCCTGTTCGCCGGGCTGTTCAACACCAGCGAGAACGAGATCCTGGTGGTCAACCACCCCCGCGCCCTCGCGGTCAAAGTCTCCCTGCCACGCCCCTCCGTACAGGGCGACCAGCACGACAGCGACTGCTACGCCGGCCAGCAGTACGCCCCACTCATGGAACTCCAACTACCAGAACTCCCGTGAGCCTGTGCATCGTGCAAACAGGCGCGTGTCGAGCGATGTCGCCGGCGTCATCCTGAGACCGCCTGGGCGCTCCGGTTGCGTAGGGGAGAGGAGTTCGCGGTCGCTTTCGCGGTTCCGGCACAGGTGCCCATGGAGGGGGAATCGCGCGATTGCGCGGTCGACTACCGCGAGCGGCACGCGGCGGAGTGCGGGATCAACCGACTCAAGGGGCACCGTGCGGTGGCGACGAGGCACGGCAGGCTGGCCGTCCGCTACGAGGCGACCGTACTGGTCGCTGCCAGCAACGAGTGGCTGTGACAAGCGGAACGGGTCGGGCGGGGGAAGCGCCACTCACCAGCCGATCCCCGGGCGGCGAAGTGGGCGATGGCCTACTGGATCGCCGGCGAGATCGCAGACGGGTCCCTCGATCCCGCCACCGGTACCCACCTCATCTGGGCAGGCATCGTCTACGACCTCGGCTGTCCAAAGGACTTGGAGTCGCTTGTCCACTGCGCTCACACCCACAAGTCGGGTGACTGCGGGCTTCAGCTGGTGCTGGTGCCGGTGGGCTGGGCAGGGGCCTTCGCGGCGAGGATGCGGTAGGCATTGCTGTGGCGTGGCAGCAGCGGGCGGACAGTCAGGTCGAGCAGGAAGCCGGCTGGCAGCGCAGGCAGGGCGAGGAGCAGCGCGGCGGCCCATCGTGCGTGGTCGGTTGTGTTGGGTGGGCGGGGTACCCAGGGGCGGCGTGGGTCCTGGGCGAGGGTGGAAAGAAGCCTTTTGGCGGCCAGCAGGAAGTCCAGTCCAAGGTCGGCTTGCCTGTGCTCGACGGCCAGGACCGAGAGGCCGTTGGCGGTGAGGGCCTGTTTGAGGTTGCCGACGGGGAACATGTGCAGGTGCTGGGGTTGTACCCACTGTGACCAGTACTTGCCGAGGAGGCGGGCCCCGGCGCATTCGGGGTCGGGCACTTCGATGAGGAGGTGTCCTCCGGGGGGCAGGACGTGTGCGGCGGCGCGGATCTCGGCGATCGGGTCGATGGTGTGCTCGAGGTAGTGGTGCATGCTCACCACGTCGTAGCGGTGGGTGAGGGTGTCGGCGAGGTCGGGGAAAGAGCCTTGGTGGGCGTCGTCGATCCAGCCACGGCGTTGGGCTTCTCGCACTCCGTCGCCGCGGTCCAGGCCCGCGAAGGTGGTCTGTGGCCAGATCTGCTTGGCGGTGTGGCAGAAATGCCCGTAGCCCGTGCCGACATCCAGCCAGGCGCGGGGCGTGGTGTAGGGCTGGAGCATGCGGGCGCGCCGCTGGTAGAGCTTGCGCATCAAGCTGAAACCGAACTCGACGCTCTTGGCACCGAGCCCGTCGTAGAGGTCCCGGTAGTAGAACTCAAGGCCGGAGGTGTTCAGTCGGGGGTTCTGAAATATGTGTCTGCAGTCGCGGCACTGTTCCAGGGTGAACGAACCGGGCTTGGCTTGAATGAAGTCCGGGCTGGTCAGGTGGACTTGAAGGGCCGTTGAGCCGCACCAGGGGCAGTCAGGGCGGCGCGGCTCCAGAAAGCGGGCCGTTCCGTCGGCGAGGTCGGCCTGGTAGCTGGTTCTCAGGGCGGCTCGCGTGCTCGGCGTGGTCATCACGGCGTCCTTGTCCTTTCCCGGGTCAGCAGATAGCCGGCGCCCAGGGCCTGTGGATGTCGGTGGGGCAGGGGCTCGTGTTCGTTCCTGGTGTTCTATCAGTGGTGCGCTCCGAAGTCGGGGCGGAAGTCGGCCAGGGGATTGGCAGGTTATGGACGTCGAGGTTGCGGAACGCGGTGACCTGCTCGTCCGGATACCTGGCCATCCCGCTGACTTGGGACTTTGACACCTGGGTGACGCCCAGGCTCTCGGCGAGCTTCTCGACCCGGCAGGTGGAGACGCCGAGCAGGTAGACGGTGTCGACCACGCTGGTGCGTCTGCGGGAGGAGGGCTGAGCGTGTGCAGGCCGCGCTCGGTGGGGCTGAACGCGTGCGCCGGCACCGCCGTCCTGCTACTCATGGCGCTCGCCGCAGTGCTCGCTCTCGGAGCCGCATACGCCGCGGGCCCCGCTAGACAGAAACGGCACCCCGACCGCCGGGGCCGAAGGTGCACCGGAAGGTCTCGGTGGTGGTGGAGAGGCCAGGGCCGGTGGGCCGCTGTCCGTCGTGCATGAGGACGTTGAATTGAGCTGGTCCGAGGGGTACGCGTTGAGCTTGATCCGGATCTGGTGCGCCGCGCGCTGGACCTCGGCCCCGCGGCGTTGGCCGTTCGCCCTCTATGAGGTCTTGCTCCGGACCCGCCGGCGCCGGCCTGGTGTCGTCCAGACCGGCGGACGGGGCGACGTCACGCAGGGACGCCGAGGGGTGGGTGCTCGAGCACGCGGGGCTTGTACTCGACCAGCTGGATGCGGCCGTCGAAGGTGCGGTGCTCGGTCATCTCGAGGGCAACGTCCGGATAGCCGTCGTAGATGCGTTCTGCGCCCGTGGCCCCGGTGATCACCGGGAACATCACGACCCGGAAGCGGTCGACGAGCCCGGCTCGTAGCAGGGACCGGCACAGGCTGAGGCTGCCGATCGTGCTGAGGAGCCCCGAGCCACTCGACTTCATGGCGCGGACCGTCTCAACGGCGTCGTCGCGGATGAGCTTGGAGTTGGGCCACGTCAATGGCTCCTTGAGAGAGGAGGAGAACACCACCTTGGACGCTTGAGTGAGCTCATCGACGGACGCCTCTTCCTCGGGCCTGAAGTCGGCTTGGCCATCCGGGACCTCGCCTGCGGCGAAGCCCGACATCAGGCGGTAGGTGTTCGCTCCCATCAGGTAGGTGACCTCGGGCTGCTCCCCGAGCCATGCGAGGTACTCAGGGCCCTCGAGGCCCCAGAACCCGGGCCATCCCTCTCCCGATGCGTAGCCGTCGAGGGAAGTGATGAAGTCGACGAGAAGCTCCGACATGACGGTGTCCTTTCCTAGGCTGTCACGAGCTTGGACCGGCCGGGAGTCACAAACTCATCGGCCGCGCAATGGACTAACGAGAAAACCCATGAAGCTCCAGCCGATCGCCCGGCGCCCACCTAGCCCGATCGGTTGCTGGCGTACTGACCCCTGCTGAGTATGTGGGTGAGTTTCAGCTTCTGGCACAGATCTTGGGGAGTCGTCGCGGAGGGTAACCACATCCAATCGCTCACGGCCCTCGTCGTCGCCCTGGTCGCGTTCGATCGCGCGACCCTCGACCACCGGTGCCCTCGCCGGCCGAGGTACGCGCCTCTCGCCCCACCGCTGGTGTGGAACGCTACGAATTACCAAGTGTCGATGACTTCGGGAGCTGCGGCTCTGCGCGGCCCATCGTCGACCGGCTCACCTTCAACGGCGCCATCATCAGGCCGGGGCGGAGTCCTACCGCCTCGCCCACACCAAGGCCGCCCGGGCCGAACCTGCGGGCGTCGGCTGAGAAGCTGTCCTCATGATGGGCAGGACGGGTGGGGTTGAGGGCGGGTCGATTCGCCCGGGCAAGTACTCGCATGTCGAGCGGGAGAGACGGTTTCTGCTGGCCAGACCCCCGGAGCCGTCGACGGTGACCGTCACTCGTGTGATCACAGATCGATACGTGATGGGCACTCGCTTGCGGCTGCGGAGAGCCGACTTCGCAGACGGTCGCTGCGAGCTCAAGCTCACCCAGAAGGTCCCGGTCCCTCAGCCCGGTGCTGTCCAGGGCCTGATCACGAATACATACTTGTCGCCAGCCGAATACGACGTGCTCGCCTCGCTGCCGGCCGTCCTGCTGTCCAAGACCCGTTTCAGTGTGCCTCCCCTGGGCGTTGACGTCTTTGACGGTCGTCTTCAGGGTCTGGTGCTGGCGGAAGCTGAGTTCACCACCGACGACGAGGCGCAGTCATTCGTGCCATCTGCCGAGTGCGTGGCAGAGGTCACCGACGACGCCCGCTTCACAGGAGGGCGCCTTGTTCGAGCCTCCCGCCAAGAGCTGCTCGGGTGGTTGGCCGAGTACGGGCTCCGTCCGGCAGGCTCCCAGGACCCCGCAGAGTGACATCCGGGAGTCGTTAGGGATGCCGACGACTGCACCGTGGCTACGAGCGCAAGGCCGAACACGTCCTTGCTTTCGCTGGCATCGCCGCCACTCTGATCTGCTACCGGAGGCTCAGCCACCCGGTGCCCAGGTAATTCGATGGCGCGCATCGAGCAGTGTCCGCACCCTGTCACCGTGGCAGAACTCAAGCACCGGATCCGCGCCCGCTACACCGACTCCACAGTCATCGTCTACCAGGCATACGCGCCAGAGCTCGGCCTGCCCGCAGCCCGAGAGGGTCGTTTCCCGACGGCCTGGCAGCGAGACCGGATGACGTGGATCAAGCCGTCCTTCCTCTGGATGATGTATCGCTGCGGATGGGGAGCCAAGGAAGGGCAGGAGACTGTCCTCGCAGTCGAGATCACCCGCGAAGGCTTCGAATGGGCGCTGGAGCACGCGTGCCTGTCCCACTACGAGCGCGGACTGCACGCCGACCGAGCAACCTGGAAGCGGCAGTTGAAGCGGGCCCCGGCTCGTGTCCAATGGGACCCCGAGCGCGATGTGCATCTGCAGCCCCTTCCCTACCGCGCATTGCAGCTCGGCCTCGTCGGTGAAGCCGCACACCGCTACGCCGACGAGTGGACGGTTTCCATCACCGACGTAACTGGCCTCGCGCGCGAGATCCACGGGCATGTTCGGGGCTGCGATCTGGACACCGCCCAGCAACTTCTTCCCCATGAACCTCCCTACCCCGTGCCCGACGGACTCCTGGACCACCTGCGCCAATGACTCCCATCACCAGTTGAGACGTCCCCTTAGCTGGCGACCTCGACGCCGTCACCGCCGGACTCACTCTGCACTGGAGCTCGGGCGGCACCGACGGAGCGTGAATCGCAACAAAAGGATCAAAAGGCAACTCTACGGGCGAGCCGAATTCGAACTGCTCCGTAAGATGATCCTGCTTCGGTGACTGACCGTGACGACCCCCTGTGATCGTGACGGGGTGCGCTCTGTCGGCATTCCACCTATCTGACGCTCCATCTCTTTAAGCCTCCGCAGGCTTTGATGTGCTTGATCTGTGCGTTGGCCGAGCGGTTGATCATGATGGCCGCTCGGACCTTGCCATCGTGGCCACCATCCGTTCCAGGCGGGCCAGGCGGGTCTTCTCGGTGCGGGCGCTGACCAGGCGGAGGTATAGGGCGAACTGGTCGGACTTGCTGAGCGTCTCGTAAAACGCCCGCGCGGCCGGGTTCGCGTCGAGCGCCTCGAGGAGATCCGGCGGTGCGGTGGCATTCTTCTGTGAGGCGTATGCCGTCTCCCAGCGGCCGTCCGCCCGCGCCGCCTCGATCTCGGCGAGGCCGCGGGGGCGCATCCGGCCTGCCGCGATCAGGGCCTCAGCCCTGTCGACGTTCACCTGCGACCAGGCGGAGCGGGGTCGGCGGGGTGTCGTGCGCTGCAGGAAGTACGTGTCGTCAAAGCCGCGCCGCAGACCGTCGATCCAGCCGAAGCAGAGCACCGTGTCGACCATCTCTTCCCAGGTGAGCGATGGGATGCCGGTGTGCTTCTTGGCGATCTTCACCCAGAGCGCGGTCCGTTCCCCGTGATGCGCGTCGAGCCAGGCCTCGAGCTCGGCCGGGCCCGCGGGGACAAGGATCTCGACGCCGTCCTCGTATGTCTGCATAAACCGCAGGCTAGAGGCCTTATAGGACGGATGCTGACCTACTGGGGCCACCGCTCAGGCGACCCGCCCAAGCGGCCTGCCCAGGCGACCTGACCGGCTCACTACTTGGCGAGCTTCGCCCTGCTGCCACAGGCCCCCCGTCGAGTCGATGAACTTGGTTGAAGCTGACGGCCGACATCGAGGTCGCGTACTCGGATGTGCCCGATCTCCCCGCCGCGGTCGCCTGGAGGAACCAGGCGAACCGGGCGGCGCGGTCAGCAGGTTGTGGTACAGGTGCACGGGCTGTAGGGCAGGTCGGCGACCACCTCGGCCAGCGGTTCACGATCAGCACGCAGCAGTTCAGCGATCTCGGTGGCAAGTGCTGGGAACACATCCGCCAGTCGCGGGTGCAGCCCATCTGTCACGACTGCACCGTGCACGTGGCAGGCCATGAGAAGCACCAGACGTTAAACAACAAGCTCGGCTGGGCGACCTCGGGGCGGAAGGTGAGCGGTTTGGACTCAGTCTTGCGGCGTCGCCGGGAGCCTTCCTTGCAGGGGTTCCCGGACCGGGTGCCGGTCCTGTGTACAGCGGACACCGCCGACGTCCGTGACAGCGACCCGACCGGCCACCTCCCGGACAATGAACATCTCGCGAGTCACCGCCATCATGGCCATGCGCTCACGTGCTCGCGACCTCATCACGGCGAGGACGTCGCCCACCGGTACCGGATGTCATGCGGGCCGGGAGTCCCAGAATCGGTTGAGTACCTCCGCGCCCCGATCAGGATCCTGGAGCATCCAGTAGTGGGTGAGGCTGTCCAGTTCCACTGCCTGGGCCCCGATTCGCGTGGCCATATCCAGGTCCATCGCGGGCTGCGCCATCGGATCGCCGGTCGGGATCAGGACGAGCCCCGGAACCTGAGCGGGGCGGTCGAAGTCCTTGCCCCAGTCGGTGTAGAAGTTGGGCCAGGCTGAGCGGTAGAGCGTCAGGATGGCCGTGCTCATCTCCTCGTCGTGGACGGTGTCGACTTCCGTCGCCAGTTCGGCGCTCATCCCCCGAGGGCGGAGGAAGTCCCCGAAGCTGGGGCTGCCGGGGGTCTGGGCGCGCAGCGACGCGAGCAGCTCCTCGCCCTCCGGGGTCTTCTGGAAGAGGGTGGCCGCCTCGTGCCACTGATAGTCGGGGTGCCACCCGTGTGCGACGTCGGACACCCAGCTGCGTACCGGAACGTCGTACGCGGAGACGATCCGCATCACCAGGTGTGCACCCCAGTCGTGGCCCACGAGATCGACGGGCTCACCGAAGGCGCGCAGTTCGTTCGCCAGCCAGTCGGCGTACGCCTCCTTGCCGTCCAGGTGAGCCGGGCGAGGGCTGCCGAATCCGGGCAGCCGCAGGGCCGCGGTGGGGCGGTCGATCCGCCCCCGGAGGTCGTTCCAGACGGAAGGCGTCTCCGGTACTCCATGGATGAACACAACGGTCACGACCGCTCCCGACGAAGTGAAGTGGATTAGTTATCGACTTCACCGTAGCACCAACCTGATAGGTTATCCACATGGGTATGCGAAGGAGGGATCATGAGGTCGGATGCCGCACGCAACAGGCAGAGGATCTTCGATGAGGCCCGCGGCGCCGTCATCGGCGGGGAGACCGCGCTCACCCTCAACGAGCTCGCGCGCAGGGCGGGCGTGGGGGTCGGGACGGTCTATCGGGTCTTCCCCACGCAGCGGGCCATGCTGGAGTCCGTCCTGGAAGAGGCGGTCCGAGAGCTCATCGATGCGGCGGCCGCAGCCGTCGGACACCCCGATCCCGCGAAGGCGCTCGTTGACTTCCTCCGCACGGCGCTCCTGACCGCCCTGGCGCAACCGGGCCTCACCGACGTTCTGATCACCGGGTCCGACGAGACGGACTCTCTGCACCGGGCCAAGGGAGAGCTGGTTGAAGTCACCTCCCACCTGCTCGCACGCATCCGCCCTGCCCCTGCCCTCACCGGCGAAAACCTGCTCAAGCTCCTGTGCGGCCTGATCCACGCCGTCAGCGAGCACCCGGCGGAGCGGCAGGGGGACGCGATCGACAACTACCTCGACATCCTCCGGGCCGGCCTCGCACCCACCCTCTGACGACCGGGGCTCTGGGCGCGCGGGCCGGGCCCGAACTCGGACCTTGGGCCGGAGGCTGCATCGTGCCGCTCGCCGTGCAGTCCTCCTTGACGTGGGCGCGAAGGCGCTTCGGAGTACGGCGGGCTTATCGGATGCCCGCCGGTCGTCGGTTGCCGCTCGGCGCACGGACCGTTGGCACGCGCACCCGAGCGGGGAAGATGGCGAGTGGTTGTGAACATTGGCGAACGCGACCGCAAGGTGTGAGAGCCCGCTCCGGTGTCGCGTCCGTCCGGAACCGTGTCGCGGTCAGGCGTCTTCGCCGGTGGCTTCGATCAGCTCGATGGCCGGCCCATGGGCCAGACCGTCCAGGTACACGAAGCGTGTCTGCCCTGCGATGGTTGCCTCGAAGGTGACACGACCTGCCTCTCCCGTCGCTCGCAGCGCTTCGAGGTACTGGTCGATGCTTCCCACCACGTAGGCGAGGTGCTGGACGCCTTCACCGTGGAGGTCGAGGAACTCCGTGTACGGCGAGCGGCCATCGAGCGGCTGGATCAGTTCGATCTCCGAAGATCCCGTCCTGATGAAGCCGTAACGGGCAGAGAAGCCAACCTTTTCCACGATGATGCCGACGTGAAAGACAGGCGGAAGGCTGATGGGCACGGGTACCCCCTCGGTTCGATGAACTGAGCTGTTTCCGACCTGTCGTTCGCGCTGATCGGTGGGGTGTCGGTGGCGGTGCTCCGCCCCGTGAGCCAACGCGACGAGGTTGTCCAGCGGTGTGGCGTCCTCAGCGCCGCGCACGGGCCGGGGGCACCGTGAACGCGGCTGGGCCGGGCTTCAGCTTCGCCGCGTTGATCTGCGTGAAGGTGTCGAGCCACGGCGCCCGGTCGCCACCGGTCGCGATGTCTTCTGCCGGGTTGTCCAGGGGCAGCTGGAGACGGGCGTTACTGATCCGGATCTTTTGCTTGGAGGGGGTGTCGAGCCAATCGCCGGTCCGCACCGAGCCGATCTCCACGGCGAGGCGGTGGCCGGCCCGCAGGGTCCAGTCGGTCGACTTCAGGCCGATGTCCAGCCGGTCCCGGTCCAGCCGGGAGACTCGCTCGTCGAATGCGACAGCGTTACCGTCCTCGTCCACGTCGTACAGCTTGACCATGACGTTCCCCTCGCCGTTTGCCGTCATGGCGATTCGGGGCGTGCCGGTGACCCGGGTGGCCGTCTCGAGAGACCCGGACCAGACGAGGAAGCTCCCAGCGTCACGACCGGATTCCTCTTCTGGGGACATCGGCTGCGAACCCGCTCCGCTGTCCACGTACGAGCCGTTGCCGAGACGGAGGTTCGCGGAGCGGTTCGCTGTGGGCCAGGACTTCTCCGCGCGCCAGTTGCCGAGGTTGTCCTGGACGGCGTAGTTCGGGTACTGGATCTTCGGGTCGATGCCCTTGAGGTGTTCGTCGAAGAAGGACAGCGTCTCCTTGAACCAGTTCGCGCGGCCCATCGCGAGCTTCCCGTCCTGTGTGCGCTCATTGCCGCGTACGTGGTCCCAGGGGCCGATCCAGGCCCGCTGAGGGCCGCGGTGATTGTCGAGGAACTCCTCCATCCCCACGGGCAGGGTGTTGGTCTCGGCGGTGCCTTGGGTGAAGAGCAGCGGAGTGGCGGTGCCCTTCGCGTTCCTGGCCGGGCTGCGGTCCTTCCAGTACGGGTCGTCCGGGTCACCGATGGAGGGGCCGAAGGAGTTGAGCACCAGGCACTCGGGGTGCTTCTTCTCGTACGCGGCGTTGGTCCGGTACCGCTTGTCCTCGTCCGGCAACTGGGCCAGGCCGGCAATGCGGTTGTAGCTGGTGGGCAACTGGACGCTGTTCGGGCGGGGCACGCCGTTGGAGTGGAGCTGCTGATACAGATCCCAGATGGGCTCCTGGGCGACGACGGCTTTCAGTGCGTCGTGTTTGACGTTGTTGCCGAGGAGACCGGTGTAGGCGTCGAAGGATTTTCCGTACATTCCCACCGCGCCAGTGGACCAGGGCTGTTTCGCGCTCCAGTCGATCGCGGCCTTGACGTCGGCCTGGTCTCCGGGCCCGCCGAGGTCGAGACATCCGGTGGAGCCGCCGAAGCCGCGCGTGTCCACCATGACGAAGGCGTACCCCTTGTCGAACAGGTCGGTCCCCTCCAGGAGGTCCTGAAAGCGCTCCGAGGGGCCGGCGTGCTCCTCCTCGACCTCCAGCTCCCCCGAGTGACCGAAGTACGCGCCGGCCGACATGATGACGGGCACCTTCGCACCCTCGGGGAGCTTCTCAGGAAGCAGAACGTCGGCGTGCAGCTCGGTCTTGGAGTCGTCCGAGGAGGGGAAGTAGTGCTGGGTCCAGCGCGCCCCCTCCGGCACCCGCTCGTTCTGCTCGTGCGTGACCGAATCGGTAGCAGTGGCGACGGTCGTCTTCTCTGTTCGGCCGCTGTCGGTTGCCTGGTCCGGCGCGGCGCCGGCTGCCCCTATGAGGCCGCCGGTCAAAGTGCAGACCGTGAGCAGGGCTGCAACGGTGGCGGCTGGTCGTTTCCTCATGAGGTACTCCGGAGTTCGGGTGCGGGCGGACTCGGAAGGGGGTCACTCGCTGCGCAGGCCGGCCTTGCACAGAACCGACCACCCCTCTGTCGCTTAGTGACAGTGTCACTAAGTGACAGATATTGCAAGTGGATCCCTTGCGGCCTCGCGGGACTTGCAGCGCCTTGCGAGTCCGCCTCCCCTGATGCAGCGTCAGCCACCTAGACTCCGAAAGGGCCCCGCGACCAGGGCGTATGGAGAAGTACCCAGAATCAGGCCATTTCTCCGCAGGCGCGGATCGGGCCCAGTGGCGCCGCGAGGCCGGGATGAACCTGGACCTGCCCCACCCGAGAGGACTGTGGTCAGTCCGTCGTCGGGGCCGCCTTCAGGGCTTCGGAGGTCAGTTCGCCGCGTGGGCCGGTGGCGTCGGCCACGCTCAGGCAGGTGCCGTCGTGGAAGATACCGAGTTCGTAGTGCACGGAGTCGGTGTCGACGGAGCGGACCGTGAGCCCGATCTCGTAGTCGCCCGGGTAGGTCACCTCACCGAGATACTGGATCTGGTATGACGAAGGGGGCAGATCTGGCACCGAGCCCGCACCACTTGTCCCAATTGAGCGCGAGGTGAAGGTAGCGACGGCCTCGTCGTACCAAGTGGTCAATGCGATGAAGTTGACGTGCTGGTTGGAGTCGACGTCACCGATCCGGGAACGCAGCGTGGCCCAGTGCGAGTAGTGGGCACGTTGCAGGCGTTCAGGGCGTGGACGGGCAGCTGCCGGCGTGGCTGTCTCCGGTAGCTGCATCTCGTCGAGATCGGCGATCAGCTCGTCCGGAAGCTGGAGCGGTCCCGAGTTGTCGGCCAGCACGACGGTGGCGTCGCCCCTGCCCACATGCTTGCCGTCGACCATGATCACCTGTTCGAAGGTGAATGAGGAGCGCCCGATCCGGCAAACGCCGGTGTGCACTTGCACGTGGGTACCGGTCGGGCCGACCGGAGCAAGCCGGTTGACCCGTTGGCCGACGAGCAAGATCTGGTACGGCCCGAAACCACCCTTACCGATGAGGCGCTCGAAGCGGTGCAGCCGCAGCCGGATCCGGGCGTCTTCCAGCCAGCGGGCCATGCCGATTGTGCTTGCCGAACCGTTTCGACCAAGATCGGCCTGTCGCACCCGGACATCGATCTGTATGCCGAGCCTTTGATCATCAGGAGTGTTCATGCATGATGACCTTAGAGCAGCGTCAACTTCGCCCCTCGGTCGGACAGGGCACACCACGTGACCAGGTCCAGTTGCTCCAGGCCGCACCGCGACTGTGCGCAGCACCGACGATCTTGCCTTTGCCGACGCGCCACCGGCTCCACCAAGCTCGGCCGGCGTGCCTCCACACACGCTCATCTCCATGTCCCAGGACGCCAGTCAGAAATCGTCGCCTGAGCTGTTTCTTCGCAACGGGTCCGAGGCGGGGTGTGGGGCGAGGTCGCAGAGCGTGCTGGAGTCGGAGGACTTCTGCCACGGTGAAGTGAACGGTGCTGATGGGGTCGTTTCTGCAGCCCTCCTTTCTGTTGTGCAGGGGAGCGACGCCGAGCATGGCGTGGTGGACGCGGTCACCTTTGAGACGGCAGTCGCGGAGGATCTTCCAGGTCTTCATGCGGGCGAAGGTGTGCTCGACGCGAGCACGGTTGTGTTGCCGTTTTAGTCGGGCAGTTCCTCGCAGGCTCTGCAGTCGTTGCGGTTGCCCGGCAGCGGCCGGGCGACCACGACGACGCGACGGGTGCCTGCGTCGATGACAACCTGGTGGTTGGTGGAGTACCGGTAATTCTCGGACTGCTCTGCGACTGCGTGGCCGCGGGTGGGCACCAGGGTGCCGTCCCACGACAAGGACGGTGTTCCTCGTGAACCGCTGTCTGGGCTGAAGCGCGAGAAGCGGGCCGAGATGGCTGATG
This sequence comes from Streptomyces sp. NPDC051963, assembly GCF_044593495.1. Lineage (NCBI taxonomy): Bacteria > Bacillati > Actinomycetota > Actinomycetes > Kitasatosporales > Streptomycetaceae > Streptomyces > Streptomyces sp. NPDC051963. The sequence goes on along the minus strand of NZ_JBIUCC010000001.1, from coordinate 43,961 downwards.
ATCCGGTCGGCCGTCGACTTTGAGACGCCGAACAGCAGCGCGAGTTGGCGCATCGTCAAGTTCGTGCGCCAATATGCCGTCACGAGCAGCACCCGGTTCTCCAGTGTCAGGCCCCACGGCCGGCCGGGCCGTACCGTCTCTGCACCCCTCGCGCCGCAGCGCGGTCACCAACCTGCCGACGCAGCGGGGGCTCAGTTGGGTGAAGAGGGTCATCCAGGACGGCTCGGACGCCGTGATCACACCAGCCACATCAAGATCATCACCTCGTGGCCATGTGAGACTGCATGCGAGGGCTCACGTGGAAAGGCGGAGGTCTCCAGCCCAACTGTCGCAACGAACCCGGCCGGAAGCGAAAGTGACCTCGACGGCGATGCGGCCGGTCCTGGGCTCGAACTCTTCCCTCACCGCCAGAGCATCTTTCCCCGAGGCGAGCGGCGAACGGCGTCCGATCACCGGACCTTCGCCCTGTTCCACCAGTTCAAGCGCCTCGCCGTCCGCTGGGAACGCCGAACCGAACTCCACGACGCCTACGTCTCATTGGCGTTCATTGGCGAGCTGCCCTGGCTCGAGTCTTGATCGCGAGGATGACGTCGTTCTTGGCGTCGGCGTAGTCGTTCATGTCGTTCCACTGCTGGCTGAGCAGAGCTCGTTTGACACTCTCGTACAGGGCGCGATCGTCTGCATGGGTGCGCAAGTGATCACGGAAGAGAAGGTACTCGTGCACCGCTGCGTCCCCTCGTTCATATACGTGCACGTGAACGTCGCGAGTCGGCGTACGTACGAGCCGATGTCCTGGCTCGCGAACCCGCAGTTCGTAACCTGCGGCCAACAGCCCGTCGAGGTAGTCCTCCTCTGCTGTGATGTCGGCCACCGCGACGACGATGTCAACAATCGGTTTGGCGGCAAGGCCTGGAACCGAAGTCGATCCAATGTGCTCGACATCGACGTCCACTGCCGCCAACGCGTCAAGGATCCGACGCCGGTGATGCAGGTAGACCTCCGCCCACCGGGCGTCATAGTTGCCAAGGCCGACCTTGAGCGCTTCTGGACCACCGATGATCTCGACCGTCGTGACGTCCGGCCGACGAGGCTTGTTGCTGTTCATCACCAACACATCCTTTACGTCTTGCGCCAGTTCACCACCTCGATCGACGGGGCTGCGGTTGGCGGCTTCGTGGAGCCTCGCCGTCGTCACGCGGGCTCGGCGGATCGGGACCTGCGTCGCGCCGAGAGCGGCGACGCGTTCCTGCTCGACCCGGAAAGGGTCGATTCTACTGTGCAGCGCGACATGCTCGGCCCAGGCACAGTTGTCCTTGCTCAGCGGCATGGATTGCGGCGCGCGAACCAACAAGCTCCGGAGGCGGGCCAGAGGACTGTTGGCCCATCGGATGAGCGGCTGCCCCTCCGTCACCACTGCGGACATTTTGTCGGCGCCGGGGCTAACGATGTCGGCGTCCCTGCTGTGAGTGCAGTACACAAGAACCCGATCTTTCCCGGGTCCTCACTCGAGCGGCTCTCGGCAGACAACGCTTGCAGTGAAGTCCGGCCTGAGTTACGTTTTCGGGCTGACCATTTCAGCCCGGCCAGGCTGTCGAGGTGCCCGGCAAGGTGGGCGAGACCCGCCGCGTGTTAGCGGCGAAGCCCGCGCCGCGGGCTCTACACAATCTGGAGCCAGTAATGACCGACACCGGCAGCGTCTCCGACGGGTTCCACACTTTCGACGAGCTGTACGAATTCAGGCTGCTCTACCACGCACACGCAGTCCGGGCGTGGCTGGCCGCCAGGTATCCCGTCGTCCGCTCATGGAAGCACCACGACGGTGAACCATGCTTCGGAGGCGGCTGGTTCATAGTTATGGCCCAGCTCCCCACGGGGCAGGTCAGCAATCACTACCGAGCCAATAGCTGGTCGTTGTTCGGTGACGTGCCCGAGGTAGAGACGGCGCCCGTGTGGGACGGGCACAGCACCACCGACGTAGCTCGCCGGCTGCGCACCCTCCTCAGTGGGGATGGATCTACGAGCGTGGCGAGTTGACGCTGTGTGCTGCGTGGCGGCGCGGCTGAACGAGCCGAAAGCGAGGGCCTGTCCTATGCCGGGTACCTCGCCGAGCTGCCGATGGCCGAGTGCGAGGACCGCGACCGCCGACGGGCCGAACGCCGCATCCGCGCCGCCCACTTCCCCCGCGAGAAGTCCCTGCGCGACTTCGACTACCGGGCCAACCTCAACATCGACCCGGCCGCCATCCACAACCTCGCCACCTGCGAGTGGATCACCAAGGGCTACCCGCTGTGTCTGATCCGGGGACTCCGGCACCGGCAAATCGCACCTGCTGATCGGCTTGGGCACCGCGTCCGCCATGGCCGGCTACCTCGAACGCGACCGTCGTGGCGCCGAGATGCTCTTCCAGGTTCTGACCGAGCGGGAGGAGAAGAACAGCATCGCCGTCGCCTCCAACGAAGCGTTCACCGGCTGGTCCAAGACCTTCACCGATCCGCGGCTCTGCGCGGCGATCGTCGACCGGCTCACCTTCAACGCCACCCTCATCGAGACCGGCACCGAGTCCTACCGGCTCGCTCGCACCAAGGGGAACAAGACCAACGGAATCAAGTAGTCGGGGTTGCGGGGGCCTGCGGGTTGCCGATGGACGCGGGTTCCTGATCCGGCCATGACCTGGCGGTGATCGTGACGCGTTGCCGAACGGCCCGCTGTTGACGTGAGCGGCCGGCATCGGGCGATCATGGTGCATGACTCGCGCTCTGTCGACGCCGCCCGTCATCGCCTCCGGCCTGCTCGGTGGCTCCCCCCAACCCGTGCTCCCCGCCGCCGGGGGCTTGCTGCTACGTGCTTGGGAGGAATCCGACGCACCGGTGTTCCTGTCGGCTTATCGGGATGATGAGATTCGCCGCTGGCACACCCGTCGGCCCTCCACCGAGCTCCACGGCCGGGAATGGTTCGAGGCATACCGCCAGGACTGGAAGCACGAGAAAGGCGGCCACTGGGCGATCACTCGCGACGGCGACGAAGTACTCGGCCGGATCGCGCTACGTGGACTGGACTTCGACGACGGCATAGCCGGCGTGGCTTCGCAGGGTCTCGTGGCGCTCACCGCATGGGCCCTGGACGAGATCGGCTTCCACCGACTGGAGCTGGACCACTCCACCCGCAACCACGCTTCGTGCAGGGTCGCCATCAGGTCCGGCTACCTTCTGGAAGGCACCAAGCGCAGCGCCGCCGTGCATGACGACGGCCGACACGACATGCATCTGCATGCCCGCATCCGAGGCGACTGAGCCTTCCCGATCTCGTGACAAGCGCCACTACCGAGGGCCGAAGTCCTGATCAACCGCCTGCCGCCGGACACCCCATCGAAACAGCCCGGTGGTCCCAGATCTTCACGAATCAATTGTGAACCGGGGCCAGCTGGAGTCGCCTTGGTGGGGCCGCTGAACGTTGCCCCAGGCACTAGCATGTCGCGTCACTTAATGCCAATATGACACTGAGCGAATTTGATGGTGAAAGGGTGACGAAAGATGGCGGACGACGTGGCATCGACCGAACGCAGCCGTGGCGGAATGAGTGAGCAGCGGCGCCGTCGCGTACGTCTGGAGATCTCGCGAGAGGCGGCACGCCTGTTCTGGGCGCAGGGCGTCGACGGCACGAGCGGTGACCAGATCGCAGAGGCCGTTGGCCTGTCGACCCGCACTATCTGGCGTCATTTCCGCAGCAAGGAGAGCTGCGCGGAGCCGATCGTCGCGCAGAGCGTGGAGTGGGAACTGGCCACTCTGCGCAGTTGGCCGCCGCACCGCTCTCTGGAGGAGCACTTCGCCACGGAGGCGAAGCGGTTGGTCAGCGAGATCAGCCCGCTGGAGCAGGCCGACGCCGGGCTGGGCGTCAAGATGATTCGATTGGCCGAGACCGAACCGGCCCTGCGAACGGCCTGGCTGATGGCCTGCGACCAGGTGGAACACGAACTGGCCGGGGTCATCGCGACTCGCCTCGGACTCAAGCCCGACGACCTCGAGGTACGTCTGCACGCCGCGGCCGCTGCGGCCGCCCTGCGAGTCATCAACGAGTACGTCGGAGCCGGCCTTCTGGACGGCACCGATCCGCAGAAGCTCGGTGACGAGAATTTCGCCTTCATTGCGGACGCTGTCCGCACGGCCACGGGAGGCGCCGTAGGCGACCCGGTCCACATCGACAAGGCACTCGCCGAGCCGGACGAGGCCGCTGCTGATCGACAGGAGTGAGGGCTCGGAGAAGAACAACATGCGGGCGCGCGCTGACCTGGGACGTCAAGGCTCCGAGCCCACAAGTTAATTCTCTGCGAGCCCTAAGGCGCCCCCTGAGCGGCACACTCCGATGGGCTCAGCTACGGACGCAGGAGGGGATCCGGCCGCTGCTGCACGCGCTGTGTACGCCGCTCAACCGCCAATCCCAGGGCACGACAACGCCGTAGCAGTACAGATAGCCGGTAACCGCCGCAGCACAGAGCGCGGCACCCGCCGTGAGTACAGCGATGTTGAGATGCCGCACACGAGGGTCCATGGCCCGCCGGGTGGCTTCGGTGACCCGGCACCCTGGGCAGCTCAGTACGCGCTGCGCCCATATGAACTCTGTGGCCCAGAGCTCCATTCCGGCGAAGATCACCGGCCAGCCGGGGCGGGGGAGCGGCTCTGCCCTGGCGACGAACTGGACCTTCGACAAGCCCACCGTCCCAGTTCAGAGGAGCTCCCCGGCTATTTGATCACCCCTCGGACGGCCCCTTGGTGGAGCCCGAAGTCAACGCGCCGGAACGGTCTCGCGGCGACCATCACGGTGACGACCAGCGCACGCGAATGGCCGTCGTCAAGGCCGCATCGACCTCATCGGCCCGCAGCTGCCAGCGAGGGTGCGGGCACCGCTGAGTAGTTGAACGAAGTGCCCGCCCCGTCGCGTTGCGCGGGAAACTGCCTGACTACCTGATGCCGTTCTCCGACGGGGCCGCCGGCACCCCCGGCTGTTCCTGTTCAACGCCTCATACGGGCCTGGAACCGGCGTCGGCAGTCCCGCTGGGGAGCGGGGTGGCGGCGAAGACGGAGTCCGGGTCGACCACAGACTTCACGGCGAGCAAACGTTCGGTGTTCGGCCCGTAGGACTCCGCAACCTGGTCGGGAGTCTCCGGCCCCAGGAAGTTCACGTAGCCGCCCGGCAATGAGAATGGCTCAAGCGCCGCGTGCAGCTGTTCCAGCCAGCGCAGGTGCGGGGACCTAACGTCGCCGCCTCCTGCGTTGTCCTGGCTTTTGCCGTCCTCCCACAATGAGATCAGCTCGACCATCAGGTGCGGTTCGCGTCGGCCGAAAGCCGTCGAGTCGAGGGGTGGACGGGCGGCGGCACCATGGAACTGATGCCACACGATCGCGGAGAACGGTGAGGTGAACTCCCGGGCCGCCCGGTCCAGGACGGTGGCGATGGAACCGGAGATGCTCTGGACGGTGCGTGTGCGAATCGCGCCCATCCGCCCGGGTGGGAACATGGCGTCCGTCGCGGCCAGCGTCGCGGAACGGGTGACCGGTCCAACCTCGGCCAGTACGGGTGTACCGAGTCTGGCCAGGGCATGCACCGGCCCGTTCTCGGCGTTCCCCACCTCGACATCCCCCGACCAGGTCGGTGCGACGTACACCGTCGGCTTCCCGTCCGGGCCGGGAAGGAACCCTACGTCTACCGTCAGCTCGTCCGGGCTGTCCTGAAGGATCCCACCGAGGTTGGCGAGAATGTCGGAGCTCTGGACGATCGGGTACAGGATGGTTCCCGACACCACTGTGGGCACGGGGTGCAGACGTATTCGCGCCGAGGTCACGACACCGAAGTTGCCGCCGCCGCCGCGCAACGCCCAGAAGAGGTCCGGATGATGTTCGGCGTCGGTGTTCACTCGTGAACCGTCGGCCAGGACGACTTCGGCGCCGAGCAGGTTGTCGGCTGCGAGCCCGAACTGCCCGATCAGGGGGCCGTACCCGCCGCCGAGCGTGAGGCCGACCATGCCGACTGCGCCCGCCGTTCCAGTGACGGCAGTCAGGCCCGCCCGCTCGGCGGTGGATACGACATCGGACGAGAGCGCCCCGCCACCCACCGTCGCGAAACGGCCGTCGATGTCGACCTGAACTCCCCGCATGCCGGTCAGATCGAGAACCAGTCCACCGGGACGGAACGCCCGCCCCCAGAAGTCGTGACCCCCGCCACGCACCGACAGCGGCACCCCATGGTGGCGAGACGCGCGTACCCCGGCCTGTACGTCAGCGGTGGTCGTGCATCGAACGACGACAGAAGGACGGACATCCACCGCTGCGTTGAACAACGCCACTGCTTGTGCGTACTCCGGTCCGTTGGTGAGCACACGGCCCGCAGGGATTCTGGACCGCAGCTCAGCCAGCAAGGCAGTGCTGACTGCGTCGCGGGCATCGGCATGGGCATGGGCATGGGCATGGGCACGAGACTGCATGGTCACTCCTGCGTGTCGCTCACGGGTATGGCCGTCGACGGCGACGGCAGGGAGCCGGGGACCGGCGCGGTCAAGGAAGTTCGGTAGCGTTCCGCCCCGATCGGGGCTGGGTGGACTCGTCCACGATCACGTGGGTCCGGTGCAGAACGTCGAGCTGCGCCGGGTTGTACAGCTCACGCAGGACCGTCTCCATGGTCTCTCGAACGCATTTCTTCCCCTTCGGGGCGTCCGCGTAAAGGTCGGGCAGGTCCGGGTGGTCCTGCCGCAGCCGGCGCAGGTAGGGCACCATCCGCTCCACGAGGTCTTGGCGGATGTGCTCGTCGGCGTCAGCGGACAGTTCGTCGAACTCCCGGTTGGTCGGGTGAGCAGGCAGATTGCGCACCAGTGCTCCGTAGGCCTGCAGCTGCTCCTCGTTCATCAACCGGGTCATGACCAGCAGGAGCGAGCGGTCGGTCTCGGACAGGACCGTTGCTGCGCCGGGCGTGAGTTCCGCAGGTAGGTCGGCCGGGGCACGCTGCTCGATCAGTGCCGCGAGTTCGAGCCGGGCCCGCTGCAGCCGCTCGATGGTGGCGGCCAGCTCCGCGTCGAGCGTGCGCAGTGCCTGTCGGGGGTGCTCGCCCTCGTCCACCGTCTCCGCGATCTGGGTCAGCGAGAACCCGAGATCGACCAGACGCTTGATCCGCAGCAGGCGGACCAGGTGCGGCACGCCGTACTGCTTGTAGCCGTTGGCGCGGCGCTCGGGCTCCGCCAGCAGCCCGACCTCGTGGTAGTGCCGCACCGCCCGCAGGCTGGTGCCGGCAAGCTCGGCGATCTCCCGAGTACTCCAGCTCATGGTCCTCAGCCAACACTGTGCCGCTACGGCACAGTCAAGTCCTGTTCCTGCCGCTCACGAACGGCGTCCCGATCGGGCCCGGGCTGGTGCTGTTCGGCTTCCGGCTCGCGACCGCTGGGCCAGTGCGCGGTCGGCCTCTCCCAGGCCTGTGCCTCTCTGGTGTTCGAGCGTGAGGATCGCTGAGGCCGACCAAGGGTTCTGGGCCTGCGGGCGATGGCGGCGGAGGCAGCTGTCCGGCCTGAAGGGCGTACGACGGAGACGGGCTCCGTGCGGTCTAGGCCGCCCCTTGCGGCCGAGACGGGGCAGGCTGGGCTGTTCACGGCGGTTGCCCTCACCTGCGGCTACGGGCTCAGCAACCACGCCGAGCAAATCGTCGCCGGCGGTCTGAGGGTCGCGGTGGTTCCGGTTCACTGTCCGGGGCCAAATTCCCGTGCCTGTTCATGACCGAGTTCCAGCAGGGCGGCACGGAGCTTTGCTGCGGCTTCATCCAAGGCTGACTGATCCTCCTCCTGCTTGGCCTTGCTGAAATCAAAGTCGGACATGTCCCAGACGGGAGCGACATGTATATGCAAATGCGGCACCTCGAAGCCTGCGATGACGAGTCCGGCGCGCGGAGCGTTCCAAGCCCGCTGCACCCCTTGCCCAATGGCCTGGGCTACCTCGAAACAACGCGCCAGGAGGGTCCCGTCAGCGTCCGTCCACCGGTCGACCTCACGCCGTGGCACAACAAGAGTGTGACCAGGCCGCAACGGAGCGATGGACAGAAACGCGACGATTTCCGGATCCTGCCAGACGAAGCGTCCGGGCAGCTCACCAGCGATAATGCGTGAGAACAAAGTAGTCATATGTGAAATCCTGTCACACAGGGCAGCGTCCATATATTGCTCGGGGATCGGAAACTGCCGGTCGTTCAAGATGGCCTCGAAGGCTGCCTGCACGGCTGGCCCGACATTTTGTCCGTGCCAAGGGAGACGTCAGGCCGCGGAGATCTCGGACAACGACGGCCAGAGATGTGCCCACGGCTGCGCCCGCTCCAACTGCGCGGCCAGTGCCAGCAGTTCCGGCTCCGAACCCGGGCGCCCGACGAACTGGACGCCGAGCGGCAGCCCACTCGACGTCCGGTACAGCGGCACCGACGACGCCGGGCGCCCGGTCACGTTCGCCAGCTGGGTGAAGGGCGCGGGCTCAAGGTTCGCGACGGCCAGTTTCTCGACGAGGTTCATCCGGCCCAGCACACCGCCGAGCCGGGCAGCCAGCAGCCCCCGTGCGGCGAGCCGGACCGGCAAGGCGAGATCGAACTCGCCGATCGGCCACGCCGGCCGGGCCATGGTCGGGGTGAGCAGCATGTCGTAGCGCTCGTGGAACGTGGCCAGCGCCCGGGTGTGCTGGTGCCAGCGGGACTGCGTGGCCAGATATCTCGGCGCCGAAAGGCTCCGGCCGATCGCAGCCATCATCCGGGTCTCGATCTCGAAGTCGCCCTCGGCACAGCCGGTGAGTTCCCGTGCGGCCGTGACCTCGGCGGCGACCATCGCGAACCAGGTCGTGAGGAAGTCGGTGGCCAGGCGCTGCCCGTCGATGGCCGGGGCGGATTCCTCCACGACGTGTCCGAGTCCGGTGAGCAGCTCCCCCGTGTCCCGAATCGCAGCGGCGGCCTGCGGATCCACCGGTCCGCCAAGCGAGGACACCGTGCTCAGCCCGATCCGCAGCGGGCGTGGGTCGTCGACGACGGCGTCGGCGTACGGACGCTCCGCCGGAGCCACCCGGTACGGGCCCTCCGGTGCGGAGCCGGCCAGCACGTCGAGCATCGCGGCGGAGTCACGGACCGTGCGCGACAGCACGCCCTGCACCGCGGCACCGTGGAAGACCTCGTCGACCTCCGGCCCGGACGGGACGACGCCACGCCCTGGCTTGAGCCCGAACAGCCCACAGGCCGCAGCCGGAATCCGGATGGAGCCCCCGCCGTCGTTCCCGCCCGCGACCGGGACGACTCCGGCCGCGACGGCCGCCGCGGACCCGCCGGAGCTGCCACCGGGCGTCCGCGACGGGTCCCAGGGGTTGCGGGTCGGGCCCCCGGCGACCGGCTCGGTTATCGCGCGAGCGCCGAACTCGGGGGTCGCGGTCCGGCCGAACACGACCAGACCGGCGTCGAGCCAACGCTGTACCACCGTGGACGTCTCCGCTCGCGGGACGCGTGCCAGCGATCGATTCCCACTGCCGGTCGGAACCCCGGCGAGATGCTGGCCCAAGTCTTTGACCAGGAACGGGACACCGGCGAACGGCCCGGACAGCGGGCTGCGAGCGCGGGCATGGGCGTGGTCGTCGAGTCGGTGGCGGATCGCGTTGATCGTCGGTTCGACGGCGTCGGCACGGGCGATCGCCGCCTCGAGCAGTTCAACCGGGCTCACCGCCCCGGACTTCACCAGCTCGGCCAGCCCGACGGCGTCGTGCTCCCGGTACTCATCCCAAGTGATGCCCATACGAGTGCTCCCATCAGAGCGATAAGGGGGCCGGTCCGCGGCATGTCCGACGTCACGCCTCGGTCATCGGCGCCGGTCACGACCTCGCGCAGGTCTCGGCCGGCCGGTCACGACCGTGTCAGACACTGCGTAGCGATGTTGATCAGCCGCGGTCTGAGTCAACACTGTGCCGCGACGGCACACTCAAGCTCATGGACAGCGGGATCACACCACGCCGAGTTCTGGGCGCAGCACCGGACGCGGGCACGCGGTGAAGGTCGGGCTGACCGGAGGCAGAAGGGGTGTCCGGCTGCCGGGCCGGCGTGGGCCCGTCCGCCTTCTTGCGATGCCGAGTTGACGTCGCCAGTGGGCTGCGCCTGACGCGCGCCACTTCGCGCGGTCTGGCTTGCTCGTCCCCGACCTGGCGCCTGACCCTCACCGTCGTCCGCGACGTAGTCGCGCGGGTCCTCGGACGTCGGCGTCCGACGACCCGTACCCGCGCCTCCTCGACGGCCGTGACCTCTACGGAAAGCGGCGGCGAACTGAGCGAGACGGCTGGCGGGGGACAGGTCGACAGCGATCGCCGAACCCCCTACGGACCGTGATATGTGGCTCAGATCACGTCGCGCGAGATGGCTTTGTTCGTCACTTGATGTCATCATGTCACTTAGTGACGAACCGCTCCAAGACCAACCCGGAAGAGCTGATCACCATGCAGGCCACAAGTCCCCAGGAGGCGGCGACCGACATGCAGACGGCAGACCAGAAGAAGTCGGCGCTCGAACAGGCGGGTGGCACGAAGGGGGTCATCTACTCGGCGCTGCCCGCCCTGGTGTTCGTCGTCGCCAACAACGCCGGTGGACTCAAGGTGGGCATCCTCGCCGCTCTACTCGTCGCCTTGGGCATCGCGGTGCAGCGGATGATGCGCAAGGAGTCGATCCAGCCCGCGCTGGGCGGCGTGTTCGGCGTGGCCATCGCCGCCGGCATCTCCTGGTACACGGGATCCGCCAAGGACTTCTTCCTCATCGGCATCTGGCTGAGCCTGGCCGGCGCCGTCGCCTTCATCCTCTCCGTGCTGCTGCGCTGGCCCCTGGCCGGCCTGATCTGGAACTCGACGACCGGCAAGGGCACCGTCTGGCGGGCGGACAAGCGCTCGCGGATCTACTACGACATCGCCACCCTGGTGCTGGCCACCATCTTCGGCGCCAGGTTCGCCGTCCAGCAGTACCTCTACCAGGCCGACGAGGTCGGCTCGCTGGGCTTCGCCAAGATCGCCATGGGTTACCCGCTCCTCGCCGTCGGCTTCCTGGCCGTCGCCTGGGCCGCCCGGGCTTCCGACAAGCGACTGAAGGCCGTAGGGCTGCTGCCCGCCAAGCGCAGCTGACCGACGCCCTCCCGCTCCCCGTCCGTGCCGGGCGGGCCCCCACGGCCCGTCCGGCACACGCGTCCGCACCGCGGAGCGACCACGGCCGATCTGGGCGTCGTCTCTTTGCATAGCCGCAGCTGAACGACGCCTTTGTCCCACGGCTGAATGACGAGGTGACCCCATGCAGGTGAGCAATCGCGTCGGACCTGGGATGAGCGAGCAACGGCGCTGCGGGATCCGGTTGGAGATCTCTCGGGAGGCGTCACGTCTCTTCTGGGAGCAGGGCGTTGCCGCGACCAGCGGCGACCAGATCGGCGAAGCAGTGGGCCTGTCGACGCGTACCATCTGGCGGCACTTCCGGAGCAAGGAGAGCTGCGCCGAACCGATCATCTTGCATGGCGTCGCGTGGGCGATGGCCGCCCTGCGCCGCTGGAAACCCGAACTCTCCCTCGATGACCATCTCGCCGATGAGATGAGCAGGCATGGCCGCGACGCCGACAGGGCGGAGCGCGCCGATGACGCGCTCGCGATGAAGATGATCGCGCTCAGCAGCAGGGAGCCCGCGCTCCGCACGGCCTGGCTGATGGCTTGTGACCAGGTAGAACGCGAGCTGGCCGGGAGCATCGCCGACCGACTTGACCTTCCGGCCGACGACATCAGGGTGCAGGTGCGCGCGGCGGCCGCCTCGGGCGCCCTACGGGTCGTCAACGAGGAGATCGGCGATGCCCTGCTCGGCGGTGCCGACGTGCGCCGGTTCGCACATGCGCACCAGCTCCTGGCCCAGGCGATCCGCAGTGCCACGGGAGGCGCCGTGGGGGACGCGGCTACGACCTGAGATCCGTACGCGACGGCCCCGTCAAGTCGCTCAAGCACCGGCATCGAGTGTCCCGTTCGGCATGCGCCTGAGCGGGCCGCGCGGCCGCGCTGTTCGCCGTGTGCCACAGGCCGGGTGGCAGGTCGATCCACCGGCGCCGGATCGGATGCCCGCCCGTCCGATCCCTCGAAGCACTCCCGTCAGGTGGCGCTCCGTACCCGGTGTGTAGGCCACCTGCTGTCCTTGATTGGAAGACTCAGTGACTACCGACCATTCCCCTGCGACGAAGCCGGAGGCGGTGACGATGCCGCCCCGGCAGGTGCTACAGGCGGTTTCCGGGCTGGTGGCCGGCTTGTTCGTCGCCATCCTCGCCGGAACAGTGGTGGCCAACGCGCTGCCCCAGATCACCGCCGAGCTGGGGGCGAGCCAATCCTCGTACACCTGGGTGATCATCGCGGAGCTGCTGGCCATGACGGCCACCGTTCCGTTGTGGGGCAAGCTGTCCGACCTGTACAGCAAGAAGCTGCTCCTCCAGATGTCGCTGGGCCTGTTCGTGGTCGGCTCACTCGTGGCCGGATTCTCCCAGGGTGTCGGCACGTTGATCTTCAGCCGGGTGGTGCAGGGCATGGGGGCAGGCGGACTCACGGCACTGACGCAGGTCGTGATGGCGGCCGTCATCCCCCCGCGGAAGCTGGGCAGGTACTCCGGCGTCTTCGGCGCCGTCTTCTCCGGCGCCACCGTGGCCGGCCCGCTGATCGGCGGCCTCCTGGTGGACACCTCCTGGCTCGGCTGGCGGTGGTGCTTCTTCATCGGCGTGCCCTTCGCACTCCTTGCCATCGCGCTGCTGCAGCGCACACTGCACCTTCCGCACGTCCGCCGCGACGTGAAGATCGACTGGCTCGGTGCCCTCCTGATCGTCGCCGGTGTCAGCTCGCTGCTCATCTGGGTCTCGATGGCGGGCAGCACCTTCGACTGGTTCTCCTGGCAGACGGCCGCCCTGGTCGGTGGCGGAACGCTGCTGCTGGCGGTGGCCGTCCGGGTCGAGTCCCGGGCCGCCGAGCCGATCATCCCGCTGAGCATCTTCCGTAACCGCACCGTGGCACTGACCAGCCTGGCCTCCCTACTGGTCGGCGTCGGTCTCTTCGGTGGCACCGTCTTCCTCTCGCAGTTCTTCCAGGTGGCCATGGGCAAGTCCCCTACGATTGCCGGTCTGATGAGCCTGCCGCTGGTCCTGGGATCGCTCGCCGCCTCCACGTTCGCCGGACAACGGATCAGCGCGACGGGCAGGTGGAAGCGGTACCTCGTGGCAGGCACCGTTCTCATGACCGCCGGTCTTGCCCTGCTGTCCACCATCGGATCTCACACGCCCTTCGTTCTGCTGAGCCTCTACATGGCCGTCCTGGGGACCGGCGTCGGCATGCTGACGCAGAACCTGGTCCTCGCCGCGCAGAACGACGTGCCCGCCGACACTCTGGGCAGCGCGACCTCCGTCCTGTCCTTCTCGCGCAGCATGGGCGGGACCGTGGGCACCAGCGTCCTGGGGGCGGTCCTCGCCCACCGCGTCGCCACCGAACTGGCCGCCGGCCGCGCGGCGGCAGGCGACACGCCGGGAGGTGGGGCCGGGCACGGTGTCCCCGACGCGACGACCCTGCCCGCCCCCGTGCGTGCGCTCGTGGAGAACGCCTATGGCATCGCCACCGCCGAACTCTTCCTCTGGGCCACCCCGTTCGCCCTGCTGGCGCTGATCGCCGTCCTGTTCATCGAGGAGAAGCCGCTCAAGACGACCACCAGCACGGAGCGACTCGCCGAGGAGAGCGCCATCGCCGCCGCCCGCCGCGCCTTCCCGCCCCCTGCCGACACACCCCGTGCCGACCTCGCCGAGGCGTCGAGCAGAGGCAGTGGAGGAACTCTCCGGCAGGGGTCGGCCCCGCCCGGTCCTGGAGCCGCCGCCGGGCGACGGCGTCCGTGACGACCGAGGCCGGAACAGCGAGGTGCCCGGGGCGGTGGACCGTCCCGGGCACCCCTCGTGACCGGCTGGCCAGGCTGGCGCGTGCGCCCCGTGTGGGCCGGATCAGCACAGCTGCCGACAGGCCGGCCTGCAACTTCGCGGCCCCGTGGCGCGGGCTCCACCCCTGCCAGGCCACGGGAGCACTTCAGCGGGACTCGTTTGGAAGACTGGCTCCGCCGAGACTCTCAAGGGGCGGGGCGACATGAGCGATCAGCGGCGCCACCGCCTGCGTCCGGATGTCTCGCGGAAGCATCCCGGCCCGTGGATGGCTCGGCCAGTGGGACCACGGGCGTGTCAACGAGCGAACCAAGGACGGGCGTCTCGACGCCCTGAGTTCAAGACCCTGGTGGTTATAGAGGAACTCCTCCGGGTCGTTCGGGTCGCCGATGGACGAGTTCCACGAGTTGAGCGCCTGGCACTCCGTGTGCCGCTTCTCCTGGTCGGCCTCGCCCGGCAGCGCCTGTCGCCATCCGGCGACTGCCGGAGGTTCGAAGATGTTTGTACGCGTCGAACGACTTGCCGTTCATGTCCACGGCGCCTTCTTGCCGTTGGGCAGCTCTACCGGAAGCAGGATGTCGGGGACCCCGCGCCCGACGCGGTTGCGACCGTGCTGGCCGGCGGGCGAACGGGCCCCACCCAGAGCCTGCGGCCCGAACGGCAGCAGACGGGCCGGGCTGTTGGTGAGACAACGGGGAGCGGCCACCCTGCGCAGCGCGTCAGGGTGGCCGCCTCTTCTGCGCCTTGCGAAGCGGTCAGCGCACCCAGACGGTGTACTCGGCGCGACCACCCGGACCGTCGCACCACACCTCGTCATACCCGTTGTGCTGGGCGTTCGGCAGCTCCTCGGCCTCGCACTGCCTCTTCGAGTCATACGTCATACCGCCAGCCACGTGCCAGCCGCTGCCGGGTGGGGGGACGGCGACTGCGCTGGTGGCGGTCAGCGGGACTGCTATCGCTGCGGCGCCGACGGCGAGGCCGACGGTGATGCGGGAACGCCACGACTTCATGAGCTCTCCTTCTGTTGGCTGCACCGTCCCTAGGCAAATCACCCGGGATCCGTGCGTGGTCCCTCTGCGGCTTGCAGCGTGTCTTGATCGACACGCCGCTCACGGAGTGACACTAAGCGCCAGTTTGACATTTAGTGACTTCAGTGGCCACCCTCAATGGAGTGACCTGAGTCACAGCAGGGTGTATGCGCAGAGGCCGTGGCAGCAGACCTCGACCGCACTCGAGCGAGTCCACGGGCCACAAGAAGGCGGTAAGGGTTGGTAGGTGATCTGCCGTCACCTGAACGGATGGGGCTGGGCCACCCCAGCCGGTCGCTCGCTCGGCTGAACACCGTGAGCAGGACTGCTCGGCTGCGGGTCGCCGAAGTCAAGGGCATCGGCGGTGGTCGCGATCGGCTATCCGGGCAGGACCATCGCCGACGTGCGCCGCGTACCTCGAAGGCCGGCCACGGCTACCGAGGCCCGCGAGCGCGGCATCAGCCGTGGCGCCGTGCGTACCGCTGTGGTCGACCTCATGCCCGACCACAGCGCGGCCGACCACCAGACCACATCTGCCACGAAGCAGTCGTCACCCTCTGTACGCCGGGCAAGTTCGCCGAATTCCTCAGCGTGACCGAGCTGGACGACGCCGAGTGGGCCACACCGCCGCCGCTCCCGCCGTGCACTGCCAAGCCGCTTTACGGCCCCCAGGGCGCCCCGACCGGCCCGGGTGCGAAAGCCGTCCGCCACGGACTGCGCGACCGCCGGATCATGCCGGTGATCTCCCACAAGGGCGCCCCGAACATCAAGGGCCTGGGCAAGCTCCGCTACGTCGTGGAGTAGACCTTCGCCCTGCTCCACCAGTTCAAACGCCTCGCCGTCCGATGGGAACGACGTCTCGAACTCCACGACGCCTCCTCTCATTGGCCTGCGGACTGATCTGCTGGAGGCTCCTCAAGAAGGCCCACTCATGATCCTGTTACGAGCTCTATGGGCCGCGGTGGGATCCTTCATCATGAGCTGGAGGGCAACCTTGCTGTCCTCGCCGTACGTCTCGTACCGGTCCAGCTCGCCGAGGAAGAACTTGCCGATGATCTTCTGGAGACTGCCGTTGCCGCCGCCGCCGAGGACAGCCTCCTGCGGGTTGAATGCCCGATCGATTGGATACGCGTCGCAGTATCGGGCCATCTGATACTGCGGGCTGGAGCAATCGCCGAGTATCGATATGCCGCCTGAGCTGCAGCGACGACCTTTCGATCCCACAGGCATCCGGCTCACCACCGGACGGCACCGAAACCGGTGCCTTGACCGGGCTCTCCTCCGCCGGCACCGAACGGCATCGTGACCTCCTCGATCAACAACAAGCCGCCCGCTGCCTGCCCCTACCCCGTCGCGATCACGCCCCGCACACGAAGAGGCCCCTGCTCATCGAACAGGGACTCCCTTTGCCGCAACGCACTCATACCCGGATGACCCGCCGGAAGCAGAGCTTCCGGCGGGCCATCCGTACGTGTCAGCGTTCAGCGAACCTGTCGGTGATCCACCGGATCATGTCACTTCCCGTAGTACGCGTTGTAGATCGAGATCGTCGACTTGTTGCCCTTCTTGTCGGCGATCTTGGCGTGGAACGAGATCCCCTTGCCCTTGGCCGGGTTCGTGACCGCAATCTTGCCGTTCTTGACGGTGACCTTCTTCCAGGTCTGCCCGTAGTCGTACGACACGTACACCGCCAGGGACTTCAGGTTGCTGCCCGCTGCCGAGCCCTGGACGGTCACCGGGACGGAGACCTTCTTGTCCGCCGGAACCCTGCTGTCCAGGCCGACGGCCGCGTCGAAGCGGATCGAGGACGCGGGCAGCCTGGCCAGGTCGGCCTTCTTGGAGCGGAAGGTCCAGCTGGCGTCGACGCGGGTGGAGGCCGCGGCGACCTTGACGCTGCGCTTGACCGAGGTGGTCAGCTTGTACGCGGCGTCACCGGCCGGGACCTCGAAGACGCCCGCCCCTTCCAGTGGGTCGCTGTTCGAGCCGACCTTGGCGCCGTTGCGATAGAGGGTCGTGGTGACCGACGAGTAGAGAGAGGAGCCGACGTGGGTCTGCCCGTCGGCGAACAGCGGCAGGGAGCCGTAGATGCCGTTGCCATCGCGGTAGATGCCGAGACTTGAGCCGATGCGCGGGCCGAAGACCGCTGTGTTGAAGGTCTTCTTGTAGCTCGTGGCGGCCTTGAAGGTCTGCGGGGCGCCGAGCGTGTAGACGGCCTCGACGATCGGGAAGCCGTTCTCGTCGAACCCGCCGTGCTGCTCGAAGTCGAGTTTCCACTTGACCCCGCCCGCGCTGGACAGGCGCAGCGTGCGCGTGCCGGGCAGCTTCTGCTGGGCCCCGGGCGCAAAGGTGCTTGTACTGCCGGGCAGCTCGCCCCAGGCGTAGATCACGCCCTTCTTGCCGCTCGACGAGGCGCCCAGACCGGTCTTCACCGTGGCCAGTTCACTCGCCTTGTAGTGCTTGGTGTAACCGGTGGCGAGCTGCTTGAGCTTGCCGCCGGCGAGGGTGTCGTACTCTGCGGCGGGCTTGATCCAGTGACCGCCCCACTGCTGGTACAGGGTGCCGTCGGTGATCTGCGGGCCGGCGTGCGCGGTACGGAAGTTGGCGTACGAGTCCAGCCACCAGCCGTACGAGTTGCTGCCGTCCGGCACGCCGACGGTGTACAACGGCGTAGCGACCTCCGACTTCGCCGCCGCGTCGGGCACGGTGATGTCCACCGGCTTCGCGGTCCGCGCGTCCACCGTGATCGTGGCCTTCTTGGTGATGCTCAGCTTCGGCTGCGTCACCCAGTCGAAGCCCTTGGCGGGGTCGTCAGGGTCGACGTGGACGGCCGAGTTGAAGATGTAACCGCCCTTGGGAAAGCGGACCTTGACGGTGCCGGACTCGTCGTAGGGCGAGTACCACTTGCCCTGGGCGAGCCCGGTGACACCGTCCAGTTCGGCGTTGTAGTACTTCGCCGGGTTGCCGTCACGGCCGATGAACTTGAGCGTGACGTCGTACGACTCCACCTCGCGCTGCACCGCCGCCGCCGTGCGTACGCTCTGGCCGCCGCCGGTCGCCGTCACATACGCGGAGTAGGCGCCGTCGAGCGTGCCGCCCAGCCTGGTGTTGACCGTGAGGTCGGCGGAGGCCGAGCCGCCCGCCGGGACCTTCAGCGTCTTGGTGCCGAGGGTGAAGAAACCGGCCGGTGCGGCCTGCCCCTTCGGGTCGGTACCCGTCACCGCGAGGGTCAGCGTGACATCGGTCGTCCCGAGGTTCTTGTACGTGACCTTGTCGGTGACCGGGGTGTCGTCGGTGTGCGGCCACTGCTGGATGCCGAAGCTCACCGATGTCGGGTCGGCGATCACGGTCTGCTTGATGGCCTTGTCGACCTGGACGCGTCCTGAACCCTGCTGGAACGGCGTGTACTTGCCGTCTTTGGCGGAGCCGGTCAGCGCGCCCTTGAGCTCGGTGTACGTCCAGTCGGGGTGCAGCTGCTTCAGGATCGCCGCGGCGCCCGCGACATGCGGGGTCGCCATCGAGGTACCCGAGATGCTCACATAGCCGGCCGGCTTCTCGCCGACCTCGTTGGCTATGACACTGCCCGGAGCCGAGGCCGCCGTGATGTCCACGCCGGGCGCGGTCACATCGGGCTTGATCTGCCCGTCGAGGCCGGGGCCCGTGCTGGAGAACGAGCCCAGCTTGTCCGTGTCGTCGACGGCGCCCACGGTGAGCGCCGCCTCCGCGCTGCCCGGGGAGCCGATCGTCTGCTCGCCGAGGTCGCCGTCGTTGCCCGCGGCGATCGCGAAGAGGACGCCCTTCTCCTTGGACAACTTGTTGACCTGGGCTTCGAGCGGGTCGATGCCGAGGGTGTCCCCGCCGCCGAGGCTGAGGTTCACGACGTCGGCGCCCTGCTCGACCGCCCACTCCATACCGGCGATGATGCCGGAGTCGTCGCCGGAGCCGTCGTCGCCGAGCACCTTGCCGTTGAGCAGCTTGGCGCCCGGTGCGACGCCCTTGTACTTGCCCGCCGACTTGGCACCCGTACCGGCCACGATGGACGCGACGTGCGTGCCGTGGCCGTACTTGTCGGTGGCGTCGGCGGCGGTGGAGAAGTTCTTCTCGGCGACGACCTGGTTCTTGAGGTCGTCGTGGGTGGCGTCGACACCGGTGTCCAGGACGGCGACCTTGATGCCCTTGCCGTCGTACCCGGCGGCCCACGCCTTGTCGGCGCCGATCTGCGGAACGGACTTGTCGAGGCTGGCCTTGCGGACCCCGTCGAGCCATACGTGGGCTATGCCGGACGCGGTTTTCGCGCCACCGGACCGCGTGTCGGTGACCGCGTCCCAGAGGTCGCTCGCGTCGGCCTTCGGCGTCAGGACCGCGTCCGCGTTCAGCGACTTGAGGGTCCGGCGGACCTTGGTGTCACCGGCGTCACGGACATCTGCCTTCGCCGCGGCGGCCGCGCCGCGGTAGCCGACGATCAGCTTGAGGCCCTGCTTCTGGGCCTTGCGGCTGGCCGACTTGTTGAGCTCGGTGACGTCGAAGAGCCGCTGGTCGAGCTTGCCGCCGGCTATCAGCCGGGCCGCGTCGGCCGGTACGACGAGCGTGTGCCCGCCGGCCGTGCGGATCTGGACGGGTATCCCCTCACGACCCTTGGCCCGCTCCAGGCCGAGGACACGGCCCTTGGCGTCGACGACCACACGGTCGCCGGTGATCAGGGTGACGCGGTGCTTGGGCGTGGTCTGTACGGCGTGGTCACCAGCCGTACGCTCGGCCTCCGCCGACACCGGGCTGGTCATGCCCGCCGCCAGGGCCACGGCTGCCGCCGCGGCGATCGTGGCCACGCACGCTCTTTTCACTTGTCTGCGCAAGTCTCCCCCTGGAGGCTATCTGAGAACTTGTTGTCTTCCGGGTGAAATCACTGGGTCTCTGCTGGTCAGGCGTCCATCTGCCGCCGACCGCTTCGCCATCGACGCGGTGTTCCTCATGTCGGCTCGTACGGGCAAGGGTTCGCTTTAGCTCGCCCGCTCGGACCTCCCCTTCGCTTGTGGCGTGATGATGGCCCGTCGTGCCCTTGAGCTTGACCAACTCGGCTCAGCACCCCCGCGTCACCGCAGACGCACCCGAGGCTGGGGACCGCCATCGGTCACAGGCCGGAGCGGTGACTGACGACGGGCGCGTGCGGGAGGGGACACCGTCCTGGCCGCGGCGGGGACACGTTCAGCAACGGACATCGGTGGCAGGGCCTTTCAGCAGTGGCGAAGAGACTCGGCCAGCATGCCGGGACCTCGTTGACCGGATGCTGATCCAACCTGACCGGATGATCAGGAAGGCGGGTCGGCGCTGTGCCAGGCTGCACCGCACGCGCATCCTGGTGGTCGAAGACGAGGTGGACCTTGCCCACACCCTGCGCACCGGTCTGACCGCCGAGGGCTACAGCGTCGACCTCGCCCATGACGGCCGGCAGGGACTGTGGATGGCCCGGACCGGCGAATACGCTCTTGTCGTACTGGACTTGATGCTGCCCGGACTCAACGGCTACAAGGTCTGCGCCCAGTTGCGCCGGGAGGGCAACGCGACCCCCATCCTGGTCCTCACCGCCAAGGACGGAGAGTGGGATCAGACGGAGGCCCTGGACACGGTGGCCGACGGCTACCTGGCCATACCCTTCTGCGACATGGTGCTCGTCGCACGGCTGCGACGAGGGCGAGGGTTTGGGTGATGTCGTTGACGTTGGCCGCGGTGGTGATGGCGTTAAGCGGGGTGCCGCGTCCGTCGCAGATCAGGTGGTGTTTGCTGCCCGTTTTCCGGCGGTCGACCGGTGAGGACCGGTCGCGCCTCCCCCTATTTCGCGCGGATGTGGGAGCCGTCCACGCACGCTCTGGACCAGTCGAGTTCGCCGGCCGCGTTCAGAATGCAGTGCAGCTGGCCGAAGACTCCGGCCTGCTGCCAGCGGTCCAAGCACCGCCAGCAGGTCTGTCCGGAGCCGAACCCCAGCTGCAGGGGCAGGAGTTGCCAAGCTATGTCGTTGTAGAGCACGTACAAGATGCCCTGCAGACACAGCCGATCCGCCACTTACGAGCTCTTACAGCGGCTAACACAATGAGCTGGGTTGTCGGTGGGTGATCAGGCAGCAGGCGAGTTTGAGGAACGCTTCGTGTATGTCGGCTCGTCGTTCCCAGCGGATCCGCAGGCGTCGGAAGCCGTGCAGCCAGGCGAAGGTCCGCTCTACCACCCAGCGGTAGGTGCCCAGGCCGGTGCCGTGTCGTGTTCCGCGGCGGGCGATGGCGGGGACGATGCCGCGGGCTCGGACCTGGTCGCGGTAGATGTCGTGGTCGTAGCCGCGGTCGGCGAAGAGCGAGTCGGGTTTGCGGCGCGGTCGTCCGCCCCGGCCTCGGACCGGCGGGATCGCGTCGAGCAGGGGCAGGAGCTGGGTGACGTCGTTGCGGTTGCCGCCAGTCAGCAGGACGGCGAGCGGGGTGCCGTGTCCGTCGGTGACGAGGTGGTGTTTCGAACCTGCCCGGCCCCGATCGACCGGCGAGGGACCCGTGTGGCTCCCCCTTTTAGCGCTCTGACGTGGGAGGAGTCCACCACGCAGCGGGACCAGTCCAGCCGCGAGGCCGCGTTCAGTTCGGCAAGCAGGACCTCGTGGAGCCCCTGCCAGACGCCGGCCTCGTTCCAGTCCCGAAGGCGGCGCCAGCACGTCATGCCCGAGCCGAAGCCCATTTCCTTCGGGAGGTACTCCCACTGGATCCCGGTGTGCAGCACGTAGAGGATCCCGCACAGCACTTCCCGGTCCGGCAACGCCTTGCGGCCCGGGTACCGGAAGCGCCGTTCACGCTGCGGCAGCAGCGGCTCCAGACGATCCCACAGCTCATCCGACACGATCCACGGCGACGTCCGCACACCAGACCGAACGCTCAACTCCCGTCCCGGACACGGCAACCAGAGGCGATCCACCTCATTGTGTTAGCCGTTGTTAGGCTCGCATCTGCGGACGTGCGCATTTTGGGTTTGTCCTGCTCAGCTCCATCCGCCGCCGACAGACCGACTGGAAAGCACCGAGTTTGACAGGGCTTTGCGCAGGCCCGGTATTTCTCGATCGAATTTCTTGGCGAGTTCCTCAAGCGTATCCTTGTGTTTGCGGCGCTCGGAACGGTTCAGTACGACCCCCATGGTCGCGTCGCTCTCCAGGGCGATCACCGGCAGTGCCACTTGCGCCAGGGGCAGAGTGGACGGGTCGGCAGTGGTGGTGACCCGCGTGCGCAACGCTTGCTGCACAGTTCGGGCCTCCTCTTCCCGCCGCAAGGCAACCTTGCTCCCTCCCAGCAGACTGAAGATGCGGCCGGTCTTCTTTTCGATAATCCCAGCAGCCGTCAGCTGGTTTTCGACCGGTTTCTCGGCCTTGTGCGCGGTGTTGTGTACCAGTGCCATCCACTTTTTCGGCCTCGCGTGCAGCTCTTCCCACACAGAGGCAAGAAATGGATCCGTCGGTGATTGGTCTCCAGTTACGCGAACCCGGCGCCCGTCGGTCTCAGCCTGTCCCGCAAGGATTAGCTCGGTCAGGGCGGCAGCGCGCACCCGCTGCCCGCGGAACTGTAGAAGAGTGGCCGGAAACTTGTTCTTCGTGAAGGCGTAGGTGCACAGGTAGATCTGCTGCGGAAGTGTGAGATCCATGTGAACTCCTTGAATACGTGGCAACAGGACCAGTTCCTACTGCATGGCGCGATCCACAAGGGCCGTTGACGGCATATTGGGTTCGCTGGCCTCGGCCGTCGACCTGTCGGCGTAGCGCTTTTCCTGACTCGACGGGACTGCAGTTGTTTGAA
Organism: Streptomyces sp. NPDC051963; assembly: GCF_044593495.1. Lineage (NCBI taxonomy): Bacteria > Bacillati > Actinomycetota > Actinomycetes > Kitasatosporales > Streptomycetaceae > Streptomyces > Streptomyces sp. NPDC051963. The sequence continues at coordinate 21,177 of NZ_JBIUCC010000001.1, read as the reverse complement.
GGCGCCATGAATCAGCACCACGGTCCCCGCCCCACAGCAGGAGGCTCGTGATCTTCATGGCGGTCAACTCTCCCGAAGTCCATCGTGGGCAACCTCGGCATCGTGTCACTAACTGTAATACTGACACTTGGTGACAGTATTGCCCACCCCTCGCGTATGTGACCTGCGCCACGAGTTCACTGCCAGTCGAGCGGTCACTCGGGGGGTGCCCCTGTGACTTTGGTCAAGGGACAGTCGGGGTTGGTGGTTGGTAGAAGGTGCCGTCGCGGAGCATCGCGAAGAGCACGTCGGCTCGGCGTCGGGCAAGGCAGAGGATGGCCTGGGCGTGGTGCTTTCCCTGGGGGATCTTGTTGTCGTAGTAGGTGCGGGAGGCCGGGTCGGCCAGCGCGGCGAACGCGGAGAGGAAGAAGGCTCGCTTGAGCTGCTTGTTTCCCCGTCTGGAGGGCTGTTCGCCGCGGATGGACGACCCGGAGCTTCGGGTGGCTGGGGCGAGGTCGGCGTAGGCGGCGAGGTGGGCGGCGGACGGAAATGCGGTGCCGTCGCCGACGTCGATGAGGATGCGGGCGCCGGTCCTGATGCCAATGCCGGGCATGGACATCAGGACCTTGGAAAGAGGGTGGGCCTCCAGTAGTTCCTCGATCCGATGGGCCGGCAGTTTGCGCTGGTCGAGCGCTGCCTGAAGCGAGTTGGCGAGGCTCGGGACGATCAGTGCGGCCGCATCCGTGACCGGAACGACGACGCTCTGCTCGTCCAGTGCGGTGAAGACGTCGTTGATCAGACGCTCGGCCATGCGGGGCGCCTTCGGGCGGATCGGAGCGATGAGCCGTCGGCGTGCGGCCTTGCGGATCTGTGCCGGCGAGCCGAACTTGTCCAGCATTCTGAGGACGGCCGGGTGCTGCGTGCGCGGGCCGATGACTCGTTCCAGGTGTGGGTGGATCTGGGTGAACAGGCCACGGAGCCGGTTGGAGAGGCGATTCGCCTCGGCGGTGAGGTCGTCGTCGAAGCCGACGATCATCTGGAGCTCGGCGATGGTCTCGTCGTCGAGGTCGACCGAGCGAAGCGTGTGCGGCATCGCCCGGGCCGCGTCAGCGATGATGAATGCGCCTTTCGCGTCGGTCTTGGCCTCGCCGGGATAGAGGTCGGCGATCCGCCGCATCGTCAATCCGGGCAGGTAGGCGACGTGGCAGCCCAGATCCCGGGCGACGGCCAGCGGCAGGGCCCGATCGAGGCCACCTGGTCGACGATGACGAGGACGGTGCCGTGTTTGGCCTGCAGCCTGGCGAAGACCTCGCGGAGCTTGGGTTCGCTGTTGGGCAGCCGTGTCGAAGGTCTTCTTTCCGGCCGAGGTGAGTGCGGTGGCGTGGTGTTCGCCCTTGCCGACGTCCAGTCCGAGGTAGACGTCGATGTCGCTGGTGTCGATCACGTCGTGGTTCCTTCGGTGCTGTTCACCCGGCCTGCCACGGCACTGATCGCCACATCCGCATTACGTAGATCCTCCCGACCTGCGAAGAAGCCGGTGGGCATGCCCCTGATCAGCGGTCTGTCAGTGCCTTCGGAGTTGGTGACACCACCCCCCCGGGCCATGCACTCGACAAGGGGAGGTAGTCATGCCAACTCCGAAAGCCGGTAACCCCGTTGCGGGGCTACGAAGACGGTAGGGGGCAATCGACGGCCCGCAGCGGCTGGACGTGCGGCGCACTTGCCATTGCTGTCACTTAGTGACACTGTCATTAAGTGACAGCCTTCGATCGCTGAACGGTGACCGGCTCCAGGCTGCGGACCCACTCAGAGCCCTTGCCGACCATCATCAGGGCCTCATCACTCGCTGTCCGGAGACAGCCACAGGAAGGACCCACATGGCACTGCCGAAGCCGATCAGCGTCGAGGAGCTCTTTGCCCCTCCCGTCCGTTCGAGAGCCTCCCTCTCGCCGGACGGCACCAAGATCGCGTACCTGGCTCCTTGGGGGGACCACCTGAACCTGTGGATCGAGAGTGTCGACGCGCCCGGGGACGCGCGGCGGGTCACCTCCGAGGACCGCAACCTGCTGAGCTATCACTGGACCGACGATCCGAGGTGGCTGCTCTATACCCGGGACCAGGGGGGCGACGAGAACCGGCACCTGTACCGCGTCGATCTCGAAGACCCGGACGCAGCGGCTACTGACCTGACCCCTTACCCCGGCGCACGCATCATGGATCTGAAGCTGCCCGCCGGGCGGCCGGGGAAGGCGGTGTTCTCCTCGAACAGCCGGAATCCCGCCGCGTTCGACCTCTTCGAGCTGGACATCGCCACCGGTGACCTGCGGACCCTCGCGGAGAACACCAGAGGCGCTGCCACCACCCTTTTCCATGGCGGCAGCGGAGACCCCTTCACCAGCGACGTCACCGAACAGGGCGACCTCAACCTCTCGCGCTGGAACGAGGCCACGCAGACGTTGCGCCACATCGCGCAGTTCGACGGTGCGGACTATCCGCTGGGCGTCTATCCGCTGGAAGTTACCGCCGACGCCGGCGTTCTCTTCGGTTCGAACCGGGGCTCGGACAGACTCCGCCTGGCCCGGCTGGATACAGCAACCGGGGAGGAGACGGAGGTCGACTCCCACCCGCAGTACGACCTGGACACACGAGCCCGTGTCTTTCCCGCACTGCCCTCGCCGCTCATCTTCAGCCGACGTACCGGCGAGCTCATCGGAGTTCGCTACCTCGGGGAACGACTGGTGATCAACGCACTGGACCCGCACTTCGCCGAGGTCTTGGAGAACCTGAGGAACCTGTCCGATGGCGACCTGGCCCACATCTCGTCCGACGAGAGCGAGCAGCGGTGGGTCGTCAGCTTCACCCACGACCGCGATCCCGGGGCCACATACTTCTACGACCACTCCTCGGGCGAGAGTCGCCTACTGTTCCGGCCCCTTGGCCACCTGGATCCCGAGCAGCTGGCACCGATGACACCGGTGACGATCACCGCTCGGGACGGTCTCGCGCTCCCCTCCCACCTGACACTGCCCATCGGGACAGAGCCGCACCGGCTGCCGCTGGTCCTGCTCGTGCACGGCGGTCCCTGGGACCGGGACAGCTGGGGGTTCAACCCTCTCGTCCAACTGCTGGCCAACCGGGGCTACGCGGTGCTTCAGGTGAACTTCCGCAGCTCCACGGGGTACGGCAAGTCGTTCATGAAGGCCGGCATCGGGGAGTTGGCCGGCAAAATGCACGACGACCTGATCGACGGTGTGAACTGGGCCATCCAGCAGGGATACGCGGACCCGGACCGGGTGGCGATCCTGGGCGGCTCCTACGGTGGCTATGCGGCACTGGTCGGAGTCACCTTCACGCCCGATGTCTTCGCCGCTGCGGTGGACATCTTCGGGGTCTCTGACCTCGCCAACTTCCTGCGCAACCAGCCGGAGTTCGTCCGGCCGGCCCTTGCCGCCAACTGGTTCCGCTGGGTCGGCGACCCCGCGGATCCGCAGCAGGAGGCCGACATGCTGGCCCGCTCACCGATCAGCCATGTGGACCAGGTCCGTACACCGCTACTCATCGCCCAGGGCGCCAACGACGCCCGGGTAGCACAGGCAGAATCCGACAACATGGTCCAGGCTCTCCGGGCACGTGGGGTCCCCGTCGAGTACATACTCATGGCGGACGAAGGGCACTCCATCGAGAACCCGGAGAACTTGATCGCCGTGTATCACGCAGTGGAGCACTTCTTGGACGAGCATCTCGGAAACGGCCGGGACGCTACGTAGCCGTCGTCCGGGCCGTGGCGGTAGGCGGTCGGCGTAAGGAAATCCGTGAGGCCCCGCAGCCCGGAGGCCGCAGTCTCCGCGGTCGCCATCAGTGGATGCTCTGCCCAGCAGCAGCGGCGGGGAAGCGCGAGGCGCGGGACGCGAGCGCCTGGGGGAGACACAGCAAACCGGAACGGAGCCCGCGCCGCCATGGTCAAGATGTGGAAGAAGCTACCGAAGTCTCCCTGCTTCGCCGTGCTGAAGCCACTCCGGGTATGGCGTGCCGAGGAGGAGCTGACCCTCGGCTCGCCTCAGCGTTACTACCGTGCTGGGAGGGCCGGCGGAGGGAGGCCGTCGAACGCGTGGCCGCGATGCAGTTCGACCGCAATGGCGACCGCGTCTGGCGCCAGACCCGGCCCCTGCTGGAGGACGGATGATACCCGCAGGGGCCTCGGCTCAGTCCAGGTTCCCTATGGGGTCTGCACCGAGCCGACCAACATCGAGGCCGGCGGACAAGACTGCCCGGTGCGGTTTCGCTGCGTCGGCTGTGACCACTTCCGTTCCGATGTGTCCTGTCTCCCCGACCTGCAGGCATACATCGCCGATCTGCGACGCGGGCGGAAACGGCTGGTGGCGTTCGCCGCCGACTCCTGGGCCAAGAGCGAAGCGATGCCGTCGGGCGAGGAGATCAACCCAGTCCGCCGGCTGATCCAGCGGGCCATCGCGGTAGTCCGCCGCAATCGCCGAGTGGTCTCGCTTGGGATGCACCGCCATACTCCACCACTGCCTGATCTTCGTCCCGAGAGGCCCTCGCATGACCCAGCCCCATGATCAAGGGAAAACGAGCGGACTCAGCCCGCCGCCGCGAACGCGTCCTCAAAGCCCTGGGCACCATGCTGAAGAAGCACGACGACATCACGGTCGCTGCCGTCGCCCGCGCCTCTCTGCAAACTGACCTCGCCAACGCCCTCGGCCGCAACCAGCGGCATACCGCACGCATACGGCAGTTGGCCGAGCGTCTCTCCGAGACGCTCGGCCAGGCCGTCTGAGAAGCGTCCGGCCGCGGGGTGACCGCCGCTCCAGGCCGCGCGAGCCGCCCAGCGTGACCTGACCCGGGCTGTGAACCGGGGTGCGCCCGATAGAAGCTGACGCACAGTTTGACCGACTGCTGTGTGCCCAAGGGTCCTGAGCAGCGAGGAATCCGTGAGCACGGCCACGTATAGCCGCGCCGGCTACGGAGGTTTCGGAGTGTTGTCCGGAGTCAAGGTCGCTTCTCCTCGGCGCCGCCTTCCTTGCTTACGGGGTTGTACTGGATGCATTTGCGCACGGCTTCCGGAGGCAGCTCGGAGTTCAGGTCCAGTCCGCCGCGGCTTTTGTCGACCTTGATGTTCTGGGCTCCGTTCTGGTTGAGGCAGTCTGCGTACTGCTGCATGGATTCGAGCCAGTCGTCCGGCAAGTTGGTGAGTGGCTCCTCGTCCCCGCTGACGTCCCCTCCGTCTACGCGGCCGGTCGGCTGCTGTTGGGGCGGTGCCGGCCGTCCGGTGGCGACTGGGGAGTGTTCCGAGGGGTTGCCGCAGGCGGCCAGAGCGAGGGCGAGCAGGGGCACGGCAGCGGATGCCAGTACTGCGTGGGCGCGGGTGTTCATCGGGCGTTGACCTGTTCCGTGAGTTTGCCTTTGCGCAGGGTGAGGATGCGGTCGGACTGGGCGGCCAGCTGTTGGGAGTGAGTGACGACGACCACGCATTTGTCCTGCTGGTGGGCGAGGTCACGGAAGGTGTCGATGATGCCCTGGGCGGTGTCCTCGTCGAGGTTGCCAGTGGGTTCGTCGGCGAAGAGGATGTCGACGTCGCAGGCGAGGGCTCGGGCGATGGCGACGCGCTGTTGCTGGCCGCCGGAGAGCTGCAGGACGTTGCGGGTGGCCATCGCCTTGTTGAGGCCGATGTTCTCCAGAAGCTGCAGGGCTCGCGCCCTGCGGCTTCCTGTCGCGGGTTTCGTGCCGGTGATCTCCATGGCGCAGGTGACGTTCTGGAGGGCGGTCATATAGGTGAGGAGGTTGTACTGCTGGAAGACCGTGGCGGCGTGCTTGTTGCGGTAGCGGCCGAGCCCGAGTTCGGTGAGGTCCTGTCCGTCGAAGGTGATCGTGCCCTTGGTAGGGGTGTCGAGGCCGCTGGCGAGCGAGAGCAGGGTGGTTTTGCCGCTGCCGGAGGGGCCCAGGATCGTGTAGAAGGTGCCTCGTTCGAAGGTGTAGTCGACGTCCTTGAGGACCGTGGTCCGGCGGCGCTGGCCCGAGTAGGTGTGGCTGACACCGGCGAGGCGCAGGACGGACGGGGCCGTGGTGGTGCTCGTCATGCTGGGTCACTTGCCCTTCGTGAGGATGGTGCGGGGACTCAGGCGCAGTACGGACGCGGCGGGGACGGCGGTGGCGAGGAGGCCGATCCCGAGCCCGGCGGCGCCGACGGTGGCGAGGTCTGCCGGGTCGAGTGCCACGGTGATGTGGTTGATCGGGTCGGCGTTCTCGACGGGCTTGTCGTTGGGGTCGTTGCCCTGGTCGAGTCCGGTGCTGCTGGGGGGCGGAGGCTTCCAGGAGTCGAGCTTCTGCTCGGCGGCGGAGGCTTCCTTGCCGAGGAGGGCCTGGCCGGCGCTCTGTGTCAGCTTCGGGGCGAAGAGCGAGCTCAGGCCGATGGCGATGACGGCAACTACCACGATCTCCAGAACCTGTTGGGCGATGAGTTTGCTCTTCTTCTCGCCCATCGCCAGCAGGACGCCGTACTCCCTGCGGCGTTGCTTGACGGCGAGGTTGGCCAAGAGGGCGAGTACGGCGGCGCCCGCGAGGCCCATGAGCCACATGGCGAGGGTGGCTGTGGAGCGGATGCTCTTGAGCGGGCCCGTCATCTGCTGGACGGCCTTGTCGTTTGCGTCCAGCTTGAAGCCGGTCAATGCCTTGCCGGCGATCTGCTTCGCCTCGGATTTGAACGAGTGCTGTGCGTCGGCGTCGTTCAGGAGGAACGTCGCCTTGCCGACCTTCCTCGGCCCGTTGCCCTCGGCGCCGAGGGCGGCGAGGCCGCCAACTGATCCGTAGATCATGTTGGCCGGGCTGATGCCGTATTCGGGGTCGGCGTCGGTGGTGGGGCGCGGGTCGCGGTAGATGCCGCCCACGGTGAACTCGCCGGTGGTCTTCTCGTCGTTGCCGGTGAGAGTGAGATTGTCGCCGACCTTGAGGCCGTTCTGCTGGGCCAGGCGCTCCTCGATCAGGAGCTGCTTCTTGTCCTTGTCGGCGGCTGTGATGTGTTCACCGGACACGAGGGTGGACTTGCCGCTGCGGAAGTCGGGCAGCAGGGAGGAGTCCAGGACACCCATTCCGATGGTTCCGCCCGGGCCCATGGGGTCTTTCGGCCCGCCGTCGACCAGTTTGTTCTTGCCGGTGAGGAGGGCGCGGTCCCACATCGAGTAGGTGTATTTCTGCACCTGAGGCAGGGATCCGATCTTGTCGACGGTCCTGGCGTCGATGCTCGGTGCCTGGAGTTGGGCGCCGTTGCCCATCTGGTTCATGTCCACGTCGAGGTTGACCTCGGCGCCCACGGAGCGCTTGGCGTCCTGTTCAGCCCGGGCCGTCGCGCCGTTGATCAGGACACCTGCCAGCACCATCACGGAGATGACGAGGAAGGTGGCGAGCGTGATCAGGGTGCGGCCCCTGCGGGCCCACAGGCTGAACCCTGTGCGTTTGACGAAGTTCAAGGGGATCGGCTCTCTCGGTGCGTGGCGGCGATTCACTGTCTGGTGAAGCAAGTCGGTCATTCGGTGTCGGTGAGGATGGAGCGGGGGTGCAGGCGCAGGATCCCGATGCCAGGGATGACGGTGGAGACCAGGGAGATTCCCAGCGCGATACCGGCGACCTTGCCGACATCGGCTGCCTCGACCCGCACCGTGGGCGGGGCGATCCCGGTGTCCGGGGCGCGGGCAGCCGAGACCGGCGTGTCGTTCTGGCGGCCCAGGAAGGCGTCACCCGCGGACTGTCCGGTCAGCGAGCCGGCCAGAGCGGCGAGCGCGACGGCGGGCAGGGTCACAGCCGCCACTTCCACGGCATGCTGGCCGATGAGTTTCCACTTGTTCTCACCCATCGAGAGCAGCACTCCGAGTTCGGCTCGCCGCTCGCGGATCTGCAGCATCACGATGAGGCCCAGGATCAGAGCGCCGGCCAGGGCGATCACCCAGACAATCAGTCCCGCGAACGTGCCGACCCGCTGGATCGGGCGGACCTGGTCCCGGTACGACTTGTCGTTGACGCGGAACTCGAAGCCGCCCCTGCCCAGGAGATGCTCGACATCGGCGTGCAGTTGCCGGGCCTGGTCCGGCGAGCCGATCTTGAGCACCGCCTCGCGGACTGTCGCGGTACCGGTGGTCAGCTTCTTCGCGATACCCGCCGGGACGTACAGCGTGTTCCCGGGCAGTTCATGCGGCGCAACCCACATCGTCGGATCCTGGGCGGGGTCCTGGAAGATGCCGACGACCTTCACAGCCGAAGTGTGCTTGCCGTCCGTCGACTCCACCTGGACGGTGTCGCCCACCTCCAGACGGTTCTTGGCCGCCAGACGCTGCTCGATCACCGCGACGTCGCGTCCCTCGTCATCCGGGGTGATGCCGCGGCCTGCCGTGATCTTCGTCGAGCCGTACGAGAAGGGCAGCAGCATGCCCGAGTCGCGCACTCCGTTCACGGCCAGTGCGCCCTTGTCCTTCTTCCTTGCCGCTGCTCCGCCCGGCTCCGGAACCTTCGACGTCAGTGGCGCGAAGTCCTTCGTAGCTGCCTGGACCGCGAGTTCCGCGTTGTAGCGGTGAACCATGTCCAGTGCGCCGAGCCGGTCGGTCAGGGCCGGGGTGAGCCCCTTCTTCCTGACCGTCACGTCGACACCGATGGTGCGCTGCGCAGCGGCCTCCTGGCGGCCGGCGGCGGCCTGCAGCAGGAAGCCACCCAGGAGCAGGGTGCAGATGACGAGGAAGATCGCGAGCAAGGCGGCGGTCTTGGATCTTCTGGCACCAAGGCTCATCCCTGCGCGCTTGACGAAGTTCATGCCCCAGAGGAAAGCAGTCTGATGTTTGCAGGAAGATAAGCGTGTTACAGCGACATAAGGGTCCCTTCTCGCACGGCTGGCCCCCAGGTGCCGGTCGACTCGCGGCACATGGCGCCGCGTCTTTATCCGGCTGCAATCAGGATCTTGATTTCCTGGAGTCATGAGAGTCCTGGTAGCCGAGGATCACCGCGTTCTCGCCCGCACCATCGCCACCGGTCTGCGCCGCCAGGCGATGGCCGTCGACATCGCCGCCACAGGTGGAGAGGCCGAGCGGATGGGCCTGCTCACCGCCTACGACGTGCTGATCCTCGACCGCGACCTACCGGTCATGAGCGGCGACGAGGTCTGCAGACGACTGCGCGAGCTCACCGATCCACCCCGGATCCTGATGCTCACGGCGGCCGGCGAACTCACTGACAAGATCTACGGCCTGACCACGCTCGGCGCCGACGACTACCTGGCCAAACCCTTCGACTTCACCGAACTCGTCGCCCGGGTGCGGGCACTGGGCCGGCGCGCTCCCAAGCCTCCGCCCACGGTGCTAATTTTCGGGAACATCACCCTGGACGAGACGCGGTGCGAAGTGTCCGTGGACGGGAATCCGCTGGAGCTGTCACCGAAGGAAACCGCAGTGCTGCGCCTGCTGATACGGGCCGGCGGGGCACCGGTGGCCCATGACGAGATCGTCCGCACCGTCTGGGACGAACACCTCGACCCTCGCACCGGCGTGGTCCGCACCACCGTCAGCCGCCTGCGCGGCAAGCTCGGTGAATCCTGCCTGATCCTCACCGACAAGGGCGAAGGGTACCGGCTGTGCGACTGACCCCCCGAGCACTCCTGAGCCGGCTGCCCTTCCGTACCCGCCTGGCCATCGCCTTCTCCGGGCTCTTCCTGCTCACCGGCACCTTCCTTCTCGCCTTCGTCGTACTGCTCGCCCGCTACGGAACCGCCAAGCAGGTCCAGAGCATCTCCGTCACCTACGGCAACTTGCCGAAGGGACAGGACACCTCTTTCGAACCCGGGCACCCGACCAGCCCGGGCCTTACCCCTGTTCCGCCGAGCGACGTCGCCATGCTCCAGAAGATCGACCAGACCGTGCAGGCCGTCCAGGACACAGCTCTACGTCAGATGGTGCTCTGGTCCGCCGTCGGCCTCATCGTCATGGCACTGATCGCCGGCCTCCTCGGCTGGTGGCTCGCCAGACGGGCACTGCGCCCCGTCGCCTCCATGACCGAAGCCGCGCGCCGAATCAGCGAACACAACCTCCATCAACGCCTCGCACTGACCGGTCCCGACGACGAACTCCACCGCCTCGCCGACACCTTCGACACCATGCTCGACCGGCTCGAGACATCCTTCGAGAGCCAACGCCGCTTCGTCGCCAACGCCTCCCACGAACTCAAAACCCCCTTGGCCGTCCAGCGCACCACCCTCCAGGTCGGCCTCGCCGACCCCCTGCCGGGCGGCCTCACCGACGTCCGTGAAGATTTGCTCACCGCCAACCGGGAGGCGGAGCAACTCATCAACTCACTCCTGCTGCTGGCCCGCAGCGACCGCGGACTGGACAAGACCGAGCCCGTGGACCTCACGGCTACCGCCCGGCTCGTGACCGCCGAGCTCGCCCCACTCGCAGCGGACGGCGGCCTGCACATCGAAGTCGATGCCGCTACGCCGCTGGTCGTTCCCGGCGACCCAGTCCTGCTGCGGCACCTGCTCGCAAACCTGATCCGCAACGCCGTCCAGTACAACCACCCCGGCGGCCAGGTCCTCGTGCAACTCGCCGCCGCCACCATGACGGTGACCAACACGGGCCCCCGCATCCCCGCCTACCGCATCCCCGACCTCTTCGAGCCCTTCCGGCGGCTCGACGCAGACCGCACCGCCACCACAGGCCATGGCCTGGGGCTCTCCATCTCCGCCTCCATCGCCCAGGCCCACCACGCCACCCTCACAGCACGGCCCGGCCAAGAAGGTGGACTCACCCTCACCCTGCGCTTCCCCTGAACACCGGCGATGCCAGCGCGCTCACCGAGCACGTACACAGACGGATGTATCCCGAGGCCGTCGAGGCGGCGCACGCTGACTTCGCTGACATCCCCGGGCCTCACCGGGACTACGTGTGAGCCGCGTACGCACGCATTCATGCAGCGCGCGGCCGCTGCCGTGCGGCGCTTCAGACCCAGGCACGGAGCTGAGCTCGACGAACACCTCACCATCACCTGAACGAGGCATAGCGCCACAGCTGTTGCAGTCCATGGAGTCAGCCACATCAGCGTTGAGCAGCATCAATGTGAGCGACGCGCTCTTGCAATGGTTGGACCCCCCAGAGAATGCCTGATAGGCGGGCACGGTGAACGGCACCGTCCGGTCGGCCAGCACGTCGGTGAGTTGCTGCGCGAACTCCCCCTTGGAGATGAGCGTTCTCTTCGCGAGTTCTCCGTCAGCTCCGGTAACGGTCCGGCTGGCCTTCGGGACGAACAGCTCCCCGAATGCCACCGCGGGATCGTCCGCCTGGACGACCTGCTCCCAGCGCTCCTCCGAGCGCGGCGCGCAGCGGATGAACGCCGCCCGCAGGGCGATGATGTTGTTCTCTGACCACGGGGCCGGCTCCAGGGTCCGGGGCGCCGCGGCCAGGCGGCCAGAGCGGGCAGCAGTAGAAGCTCGGAAATGCCCTCCACCAGGATCGCCCGCGAGGCGAACAGCAGGGCACTCTCCGTGGCATCTGGACAGCGGTCCAGATGCCGCACCCGTCCAGGTTCAATCGCAGCCGGGGAATGGGCAGAGGCCGCGCCTGCCAGCCGTCCGACAACCTGCTTGGGCGGCGTGCCATGACCACCAGATTCTGAACGCCGGCCGGGGCCGACAGAATGGGGGAGTGGGTGGTGACCACCACCTGCAGATGCCGGCCGGCTGAGCCGGGTCACCGGCAGGCCGGCGCCGCGAGGCCCGTGCCCGCCGTTGCAGGTAGCACAGCAGCAAGGTCTGCAGCTGTGGATGCAGGTCGCCTCGGGTTCCTCGACCAGCAGCACGGTCAGGTCGGCCTCGGCTGCCGCGTCCAGTTCTGCCATCACCGTGGCGATGAACAGGGTGTTGGCGTAGCCCAGCCCCAGCCCCGACGCCGACAATGGAAACGGCTGCGCGGAGACGTCACCCAAAAGCACTCGCAGCGACCGGCGATCGATGCGAACGTGGGCTCGGCCAGGGCCAGTTCACTCATCTGGGGATGCGCACCGACGGTCAGGTCGCAGAGTGGCTCGTTGATCTTCTCGCGGACCCTGACCACGTCCGGGGCCGCGGCTACCTTCTTCAGCTCGGTGCCGATTCATTCCACGAAGGCGTCGACCTGCTTGTCATCGCCCAGCAGCCCGCGAAGGATCATTCGCACCCGGTCACCGCCGGCCGAGGCCAGCTCCTGCTCCGCATTGCGCAGTGCTGGCAGGTAGACATGCCGCACACCACCCCGCGCGGCAGGATCGCCCGTGACCGGAAGGCCTGCGCCCTGCACCCAGACGGTGCTTCCGCCAGGCAGCAGCGCGTCCAGATACGCGCCGCGCCGCTCTGCTTCAGGCCGATGTCGGCCACGTCCATTTGCAGGCCGGGGCCGCCCAGTTCGGATGCGGACTTGAGGGCGTCGGCTTCCTCGAAATAGCGAACCCGGCGCCCGTCCAGAGGATCCGTGAGCAGACGCATCGCGTCGATCACGCTGGACTTGCCCGCGTTGTTCTCCCCGACCAGGATGGTCACTTCCGGCCGCAGAGGAATCCGTACCTGCTCACACGACCTAAACCTGGGTGCCGTGTTCGGAATTCGTCTTCGGCGGGGTCGGTGAGCAGCCCCAGTGGCTCTAACGGACGAGAGCGACGCTCCATCAGGTTTGCGATTGACTCCGCAGTGGTCGGCCGTGACCGGTGACGGTGCTGGACACGCAGGCTCGTCGTCGGTCTTCACGTACGGTGCTGTCAGCCGGGGGGCAGGTCTTCGTTCTTCACGCTGCCTACTTCAAACGCCCTCTGAGGTGCGGCGCGTAAGACCGGAGGAGCCGCGAGGAGACGGCGGTTCAAGGAGTGGACAGGGGCCCGGCGACGATGGCCGTCGAGCCCCTGTCGGTCTCAGTGGAAGACCCGCTCCACGAACGCGTCGAGGTTGCCGCGCAGGCGCTCGATCTGCTGCTCGACAGTGAGGGACTCCTCCATGCGCCCGCCCGGTGCCGCCTTCTTCCTGCCCCGTACGTACAACGAGCAGTCCAGGTCGGCGCAGATGTAGAGGCCCACCGAGTTGCCTGCGCGGCCGGCCGGGCCTGCCTTGGGGGCGGTCATGAGGGAGACGCCGCTGCCGGGATGGGCGGTCAGGCACAGCGAGCACAGGCTGCGGCGCAGGAAGCCGCGGTTGCCGGAAGCGGAGCGCAGGGACAGGCCGACGAGTTCATCGGCGCGTTCGACGACGAGATACCTGCGATCGGGCGCGGACAGATCGAACCAGCCCAGGAAGTCCAGGTCGTCCCAGTGGTCGAGGTCCGTCAGGTTCTTGGGCAGGGGGAGGCGTTTGGCCTCGCCCTTCGAGCAGTTGACGAACGAGGTACGGATGTCGTGCTCGGTCAGGGGTTTCATGCAGGGTCCTTCGAGGGGTGAGGTGGACGGTGGCGGGACACGACCCCGGCTCGCTAGGCGGGTGCGTCGTTTCCGGCGTGCTTCGGCGTCTTGTGCCGTACGGTGAGGCCCGCTACCAGGGCGGCGAGCAGCAGGACGCCCGCCGAGCACCAGTAGGCGACGGAGAAGCCGTGCACCATGCCTTCGTCGAGGGTCGCGCCGCCGTGGGCCGGATCGTGCGAGTGCGAGTGGACGTAACGGCTGGTGGCGCCGGTGGCGATCGTGTTGAGCAGTACGGTGCCCAGCGAAGCGCCCATCTGCTGAACGGTGTTGAGGACAGCCGAGGCCACACCGGCGTCCTGTGCGGGCACGCCTGCGGTGGCCGTCGCGTAGACCGGCATGAAGGTCAGGCCCATGCCCAGACCGAGCAGCAGCAGGGCGGGCAGCACGTGTGTGACGTACTGCGCATGCACGGTCAGGCTGCTGAGCAGCACCATGCCGGCGGCGGCCAGCACCATGCCGGACGACATCAAGGTGCGCGGCGCCGTGCGTGGCAGCAGGCGGGCCGCGATCTGGGTCGCGCCGATGACGATGCCGGCCGAAATCGGCACGAAGGCCAGGCCCGTCCGCACCGGCGGGTAGCCGAGGACGACCTGCAGGTAGTACGTCAGGAACAGGAAGACGCCGAACATGCCGATGGTGGCCAGGCCCATCGTCGCGAGCGATCCGGCCCGGACACGGTCCTGGACGATGCGCAGCGGCAGCAGCGGGCTCGCCGCGCGGCTCTGCCACCACACGAAGGCGGCGAGCAGGATCACGCCGGCCACGAGCGGCGTGAGCACGGACGGGCTGGTCCAGCCGCGGGGTTCGGCCTCGCTGAAGCCGTACACGAGGGCGACGAGGCCGCCGCAGCCCAGCAGCGCGCCCGGCACGTCCAGGCGCCCGCCCCGGCTGCCGGAGCGGTCGCGCAGGAAGGCCGGTGCGCCGAGCAGGGCGGCCAGGGCGATGGGCACGTTGACGTACAGGGACCAGCGCCAGTTCAGGTACTCGGTCAGCAGACCGCCCACGATCAGCCCGACCGCGCTGCCGCCGCCGGCCAGCGCACCGTAGACCCCGAACGCCCTGGCCCGCTCCTTGGGGTCGGTGAAGGTCGTCGTCAGCAGCGACAGGGCCGAGGGCGCCAGGACCGCCGCGAACGCACCTTGCAGGGCTCGCGCCGCGAACAGCATCCCGGGACCGGTCGCCGCGCCGCCCAGAGCGGAGGCCGCGGCGAACCCGGCCAGGCCGATGACGAAGGTGCGCTTGCGGCCCACCAGATCGGCGATCCGGCCGCCGAGCAGCAGCAGCCCGCCGAAGGCCAGCGTGTAGGCGGTGATCACCCACTGCCGGTCGGCGTCCGACATGCCGAGAGCGTGCTGGGCGGAGGGCAGCGCGATGTTCACGATGGTGCCGTCAAGGATCACCATCAGCTGGGCGAGGGAGATGACGGCCAGCGCCCACCAGCGCTTCGGATCCGGTGCCGGTGCCGGAGTCGCGGCGGGAACCTCGCGGTCCGGGGAACGGTCGGCGGCCGTGGAAGGGGCGGACGGGAGGGATTCCCCTCCGGGACGTTTCTTGCTCATGGCGATCACGCACGTTTCGTGTCGAAGTGCTGTCGGGACAGCCGGGCAGGGACGGTCGCAGTGGTGACGACGGGCCGGTGCACGCAGCACGGGGACACGGCATGGCGGTGGGGCAGCGGGAACCGCGGACAGCACCCGGGGTCTGCCTCACCAGCCGCGTGTCAATTACGGCGGCGCGCTTGCTGGTCGTGAGGCGGAGAGTGCCGAGATCACGGTGGTCAGCAAAAGAAGGGCCCGTCTTCGGGCGCGCGCCCCCGGGGCCCGCGCGGCGACGAACCGCGCAGGCCAGGACATCTCGGGACACGGCATCTCAGGAAGATGCCGAGTACAAGAAAAAGAAGGGGGAAGAGTTACCGCGCGCCGCAGAGGAGGGAGGGCACACGGCCGGAGGCAACTATGGCCGCAACGCATTCAGCACGGTCCATGTCTCTCGCCTCCTTCCGGGCAGGGCACGCGGTGCGTGTCGGCGCCGAGCGGGGCGGCAGAGAACCTGCCGCGTGAAATCCCGGACATGATATCCCATCGACGCCACCGCGCGACCGGAATTGCCGACCGCCCAGGATGGGTGATCGCTTGGGGGTGGAAGTCCCTGGGGGAAGAGGTGGTGCCAACCCCGAGCCGGGAGTACGGGCGGGAAGCCGTTGCCGATGTCTGACAACTGCCGGTGCAACCCTGACACGTATGCGACCTGGCCGCCGCGGGGCTTGATGTCCAGCACGCCCCAGGAGCCGTGCAGTCCTGCTGCTCTCGCTCGGCCAGAGCGCGGCATTCCTCTGGGGCGACGTCGTCAGACAGGACGTCGACGACCTCGACGTCAGCTTCCGTGGGCTCGGGAGCGATCCTGTGGGCGCTGGCGAACCCGAAACCCGACGAACGCGAAGTGCTCCAGGCCATGCTCGACGTCCATGAAGACCTGGTCGCCGACCGGCCCGGACTGCTGATCATCGCGGACAAGGGCTTCGCCTCCAAGGAGTTCGAGAATGACCTGGTCATGCGTGGGGTCGGTCTCGCGGTGTTGCAGCGCTGCCGCAAAATGACCTTTCCCGGCGGCGAGTCCTTCCAGGGACCACCGGGCCACACGTCGCATCCGAGTCGCCATGCTCGCGTGAGATGGACCTCTGGTTTGAGCTGGGGGAGTTGTCTCCTGCTGGTGGAAGTATCGGCAGCGAGAAGGGCATCCGCTGGGGCGGACGTGTCAGATGCCCGGCGGCGTGAAGGATCGACAACCAGGCCGGCCCAGTCCCACCACACGGACCGCGAGGAGCTCTGCATGGACCATCAGAACGTCGACGCCGCTGTGGCAGAGATGCTGCGGGTGCTCGGCCCCCATACCGCCGAGGACTGGACGGTGCCGGCTGGGTCACTCGAATGGACTTGCTGGCAAACAGCAGCCCACATCGGCCATGACCTGCTGGCCTACGCAGGGCAGTTGGCAGCACAGCCCACCGACGCCTACCTTCCCATCGACCTGGACGTTCGCCCCACCGCCTCGCCTGCTGAAGTGCTCCAGGCCGTCACCGCCTGCGGTGGACTGCTCAGCAGCGCCCTGGCCACAGCCAACCCGACCCTGAGGGCTTGGCACTGGGGCCCGTGCGACCCCGAAGGGTTCGCCGCGATGGGCGTCGCGGAAACCCTGCTGCACACCTACGACATCACGCAGGGACTGTCCGTGGACTGGCTGCCACCAGCACCGCTGAGCGCAGCAGTACTCACCCGGCTCTTCCCCGCCGCCCCGCCCGGAGACCCCACCCAGGTACTCCTCTGGTGCACGGGCCGCGGAGAGCTCGATGGGCTCCCTCGCCAAATCTCGTGGAGGTGGGAAGCAGCACGACCGGACTGATCGAGCTGACCCCGGCGGACGTTTCCGGTCACAGCACTAGGAGTTGGCGGCCTCCGCCAACACGCGGGCGAGTTCGCGAGGGCGGGTGGTCATCGGCCAGTGGCCCGAGTCGAGGTCCACGTACTGAAGGTGGGTAGCACGGGCGAGCTCAGGACTCTCACCGGCGGCGATCCACTCCTCGGCCTGGGCGGGGGTGAACTCGGGGCAGACAACCACCACGGGAACGTCGAAGCGGCGCTCGTTGGTCAGGCGTACGACTCCCTTGGTGACCGCCTCGGGGACAGGAACCGCGGCGGACGCGAAGCGGTCCCGGGTCTGCTGGTCCAAGTCGGCGGCGTCCGCGCCCTCGAAGGGTTCCCAGCCCGGGAAGGGCACAGCGCCGCCCTCGGCCTCGAAGTGATCGGCGTAGGCCCGCCCATCGGCGGCGGGGAAGCCGCCGAGCAGGGCGACCTTGGCCACCTTCTCCGGTCGTGCGTCGGCGGCCAGCCAGGCCAGGGTCGATGCTGCTGAGTGCCCTACTACCAATGGCTTTCCGGGCGCTGCGTCAACCGCGGCGAGCACCGCTCCCAGCTGATCGTCAAGCGTCGCGGAGGCGGCGCCGTCGCCCTGACCCGGGAGGGTGAGCGGCACGGGATGGTGGCCGAGCGCGGTGAGTTCGGGCACGACGTCGCCCCATGCCGATCCGTCGAGCCACAAGCCGGCGATGAGCAGGATGTCCACGGTGGTTCTCCCGAAGAAGAGTCAGATCTGGTTGTCGGCACGTTATCGGGAGGCTCTGACATCGGGCGGCTCACCCCAACCCGACCCGGCGAACCCAATCCGCCCAAGCTGAGGAAATGATCCGGCATCGACGTCGTCTGTCAGTGCCTCCTGGCAGGATGCGCGGATAACTTCAACTGGCCATCCGCTCGCGGACAATGGCGATCAGCTGCGTGCCCGCCTTTTGGAGCTGGTTGGCGTCATCGGACCCTGGTACAGCCTGGAGCGCACGCACCTGAAGGCTGCCGCGCAGCGGATCGCCGGCGGAGCCCCGGTCTACCGGGTGCACAAGCCGGATGTTCCCGCGACGCCACGGCATCGCCGATCACCGGCGTGCTCCGCCTCTTCCTCACCGTCACCGAAACGCGAGGGCAGGGCGCACACACTGACATCTCGCTCTGGTACCTCCTCACCGCCGACGCTGACACCATCACCTCCTACGACCAGGGCGAGTTCAACGCGATCCGGTGGCTGACCTATGAGCAGGTGCTCGATGAGTCGGACGAGCTGCTCGACCCCCACATGCACCGCTTCACCCACAAGCTGCAGGACACCCGGGCCGGAAGGCATTGCGGGTAGCTTCCCTCGATCGGAGCGTTGAGTGATGACGAGTACGGGCAGCTGATCAGGCAGGTCCTGGGGCAGGTGGCTGAACGGCTGCGCTGACCTGGCGTGGGTGAGCGCAGAGCCAAACGGGTGCGGCTGGATCGGTCCGTCGCTCAGTACCGGGCGGGGTCCGGTCCTGGCGGCGGGTGAGTAGCCCACGGCGCCGCTCAACACGGAGCGCAGTCGCCGCCAGCAGATGAGTGCGCATCGGAGGGTGAGGAAGGCGTCGTGGATGTCGTCGCGCATCTGCACTGGTTCCGCCGCCTGCGGATCCGCTGGGAGATACGCGACGACATCCACGAAGCTTTCCTCACCCAGATACTGGTTCTGGCTCACCGGCGCATGGCACTGCGCATCAGTTCCTCGAGGGCGCGTTCACCTGTGGGTGTCTGCGCCCCGTTGCGCAGTCCTCGGCCTATCAATTGCTGAACAGCGGGCAAAGCAATCTGAGTGGCCCACGCCTCGTTCTCGCGGAGGAGTCCGTCCGTGATGTGTTCGGCAGGCAATGCGCGCTTGGCCGCTTCGATGACACCATCGGGCAGGGCAGCGATATTGCCGGCGATACGGTCGACGTACTCATCGAGTTGGTCGGCTGGCAGAGCCCGGTTGATCCAGCCGTAAGACGCTGCGGTCTCGGCATCGAACAGGTCTGCGGTGAGCACCACCTCCAGTGCACGGTTGCGGCCCACGCGGTCACGGAGGTACTGCGTTCCGCCTCCGCCGGGGACGATGCCCATGAGCGCTTCGATCTGGCCGATTCCGGCGGTCTCGGCAGCGGCGAATGCCATGTCCGCTGCGGCTACGAATTCCGCCCCGCCTCCGCGGGTCTTCCCGGCGAGCTTCACGATGGTCACCTGGGGCTGATGGCGGAGGAGTTCGCCTACGGCCTGGAACACGTTGACGTCCGTCGGCGCCGACGCGGCGAGCTGCTCCAGAACGTCCATCCTCTCCCCGATCCGCATGTCCACATGAGCGAGGAAGAACTCCGGGTTGGCGCTGGAGAAGACGATCACCCGGGCCGATGAATCGCCCCTCAAGGCGTCCAGCGCCGTACGGAGCTCGCGCATCATCGTCGCGTCGAGCACGTTCACCGGCGGGTTGTCGAGGACGATCCGGGCGACGCCGTCTTCGATGCTCACGTGCAGAGTCGAGTGGACATTGGTGGTCAAGAGGCTCTCCGTCAGTTACCGATAGATGTGTAGGTTTGCAATGCATACCTACCGTCGGCGACGCCTCCGGGACCGTCAAGAACGCACTCTGGGAGAACCAAGGATCATGAGGGATACCGCCCCGCACGGCCTTGACGCGGGAACACGCATCGTTTTCCGGGCGGACTGCCCCAGCCGGCCGATCCTCGACCAGATAGCAGACAAGTGGTCGATGATGCTCATGGCGCTTCTGGAGCGGCCGATGCGGTTCAATGAGCTGAAACGCCGCTTGGAAGGTGTGACGCAGCGTGTCCTCACTCAGACACTGCGCCGTCTTGAGCGGAACGGCATGATCCAGCGGAAGGTACTGCCGACCTCACCGGTCGGCGTCGAGTACTCGCTCACGGCGCTGGGTGAGTCCCTGCGCGAGCCTTTCGGGCATCTTTACAACTGGACGGTCGAGCACAGCGAGGAAATCCAGAATTGCCAGCGGGCGTACGACGGCAGGACTGACACATAGCCGCCTGCTCAATCACCCATAGACATGTCATCCGAGGCTGGGTCCGTGGTCTGATGCGGTTGGAGAGCGTGGTCTGGGCCAGCAGGGCGAGCGCTGCCTGAGAGCCGACGTCGGCCGTCGGCGTGGTCACCATGGTGGTCCGGTTCCCCAGATCACCGTTCCCCGAGTGATCTAACCACCTCTAAGGTCATTTCGTTAGGAGTCCTAGGTCTGTCTCGCCCTGGCGGGCGGCTTCGGTGATCTGGCCCTCCAACAGGGAGGCCAGATCACGCCCTAGAACTGATCCCGGAGCCGTTCGGGGTACGGGCCGTGCTCGCCTATCGGCAGGAACGGCTCGATCAACTTCCTTTGCTCATTGGCGAGTTGTCTGCGCGTCACGCGTGTCTTCCTACCGGATCCGCCTTCCGGGCGGATCCGGATCGGCAAGATTGATCACGACGTCACACAGACCCTAGCTAGTGCTGTGACCGCATAGGTTCGCCGGGTTGGGCGTGCACTTACTCCTCGCCGAGCAGACGCTTGCGGTGCGTGTAGGTCGACGCAAGGTGACACCTTCGTGATCCATACTCTGTGTCTGCAGCTTCGGGGAGGGCATGTCCATGCAGCACAGCGGTGGGAGCACACGAGCAGTCGGGCGAGCAGCGGTCGTTGTCGTTGTCGCTGCCCTGATGAGCAGTTGTTCGTCAGGCGACCCAGTGCAGGCCAAGGAGTGGCAACGGGATTACTGCACCGAGCTGGGGTCCTGGCAGGACGCCAAGCACGCAACGATGACCAGCTCGGCAGACGCGGATGCCAGTGATGAACAGAATGTCCAGTCGTCCGAGTTCGACAACGCCGAATCGGCAGGGCAGGCGGCCATCGACGCCTCCAAAAGGCTTGACCGGGAAGGCCTTGAACACGGTGGCACCCACATCCTCGATGACACCGTCAACGCGGTCGGCGGCGACGTCGGAGCTGAGGGCCGTGCAGTGTCTTACTGCGATAGCTCAGGCTTCGAGACTTTGGTCAGTTCGGCTGGCTAGTGCTGTGGGTGCATAGGTTCGCCGGGCTTTCAGGCTGCGGTGGCAGCGAGGGGTCGGCCGCCCCAGCGGATGCCTTTCTCGCTGCGGATGCGGGCGCGTTCCTTGCGTTCGGCGGCCAGGACGTCGCGGTGGCGTGCGTTGGCGTTGCGCCAGCGCAGGTAGGCGTGCATGGCCCGGGTCTGCACGGGGTGGTTGGGGTGGTGGGAGTTGGCGATGGTGAACTGCCGCAGTGGTCCGAAGTGCGCCTCGATCGGGTTCGCCCAGGAGGCGTAGGTCGGGGTGA